>CAWUEW020000003.1:0-1765108 GCA_963921255.3 Paracoccaceae bacterium | reverse complement strand
CGTCACCTTGGGCGCCATGTGGATGCTTTTTCGCGTCTTGCGGGAGCGGGACTCATCTTTCCAGGACCAGACAAACCAGATCGAGGCGCGTGTGGCGCGGCTGGAAAAGGCGAACCTGGCTTTGCCGGAAAGCGAGAAACTGTAATGGTCGCCGTTTCTTCTTGTGCGCCGCCCCGCTGGCACAAACCTGTGCAAGGGCACATTCTCGACGCCCGCCCAGTCCACCGGGTGCCCCGGTCCGTGAAAACTTTGCGGGATATCCTTTTCAGCGATAAAGATCGGGTACCGGGCGTCAATGCCTTCAAGGACGTAGTCGGCAGTCTCTTGATTGCGGACAGTGACGCCAAGATGCAGAACATCCGGGATCAGGGCGTCCTGCTCTGGGGTCACTTCAAAGATCGGTGGCTGTCGCATGTCCTTGCGTCTCTGTCTTTTGTAGGTCCAAACCCCCGTCAAGGCGGCGACGGTGCTCGCCCAAGCAGCGATGATGCTCGCAACGGCGACGATCCATTCACTCAAACCCCCCAACATCCATGCCGCTTTCCTTCCCGAGCGCTGCGTGGATCGGCGCGGCCCGTCGGTCGGGGCGGGTCGCGCCACACAGTCTAACAGGGAAAGGATCGCGTGACATGACCCCTTTCTCCGGCACAGCGCGTGACGCTTTCCTGGACCGCATCCGCGATCTCAAGGACGAGGATCTGATGGACGCCATTACAGGGGAAGTCCGCGAGACGGATGGCGCATGGGTGACGCGCAAGACCTTTCCGTTCTCGCAGATCACCCTGCACGGGATTGAGGCGGGCGGCGGCGATGATCTCGATGCTGCGCTCAGCTGGACGTATCTGGCTGAGCTGGAGCGCAAAGACGTGGAAGACCTCGAGGACGATGGTTTCGTAACCGCGTACCCGGATGTGGGAGGGACGTTGTGAAAGACCTCGAAGCCCGCACCACGCTGACCGATGGCCAGTACAACGCCATGATGAAAGTCATTGCGGCCAAAGGCATGACCCAGGCGGGTTATATCCGGCATGTGATCCTCCAGGACATTGCACAGTCGCAAGACTATGTTGCCCTGATCACCGCCGTCACCGAAGCCTCGGAAACCGGCAAAGCGCCGACAGAATTCCGGCAGAAAACCTCCGGATTTCCGCAAAGGAGGTGGAAATGACGCAGACCACCTTGACACGTGCGCCCAGGTCAGACACCTTGCCCGTGCAGATCGGCAAACTCCGGTCTGTCGGGATTAGAACCCTGTCTGTCACACGGCGCTCCGAAAGCCGCGCCTCACAACGCGGCTTTTCCTATGGTCGGATGCGCAGGGGCACCTTCGGGTGCGCCGCACCGTGTGGCGGTAGTTCTAATCCTGCTGCATCCGGCCACCCGGAGATTAGAACCTCCAGTGGTCGGGGAAACCCGAACACACGGAGGCTCATCATGAGCACAGACACCCGTACCCTTACCCTTGACCAACTTGATGCCCTGCATGATGCGCTCTGGCGTATTCGCCGGGCCAGCATCTGCGCGTCGCGCGAACTCTGCAATCTCGATGCGTCCACGGGCGCGTTGGACGCCGTGGAGACGCTCACGCTCTTCCAGGACATCATCGAAACGCAAGCCGTGCGGGCGCAGGAGGTGGTGTCGTGAGTGTGTCCGTCGCCGAATTGTACAACATTCATGAGACAAGCGGTCCCGCGGTCTGCCAATGGATCGCTTTTTTCGATGTTTTGGGTGTTAAAGTAGATTGGCCCGTCCCGCCAATCTTCATGCCCGAAGGTCCGGAGCGCCAAGCGTTCTGCATACCCAAATACAACCGTTTGACGACATACGACCACTACTGGTTCTTTGTCGGAACCGAACCCTTCTCAGATCAAGATGAGGAACACCTCGGTGATCTTGTGAAAAGGTATCTGGAGCCTTTGGTTTGGGTTTGTGGGCCTCCCGCGAAAGAGTTTGAACGTCTCTATTGCGAGCCCCAGACATGGCCAAACTCGCCCACAGAATGTTGCTGGTGCGGGACCGATTGGGGTGGCCCGGAAGAAGATCAGCCCAAAGCGATTTACGAAGTGGGCGGCCGGTTTTTGTGGGCGCAAGACACAAGCCGCTCTGACTCAATTCCAGGGCATGTAAGTGCCATCGATACCGCACTAAGGACCGCCCGAAGCCTTCATTTCGACACGGAGGCTTCCGAATGACCGTGCCCGCGACACCCATCCACGCGGGCCGCAAGCTGGGAATGGCAACTGGCAAGAGCCGCACCGACGCCCGCATGAAGGCCTCGACGATGACCTGGAGCGAGATCGTGCAGCGCATCCACGCGCCACAGATCACTTCAGAGACCATAGCCGATTACCGGAAACTGCCTCCCGAACGGCAGGTCGCAATCAAGGATGTGGGCTGTTTCCTCGGTGGCACCTTGATAGGCCCCCGGAAGAAAGCGAACGTCCAGAACCGTGACCTCATCACCCTGGACGCCGATCACGACACACCGGGGTTCGAGACCCGGTTGACTGAGGCCATCGGGTCTTATGAATGGGCGTTCTACACCACCCATAAACACAAACCCAAGAAGCCCCGCTACCGATTGCTCTTCCCACTCACACGGAGTGTCCTGCCTGCCGAATACGCGCCGATCGCGCGGAAGCTCGCTGAGAAGATCGGGATCGAGGCGTTCGACGCCACAACCGATCAGTTCGAGCGGGTCATGTTCTGGCCCTCACACGCCCGTGATGGGGAATACATCGTCAAGAACAACGAGGGTCGTTGGGTCGATCCAGACGACATTCTGAATGAGTATGACGACTGGACCGATGTCGGGACCTGGCCCCGGTCGAGCAGGCACCCCGGTGTTCAGCTTTACCACAAGGCGAAAGCCGAAGATCCGCGCACCAAGAGCGGCATGATCGGCGCCTTCTGCCGGGTCTATGACATCCACAGCGCCATCACGACGTTTCTGCCCGACATCTACACACCGACCCATGGTGAACGTTACACCTACACAGGCGGCTCAACGGTCAACGGCGTACATACCCACGAAGGATTATGGTCTTTCTCTGAACATGAAAGCGATCCATGCTCCCGCCAATTGGTGAATGCGTTTGATCTCGTACGTATCCACAAATTTGGTGAGAAAGACGACGCCGTCAAACCCCAGACGAACATCACCAAATATCCCAGCTTCAAGGCGATGATGGCCTTCCTGGAGGAAGACGAAGCCACGAAAGCGGAATACGTTCGGGATGCTGTCGAAGGGTTCGATGCGGTTGAAGACACCCGGTGGCTTGCCAAGCTGGATATGGAAGATGGCCAGATCAAGCCCAGTTTGCGAAACTTGCACACGATCACCACGCATGACGAAGCCCTGAAAGGTGTCATGCGGAACGACATCCGGCACTGTGTGTCACGGCGATGTGACATGCCCTGGTCAACGGTCGGGGATCGGCGCAACGGTGATCCCTGGGGAAACGCCGATGATTTATGTCTACGGCTTTACATCGAGACCAAATATCGTGTCGAGATGTCGGCTCAACGCGCAGCAGACGTCGTAAATCTGATTGCGTCCATGAGAACCTACAACCCTGTGTGTGAATACCTGGGCGCGCTGGTCTGGGACGGCAAAGCGCGGATCGACACGATGTTACACCGGCATTTGCGCGTGGAACGCAATGCCTACACGGAAGCTGTCAGTCGAAAGTTCATGTGCGCGGCGACCGCGCGAGCGATACAGCCGGGCATCAAGTTCGATCACTGCCTGATCCTGGAAGGGCCGCAAGGCCTGGGGAAATCAACCTTCCTGCGCACGCTCGCTGTGGACCCGACCTGGTATGGCGACGACGTTCCTGCGCTGAAAGGCAAAGAGATCATCGAGAACAATCAAGGACGGTGGATTGTCGAGATGTCCGAGCTTCAGGCGTTCAGCAAATCAAAGATCGAACAGATCAAGGGCTTCATGTCCCGCACAGTAGACCGGGCGCGATTGTCCTATGAGCGCCGAGCAGAAGATTTTCCACGCTGCACGGTGTTCGCAGGCACCACCAATGACAGAGATTATCTGAAGGATGACACCGGGAACCGACGGTTCTGGCCGGTGACGTGTACCATCGACCGCTTCGACGTAAACGCCCTTGAGGGGGAACGTGACCAACTCTGGGCCGAGGCGGTTTACCGCTGGAAGGCAGGTGAGCCCCTGTATCTTCAAGAAGACGCCGTCGCTGCGCTCGCCGAGCAAGAACAAGCAGCACGCAAACTGGATGATGGCGGCTGGAGGGCCCGGATCGAAGCCTGGCTGGACGAGCAGGTCGAGGTGTTCGAAGGGCAAGGGCCGCCGAGCTACAGGGACAAGGTGTGCGCCCCGATGATCTGGGTGGAGTGTTTCGGCGGCGATCTCAAAGACAGCAACCGAACTGTGTCAGACAGGATCGGACGCGCCATGGGCCAGATAAACGGGTGGACCCGCGCGCCTAACCCTTTGAATTTCGGCGCATACAAAAAACAAAAGGGTTGGACTCGCGATGGTTGATCCACCTCGGCAGAAATTCACTCTCCAGTTGTTAATTCTGGCAACCAGCCTGGCAACCAGTGGCAACCAGCGTCGTTTCTGGTTTCCACTGTTTTTTGGCGTTGGTTTCCACTGGTTGCCACTGGTTGCCAGGTTAGTTGCCACAAAAATATATATAAATCATGTACTTAACCTATTTTGGAAACCTGGAAACCAGGGTTTTCATATAAGTATTAGTAGAGCATGGTTAGCATACTTAAACCATGAACATAAGAAGAACATTAGTGTTTATCCCTATGCTCTCGGCTATTACATTATAGGAATTTGCTTTAGTTGCCAGAATTGGTTGCCAAACCCCCGACCGGGGCAGTCCTATGACTGTTAAAAAAACACAAAATAACAGGATTGGCACAGGCAAACCGGGTCCGGGGCGTCCGAAAGGGTCGCGCAACAAGACGACGGTTCTGCTGCAGGACGCCATCCTGCAGGCGGCCACGGAAGCTGGGGGCGGTAGTCTGGTTCAATACCTCCGCGATCAGGCCAAGTCGTCCCCCGGACCGTTCCTGGCCGGCTGGGTAAAGTTCTCCCAACCCACATTAACAGTGATACGGGCCTGCCCATCGTCCACAAGATTGAGATGGTCGCGGTGATGCCGGAGCCGTTCCCGGAGGACGACGACACCCCATGACGACGACGCAAACACCCCCCAGCGCCACAGAGACGCCCGCTGAGCGCCATCTCGCTCTTTCCGGCACCCAGACTACCCAAAACACCGCAACGGCTCTCAGGGAGCCGCTGAGCGGCCAGAGCGAGCTTCCCTACAAGATGGCCTGTAACTTCAAGCGGCCCGCCCGACACCGGGTCTTCTATGGCGGACGCGGCTCCGGCAAGACCCGCAACCTCGCCATGGCCGCCGCGATCCGGGGCTACCAGCTGGCCTATCAGGGCCGAAAGGGGGTGATCCTGGCGAGCCGCGAGCATCTGGGCTCGCTTGAGGAAAGCTCGATGCATGAGATCAAGCAGGCGATTGCGGCTCTTCCCTGGCTGGCGGCGGGCTATGACATGGGCGAGAAATACATCCGCACCCGCAACGGCAACGTGCGCTTTGTCTTCTCCGGGCTGCGCCACAATATCGACAGCATCAAGTCGAAGTCGCAAATCCTGCTCAATTGGACCGATGAGGCCGAGACAGTCTCGGAGATTGCCTGGAGCAAGCTGATGCCGACCTTGCGCGAACCCGGCGTCGAGAACTGGGTGAGCTTCAACCCCGAAAGCCCGGATAGTGCCACCTGGCGGCGCTGGGTCGCGGACCCGCCGGATGCGTGCGTGGTCACGCAGATCAACTGGCGCGACAATCCGTGGTTCACCAAAGCGCTCAACGCCCAGCGTCTGGACGACAAGCGCAAGCGCCCCGAGACCTATGATCACGTCTGGGAGGGTGAATTTCTAACCCTGACCGATGCCCAGGTCTTTGCCGGTCACTGGGAGATCGCCGCATTCGCGCCGCAGGACGCTTGGGATGGGCCTTACTATGGTCTCGACTTCGGCTTTGCCCAGGACCCGACGGCAGCCGTCGCGTGCTGGATCGGCGACAAGCGGCTCTACATCCGCCACGAGGCGGGACGCACCGGGCTTGAACTGGATGACACCGCCGCCTTCGTCACGGCGGCGATGCCGGAGATCGCCAGACACGTGGTGCGGGCCGACAGTGCGCGGCCTGAAAGCATCAGCTATCTCAAGCGCCACGGCCTGCCGCGCATCGAGGCCGCGCCCAAATGGTCCGGCTCGGTCGAGGACGGGGTGGCGTATCTCAAGAGTTTTGATAAGATTGTCCTGCACCCCGAGTGCCCCGCCACGGCCCGCGAGATGCGGCTCTACAGCTACCAGGTGGACCGCTCGACGGGGGATGTGAAACCGAAGATTGTGGATGCGCATAACCATTATATCGACGCGATCCGCTATGCTCTGGCCCCGATGATCCGCAACCGGGGCGTGGTGGGCATGCTGGTCAAGAAACGGCATAGGAGAGCGGCGTGAGCGAGAGCGTGACCAATGACCTGTTGTTGGAGCATCTGAAGCGCATTCAAGCCGGGCAGGCGCGGCTGATCGCCGATGTCGGCGATTTGAAGATACGTATGACCGCTCTGGAAGAAAACACGGCAGCTACAGCACAGTCATTGGCTGCACAGTCGCGCAGAATTGATCGGATGGAGGCCCGCCTCGACCGGATCGAACGGCGGCTGGATTTGACGGAGGGCGTATGAGCGAGACAGAACCAGAAAGCCTCGTTTTGCGTTACCTGCGCAGACTGGATGAGCGCACGCAGCGCATGGAAGACGCACAAAAAGACATGTCCGCCGACATCCGTATCCTGAAGAACCACATGTCGTCCTTCATGCAATCGGAAGTCAGGCAAGATGAAGCGATGGCGCAAGTGCAATTGCGCCTCGACCGGATCGAACGGCGGCTGGATTTGACGGAAGAGACCCCATGACCCTCACCCTCACCGAAGCACAGCTTACCACCGCCCGCCGGTTGACCAACGCGGCGACCTATCGTGCGTTCGGCGAGGTGCTGCCGGCGCGCAACCTGAGGTCGCTCTTGGGCACGTCCGGCCTGCTCAGCACCAAGCACGATTTCCGGCTGGACTTTGGCTACAAGGACGACGTTGATTTCTTCGATCTCTACGCGCTTTACAAGCGCAACGGTGTGGCCAACGCGCTGGTCTCAAAAACGGCGGCCAAAACCTGGGAGACGCATCCCGCGCTGACGCTGGACGAAGACGCACCCGAAGACGCGCCGGTGGAAGCAAAGATCACCCGGCATTTCGAGCACATCCGGTTCTGGCAGATGCTGGCCGAGACCGACAAGCGCTCCCTGGTGGGCGAGTATTCCGGGGTGATCTTCCAACTGGCCGATGGCAAGCCCTTCTCGGAACCGGTGAGCGGCGTGCCGACAGGCCTCAAGGGGCTGATCAGCCTGGTGCCCGCTTGGGAAGGCCAGCTTCAGATCAGCGAATGGGAGCAGGATCGGAACAGCCCACACTACGGTCAGCCCAAGGTGATGACCTACACAGAGTCTTCGGTGGACGCATCGCAAGGCAAGACGCGGAGCTTCCAGGTCCATCCCGATCGGGTCTATATCTGGAGCCAGGACCGCACCACCTTCAACGACAGTGCGCTTGAGCCGGTCTATGACGCGCTGACGGACATGGTCAAGATCAGAGGCTCCAGCGCCGAAGGGTTTTGGAAGAACGCCAAGTCGCAGCCTGTTTTGCAGGCGGACAAGGAGGTTGATTTCACGCAGCTTGCAACCATGCTCGGCACGGACCTTGAGGGTTTGCCGGAGGCGTTGGATAATGTCGTGGCGGATTGGAACAAGGGGTTTGACCAGTCGCTGATGTTGCAAGGGATGGAAGCCAAGACGCTCGGCGTCAGCCTGCCGGGCCAACCAGAGCAGTACTACCGGTTGGCCGCGCTGGAAGTGGCGGCGGCCTTCAACATCCCCGAAAAGGTGCTCTTCGGCGCGCAGACGGGCGAGCGGGCCAGCACCGAAGACCAGGCGGCGTGGAACCGACACAACATGAGCCGTCGGCGCAATATCGTGATCCCCAATATCATGGATATCGTCGCGCGGCTGATGCACTTCGGTGTGCTGCCGCGGGCCGATTGGGTGCTCGACTGGGAGGATCTGACCGGGGCCACGGATGTCCAGCGTCTTGAAAAAGCCAAAGGCATGGCGGAGATCAACGCGAAGATGTTGGCCAGTGGTGCGGCGGTGTTCGACGATGACGAGATACGCGACGTCCTCGAATACGGGCCGCGTGAGGATGAGGGGTTCAGTGAACTTACCGATCCGGGGGAGGTCGCAGATGTCTGAAAACGTGACCAATGAATTGCTGCTGGAGCATCTGAAGCGCATTCAGAACAAATTGTCGGAACATGATGACCGTTTTAGCCGTCTCGAAGGTGAATTGCGTGCGCGGCGCATCCACCGCGCCGCCCGCGCCATAAAGCGACGCCTCAAGATCGCACGGGACCTGGCCGAGGCAACCCGCACGGATGTTTGATCACGTGCTCCATGCCCCGCGACCGCCGATCCTGAGCCGTCATCCGACCAATCCGATCGGCGAGACGCGGCGCATCCACCACGCCGCCCGCGCCATAAAGCGACGCCTCAAGATCGCACGGGACATTGCGCTTCGAGAGTTTGACACGCTGCCCGTCACCGTGATCACCAACGCGCGGCGTTACGAGTACGAGGTCAGTCCCGACGCGCTGGAGCACATTGCAGAACTGGTCTGGCAGGCCTTGCAGGATGACGGGCGCGCGGTTCTGCGCGAGGAGGTTATTGCCGCATATCGCTCAGGCACAGCCCGCGCCGCACAAAACCTGATCGGTCTGACCAGCGACTATAACCGCGACATCGCGCGGGCCTTGAGCGTGATGCAATACGAGCGCCGCGCCGCTCTAGCTGCTGCGCGTGTGTTTGAGCTGATGGACGGGTTCCGGGGCGATACCCGCGCCGACCTGGCCTTTCTACTGCTCAGGGCCGTGCAGGACGGCCAGAACCCGCGCCAGACCGCCCGTGATATTCGGAAACGTTTTGCCATGCAGGGCCGCCGCGCCGAGCGCATCGCGCGGACCGAGATCACCATGGCGGCGCGACGGGGCAACTGGGACGAGACCCGCGATGCCGGGGAGCGGCTGGGGTTGAACACATATCTGCTGCATCAATCTGCTCTTATTCCCGGACGCACCCGCACGACCCACGCCGCCCGTCATGGGCGCATCGTCAGCATCGAGGAACAGGCCGAGTGGTATGCGGTGGACGGGAATCCTCAGAATTGTTTGTGCAGTGCCTCCGCCGTGCCACTCAATGCAGAAGGCGCGCCGATCACGGGGGGCAAGCTTATTGAGCGCATGCGCGCGGCGCGTCGGGCGTTTCTGGCGACAGATCGCACGCCACGCAGTTAGGCGACAAGGGGTTTCACATCTGACAGGTCCACGTGTTCACGGGCCAACGCCATGTCAAAATTGGTCTGCAAATTAATCCAGAATTCAGGGGTTGTGCCAAAAGCTCTCGACAGGCGTAGCGCGGTATCTGCGGTTACCCGAGTTTGTTTGTTGGCAAGGCGTTCGATGCGTGTGCGCGGAACCCGAATTTCTTTCGCCAGCGCCCCGGCGCTCAGTTCGTATTCGACAAGAAAGTCTTCTTTCAGGATTTCGCCCGGATGAACCGGATTTACCAGAACAGTCATATGTCCTCCATCAATGGTAATCGATAATTTCGACGTCATAAGCGTCTGCGCCATCCCAGCGGAAGCACAACCGCCATTGGCGATTGATGCGGATCGAGTGCCGTTCTTTGCGATCGCCGACCAGCTTTTCCAATCGATTTGACGGAGGCACACGCAGGTCTTGCAGCGTTGTCGCCGCACTGAGTTGCGCGATTTTGCGTTCCGCTCTTCGCCTCAAATTAGCCGGAAACCCTTTGGTCGTGCATCCAGCAATCACGGCTTCAATGGTCTTGCCTTGCGTCGATTTGATCACACATAATTTGTATCACAACGTGGTACAGTGCGCAATCAAATACCTCACTGCGCGGGGTCCTTCAACGCTCCATGCCGCTCGATCATCTGCAGTATTTAAAGCGTGCGCGATGAGGGGACTTCTTCGCCCAGCTCCCAGGCCCTGATGCGTCGCGCCGACGTTTTTCTGTAGCCCAGAGCGACCGCAAATTGCGCCTGACTAAGGCCGGTTTTCCGTCGGATGGCTCGGATCTGATTCGGGTCCACGGAATCCCTGTCAAGCAAAAAGAGGCCTCCCCAGGCCTCATTGTATAAACCCCTGTAGATATTGTAAACTAGGCCCCGAACCATACTAGGGATAGTGTTGTGAAGAAAATCCGCGTCAATGTCCGCTCGCCCGTTGCCGTCAACGCGATCCGCCGGGAGGTGCACAATGGCCGCGATGTGATCGTGGTGCCGAGCGCGACGATGCCCGACGATATCGTAATGAACGGGATTCGGTATCCGGCGGAGGCGATTGCCAACAGCTACCGCACGCTGGAGCGCTCGCTGGCGCCACTGCATCACCCGGTTGATGAGGCGGGCAATTTCCTCTCCGCCGCAGATCCGGATGCGTTGGCGGGGTTCTATTTCGGCTGCTACAATTCCGGCGTCAAGCGCGAGAAGGGCCGGGTGCTGCTCGATAAAGTGATCGACGTCAAGCGCGCAAGCGAAAGCGAACTGGGAAAACGCGTGCTCAATGCCATCGACAAAGGCGATCCGATCCACACCTCCACCGGGTTGATCGCCGAGCTGCAAAACGCCGACACAGACGACGAAGCCGATTACATCGCCCGCAATATTATCTTTGATCATGACGCGATCCTGCTCGATGAGCCGGGCGCGGCCACACCGAACCAGGGGGTGGGCATGCTGCTGGCCAACAAGGCGCGCGATCGCGGCGGGGCTGAGATCGACGCGATGACCTGTGATCTGGGCAATGTCGGGACCGGGGGCGGGTCCTCCGCGCTCGGGCTGATCGCGGAGATCCTCAATCGCATGGCGGGCGGAAAGAAAGAGGCTGATATGGACAAGGACACACAGAAAACGCCGCACACCAACGGCGGGGACGACATGTCGAAAGCCGACATGATGAAGAAGAAGCGCGCCATGATGGACATGGATAACGCCGATATGAAGGGCCTGCGCGCGCTGATGGACAAGATGATGTCCACGAACGCGGACACGCCCAGGCCCATGACAAATGCGCAGCGAGACGTGCTGCTCGACGCGGTGGCCAAAACGGTCGAGACGACCCTAGCCGAGGGACAATCCCGCGCCGACAAAGCCCGGCTGGTGGACGCCGTGGTCAATGCCGATCTTCTTAAGCGCGACGTGGCTGAGAAAGCCGGCATCCCCGTGCTGGAGGCCGTGCTGGAAAAAAGTGGGGCTGACATGGCCGCGCCCATTGTGCCGGGGTTCCAGACACACGCCAAAACCCCCGCTTACGAACTTCCGGAGAGTTGATCCATGGCCCGTTACAACACCATTTTCGCCGGCCCCGTCGAGAAGACCCAGCCAATGACGCTGGAACGTCCGATGGATGCGGCGCTCGCTCCGGGAAGCCTTGTTGAAATCAACGGTGACAACGAGTTCATGGCACATAACAG
This sequence comes from Paracoccaceae bacterium, assembly GCA_963921255.3. Lineage (GTDB taxonomy): Bacteria > Pseudomonadota > Alphaproteobacteria > Rhodobacterales > Rhodobacteraceae > JANSYL01. The sequence goes on along the minus strand of CAWUEW020000003.1, from coordinate 1,753,434 downwards.
CCAAGGGGTACGCGGCAGTTTCTTTATCTTGGCCAACAACACCCTTGAGCAGCAATCTCCTGACGACACTGTGGCCGCGGGGGTCACGGGTATCGGGTACTACCCGGATCAGAACTGCTTCTTCCACGTGTTAGTTGAGGGCGGGACAGCATGTGTTGCGGAAACGACGCTGCTAACCTCCAAGGGCGATGGCGTGGCCGAAATTGCCGCCAGTGGTGATGAGGTTCTTTTCGTGGCCGCCGAGACCTACACCGTGGCGGGTGCCGCGAGCACCAACCAGCTTGTGCTTGTCCGGCCTTATGTCGGTCGCGTGGCGTAAAGGAGACGGACATGGCGCTTGATACCCAACACACCGAACACACCACCTCGAAGATGAACATCTACCCCAACAAGCGGCTCTTCGGGATCACCGGCGGGCAACATTTGCGCAACCGTCATGACGAGGTTCTGGAGTCGCGGCGCGAGTTTAACGATGTCGAGCGAATGCGCAGGGTGACCAACACCGCAGCCCTCATCCCCGATGATGCCTGGCGCGAGGTCGATGAGGTTACCATGCGGGTGCTGCGCGAGGACGAAGGGGAGGTCTATATGGCTGACCTGATGCCGCTTGCCCGGGCGGTCGATATCGGCAAGACGGCGCATGTCTATCGCCGCTCGTCGGATTTGGCCAACCGGGTCAACGTGACCATGAACGGCCAGTCGCCCACCCTGATGGACGAGGTGGACTACACCTATGAAGGTCACCCGGTGCCGATTTTTGATACCGGCTACGGTCTCAACTGGCGCAAATGGCGCCAGATGCAGTCGGAAGGTTTTGATGGCATTTCCGACGACCAGGAAGCCGCCGTGGCCAATCTGCGCCAGACCATCGCGCAATATGTGCTCAATGGCAATACCGGCATTCGGGTCAACCAGTATGAAGGCTACGGGATCACCACGCATCCGGCGACCAATGATATCTCTTTGGGATCAGCGGGCGCGAACATCGATCTGACCGCGTTCACCACCACGGCGGACAATATCGAAGAATTTTTCGTCAACCAGTTCCAACAGGTTTTGCATGACAACCTGGTGCGCGATCCGGTCAACCTCTACATCTCGCCGGAAATCGAACGCCGGTTCAGCCGGTCCTATTCCGGCTCTTCGGGCTTCAAGGGCGGCACGCTCAAGCAGTTTTTAGAAGGCATCTCGTTCATCGGCGCGATCAAGATGACCTATGAGCTCGAGGGCAACACGTTCTTCGCCTTCCCGCCGCAATCCAAATATATCCGCCCGCTGGTCGGTCAGGCGCTGACCACCATCGCGATCCCGCGCCTCACCATGATGGACGACTATAATTTCAAAGTCTTCCAGGCGCTCGGCATCGAAATTCGTGAAGACGCCAATGGGCGCTGCGGCGTGATCAATGCAACGGCATAAGGAGGCGCAGACATATGGCCTATCTCGTTGAAGTTACCAAGAAGGGTTACTATTCGGCGCATCAGGGTGCGTTTTGCCAGGTGCCTGTCGGCACGCAGCTTGCCGTTGCGGCAAAGCCCGATGCCTGGGGGTCCAAACTCAAACTGATCCGCGAGATCGATGACAGCCAGCTGATTGTCAACGACACGCCGATCGCGGCCAAATTGCGCGCGGAAGGCAAGGTTAAAGAGGCCGATGAGGCCAACGCGACCGAGGGCAAAGGACCAAAGGCAGCGCCTACCAAGCGTGGCCCGGGACGCCCCCGCAAAGAGGACACGGAGGCGGCCTGATGCCCTACCTTGTCGAAACCATCAGCAAGGACCACTGCTGGACACATAACGGGTTCCTGCAACCGGCGGGCCGTGGGGCCCGCGCCGTGGTGGACGAAAAACCACACCCGCTGTCGCGCAATTTGATCCTGATCCGGGAGGTTCCGGCAGAAGAACTGGCCCCGGCAAAGGTCACGAAAAACGCCGCCGCGACGACCCGTCAGACGGCCCCAAAACGCCAAAAACCGACGCCCACGCCAAAGCCGAAAGAGCCAGATCCTGAGGAGTGAGCCGTGGCGCAAACCTACGATTTCAAGACATCCGATGGCGCCACACGGGTCCCGGTTGCAAACGCGTCCCACATCGTTGAGATCGGGCGCGTGCACGATCAGGCACAAGTCCATATCCGGTGTCTTGACGCCCAGGGCGACCCGGTGACACCGACGGGCGGCACGATCACCTTCCATGGCAACATCCTTGACGGTGTGTGGCTTGCGCCCAGTCAAGGCGAAAGCATCGACGCCACACAACTGGTGGCAGGCAATGTGCCAAGCGCCTATGAGATGCCCGCCTTCAATGGCGGCGTGCAGCGCATTCGGGCCACGTTCAACGGGATCACCGGCGCCACCTCGGTGCAGATGCTGGTCTGGGCGGGCGGTGACTGATGGCCTATCCGCCTTTTTCCGGATCGGGAAGCGCGACAACCTCCGGCCAGACCGCCGCCCAGGTTGATGCCGCAATCCAGGCGGCACTCGCCAATGTGGACGCCGAAAAATATCTGGGCACGCTGGGCGCGGGTGGGGATTTTGCTCAGTTTCCAGCGGCCAATGCCGGTGAGTTTGTCATTGCGCGGGCTGATGCCACAATCAACACGGTGACAGTGCGCCAAGGCCATCGCTATCGCTGCACCACGGACGGCACCGCGCAAGGGACAGGCGCAAACTGGGCAGAGCTTTTAGAGCCGCCCATTGTGGATTTCAGCGCCTTGGTTGCGGGCGATGTGCCCATGGCCAATGCGACAGGCGACGGATTGACCGCCTCCGGGGCCCGCCAGATCGGCACCAACCTGATCATGCCGGAAACCACGCAACTCCAGAGCCGTGCGGCGTTTCTTGGCTCCAGCGGGCGGTTGCTGTCGACCGGCTCGTTTTTGAACATTCAGAACACCGTGACGGATATGGTCTACGAGGTCGTGGATTATGAGGCCCCGGGTGACGATGCCAGCGGGCCGGCCTCCCGCATCGCCTACGCGGCGCGCGAAGCGTCCTTCACCAACGTCGTCAACGCCCCCGTTGGGGATCGCCGCAATGTGGCGGTGAACAACAAGTCTTTTGAATGGGATGCGGGTTTCTTTGGCCGGGTCTGGGAGTTTCGTTTTACCTTCGCCAGCGCGGTCACCAATTTCCGCATGCGCATCGTCGACAACGACAATGGCCGTGCGGTCTATTCCTTTCCCAATGAGATGGCCTGGGAGACCGGCGAAGGTGGTCCGGATTACGCCGCCGGTGAGATCGATATCCCGCTGCAAGGCGTAACCGCGCCGATGTTTGCCAGCCCCAGCATCACCTACCGCGTTGAGCTGCGCGCCGATGGCGGAACCTTGACCGAACGCGCCAGCGACAGCCTGCCCGCTATGGGCATTTTGCGCCAGCTGGCGTCTCGTGTCGTGCTGCAGGATCGCGGCGCGCTGACACCCTTGGGGACGATTGGGACAGCGGCGGCGGATTTTCAGGACTGGCCTGCGGCCCATGCGGGTGAATATGTTCGCGCCAATGCCGACATCACGATCGGCGGCGTGGATCTGACCGAGAACGACTGGTGGGTCTGCGAGCGCGACGAGACCGCAGCGGGCACCGCGGCGAACTGGGCGCGGGTGGTGTTTCCGGCGTCTGGTGGGTCGGTTGCTGCGCCCGATCCGGCGCAATATGTCGCCGATAACGTGCTGCCGGTGGCGAAAAGCGACAACCTGATCAACTCCCGCATTGCTCAGACACAGACTTTTGCGACCGTGACACAGAGCACAGATGTGACGTTGCGCGACGAGTCTGGCACATCGACAGCGGCCACTGTGACCAACGTTGATTTTGGCGTGGATTTCACACTCTCCTCGGCGCAGGTTGTCAATGCGTTGGGGTTGCGGATGCAACGCGCCGATGCGGCCACCGGTGCGTCGCCAACCAGCGTTCGTTTGCGTGTCACAGAAATTCGCAACACAACGACCAACAGTGTCATTTACGATGACGCGTCAGGCGATTTTGAGACGCTCCGGTTTCTGGGTGACGCTTTTGAAGATCGGTTCGTGCCCCTGACGCAGGACGTCGCGCTGCCCGCTGATGCGTTGCGCGTGACCTTTACGCCGCAAGATCGGTTTGCCCTTCGCGGGCGGGATGCGCAACGCAAACACTTGATCGGGCGCTACAACCGCACGACGCGCATTGCCGATCAAGTGGACCTGGGCAAATTAACGGGCGTCACCGCGCACACCATTCCGCGGGCCGAGGGGGACAGCTTAGAGGATTCTGTGCTGGTTCAGGTCGGCAACACGGTTGCCGTCCGGCGCGACGGCACATTTGCGCTGCTTGCCCCGGAAACGGGCGCGACCTATGCCCAGGCGCCCACAACCGGCAATAGCGTCGATCTGACACTGAGCGCGGATCAAACGATCAACAGCGTGGGTCTGAGCGCGCAGCGACACGTGGACACCAACGCGCTGGGGCTGCCGGTGTTCCGCAACACCCTGTCGGTGCGCATCGACCGCATTTTGCGCACCGACACCAATGCGGAGCTTTATAACAACCAATCTGGACCGGTCGAAGTGATCCGGCACATCCCGGCGCATCCGACGGTCTATTATTTCAGCCTGAACACGGAAGTTGATCTCCCCCAAAACGTGCCGTTGCGGTTCGAGATCGAGGTGGACGCCAATGGCGCAGAAATTCTGACGCAGACGGACGGCACCACCTTTGCCCTTTACGGCCATGGCGGGGTTGATTACCCGGTGCTGGACAGTGCGCGCACGATCGCCACATCCGGCGGGCTGGAGGGCGGCGGCGACCTCAGCACCGATCTTGCCTTGTCGATTGCCGATGACGGTGTCACGGCCGACAAACTGGCGCCAGCCGCCTTTGCCAACGGCACGCAAGTTAACCAGGCCACAGCAACGGACCTGATTGTCTCGCCCTATCGTTTGCAAAACAGGTTGGAAACGCTGTCGTTTGATCGGTTTCGCGGCACGATCGCCGCATCCGGTGCGGACTTAGGTGCGTTTCCCGCAGCCGATCGGGGCGACTATGTGGTCGCGGCAGCTTCTCCGGGCACCGTGAACGGCACGGCGCTTGTCGCCGGGACCACCTATCGGTGCACGACCAACAATACCACTGCAAACACACCCGCCAATTGGCAGGCGCTGCCGGTGCCGGAGGTCACGCTCGCAGATACCGGTTGGATTACTCTGTCGCCGAGGTCGCCCTGGGGCAATTTTGGGGGCTCTTGGCCAAGCCGGTACCGCAGGATTGGTGACGTTGTGTACGTTCAATTGGCCGTTAGCACCGCCAGCACAGTATCGGGTGCCGTGCAGGTCCCGACAATCTTACCCGCCAGCGTGCGCCCGTTACGGTTCGTAACCTTCCATTGGGTATCTGGGTCAGCCTATCGACAAGGTGTTGTGAACACCAATGGTAATATCCAGGGCGTTAATCTTGCCAGCGGGAACGCCAGCACACTAAGCAGCGCCAATTTCAGCTTTCCGGTGGGGTGATAGATGACGGATCGCGCGCAATACACCCCCAATCTCGGACCCCGCGTTGAGCGATTGGAAAAAAACGTGGAGGGCGTCACGGCCCGCGTGCGTGTGCTGGAGCAGGAGGTGGGCGAGACCCGCGCGCTGCGCTCGGAGCGGGATAGGCGCATTTTCGACAAGCTCGATGAAATTCAGACGCGGCTGGACAAGATGGACAGTCACCGCGTCTGGGCGACACGGACGGTCCTGGGGGCCGTCATCCTGGCCGCGGTGGCGTTCCTGCTGCGCGGCGGACTGCATTTAGGAGGCTGACATGGCCCACATCAATCAGGACACACTCGATCTGGTCAAGCGTTTCGAAGGGTTGCGTCTGACCGCCTATCGGTGTCCGGCGGGGGTGGTGACCATTGGCTACGGCTATACCAATCGCGCCGGGTTTGGGCCGGGCGTCAAAATGGGCGATGTGTGGTCCGAAGCGCAAGCCGACGAGATGCTGGACGCAGGCCTCAGCCGGTGCGCTGATCAGGTGCTGGCGTTACTCACGCGCGCACCCACCGACAACCAGTTCGGCGCGATGGTCTCGCTGGCCTACAATATCGGCCTTGGCGCATTCAGCAAGTCCACCTGCCTCAAGCGCTTCAATGCGGGCGACATCGAAGGTGCCGCCGAAGCGCTGACCTGGTTCAACAAGGCCGGCGGTAAGGTGTTGCGTGGGTTGGTCCGCCGGCGCGAGGCCGAGGCGGATCTGTTTCTTAAAGACAGCAGCGTCGTGGGTGCACCCCTGCCGGTACCGGACAAAGAGCGCACATCGCCGCTGCAATCAACAACCCTACAGGCCTCTGTCGCGTGTGTCGCGGCCGGTGCTGCGAAAGGCGTCACGGCGGTTTCCGCGCTTGACGGCACCGCGCAAATCATCATCGCGGGGCTGGCCTGCATTGTCGTGCTGGGCGCTCTGTGGATTTGTCGTGAGCGGCTAAAGCGGTGGGCGGCGGGGGATCGATGATCTGGGTGAAGCTTATATTCGATTGGTTCACCAGATCACGCATCGGGCGCTTTGTCGGCCTGATCGCGGGTGCTGTGTTGACCCTATTTGGCATCCGCCGGTCCGGTTATAGGGCCGCCCAACGGGAGCGCGCGGCGCAAGACGCGCAAGCTGCCCTTGATCGTCGGCGCCGCGCGGATGCGGCCATGCGCCGTGCTGAAGGAGACACTCGACCTGTGGATGAACGATTGAACGCGCATGGGAGATTGCGTGATGACTAGATCCTTAACCACTGTCGTCCTGCTACCTTTGCTGCTGACCGCTTGCGCGACGACAAGGCCTGCTCCCCCCTCTGACGCAACCTGTGATGCGCTCCGGCCTGCGCTGCCCACATGGAGCCGTCAGGACACGGAACGCAGCCGTGCGGAAGCGGCGCGGTTCCTTGCTGTTTGGGAGGCCGTGTGCGATGACGACTGAGTATCCCATTACTGCGGCTGAAATCCGCGACGGACACGCAAGTCTTAAAGCGTCCGACACTGATCTGGCAGGCTTGATTGCCTTTGCCGACACCGCTGATACCTGCTTGCAGAGCAACAACATTGACCGGGCGTTGGGTCAGACGCTCAAGCGGCTCTTTGTGCGTCACATGGCCACCGCGCAGCGTGACGGTGGAGCCGTCACCAGCGAACGCGCTGTCTCAGGTGCATCCCGCGGTTATAGCGACATGGGCGACGGCAGAACGGGCTATCTCGATACACTCAAACGGCTTGACCGTTGGGGTTGTGTCTATGGGCTGGCAGTCAGCAACGCCCCCGCGCAACTGCGCTCGATCGGTCGCCGCCCGGAACGCCGGAGCACCTGGTAATGGGACGCTTCAGCGCATGGTCTTATACCAGCCGCCTGACGATCTGGCCGGTCACCTTTGACGCATTCGGGCAACCCGTTACAGGAACGCCCTATCACGTCAACGGCACATTTCAGACCGGCGGCACGGCGGCGCGGGACGATGACAATATCGAGTTCATCCCCAACGCGACCTTCTGGTTTGAGTTGGATGCGGGTCAACCGGTGCCGCAGCGGCAATGGTATATCGTCGTGGGCGAACATGACAACGACCGCCCGGCCAGCGCAGAGCCGATCCGTGTGGTTCAGACCTACGATATCAGCCAGTTTGAGGCCGGATCCCTCCCTGACTACAAGGTGCTGATCTGATGCCCCTGAAAATCACCGGCATAAAAAAAGCACGTCGCGCGCTGAACAGGGTCAAGGATCGGATGCCCGAGGCGAGTGAGCAGTTTATCTTTGGTGCGCTGACAGGGATCGAGCAAAGCACCGCGCCTTACGTCCCCGTGGATACGTCAAACCTGATCAACTCCAGGCATGTCACCAGCAGCACAGAAGGCATGCGCGTCACCGGGACCCTCAGCTATGGCGGCACAGTTACAAAGGGCGGGAACACAGGCGCAAGGGTAAAATATGCGCGCTACGTGCATGATGGACCACAGCGCAATTGGCAAAAGCCCGGTGCTTCCAACAAGTTTCTGGCGAAGGGGGTTCAGGACTTCATCCGCGATGATCTTGACGCGCTCATCAAGGCGTTTTCGCCATGAGCCTCTCTCTGCTTCAACGTGTGCGCGACGACCTCAACACTGCCGGCCTGCTGGACGGCTATGTCCAACGGTTTTATCGCTGGATCGACACTGATATGAAATCCGGCCAGATTATCCTGTTTCGCATGTCCGGCACCTATGGACCGGGGGCCCATGTGATCCAGCGCCCTGACGTGTCTATTCAGTTGCTCTGCGACCCCGATCAAGTGACGCAAGGAGATACTCGGATGTTGGCGATCCTGCGCCATTTTCGCTCTAATTTTGAGATCGCCAGCACCAACGGCGACGCCTTCAACGTAGTGCCGCTCGGCGGCTACGATGGGCCCCGATACCTGCAAAACAACCGCGCCCTGTTCGATCTGCGCCTGCGCTGCATGGTGGAGGACATGTGAGCTTTTTATCGTCACAGAACCACAAGGAGACTGAAAAATGGCTTTTGCCGGACGACGTTTAAGAATTAGTGATGTGCGCGACGTTGGTGTCGCGACCGAAGTCGGACCTGCGGGGTTCGGCATCGGGGAGACCACGCCACAGGGGATCGCGATCGCACCGGATGGGACCGCGTATCTGGTGGGCACCACACGCGACCGCCTGGCCACGCTCAACCTGTCAACCGGTGTCGCGACCGAAGTCGGACCTGCGGGGTTCAACATCGGGGAGACCACGCCACAGGGGATCGCGATCGCACCGGATGGGACCGCGTATCTGGTGGGCACCGCACGCAGCCGCCTGGCCACGCTCAACCTGTCAACCGGTGTCGCGACCGAAGTCGGACCTGCGGGGTTCGGCATCGGGGAGACCACGCCACAGGGGATCGCGATCGCACCGGATGGGACCGGGTATCTGGTGGGCACCACACGCGACCGCCTGGCCACGCTCAACCTGTCAACCGGTGTCGCGACCGAAGTCGGACCTGCGGGGTTCAACATCGGGGAGACCACGCCACAGGGGATCGCGATCGCACCGGATGGGGCCGGGTATCTGGTGGGCGGCGCACGCGACCGCCTGGCCACGCTCAACCTGTCAACCGGTGTCGCGACCGAAGTCGGACCTGTGGGGTTCGGCATCGGGGAGACCGCGCCACAGGGGATCGCGATTGGAGAAAACAGGACCGCGTATCTGGTGGGCACCGCACGCGACCGTCTGGCCACGCTCAATCTTACCAGAACACCTGTTGCCGGCGCCACCAGTGACAATTTTACAATCAATCGCGAGCCGATTGATGTCACCACTAAGGACGACAGTGGTGTGCGTCATTTGCTGGGCGAATACGGGACGTATAATATCGAGGCCAGTATTGAAGGTGTGTTGCAAAATCCGCGCGTGCTTGAGCTTATGACCGAAACCGGACCTTTGGCGCAAACCACACACGTCTATAGCATTGACGTAGCAGGGCTGGGCACGTTCTTGGGGCCGTGGTTTTTCTCCAACTTTGAAGTCACCGGTGGGGAAGGCGCAGAGGCCGTCACCTTCACGGCGAACATCATGTCGGCGGGCAACATGACGTTCACGCCCGCAGTCGCTTAAGGGGTGAGAAAAATGGCAGTGTTTCGTGAACTGACAATCCATTGGAAGGGCGAAGATCGCCCTTTCACCCCCTCCAACCGGCTGTTACGGCGCATTGAGGAAGACGTTGCGCTCACCGATGTTATCGCAGGCATCGCGAGCGGCAAACCAAAACTGAGCCACGTTGCTCTGGTTGTGGCACGTTTCCTGGCGGAGGCGGGTGTCGAGACAACTGAAGAGGACATCTACGCGATGATCATGGATGATATTCAGGATGGCGCGACACAGTTCACACGGTGGTGTGAGGTGATCGCGCAGGCCGTCAGTCCGACGGAGGATGTGGCAAAAAACTCCAAAGGCTCGGCGGCCGTGAAAACAGCCCGCAAACCCAAAAGCACGGCGTAAGACTGCCGTGGACCGTTATGTTTCAAAACGCGCTAAACTGGCAGATCGCGCCCGATCACTTCTGGTCTATGACGCTTGCGGAATATTATGCGATCTTTGATCTTCACGCGCCGAAGAACAAGGACGGCTCGAAACTTGCAACGGTGGTTGATCTGAAAGCCGATCTGGCAATGTCGGATGCGGAGTGGTGGCGTGTGGACCACGCCGGGCAAAGGGATGCCGACAAAGCGCTTGCGGCGCAATTAGCAGGAGCCCAGCATGGCTGAAGGGATCCAGGATATCCGCGTTGACATCACGTCGGACAGCGCAGAGGCGATCAAGGCGCTGAAACGCGTTTCGGAGGGCCTCGAAGAGCTCGACAAAACCGCCCGGACCGCGGTGCGGGGTACCTCGCGCCTGGACAGCGCCATGCGCCGCGCGGCCCGCGCCATGGCGGTCTTTCAAGGCCGCTCGCGACAGGTCACTGCGGCAAAGCGGGCCGAGGCGCGGGCTCGTCAACAGCTGGAAGCGGCGATCCGGGCAGGGGATCGGGCGGCGTCGAGTGCGGCCCGATCCGCCATTGCGCTTGCCCAGGCCGAAGGGCGAACAGCCAAGGCCAAACAAGTCTTGGCCAGGGAGGCGCTCGACGCCGCACAAGGTCAAGCGCGTCTGGCGCAAAAATTCGAGGATACCGCCCGCGCCGCCCGAAGGGCTGCAACAGCTGCCAAAAGCGTCGGGACAGCCAACGACAATGTGGCGCTTTCAGCGGGCAGGGCAGCTTCGGCCATGGGCCGGAGCAATGCCGCCCTTCGGCGCAGTTCCGGCGCAATGCGTGCCTCGATCCAGAACGCCGCTTTCCAGGTCGGCGATCTGGCCACCCAGCTGGAGCTCGGCGTCAACCCGGCGCGTGCTTTTGCACAACAAGGCTCGCAGCTTCTGGGCGCGTTCGGTCCGATGGGGGCGGTGCTGGGTGGTGTGGTCGCGGTAGCGGTGCCGCTGGCGGCGACACTCTTTGATCTGGGCGACGGGGCCCGGGATGCGGCAGAAGCGGGAGGAGAGCTCACCGACACGCTGGACCGGCTGCGCGTTTTGCAAGATCGCAACAGAGACGCAGAACAGCTGGACCGGACTTTTGGGGCGTGGGCAGATCGAATTCGGGAAGTGGACCGCCTGGAACGCGATCTTCTGGCGTCCAGAGGGGTGCGCCAAGCGCGGGCATCGGTGTCTGAGCTTCTGGATTTAGACTCCGTGCATCCGATACTTTCTGTATTTGATCGCGCGGCGCGGTTGAACAGCCGCCAAGTTGCGGAGCAATACGTTTTGGCGTTCCAAGAAGGCCTTTCGGACGCCTGGTCTGAAAGCCAAATACGGGATTTCCTCGACGACGTTTACGACATTGGTACAAGACAACTTAACCGACAGGTCTTGCGCGATGTCGGTTTCGAAGAGTTTGTCGCCGAACTAAACGACGCGCGTGTTTCCCTCGAACAGATGTACGAGGCTTATGAGGACATCTACCGTTCCGAGACTAGGACCAGTGGCCAGACGGAAAGCCGCCTGGAGCAGGTTCGTGCCGAGATAGCCGCCATGCCAGAGGACGCCGGACTAACCGAAACACAACTCCGCACGCTCGGTGAGGCCTTGCAATCTTTGAGAGAGGCGCAAACCGGTGTGGACATCCATCAAAGCGCCGTAGAACTGGCGCGTGTCTTGGGAGACATCCGCGCCGGTCTCTCGAACGAAGAGCTAAAAGCGCAGTTTGACGATGTGCTGCAATCCGTCATTGATCTTGTAGGAGAAACTGCTCAGTTTCAAACACTGCTCGCCGAAATACCCGGCACGGCAGAAGGTATATCGGACGCGTTTGGGCTCGCCGCTGAGGAGGCGCAGGCGCTGCGCGAAGCTTATGAAAGGTTTCTGAACGCGGATGACGAAACCGCGAGAATCCTAGCACTCGACGCCCTCATTAACCAAATGGAAAGGGTTGGCGCGACGGCCGTAACGCAGAGCGAAGAGCAACGAAGGGCCCATGAGGACGCGCTTGCCCTCCTGAGGCAGCAGAGAGCTGCGCTTGCGAGACACGCCCCGCTTGTTGAAGCGCTTGTCCTTGAGTATGGACTTACGGTCACCGCTGCCGAAGAGCTTGCCGAGGCCCTTTATGCAGCCAACGGGGTCGCCCCCATCGAGGACGCCCAACAGTGGCGTGATGCGCTTGTGGCGGCCCGTGACAACGCGGAAAACCTGGACGAGGCACAACGCGCTGCGTTCGACAACATGATCGCTGATCTGGACACCGCGATCGCGGAGATGCTGGTCTTGGCGGCGGCAGGCGGTCTGGTTGGTGAGGCGCTGGAACAGGCGCAAATTCAAATGCGGGCCCTGAGGGACGCGATACTTTCCCGCTTGGACAACGGCGACGGCGAAAATGATTGCGAAAACACCGAAAGCGTCGTCAACAACGCGAGCCGACGCGCGGATGCGCGGGAACGCGAAACCGAGCGCCTTATCGCAACACTCACAGACCGACGCAGGGCGCTGGAAGAAACCCACAGAGCAGAGACGCGCGCCCTGCAACGCGCCACCGAGGAGCAGTTGCGCATTCTGGGTGGGCGCGCCAGCGCGTTCCAAAGACTGCACAGACGACAGCAGGAGGAGCTCTTCCGGCTGAACCGCGCCGCCGCTCAAGAACAGATTGACAGCTGGAGAGGGGTGTTTTCAGAACTCGAGAACCTGGGCGTAAGAGGCCTCGACAAGCTGGGGACCGCGATGGAGAAGTGGGCCGATGCGCAAAAGGGCACGTTTGACAGCCTGGTGGAGTCGGTCGGGGCGTCCCTAGACGCGCTTTTCAGTCTGTTTGGCAGAACCGGCAGCAAGATCGGCGGCACAATCCGCAGCATCAGCAACATTTTCGGCCATCTCCACCGTTTGGGTGGCGCGCAGCAAGCTGCGGGCGGCCCCGCGGCGGCGGGGGGCCCTGGCGGCGGGTTTGGTTTGGGAAATATCGCCAGCCTGTTTACCGGCTCTGGCGTGTTCGGATCGACGGGCATTTTCTCCGCCACGGGGGCGCTTAGCGGCGTTGGTACGGCCTTCACCGCACTCACCGGCGGCATTTTCAAGGCAACCGGCGCGATCGGAAGCCTGTTCGCCTCTGGCGGCGCACTCGCAGGCCTGGGCTCTGCACTGGCAGCCCTTGGTCCGATTGCGGCGATTGCCGCGGGTGTCGGCGTCCTTTTCAAAAAGGCGTTCGGTCGCAAATACAGCCATTCCGGCATCTCCGGCGTCATCGGCGCGACCGGGTTCCAGGGGCGGGCGTACGACCACCACAAAGGGGGCTGGTTCCGGTCAAACCGGACGTATTTTCGCAATCTCGATCCGTCGATCGCAGACACGCTCGATCAGGTTGTGCACGGTGTTCAGGGCGCCTTGGGCGAAAGCGCCAAGGCACTCGGCCTTGCGCTTGGTGACGCGCTGAAAACAACCAGCCGCGCGTTCAACATCGTCACGAACGGCAAAAGCCAGGAGCAGATCACCGAAGAGCTGACGCAGCAGATCACCGAATACGGGAACACGGTTGCCGCTGCGATCTTGAACACGAAAGCCTACCAACGCGGTGCTGAGACCAGCCTGGAGACATTGACGCGGCTGGCCCAGTCCCTGACCGGTGTCAATGAGCATTTCCGTATTTTGGGCCGCAGCATTCGCTACGCAGGTCTGCGCGGCGCGGCGGCTGCGCAGACCTTGGTGGATGCGTTTGGCGGCCTCGGGGCGCTGCAGCAATCGACCGCCACCTATCTGGACCGGTTTTATAGCGACGCCGAGAGAACGGCCCTTCTCACGCGGCAAATTCGCCAGGTGTTTCAGGGTCTTGGTCAGAATTTACCCAACACCCGCGCCGCGTTTCGCGGCCTCGTGGAGAGCCAGAACCTGTCAACCGAGAGCGGGCGTCGCACCTATGCTTCCCTGTTAAACCTGGCGGGCGTTATGGACACGCTCTACCAGGCGAATGAACGGGCGGCTGAGGCTGCGAAGCGGGAGGCGGACGCCAAGCGCAAAGCCGCCGAAGAAGCCCGCAAACTGGCAGCAGAGCAGTTGCGCGGCATTCAGATCGTCAAGGAAGCCGCGTCCAACAGCCCAGCAGCCCAGCATATCGGGCTGGGCTGGGGCGGGGAGAGTTTCGGGCTCTTGTCGCGCATACGAAGCGCGGTGGGGCCACAATCGGCGATCGCAAAACGTGCGATGCAACTTTTCCAGGCGCAAACGGTGTTTGAAGGCCGGGCGGCCCATGTCTCCAACACCGCCCGCGAGCACGCCCGCAATGCGCAATTTGCCCAGTACCTCCAGACCCGGAGCCGCGCCTTCGAGCTTGAGACAAAATCACAACAGGCCGAAGAGCGGTTGCGCAAAATCGCCGAAGATCTGGGGATCATCATCAAGGATGCGGGCCGCGACTTTGCATCCTCTGTCGAAGGGGCAGAGCCCGCGGGTCCGCTGCACGTGAACCTGACCGGGCTTGCGCCGGATCGGAGCTATACCGGTCAACAACTTCGCGATCTGCTGAACCGCCTTCAAGACGAGGCAACGGACCGGGGTATTGTTATCCGGGTGGCCTCATGACGATCTTCACGACACCGGAGCGGCAAGCGGAATTGCGCGCAGAAGGGACCGCGAACAACCCCTTTGTGCTCTGGAACAACCGCCTCAGGGCGGCAACCGCAGTGACCGAGAATGCCGTCAGCACGTTTCCTGCCAGCAATCTCGCAACCGGCACAACTTATGATTTCGCGCGCGCCGAATATTCCGCCACATCTGCGGCCGCATTTGCCATTGAGCCAGGCACCGCCACACCATTGCAGACATTGGCAATCGCCGGACATAACTTTCACGAACACCCCGGTTTAGTTCTGCGCATGATCCGGTCTGGCCCCGGCCTCGTCACAAGCGAGCACACAATCCCCGTTGCAGACGCATCGCCTATCGTGTTTCGCGACACTGTCGCACCGCTTGCCTACGCGCGTTATGCGTTTGACCTCACGGCCACCGATACCGCCATTCCGCCGCGTGCATCCGTACTCTTTGCCGGGCCTGAACTTGTCTTGCCACAACGGCTTTACCAAGGCTACGCGCCCCCCTTCACGCCAAATGCCGTAGATATCCAGTCGAATGTGTCGGAGGGCGCAAATCTGCTGGGCAGTCGCGTCGTGCAGCGCGGGTCAACAGCGACCGCACGGATCGATCATCTGAACCCGTCTTTTGTGCGCTCTGACGCCTGGGCAGGGTTCCAACGCCATTTCAATGACGGCCGGGGGTTCTTCTGGGCCTGGCGACCAGAAAGCTATCCGGAGGACGTGCAGTATGCCTGGCGGGAGGGGGACGCACTTCTGCCTGACATCACAGGACCTGCCGCGTTCACGGGCATCCGCATGTCGATGCGATTTTTCGAGGGAGCCACGTAATGGGGGGGCTCGGCCGCAAGCCGCTTCAGATTGTCGAGATTGACATAGATTATTGTCAACTGACTTACGGGCAAGCGCCCTGCACGGCGGCGCTCGGGGCATCGGGGCCCCGCAAATGTTTTAACACCTTCGCCTCTTGCCAGGACCGCGACAATATCGATCTCGGCACGCTGACGCTCAGCTTCAGCCACAACCAGGCGGGTCTGCCTGCGGACCGAATTGTCTATCCCTGCCTCGAAGAGGTTGAGACCGCGCCCACGCGAATTACCCTGGGCGGCTCACCGGACCGGAGAAGCGGGCCGCTGGGCACGCGGTCGCGGGTGCGGGTCTACCTGAAGGACTTTGCCGACAGTGATGTGGTGACGGACCGCTATGCCGCTGAGCGCCGGTCCGGCGCAGCGCAGGAGGACGGGGTGGGCTATGAGCCTCTGGATCGCGGCACGTTCTTTGCCAAGCTGCGCACCCGGTTCCCGTATTATAACGCAAGAGCGCTGCGGGTGCGCAACGGCTATGTCGGTGACCGGCCTGAAGACATGCCGACGCGACACTATATCATGACGGAATGGCATGGCCCTGATGCAGAGGGCAATGTCGAGATCGTTGCCCAGGACCCGTTTGTGCTGCTGGGCGAAAATCAGGCCGTTTACCCGGCGCCGAGCAATGGGGCCGTAACTGTTGAAATAGACGAACAATACACCGGTGCGCTCCAGCTCGTGCCGGCCGGCATTGGGTCAGAATACGGAGATGGTATCATCTACGTCACGATCGGTGACGAGATCTTAAGATGCACCCGGTCTGGAGATACGCTCACCATCGTCGCACGCGGGCAGTTCGGAACGCTCCCGCAGATCCATGCCGCACGATCCGATGTGCAGCTTTGCGCCGTCTTTAACAACGAAACCGTGGCAAATGTGCTTCAGGAACTGCTCGTGTCGGGTGCGGATATTCCGGCGGAGTGGATCGCGGTTTCTGACTGGCAAAACGAAATTTCGACACATCTGAGCGATTTGCGGCTGACCAATACAATTGCCCGCCCAACACCGGTTCTGGAACTTGTCAGCGAAATCGTCAATTTCGGGATCCTGCTTTATCCCGATGAAACAGCGCGAACAATCCGACTACAGGTCATCCGCCCCTTGCAACCCGATGACAGTATTCCGGTTGTCTCGGATGCGGATGTGATCCTCAAGGGATCGATGCAGGTCAAGGATCTTTACGACCAACGTCTGTCGGAGGTCTACTTCTATCACGGATACCTGAACGCAACACAGCCGTTCGATCAACAGTCCAATTACCGCAATCTGCGCGCCGCCGTGGATATCAACGCAACCAGTGACCGCCAATATCGCTCGCATCGCGTGTTGCGGGTTTATAATCCGTGGCTTGGAGAAAACGGCAATCCGTTTCAGGCATTGCGGGCGGCTGTGCGTATCCTGCGCCGATACCTGATAACGCCGCAAGAGGTGACGTTTTTATGCGACATCAAGGACCGGGACACGTTACGTTTGGGTCGTGTCGTCAATCTGCGCACACGGCTTCTGGAAGACGATACCGGAGCCGCTACACCCGTTCAGATGATTGTGGTTGGGGTGGAAGAGCGCGACAGCGGAAACCGTCTCCGGATTACAATGCAGACGAACCAATTTGTATCTGAGACCGGTGTCATCGTCCCGTTCTCGGCAGATGCGAACATTCCGGTACCGGACTACAATGCCGCCTTCACGCCAGCATTGGGGCAAATCAATCCGCAAGGGTCTTTAGGCGGCGGCGGTTCTGTGCAGGGCAACGTCGATATCTTTGTCATCCCCGGCGCGATCGGCACCAACGAGCTGGCCGATGGCGGTGTGACCTCCGCCAAGATCGCCAGTGACGCGATCACCTCTCGCGAGCTTGCCCCTGGCGCGATCGGCACCAACGAGCTAGCCGATGGCGGTGTGACCTCCGCCAAGATCGCCAGTGACGCGATCACCTCTCGCGAGCTTGCCCCTGGCGCGATCGGCACCAACGAGCTGGCCGATGGCGGTGTAACCTCTGCCAAGATCGCCAGTGACGCGATCACCTCTCGCGAGCTTGCCCCTGGCGCGATCGGCACCAACGAGCTGGCCGATGGCGGTGTGACCTCCGCCAAGATCGCCAGTGACGCGATCACCTCTCGCGAGCTTGCCCCTGGCGCGATCGGCACCAACGAGCTGGCCGATGGCGGTGTAACCTCTGCCAAGATCGCCAGTGACGCGATCACCTCTCGCGAGCTTGCCCCTGGCGCGATCGGCACCAACGAGCTGGCCGATGGCGGTGTGACCTCCGCCAAGATCGCCAGTGACGCGATCACCTCTCGCGAGCTTGCCCCTGGCGCGATCGGCACCAACGAGCTGGCCGATGGCGGTGTAACCTCTGCCAAGATCGCCAGTGACGCGATCACCTCTCGCGAGCTTGCCCCTGGCGCGATCGGCACCAACGAGCTGGCCGATGGCGGTGTGACCTCCGCCAAGATCGCCAGTGACGCGATCACCTCTCGCGAGCTTGTCCCTGGCGCGATCGGCACCAACGAGCTGGCCGATGGCGGTGTGACCTCCGCCAAGATCGCCAGTGACGCGATCACGATCCGCAATGTCACAAATGACCCGGGCAATCCGGCGAACCCGATTATATCGGAGACCTATGCGCTGAGCATCACGGGCACGGAAATCGTGCTAACCCGGACCATCACGCGGTGACGGGATGCGTCCAAAAAAGTTGGAACTCCGCCCCGTAAACCATTGGCGGATATGAAGCCACCCAGTTGGACCTTTGGTTGGTAACCGATTGAAACCAAACGGTTCAATATGACCTTTTGGGGGCGTTCAACTGGGCTACGACCCAAGGCGGCGCTGCGCAAACCGGCCTTGTCGGCCCCTCGCTCCTGGCGGCGTATCGCGCACAGCTGCAGCCAGCCACACCGCCGACAACCAGCACACCTGCCGTGCCTGTTCCGACACTGCCGCAGCCCACGCGACCGGGTGCACCGGGACGCAGCGGGGGCAATGCCTGTCCAAGCCCGCAGAATTCCGATGGGTTCGAGTTGGTCTTCGAGGGGTTCTCGGTTGAGTATTTCCTCGACAACGACGGCAGCACCGGGGAATGGGTCACGTCGGTGGATGGGTCGTTCGCGTATGACAGCTTCTACCACCCGCTTGGCCTGATCCTTGAACGGTGGGATGTGACGGGCCCCGACCGGATTGAGGTGCCAAACACCCGCGAAATCGTTGGGTATGACGGCACACCACAGCAGCCACCCGCACCCTCCGTGGGCGTCACCTGGACCGGGACGGAAACTGCGACCTTCGGCGACGGCACGCGCGAGGTGTACCTCACGCAATTGGAGGTGCTTGAAGGCTCGACCGAGACCATTGCCGGGTGCCCCTATAACATTCTGCCGATTGCGATTTCGCGGGAGTCGACAACGTCTGACGACCGGTTTGCCGAGGTCTATGCCTATATCCAGGAATTCGGTATCGTCGTTTATGTCGGCTTCGAAGATGCGGTGACGCCCTTCCAAACGGAAGAGCCTCGTGAAATTCGCATCCGCGCAGACGATGGGTTTGGGCCAGTAAGCGGAGCGGCCCCGGCCCCAACCGCCGGGGCGCAGCCGCCGGCGGCCACGGCTCCGACAACGCCAACGCCCAAGGAATAAGGGGGTCTCATGGGTGACTTTGTATCGTATCGTCGGCTGATGGCGGGGGGGCTTCCCGCAATCGCTGGACTCGCCATCGCGCTTGGATCCATGGGCGCGGCCCAGGCTCAGCCCAGTCTGTGTCCCTCGGGACCGGCGGTGGACGGTGTCTATATCAGCTTTGCGGATCGGGTTGTCCGGTACCAATTGCTGAGCAATGGCCAAACCGCAGAAAGGGAGGTGTTCACCGGGGATGGGGCCTCCTACGAATACCGGACGCACCCCATCGGAATGTCGACGGCATCGTGGGAATTGGTGTCTGGCCGTATTTTGGCGGGGTCCTATGAAACGATCACGACATCGGCGACGTCCGGTCCGATGCCGGCCCCCGCGCCGGGTGTTGTCTGGTCGGGGACGGAGGATTCGCGCTTCGCGGATGGCAGTTCGTCGCGGTACGCCTTCACGATCGAAGTTGACGGCTTGGACACGTTGGATATCGGGCCCTGCACCTATTCCGGGTACCCCATCACGATCACCCGCACCGACCTGGCGGACGGCTACATGAGCCAGGATGCGTTCGGGTATATCGCCGATCTTGGCATCGTCATTTTCCTCGGGTTCGGTGAGGGCGAGGGGAACATCTCCTACGACTTCCCCAACCTGATCACCAGTCTGCCGCCCAATGACGATGGCTCGGCCTTGTTGGTGGACAACAAATAAGCAGACGCGCCCGATTTTTGCGCGTCCCATTGGCAACGCTCCGCCCAATCTGGCGGGGCGTTTTTTCATGGCGGGCTGCAGACGGGTGCCATGATATTGTGCGCCTGAAGGGAGGACCCAAACCCGAGCAGATCAAAAAGGGGTCCGACAATGCTTTCACCTGCCAACAAGAACATGTCCCCGCATCTTGGTGCGGCCTTTGACCGGCTGTTTTGCGAAATGGGCCAGGGATTGGCCGCCAAGGACGTGCGCGGCCCACGTCTGGCCCAGGCCGTGCATCTCGACGCGCTGTCGGATGCGGCCTTGGGCCAAATGGGGATTGCGCGCGGCGATATCCCCCGTATCGTCTTTCGGGATTTGTTCGATCTCTGAAAGGTTTGGCCATGCGCTCTGCATCCATCCTGCATCGCGCCGGGCATGTGCCGCAGGCGCCGGATGACCAGTTGACCCTCGACTATGAGGCGCGGTTTTTGCGGCGGCGGAAACTGGTCACGGATGCCGGGGCAGAGGTACTGGTCGATCTGCCGGAAACCGTGTCGCTGAACAGCGGCGACGCGTTGGAATTGGAGGACGGCGGGTTGGTCTCGATCGCGGCCGCGCCGGAGCCGCTATTAAAAAACACGGGCGACCTCACGCGGTTGGCATGGCACATCGGTAACCGCCACACGCCCTGCCAAATTGCGGGCGATCACCTGTTGATCCGTGACGATCCGGTGCTTCTGGACATGCTGTCCCATCTGGGCGCTACCGTGGAAAAGACGACGGGGGCCTTCACGCCCGAAGGTGGGGCCTATGGCCACGGGCGGACCCATGGTCACAGCCACTGACACCGCGGACCTTCTGAAGCTCAGCCAATGGCTGTCACCGGCCTTTCCGGTGTCGTCCTACGCCTATTCGCATGGGTTGGAGGCGGAGATCGCCCAAGGACGTGTCACAACCGCCGCAGAGGTCACCGAGTGGGTGCGCACCGTTTTGACGCGCGGGGCAGGACAGGCCGACGCCATCCTGATGCGTGCGGCGCGGGCGCCAGATGCCGATCTGGAGGATTTGACCGATCTTGCGCGCGCCCTGGCCAGCAGCCGGGAACGCTTGGAAGAAACGGAAGCCCAAGGACGGGCATTGGCCGAAACACTGTCAGGTCTGGGGCAGGGAGATGGGGCTGCGCGCCCCTATCCCATTGCCTTGGGTCTGGCCTGCCGCGCCCTGTCTTTGTCGGATGACACGGTCGCGGCTCTGTATCTACAGGCTTTTGCCTCCATGTTGGTGTCCGCCGCGGTTCGGTTCATGCCATTGGGGCAGGCCGAGGGCCAGACGGTGTTGGCCGACCTGCATTCCGATATCGAAGCTCTTTCCGCCAAAGTTGTCCGGGCTACCCCCGATCAGATCACTCAGGCCGCCTTTGGCGCCGATCTGGCTGCGATCGAACATGAAACGCTCGAGGTGCGGATTTTCCGGTCCTGAGGGACCGGGCCGGGGATGTTCATCCTGCCGACGCGTCCGTACACTGCCGATGGACGGAGGGTGCGTTAATGGACCAGATGATCGACCGAATTCCCGAACAGGCGTTGGCCTGGCATCAGGCCGGGCAGGGCGCCGTGTTGGCGACCGTGGTGCAAACATGGGGATCCGCGCCACGTGGCGTTGGTGCACAGCTTGTGGTGTCCGGCGATGGCACGATGGCCGGGTCCGTTTCGGGCGGATGCGTCGAAGGGGCCGTGGTGGTCGAAGCGCTTGAAACACTCGAGACCGGCGATGCCAAACTGCTGAGCTACGGGGTGTCCGATGATGACGCCTTTGCCGTCGGTCTGGCCTGCGGGGGCGAGATCCGGATCTGGGTGGAACCCGTTGGAACGGCCATACCGGAAACTCTGCTGGAAGAATTGGTGGATGCCCGCGCCGCGCGCCGCCCCGTGGCCTATACCGTCGACACTGAAACGGGCACCCGGCTGCTGACCGCGCCGTCTGAAGATCTGGCAGAGCGGTTCGCGCGGGATCAATCCGGGTTTGATGGCGCGCGGTTTGTCCATATTCACAATCCACCCTTGCGCGTGCTGGTGGTGGGCGCGGTGCACATTGCCCAGGCCTTTCTGCCCATGGCGCGGCTGGCGGGCTATGATCCCATTCTCATTGATCCGCGCCCTGCTTTTGCGGCTGCGGCCCGTTTTCCCGACGAAGAGATTGTCGAAGATTGGCCGGACGAGGCGCTGGAAACCCTTGGTCTTGATGCCCGGACGGCGGTTGTGACGCTGACCCATGATCCCAAGCTGGACGATCCCGCGATCCAGCGGGCCTTGGCCTCGGATGTGTTTTACCTCGGGTGCCTTGGGTCCAAACGCACCCATGCCAAACGCGTGGCCCGCCTGACCGAGGCCGGGCTGACCGACTCGCAGATATCGCGCATCCATGGGCCCGTCGGCCTGGACATTGGGGCACAAGGGCCGGCCGAGATTGCCGTGTCCATCCTTGCGGAAATGACGGCCCGATTGCGCGGGCGCTGACCCGAGGCCACCCGGCGCCGTCCACAGTTTTTTGTGCTTTGTCGTCGTCCGGTGTTTCCCTTTTGGGTTTCGCGGCTTAGGTGTGTCGCAACGACGGACAGCACATTGGAGGCCCAGGATGACCCAGGTCACTCTCACCGTAAACGGAACCCCGGTATCGGGCGACGTGGAGGGGCGCACGCTGCTCAGCGCGTTCCTGCGCGATCATCTGAACCTCACCGGGACGCATGTGGGCTGCGACACCAGCCAATGCGGCGCCTGCGTTGTGCACGTGGACGGGCAGACCGCGAAATCCTGCAGCGTTCTGGTGATGGATGTCGACGGCGCCGAGATCCGCACGATCGAAGGCATGGCCGAAGCTGATGGCAGCCTGTCGCCCATTCAGCAGGCCTTCAAGGACCATCACGGCCTGCAATGCGGATTCTGCACGCCCGGCATGATCATGTCGGCGGCCGCCTTGCTGAAAGAAAACCCCAAGCCGACTGAAGCCGAGGTCCGCGCCTATCTGGAAGGCAACCTCTGCCGCTGCACGGGCTACCACAATATCGTCAAGGCGATCCTGGCCGCGTCCGGCCAGGATGTCTCGTCGATCGCGGCCGAATAAGTCCGCCATCCGGGGACGGGAGAGACGATATGTATGAATTCGAGTTTGCAAAGCCCACGACCATCGCCGAAGCGCAGGCCGCGTTGAAGAACGAGGACGCCCAGGCCCTCGGCGGCGGGCAGACCCTGTTGCCGACAATGAAGCAACGGTTGGCCGCGCCTAGCGTGCTGGTCAGCCTGACCGGCATTGCCGAGATGAAGGGCATTTGCACCGGTGACGATGGCGCACTGTGCATCGGCGGCGGCACCACCCATGCGGATGTGGCCCGCGGTGTGGCCGACACGTTCCCCGCGCTGGCGGATCTGGCCGGTCACATCGGCGATCCGGCGGTGCGCAATCGCGGCACGATTGGCGGCAGTCTGGCCAACAATGACCCGTCTGCCTGTTATCCGGCTGCCGTGCTCGGCACCGGGGCCACGATCAAGACGCCCGACCGTGCCATTGCCGCCGATGATTTTTTCGAAGGCATGTTTGCCACCGCACTGGAGGAGGGTGAGATCGTCACCGAAGTCCAGTTTCCGGTCCCGCTCCGCGCCCGGTACGAGAAGTTTGTCCAACCGGCGTCCCGTTTTGCCTTGGTGGGCGTGTTCGTGGCGCAGTACGCCGAAGGGGTTCGGGTCGCCGTCACCGGTGCCTCGTCCGACGGCGTGTTTCGCTGGACGGACGCCGAGGCGGCGCTGTCCGCGCGGTTCGAGGCGTCCGCGCTTGACGGGTTGTCGCCGCCCGAGGGTGACATGATTTCAGACTTGCACGGATCGGGCGACTATCGGGCCCATCTGGTGAAGGTCATGACCGCGCGCGCCGTTACCGCCGCCGGTTGACGGGGCAGAAGTCGCAGCAATCCCCGGGGGTCTTGCCCTGAACACTAGACACGAAAAAAGGCGCGCTCCAATCGGGCGCGCCTTTGTCATAATTCAATCGGAGCGGCGTTACTTGGACGAGGGTCCGATCATCATCACCATCTGACGGCCTTCCATCTTGGGCATGTTCTCGATCTTGCCGATGCCTTCGATTTTCTCGGCGACCCGCTCCAGCAGTTCGCGGCCGAGGTTCTGGTGGGCCATTTCCCGTCCGCGGAACCGCAAGGTGACTTTCACCTTGTCGCCTTTTTCCAAGAACTTGATGGCGTCATTCACCTTGCGATCAAAGTCGTGATCGTCCGTGTTCGGACGCATCTTGACCTCTTTCACTTCGATGGTTTTCTGCTTTTTGCGGGCTTCGCTCTCGCGCTTCTGCTGTTCATACTTGAACTTGCCGTAGTCCATGATCTTGCACACGGGCGGCGCGGCGTTGGGCGAAATTTCAACCAAATCCAGTCCAGCGTCTTCGGCCATTGCCAGGGCGCGCTGCGGGGACACAACCCCAACATTTTCGCCATCGGCGCCGATCAGACGGATTTCGGGGGCACGGATACGGTCATTCACGCGCGGGCCGGTTTCCCGGGTTGGGGGCGTGTTGTGGGGTCTGCGGGCTATGGGGGCCTCCTAAACTAGCCTTTGTTTTGAGGCCCTAAAGTATCCGCGGTGCCCTGCGCTTTCAAGGCGATATGGGCGGGTCTGTGCTGGTTTTCCGTAGCTGTGCAGTGGTGGACGTTGCGCGGACCCGCCTGCAGGCGTAAGGCGCGGCTATGATGTACAAAACCCGTGGGGGACATGATGAGTAGAGCACTGATTGCGATAGTGGTGATCGTGGCGCTTGGCATTGGGGGATATTTCCTGAGTCAGGGCGCGCCAGAGCCACAGGCCGAACCGCAAACCGATCCGACGCCGGAAGAAACCGTGGAGGAAACCGTCGAAGAGACCGTGGAAGAGCCTGCCGCGGAAACGGTGGAAGACCTTGTCGACGAAGCCGAGTCGGCCGTTGAAGATGTTGTCGAGACCGTTGAAGACGCGGTCGAAGAGGCGGCGGGTGCAGCCGAAGCGGTCGTTGAAGAGGCGGTCGAGGCTGCGGAAACAGCAGCAGAGGAAGCTGTCGACGCCGTTGAGAACGCGCTCGAAAACGCACTTGGTGGAGACGACGCAACCGACGCCGCAGCGGATGCGACCGAACCGGTCGAAGAGGCTGCGGAAGCCGCTGCAGAAACGGCCACCGAGGCATCTGATACGGTCACCGACGTCGTCGAAGAGACGACGGAAGCGGCCGGAGACGCCGTTGACTCCGTGACCGAAACCACCGCAGACGCCGTCGAGGCCGTGACCGACAGTGCGCCCGAAGTCGATCTGGCGACGCTGTTTACGACGGATGGGTTCGACTTCGACCAAGCCATTGCGGCCATCGAAGCCTCGGACCTGAACGTTCTGAGCCAGACGGGCCTGCGCACGGCGCTGGAAGGGGCCCGCGACAACCCAGAGCTTCTGGACGCAGCCCTGGCACAGGCCCGGGCCGCCCTGGGCCTCGAATAAACCCAAGGCAACCCACACAAAAAAAGCCCCCCACGCAGCCGTGGGGGGCTTTCTTGTTCTTGGTGGCGATACGGGTCAGTCGAGGAAGGCCTTTTCGACCACGTAATGCATCGGCTTGGAATTCGCGCCTTCCTCAAGCCCGTATTCTTCGAACATGTCCTTCAGTTCGAGATTGAAGGCGAGGTTTCCGCAAATCATCGCGCGATCGGTGTCCGGGTTCAGAGGGGGCACGCCCAGTTCTTCAAATACCTCGCCCGAACGCATGAGGTCAGTGATCCGACCCATCTTCGCGCTCTCTTCGCGGGTGGTGGTGGGGTAGTACTTGATCTTCTTCCAGAAGCCTTCGCCGATCACTTCGTTCAGAAGTTCATCATCCTTCAGGCTTTCGATGATCTCGCGCCCATAGGTCAGTTCGCCCACTTCGCGACAGGTATGGGTGATGATGACCTCATCGTAGTCTTCATAGGTCTGGGGCTCGCGCAGCAGACTTGCAAACGGGGCAAACCCAGTACCGGTGGCAAAAAACCAGATCCGTTTGCCCGGCAGCAGCGCATCATGCACCAAGGTTCCGACCGGTTTGGGACGCAGGATGATCTGCTCGCCCGGCTCGATATGCTGAAGCTTGGACGTCAATGGGCCGTCCGGCACCTTGATCGAGTAGAACTCCAACTCTTCATCCCAGGACGGCGAGGCAATGGAATAGGCCCGCAGAAGCGGCTTTTGCTTTCCGGTCTTCGAGTCGGGATCGCCCATCAGGCCGATCATCACAAATTCGCCGGAGCGGAAGCGCAAGCTTGCCGGACGCGTGCAGCGGAAGCGGAACAGGCGGTCGGTATAGTGCTGCACCTCGGTCACCGTCTGCGCATCGGGCAGGGTGGGCGTGGCCTTGGCGGGTTGGGCGTCGAGATCTTTCACAGGCAATTGCTCGGTCATGCGGTTTGTTGCGACAGGCGTACCTGCCGCATTCTCCATAGGCTTTGATCTAGGTCAGGGGAAGGGTCAGTTACGCCCGGAGACGCGCCTGGTAGTCGTGCGACCGCCATTCTGCGCGGTATGTCCACTCGGGTGCGGGCTGTCGGGCGGCGAGGCTGGTGCTGATTTCAACCTCGTCGAACCCGGCCCGACGGGCCATCGCGTACTGGTCGGACAACACGTGCCCGGTGGCGCGCAACCGGCCCCTGAAGCCCTTCAGGCGCAGGCGGCGGGCCAGGGTAAAGCCGCGCCCGTCGCTGAAGGCAGGAAAGGCCACGCGCACCAACCCCTGTTGG
The DNA here is from genome assembly GCA_963921255.3 of Paracoccaceae bacterium. GTDB lineage: Bacteria > Pseudomonadota > Alphaproteobacteria > Rhodobacterales > Rhodobacteraceae > JANSYL01. The sequence continues at coordinate 1,726,892 of CAWUEW020000003.1, read as the reverse complement.
GCTGCGGCGTGTTCCACTTCGGCGTCCGAGGCGTCTGGCCCGAGGTCCAGTATCGCTCCGGTCCAGTCGTCGCCATGAAACCCGTTGTCTTTCACAATCACATGTTCGGTCATTGGGGTGTCCTTTTTCACCTTGGGAATCCTCAAGCCCGTCAGGAGGCTTGGCGGACCGGGCCGCGAACGATGCGCCCGTTCTCGAAGTGGATTCCGCATTCTTCCTTGTCTTGCGCGCGCCAGCGTCCGGCACGGGGGTCTTCGCCCTCTGCCACCGGCGTAGTGCAGGGGGCGCAGCCGATGGAGGGATACCCTTTGGCCACCAGCGGGTGCCGGGGCAGGCGGTTGTTGACCATGTAGTCTTGGACATCCTGCGGGGCCCAATGCGCCAGTGGGTTGACCTTGATGCGATCGCGCCCCTCGGCCTCAAAGAACTCCAGCGCTGCCCGGGTGCCCGATTGGAACCGTTTCCGCCCGGTGATCCACGCATCAAACGGGGCGAGCGCGTGCTGCAAGGGCTCGGTCTTGCGCAGGGTGCAGCAGGCGTCCGGATCGGTTTGGTTCAGCACGCCTTCGGGATCATGGGCCGCCAACCGGGTGCGCGACGCCCGAACGATCCTGAGATCGCGCAGGCCCAACGCATCGGCCACGTCGCGTTGGTAGGTCAGGGTTTCGTCGAACAGCATTTCGGTGTCGACGAACAAAACCGGGGTCGCACGGTCAATCCGGGCCACCATATGCAACAGCACTACGGACTCGGCCCCGAACGACGACACCAGGGCGATCCGACCCGTATCCGCGTCGGCCAGCGCGTGTTCCAGAACACGGGTGGCCGAATGGTGCTTGTAGCGCGCGTTCAGCGCTGCAACACGGGCCGCGACCGGCGGAAAAGGGACCACATCATGCGGCATCGGCCCGGACCTCGGTCGTGGGATAAAGTGCAGCCTTGAACGGCTCCAACCCGAGCCGGCGGTAGGTTTCGAGGAAGGTTTCCTCGCGGCTGTCGCGCAGGTCCAGATAGGCGAACACCAGACGTTCGATCGCGCCGAGGATCTCATCCGGTCCAAAGCCGGGTCCCGCCCGCTCGCCGATGGCCGCGTCTTCGCTGCCGTCGCCGCCAAGCGTGATCTGGTAGTTCTCGACGCCAGCCCGGTCGAGGCCAAGAATGCCAATATGTCCGACGTGATGGTGCCCGCAGGCGTTGATGCAGCCAGAGATCTTGATCTTCAATGGCCCGATATCGTGTTCGAGCTTTAGGGCATCGAAGCGCTCGGCAATCTCCTGGGCGATCGGGATCGATCGGGCGGTCGCCAAGGCGCAGTAATCCATACCGGGGCAGGCGATGATATCCGAGATCAGCCCGATGTTCGCCGTGGCCAACCCGGCATCCGACAGGGCGTCAAAGACAGCCTTTAGATGACGTTTGGGTAGGTGGGGCAGGATCACGTTCTGCTCGTGGCTGATCCGCAATTCGTCGTGGGCGTAGCGTTCGGCCAGATCGGCAAGCACGCGCATCTGGTCAGATGTGGCGTCGCCCGGTGTGGCCCCATGGGCCTTCAGGCTGACCGTCAGGATCGCGTAGTCCGGATTGCGGTGTTCCGCGACATTGGTGTCGGTAAAGGCACGGAACAGGGGATCGGCCTCGCGCCACACGAGGTAATCGCCCGGTCCATCGCTGTCGAAGTCGGGGGCCGCGAACTGCGCGGTGATCTGCGCCAACATATCTTGATCAATGCCGGAGAAGAGCGGTTTGCGGACCGCGAACTCGGCATCCACAAGGCGCCGGATTTCCTCGATCCCGGTCTCATGCACGGTGATCTTGATGCGGGCCTTGTATTTGTTGTCGCGTCGACCGAGCAGGTTGTAGACCGCGACCACGGCTTCGAGATACGGCAGCAGGTCCTCGAACGCGATGAAGTCCTTCAGGGTCTTGCCGATCATGGGTGTGCGGCCGAGGCCCCCTCCGACCAAGACCTGTGCCCCAACCTGTCCGTCCCGCTCGACCAACCGCAGCCCGATGTCATGGGCGGCGGTGACGGCGCGGTCATTCGGGCTGCCGGTGACGGCGACTTTGAATTTGCGCGGCAGGAACTGGAACTCGGGATGATCGGTCGACCATTGCCGGATCAATTCGGCAATTGGACGGGGATCCATCACTTCGTCGCCAGCGGCGCCCGAGAAATGGTCGGCGGTCACATTGCGGATGGTGTTGCCCGAGGTCTGGATCGCATGCATCTGCACGTCTGCGAGGGCATCCAGCATGTCCGGTACATCCTGCAGCTTCGGCCAGTTGAACTGGATGTTCTGACGCGTGGTGAAATGGCCATAGCCCTTGTCCCACCGATCCGCGATCATTGCGAGTTGGCGCATTTGGCGGCTGTTCAGGGTGCCATAGGGGATCGCAACCCGCAGCATGTAGGCGTGTAGCTGCAAATAGAGACCGTTCATCAGGCGCAGCGGCTTGAATTCGTCTTCGGTCAGCGCGCCGTCAACGCGGCGGGCCACCTGCGCGCGGAACTGTGCGACGCGGTTGCGGACAAATTCCGTATCGAAATCGGTGTAGCTGTACATGCGGGTCGGATCCTCTGGGAGAGAGAGTTCTGGTAGAAGAAGGTCGGTCTGTGCGCCGCCTAGTGGGCGCTGGCCTTTAGATCGCTCTGCTTGCCGTGCGCGTAGTTCGAGGGGCCGCGGCTGCGGAACCCGTCGCGAAAATGCGTGGGCTCGGGGCCATTCGGGCCTGCCTTGGCGTCGGCCAGGTAGGCGCCAACCACCTCGTGGCCGCGCGCTTCGGCGTCCAGCAGTTTCAGATCTGCAAGTGTTTCGTCTTGCAGCAGCTCGGCCTCGGCGTGGTTGCGGGTCCAGGCGCCATCGGCCGTGGCATAGACAACATCGCCTTCCAGCAGGGCATTTGCAGTGAGGACTTTGGGGGTGAAGGGACGGGACATCAGGCACGCTCCTCAGACAGGATTGGGGGCATCGGGGGAAGGGTCGCGAAGGCGGTTTGCGCGGCCCGCGGGCTCAAACCATAGAGCAGAAGCACCGGACCGTTGGTTGCGTCGCGCTCCAACACGTCGGGCAGGTGATCGAGACGCGTGGCCATAACGCGAGCATCCGCTCGCGACGCGTTTTCGATGGCGGTTACGGGGGTTGCCGGGTCAGCGCCATGCATCAACAGGCGGCCCTGAATGAAGCGGGCCCCGCGCGCACCCATATAAATTGCGGCGACCGTTCCGTCCTTGGATAGGCCGCGCCAATCTTGTTCGGCAAACCCCTTCATGTCGTGGCCGGTCAGGATGCGCAGCGACGAGTTTCGACCGCGCCGGGTCAGGGATTGTCCGATCTGGGCGGCGGCGGCGCTGGCGGCCGTGATGCCGGGGACGATGGACCACTCAATTCCGGCCGCCTCCAGTGCTTCGATCTCTTCATCGAGACGGCCGTAAACGGTCGGGTCGCCGGATTTCAAACGCACGACGGTCGCTCCGGCCTTGGCGTGGGACACCATGATATCGCAGATATCCGCTTGCGCCGTGCTTGGCCCGAACCCGGTCTTGCCGGCCTCGATCAACGTTGCTTCGCGGCGCGCCAGTTCGAGGATCTCCGGCGCAACGAGACGGTCGTGGATCACCACATCGGCGGTGTCCAAGGCGTTGCGCGCCTTCAGGGTCAGGAGGTCCGGATCGCCCGGACCGGCCCCGACAAGCGCCACGCGGCCGGGGTCGGCAGATTTCGAGATATGGCGATCAAGAAGGCCCTTCAGTGCGGGCGCTACGGCCTCAACCCCGCCCTTGGCAAGCGCGTCGGGGCCGGTGGTCTCGTAATAGTCGGACCAGAAGGCGCGCCGCGCACGCCCGGCCGGCAGGGCTTCTACCAGTTTGCGGAATGTCTTGCCGATGCGGGCCAGTGGACCAAGCGCGGCGGGCAAACGCGCCTCGAGATCGGCCTTGATCCGGCGGGCGAGGACGGGGGCCGCGCCTTCGGTGCCAATGGCAATGGTCACGGGATCGCGGTCAACGATGGCGGGTGTGATGAACTGACTTTGCCCCAGTTTGTCGACCCAGTTCGTAAGGGCGCCATCCGCTTGGGCGAGGGCCGTCACACGTGCATCTTCCGCGGGATCATCGTTGGCGGCGTAAAACAGGCTTGCGCAAAGCGCGTCGCCGGGTTCCTGTGCGCGCCGCACAAGGCGGAGCGCGCCTGCATCCGCAAGACGCTCAAGGCCCGCCGCAGGCGCCGCGGCGAACACGGTGATGTGGGCCGTCGTTTTGCGCAACAGGCGCAGTTTCGCCAGGGCCGCTTCGCCGCCTCCCGAGACGACAACCCGCCGGCCGGCAAGCGCCATGAAAATTGGAAAATGGTCCACGGTTGGAACCCCTGCTTCGATTTCTGCAGAGAATATAGAATTTTTTTCCAAGAATGGGCAGTATATGCGCCTTGAAAGGGACGTTCGTTCCGGAATAGGCTTGGAATAGACCTCTGTGTCCGCCAATCGGGGAGCCGCCGGAATGACAGTCCAAATCGATACGCTTGATCGGAAAATCCTCGCAGCGCTGCAGGAAGACGCCAGCCGCTCTCTGGATGAAATCGCCAAGATTGTCGGGTCGTCCAAGACGCCGGTCTGGACCCGGATTCGCAAATTGCGCGAGGCGGGTGTGATCGGGCAGCAGACCGTTTTGCTGGATGCGGAAGCGCTTGGGTTGGAGGCGTGTTTTTTCGTGCTGATCCGAACGTCAGAGCACGATGCCAGTTGGCAGACCAAGTTTTTGGCGACGTTGCGGGCGCGGCCGGAAGTCATGGAGGCGCACCGACTGGCGGGGGATATCGACTATATCCTGAAGGTGCGCGTAACCAATGCCCGCGCCTATGACGTGTTCTACCAAGCGCTGATTTCAGAAGTGCGGATCTACAATGTCACCGCACTTCTGAGCATGGAAGAGATCAAGTCGTCTCCAATGTTGCCGCTTCAACTAGTTCCGTGATCACGTCGGCGCCACCTTCCAGGGTCTTGTGAACGGGGCACTTGTTGGCAATCTCAAGAAGCTTCTGACGTTCTTCTCCGGACAAGGCCCCGACCAGAGTGATCCGGCGGGTGAAGGTATCAAGCGGCGTGTTCTTTCCGTCGGCATCCTGTGCATGGACGCGGTCGTGCAACACGTCCACTGACAAGTGATCAAGCGGCAGTTTGCGCCGCCGCGCGTACATGCGGATCGTCATCGAGGTGCAGGCCCCCAGACCAGCGGCTACGAATTGATAGGGGGTCATTCCCTTGTTGGTGCCCCCGTAGCTGATCGGTTCGTCGGCGAGGGCATGGTGATGCGCGCCGGCATTCACGTCCTGCAAAAAGCCGCCCATATCGGCCTCTGACACCCGGGTGACGCCTTCCGGTGCGCCGGGAGGTGGGGCGGGGGGGCGCAGGTTGAGGTACCGACCGGCCCAGGCCGCGATCACCTCGGCGGCATACTCGGCATCGGCCGGGCGCGTGACCAGATGATCAGCATCATCAAGCGTGACGAAGCTCTTGGGATGTTTGGCTGCGATAAAGATCTGTGTCGCGTTCTCGATCCCGACAATCTCGTCGCGCGGGGCGTGCAGCACCAAAAGCGCTTTGTGCAGGTTGGAAATGGCGGGTGCGATACGCTCGGCCTTCACATCGTCGACGAACCCCTGCCCAATCCGGATGGGCCGACCGCCCAGATTGACCTCGCCCACGCCCTTGGCCGCGATCTCGTCCAGCGCATCGCCAAAGTTGTGGGTCACGTGCCCCGGATCAAACGGGGCCCCGATCGTTGCGATGGCCTTGACGCTGTCCATCTCGCCCCCGGCACGCAGAACCGCCGCGCCACCCAGGGAATGCCCGATCAGCAGGGCGGGCGCCATGCCGCGCGCCGCCAGGGCACCGGCGGCCGCGTGGAGGTCCGCGACATTTGACGTGAAGGAGGTGTTCTCGAATTCACCGTCCGAATGCCCAAGCCCGGTGAAATCGAACCGCAGCACGGCAATCCCCATGGCGGCCAGGCGGCTGGAGATGCGGCGCGCGGCGGGGATGTCCTTTCCGCAGGTAAAGCAGTGGGCCATGAGCGCCGTCGCCAAATGCGGGCCGTCTGGCAGATCGAGCCGGGCCGACAGTTTGTGTCCGCCATGGCCGGGAAATGTGAAACGCTCGGTGGGCATGATCCTGTGCCTTTCTTCTGGGCTTGACGCCAGAATGGGGCCGTGCCCACGCGCTCACAAGCGTTATGTCAGTCGGGTCACGCGGGCGTGTCTCGACGTGTTCGAAGGGGGCATTTCTGTAACCTCGTGCCGCAGGTCTGTCACAGTTCGGACGCGCGGACGTCTGAACAATACCCCTGAGAAACCCCGACTGTGCCCTTACTTTGAACGATCCGCTGGCGAGATTGTCCTGTGCTTAACGAGTGCCGGGAGACGCAAAAACCGCGCCCCACCAGTGAGCAGTCCACGCACAGATACAGGCAACTCAATGCTCGACGGCATCCCCACGAGCGGCGCCAACGCCGCGCGTCAGACATGGCGGCATCGCGTCCAAAATGGCCTCAACGGCTGTTTGGCGACGCTCGCCCTTGCGCTGACCAGGGGGAAGCCCGTGGGAAGTATCCAGTTCGATCTCGTAAAAGCCAGTCCCCGATCTGTTGCGGTCAAGATCGTCGTTGAGGGCGAGGCAAAATTCCTCAAACTCTTCGACGGTCGGGCTGCTGACCAACTGTTCAAATCGGAACGGGACCTGTTGGTGATGCTGCGTGGCAGCGGCGTTCTGCCCAAGATTTTCGCCTTCAGCGAGACGCACCGGTTTGTCGTCACCGAATGGGCGATGGAAACCTTCGACGACCTTGTCCTGGATCGGTGGGGGCCAATGGGTTTTGGGTTGCGGTTGGGCGATTGGTTGGCCCGTTATGACGCGGCCGCCCCGTACGAGCCTGCCCGCGGGACCTGGGACGATTATGTCCGCGAAACGCCCATGGCGCCCTTTGTCGACAAGATCCCAGGTGCGCGGGACGTTCTTTCACAGATTCCACTGTGTGGGATGGGCCTGTCCCACAACGACGCCGCGCTGCACAACTTCCTGGTCGATCATGACCACAACATGTCGCGCGCCGATTTCGAAATGGCCGGATTCCGACCGCGAGGATGGGACTACATCTTTGCCCAACACGCGGTGATGCAGCGCTTCCCCGAAGAGTGCGCAGAGATCCTCGATGTATGTCGCAGTCGTTCAAGGCAGCCCACCAAGGCGCCCTGATCGTGGAAGAACTTGATCTGATTGCGCGCCACCTGTTCTGCCTGATGGCCCTGGCGCAGCGTCCGACCCAGGATGAGGAGGAGGTGGCCTATGGCGACTGAAACCCTCACCATCTCGCTTGGCGTCGACGACGATCAGACCAAGGTTGGCGGCAAAGATTTCGTCACCGACGAAAACGACACGCAGATCGTGACCATCACCGATGGCGGCGAACTGGGGGATGAAGGCGAATACATCTTTGAATTCTGGGGCAAGGATGCGGCCAACAATGATGGCGAAGGCCCGGGCGGCGACGACATCTTCAAGATCGACCTCAGCACCTTCAACGACACGTTTTCGATCGCGGTTAAGTCGATGGACCCGGGCGATCAATTCTGGGTCGGTAACTACGACACCTGGACCACGGTCGGGTACATTCACACCTTCACCTATACCGGCTCGGATGGCGGCACCTACACGCTGACCATCGACGCGGAATCGCGCAACTGGGGCGCACCCTATGTCGCGACGGTGGTGTGCTTTACCGAAACGGCCGTCATTTCGACCCCGGACGGGCCGCGCCCCATCACCGAACTGGTGGAAGGGGATTTGGTGCTCTGCGGTGATGGAGAAGCGCGCCCCGTGCGCTGGATCGGTGAGCGGCATCTTGACGAAGCGGCGCTGTCCGATGCACCCGAGCTGTGCCCCATTGTCATCCCGGCCGGCAGCGTCGGTCCGAACCTGCCAAGTGCCGATCTGGAACTGTCGCCGCAGCACCGCGTGTTGATGGGCGGGTGGCGCATGGAGTTGATGTTCGGCATGTCCGAGGCCCTGCTTCCGGCGAAATCCCTGACCGAGTTGCCCGGGGTCGCGCAGCGCGGGGCCGAGGGCGGCGTGACCTATTACCATATCCTGCTGGACGACCATCAGACGGTTCAGGCCAATGGTCTGGATTGCGAAACGCTGATGCCAGCCGAGGTTGCGCAAACGGGTCTGGGGACCGAGGCGCGCTCGGAAATTTTCAAGATTTTCCCGGAGCTTGTCGGCAACCTGTCGGCCTATGGCGATCTCTGCGCGACGGCCCTCACCGTGACCGAAGCGCGGGCCTATTTCTGCGATCAGATCAAGGACGACGCGGCCTGAACCCGCCGTCTGGCGCTGCGCTCTAGGCTTCCCCCATCAAGACCGGATCAAACGGGTAGCGGGTGAGGTTTTCGAACCCGTCTTCCGTCACCAGCACCTGATCCTCCAGCTTGATCGAGAAGTCCGAACCGACCTCGCCCACAAGCGCCTCGGCGCAGAGCACCATACCGGGTTCCAGCACGGCCTCGAAGGCGCCCTCGGTGTAATGATCGGGATAGGTGATCAATGGCCACTCATCGCACAGGCCCACCCCGTGGAAACGGCAGGAATACTTGAGCTTGTCGTATTTCGGATCAAGCTGGTGGCCCTTGAAGACCAGATCGCGCAACGGCACGCCGGGTTTCAAGAGCGCCATGTTGGTCATGATATGCTCGTGCGCATGGCGCATCGCGTCGATCATGTCCTGCCGCGGCTTGCCGGGGCCGACCCACCAAGTCCGGCTGATATCGACGCAGATCCCGTAGCAGCCGACCAGATCGGTATCGAGGGCGCAGATTTCGTTCTCCTGCACCGTCCGGGGGCCGCATTCCTGGAACCACGGGTTGGTGCGTTGGCCTGATGCAAAGAGACGGGTTTCGATCCACTCGCCGCCGCGCTTGATGTTTTCGGCGTGCAGGACGGCCCAGATCTCATCCTCGGTTTTGCCGGGGGCAATCGCGGCCTCCATCGCGCCGAGTGATTTCTCACAGGCGTCCACGGCGCAGCGCATGGCCAGAATATCGTCCGGCCCTTTGACGGCGCGGGCGCGCTCGGTCAGTTCCTCGCCCTCCTCAAGGACGAAACCCCGCGCCTCAAGCGCCTTGGCGCCTTTCAGCATGATCTTGTCCACGCCAAGTTTCTTGTTGCTGCCGACATGTTCGCGCATCAGATCCTCGATCTGACCTGAAAACGCGTCAGCGGCCTCTTCTGTCCGGTCACCGGTCGAAAAGTAGAACATCGACGCGCCCGAGCGCACTTCGCGCACAAGCGGGTTGTGATCGGCCAGAAACGGTGAGTTCTTGTAGTCCCAAAGCACCATGTGGCCGTCCGCCAGAACGAGACAGGCGCGGAACGGATTGTGCATGTTCCAGATCTGCATACTGGTCGAGTCGGTGGCGTACCGGATGTTGAGTGGGTCGAACATCAGCACACCGCCCCAATCGCGCATATGCAGTTGGTCCACGATGCGTTTCAGGCGGAAGGCCCGCATGGCGGGCAGGTCGGGCAGTACAAGGCCCGCGGCGTCCCATTCGCCATAGGCCAGCGGGGTGGGCCCGATCTCGATCCGATCCTGATCGTTCAGCGTGCCGTCCGGCAGGACCACATCCCGCGTCGGGTCAATCTTGCGGCTGTCGCGGCGGTAAACGGTGTTCATTTTGGCGTCTCTTCCCTGCAGTCTTGGTCCGAGCGTGCAGGCGGTCAAAGGGGCTTGCGCGCCCGGATGCGGCATGGAACTTGTCGAAAATGGACCACATCTGCCAAAAATCGCTGCCGGAATGGCCATGGCGCGTGCCTGCCATGGCGCGGTTGCCGGGGGTGCAGCCCTTGGATTTTGCGGCCTGGCTGGCGGTGGATGAGGCCTTTGCGGGCCAAATCGCGCTGCGCGACCGGATGCTTGCAAAGCGGCGCGCCGATGTCTTTGCCTGTCAAGCCGACGCGGTCCCGGCCTGCGTGGCGCTGCGGGACCTGATCATTGCGCATCTGGGCGCGGGCTATGCCGTTTCGGGGTCATCCATCACGCGTCCCGACGGCGTTGTCGTCGATGTCACGTCGGACCATCCGTTGGTGACGGCCGCCCGACTTGTGCAGGAGGATTTGTGCCTCATGGAACCGGACGGGCAGGGGCAGCACCGTCTCACCGCCGCGGTCCTGTGTTTTCCCGCGAGTTGGAGCCTTCATGAAAAGATGGGCCGCCCGTTGGATGCAATTCACGCGCCGGTCGATCGATACGATCCGGCAATGGCCACGCGGGTGCAGCGTTTGTTCGACGCCATTCGGCCCGAACGCCCCTTGTATCGTCAGAACGCGTTGCTCTATGCCGACCCGACCCTCTACCAGCCCAGACCGGCCGCTGCGCCGCGCGACCGCACGGTGCCGCCGGAATTCCTGCGCTCCGAGCGACAGTGCCTTGTCCGCCTGCCGGATGTCGATGCGGTCGCTTTCACCATCCACACATATGTTGTACCCCTCGGCGCGTTGCCGCCCGAGGCGCGTGCGGGTTTGAACGATTTGGAGACTGCCGGATGAGCCGTGTGACCGACCAGTATGAGGCCTACCCCTATCCGGAGCGCGACCCGAAAGACGAAAAGAAACGCCTGATCACGGGATCTCCGTCCCACCCGTTCGAGATTGACCACTACCTGTTTGGCGGCAAACGGGATTGGTCCAAACCGTTCCGGGCTTTGGTGGCGGGTGGCGGCACCGGCGATGGTTTGATCCAGTTGGCGCAAGTGCTGACCGCTGCGAAACGCCCCTACGAGATCGTGTATCTGGACTTGTCCACGAGCGCGCGGGAGGTGGCCGAGGCACGGGCCGCGGCCCGCAATCTGGGAGGGATCACCTTCCTGACGCAGTCGCTTCTGAGCGCGCCGGATTTGGGACCGTTCGACTACATCGACTGCTGCGGCGTGCTCCATCACCTGCCAGACCCGCAGGAAGGGTTCGACGCCCTGGCCAAAGCGCTGGCCCCGGACGGCGGGATGGGCGTGATGGTCTATGCGCCCTTCGGTCGGTCCGGTGTCTACCCGTTGCAAGAGGCCTTCGGGGCCACCCTGCACGGCAGCCCGCGCGAGCGCCTGCGCAAGGCCAAGGCCATTTTTGATCGCATCCCTGACGGTCATCCGTTCAAGACCAACCCAAACCTGAGTGACCACCGCCAAAGCGATGCCGGGTTCTATGACCTGCTGCTCCACAGTCAGGATCGGGCCTACCGCATCAGTGAATTGCTGGCCTGCCTTGATCGGGCGGGGCTTCGCATGACGGGCAGCCCCCAGGCACATGTCTACGATCCCCTCCCGATCCTGGGCGATCCTGCGCTGGTGCACGGGTTGGACGAGCGGGAAAAGATGGATCTGGCCGAAGCGCTGCGGGGCACCATTCGGACCCACATCCTGTACGCCGCGAAAACCGGCAGCGCGGCCGAAATGGCCAGCCCCGGGCCAAATCTGATCCCGCATCTGAAGGGGGTGAGCGGCAAACGGCTTGCCCAAGCGGCCGCCAAGAAGGGTGTGATCCCGATCAGCCACGACGGTGCCAAGACCGAAGTCCCGGTTCCTGCCTTGGCCGCCCGCGCGTTGGCCGAGATCGACGGCAAGCGCACATTGCAAGAGATCGCCGTGGCCGCACGTACCGACTGGCTGTCACTTGGACCGATCTGGAGTTCGCTGTCGGCGCAGCTTTGCACCCATGGCGTGCTGTTCTACTCGGGATTGCTGTGCAACGGTTGAGCCCGAGCGCCCATGCATCACGTCTTGAAATGCTTGGACAGCTTCAGGCCCTGGCCCTGGTAATTTGACGCGATGTCCGTGCCGTAGAGCGTACCCGGCACCTCTGCCATCCGTTCATAGACCAATCGCCCAACGACCTGGCCATGTTCCAACACAAAGGGCGATTCGTGGCAGCGCACCTCCAACACGCCGCGCGCGGGCACGCCGTGGCCAAATCCGGGATCGAAGAAGCCCGCGTAATGGACCCGAAATTCGCCCACCATGGCCAGATAAGGCGACATCTCGGCCGCGCAGTCGGGTGGGATGGTCACCGCCTCCTGACTGACCAAGATGTAAAAGGCACCCGGGTCGAGAATGATGCGACCGGTATCGCTGATCACTTCTTCCCAGAAATCCCCGGGGTCATGGACGCCGACCTGCGTCATGTCGATGACGCCGGTATGCGGTTTGGCCCGGTAACCGACAAGCCCGCCGGGACCTGCCGTCAGATCGACAGAGAATCCAAGACCCTCGGAAATCAGAGGTGTGCCATCGACCAGCGGGGTTTCGGCATGACGCGCGGCCAGTTCGGCGTCGCTTAACACCGCTTGGCCGCGTCGAAACCGGATCTGATTGAGCTTCAGCCCCGGCTTGACCAGAACGGAAAAGGAGCGCGGACAAATCTCGGCATAAAGGGGTCCGGTATACCCGGCCGGGATGCGGTCGAACTCGACACCTTCGTCCGTGATCACCCGTGTCAGGCAATCGACCCGACCGGTCGAGCTTTTTGCGTTGGCGACCGCGCTGACATCGGCAGGCAGCGCAAGCCCTTCCATCAGCGGCACAACATAAACGCAGCCTTTTTCCAACACCGCGCCGGGCGTCAGATCCATGTCGTGCATGCGAAACTCGGCCAAACGGTCCGAGACGCGATTGCCGGCGCCCGCGAGGAAGGAGGCCCGCACACGGTAGGCTTTGTCGCCAAGACGGAGGTCCAGACTGGCAGGTTGAATCTGACCCGGGTCGATTGGCGGGACGGCGGTGATCTGCCCGGCGGCGAGCATCGCTTCGATTGCGCGATCCGCGAGTACTCCATCACCCATGCCACGTTCCTTCCGCCTGACGTTCCGCCAACTTGGCAAGAAAAAACCGCCCGCGCCACAGGGGCAAGGGCGGTTTTTTCATGTTGGTCGGGCTAGCAGGACTCGAACCTGCGACCTTCCGTCCCCCAGACGGACGCGCTACCAGGCTGCGCCATAGCCCGACGTCTCGCCCTTCTAGTGATTTTCCAACGGGGCGCAAGGGGCGTCAGTCGGCCAAAGTGTCCGAGATGCGGGCTGCCAGATCGCGAAGATCGTCCAAGGCCTTCTGCGCTTTGGCGTGTGCCTCGGGGCTGGTCGGTGCAGACGCCTGCCTGGCCAGATCGGCCAGCATGGCCAAGGCCACGCCCGGGGTGTCCTGGTCCGCAAGGTCCACGGTCTCGGCCGCGATTGGCGCGTCCTCAACCTCTGCCGGCGCGTCTGCCTCTGTCGGGGTGGCGGGGGCCATCGCCGCGATGGCGGGTTCCTCGTCATCGAAGGGCAGGGTGGGCTGCCCGATCCCTTCGGCCAGATCGTATTCCGGCTCGGCCGCAGGTTGCTCCGGAACCGGCTGGACCGCATCCTCCAGAACGACGCTGTCTGCTTCGACTTCTTCCTGATCGAGCGGCGGTGACAGCGCGCTGACCGCGTCAACGCCATCATTGCGGATCAGTTTCTGCACGCCGCGGATCGTGTAGCCCTGATCATGCAGCAGGACCTTGATGCCACCGATCAATTGCATGTCGGCAGGGCGGTAATACCGGCGGCCGCCCGCGCGCTTCACAGGTTTGATCTGCGGAAACTTGGATTCCCAAAAGCGCAGCACATGCGCGGCCACATCCAGCCAGTCCGCCACTTCGCGGATGGTTCGAAACGCCTGTGCGCTTTTTGACATGGCCTGAGGTTTACCCTTTGTTGCCCGCGGCGACCCGGTCTTTCATCAGGTGCGATGGCCGGAACGTCAGCACCCGGCGTGGCGAAATCGGCACCTCTTCGCCCGTCTTGGGGTTGCGCCCCATCCGAGCTGTTTTCGAGCGCACTGAAAACGTCCCGAAGGACGAGATTTTCACTTGTTCCCCGGCAACCAGTGCGTCTGACATCAATTCAAGCACACGCTCCACCAACTGTGCGCTTTCGTTGCGCGACAAGCCGACTTCGCGAAACACCGCTTCGGACAAATCCATCCGTGTAAGCGTCTTGCTGGCCATCTGTTCCGTCCCCTATGTTCTGCCCAACAGGATGCGGGAAGGGCTTTCTCAAGTCAATGTAAAGGCTTGGGCTGCGGCGTTTCTTTGCCGCTTCAACCAAAAGCTGTCACCAGCGCAGGACGACCGCGCCCCAGGCCAGCCCGCCGCCGATGGCTTCGGCCACCAGAAGGTCGCCCTTTTTGATCTGCCCGCGGGAGACGCCCACCGACAATGCCAGGGGGATCGAGGCCGCCGACGTGTTGCCGTGATCCTGGACCGTCACAACCACGCGATCCATGCTGACGCCCATCTTTTGCGCGGTACGCGTGATGATGCGCAGGTTGGCCTGATGCGGCACGATCCACGCCACATCGTCGGCGCCGAGGCCGGCTTTGTCCAACGCTGTGTGCGCTGTTTGTGCAAGCTTTTCAACGGCGTGGCGGAAAACCTCTTTGCCTTCCATGCGCAGAACGCCGGTGCTTTGCGTCGCGGAAACGCCGCCGTCCACATAGAGCAGATCGCGATAGGCGCCGTCAGAGTTCAGGTCAGTCGACAGAACGCCGCGATCGGTGGGCGTGCCGGTCCCCTCCTGTGCCTCGAGGATCAGGGCCCCCGCACCATCGCCGAACAGGACACAGGTGCCGCGGTCAGTCCAATCCATGATGCGGCTGAAGGTTTCCGCGCCGATGACCATCACACGTTTTGCTTGTCCGGACAGGACCAGAGCATTCGCATTGGCCAAAGCAAAAACGAATCCGGCACAGACGGCTTGGACGTCGAAGGCGAATCCCCCCGTCATCCCCAAGCCCGATTGCACCATGGTCGCAACAGACGGGAAGGTCAGGTCTGGCGTGGAGGTGGCGACGACAACGGCGTCGATATCGCTGGCCTCCAGCCCCGCGTCAGTCAGTGCGGATTGCGCCGCCGCGACAGCCATCTGCGAGGTCGTTTCCCCTTCGGCAGCGAAATGGCGGCGTTCAATGCCAGAGCGGCTGCGAATCCAAGCGTCCGACGTGTCCAGCGAGGCCTCAAACTCGGCATTTTCAACCACACGCTTGGGCAGATAGTGCCCAATGCCCACCGGAACGGCTCGGATCGTCATCGGTTGTTTGCCTCCCCCTGCATGGCCGCGGTGGCCGCCTGTTCGGAATCGGCGATGCGTGCCGCCAATCTCTTGTTGAAGCCGCTGGCCGCCAAGCGGGCCGCCAACTTGATCGCGGCGGCGACCCCCGTGCTGTCGGCCGATCCGTGGGACTTTACCACAGTGCCGTTCAGACCCAGAAACAAGCCGCCATTCACGCGACGGGGATCAATCCGTTTCGACAGGCGGCGCAGCGACGTATAGGCCAGCAGGGCCGCGATACGCGACAGCGGCGAAAACCGGAACGCGTCTTCCAGCAGTTCGCGGATCAGGCGCGCCGTGCCTTCGCCCGTCTTGAGCGCGACGTTTCCGGTAAAGCCATCGGTCACGATGACATCGATCTTGTCCGACGGCAGATCACCGCCTTCCACGAAGCCGACAAATTCGAAATCGGCCACATGGCTGACCCGCTCGATCAGTTCGGCCGCATATTTCAACTCGGCCCGGCCCTTGTGATCCTCGGTTCCGACATTCAACAGGCCCACCCGCGGGCGGGGCAGGTCCATGCCGTTGCGCGCGTAGCTCGCGCCCATCAATGCGTATTGCAGGAGGTCTTCGGCATCGGCACGAATATCCGCGCCGCAATCCAGCATCACGTTAAACCCTTGCGGGTTCCGCGACGGCCAGAGGCACGCAATGGCCGGCCGGTTCACGCCCTCGATCTTGCGCAGGCGCACCATCGAGATCGCCATCAGGGCGCCGGTGTTTCCGCAACTGACGGCGACTTGCGCCTCGCCGGCACGGACTGCTTCGATGGTCGACCACATGGACGTGCTCTTGCCATGCCGCATGACATAGCTTGGCTTGGCATCCATGGTGACGACTTCGTCACAATGTCGGATTTCGCACCGCTCCAGCAACTCGCGCTTGCGTTCCATCAGGCGCTCAAGCTCGGGTCGGTTGCCGTGGACGATGAAACGGAGGTCGGCGTTCTTATCCAGCAATTTGGCCATGCCCGACACGACGGCGGATGGCCCAAGGTCACCGCCCATCGCATCAATCGACAGGACGGTGCCCGGTATGGTTTTGCTGGTCAGCGCCGTGCCGTCACTCATAGGCGGGTTGCCTCGCCCCGGTCGTGCCGGCCTTATGCTGCGTCTTCGTCGAGATCAATCTCGTCGGCCTGGGCGATCACTTCGCGATCGTTGTAGTGGCCGCAGGACGGGCAGACGTGATGCGGGCGCTTCAGCTCACCGCAGGAGGGGCATTCGTTCGGGTTTGCACCGTCAAGCCCGTCATGGGCGCGGCGCATGTTGCGGCGGGACCGCGTCACTCGGTTCTGGGGGACAGCCATGTCACAACCTCGAAGTTCAAGGGGGCTTGGCGTCTCGCGGCCCCGGTGTGTCGTCTCGTCTCTCTACTCAAATCGGCGTTTTGCCGGGCTTCGTGTCGCTGCGATGCGCGCGCAACATGGTGCCTCCGGGTCGCCTCCGGCCCCACAAAAGCAGGGTTCGGAATGAGGCCGGGAACATACTCTGATTCCGTGGCCATGCAACCCCTTTTGACAGGTCAGTCTTTTGGGGTGTCGTCGTCCGGTTTTTCCGCTGCAAGACGATCCCGCAGCGCAGCCAATCCGGCCAATGGTTTTGCGTCATCATCCGTCATTGGGGCCACACCGGGCGGGCCGACCAACACCGGGTCTGCAGGGGCGTCTGCGGCACGCGGATAGAGCGGCAGCGCCAGCGCCAGGGCCTCCTCGGCCACGGCGCTCAGGTCAAGCGACTCGGGCAGGGCGTCGGTGCTGTCGTCCTCCGGCATTTCCGCTTCTTCTTCGATCGGGGCGATGAAGTCGGCCAGGTAGCGGCGCGCCACGGGCGTTTCGATGCGGGTCGTCACCGGGGCAAGGGTGGCCACACAAGGTTGCACAACGGTTGCCCCAAGATGCCCCGACAGATCCCAATCGCGCTTCCCGAGCGGCTGAAGCGTTGCCACAAACCGAAGTTTGCGGAGGTCCAGAAGGTCAAGGCGGTCTGCTAGTGCGCGCAAAGCCCCCGGCTCTGGCACAAGGGTTGCCTCGGTCGCGCGGTCGCGCGGCAAACGGGCCAGCGAAATCGTGTCAGAACCAGACATGCGCGCTCCTTATCTCCATAGGGTGGAGGCCTCTAACTTGCTCTGGCCGTCCCGGTAAGCTAAGCGAATAGAAAGCTTTGATGGGTCAAGCAAGACCAGCACGGGCGACAGGCGTCGGACAAGAGGACGGACATGGGCAAATTGGCGGTGTTTGGCTGGATGCGGGCCCTGAGGCGTAGTGTGCTGGTTTTGGGCGTCGCCGCCGTCACTGCCGCGTGTTCTGCCACGTTCACAAACCACGGGTACACGCCGCGCCCGGATGAGTTGGCGGCGGTGGAAATCGGTACGTCGCGCGACGCCGTGATCGAAGCCATCGGCACGCCGGGGTCGGCCGGCGTCATGCGCGAGGAGGCGTGGTTCTACACCTCGTACCGCATCCGCAACTATGCCTACGAGCCGCCCCAGGTGATTGAACGCGATATTGTCGCGCTGTCCTTTGATGGTCGGGGCCGCGTGTCAAACGTCGAGCGGTTCGGCCTCGAAGACGGCCGCGTGGTCCAGCTGTCGCGGCGCGTCACGACCAGTTCGGTGCGCGACCTTGGCTTCTTCACGCAAATCTTCCGGAACTTCGGCCGGATTGACATCGGCCAATTCGACAACTCACAGTAACGGCAAATCGGTGTCGCGCCCCTGTCACAGGGTCCCGTTAAGGGGTGTGCGGGCGCTGAAGTGGTCCGTCGGGGTGGTTCGGTATGACCGTTCTTGAAAAAGGCCGGTATCGGTCGCGGGTCGCGACCACGCACGAGGATGTGTCGGCTGTTCAGCGGCTTCGCAGCTTGGTGTTTCGCGGCGGCACACTTCCCGACAAAGACCCGTTCGATGCCGATTGCACCCATTTCCTGGTCGAGGATATCAGGACTGGAACGGTGGTGTGTTGCTTTCGTTTGATGCTCCTGTCGGATGGCACCACCATCGATCAGTCCTATTCGGCACAGTTTTACGGGTTGACCGCCCTCCGCGCCTTTGAGGGGCGGATGGTCGAAATGGGCCGGTTTTGCATTCATCCGGATTGGACGGATGCGGATATTCTCCGCCTCGCCTGGGGGGCGATGACGGCCTATTTCGACGCGAAATCGATTGAGATGATCTTTGGATGTTCGTCCTTTCATGGGACGTTGGCGCGCGACTATTACGATGCGTTTGCCCTGTTGCGCGACCGGCATCTCGGCCCGCGGCAGTGGCGCCCACAGGTCAAGGCGCCATCGGTGTTTCGGTTCGCCAGTCGGCTGCGGCGCAAGCCCGATCTCAAGCGGGCGCAGGCCAAAATGCCGCCGTTGTTGCGCACGTATCTGACGATGGGCGGATGGGTCAGCGACCATGCGGTGATTGATCGGGATCTGGGCACGCTGCACGTATTTACGGGCCTGGAAATTGGGGCGGTGCCGCCGTCGCGTGCGCGGCTGTTGCGGGCACTGGCCGGGCAACCGGCCTGAGCCTGCGGCGCTGTCCAACGGCGCCGGGTAGGGCGCCGCTGTCGATCCACGTCCCCCCGAGGCGCCGGGACACGGCCCCGGTTCCCAGTTTAAAGTGCGCCAGTCCGGCCGCGTGCACCGGGTCTGCATCCCCAAGGTCGACCCGACGAACGCCGTCGGCCCGCAGGGAAAGCACAGCCTCCCACATCAGGACCTGGCCCGCGGACCACGTGCGTGCGCGCGCAGACAACCATCCGACCGCGTAGGTGGCCACGGACCCATGCCTCAGGAACAGCATTGCGGCCTCCGGGGTCCCACCGCGGCGCGCCACGAACACCTGCGCGGCGTCGCAGGCGGTTCCTGCAAAGGCGCAGACGAAGCTTGCAGGAAGCGGCCTATAGCCCAGGCGGCGGGCCTGGCCCGCGTCTGCCGCGAACACCCAGTGGTCTGGACCAAGGGGCAGAGTCGACCAGCCAATCGACAGGCGCTGTCGTGCCCCGTGGCGCAGGCGGTTGCGCCATTTGCCCGACAGGCCCGCTTCGAGGCGCGCTGGAGGCGGCTCCAAGTCAAGTTCTGCAACCGCTCTGGGTCTTGCGACGCGCCAATAGCCCATCGCGGAAAGACGCCGGGCCGATTGATCGTCCTCTGCGTTCCAGACCAGATGGCGGACGGCCAGCGCGCGCCTGGGGTTTTCCCCGAGCGTTTCGAGGGCCGCCGCGTCGGCCCTCGAAACAAGTGCGGCGCGTCCAAGCAAGGGGAACCGACGCTCCACCATCCAGACAGGCGCGCCGGCGCCCGAAATGGCACGCGCCGTGGTCCCCATCGCACGGATGGCTTGGGCGTAGCGCTCCGATTGCTGCAGAGGTGCCAGCGGGCCAGCACGGGCAAAGGACGTGTCCATGCCCGCGACCGTTTGCCGGAAATGTCTAATCCTTGGTTAAATCTCGCCGGCCAACTGGCGCGGCTCAATCCTGCAAGACGACCAGGGCATGACGTTTCTTGCCCGCACTCAGTTTGAGCGGCTCGGCCAGATCGCCAAGGCCGATCATAAGGCCCGCATCGCTCAGCGGCGCGTCGTTCAGGCGCGCCCCGTTGTCCGAGATCAGGCGCTTGGCTTCCTTGCCCGATTTGGCAAGCCCGGTGCGGGTGATCAGTTGAACCACCGAGATGCCGTCGCCGATTTCGTCCGCGCTGAGCGTGAGGGTCGGCAAATCGTCACCGGTGCCGCCTTTTTCAAAGACTTCCCGCGCGGTGGCTTCCGCGGCGCGCGCGGCCTCGGCCCCGTGCAAAAGCGTCGTCACCTCGTTGGCCAGGACGATTTTCGCATCGTTGATCTCGGACCCTTCCAGGGCGCCGAGGCGGTCGCATTCTTCGACCGGCAACTCGGTGTAGAGCTTCAGGAATCGGCCGACATCGGCATCGGTCGTGTTGCGCCAGAACTGCCAGAATTCGTACGGGCTGAGCATGTCGCCGTTCAGCCAGATCGCACCGCCCTGCGATTTGCCCATCTTCTTGCCGTCTGACGTGGTCAGAAGCGGGGTGGTCAGGCCGTAAATCTCTTGATCCAGAACGCGCCGGGTCAGATCGATCCCGTTCACGATGTTGCCCCACTGGTCCGAGCCGCCCATCTGCAACAGGCAGCCTTCGCGACGGTTCAGCTCGAGGAAGTCGTAGGCCTGGAGGATCATGTAGTTGAACTCAAGGAAACTCAGGCTCTGCTCGCGGTCCAGTCGGGATTTCACCGACTCGAAGGACAACATCCGGTTGACCGAGAAGTGCCGCCCGATGTCGCGCAGGAAGTCGAGGTAATTCAACCCGTCCAGCCATGTGGCGTTGTTCAGCATCTGCGCCTGCCCATCGCCGTAATCGAGGTACCGGTCAAAAACCTTCTGCATCCCCGCGATATTCGCGTTGATCTGCTCGGGGCCCAACAGGGGCCGTTCATCCGCGCGGAAAGACGGGTCACCCACCTTGGTGGTGCCCCCGCCCATGAGCGTGATCGGCTTGTTCCCGGTCTTTTGCCACCACCTCAGCAGCATCACGTTCAACAGATGGCCGACATGCAGCGACTGAGCCGTTGCATCATAGCCGATATAGCACGTCACTGGCCCGTTGATGAGCTGTTCGTCCAGGCCTTGCAGATCGGTGCAATCGGCCAGAAACCCACGCGCAATGATGATGCGCAGGAATTCAGATTTGGGCTGGTAGGTCATGGGGGGCTGGTCCATGTTTCAGTGAAGCTATCAGCGGCTATAACGGGCAGCAGCATGAAGGGAAAGGGCAAGGCGGCGCTTGCCGTCCGGAGGATCGTCGGTGCGATGTCGGGCACGTCGATGGACGGTGTCGACCTCGCCGTGCTGGAGACGGACGGCGTGTCGATTTTCGATGTCGGCGAGACACGGTTCCGCCCTTACGCGGCAGACGAACGCGCGGTGATACGGGCCGCGCTTGGGCACTGGCCGGGCAGCCCTGAAACAGAGGCCGCCGCCGCTGTGGTCGAGGCCGCCCACCTTGATGCGCTGGACGGGCTCGAGGCCGAGTGCCTGGGCTTTCATGGGCAAACACTGGCCCATGACCCCGATGCGGGCCGGACGCATCAAGCCGGGTCAGGGGCGCGACTGGCGGACGCGCTTGGCCTGCCGGTTGTCTGGGACTTCCGCAGCTCGGACATGGCTTTGGGCGGGCAGGGTGCGCCCCTGGCGCCGTTCTATCACTGGGCCCTTGCGCGCAAGGCCAAAGCGACAGCGCCGATTGCGATCCTGAACCTTGGCGGTGTCGGTAACATCACGTGGATTGATCCCTTGGCCGACAGCCCGGATGCCCCGGGGGCGCTTCTTGCATTTGACACCGGCCCCGCGAACGGACCGATGGATGACGCCATGCAGGCGCGCGGATTGGGACCCTACGACAAGAACGGGGCCTTGGCCGCATCCGGCCAGGCCCACGCATCGATCGTCGAAGACTTCCTGAGGCAGCCCTACTTCTTTCGTGTGCCGCCCAAGTCTCTGGACCGGTTGGATTTTGAGACCCTCGGCGCCGCCGTCGCCGAGCTTTCGGATGCGGATGCATTGGCCACGTTGGCCGAAGCGGCAGTGGCCACCGTCCATCGGGCCATGGAGCACATGCCGACGCCGCCGACCGCTCTTTGGGTCACGGGCGGTGGGCGATGGAATGCGACCATCCTGCAGCGCCTGGGCGCGGTGCTGGCGTGTCCGGTATCCGCAATCGACGCGGTCGGGTTCGATGGGGACGCCCTGGAAGCGCAAGCCTTTGCGTTCCTCGCCGCCCGCGTGCTGAACGGTTTGACCACCTCGGCCCCCGGCACAACCGGCGTTGCCGCGGCGGTGGGCGGCGGCCAGGTATCGCGCCCCTAGGCGCGGCGTATGTCGAAGTCGGGACTGGCGAGGGTGAAGCCGTCGAACAGGAACCCCGGTGAGACCGTGCAAGACACAAGGGTATATGCCCCGGTGGTCCGCGCCGCCTGCCAATGGTTCTCGGGCACGATGATCTGAGGCGCGCCCTCCGACAGATCGGGGCTGAGAACGTGATCATGCGCCGGTCCGTCATCGTCCGCCGCCATCGACAGGATGAGGGGCGCCCCCGCATGAAAGAGCCAGATCTCGGTCGCATCCACCTTGTGCCAGTGGCTGGATTCGCCGGCCTTCAACAGAAAGTAGATGCAGGTGCCACTGGGCCGCGTCCCATCTGCGTCTGCCACCCAGGTTTGGCGGTAATGCCCGCCTTCGGGATGGGGCTGCAAATCAAGATGGGCGATGATCTCGTCGGCTGTCATGTGTCGGGCTCTTTGCTTGCGCGGTGTCCGTCTGCACCGCGTCATCACTTTGCGGCGAATAGAGCGCGACTTCAGTCCCTTTTTCGTCGCTCTTGATGGTCAATGTGCCGCCCGACTGTTCCGCGAAGCCTTTGGCGGTCGAAAGGCCGAGGCCGGATCCTTCTCCAACGGGCTTTGTTGAGAAGAACGGCTCCACCGCGCGGGCCGCGACCTCGGGTGGCATGCCGGTCCCGGTGTCCGCGATGGAGAACCGCACGTACCGCCCCGACCTGAGGCCCAAAGATCGGGTGGCGACGCCTACGATGATCGCGCGGGCCGAAATGGTGATTTCGCCACGGTCCGGCATCGCGTCGCGGGCATTTTGAATGAGGTTCAGGAGCGCCGAGATCAGCTGATCATGATCGGCCCGCACCGAAACGTCCGTCAACGGGATGGCCGGAAATACGGATATGTTTGCGGGCAAAAGGCGAGCGGACAGGGCCGCCAATTCATCGATGGTGGCGGCGACGCTCACGTCGCGGGGCGTCAGGGGGGCCCGGCGGGCATAGGCCAGCAGTTGCGCCACAAGGCCGGCGGCGCGCCGGCTGGCCTGATGCGCTTCTTGGATAAGTCTGCTCCGTTCCTCCGGGTCATTGATTTCTTGGTAGAGTTCCAAGTTTCCTTGAAGAACGGTCAGAATGTTGTTGAAATCATGCGCTATTCCACCCGACAGGCGGCCGATGGCTTCCATTTTCTGGGCCTCGATGCCGCGCTTCGCGGCCGAGCGAAGCTGCTGCCGGGTGCGGGTGTTGGCCACAAGCGCGAACGAATAGTAGCTCACAGCCGTTATGGTCAGAACGATCACGATGCCCTGCGCCAGGATGCCTTGGCCCACGGGATAGGCCGCCCATCCGATAAGTGCTGCTGTCACCCACGCCAAACCAAGATCGTAGGGCAGCAAGACCACGGGCGGGTCTTCACGCCAAAGCGAAAACACACAGAGCGCAACCAAGGCCATGCCGCCGCCATAGGCCAAGACCGGATCGCAAAACATGAAAACCCCGACTGGCAGGGTCACGAAGATGGTGCTTGTCAGAAGAAGTCCACCGATCCCGAAGGCGTAGTCGAGGTGGCGGTAGGGCGGTTTCGCGCGATACAGCGCCACATAGGTCAGAAACTGCGAGAACAGGTAAGCGGCGGCCCAGACCAAGCCGTACCATACCCCCGAATAGAGATAGAGGGCACTGGCCCCCGAAATGACCAACACGTAACGAACAGCCACCTCAGTCGCATACCCGAACTCGGACTTGCGCAATTGCATCAAGCCCGTGGCCAGATCGTCTTCCGTGTCCTGAGATCCCGCCATAGCGTCGCGGGCTACGTAATCGCCAAGCATACCGTTTACACACTACCAAAAAACAAAGCACCACGCGGCGTTGGGCCAAAGTGGTGCTTTGCGCATCGCGTTTCCGCGATAGTTTTACGGACGATCCTTAGCCGCGCAAGATGGAGCGTCCTGCGTAGACGGCGGTTTCACCCAATTGCTCTTCGATACGGATCAGCTGGTTGTACTTGGCCAGCCGGTCCGACCGCGCAAGGCTGCCGGTCTTGATCTGCCCGCAATTGGTCGCCACGGCCAAATCTGCGATCGTGGCATCTTCGGTCTCGCCCGACCGGTGCGACATCACACAGGTCATGCGGTTGCGATGGGCCATGTTGACCGCGGCCATCGTTTCGCTGAGCGTGCCAATCTGGTTGACCTTCACCAGAAGCGAGTTGGCGCAGCCTTTTTCAATCCCTTCGGCAAGCCGGGCGGGGTTGGTTACGAACAAATCATCCCCGACGAGTTGAACTTTGTCACCAATCGCGTCGGTCAGCATTTTCCAACCGTCCCAATCATCCTCCGAACAGCCGTCTTCGATCGACAGGATCGGGTAATCCGATACCAGCGCCTGCAGATAGGCAACGTTCTCTTCCGCGCTGAGTGTTTTTCCTTCACCCGAAAGCACATAAGAGCCGTCTTTGAAGTACTCGGTCGCTGCGCAATCCAGCGCTAGCATGATGTCATCGCCGGGCGTGTAGCCGGCCTTTTCAGCGCTCTTCAAAACGAAATCCAGCGCGTCGCGGGTCGAACTGAGATCGGGCGCAAACCCGCCTTCATCGCCGATGCCGGTCGATAGGCCTGCGGCAGACAGTTCCTTCTTCAATGTATGGAAGACTTCGGACCCCATGCGCACCGCATCTGCGATGCTGCTGGCCGACACCGGCATGATCATGAATTCCTGGATGTCGATCGGGTTGTCGGCATGTTCCCCGCCATTGATGATGTTCATCATCGGCACAGGCAAAACATGCGCGGCGGTGCCCCCGACATACCGATAAAGCGGCTGCGCGGTGAAATCCGCCGCCGCCTTTGCGAGGGCCAGGCTGACACCCAGGATCGCGTTTGCACCCAGACGGCCCTTGTTGGGGGTGCCATCCAGTTCGATCATCATGGCGTCGATACCTTCCTGATCGGTCGCATCGACCCCAAGAAGTGCCTCGGCAATCTCGCCGTTCACGGCGGCGACCGCGTCCTGCACGCCCTTGCCCATGTAGCGGCTTTTGTCGCCATCGCGTTTTTCGACGGCTTCGTGCACGCCGGTCGAGGCGCCCGATGGAACCGCGGCGCGCCCAAGCGTGCCGTCTTCCAGGGTGATATCGACCTCGACGGTGGGATTGCCCCGGCTGTCTAGAATTTCGCGGGCGTGAATGTCGTATACGGTGCTCATGGCATCCCTCTTAGAACTGCGCAGCTTTGGCGCGTCTATAGCAGGGTGAGCGGGGGGTGCGAAGCGCAATGATAGCGCTAACGGTGCGGCAGATGCGCGTCAGGACCCGGCGGATTGTCGTTCGCGCCACAGGCTGTAAAGGCCGGTCGCGATCACGATCGCAGCGCCGAGAAGGGTCAAGGCATCCACCTCTTCGCCGAACACGATCAAGGCGATGATCAGGGCGAACACCAGGCGGGTGTAGCGAAACGGTGTGACGACCGCGATGTCGCCGACGCGCATCGCGGCGGTGATTGCAAAAACGGCAACCATACCCATGAGGATGCCCGCAATCACCCATCCGAACGTGGCCACGGATGGCACGACGCTTTCGCCCAGGAACAGCATCATGATCAGCCCCGCGACCGACACGGCTGCGAAGCTGTAACTTGCCAGCAGCGTTGTCGGCACCGTTCGCGGAACCGGTCGGGTGGCCAGATCCCGCAACGACAGGCCAATGGCCGCGACCACGGCCAGCAGGATGTTCGGATCGAAGCTTTCGGTCCAGGGGCGCAGAATGATCAACACACCCACCAAGCCCACGCCGATGGCCGTCCATCGTCGCCACCCGACCTTTTCACCCAGAAAAATGGCGGCCCCAAGTGTCACCAAAAGGGGGTTCGCCTGGATAACGGCAGACAGGACCGACAAGGGAATAAGCGATAACGCCAAAATAAAGCTGACGGTGGCCATCATCTCCGCGAAGTTGCGGACCATGACGGGGCGCATCAGAAGCGCCTCGGAAAACCACGCATGTCCCTGAATTCGGGCCCATATCGCGAACAAGACCGCGCCGCCAAACCCGAAAAACACCATGATCTGCCCGACGGGCAACTCCCGCGCGGTGAAGATGATCGTCATGTCGGTGAGCGCAAAGGCCAGCATGGCCAATGTCATCCACGCCATGCCCTTCAGGTTGTCCAACTGTGGTCCTCCGCCCGCTGCCCTGTGGGACTACAGGGTGCCTGCTTGGATGGAAAGCGAAGTTTTGAGAGCGCCGGCCAGACCGGTTCCGCTAGGCGCCGGCGTCAGCCCTTTTTCAGAGGCACGCAATACAGTTCCAGCTTGTGCCCCTTGAGCCGGTAGCCAAGCTTTTCGGCGATCTTTTCCTGAAGCGCCTCGATCTCGGGGTCGACGAATTCGATCACTTCCCCGGAGTTCATGTCGATCAGGTGATCATGGTGGTCGCGCTCGGCATCCTCGTACCGCGCGCGTCCGTCGCCGAATTCAAGCCGATCCAGAATACCGGACTCCTCGAACAGTTTGACCGTCCGATACACGGTCGCAATCGAGATGCGGGGGTCACGGGCCGAGGCGCGGGCGTAAAGCTCTTCGACGTCGGGATGATCGTCGGCGGCCTCCAACACCTGCGCGATGACACGACGTTGGTCTGTCATGCGCAAACCCTTGGCTTCGCAGCGCGATTCAATCGTGTCGCTCATGACCGCACCCCCGGCAATTCGTGCGAGGTTTCTCTATTGGATTTTAGATCGAGTGGGAAGACGCCACAGGACCTCTGCAGGTCGACGGTCCTTGACACCAGGGGCGGCGGCTAGTCTGTCAGACGCAACGGCAGGAGGAACACGGTTGGAACGCAAAGATCGGATTGACCTATTCGGGGCGGTGGCGCTGACCGGGTTCTCGCTGCTTCTGGCGTTCAACCAGGTGGCCATCAAGGTCACGAATGAAGGCCTCCAACCCGTTTTCCTCGCGGGCCTGCGGTCGGTGGGTGGTGCGGTATGTATCTACCTTTGGATGCGGTTTCGCGGCCTGAGCTTCAAGATCGCCCCGGGCACGGTGGGGCCGGGCATCCTCATCGGCCTCGTCTTCGCGGCCGAGTTCGTGTTCTTGTTCATCGCATTGGATCTGACGACCGTCACTCGAACCTCTGTGATTTTCTACACAATGCCTGTGTGGCTGGCGCTTGGGGCGCATGTCTTGATCCCGGGCGAGAAGATCACGCCGATCAAAGGGGTTGGGCTGGCGCTTGCAGTTTTGGGAATGGTGATCGCCATAACAATGCGGGACACCGGCGATGGCGGGAACGCGTCGCTCTTGGGGGATCTGTTCGCGCTGGCGGCTGCGCTTTTGTGGGCCGGTGTCGCCCTGTGTGCCCGGGCAACGCGCCTCAAAAGCGAAGCCCCCGAAACGCAACTTCTGTGGCAATTGGTGATCTCGGCCCCGGTTCTGCTTGTGGTGTCGCTGGCATTCGGGCCGCTTTTGCGGGATCCGACATGGGTGCATTGGGCCGGACTGGGATTTCAGATCGTCGCCGTCGTCAGCGCCGGGTTCCTTCTGTGGTTCTGGCTTTTGACGATCTACCCCCCGGCGCCCGTGGCTGCGTTCAGTTTTCTGGCGCCGGTCTTTGGTGTGACCCTCGGATGGGCCGTCTTGGGCGAGGCCGTCGGGCCGGAAATCATCGCGGCCCTCGTTCTGGTCTGTATCGGGATTGTCCTGATCAACAGGCCCCCCAAAAAACCCGTCTGAGGCCCTTATGTGCCACAGAAGGTTTGCGTGACACGGCTGGTCTCAGTCGGTGGTTCTTCGTAGGCGACAAGGTCCGGGGCGTCATCGAACGGATTGTTCAATGCCGCCATCAGGCTGTGGAAGACAGACAGATCGCCCGCGACGGCGGCCTGGATGGCCTCCTCGACCCGGTGATTGCGCGGTATGCGCGCGGGGTTGACCGCCTTCATGCGCCTCTGCCGATCGGCCTCTGATCCGGGTTCGTCCGCAATCCGTGTGGCCCAAGGGCCGAACCACGCGTCGAAAGATGTCGGGTCGATGAATTCATTCCGGGCCGACGTCGGATCGGCACCAGACAAGGCGCGGAAGGTGCGGGTGAAATCGGCCCCGTTGCTGGCCATCCGGGCCAGCAAATCCATCGCCAACTCAAAATCTGCGCCGCCCTCCGTGGCCAGCCCCAGTTTTGCCCGCAATTTCGTGTGCCAGGCCGCGTCGAACCGGTCGGCGAACCCGTTCACCGCGTCCGTGAACCGGTCGATCCCGTCATCCCGATCCGGCATGAGCGGTAAGAGAGCCGTGGCCAACTGCGCAAGGTTCCAGACCGCGATCTGCGGTTGGTTGGCGTAGGCGTACCGCCCAAACTGATCGATGGACGAAAAGACGGTGTCGGGATGATAGGCATCCAGAAAGGCGCAAGGGCCATAGTCGATGGTTTCGCCCGACAGAGTCATATTGTCGGTGTTCATGACACCATGGATGAACCCCACGGCCATCCAATCCGCGATTAGCTTGGCCTGTCGCTCGATCACCGCCCGCAGAAGGGTTTCGGGGCCGTCCGCCTCGGGATAGTGGCGGGCGATGACATGGGCCATCAGCGCCTCAAGCGCGTCGGTGTCCTGACGCGATGCAAAGAACTGGAAGGTGCCCACACGAATATGGGATTGGGCCACCCGGGTGAACACGGCGCCGGGGAAGCGATCCTCGCGCAGCACGATCTCGCCCGTCGTCACGGCGGCCAGCGCGCGTGTTGTCGGAATACCAAGGGCATGCATCGCTTCGGACACGATGTATTCGCGCAGAACGGGTCCGACCCAGGCGCGCCCATCGCCCATACGGCTATAGGGGGTGCGCCCGGAGCCTTTCAGCTGCAGGTCAAAGCGACCACCGTCGGGGGCAACGACCTCCCCCAGAAGAACCGCCCGTCCATCGCCCAATTGCGGGGACCAGCCGCCGAATTGATGGCCCGCATAAACCTGCGCCAACGGGTTTGCCCCGTCAGGCAGGGCGTTTCCCGCAAAAAGTGCCGCGATCTCGGCTTCATCCTCAGGCAGCGTGATGCCCAATTGCGCGGCCAAAGGCCGGTTCACGGCGATCAGGCCCGGTGACGTGACGGGCGTGGGCGGCTGGCGCGTGAAGAACCGTTCCGGCAGGCGGGCATAGCTGTTGTCGAAGGGGAAATGGGCGGTCATGAGCGTTCCTCTCTGCCGCTAAGATAGGGGCGCTGGAGGGCAGGGTAAGGGGTCCGCGTCGAATTCGGGACCCGCCAGCAGCGCATGGCGTGCGTCATGGCCTTAAAGGCGCGCGATCCGTCCGGTCAAAAGATCGAAGAACCCGTCTGCATCGATGCTGCCCATGAAGGTCGCGTTGGCCGGCCGATCGGTCACACGCCACCAATCCGCGACGGTCATCCCGCGCGTCAGGTCAGAATGGGTCTCGATCTCTACATTGATGTGACGGCCTGAAAACAACTGCGGCTTGATCAGATAGGCGATGACGCAAGGATCATGGAGCGGCGCCCCGGCCGAGCCGTACTTTTCCTTGTCGAACCGTTCGAAGAAATGGGTCCAGCCGGCGACGGCCTTTCCAACCGGCGTCCCGAGGGCCTCGAACGCATCGACGCGCGCTTGCGTTGTCAGCGCCTTGTGCGTCACGTCCAATGGCATAACCGTCAATGGCACGCCGGATTTGAACACGATATCAGCGGCCTCCGGGTCGACGTAAATGTTGAACTCGGCGGCGGGCGTGATGTTCCCAACCTCGAAATACGCTCCGCCCATCAGCACGATCTCTTGGATGCGATCCGCAATGTCCGGCGCCTGCGTCAGCGCCGTCGCCACGTTGGTCAACGGGCCAAGCGGACACAGGGTGACGGTGCCCGACGGCTCGGTCCGAAGGGTTTCGATGATGAAATCCACCGCGTGCTGCTCTTGCAGGGGCATGGTGGGTTCTGGAAGCGCTTCACCGTCCAACCCGGTCTTGCCGTGCACATGCTCGGCGGTGACGAGGGTATGGGCCATCGGCCTGTCGCATCCGGCAAAAACCAGCGTGTCGCGCTTTCCCGCCAGTTCGCACACGACCCGGGCGTTCTTGGAGGTCAGATCCAGCGGGACATTGCCGGCCACGGCTGTGATCCCAAGAACCGTTACATCCTCAGGCGAGGCCAGCGCCAAAAGGATAGCAACGGCGTCGTCCTGGCCGGGGTCCGTGTCGATGATGATGTGTCGCGTCATGTGGCGGGGCCTTTGGTGCGGGTCGTGCTGGCACCTTAGGGCCGGGGCCGTCCGCGCGCCATGGGCAAAAAACGGCGAACCGGGGGCCTATGCGGATGGGCGCCCCTTCCAAATCCATCCACCGCCAAAAATGCGGCTGTCATCGGGGGAATAGAACACGCAGGCCTGGCCCGGGCTGACGCCCTCCTCGGCGACGATCAACTCGACCTCGGCCTCGGTGTCCGAGATCGGACGGATCGTGGCCGCCCGCGGGGGACGGGTGGATCTGATTTTGACCTCCAACTCCCACGCCTCTTGGCTTGTGAACGGCGCGTCGCCCAACCAGTTGATTTCGCGGACAGGGACGGTTCGTGTGCTCAACGCCTCCTTCGGGCCGACAATCACCCGTCGCGTGTCCGGGTCAAGTTTCACCACATAAAGCGGGTCGGCCAAGCCGCCGATGCCGAGCCCGCGGCGCTGCCCGATCGTGTAGTGAATGACACCCCGGTGCGTGCCGAGAACGGTCCCATCCATATCCACGATCTCACCGGGATCGGCGGCGCCTGGGCGCAGCTTTTCGATCACGGCGGCGTAGTCACCGTTCGGCACGAAACAGATGTCCTGACTGTCCGGTTTGTCCGCAACGCTCAACCCATGCTTGGCGGCCAAGGCACGGGTTTCCGCCTTCGAGGCCAAGTGTCCAAGCGGAAAGCGCAGGTAGTCCAGTTGCTCCTGCGTGGTCGAGAACAGGAAATAGGACTGATCGCGCGCAGCGTCGGCGGCGCTGTGCAATTCCGCCCCGCGGTCGCCCATTTTGCGCTGAATGTAATGTCCCGTGGCCATGCAATCGGCGTCGAGGTCCTTGGCTGTTTCCAGCAGGTCCTTGAACTTCACCCGCTCATTGCAGCGGATACACGGCACCGGTGTCGCGCCCGCAAGGTAGCTGTCGGCGAATTCGTCGATGACCGCCTCACGGAAGGTGTTTTCGTAATCCAGAACGTAGTGCGGGAAGCCCATGGTTTCGGCCACACGGCGCGCATCATGAATGTCACGCCCGGCGCAGCAGGCCCCTTTCTTGGCGAGGGCCGCCCCGTGGTCATAAAGCTGGAGCGTCACGCCCACCACGTCATACCCCTGTTCCGCCAATTCGGCGGCAACAACAGAGGAATCAACGCCGCCCGACATGGCGACGACCACCCGCGTATCGGCGGGGGCCTTGGCAAAGCCGAGCGAATTCAGGACGGGCCGATCAAGGGCCATGACAGTTCCAAGTCGTTTGGGATGGGTTCAGCGGGAATATAGGAAAATCGCGCCTATCCACAAGCCGTGCGCTTACCGAGATTTAAACCCTTTGTGTCAAATCTCGGCCCTGGACGGATCGGAGGGCCCATAACGCATGTTTATCAGACGCATTCCCGGGCCTGTGTCGGTCACTTTGCCGGACGGATCGTGCATGACGCGCGCGGATCTGCCCCCACCAGATACCACCCGTTGGGTGGCCCGCCGTGAGGCGGCCGTCGTGCATGCGGTGGAGTTTGGGTTGATCCCGGCGGCAGAGGCGCGGGCCCGATACGGGCTTTCGGAGGAAGAATTGGACAGTTGGCGGGCCGCCCACGCCAAACACGGACTGGAGGCGCTCAAGGCGACGGCGACACAACGGTTTCCGGGCTAGCCCCCGGGAAACCAGGCCGTTACGCTGCGTTCTGTGTACGAGTAACCACTAATTAACCATTTGGACGAATCTTGTCAGCCGACCCTGCGAGATTCGGAGTAGCGTAATGCGTGTATTGCTGGTCGAAGATGACCCGACGACGTCGAAAAGCATCGAAATGATGCTGCGTCATGCCAACCTCAACGTCTATTCAACCGATCTGGGGGAGGAGGGGATCGACCTCGCCAAACTCTATGACTACGACATTATCCTGTTGGACCTGAACCTGCCGGACATGAACGGGCACGAGGTGCTGCGCCAGTTGCGGACAGCCCGGGTTCAGACACCGATCCTGATCCTGTCCGGACTCGATGACGCGGAGAACAAGCTGAAGGGGTTTGGCTTCGGCGCAGATGACTACCTGACCAAACCGTTCCACCGCGAAGAATTGGTGGCACGTATTCACGCCATCATTCGTCGGTCCAAGGGCCACGCGCAGTCCATCATCAAAACCGGCGACATCGCGGTCAATCTGGATGCAAAGACGGTTGATGTGGCTGGTCGGTCCGTTCATCTGACCGCCAAGGAATACCAGATGCTGGAGCTGCTTTCCTTGCGCAAGGGGACGACCCTGACCAAAGAGATGTTCCTCAACCATCTCTACGGCGGCATGGATGAGCCCGAGTTGAAAATCATCGATGTGTTTATCTGCAAGCTGCGCAAGAAACTGGCCGAGGCAACGGGCGGTGTGACCCATATCGATACGGTGTGGGGCAGGGGGTATGTTTTGCGTGATCCGATGCCGGAACACCCCGCCGAGATTGCAGCCAGCGCCTGATCACGTCTGGACCTGCCCCCGCCACGCTCCTATCCCTTAGGGGACGCGAAGTTTGGAGGGGGCGATGGCACCGACAGCGGAGGACGGCATCGGGCAGGATTTGACCGAGGCGGACGCGCGCGCGCGGCTGGCGCAATTGGCCGAGCAACTGCAGGCCGCCAATGCGGCCTATTACCAGGCCGATGCCCCCGCTTTGGACGATGCCACCTATGATACCCTGAAGCGCGAGAACGCCGCGCTCGAAGCACGGTTTCCGCATCTCAAGCGCTCGGACAGCCCATCCGAGCAGGTCGGGGCCGCCCCATCCGAAGGCTTTGCCAAGGTGGAGCATGCGGAGCGGATGCTGTCGCTTTCAAACGCGTTTGATGGGCAGGACGTGGCAGAATTCGAGGGGTTCATCCGACGATACCTCGGGTTGGCATCCGATGTGCCACTCGCCTTTACGGCCGAGCCAAAAATCGACGGACTGTCGTTGTCGCTGCGATACGAGAATGGCCACCTTGTGACGGCCGCCACGCGGGGCGATGGCAGCGTCGGAGAGAACGTCACGGCAAACGCCCGAACCATCTCGGACATTCCGGGCCAGATCGACAATGCGCCGGCAATCCTCGAGGTGCGGGGCGAGGTCTACATGAGCCATGCGGATTTCGCCGACCTCAACGAACGCCAAGCCGCCGCAGGGGCCAAAACCTTTGCCAACCCGCGCAACGCGGCGGCTGGTTCCCTTCGCCAGCTTGATCCGGAGATCACCCGGTCGCGGCCGTTGAAATTCTTCGCGTATGCGTGGGGCGAACTGTCTGAACCATTGGCCGAAACGCAATCCGGCGCCATCGAACGCTTGGCGCAACTCGGATTTTCGACCAACCCGCTTACCGCGACCTGCCATAGCGCCGATGAACTTCTCGCCCATTACGGCAAGATCGAACAGGGGCGCGCGACGCTGGGCTACGACATCGATGGTGTGGTCTACAAACTCGACGATCTGTCCTATCAACAGCGCCTGGGCATGCGATCGACCACGCCGCGTTGGGCCATTGCCCACAAATTTCCGGCCGAATTGGCCTGGACGCGGCTGGAAGGCATCGACATTCAAGTGGGTCGCACCGGTGCGCTGAGCCCGGTGGCCCGCCTTGCGCCCGTTACAGTGGGCGGCGTGGTGGTCTCGAACGCGACCCTTCACAATGAGGACTATATCGCCGGACGCGACTCCAAGGGGGCGCCCATTCGCGATGGCAAGGACATCCGGGTGGGGGATTGGGTTCAGGTCTACCGCGCAGGGGACGTGATCCCGAAAATCGCCGATGTTGACTTGGAAAAGCGGCCCGCGGGCGCGCAGCCTTTCGTTTTTCCCACCCGTTGCCCGGAGTGCGGCTCGGACGCCGTGCGCGAAGATGGCGACGCCGTCCGGCGCTGCACGGGCGGTCTCATCTGCCCGGCGCAGGCCGTCGAGAAACTGAAGCATTTCGTTTCGCGGGCGGCTTTCGATATTGAAGGGCTCGGCGCGAAGCAGGTCGAAGCCTTCTACTTGGACGGATGGATCAAGGAACCGTCAGAGATTTTCACAGTTGAGGATCGGTTCGGCGGCGGTGGTCTGCAGCACCTCAAGAACCGCGAGGGGTGGGGCGAGAAATCGGCGCAGAACCTTTTTGATGCTATCCGCGACAAGCGCTCCATCGAACTCAACCGGGTTCTGTTTGCACTGGGTCTGCGCCACGTGGGGGAAGTCGCGGCCGCAGATCTCGCCCGGCACTATGGCACGTGGGAGGCCCTCGCGGGCACCGTCGACACTGCGGCCCCGGCGGCGGTTGCCCACCGGGCGGCCGAAGCGGCCATCGCCCAAGCCCGCCAACAGGCGACCGAAACCGGCGGGCGTCCCGATTTGGCCGGCGCGCGGGCCGTGGCGTGGGCAGACGTCCCACAGGAGGCGCAGGCCGCTTGGGAGGATCTGACGGGCATTGACGGGATCGGCGCAACCGTTGCCGTGTCCTTGGTCACGTCCTTCCAGCAAGAGGCCGAGCGCGCTTCGATCGACCGCCTGACGGCGCAACTGGCCATCGCGCCGCCACCCGCCGCGGCCACCTCCGACAGCCCGGTCACGGGCAAGACCGTGGTCTTCACGGGCACGCTGGAAAAGATGACCCGAGCCGAAGCCAAGGCCCGTGCCGAAGCATTGGGTGCAAAGGTTTCGGGCAGCGTGTCGGCCAAGACAGATCTCCTGGTGGCCGGACCGGGCGCCGGATCCAAGGCCAAGAAGGCGGCGGATCTGGGGGTCGAAACGATTGACGAG
Source organism: Paracoccaceae bacterium (assembly GCA_963921255.3). Classification (GTDB taxonomy): domain Bacteria; phylum Pseudomonadota; class Alphaproteobacteria; order Rhodobacterales; family Rhodobacteraceae; genus JANSYL01. Next base: position 1,691,919 of record CAWUEW020000003.1, on the reverse strand, counting down.
GATGCGTGGCTGGCCCTGATCGGCGCGGGTGCGGATGGCTGAGCGCGGGCGCCCCGACTATCTCTGGCCGCTGTTCGCGGAACTGACGGCGCTGGACGGGGTTGGGCCCAAGACCGCAAAACACTATGGCGGCCTTGGGGTGGCGACGCCCAAGGATCTTGTCCTGACCCTGCCGACCGGGGGCGTGGATCGCAGCCGCAAATCGTCGATCCGCGACGTGGCGCTTCCTGGAATGGTGACGGTCGAAGTGACCGTGGGCCAGCACCGGAAGCCTGCGGGACGCGGGCCATACCGGGTGGAGGTCGAAGATGCTGAGACGAGCTTTCAGCTGGTCTTCTTCCACGCACGTGCCGATTACCTTGCACGCATCCTGCCCACCGGGGCCCGCCGCGTCGTGTCGGGCAAGGTCGAACTGTTCGATGGTGTCGCCCAGATGGCGCATCCCGACCACATCCTTCTGCCAGACGAAGCCTCTGACATCCCGGCCTTCGAACCAGTTTACCCGCTGGCGCAAGGCGTCACGCAAAAGGGCATCACCAAGGCCGTTGCCTCGGCCCTCGCGCGCGCGCCCGAGCTTGGCGAGTGGATTGATCTGCCGCTTGTCGACGACAAAGAATGGCCGTCGTGGCGGGCGGCCCTCGACGCGGTCCACCATCCCGAAACCACGGCCGATCTGTCGCCCACGTCCCGCGCCCGGGAACGTCTGGCCTTCGATGAACTGTTTGCGCACCAACTGACCCTTGCATTGGTGCGCGCGCGGGCGCGGCGGCGGGCCGGGGTGTCATCGCAAGGAAACGGGCAACTGCGCGGTAAGGTCTTGGCAAGCTTGCCGTTCAAACCGACCGGGGCACAGAACCGCGCGATGGAGGAAATTGCGGCGGATATGGCGGCCCCGGCGCGCATGAACCGCCTGCTGCAGGGGGATGTGGGTGCCGGCAAAACGCTGGTTGCGATCATGGCGCTTCTGACGGCGGTCGAAGCGGGCGGGCAAGGGGTGATGATGGCCCCAACCTCGATCCTGGCGGGCCAGCACTATGCCAGTTTGAAGCCTCTGGCCGACGCGGCGGGTGTAGTAATTGCCCTGCTGACAGGGCGGGACAAAGGGGCCGAACGCCGCTCGAAACTGGGCGCGCTGGCCAAGGGCGACATCCACATTCTTGTGGGCACCCACGCTGTGTTCCAGGAGGATGTGGCGTTTTCGGACCTGCGGCTGGCAATCGTCGACGAACAGCATCGCTTTGGTGTCCGCGAGCGCATCCGGCTGAGCGACAAGGGCAAGTCGGCGGATATGCTGGTGATGACGGCTACCCCGATCCCCCGCACGCTGAGCCTTGCGCAATACGGCGATATGGATGTCAGCGTGCTGGACGAGAAACCGCCAGGACGCACGCCCGTGCAAACGGCCTTGGTGTCTACGGCCCGGATGGACGAGGTGGTCGACCACCTGCGCAAGGCGGTGGCCGACGGGCGGCAGGCCTATTGGGTGTGTCCCTTGGTCGAGGAATCCGAAACCTATGACGCCGTCGCCGCCGAGGATCGGTTCAAGCGGTTGCGGGCCGCCCTGGGCGAGGGGGTGGTCGGGTTGGTCCACGGCCAGTTGCCCCCGGCAGAGAAGGACGCCGCGATGGCCGCCTTTGCCTCGGGCGAGACCCGTGTGCTTGTCGCCACAACCGTGATCGAGGTGGGGGTCGATGTGCCCAATGCGTCGATCATGGTGATTGAGCAGGCGGACCTGTTCGGTCTGTCACAGCTCCACCAACTTCGGGGCCGCGTGGGCCGGGGCGCGGCTGCGTCGACCTGTTTGCTGATGTATAAGCCCCCTTTGGGCGAGACCGCCAAACGACGCCTGAGCATCCTGCGCGAGACCGAAGATGGGTTCCGCATCGCGGAGGAAGACCTTGCGATCCGGGGCGCAGGCGACGTGATCGGGACGGCCCAATCGGGCCTGCCGCGGTTTCGAATAGCCGATCTTGAACGACAGGGGGCGCTGATGGCGCTGGCGCAGAACGCAAGCCGCGCCTTGCTGGCCCGCGATCCGAAACTCGAAAGCCCCCAAGGGCAGTCCGCGCAGGTTTTGTTCTGGCTTCTGGAGCAGGAAAAAGCCCTGACTTTGTTGGGCTCGGGCTGACGTCAAGACCCTTTTGTTCTCAAATGTTCTAAAAATGTTCTTGCAATGGCGGGTCCAAAATGAGAACAAAGCGTTAACACAGACGCATGGAGGCCCAGATGACCCGCATCGCAGACATTGTAATCCGCTCCCGCGATACGCTGTTTTATGATGCGTTGGGCGTGGTGGCCCTCGCGGCCTTCACCTTGGGCCTTTTGCATCTGCCCGGGCTGTCCTGACACGAATTTCTGCCTGCGGTCCGGCACGGGACCTATCGTTGCCCTGTCCCCAACAGGTGACGTTTCACTGCCTCTGGCCTTCGACTGTGCCCATAGTTGAACGCTGCCCATGCCGACGGACACGCATACTGCCGCCGCCATCCTGCCCCGGATGTGCGGCGGTTTTTTTTGACACGGGTCCGTTTAGGCGCAGGCCGCCCGTTCGGCTTCGGCCATCGCGTCCGCGGTGGCGTCGAGCGACAGCAGGATCGAGGCATGGCGATTGCGGTATTCCCGCGCGGGTTCCAGCACCTCGTAGCCCTCGAAGGGCGCGCCCGGCGGGGGGGTGCCGTCCTTCAACATGCTGCGCAGCGCGTCACGCGCAGCCTCGACCTCGCTTCGGGTGCGCCCGAGGATCGCCTTGCCCATCAAAGCCGCCGACGCCTGCCCCAGGGCGCAGGCCTTCACGTCTTGGGCAAAGCGCGAAATCTTGCCGTCTGTGACATCCAGATCAACGGTCACGGTCGACCCACACAGGGGCGCGCGTTTGCGCATGCTGGCCTGCGGGGCATCCAACCGGCCACGATTCGGAATCTCGGTCGCCAACGCGAGGATGCGCTGCGAATAGAGCTTTATGAGATCGCTTTCAGCACTCATGGCTTTGCCTTTCCGTCACCGGGCCTATAGGTAGCCGCGCGTATCCGTTTTGCAAAGAGGCGTGCCATGACAAACGCGGCATTTGATCCGTCGACCCTGACCTATGATGACCGCGGGCTGCTGCCGGTGATCGCGCAGGATGCCACCAGCCACGAGGTGCTGATGCTGGCGTGGATGAATGCAGACGCGGTGGCCCGCACGCTGGAGACGCGGCGTGTCACCTATTGGTCGCGGTCGCGTCAGGCGTTCTGGGTCAAGGGCGAAAGCTCGGGGCATGTGCAGGAATTGGTCGATCTGCGCGTCGATTGCGACCGGGATTGTCTGTTGGTTCTTGTTAACCAGACGGGTCCGGCCTGCCACACCAACCGCCGCGTGTGCTTCTACACGGTCGTGCGCGATGGGGTCGAAGTTGAGCTGATGACGCCCGAGGCCTAAGCGGGGCTCAGCGCCGAAACAGACCTTTCGCCTCCAGCCCCACCATGCGCCGAATGTCATTTGGGGTCGCCCCATCGGCGCGATACTTTGCGATGGAGCGCGCATCGTCCCGCTTGGCCAAACGTTTTCCGGCATCGTCCCGGATCAGTTTGTGGTGCATGAACGCGCGGGTCTTGTACCCCAAGAGCACGCTGAGAAACGTGTAAACTTCGCTGCTGTCGGCCAGATCTTCGCCCCGGATGACATGTGTGATCTTTTGCGCGGCGTCGTCGACGACCACGGACAAGAAATACGAGGCCGCCATGCCGGGCGCGGCCAGAACGATGTCGCCGGTGTATCGGATCAGGTTGTCGGCACGCAGCGCAGCGCTGCCATGCCCCATGCCGCTTTCGAAGATCGTCGGCCAATAGGGCATCAACTTAACGGCCTTTGCCACGTCGATCCGAATGGCGTCTTTGGGGCCCGCCTCCGACATCGGGCGTCCGCGACATGTCCCGGGATAGATGACCCCGCCGGGGCCGTGCGTCGCCTCGGCATGCGGGGCCGACGCAGCCTCTCGGATGTCGCGGCGCGTGCATCGACAGGGATAGGTCACGCCCATTTCGGTCAGCCGCGCGATCGCGGCCCGGTATTCGTCGAAATGATCCGATTGGCGGCGCACCGGTTCGTCCCACGTGACTCCAAGCCACGTCAGGTCATCATAGATCTGCTCTTCCCATTCTGGCCGAGCGCGCGATTGGTCGATGTCGTCAATGCGCAGCAGGAACACGCCGTCAGCGGCCTGGCGGGACAGATCGAAGGACAAGAGCGCCGAATACGCGTGCCCCAAATGGAGCGGACCCGTTGGCGACGGGGCAAAGCGTGTCCGGAAACTGGACAAAGATCAGGTCTTTCGCAGGACGAAAACGCGCGATCCCATGTCTTTCGACGTCAGGTGCGGTCCGTATTCCTCTGACAGCAGGTCACACCGGGTGAGGGCGGCGTCATAGGCCTCCATATAGTCTTCATCGGCCAAGGTGCCGTCATTGTAGCTGCAGGCCAGAAGCCCGCCGGGCGCCAAGGCGTCGACCAGCATGGCCAGTGTCTCGGGCGGCGCGGCGCCGAGGCTCACGACACCGGCGGCGGTAATCGCGGCATAGTCGCCGGCGGACACATTGCCCATATCTCCGGGCGTGCTGGTCCAAGTGTTCCGATACGCACCGGTTTCAGCCGCCTTTTCAAGCATCTCTGGCGTGATATCTGTGCCATCCAGGGTCGAAAACCCGGCCGCCCGCAAAGCGAGGCCCGACAGGCCCGTGCCGCACCCGAAATCCAGGATCGGCGCCGCCTTGTCGTCGAGTTGCGCCGCCAGAGCGGCGGCGATGCGGCCAGGCGTGTGATAGCCTGCCTTTGCCAGATCTGCGTCATAGGCGGCGGCCCAATCGGCATAAATGGCCCGGGTTTCCTCGGGCGTGCGCGGGGTCCAAAGCTGGTCGGTGAGATTATTCTTCGTCATGGGCAAAAGGCTAGCAGCCAAAAGCCCGCGCGGTCTAGGCTCATTCGGCGGCCGACTGAACCTCGGATGCCAGCCAAGCGTGCCATGCCGCCTTGGCACGGTCCGTATACGCCTTGTAACGGTCCTTGCGCCCGCGACGCCCGCCTTTGAGACCTGCAACGGGCGGAAAGAGCCCGAAGTTCACATTCATCGGTTGGAAGGTCTTGGCCTCGGCGCCGCCCGTGATGTGGTGGATCAGGGCGCCCATGGCTGTGTCCTGCGGCACAGGGGCCAGCGGCGTCCCCATCAGGTCAGCCGCGGCCATGCGACCCGCCAACAGCCCCATCGCAGCGGATTCGACATAGCCTTCGACCCCGGTGATCTGTCCGGCAAAGCGAATATGCGGTTTGGATCGCAGCCGCATCTGGGCGTCCAACAGCGTCGGAGAGTTGATGAAAGTGTTGCGATGGATGCCCCCCAGACGTGCGAAACCCGCGTCTTGCAGGCCAGGGATCATCTTGAAGACGGCCGTTTGCGCACCGTACTTCATCTTCGTCTGGAACCCGACGATGTTGTAAAGCGTGCCAAGCGCATTGTCGCGGCGCAGCTGCACCACGGCATAGGGCTTTTGCTCGGGCTGATGGGGATTGGTCAGTCCAACCGGCTTCATTGGCCCGTGGCGCAGCGTTTCACGTCCACGTTCGGCCATCACCTCGATCGGAAGACATCCGTCGAAATAGCCAGCGGTTTCGCCCGGTTTGAATTCGGTCTTCTCGGCGGCCAGCAGCGCGTCGATGAAGGCCTCATACTCGTCCTTCGTCATCGGACAATTGATATAAGCCGTGCGCTCTTCTTCGGTGTCGCCCTTGTCATAGCGGGATTGGCGCCAGGCAGTGTCCATGTCGATCGTGTCGGCATAGACGATGGGCGCGATGGCGTCGAAGAAGGCAAGGCTGTCCTGCCCGGTTTCCGTTGCAATGGCGTCCGCGAGAGCGCCCGAGGTGAGGGGGCCGGTGGCAATGATCGTTGCGCCGTCTTCGGGCAGAGCGGTGATTTCGCCCAAGGACACCGTGATATTCGGATGCGCCTCCAAGCGGGCCGTCACGGCTGCTGCGAACGGATCACGGTCAACGGCCAAGGCGCCGCCCGCCGGCAGGCGGTGCCGGTCGGCCATCTCCATGATGATGGACCCGGCAGCGCGCATTTCCCAATGCAACAGCCCCACGGCATTCTGCTCGTCATCGTCCGACCGGAACGAGTTTGAACACACCATTTCCGCAAGCGATCCGGTGCGATGCGCGAAGGTTTCGACCTCTGGTCGCATTTCGTGCAGCGTGACCTGAATGCCTTGATTGGCCGCTTGCCACGCGGCCTCGCTTCCGGCCATGCCGCCGCCGATGATGTGAAGTGTGTTCGCCATGCGCGTCCTCTACGGCAAACGCCCCCGAACCTGCAAGGCCGGGGGCGTTCAAATCCATCTAGGAAAACTGTGCTTAGTGCTCGGCGTTGGCGCGGGCGTGTTCGGCGATGATCTTGTCTTCTTCTTCGTCTTCGAACATCCACGGCTCACGCGTTTCCAGCGTCGTGTAGCGACCGCCGCCATACGCCACGAGCGGCACCGAGAACACCGTGATCAGGGTGACCTTCAGCGCAAGGGCCGGATCGCCATCGGTCGTCGTGATGATCGCCGGTGCAATCAGGAGAACGGCGCTCATGAAGGCCACCTGGCTGGTGCGAATGCCAAGGACAAGCCAGATCGACAACACGAAGTAGAGCGCCGAAAGCGCAGTGGAGTGCAATTCCAGCGACACCGGAATTTGGCCCACGACCGTCGCGTAGGAGCTCGGGTCGATCTGCGGGAGCAGGCCGATCGCGGCTTCGATGAACAATGTGGCGGCCAGGCAGATCCGCATATGGAGCCGTAGCCATTCTGTGAACAAACGCATTTCAGTACCCGTTCTGTTTTACCTGCTCGAAGGCGGGGCCGTTTTTCGACCCACAAGCTGACGCTAGCCGCGAAACTGGACCGGAATGGGCGCCGATTGTGGCAATTCCGGTGTATTTGCACGGCGTGACCGCGTCCGCTTGCCCTGCTGTCGGCCCGTCAATGGGGCCGACTCTTGTATGAAAACCTTTTAAAATCATGACGCTGTCAAACATCCGCGAAGATGTTGTCGATATCCCCCATGTCAGGGTCGAGCGACGCCGCTTTCGCTTTGCTGAATTGGATCGGGCGTCGCAGAATCGGCTGCGGTCGAGGGTCACGTGGCGGCGTTGTCAGCTTCATGCGGCGCGGTTGCACCTGACGGCGAATAACGCGCCCACGTCCACCACGCTTTCGATCTTGTTCCGAGTACGTCAGGATCAACGCCGCGATCAGGGCGATATCACGCCAGAAACTTCCCAACTCGTGTTCCACGCCGATTTGGATCATCGTCAGGTAGGAGGCAAAGAAGGTCATCATCGCGAGGACCAGCGCGGCCAGTCGTGTGTGTGATCCAATCATCACCATGAAGGCCAGGATGAACACCGAACCCGCGGCCAGCGCGCTGTCCCAAGGGGCGGGGAGGACGGTGGAAAACAGGATGGCAAGGTTCGTTCCCGGGATGATATTGAGGGCGACCGCCAAAAAGTACGAGCCGATCAACACCCGAAGCGTCATGTTTCCCAACTCGTCCATCGTCACACGATCTGAGCTGTCCTGATGCATTTCCCAAGGCTCCCTTGCCGATCCTCAATCAAAGCGGGGCTTGCCGTCTTTTTTTCCCCATTGCGCCTTTTATCGACCGCAACTGCGTCAGGTTTTGGGGCGCTTTGCGGAAAAAGCCGGTTCAAAATATGTCAAGTTTGAGACGCATTGAGGCGACGGCCGCGCGCGGGTTCACGACTGCGTGTAGGGCGGCGTCCAAGCAGGGTTGTGCGAAACCCGAAACCGCAACCGCCGCCCAATTTTGGGGCGGCGATTGTATCGGTCTGTCAGCGAAATGCGACCAAACCGAGCCCGCAGTGGCCTGGGTGCAGTGAAAATCACTCGGATGTGGGGCTTTCGTCCTCGGGGCCGGCGTCGTCATCGTCGCCCTGATCCGCGATCCACGCCACCGACACGACCTCTTCGCCGGCACCGGTGTTGAAGACTTTCACGCCGCCTGCGCTGCGCGACCGGAAGGAAATCCCGTCGACGGGCACGCGGATGGATTGACCTGTCGACGTGGCCAGCATGATCTGATCGTCCAGATCAACCGGGAAGGTCGCCACGAGGGCACCGCCCCGCATTGCCTTGTCGATGGCCATGACACCCTGTCCGCCGCGTCCCCGCACCGGATAATCATGGCTGGAGCTGAGCTTGCCCAGACCGCCGGTCGTGATTGTCAGGATCAGGTCTTCGGCCGCCGACATTTCCGCGTAGCGCTCGGGCGACAGTTGCCCTTCGGCGACGGCCTCTTCCTCATCGTTCTCGACCTCGTCCTCGGGCGCGCCGGCCATCAGGCGGCGCTGTTTGAGGTATGCGGCGCGTTCTTGTGCCTCGGCGTCGAAATGTCGGATGATCGACATCGACACGACTTCGTCCCGGTCGGCCAGTTTGATGCCACGGACACCGGTCGATGCCCGGGAATTGAACACGCGCACATCGGTCGCCGGGAAACGGATGGCGCGGCCCAGTTTGGTCACGAGCATCACGTCATCGTCGTTCGATGCGATGCGTGCATTGATCATACGCCAGCCTTCGCTATCGCCTTCGAACTTCATGGCAATCTTGCCGTTGCGCATCACGTTCGCGAAATCTGACAGGGCGTTGCGCCGCACAGTGCCGCGGTCGGTGGCAAAAACGATCTGCAATTCGTCCCAATGGTCTTCGTCCCGATCCACGGGCATGACGGCCGCAATACCGGTGCCGGTTTCGATGGGCAGGATGTTCACGATCGCCTTGCCGCGCGACGCGCGGGAGCCAAGGGGAAGGCGCCATGTCTTCAGCTTGTACACCATGCCGCCCGTCGTGAAGACCAGAAGGGGCGTGTGCGTGTTGGCCACAAACAAGGACGTGACCACGTCATCGTCTTTCATCGACCCGCCCGACAAGCCCTTACCGCCACGCTTTTGCGCGCGGAAATCGGCCAAAGGCGTCCGTTTGATGTAGCCGCCTTGGGTGATCGTCACGACCATATCTTCGCGCTCGATCAGATCCTCGTCGTCCAAATCACCGGACCATTCCGAGATCTCGGTGCGGCGCGGCACGGCGAAGGCCTCTTTCACCTCGGCCAATTCGTCCGAGATGATTGTCAGGATGCGTTCGCGGCTGGCGAGGATGGCGAGGTAGTCTTTGATCTTTTCGGCCAATTCCTGCAGCTCGTCGGTGACTTCTTTCACACCGATCTGCGTCAGTCGCTGCAGGCGCAATTCCAGAATCGCGCGGGCCTGCGTCTCGCTGAGGTTGTAGGTCCCGTCCTCGTTCATCGTGTGGGTCGGGTCATCAATCAAGCGGATATAGTCTGCAATCTCGGCCGCGGGCCAGCGGCGCGTCATCAGCGCATGTCGGGCCTCGGCCGCGTCGGCAGAGCGCCGGATGGTTGCGACGACTTCATCGACGTTGCTGACGGCCACGGCCAGACCGCACAAGACATGCGCCCGTTCGCGCGCCTTGCGCAGCTCATAGGCCGTGCGACGGGCCACCACCTCTTCCCGGAAATCGAGGAAGGCGGTCAGGAACCCGCGCAGGGTCAGCTGCTCCGGTCGTCCGCCATTCAGCGCGAGCATGTTGCAGCCAAAACTGGTCTGCATCTGCGTGAAGCGGAAGAGTTGGTTCAGAACCACGTCTGGCGTTGCGTCGCGTTTCAACTCAATGACCACGCGCACGCCGATCCGGTCGGATTCGTCGGCCACGCCCGAGATGCCTTCGACTTTCTTCTCACGCACCAATTCGGCGATGCGTTCGATCATCGAGGCTTTGTTCACCTGGTAGGGAATTTCGTCGATGACAATCGCGTAGCGGTCTTTGCGGATTTCTTCGACATGGGTTTTGGCGCGGATGATGACGCTGCCGCGCCCCTCCAGATATGCCTTACGGGCGCCCGAGCGCCCGAGGATCATTGCACCGGTCGGAAAGTCCGGGGCCGGGATGTATTCGATCAGTTGTTCCGAACTGAGATCGGGGTTCTCGATCAACGCCTGGCAGGCATCGATGACCTCGCCCAGATTGTGCGGAGGAATGTTGGTGGCCATGCCGACGGCGATGCCGCCTGCACCATTGACCAGCATGTTCGGAAACCGCGCCGGAAGAACGACCGGTTCCTGGTCCTTGCCGTCGTAGTTGTCCTGAAAATCGACCGTGTCCTGGTCAATGTCCTGCAACAGCGCCTGGGCCACCTTGGCCATCCGCACTTCGGTGTAGCGCATTGCCGCCGGGTTATCCCCATCCATCGAGCCGAAATTGCCTTGCGGATCAAGAAGCGGCAGCGACATCGAAAACGGCTGCGCCATGCGCACCAGCGCGTCATAGATCGCGCCATCGCCATGGGGGTGATACTTGCCCATGGCGTCGGACACGGGGCGGACCGATTTTCGGAACGGCTTGTCATGCGTGTTGCCGGCTTCGTGCATGCCGTAAAGGATGCGCCGGTGCACCGGTTTCAACCCATCGCGCAAATCGGGGATCGCGCGGCTGATGATCACCGACATCGCGTAGTCGATGAAGCTGGTCTTCATCTCGTCCGTGATGTCGATCGACGGCCCGTCATACGGCGCACGTTCGGGCGCGATTTCGTCTTCGTTTTCAGGGGGTTCTGGGGTGTCGTTCAATGCCTGGCCTGCTGAACTGCGAATGCTCTATATCTTGTTGTCTGCTAATATACGGGAACGGGATATGGGGTGCAATGAGTCGCGGCCCCTGGGATTGGCAGCCACGGTCTGCGGTTGCTAACAGATTGTTTTTCTGGAAATTTAGAGAATCCGGGGCATGCTGAACCCGTGGAAGAGGCAACATCAAGAGGTGCCACGCACATGCAAGAGACGGAACTGATGCTCAAGGGCTATGGCCTGACAACCGCGGAAATGACCTATCGGCTACCGGATTATCAGAGCATCCTGAATACCTTTGTCTGGCAGGATTATGATCTCGGGCCCGACTATCCCAAGCTGTTTGATTTCATCTCGTTCTGGCAAACCGAGATTGACGGTCCGCTCCATTCTGTGCGGTTCGTTCATCGCAAACTGATCGGCCCGGGCGAGTGGCGCAACGTAACGGGTGAGTTCACGTATCACTGAGGAGGGGCCACACGCCGTATTGGGCAGGGTTGGATGCCCGCGCATCGTGGTGGATGTGGGGTCGCTAGCTCGCCGGGCGACGCGCGGCGACGATCCAAACGCCAGCGAGGCCAAGGCAAATCAGCCCGTTCCATGATGCCATCGACAGCCCGATGAACTCCCACGCGACCTGATTGCACAACACCAGCTCCGGGCCGGTCGAGGTGTCCAGCAGGGCGCTGGCCGAAAGCGATGACAAATCCTGCGCCGCCGATTGCCCACAGGTGTTCGGGCCCACCCACCATTCCCGTTCCACGCCTGTGTGGAACAGGGAAATCCCGGCGTTGCCGACCATGCTGACGGCGCCCAGAAGGGTCACCCATGTGGCGGGAACGGCGGCGCCGAGTGCAGCCAGCACAAGCGCCGCAGCATGCGGCCAGCGCTGCCACAGACACATCGCACAGGGGGCCAGCCCCCCGATGTACTGAAACCCAAACGCGCCAAGCAGCAATCCTGACGAGCCGAGGCCGGCCAGAAGGATCAGATTGCGGCGGGTTGCCAAGTCCTGGATCACAGGAACCTCAATGCATAAAACCCGCCGATCAACAAAAGGACGAACAGCGTGAACATCAAGCCCAATCGCTTCTCGATGAACTCGCGAATGGGTTCGCCGTACTTCCACAGAAGGCCGGCCACGATGAAGAACCGCAGGCCACGTGCGACGATGGACGTCACGATGAACGTCGTCAGCGGCAGGCCGGTCCAGCCGGACATGATCGTGATCACCTTGTAAGGGAACGGCGTCAGGCCAGCCACCAGAACGGCCCAGAACCCGAAATCATTGAAGCGGGCATTGAAGTCTTCGACGGCGGTGGTCTTGCCCAGGGCTTCGAAGATCGGACGCCCAAGTTCTTCAAAGGCGAAGTAGCCGAGGGCATAGCCCGCGATCCCGCCCAGAACCGACGACACCAAACACACCGTCGCGATCCAGAAAGCCCGGTGGGGGGCGGCCAGGATCATGGGGATCATCATGATGTCGGGGGGGATCGGAAAGAAGGAGCTTTCAATGAAGCTGACGCCGGCCAAGGCCCACAAGGCTTTGGGGTGACGGGCCAGCCCAAGGGTCCAGTCGTACAGGCGCCTCAGCATATTGGAATGTCTACCTATCTTGGCGCTCCTGCCGTGGCGCGCGCCTCTCCCGTGCCTGATCAGCGGAGGGAGGTCAAGGCAGTGAAACAGTGTCCCACGGACGCATCCGCAAAGCGCCCAAAAAACAAGTGACAAGTGGTGCCCCGTGATTAAGGATGCTGCCATCGGCGGGGGGAAGCAGGATCGGTGATCGGCTTGATGGAAACTCAAGCGACCCGCGCGACCTCCTCCAACCGCGATCAAAGGCCTGTCGGAAAACGACCGGCAAAGGGAGGAAGACTATGAGTAATCGTTTCACCACGGCAGCCGTGGGGCTGGTCGCCCTTGGTTTGGCCACGGGGCTTGGGGCCGGCGCCGCCAGCGCCCAGGCAGAAGTGACCTTGCGCTGCCAGCATTTCTTGTCGCCCATGGGGTCTGTGCCGCGCTTCTTTATGGAGCCTTGGGCCGCCGCGATCGAAGAACAGTCCGGTGGCCGGATCGACGTCGAGCTTTACCCGGCGATGCAGTTGGGCGGTGCGCCGCCGGCGCTGTATGACCAGATCCGCGATGGCGTCATCGACTGCGGGTGGGCCATCCCGGCTTACACGCCCGGACGCTTCCCCGAAGCCGAAGCGATGGAACTTCCGTTCATGACGTCGTTGTCGGCCGAAGCCTCCAGCATGGCGGCGTGGGACTTCACGCAGCAGTATCTGGCCGACACGCGGTTCTCGGATGTGCATCTGATGGCGGTGCATGTGCACGGCCCCGGTGTGATCCACCTGTCGGGCGACCCGATCGAAGCAGTTGCCGACTTTGACGGTCTGCAGTTGCGCGGCCCATCGCGCATGGCCAACGCCCTGCTGGAAGAGTTGGGCGCAACGCCCGTGGGCATGCCCGTGCCGGCCTTCCCCGAAGCGCTCAGCCGTGGTGTGGTGGACGGCGGCGTGATCCCGTGGGAGGTCGTTCCGGCGCTCCGTGTCGAAGAGCTTGCCGGCAGTCACACGCAAATCGGCGGCGACCGGGCGCTCTATAACACGTACTTCATCTGGGCGATGAACCCGGACACCTACGCCTCGCTGCCGGATGACCTTAAGGCGGTGATCGACGCCAACTCGGGCGTCGAAACATCGGCCTGGGCCGGGCGCGCGATGGACGAAGGTGACGATCTGGCCTTCGACGCCATTACGGCGCGTGGGAACACCATCGTGACCTTGGGCGACGATGTCGTATCCGAACTGCAAACCGTAGGCGCCGATGTGACGGCGCGTTGGATTGCGGAAATGGACGGCATTGGCCTTCCAGGTGCCGAGATGGTCGAAACGGCGCGTGGCCTCGTCGACCAGTACACTGCCGCCAACTAAACGCTGAGGGCCGGGCGCATGTGACCGTGCGCCCGGCCTTTCTGTCTTTCGGGGCATGGCCATGGATCGCACTGCATTGATCTCGGCGCTTCTGGCGCGGGTCGAGGAGACCCGGGAACAGATCGGGTCGGCGTGGCCTTATCACGCCGATCCGGATATGGGCGCTTGGGAAACCGTTCCCGATGGCGATTGGTGCGGCGGTCACTGGGTCGAGTGTCTGCGCATTGCGGGACGTCTGGAGGGGCGTCCCGAATTGATCGAAGAAGCCCGCGAGCGCACGGAGTGGTTGCGCCCAAAGCTCGAAAAGGACGACCAGTTTCGCGGACACAGGTTCTACTACTCCGCGGCACGGCTCTACGCGGAAACCGGTGATCCGCGATTACGGACCTTGGCCTTGGCCGCCGCCTACGCGGTGCGGTCCATGGCAATCCCCCAGAACGGCGCCATGCCGATCGGGCACGAGGTCCAGGTCAAGTCGACGACGCTGGCCTCGCGCCGGATCGTGGCGGTCGACAACGTGCATCCCAACCTGCGGCTGGATTTCTGGGCCGGTCCTGAGACGGGCGACCCGGTCTTTGCCGACGGGGCCAAGCGCATGCTGGATGTGACGATCCGCGACTTTCTTCGGGCCGACGGATCGACGGTCGAGTTCCTCGAGTACCACGAGACCGATGACCGGATCCTCCGACACTTCACATTGCTTGGCGTGCATGACGACAGTTGCTGGAGCCGCGGGCAGGCTTGGGCCATCGCCGGGTTTTTGCGTGGCTGGCAGGACTACGGCGAGACACGGTATCGCGATGCGGCCCGCGCCACGTTTGGGTATTGGCAGGGCAAGGTCGGCAGCGATGTCCCGCCATGGGACTTCGACGATCCGGACGGGCCACGCGATACGTCCGCAAGCGCGATTGTTCTAGAACAACTTGCGCGAATGGCCGTGTCGTGTGAAAACACCGAGACGACCGAATTTACCCAGATGATCGAGCCGATGCTTGCCGCCATGGTCAAGCATGTGCGACCAACGGGACGTTTGGTCGACGGGTGTTTTAACCGTCCCCGCAAATTTGCGGACCGGTCAGAGTTGATTTGGGGCACAGCATACCTTTTGATGGCGCTGAGCTATCTCGAGGAAGGGTACGTCCCATGTTGAGTTTGGAGGGCTTTAGGGTGGGCCGGAGCATGCCCCCATCCCTCCGGTCCAGGCGGAGGGGAGGCCGCCTGGACACCTTTTCCCAAGCAAGAGGTCCGGTATGACGGTACTGATCGCGGGCGCTGGTATCGGCGGCCTGACCTTGGGTCTGTCGTTGCACCAATTGGGGATCCCGTTCCGCATCGTCGAGGCGGTGCGCGAATTGCGCCCCATGGGCGTGGGGATCAATTTGCAGCCGCACGCCGTTCGCGAACTCTATGACTTGGGATTGGCCGAGGACCTAGAAGCCATCGGATTGCGCACGGCCGAGGTTGCGTATTTCTCGGCCCAGGGGCGACCCATCTGGGCCGAGCCGCGCGGCAAGGCGGCAGGCTACCAGTGGCCACAATACTCGATCCACCGCGGAGAATTGCAGTTCCTGCTGCTGAACGCGCTGTTGGCCAGGGCCGGCAACGTGGTGGAGACCGGAAAGGCGCTCAGCGATTGGGCGGACACCGGCGCGCGATTGCAGGTTCAGTTCGAAGATCGGGACACGGGCCAGAAACTCGACCGGCAGGACGCGTCCGTCCTCGTGGCGGCGGACGGCATAAACTCGACCGCGCGCGAGATCTTGTTCCCGCAGGAAACCGGTGCGGTCTGGGGCGGCACGATGATGTGGCGTGGGATCACCGATGGACCCGCGTTCCTGACCGGGCGCTCGATGGCGATGGCGGGCACGAAGGATCGGAAATTCGTTTGCTACCCAATCCAGGAGCATGGCGACGGGCGGGTGCGGATCAACTGGATCGCCGATTTGTCCATGCCCCCAGATTTCCCGTGGGACCGGCAAGACTGGACGCGGGAAGGGCGCTTGTCAGATTTCGCGCCGCAATTCGCAGATTGGGATTTTGACTGGCTGGATATTCCGTGGTTGATCGAAAACGCCGAAGGCATCTGGGAATATCCGATGGTCGATCGCGATCCGTTGCCACAATGGTCCTTCGGTCGGGTTACGCTGATGGGTGACGCAGCCCATGCCATGTATCCAATCGGCTCGAACGGGGCGAGCCAGGCGATCATCGACGCCCGTGTTTTGGCGCGCGAACTGAAGATCCACGGCGCGAATGCTGAGGCGCTGGCGTCCTATGACGCGCTGCGCCGGGAAGATGTGAACAAGGTGGTCCTTGCCAATCGCGGCGATGGGCCTGACAAGGTGCTGGATGAAGTGGCCGCGCGCGCACCCCATGGGTTCCATCACGTTGAGGATGTGATCAGCCGGGAGGAGTTGACGCAGATCGCCGGACGCTACAAAGCGGTGGCCGGGTTCGACGTCGATGCACTGAACGCGCGCCCGCCATTGGTTGATATCGACGCGCTTCTCTAGCAGCGCAAAAGGGCAGGGCAAGACAGTGGCATTCGCACTGGCACCACGGGCAGAGGCCGCGACCGGCCGCGTGATCGAGCGCGTCGCGCGGGTGCTGGCCTATGCGGGCGGCTTCCTTCTGAGCGCCATCGCGCTGATGGTCTGCGCCTCCATCATCGGACGCGCCCTGGATGGCGTGGCGTTCTTCGGGCCCATCACCGGCGACTATGAGCTTGTCGAGGCCGGCACGGCGATTGCCGTTTTCGCCTTCCTGCCGTGGTGCCAACTGAAAAAGGGGCACGTGGCGGTCGACATCGTGGTGCAGGCCCTTCCCCCGCGGCTGAAAGCGCTGTCCGGCCTGATTGGCGACATCCTTCTGACCATCGTGGCCTACATCATCGCGTGGCGACTGTTTCTGGGGTTTGGTGAGAAATTCCCCTACGGAAGTGACGGCATGCGCGAGGTGCTTGGCATGGGGTACCGCCCGTTCTTCGCGGAAACGACCTATGAACTGGAGATCCCGGTCTGGATTCCTTACGGCCTGTCGTGGTTGGGCGCTGCTTTCTTTTTTGTGACGGCGCTCTACACGGTCTGGCGGTCTTGGAACTGGGTCGCGCAGGGGCAGGAGCAGGCGGTATGACCGGATTGGAACTGGCGCTTGTTGCGTTTGCGCTGATGCTTGTCGCGATCTTTTTGCGGGTGCCGATCGGCGTCGCGATGGCTGCAGCAGGCTTTATCGGAACCTGGATCGTGTTGGGACGCCCGTCCGCCACGCTGAGCCAGCTCAAGACCCTGACCTACGACACGTTCAAAAGCTACAGCCTGTCTATTGTTCCCCTGTTCCTGCTCATGGGGCAGTTCGCGACGAAATCCGGCATGTCCGGGGCGTTGTTTCAGGCCGCCAGCGATTGGTTGGGTCACCGCAAGGGGGGCGTGGCCATGGCGTCCGTTGGGGCCTGTGCCGGCTTCGGTGCGGTCTGCGGATCGTCGCTGGCCACGGCGTCGACCATGGGGCAGGTGGCCCTGCCCGAAATGCGCAAGCGCGGCTACTCGGACAGCTTGAGCACGGGCGTTCTGGCCGCGGGCGGCACCTTGGGCATCCTGATCCCGCCGTCGATCATCCTGGTGATCTACGCGATCCTCGCACAGCAGAACATCGTCAAGATGTTCGTGGCCGCGCTGATCCCGGGCATCCTGGCGGCGATTGGCTATATGATCACGGTGGCCGTGTACGTCCGCGTGCGCCCGGACAGTGCGACCACGGCCGAGCGTGTGCCCATGGCCCAACGGATGCGCACCCTGGCCGGCATTTGGCCTGTAGTCGTGATTTTTGGCCTCGTGATGGGCGGGATCGCGGCGGATTGGGATTGGACGCAGGACGGCGTGCAGGCACTCTTTACCCCGACCGAGGGGGCGGCTGTCGGGGCCGTTCTGACCGGCCTCTACGGATGGGCAACCGGGGGGCTGACCTGGGCCGGGTTCAAGGACAGCGTTCTGGCAACCGCCCAGGCCACGGCGATGATTTTCTTCATCGTCTGGGGCGCGCAACTGTTCAACTCGTTCCTCGCGTTCACACAAGCCCCCGCACAGTTGGTCGATTGGATCGCGGCCTCTGGTCTCGCACCTTTGACGGTCCTCACGGTCATGCTGGTCGCCTATCTGATCTTCGGCTGCGTGATGGATTCTCTCAGCATGATCTTGCTGACGATCCCGATCTTCTTCCCGATCATCATGTCGCTCGAGTTCGTGATTCTCGGCTACGCGTTGACGCCGGAAGAGGCGGCGATCTGGTTCGGGATCCTGGCCCTGATCGTGGTGGAGGTGGGCCTGATCACGCCGCCGGTCGGTATGAACCTCTTCATCATCAACGGGATGGCGCGGGACATCCCGATTGCGCGCACCTACGCGGGCGTCGCGCCCTTCGTGATCTCGGATTTGATCCGGGTTGTGATCCTGGTTTTGTTCCCCGGCATCACCTTGTGGTTGGTGGGCGTGTTGTTTGGTTGACGCCGCCTGCGCTTCGGCGTAACCCGTCCGAACCTGGCCCGAGTGGCGGAATTGGTAGACGCAGTGGATTCAAAATCCACCGCCGCAAGGCTTGCCGGTTCGAGTCCGGCCTCGGGTACCAGCACCGCGTAAAGAGTTTTGCAATCTTTGGGGTAACTACCGCCCCAATTAATGGGCTTCGGAGACGCGGGTCACGCGGCAGTCCGATTACATCCAGAACAGTTTTGGTAGCGAGCGTTGGCTCCGGACTTCGCAGGCTTGGGCGCCGTTATTTCAATGGCGCGACTTTGACCGGTTCCGAGTAACCCGACACGGTAGGCTTGTATTGAGAATGTCGAATCGAGCGGGCTGTCGATTTATGCGTCCATTGGTGTTTTCGATTCAGCAGTGCGGTGGTTCCACTATTGCGCGGGCCGAGCCGCGTACTGCGGAACAACGCATTCAAGAGACACTTCATGGATTCGCTCAAGTGGTCCAATTCCAGTGGTCAAGAAGTGGCCACGGTCTACCAATCAGAAGGTGATGCCGTATTGCGCGGTCAGTCGAAGGGTTGATCCGGTGCCTGACATTTGGCCCAGTTCCCCCCCGACCGAGAATTGCGCGCCGTTTTCCAATTCAAAACGCGCGGTTCCGCCGATGAAACCGCCGACCTCGACGCCATTGGCGCCGGTTTCGAAAGCGATCGGCGTACCGGCCGCCATCGCGGTGATCCCGTCTGCCTGCCATCTGGCGATATCGAGACCGGCAAAGGCGCTCAGGTCCACATCTCCAAGGGCCGTGTCTTGGGACGGCAACTCGACATCTGCGCGGACACGAAGATCGGTTCTTTGGGCCGTACGCGCATTGACGCTGAGGTTGGCAGGGGACGCCCCGATTTCGGAAAAGGCATCCGTCGATTGCCAGGCGTGACGCAGGCGCAGACTGGGTCTGACGTCAAAGCCATTCAGGCGGGCAGGGGCTGCGAGTGTGGCGGACAGCCCGTAGAACACGCCGTCCACTTGGCCCGTTGCGTCCTCGATCCCTGTCGCAACCAGGTTGTTTGCAACGCGGCGCGTGCTGTCGCTTGCCGTGCGGCCGAAGCTCAGGGCCGTTTCGAAAGACGCTGGTCCAAGCGTGCCGCCATAGGTGACCGCGCCGATGGTGGATGTGGCGCCGATATCGGTCGCACAGAACGCGGCATCCACACCGTTGCGCGTCTGGCCCAAGGCGAAGCCGATGTGTCGGTCTGGAGACAGGGGCAGGGTGGCACCGAGAAGGCCGGTGAACCCGGCGCTGTCCTCGCCCGTTGCGACCGCACCGGTCATCCAGGCCGTTCGACCGCTTCGTCCGGAGGCGCGCGCGTGATCGTGTGCGCGGCTCAGCGTGTCGAATGCTGAAAACCCAAGCGTGTCCAGCGCCGCGAAATGGTCAGGGTCAAAGACGAACAATTGGTTGCCAAGAACCAGTTGAGGCCGGCCATCGCTGAGAAGTGTTGCCGGGATCGTGTTGAAGGTCAGGGCCGCGTTGGGGAGGCCGATGTCCGCGGTGGCGGTGGCCGGATTGGTGAAGCTCAAGCCGCCGACGATGATCGAGCCGCCATCCAGCCGCAGCGTCACGTTCGATCCGGTCGCCGAGAACGCGTCGTTGCCCGGGCCGAAGATCTGGCCCGCGTTTCGGACAAAAAGGGTGTCGCCCGTGGTCAAAATACCGGACGCCGCACCATCGGCGGTGATCACACCTGTGTTGGTCACCGTGGTGTCATCGTCGAACGCGCTGATCCCCGCGGTGCCACCGGCGGCGACGTCGATGGTTCCCGCGTTCAGGATGGTGGTCCCTGTGGTTAGAGCCGTCGCAAAGATGCCCACGCCGCCAAGGCCGTCCGCCGTGATGCGGCCCGTGTTCGTGACCGTCGTGTTCGCGCCGGTGATCTGAATGCCTGCGCCGTTGTCACCTTGTGCTATCAGCCGCCCGGTGTTGGTCACGACATCGCCCCCGCCATTGGCTTCGATCGCATTGCCGTTGGCCCCGAGAACCGTGACGACCCCGGCGTTCGAGATCGTCGAATTGCCCCCAAAGATGTCGATCCCGTTTTCACCATCGCCGATGGCCAGAATAAGACCCGCGGTGTCGACGGTGCCGTTGGCCCCGGCAAAGCGAATGCCACTGCCGTTCGTCGTGGTGTTGTCCAGGAGGTTGATCACCGACCCGGCGCCGGTCGTGATCCGGCCATTGTTGCCCTGAACAAAGATGCCGACGCCGCTGAAGCCGTTCACGTCGATCTGGCCGCCGAGGTGTTGGACGTGGGCATCAGAGCCGATGACCAAAACACCGTGTCCGCTGATCCCAAAGCTCGTGACCGTGGCATCCTCATCAATTACGACCGACGCGCCGTTGCCTTCAATGCGAATGGCGGTGCCATCGCCCGTT
Source organism: Paracoccaceae bacterium (assembly GCA_963921255.3). Classification (GTDB taxonomy): domain Bacteria; phylum Pseudomonadota; class Alphaproteobacteria; order Rhodobacterales; family Rhodobacteraceae; genus JANSYL01. The sequence goes on along the minus strand of CAWUEW020000003.1, from coordinate 1,671,397 downwards.
GTACTGCCCCGGATGGCCGCGCCAGCGCCGCTGTGAACGACTGTCGCGCCGTTGCCGCCTTCGACGAAAATGCCGTACCCGTCGGTACCCAAGGTCGCCTCGATCAAGCCGGAGTTGATCACCGTCAGGCCGTCCGCGTTGGCGTAGATGCCGCGCGCGTCGATCCCGGTGCTCGAGATCTCACCGGCATTCGTGATCGTGGTATTGGCACCCGTCACCCCGATGCCAGACGAGTCATTGCCCAGAATGATGATCCGGCCGCTGTCGATGTTCAGGATATTCCCGTCACCAGCGACGATGATGCCGTTGCCCCCTGCGGCGCCCATTGTAATCCCACCAGCACCCGGGAAGGCCAGGGTGTAGGTGTTACCGCCTTGCAGGAGGTGCACACCCGTCGCACTGGGCCCACCATTGTCGATCGCGATGTCGCCCGATTGACGGATCGTAGTGCCGGTGGTGTTTACAAAGATGCCCACGGAGTCCGCGCCGTCGAGCGAGATGTCGCCCCCCGAACTCAGGAGTGTGCCAGCCCCTGTGATCCGAACGCCGACCGAGTTGGCTCCATCAAGGGTGATCGTGCCATCCTGTGTGATCTGCACGTTGCTTCCCGAGCTGCTGATGCCGGCCCGTTGGGTCGGGCCAATTGCACCGATAATGGTCGCGCCAGCGGCATGGGTGACACGTGTCCCCGCTCCGCCAATGCTCATGCCGGTTGTATTGCCCCCGTTGATGGCGATGCTGCCTGTATTCAGAACCGTGGACCCCGCGCCAAAAGACCTGAGTCCGCTTGAGAAGTCTCCACTGACGCTGACGGTGCCCGCGTTGCTCAGGCGGCCGTCCGCGCCATTCAAAAGTACTCCGTCAGAAGGGCTGCCCTGCGTGTTGATCGTCGCGCCAGTGAGGATGCTGACGCTGCCGTTGGCGCCGTCGAGTGAGATGCCGTGGCTGGCGGCGGGGCCCCCGATGATATTGCCCCCCACGGTGACGGTGTTCGCGTCCCCGGTCCCGGCGATTGCAGATGCGCCCGGGTCATTGACGGTGATGCCCCCCGTCCCGGTGACGGTGAGCGTGTCCCCACCATCAAGGATGTGGGTCGGGTCCCCGTTCGTGACAAAGGTCGCCCCATTCACGACGAAGGTCTCTTGGCCGATGGCGCTGCTGCCAAGGCACATCGCAACAACCCAAGTCGACACGCCCGCCCGCATTGCCCGACGCCGGATACTCATTACAAAAACTGCCCAATTCATCCTGTTGGTTGTCGATCGGGCGCTGCGGCGTTTGCCCGCCTCGGTCTGACGACGTACCCGACAGGCGCGGACGCTACTTGCTTCGATTTGGGGCCGGAACTAGGATGCCTGCAGGAAGCCTATGTAGCAGTGCATAACCACGCGTCTTGCGAGATAGGCATATGGGCACTAGCGATATGGTCTGGTGCACCCTTTGGCAAAAACAAAGACTTAACCAAACAGTCAGAGGGACCGGGACGTCAGGCGGACTTGGCCGTCGACGTGCACCAGTGGTGAGCCTGTGGCAAAGTTACGACAGGCCGTTAGGTGAGGTAGGGTGCGTGCAAGACGATCGGCGATTGCGCCTGAAATGGTTCTGGTGGGCCCCTTTGTCCGGGGGGCAACCCCGTGATTGATTGGGACGACATCAAGCTTGCCCTCGCCATCGCCCGCACGGGATCGTTGAGCGGCGCGGCCAAAATGCTCGACATGGATCAATCCACCGTTGGGCGCCGTTTGACCGCGATGGAAGCCAGCCTCGAAACGACGTTGTTCAAACGCTCCAAACAGGGCGTGGTCCCCACGGAAGCCGGCCAGGCCTTCATTGCACGGTCGGGCGAGATTGAGCGGCAGACCATTTCCTTGGTCGAACAGGTCAAGACCACGGGCCAGCAACCCGGCGGTGTGGTGCGGTTGTGCGGCAACCAGTGGACGCTTGACCGAATGGTGTCCAGCGGGCTGCCGGCGTTTCTTGCCGCCAATTCCAAGATCGAGTTGCGTTTGATCTCCGGGCGCCCACGGACCAGCCTTTGGCACCACCAGCCAAGCTTGGGCCTGTGGTTCGAAACGCAGCCCATGGACGGCGCCTTCCAGATCAAACTCGGCAAAGTACCCTATGCCGTCTATGCGGCGCCCGGGTGCGATCCGCAGGATTGGGTGGTGTTCCATGACGAGGACAATCCCTCCAACCGGGCAGGTCTATTCGCGCAGCGCGTGACCAAAGGTTGTGCGCGCATTCGGCTGCGCGCCTTGGATGCTGAAACCCTGCATCAGGCCGTGGCCAGCGGCATCGGGCGCGCCCTTCTGCCCTGCTGCATCGGAGAGGCGGATCCGCGGATCGAACGTCAACTGCTGGATGAGCCTGAATTCGAACGGGATTTGTATTTGCATGTGCATCCGGATTCCCTGAACTCCAGTCGCGTCCAGGCCGTCATGACCTGGATACGCGAGGCCTTCCCCCGGATGTTCAACGTGGACACGCCCGATGCATCCACGGCCCCCCGTACCGGGCGCGACGCGGCGCCCGAGTAGGCATCGCATTTTCGCGATCAGGCCTCTGCCCGTCAGAGATGGTGCGCCTCAGAGCGGTGCCATCACCGCGCTGTGCCACAGCGCCGCTGTGTGCGCGCGGCTGTTGGGGGGCCTTTGGCCCGTTGTGCTTTTTTGCATGACCGGGCTGCGGCGCGCGGACTTCTTTCCGATTTGAATCCTGAGCATTCTGCCGATGCAGGGCGGATCAGGACGATCACGCCTATCGAGCAATCCACCGAAACCCTCGGGTTGTCCCGGCGGTGCGTTGGATTTCGTCCGGAGAATACACGTGACTCACAATCGGCTATACCTATTGGTCATCCCCGCGGCCCTGGCGGTCGCGGCATGAGCACCACCCACCACGTTCGTCGCCCCAATAAGCGGCATGCCTGTGTACGACAAGTTCGGCGGGGTGTCGTCATGTGTTGGCCCAGACGGGGAAGAGTTCCCGGCCGCTGTCGGGGCCAGCGATCCGTGCGAGTACGAAGAGATTTGCCCGGACGTCATTATCACGGCCTCGGGCGAAATCATTTGCCCGGAGCCGGACGACGAACCTCGGGACCGGAGATAACGAGTGACTTTGCGTAACTATTACCTGTCGGCTGTGCCAGCCGTGCTTTTTCTGGCCGCCTGTGCACAGCCGACCACCATCATCGTCCCGACAAGCGGGATGCCGGTTTTTGACAAGTTCGGTGGTGTCTCGTTCTGCATCGGTCCGAATGGTGAAGAGTTTGAGCCCAACCCTGCGGCCGACGATCCGTGCGATTATGACGAGGTGTGTATCGACGGGGTGGCAACCCTCAACGATGAGATCCTCTGCGATGGCCGTGGCGAGGGCGACCCGGGAACACCGGACGGCTCGCGGAATGATCCGTTCGGAACAACCGTGCCCGACGGTGGCACACCCACGCCGCCGCCGCCGGGTGTTGGCGGGACGAGCACGATCGGCGGGCTGGCTGGCGGATCGACCACGCGTCGGCCTTAGAGCAGACAGCGACTGCCGCGCTGCGGCCGTTCGCGACAGTGTCCAATCGGCGGTCATTTGGCCGCGACGCGCTGGCCCATTGGGTCGGCGCGTTGGCGTAGTGAAACCACCCATACCAGGTGGTTGGCGCCCGGTGCGTTGCCCGCGGCGACCGGACCCCCGAACCGCCTTGCCGAGGATGCAGCACTCCGTGCCAGGTTGGCGGCGCTTGCCCTAAGTCCCGGTCAAGACTGACAAATTGTGGCGCAATCGGCGCTCGCGAACGCACAGCGCGTCGGAGATGGTGCGGTGATTCGGACTTGTCGCTGATTTCGAAACAATCGAAACCGAATGCCCGGATTGCGGGGCGGCGCGGCCGGGTATTCACGCATCTCCCAATAATTGGGCGTTAACACACTGTTTCCAGAGCATGGCCGAGTGATTGTTTCGATGAGGGAAACAAGACGTCGGATCAAAAGGGGACGAATTGACCTCTAACCCGCCAAAATCACGTGGAATTTGGCGTTTTCGTGCGTGAAGGCCGGATCGACGAAACCGCATGATTGAGGTCGCAGCGGAAACAGTCTGGACCGGATTTGTTACCGTCCTGTTACCAAAGGCCGCTGTCCATCGTCACATCGGGGAACAGCGCGGAAGATTTCCCTTCCTGCACGAATGCTTTTCTGGGTAATCAACTAAAGCCCAACTGGGGGGCGATGTCTGTATAGGCCACGGGGGCGGCCGCACCGGTTCGTGTCGTTGTGCACGAAGGGTTGTGCCGTCTTGGCGAGCAACTGCTTGCTAGGTCAGTCCGTTAACTGCCGAACTCCAGCGGCAGGGCGGCAGAGTGCGTTTGGGATACGCGCGACACACACCCCTTCAGCATTGAGCGACCGCCGTGCGCGCTGCCCCCCGGTTCTTCGCCACGGATGTCGCTCCTGTCGTGTCGGAATTTGGGTCCCTTGGGCAGGGGATCCCGCCGCGGATGCGGCAAGGAGTAGTGAAGATGTCGAAGTTTACGGATCCGGACAACAGCGCCCATCTGGTTGGGCTGTGGGATTTCGAGGACGGTGCCAAAAGCAAGGACACCGGCACCGCGGATGGCGTCGAACAAGACGGCGTCTTCTTTGACGGCGCCAGCGCGTCGGGTGGCCAACTGATCCTGTCTGACGATGATGAATCCCGCTTCGAAGTCGACGGCAACGACAACGTCTTTGAAAATTTGGACGAAGGCACGATCCGCGTCCGCTTCGAACAGAAAGAACATAACGGTGGCAGCCCCGACACGCTGGTTAGCCGTGGTGAGTATGACACCAAATCCGACGACGGTCTGTTCGATCTGCGCGTCACGGATGAAGGCGAAGTCGAAGCCTACCATTTGATGCCGGATGGCACCAAAGTTGAGCTGACCACCGACAAAGACACGTTCAAGGAAGGTGACGACGTCGAGGTCTGGTATTCTTGGGACTCGACGACAGGGGCCACCCTGACGGTCGTAAACCACACGACAGGTGAGGTCTTCTCCGAGACGGACAACACCACGGGTCTGACGATGGACGTGGGCGACGATGACGATGAGTCCTTCACGTTCGGTGCTCGCGAGAAGGAAGACGGCGGCCCGTTCGACAAAGAATTCACCGGCACCATGGACTACGTGGCGATCTACAACAAAGAGATCGACCCGGAACTTCCCGAACCGCCGACCGACTACGAACCGACCACAACCTCGGATCTCCTGACGCTTTGGGAGTTCGAAGAGGATGGCGAAAAAACCGTCGATGATCTGGCGCCCAAAGGCGGCGACGAGGACGGCGAAGTCAAAGACGATGCCGAGCAGAAGGATGGGTTCCTTCACCTCGACGGCAACAAAGACCACATGGTCGCGGGTCCGGACTCGGATTGGCAGCTGGACGAAGGCCGGATCGAGATGGTCTTCAACCAGGATGCAGGTCAGTCCGGTGACGGCACACTTGTGTCCCGGGACAGTACGGGCAATGACGATGGTGGCCATCTGACCATCTGGGCCAACGCGGCGGGCAATGTCGAAGTGCGCCACCAGACGGCTGCCGACAGCAAGTACTACAAAACGCCCGACGATTTCTTTGAGAAGGGTGATGATGTCCGGGTCACGTACGCCTGGGACAAGGACGGCGTAAACGGCTTCCTCAAGGTCGAGAACCTGACCCAAGGGACGACCTATGAAGAGGCAATCGACGACGCCCTGACGCTCGACAATGGGTCGACGTCCGAGCCGTTTGTCGTCGGTGCGAATGCGTGGGTGTCCGATGACAACAAAGCAAATAACCTGACGGAATACTTCGAAGGGAAGATTTCCTACGTTGCCATCTATGATAACGCGGCGGTGCAGGGCGACTTCGTTGTCGAAGGCGACCAAGATGCAAACCTGATCGACATCGCATACACCGGCGACCCGGAAGGCGACATGATCGACGCCGGTGACAACCAGGTCGGCAACGATGACGATGTGGTCGACGCCCAGGGCGGTGACGATACTGTGCTGTCCGGCGAAGGCGATGACCTTGTCTACGCCGGTGGGGGCGATGACAGTGTCGAAGGCGGCAATGGCAACGACACCATCTTTGGTGACAGCGGCCTGACCGCGCCGGTGACGACGCGCGAAAGCTTTGAATGGGATCTGGCGCCCGATCCGAACGGGGCGAACCCGATCGAAAACGGCGACGAGATCAGCGGGTTCACGCAGAACACCGGCTCGGTCGATGTGACGTTCACGATCCTGAACTCCGACAGCGGCGTCGACAACCAGTTCGAGGATTCCACGCAAAACGTGGCCGGAATCGACACCGGAACCGAAACGATTGATCCTAACAGTTCGTTCGAATCCGTTTTGAACGATCAGAACAATGACGCGACCTATCAGCTTGGCTTTAGCGACGAGGTCGAGAACGTCGCGTTCCGCATCAACGATATCGACGGCGACGGCATTGTGCGCATCCGCGCCTATGATGAGAACAACCAGCCGGTTGAGGTCGAACTGACGGCGGGTGCGAACCTGACGCTGAGCGACACGGACGGTGTTCCCGGCAACGACACCGCCGACAGCAATGGCGGCTACGAAGGCGACAGCAGCGCCAATTACTCGGTTCTGGTCGAAATTGCCGGTCCGGTCAGCCGGATCGAGATCCAGCACGACATGGACGGTCCGAACAACACCGGCGTGAATTTCACCGACGTGTATTTCGACGCCACCACCGGCGACGATGACGATGCCGGAAATGATACCCTTCTGGGCGAAGACGGCGAAGATCTGATCTTCGGCGAAGGCGGTGACGACAGCATTGATGGCGGCATCGGCAATGACACCCTCTATGGCGATCATCCGCCCGAGGGCACCGTTATCGGGCCGAACCTGATCGTCAACGGGTCGTTCGAAGACACGACCGGCGCGTCGGCCACGGGCTACGGCTTTGTGACCGGTTCCGGCGGTATCCCGGGGTGGACCGAGGACACCGGCGATGATTTCGACATCCACAATGATGGCCGGGGCGGGGTGAACCCGACGGACGGCAACAACTGGCTGGATCTCGAGGCGTCGCCCGGCAACGTCCGCGTCGGCCAGGATGTGGCCGGCGTTGTCGAGGGCGAGACCTACAAGCTCAGCTTCGACGCGGGTGACAGCAGCAACGAACCGCAGTCCGGCTCGGGCGAGAACCTCGTCAATGTCTATTGGGGCGGCGAGCTGATCGGCACCATCGACCCCCAGGCGGGCCAGATGGACAGCTATCACTTCAATGTGGTTGGCGGCGCCGGCGACGGCAGCAACCGGCTGGAATTTGAAGGGACAGGCGACGAAGACAACATCGGTGCGTCCATCGACAGCGTCAGCCTGGTGCAGGTTGCAGGTGTTCCGCCGGAAGACAGCGGCAATGACACGATCACCGACCTTGACGGCGACAATGTCGTGGTCTCGGGGCCTGTCGGATCGCCTGATCAGGATTTCCCGGGCGATGCCTATCCCGTGGCCGATCCCGACCCGAATGACGACCGCGACAGCGTCACGACCGGTGGTGGCAATGACACCATCACCACAGGCGATGATGACGACACGATCACCTCTGGTGGCGGGGCCGATGTCATTGACGCGGGCTTTGACGACGACTCAGTCAACGCCGGCGGCGGTGCGGACTTTGTCGAAGGCGGCGAAGGTAACGATACGATTCTCGGCGGCGGCGGCGCGGACACCCTGTTTGGCAACGAAGAGGGCGGCAACATCTATGAAGAGGATGACGCCACCGACCCGAACCCGGACAATGATCGCGACAGCATCGTCGGCGGCGCTGGTGATGACAGCATCCTCGGCGGCGACGACGATGACACGCTGCGCGGTGGCGAAGACAATGACACGTTGGATGGCGGCCTCGACGACGACAGCCTGGAAGGCGGCAGCGGCGATGACAGCCTTTTGGGTGGTTCAGGCGAAGACACGCTGACCGGCGGCTCTGGTGACGACACCATCGACGGCGGCGACGACGACGACTCGATCACCGGCGGCTCGGGCAGCGACGTGATCGAAGACCTTGACGGTGACAACACCATCAATGCCGGCATTGCGGGCCTCGGCCCGGATGACACGCCGGACCGCGGTGTGCCGTTGCCCGGTGGCGGCATCGGACTGGTCGATGTCGACCCTGACAACGACAAGGACACCGTCACCACCGGCGACGGCAATGACAGCATCACCACCGGCGACGACGACGATGTCATCACCGCGGGCGGTGGCGACAACACCATCGACTCCGGCGCCGACGACGACAGCGTCACGTCGGGCAGTGGGGATGATGAAATCGTCCTGGGCGAAGGCTCGGACACCGTTTCGTCGGGTGAAGGCTCGGATACCATCTACGGTGGTCTGGGTCCGTCTGTGCCCGATGGCGCGAACCTGATCGACGAAAACAACATCCCGGCGCGCAATGACCCGATCCTCGACAATGGGGACGACTCCATCGAAGCCGGTGGCGGCAATGACCTCGTCTTTGGGGAAGACGACAACGACACCATCAAAGGCGAAGCCGGCAACGATACCCTCGATGGTGGCATTGACGATGACAGCATCGAAGGCGGCAGCGGTGATGACAGCATCATCGGCGGTCAAGGCGCGGATACGCTGAAAGGCGGGACCGGCGACGACACGTTCGACGTTGGCATCTTTGATGACCCGCTCTTCTCGGACAACGACCTCTACGACGAAGGCATTGGCGACTCGATCATCGGTGGCGAAGATGCGGATGATGGCGACATTGACGTCCTCGACCTGAGCGACGCCGGTCCGCTGCGCATCATCAAGGAAGACAGCATCGATCCCGGCGGGGAATCCGGCGAAAGCGGGTGCGTGATCTTCTATGAAGACGCGGCCAAGACGATCGAAAAGGGTCAGCTGATCTTCAAAGAGATCGAAGACGTCATTCCGTGCTTCACCCCTGGTACGCTGATCGCCACGCCGCAAGGCGAGGTGCCGGTCGAAAGCCTGGCTGCCGGCGACGTCGTGGTGACCCGCGACAACGGATTGCAGGAGATCCGTTGGGTCGGGTCGCGCACGCTGGACGCCGAGGAACTAGAGACCGCCGCACCGCTGCGCCCGATCCTGATCAAGGCCGGCGCACTGGGCCATGGTTTGCCCGAGCGTGACATGGTCGTCAGCCCGCAGCACCGTGTGCTGATGACCGGTGAACTGCCACAGCTGTACTTCGAAGACAGCGAAGTCCTGGTGGCGGCGAAGCACCTGGTCAACGGCGACACGATTGTGCAACTCGGCGCGGATGCGGATGTCACCTACATCCACTTCATGTTCGATCGGCACGAGGTCGTGCTGTCGGATGGGGCGTGGACGGAAAGCTTCCAGCCGGGCGATCAATCCCTGGGCAGCATGGGTGACGCGCAACGCGCCGAGATCTTCGCGATCTTCCCCGAACTCGCGACGGTCGAAGGCTTGGGCGAGTACACGGCAGCCCGCCGTGCCTTGCGTGCCCATGAGGCAAAACTTCTGCAGCTCTAAGCCGATGTGCGGCGCATGCGCCGCGGTGACAGCGCTGCACTTGGTTTAGACACGTCACAGGGCGGTCCATTGGGCCGCCCTGTCTGTCTGTCGGGTTAGCGGGTGCGCCAGGCGGCCCAATCCTCGGGCGTGTCCAAATCGACGACCGCCCGATCATCCTTGAGCGGGATCAGGTGAACGCGGGATTTGTGCGTCTGAAGGATCGAACGCGCGCCCTCATCTCCGGACAGCCCCCGCAACCCCCGCACCAGATCCGCCGGGAACAGCACCGGATGCCCAGGTATTCCGCCCGGGGTCGCCGCGCGCAGAATGGCCTTGGGCGCCTGGCGCGACAGACCGATCATCAGATAGAGATCGGCGGCCATGATGTCGGGCATGTCGGCCAGGACCAGCAGGAGCGGACCGGTCACCCCCGTGGCGCCGGCGACGATCGAGGCGGCCATGCCGTCATCTGGATGCACGCGCACGATGTCGACGTCCAACCCTTCCAATGCGGCGCGGCGCGTGTCTTGACCTTCGGCCAGCACGACACGCGTCGTCCCGGCCTTGAGCGCGCGCTCGGCCATCACCCGCAGCAAGGGAACGCCTGCGACAGACTCCATCATTTTGTCCGCCCCCCGCATGCGTGTGCTGCGGCCCGCCGCGAGAAGAAGAATGGTTGGATCCTTGGACATTGGTCGGTCTTTCCAGCGCAGGGCGGGTTCGGCGCGCGGGCGGAAAACACGTGTTTTCCGTGCCATTTTTTGTGTCAAAAAATGCGCCGCTACAGTTTGCGGATTTTCAGTTTCGTCAAACGGTTGCGTTCGCGGGTCGCGACTTCGAACCGGAAGCCGTGAAAGCTGAAGCATTGCCCTTCGACGGGGATGCTTTGCGCCTCGTGGATCACCAGACCGGCCACGGTGTTGGCCTCCTCGTCGGGCAGGTGCCAATCCGTTGCGCGGTTGAGGTCGCGGATCGTCATCGCCCCATCGATCAGGTAATTGCCGTCGGCGCCCGGTTTCAGGACCGGCTCGTCCGGCGTGTCGAACTCGTCGGTGATCTCGCCCACGATTTCTTCCAGGATGTCTTCCAACGTGATCAGCCCGCGCAGCGCACCATATTCATCCACCACCAAGGCAAAATGCGTGTGGCGTTTGAGGAACTGGCGCAGCTGGTCATCCAACGTGGTGGTTTCCGGAATGAAGTAGGGTTCAGCGGCCACATCGGTGATGTCGAACGCGGCCAGGCCGGGCGCGTCGTCGCCACGGGTCAGCCGGTCCATCGCGCGCAACAGGTCCTTGGCATGGACGAGGCCGATGATGTTCTCGGCATCGTCCTTGAACACCGGAAGGCGCGTGTGCGGGGATTGAAGCGCCTGGCTCAGGATGTCCTCGGGCGCCGCCTCGGCGTCGATCATCTCGATATTCGAGCGGTGGAGCATGATCTCTTCGACCGTGCGCTCATGCAGGTCGAGCGCGCCCAGGAGGCGGTCGCGTTGCTCTTTCTCGACAGCGCCTTCGGAATGGGCGATCGACAATGCGCCGACAATTTCCTCCTGCACGGACAGCATGTTCTCACCCGCTTCGATCCGCACGCCAAAGGGCCGCAGGACCCCGCGCACGATCACCCGCACGGCTGCCACGGCCGGCGCCAACACCGAGATAATCAGGTTGATCGGACGCGCCACGCGCGCCGCGCTGCGTTCGGGGTCGTTGATGGCGTAGGTCTTGGGCAGAACCTCGGCAAAGATCAGCACCAGCGCGGTCATCACAAGCGTGGCCGCCGCGACGCCGCCTTCGCCCAGAAGGGCCGTAAACAGGGCCGTGGCCAGCGATGTGGCCAGAATGTTGGCCAAGTTGTTGCCCAACAGGATGCCGCCAATCAGGCGTTCGTTGTCTTCCTTCAGTTCCAGCGCCTTGGCCGCGCCTTTTGACCCCGGATCATCCTTGTCGGCAATGTTGCGCAGCTTCCCGCGCGAGGCAGCCGTCAGCGCGGTCTCCGAGCCCGAGAAAAAGCCCGAGCACAGCAACAGGAACACGATCACCGCTGCGGTGATCCATGTGGTCGGGTCGTTCAACGCCGCCGATGAGAAGGTTTCGGTAACAGTGGAGGGGTCCATGCCTGCGTTATGGGGTCGAGGCGGGGCGCAATCAAGGGTCGCGGCGCGGTTTGGCCAGTGGGTGATGTTCCAGCACCAACGCTTTCAGACGTTCGTCCAGTATGTGGGTGTAAATCTCAGTTGTGGCGATGTCCGCATGGCCGAGGAGGGTTTGAATGGCCCGCAGATCTGCACCGTTCTGCAGTAGGTGCGTGGCAAAGGCATGCCGGATCACGTGCGGTGTGATCTTGTCGGGCGACAGCCCGGCGCGCAGGGCGATGTCCTTGATCAGGGTGTAGAAGCGCACCCGGGTCAGGTGGCCGGCCTTGCCGGTCGACGGGAACAGGTAGGGGGACGGTTTCGCGCCGGTTTCGCGTCGCTTGGCATCTTCCTGCGCGTCCCGGTGGGCCAGCCACGCCTGGGTTGCTGCGCGTGCGGGCGGCGACAGCGGCACCATCCGTTCCTTATCGCCTTTTCCGCGCACGAGGATCATCTGCGGGTCGCCGCGCACCGCGGCCGCTGGCAAGGACACAAGTTCGGTCGCGCGCAATCCCGTGGCATAGAGAACCTGCATCAGGCAAGCGGTGCGCAGGCGGTCTGCCTCGGTTCGGCCATGCGTTTCGGCCGCGGCCAACAGGCGGTCGACCTCCTCAAGGCTGAGCGTTTTGGGCAATCGCTTGGCGCGTCCTGGTCCCTTGATCGCGATGGCGGGATTGTCAGGGCGCCAGCCCTCCTCGAACGCGAAGCGGAACAGTTGCTTGAGCGCGGACAACCGCCGTGCGCGGGTGCTGACGGCCATTCCCATGACATCCAGATGGGTCAGGTAGCGTTCGATCTGATCCCGGTCGGCCTGTTCGAACCCCGAGCCTTCCTCAGCCAGCCAATCTGCCGTGGCGCGCAGATCGCGCCCGTAGCTCAACTGGGTGTTCTCACTGATCCCAAATTCCGCCACTTGGGCATCGAGAAAGGCGGAGATCCAGGCGTAGTCGCGGGCGGGCGCGGACATGGGTCAGCCCAACAGAAGCAGCTGCAGGGCAGCCCGACGCGCCACATCCTCAAGCCCGACCGACCGATACAGCACCAGGGCGTCGGTCATGTCATCCAGATCCGCATCGGGGTTCGACAGGACCAAAGCGGCCCGCAACAGCGCCTCACCAAGGCGGTCGTTCTGCAAGAACCAGACACAGCGATGCGCGGGCAGGGTTTCGGCGAAGGCGGCTGCAATGGCCTGGGCGCGCGGGGTGCTGCCCGGTGGCGGCGCGGCCACCAGACCCCGGGCAATGTCGAAGGCAAAGCGTTCAGATCCGGTTTGCGGCACGGCGCTTTGGGCAACCCGTTCGTAATGCGCGGACAACAGGCCGACCTGGCGGGCCAGAAGGCCGGCCTCTCCGGTCAAGGGCATGCGCAGCAGCAATTCGGCGTAGACATCGGCAAACGCGATTTCGAGACCGGCGGTCCCCATGGCTGCCCAAGCGGGCGTCAGGCGACGGCTGACCTCGGCGGCGTCCCCGGCCAGAATGGCCGCGTCAAAGGCCTGAAGGGCTTCCACCCGGTCCCAGACCGCGCCCGAAGCCGATGGCACCGCGTCGGTATAAATGGCCAGCCATTGCGTGGCTTCAATCGACCCGGATCGCACAAGCCGTTCGGCGGCCTCCAGCTGAGCGCGCCAGCCCGCAATGTCCGAAAGGTCGGCATGGGCAAAGGCCAGCGGCAATCCGGTGGTATCCGGGCGTTCGCCCAAGGCGACGCGCATCTGGAATGTTAGTGGCGTCGGGGCCGGGTCGGGCCGAAGCGGCGGTTCCCCTTCGAAAAGTTCGGGGTCAAGAAAACGGGCGATCAGGTCCGCCTCGTCCGGCGTTATGCGGCCGAGCGCTTCGCCTGTGCCAAGGGACAAGGCCGCGGCCGACCAATCCCCCGATCGCGCCAGGCAGAAAATCCGGGCTGGAAACGTCGGGGCGATATCCGGGCTTGCCTCCATCGCGGCACAGGCGCGGCTGGCGTGCCCGCTGAGCAGGCTTACATCGAACCAACGGCGAAACACGTCGGGGTTGGCCGGGCCCGCCCGATCGATCAACGCCTGCGCCGGATCGAGCGCGCCCCGGGCCAGCAGCATGTCCAGCCGTGCAAGGAACAGTTCGGCCGACGCATCGGCGGCGTCGTGGGGAGGCGCGAGTTCCGCCAGAGCCAGGGTTTGGGTGAACCGCTGCATCGCGGGCAGGCCCTGCAGCGGTTGGCCGCGCAGCAATTGGGCCAGTGTTTCGGTTTCCGACGCGCCCCACAGGGTGTCCGGCAGACCCGTGATCGAGGTCGGCAACAGACCCACGGCGTCCAGCTGCACCGCGCCCAACGGCATGACCGTCACGTCTGGCACGTCGACCGACGTCGCGACGTCGGCATGGGGCCGCGTGAGGGTGTCCGACAACCAATCGGGCGCGGTCCATTCGGGGAGGGCGGGCAAGTCTGGCGGCGCCACCGTCTCCTGCGCCGTGGCAGGGAGGGCCAGCACTGCGGCAGCGCAAGCGGCCCTAATCCACATCAAGCGTCACCGGTTCGGTAATCGTCTGCTGCTCGGGCACCAGGTATCCCGAGTAGGAATACCCCACCAATCCGAGCGCCCCGAGGAGGATCAAAAGAAAGAGAAAAACCACAATCCGCCCCATCGTCTTTGCCCGCTTGCCTTTTGCTTGGATCGGCGTTTGCCGCCGCTTGGTCTTTCTTATAAGCCATGGGGAGCGCGATTGCGCCAGTCGATGAGAGGATTTTTTGCGGTCATGGGCGAAACGGCGCCAAATCCACAGCTCCGATTGGCTGAAACGGTCGTTCTGATTGGTATGATGGGGGCCGGGAAGACGGTCATCGGGCGTGCATTGGCCGCCCGTTTGGGGGCCGAGATTCGCGATTCCGACGCCGAAATCGTCGACAGCGCCCGCTTGAGCATCGCGGAGATTTTCGAACGCTACGGCGAGCCCTTCTTTCGCGAGAAGGAAACCCAGGTCATCGCGCGCCTTCTGGACGGCCCGCCCTGCATCCTGTCGACCGGTGGCGGCGCGTGGCTGATGGAAGAAACCCGCGACATGCTGACCGCGTCGGCGACGGTTGTCTGGCTTGACGCGGATCTGCCGCTTCTGTGGCAACGCGTGCGCCACAAGACAACGCGTCCCTTGCTGCGAACCGACGACCCCAAAGCCACCTTGACGGAAATCTACGAGGCGCGCGCGCCGATCTACGCTTTGGCGCCGCACCGTGTCGCCGTCGATCCGAAGTGGTCGATTGATCAGACGGCCGACGCTGTGATGGCCGTGCTGCGCGATATTGGCAGCGTGGAAGGATGAGCCCGATGACGGAAACCGTGCATGTGCCACTTGGCGACCGGGCCTATGATGTGCGGATCGCGGCGGGGCTTGTCGATCGGGCCGGCGCGGAACTGACGCCCTTGTTGAAGCGGCCCAAAGTGTGGGTCGTGACGGAAGAAACGGTGGCAGGCCTGCACCTCGCGGCCTTGCGCCGTGGCTTGGCGGACGGCGGCGTCGAGATGGAGGCGCTTGTGCTGCCGCCGGGCGAAGGCACCAAGAGTTGGGCCTTCCTGACCCAAGTGGTGGAATGGCTGCTGAGCGAAAAGGTCGAGCGGCGTGATATGGTCGTGGCCTTCGGTGGCGGCGTTATCGGCGATCTGGTTGGGTTTGCCGCGGCGATCCTGCGCCGGGGGGTGCGCTTTGTTCAGATCCCGACCTCGCTCCTCGCGCAAGTGGACAGTTCGGTGGGCGGGAAAACGGGCATCAACACCACGCACGGCAAGAACCTCGTTGGCGCCTTCCATCAACCCGCCTTGGTGCTGGCGGATATCGCTGTTCTGGGCACGTTGACCGACCGAGATTTTCGCGCGGGCTACGGCGAAGTTGCGAAATACGGCTTGCTTGGCGACGCGCGCTTTTTCGGTTGGCTGGAAGACAACGGACCCGCGCTGGCCGCGGGCGATATGGACCTGCGCGCCGAAGCCGTGCGCCACTCCGTTCAAATGAAGGCCGATATCGTCGTGCGCGATGAGACCGAGCAAGGGGACAGGGCACTCCTGAACCTTGGGCATACCTTCTGTCACGCACTCGAGGCCGCAACGGGCTACTCGGACCGCCTGCTGCATGGGGAAGGCGTGGCGATCGGCTGCGCCTTGGCCTTCGAGCTGTCGGCCCGGTTGGGGCTCTGTGCCCAAGAAGACCCAAGTCGCGTGCGTGCCCATTTGGCCGACATGAAGATGCGGCGCGATCTGTCGGATATTCCAGGGGATTTGCCTGACACAGATGCCCTTCTGGGCCTTATGGCGCAGGACAAGAAGGTCGTGGATGGCACCCTTCGGTTCATTCTGGCGCGCGGGATCGGTGCGGCCTTTGTCACGTCCGACGTGCCGCCAGAGGCCGTGCGATCCGTTCTGGACGACGCACGGCCGTCCAGCAGGGGCTGACGCGGTTTGAAAACCGCGTTCAAAGCGCGCCCGCGCGCTTCAGAACCCGTTTTGAAACGGGTTCCCCGCGGCGTCAGTCGGTGCCGCGATAGGGTTCGACATATTGCAGGGCCATGTCCCAGGGGAAGAAGATCCAGGTGTCTTGGCTCACCCCCGTGATGAAGGTGTCAACCATCGGCTCGCCCTTGGGTTTCGCGTAGACGGTCGCGAAATGCGCCTTGGGGTAGAGCGTGCGGACAACCTCCAGGGTTTTGCCGCTGTCCACGAGGTCGTCGATGACCAGCACGCCTTCGCCGTCGCCCATCATTTCTTCGTCCGGTCGGTTCAGAACCTGTGGTTCGGACTGCGTTTGGTGGTCGTAGCTTTTCACGCTGATCGTATCGACCAGGCGAATGTCCAGTTCCCGCGCGATGATCATCGCCGGGGCCATTCCGCCGCGTGTGATGGCCACGACGGCCTTCCAGCC
This sequence comes from Paracoccaceae bacterium, assembly GCA_963921255.3. Lineage (GTDB taxonomy): Bacteria > Pseudomonadota > Alphaproteobacteria > Rhodobacterales > Rhodobacteraceae > JANSYL01. Next base: position 1,654,866 of record CAWUEW020000003.1, on the reverse strand, counting down.
GCCATCTTCGCCCGGGCCGCGTTTGTCGAGGCGCCACGCCAGCGCGCGGGCATCGCGGTGGATCTGGTCCCAGGAGACGTGAAAGCCTTTTTCATGGGGCAGGGGATTGATCATCGGCTTAGTCTCCTTTCCGCTCGAGCGTCATATCGGGCGCTTCGGGGTTCTTCATGCCGATCACATGATACCCGGCATCGACATGGTGCACCTCGCCGGTGACGGCTTTGGACATGTCCGACAGGAAATACAGCGCAGATTGACCAACCTCGTCCTGGGTGACGGTCCGGCGCAGGGGCGTGTTGTTTTCGTTCCACTTCAGAATGTAGCGGAAATCTCCGATCCCGCTGGCGGCCAGTGTCTTGATGGTGCCAGCGCTGATCGCATTCACCCGGATCCCATCGCGGCCGAGGTCTTCTGCAAGATACATGACCGAGGCTTCAAGCGCCGCCTTTGCGACCCCCATGACATTGTAGTGCGGCATCACCTTTTCGGCGCCGTAATAGGTCAGGGTCAGAAGGCTGCCCCCGTTCGGCATCATCTTCTCAGCGCGTTGGCACACGGCGGTGAAGGAATAGACCGAGATGTTCATGGTCATATCAAAATTGTCGGGAGACGTATCGACATAGCGGCCACGCAGTTCGTTCTTGTCGGAGAACCCGATGGCGTGCACGACGAAATCGAGGCTGCCCCAGGCCGTTTCGAGCTCGGAAAACAGGGCGTCGAGGCTGGCCGCGTCGCTGACGTCGCAGGGAATGACGAGATCGCTGCCGACCTCGGCGGCCAACGGCTTGACGCGCTTGAGCAATTGGTCGCCCTGATAGGAGAAGGCCAACTCGGCCCCTTCCGCGGCCAGCGCTTTGGCCACGCCCCAGGCGATGGATTTGTCATTCGCAAGCCCCATGATCAGCCCGCGCTTCCCGCTCATCAGACCCATCGTTGTCCCCGCTTTCGTCTGCCGTAATACATGCGCCCTGCTGTAGGCGACTTCCCGTCATGCTTCAAGATAAGCCGAAAGGACTTGTCGGCGGGGGGGCGTCGCACTAGCACCTAGGGTCCAGACAAATTGATGCGAGGCATCGAAGACCATGACGGACAGAAGCGGAAAGTTCGCAGGCGACAATCCATTTGCACTGGCCAAAGCGTGGATGGCCGAAGCCGACGCGGCCGAAGTGAACGATCCGAACGCCATTGCGCTGGCGAGTGTCGACGCTGACGGTTTGCCCAACGTGCGGATGGTCCTCCTCAAAGAGGTGGAGGATGCCGGTGACGGGGTTGGCGGCGCGTTCGTGTTTTACACCAACTATACCAGCGCCAAGGGGCAGGAGTTGTCGCAGAGTGGCAAGGCGGCGTTCGTGATGCATTGGAAGTCGTTGCGCCGCCAGATCCGCGTCAGGGGCGTTGTGACGAAGGAAGACGGCCCCCAGGCCGATGCTTATTATGCGTCGCGCTCTTTGAAGAGCCGTTTGGGTGCCTGGGCATCGGATCAATCCAGTCCGCTCGACAGTCGCGGAACCTTGATGGCCGAAGTTGCGAAGGTCACGGCGCAGCATGGCCCGTCACCCGCGCGCCCGCCATTCTGGGGCGGGTTTCGCATCACACCGCTGGAGATCGAGTTCTGGGCCGACGGGGCGTTTCGCCTCCATGATCGGTTCCAATGGCGCCGGCCAGACACCGGCGCCGCATGGGCGGTTGAACGACTAAGTCCTTGACGCAACGTCAATTCGTGCTTTTTGGTAAAGAGGTCAGATGCAATTTCGCGAACCGCGAACGTGCAAGTGTAAGAAATATGGGGATATTTTTCGCTTGTGGAAATTTTGCATATCTGGCCTGATCAAATGAGGGACACACGGTCTGGACAGGGCCGAAGACAGGACACGTTAAATGGGGATTCAAGATCAGCCCGTCGAGAACATCGTCGACGGACGCATAAAGTGGTTTGATGGGACAAAAGGGTTCGGGTTCATCATTGCGGATGAGGGCGGACCGGACATTCTGCTTCATGCCAATGTACTGCGCAATTTCGGTCAGGGATCGGTTGCCGAAAACGCCCGCATCACCGTTCGGACGCAAGCCACACCGCGGGGCGTTCAGGCCAGCGAAGTGCTGTCCATCACGCCGCCGACAGAAGAACCGGTCGAGCAGCGGCCCGCACCGCAATTCGATATCGATGTGCCGGCAGACGCGCCGTTCCTGGCCGCGCGGGTCAAATGGTTCGACAAGGCCAAAGGATTTGGCTTTGCCAATGTTTTCGGCCAATCTGACGACGTGTTTGTGCATGTCGAGATTTTGCGGGGCTTTGGCCTCGCCGATTTGCAGCCGGGCGAAGCGGTCGCGATGAAAGTCGTCGATGGCCCGCGGGGCAAGATGGCGGCCGAAGTGCGCAGTTGGGATTACGTCTAGTCAGGGAACGCGCCCCTATGCGGTTTGGGTTTGTGGTGTTGGTCGCTTTGGCCAGCTTGGGACATGTGGGTGCGGTCGACGCGGCATGTCGCGATGATCGGGTTGAGATGCGGGGCGATTGGGGCAGCATCCGGTTCCGCGTCGATGTTGCCGATGAGCCGGATGAGCGCGCCCAGGGGCTTATGCATGTTCCGCAAATGCCTCGGCTCAACGGAATGCTGTTTGTCTATGACCGGGAACAGCGTGTCAGTTTCTGGATGCGCAACACGCTGATCCCGCTGGACATGATTTTCATGGACGGCTCGGGCACGGTCATGAACATCCACGAAAATGCCATCCCTCTGGATGAAACACCCATCTTTGGGGGCTCCGACATTCAATATGTGCTCGAGATCAATGGCGGCCTAAGCGCGGATTTTGGAATCGCGCCGGGCACGGTGATGCGTCATCCGGCTGTGGATGCGGCGCGTGCCGCCTGGCCGTGTGCCGAGGAATAATCGGCTCTTTCCATTGTCGCGCTTGGGCGCTAACAGGGCGCGTGTCGGGGCGTAGCGCAGCCTGGTAGCGCGTCTGTTTTGGGTACAGAAGGTCGTGAGTTCGAATCTCGCCGCCCCGACCACCTTTCCACCACAAGATATAGTGCGTGTCAGAGCGCAGAAATGCGCGTCGACGCGATGGGCGTCTCGTCGGACCTGAAGGGCGTTATCTGTCAGATACCATTCATGCAAAAGTTGGGCGGTTTGCGCTAACTGTCTGAAACTGGGGTTTTTTCGTCCCGTTTGGGGGGTGCGGGCCGGACCTGTAACGGAATCATGACAGAGTGTCGCGGCCTTCGCTTGGCGAAAAAATCAACGAAAAAATCACCTCAAATCCGGTAAAAAAATCGTTGACCTCCTAGTGCAACCTACGTCAGTTTGTGTGGGCAGCACGGTGCACCACAATATATAGCGCCTGCCGCCAGGGAGACCGATACCCCAAATTAGACGGCCACGGCAGACGTGGCACGACCCCTTTTCGAGGGTGGGGATGGTGTTTGCCTGACGACGACAGACGGTCAGAGCGCAACGACGCTGGCAGGCCGCAGGGGATACATTAGGCGACAAGAGGCAGCCATCATGAAGATCGAACGGAGATTTACCCGCGCCGGTGCAGACGCCTACGCGGATTTGGAATTCACCACCACGACGTCCGAGATTCGTAACCCGGACGGGACAATTGTTTTTAAGCTGGACGCGGTCGAAGTGCCGACAACATGGAGCCAGGTGGCCTCAGATGTCATTGCACAGAAGTATTTCCGCAAAGCAGGGGTGCCGGCCCGTTTGAAACCGGCGAAGGAAAAAGGTGTGCCGAGCTTCCTCTGGCGCCACGTGGCCGACGAAAAGGCGCTTGAGGAATTGCCGGAGGACCAGCGTTATGGCGGCGAAACAAGCTCCAAACAGGTCTTCCGGCGGCTGGCCGGCGCCTGGGCGTACTGGGGCTGGAAGGGCGGTTATTTCTCGTCTGAAGAGGATGCCCGCGCTTACTTTGACGAAATGCAGCTGATGCTGGCGCGCCAAATGGCAGCGCCCAACAGCCCGCAGTGGTTCAACACCGGTCTGCACTGGGCCTATGGCATCGATGGCCCCGCGCAGGGGCACCACTATGTCGACTACAAAACCGGCAAGTTGACCAAATCGACCAGCAGCTACGAGCACCCGCAGCCGCATGCATGCTTCATTCAGTCCGTCGCCGACGATCTCGTGAACGACGGCGGCATCATGGACCTCTGGGTGCGCGAGGCGCGCCTGTTCAAATATGGCTCGGGCACCGGCACGAACTTCAGCCACTTGCGCGGCGATGGTGAGCGCCTGTCGGGCGGCGGAAAATCTTCGGGCCTCATGGGGTTCCTGAAGATCGGCGATCGCGCCGCGGGCGCCATCAAGTCGGGCGGCACCACCCGCCGGGCGGCCAAGATGGTCATCGTCGATGCGGATCACCCCGATATCGAGGATTTCATCGAGTGGAAGGTCATCGAAGAGCAGAAAGTGGCGTCGATTGTCGCGGGCTCGAAGATGCACGAAAAGATGCTCAACGGCATTTTCTCGGCCATTCGTGAATGGGACGGCAGCCTGGACGACGCGGTCGATCCCGCGAAGAACGCGACGCTGAAAACGGCGATCCGCGAAGCAAAGCAAGTTGCCATTCCGGAAACCTACGTGAAGCGCGTGCTGGACTACGCCAAGCAGGGCCACACCAGCATCGAGTTTCCGACCTACGACACCGACTGGGACAGCGAAGCCTACAACTCGGTCTCCGGTCAGAATTCCAACAACTCGATCCGTGTGACCGATGCGTTCCTGGATGCGGTCGCCAACGACGCCGACTGGGAGCTGATCAGCCGCGTGGATGGCAAGCCGACGAAAACGGTCAAAGCCCGGGAATTGTGGGAAAAAGTCGGGCACGCGGCTTGGGCTTGTGCCGATCCCGGCATCCAGTTCCACGATACCGTCAACGCCTGGCACACCTGCCCGGAAGATGGTCAGATCCGCGGCTCGAACCCGTGCTCGGAGTACATGTTCCTAGACGATACGGCCTGTAACCTGGCGTCGATGAACCTGCTTCAGTTCTACTCGAACGGCACGTTCGATGCCGACAGCTACATCCACGCGACCCGGCTGTGGACGCTGACGCTGGAAATCAGCGTGATGATGGCGCAGTTCCCGTCCAAGGAAATCGCGCAACTCTCCTACGACTTCCGCACTCTGGGCCTCGGCTACGCCAATATTGGTGGCCTGCTGATGAACATGGGCTACGGCTACGACAGCGCCGAGGGCCGTGCCCTCTGTGGGGCTCTGACGGCGATCATGACCGGCGTCTCCTACGCCACGTCGGCCGAGGTTGCGTCGGAACTGGGTCCGTTCGCAGGGTTCGAGCGCAACCGCGAGCACATGCTGCGGGTGATGCGCAACCATCGTGACGCAGCGTATGGCAAAACCGAAGGCTACGAGGCGGTCAACGTGAACCCGGTCGCGCTGGATCATGCCAATTGCCCGGATCAGCGCCTGGTGGACCTGGCCAAGCAGGCCTGGGACGAAGCCCTGACCCTCGGTGAGGCACACGGCTATCGCAACGCGCAGGCCACCGTGATCGCACCGACCGGCACCATCGGTCTGGTGATGGATTGCGACACCACCGGGATCGAGCCGGACTTCGCGTTGGTAAAGTTCAAGAAGCTGGCCGGCGGCGGCTACTTCAAGATCATCAACCGCTCGGTTCCCGCGGCCCTGGAAACGCTTGGCTACAGCTCCAGCATGATCGAAGAGATCATCGCCTACGCCGTGGGCCATGGCACGTTGGGACAGGCGCCCGGCATCAACCACACCGCGTTGATTGGCCATGGGTTTGGCCCGGCCGAGATCGAGAAGATCGAAGCCGCCCTGCCGCAAGCCTTTGATATCCGGTTCGTTTTCAACCAGTGGACCCTGGGTGAAGAATTCTGCACCGGTGCCTTGGGCATCCCGGCCGAGAAACTGAATGACCCGACCTTTGACATGCTCCGGCACCTTGGCTTCACCAAAGCCGAGATCGACGCCGCCAATGACCATGTCTGCGGGACAATGACCTTGGAGGGCGCGCCCTTCCTGAAGGAAGAGCACTACCCAGTCTTCGATTGTGCCAACCCCTGCGGGAAGAAGGGCAAGCGGTTCCTGAACGTGGACAGCCATATCCACATGATGGCAGCGGCCCAGTCCTTCATCTCGGGCGCGATCTCCAAGACGATCAACATGCCGAACTCGGCGACGATCGAGGATTGCCAGAAAGCCTACGAGCTGTCCTGGAGCCTCGGCACCAAGGCCAACGCGCTCTACCGCGATGGCTCGAAATTCAGCCAGCCGCTGGCAGCGGCGCTGGTCGAGGACGATGAAGAGGCGGCGGAAACCCTGGAAAGCGGCACCACCATGGAACGCGCCCAGGTCATCGCGGAAAAGATCGTCGAAAAGGTCGTCGTGAAAGAGGTCATCAAGGCCCACCGCCAAAAGATGCCCGACCGCCGCAAGGGCTATACCCAGAAGGCAATGGTCGGCGGCCACAAGGTGTATCTGCGGACCGGCGAATACTCGGACGGCTCCTTGGGCGAGATCTTCATCGACATGCACAAGGAAGGCGCCGGCTTCCGGGCGATGATGAACAACTTCGCCATCGCGGTGTCGGTGGGTCTCCAGTACGGCGTGCCGCTGGAAGAATTCGTGGATGCCTTCACCTTCACCAAGTTCGAACCCTCGGGGATGGTGCAGGGCAACGACTCGATCAAGAATGCGACGTCGATCCTCGACTACATTTTCCGGGAATTGGCGGTCAGCTACCTCGATCGGACCGATCTGGCCCATGTCGCACCGGAAGGCGCCACCTTCGATGACATCGGCCGTGGCGCAGAAGAAGGTGTGCGGAACTTCGAGGAAGTCCCGGAAAGCCGCGCCTCCGATCCGCTGGAAGTGCTGAAGCAAGTGGCCTCGACCGGCTATCTGCGCAAGCGCGCCCCGCAGGAACTGGTGGTGTTGCAGGGCGGGGCCGACCCGGTTGCCACTCTGGAAACGCTGGTGCCTGAAACCAAGGCCGGCGGAACCATGGCCGCCTCGGTGACCACAACCGCGGTCGCAACCGGCACCGTCAGCATGGACGCCCGCACCAAAGCCAAGATGCAGGGCTACGAGGGCGAGGCCTGCGGCGAATGCGGAAACTACACGCTGGTGCGCAACGGCACCTGCATGAAGTGCAACACCTGCGGCGCGACGAGCGGCTGTAGCTGAGGCACGAACACCAATCGGGCGCGCGTTCCCAGGACTCGCGCGCCTGTCATCCGGGGTGGGTGCGCTCGCCCCTGACGCGGATCAGGCCGCAGGCAGAACATCTCGGGCAGTATATATCAGAGCCTGATCAGCGAACCTAAGGGCGGCCTCCGAGCCGCCCTTTTTTTCACCCCATTGCTGACCTGAAACGTGCAAGTGCTTGTTTTTTGGTAGGTCCGTTCGGTGGTGCCGGGTTTGGAAACCTGATCTCAACCCATTGGTCGTATTTTCTTTGTGATCGCAAATTTTCGGTGCAGGCTTGTCGCATGGCCAGGACATCGGGCCAGAAACGGCGCGGTGATGGCTGGCTCTTGAGGTGGAGGACAGCGCATGACCCACGACACACAGCAAGATGCGAAACCCGATCCCGGCCATCTGGCCCTGGCAACCGTTCTGGTTCTTTTGGGGGCGTTCACGGGCATCTGGGCGGCTTCGGGCCTGATCGCGGCATTGGCCTTGATGGCGCTGATGCGGATCTGCTGGCTTGAGGACAACATCAACAATGACCTGTACGGGCAGGATCAGATCCCGGTGGCCTATCGCAACACCGTGACCTGGCGCGGCAACATCCTGCGCCGCTGGCTTGGCATCGATCCCGCCACCGATCTGAGCGACCATTCCCCACATCAGTTGGCCACGTTGATGCGTGCGGAGGTTCAGATATGGGCCTGCGTCTTGCTTGGGCTGACGGCCACGCTGACGGCGCAATTCGGGCCGTTTGGATGGGGTGGGAACCTTGTCATCGCCGCGGCGATCTTCGTGGTCGCGTGCCGTCGCATCGACAAGCTTGTGGTGTCGCTGGCGCATTGTGCGGCGGGTCGCGCGCTGCCCCGCGAAAAACTGTTGCCCGCGCGGCAATGGTCGCAATCGGATAAAGACGGCCGTTAAACGGCGCCGGCGACGGCGCCTTGTGCCCGATGGCGGGCAAGGTGCAGCGGTGTGCGCGATTTCGGAACGGCCGTGATGAAGTTCAAACGCGCCACGTGGTAGCTTGTGTCGAACCCGAAGAAATTCAGACGCATCTGCTCCAGTTCTGCGGCCCGGTACGCCGCAAGAGGCTTCTCCAGTTCGTCCAGCGCCCGGATCTTGGGTTTGGCCTCCATCGCCTTGGCGAATGACGCGGATTCTACTTGGGATTGCACGGTGGCGATCAAGCCTGCCTCGAAGGCGGCCGGCGTGCCCGCGCGCACCCCGTCGATCAATCCCATCTTGACCGCGTGCCGCGCGAGAATTGGCATGCGCGTGTCGATCAACGCCGCAGCGCCGTCTGCACCAAGACGTTTGGGCAGAAGGTAGGTCCAATACTCCGACCCGTATAGATTGCCCATATTCTTGTAGTGCGGCGACAGGACCACGCCGTCGCGGGCGATCACCTGATCTGCGGCCAATGCCATGAACACGCCCCCGGCGCCTGCATTGCCTTGAACGCCGGCGACCACCCATTTGTTCGTGGCCTCCAACATCGCGAGGCACACATCATCAATCGCTTCGATCGCGGCAAGGCTTTCTTCGGGGGGGCTGTCGGCGGCTTCGATGGTGGCAAGGTCGATCCCGTTGCACCAGAAATCCGGCCCGCCCATCAGGAGGATCGCCTTGGCATCCCCGACCGAGGCCGTTCGGATCGCATCTTCCAGCGCGCGCGCGCGCCCGACGCTCATCGCGCCGTTGAGGAAGGGAAAGCGGATCACATCCAAATCGCCATAGGTCGTGATCGACACCCCGTTCGGGGCCCCGTTGGCGCGGCATTTGTCCGGATGCGGCAGGCCGAGTTTTGACAGAGCGACCGTGGCCGGCAGTTTCAGCCGGCGCCCCGAATCCGCCAAGGTGATGCTGAGCGCACCGATCCAAATGGCGCCATCAGTCGTGGCCCGCAGGAGCGCTTCGTTCTTGTGTCCGATGATGTCGCCCGGTTGGCCGGTGCCCGGCGGGACATCCGGCGCGGGCCACGCATCATGCAGCCAGACATCTTCGCCCATCAGACCGTCCCGCACACCGGGTTGTCCGTCGGCTGCGCGAATGCGACGGACGATCTCGGCCGCGGGCATGGTGGCCCAATCGATCCTGCGCATGGCCTGGCGCATCGGCGGCTTGGTGTCTTCGGCACCGGTGTTGCGGTTGCGGATGCGGCCCAGATTGGCCTCCATCCGGTTGACGGCCATGTGGACGGCGCGCAAGGCGGCCTCGGTCACTTCGGTCCGATAAAGAGAGCTTTTGGGGGCCGCGCGCATCCGGAATTCGGCGTGCCCCCAAACCGGACCGGCATCCATGTCGCCCACAGCCTGCAGCACCGTCACACCCCACGTCTCCCGTCCCTCTTAAACGGCATGGTCCAGCGCGGACGGGCCTTTGTCGCCGAGCGGGCCGGGATGCACGATCAGGCAGGGCAGGCGCGACCACACATCCTCGGGGATGGCGCGTTTCAGAAAGGGTGCCAGGACGATGTCCGGCTTGAACAGCGCCACGGCCTGGCGCGTCACGGCGTCATTGATGTCATATTCCAGGCTCAACTCGTGGCCATCGGCCTCAAGCTCCAGCCAGCCCCGTTGGGTCAGCGAATTGAACGCATGGGCTAGAACCAGAATACGCATCAGCAAATCCTTGGTAGCTGTTCACCCGCGATCCAATCGACCATGCGGCGTCCGCCAAAGGCGGTCCGCATTTCGACGAAATGGTCGGGGTCTTCGGTCACGGTGCCGATCAAAGCCGCGTCCTGCCCAAGCGGGTGCGCGCGGGCGGCGGCCAGCGCGGCGTCGGCCTGCTCTGGCGGAACGAAGGCCACGAGCTTGCCTTCGTTGGCCACATAAAGCGGATCGAGGCCCAGGATTTCACAGGCCCCGGCCACGCCGGGACGGACGGGAAGGGCGTCTTCATCGATCTCGATCCCGACGCCACTGGCTTGCGCGATCTCGTTCAGCACAGCCGCAAGGCCGCCGCGCGTGGGGTCGCGCATCGCGCGGAGGTCGGGCGCGGCGTCGGTCAGATCGCGGGCCAGCCCGTTCAGGGCCGCGCAATCGCTGACGATATCAGTTTCAAAGTCAAACCCTGCGCGGCTGGCCATGATGGCGACGCCGTGATCGCCCATCGTGCCGGACACCAGGATGCGGTCGCCGGGGCGCACATTGCGGGCACTCAGCGATAGGCCGTCCCGCACAACCCCAATGCCGGTTGTCGAGATAAAGCAACCATCGCCCTTTCCGCGTTCCACGACCTTGGTGTCCCCAGTCACGATTTGAACGCCCGCTACCCGGGCGGCCTCGGCCATCGAGGCGACGATGCCGTGCAGGTCGCGCAGCGGCAGGCCTTCCTCCAGAATGAAACTTGCGGTCAAGGCCACCGGATCGGCGCCCCCCATGGCCACATCGTTGACGGTCCCGTTCACAGCCAAGGCCCCGATATCGCTGCCCGGAAAGAACAGGGGCGAGACAACGAAGCCGTCGGTTGAGACGCTCAGCTTGCCCGGAGGCAGGGACAGGATCGCCTGATCTTCCTCACCGGTTAGAGTGTCATTGGCAAACTCGGCCACGAAAAGACGCTCGATCAGATCGGCCATGTCGCGCCCGCCGGCGCCATGGCCCATTTCGACCACCCCTTCCATCCAACGCGCATGTTTCATTCGGCGGCCTCCAGGTGCTGTGGCGCGGCCCGGCGGCGCCCGTATTTGTAATAGGCCGCGCAGGCCCCTTCATCGCTGACCATGCAGGACCCAAGTGGCGTTTGGGGGGTGCACTGCTTTCCAAACAGCTTGCAATCGGTCGGAATGGCGGCGCCGCGCAGGATCTTGGGGCAATCACAGGCCTTGTTTTCCATGGGCCGGCCCTGGTTCATCGCAAAGCGTTTCTCGGCGTCAAATTCCGCGTAGGCATCGCGGATGCGGAAGGCCGAGTAGGGCACATCGCCCAGACTGCGCCATTCAAAACTGCGGGCAAGCTCAAACACCTCGGCCACCATGGCTTTGGCCGTTTCGTTGCCATGACGCGTGACGGCACGGATGTACTGGTTTTCAACCTCGGCCCGGCCATCGTTGATCTGACGAATGAGCATCAGGATTGACTGCATGACATCCAGCGGCTCGAACCCGGCAATCACCACCGGTTTGGCGAACTCTTCGGCGAAGTATTCGTAGGGTTGCGCACCGATGACGACGCTGACATGCGCGGGCCCGAGGAACCCGTCGATTTCGACCGCTTCCATCGCGCGGATTTCAGGCGCTTCCAGAATGTTCGAGATCGCGGCCGGGGTCAGCACGTGGTTGCAGAAGACCGAAAAGTTTTCGAGCCCCATCGCCTTGGCCTGCTTCAACGCGACCGCTGTGGGTGGGGTGGTCGTTTCGAAGCCGATGGCAAAGAAAACCACCTGTTTTTCGGGGTTTGCGCGGGCCAGTTCAAGTGCATCCAAGGTTGAGGCGACCATGCGAATGTCGGCCCCTTCCGCGCGTGCCTTCAAAAGCGATTGCTTGCGCGAGCCGGGCACACGCAACATGTCACCATAGGTGCAGAGCGTCACGCCATGGGTTTTGGCCAGATCAATCGCCATATCCAGCCGTCCGATGGGCAAGACGCAGACCGGGCAGCCCGGCCCGTGGATCATGCGCACATTGGGCGGCAAAAGATCCGTGACACCATAACGAAAAATCGCATGGGTATGGCCGCCGCAGAATTCCATCAGCCGGTAAGATCGGTCCGGTCGGGCCTCGGCCCGGATTTGATCCGCGATCTGGCGCGCGATCGTCGCGTCGCGATAGTCCTCGACGTATTTCATTGTGCGGCTCCGATCTCTTGCAACGCGGCGAGCGTGGCCTGCGCTTCCTCCGGGTCGACCCGCCCGAGCGCGTAGCCCACATGCACCAGGAGGAAGTCGTCAAGTGTAACCGGGCCCACGAGGGCGGTCGACACGGTCTTTTTCGCGCCAGACAAGTCCACTTGCGCCATGTCGTCAGGCAAAACGGCAGTCACTTGGGCCGGAACGGCATGGCACATGTCACTCTCCTTGCGGGGCGTCGACCACCCCGGGTGTCAGACCGTAGCGGTCCAGTTTCGCGCGCAATCCCACCCGGCTGAGGCCGAGCTCGTTTGCGGCGCGGCTCTTGTTCCATTTCAGGCGGGTCAGAACCTCGCGCAGGATGCGTTTTTCCACCTCTTCCACACGGCACTTGAGCGGGCCGTCGCCCGCGATCACGGCGTCGGTGACCGGGTCGGTATGTCCCCCTTCAGCCTGGAGGATGTGGCGGGAATTCAGTTCGGGGCCAAGGCTGCGGGTCTGCGCAAAGATCAACATGCGACCGATTTCGTTTTCCAGCTCGGGCTGGTTTCCGGGCCAATCGTAGGCCACAAGGAAAGCCATCGCGTCATCGTCGATCCCACGGACGGATTTGCCATGCCGTGTCGCTGCCTCGAACAGGATGTGGTGGGCTAAGGCCGGAATGTCGGTGGGCCGTTCGGCCAGTGCGGGAAGGGCCAACTGGCCAAGGGCAACCGCATGATAGAGCCGGGGCGAAAATCGATCTTCGGCAATGGCCGGACGCAGATCCGCGTGGGCGCCGCCGATCACCCGCACATCCAACCGCACCGGGTCGCTTTGTCCGGGCACGTCCATCTGACGCTCGATCAGCGCCCGGGCAAGCCAGTGCTGTGTCTCGGTCGGCAAGGTATCGATCCCGTTCAAGAACAGGGTGCCGCGCTCGGTCTTCTGGAGCAGACCAATGCGGGACTGGCCGTTCTGGCGCAGCCCGATCAACTCGAGCCGCAATTGGGCATCGGTCAGTCCGGCGCAATTCAGCCCATGAAATGGCCGGTCGGCCCGCAGCGATCCATCGTGGATGGCGCGGGCCAGGAGGGCCTTGCCGGTTCCCACAGCCCCGGTGATCAGGATCGGCACGTCGAAACTGGCCAAATGGCGGGCGCTTGCAACGACGGCATTTAACGGCGAGGCCGATGTGCGGATCAGGGCTTCGAACCCAAGGCCTTCCTCTGCGGGGTCGCGCGGGCCGGGGGGCGGTGCCGCCGGGCGCTGCGCCAGGAAGCGCATCTCGAAGCTCATCCGGTCATTGTCGCGCCGCACCTGGAACAATTGCGTTGCGTTGCGCAACATCCGCAGCAAGGGGTCGGCGCCCATGTCCGTGGTGATGACCTGGTACACATCCTCCGGCACCTTCTGGGCCATGCCCAATGGATCTTGCGCAATGCGCACCGTTTCGGGCCAGTGGCGGCTGATTTCTTCCAGAAGCGCGACGCCTTCGGGGGCGTCTTCCCCGGTGGCACAGAGAACCACTTCGACGAAATGCTCTTGCAGATGGGTCAGCGCCTCGGCCCCGTTGGCCGCGGTCAGACATTCGAAATGCGCGCCGCACACCGCTTCCATCCGGGCGCGTTCTGACGCGTCGGGTGTGACCACCAGAACGGTGGGGCGGAGGGCGGCCTGATCCTTCATTCGGCGGCCTGACGTCCGGTTTTCGCGGCAAGTTCGGCGGCCAGCCAGGCCAACCACGCATCCATGCCCTCGCCGGTTTTGGCGGACACGCGCAGAACCTCGATCGACGGGTTCACGCGGCGCAGGTTGTCCTCATACGTATCGAGGTCGATGTCGCAATGCGGGGCGAGGTCGGTTTTGTTCAGGATCGCCAGCCGGGCTGCGGTGAACATGTCCGGATACTTCAGCGGTTTGTCTTCGCCTTCCGTGACCGAGAGGATGGCCACCTTCGCGTCTTCGCCCAGATCAAACGCGGCGGGGCAGACCAGGTTTCCGACGTTCTCGATAAAGAGAACACTGCCTGCGCCAAGGTTCAGGTGTTCCATCGCGTGGCCCACCATATGGCCATCCAGATGGCAGCCCTTCCCGGTGTTGACCTGCACCGCCGGTGCGCCTGTCGCGCGGATACGGTCAGCGTCATTGGCCGTCTGCTGGTCGCCTTCGATCACCGCGACCGGCTGATCACCAAGGGCCTTGATGGTTTCGACCAACAAGGTGGTCTTGCCCGAGCCCGGAGACGACACAAGGTTGAGGGCGAGGACACCCCGACCCTTGAGAAAGCCCCGGTTTTCAGCGGCGTAACGGTCGTTCTCGGACAGGATATCGGTTTCGATCTCGATCAGCCGTGCCTGGCTCATACCCGGCACCTCGGTGCCGGCCGGGCCGTGTCCGAAATGGATGTCGGAGTGGTCGTGGTCGTGATGATGGTGGGGATGACCATGCGCGTGGTCGTGGCTGTGGGCATGGTCGCCATCATGGCTGTGGCTGTGGCCTTCCACGCTGCCGGTTCCGCATCCGCAAACGGTGCACATCAGATTGCCTCCAAATCTTTAATTCGCATTTCATCGCCGCCCGTGGGCATCAGCTTGCCGCTGCCGCAATTCGGGCAGGGGGACAGTCGGTCTTCGATTTCGACCTCCTGCGCGCAGTCAAAGCACATGGCGCGTCCGGGCAGGTCGATCATCTCAAGGGTCGACCCTTCCGCATGCGAACCGCGCATCACCACGCTCCAGGCAAATTCCAGTGCCGGTTTTTCGACACCGGCAAACTGGCCGATCTCCAACCGGACCCGTGTGATCCGGTCCAGCTTGTGGGTTGCGGCCTGCGTTTCCAGAACGGATCGGATCCCTTCGCAAAGCGACATTTCATGCATGCGCGACCTCCTCCAGACGGACGGGGCTGCACGGGTCCAGAATGTCGAGCAGGAGCGGCGCCATGCCTGTGCGATCTGCGGGCAGGCTGGCCAAGGCGCGGTCCAGCATGCCGTCTTTTGCCAGCATGTGATCCGTGGGCGTGACCCGGAAGAATGCCGTCAACACACCGGCATCCGCCCGCGCTTCGACGGCATAGAGGCGGCGGGTCGCGGGCACGACGGCGCGGCCGGCAATCGGAGCGGCCGGGCAGGGGAGGTCGCCGTCCAGGATGAGGCTCAGGTCGATCATGCGGCCGATGGCGCGCCAAAGCGGCCCGCGGCCCCACTCCGTCTCGACGGCCTGCAACATAGGAAGATGGGCGCGCCGCGCGGCGGCACTGTTTTCGACAGGGGCCAGCGAAAAGGCGTTGGTTTCGTCTACAAGGGCAAGCCCGTCGGCCACGGCGTCCCCCGGCCCGAAGCAGGCCCCGATCCGGCGGAGCAGCGGGGCTACGCCGTGGTCTGACGCAAGAAACCGGGTCATATCTTCAGGTGTTGACGGCAGCGCGGCCGCATCCCCGAACAGGGCATGCCTGACCGCATGCGGGTCCTGGAACAGACCGGGCGCCACGCCGGGCGCTTGCCCGAAATACCCTGGCCACTGCACGAACAATTTGAGCAAGTGATCCCGGGTAATCTCGGCCGCAAGATCCGCGGTGCCGTCGGGCAGGCACAAGGCGCGGGTGATGGCGCGTTCCTGGGCTGCCCGGCACAGGTTGAACAGTCGCGGCAGCAGCGTGACGGCCTCGTCGACGGGTTTGCCAAGGATCAGCTTGGCCACCGGCAATCCCGGTCCGGCAACGGCGCGCAAGCGCGCGACGCCGTCCGTTATGCCGGTCCGGTCCAGCATCAGGCGTGATCCTCGGCTGCGAGCCCGCCGGTCAGGACCGCGCGGCGGGTCGGCTCGGCCTCGAGGTCGGGCGGTGGGGCCAGCTCGGCCTCCCGCTTGGCGCGGATGTCGGCGGCACGGTCCGTTTCCGCCTGGTTTTCCGGGTCGTAGAGCGCCGTCATGATGGCGCGCGCGACGTCGACGGCTTGGGCCTGCGTCTTGAATTCGCCCATCATCGAAAACAGCGAGCAGGCCTTGTAGCCCCCAACCATCTCGCGGGTGTTGTGGGTGAACTCGTAAGCCCCTGAGGGGAAATCGAAGACTTCCTTGGTGCCCGGGGTCAAATCAGACCAGTCTTCGTCGTCGGAGGGCAGCAGAACCAGGTTCATGAACCAGGGGCTCAGCAAGACGCCCAAAAGGCGGCCATCGGCCAATTGGCGGAAGCCGATGGCCTTCACGTGCAGGACTGGATTGACCATGGGCACATCGCGCATCTTGGCGTTCCAGATTTCCGTGAAGTCGGCTTCGAGCGCTTGGGTCCGTTCCCGGATCAGGGCCTCGATCAGCAAAGCCGGGGCGCCGGGGTCGGACTTGACCAGGAATTGCGTGGGTTCGGCCCCGCAGTTCGGGCAGGTCCAATCATCGGGCAGGGCGGTGAACGGTGTGCCGGGGTCGATCTGGCGTGTGTCGTCCGCGGTGTCCGGGGCATACTCCCACCAACAGATCTTGCATTCGAGAACGGCCTGATCCGACAGTCCCGCTTCCGCGTGGTGATATCCGCCTTCGAACATGTTCATGAGATCGCTTCCAGGATCTTCAGCATGCGCGTTCCACTGTCCGACAGATCCTCGGGCGCGGCGATGGCCACTTCGGGCATGGCCGTGACCTCGAACGTGTCCAGGATCAACGTGTCCATGGAGTTGAAGAATTGCACGCGCCAGACGTGCGGCATGGCCGTGGCGGTGATCCGACAATTTCCGTAACCGCGGCTGAGGATGGTGACTGCGCCCTCGCCGAAAGCGGCGTCGAGCCAAAGCAGATCCTCTTCGGTGTGCGGCAGCAGGCTGAGGTTGACGACATGCAATTCAGCTCGGGCGCTGTAGCTCGCGGATTTGTCGGCCAGTTCTGCATAAATGGGCAGGGCGTTGATGACCGCCGGGTTTCTGGGTGCTTGCGTTCCCTGGCGTCGCGCACGGGATCAAACGCGCGGGTCTTGGCCAGTGTTGGGATTGGTGCGACTTCCACCTGATCGACCCCTGCACCTGACAGAACCCAAATGCCGGCAAATCGGCTTTCCTGGGCGGCGATCGCCGGGATATCGCGGATGCGGGCCGATACCTCACCCTCGCCAAGGGTGTCGGCAATCATCGCGCGGTTGTCCGCGTCCAGTTCTGCGAGGTCGAAGCGTGCCGTGGCGCCGGTGGCCGCACACGCGGCGCACGCCGCGGCAATCTTCCGTAGCAGAATGATGGCCGGACCGACCTGGGCGGTATCGTCGACTTCGGGAATATGCGGGGCATAGGTGGCCATGTCCTGAGGCATGGACATGTACTGGAGTTCGTCTCCGGCCGGGTCCTGTTGGGAGCCGGGTCCAAACCCCATCGGAGGAAGGCGGAAATCGCTGGCCATGGGTGGGCTCCTTTACTCGGCGGCTGCGGGGACAGGGGTGGATAGGATGTGCGTGATCCGCGCCATGTAATCGGACCAATCCCGCACGCGGGGCAGGGCGCCGATCTGTTGCCCGTCGCGGAAGAAAATCAGCGATGGGGTTTTATAAACTTCGGTCAGTTCGCGGGTTTCGGTCTCGATCTCATCGCCGACGACCGCGCAATCGAAGGCGTTCTGAAACGCCTGACGCAGTTCGGGCAGGATCACGGCGACATCGGCCGTCTCGAGGTTGCGCTTGGGATCGCCGGGGATGAACAGCACATGCACACCGTCCTGCGCCAAATAGGCATCGCGCGCGGCGGCCTCGGTCAGGTGCGGCCAGCCAAGGGCGCTGGTCAGGCGGTCGATCAAGGGATGGGTCATCGGGTCGGTCTCCTCAGCCGGTCGTTTCGCCCGCGTCGAACGCGGCTTGCAGATGGGGTGGCAGGCTTGGCCCGCGCGCTTCGAGGTCGGCAAAGGCGTCGCCCAGATCCTTGCCCTCCATGACGTTTCGAAGTCCGGTCAGGGCGGCGCGGATCTTGAGCGCTTCGTCTTCGGTCATCACTTCGCGGGCGGCGCCCAGAAAGTTCAGAACCCAGGTGCCCGGCTCGACCGGGCCCGTCAGGGCCAGATCGACGGCCACGACATCGTCTCTGTCCCGCGCCAAGCCGGAAAAGCCCTTGGTTTCGATGATCTGGACGGGGATGCCGATGCACATGTCAGCGACCCCGCCCGGGGACGAAGCGTTCGTCGCCATGGCGGTAGGCGACCTCTTCAGAGGGGCGGCCGGCCTCGTAGGCGTCGCGGCGAATGGCGGTGTCGGCAAGGTCATGGGCCTCGGTGCCGCCGGCGCGCGCGGTCACGCCCCACTGGGCCAGTTTTTCCAAAGCGCGGTCGATGGCCGGGTCAATCTGTGCGGCCACGATGGGGCGCAGGCCACCGCCGTAATCCTCAAGCTCCACAGGCTGGCAGCCAATCAGGCACAGCCGTTCCGGGCAGTAGCCCATCAATTGCGCGGTCGCGATCACGTCCTGAAATCCGGTTTGGTGCAGCGACATCTTCTTGGCGCCCATGAAGGCAGGGACGGCATCGTCCTCGACCACCTTCAGCATTCCGGCGGGCAGGCCATAGTCGACGGCATCGAAGACCAGCAGGTTCCGGGCGCTTTCCAGAAACGGGAGGAGGTACAGGCCCTGTGTGCCGCCATCCATGATGTGCACATCCGGCCCGAACGACCATTCATCGGCCAGCCGTTCGACGCATCGAACCCCGAACCCCTCATCTGCCCAAAGAACATTCCCAATCCCGAGGATGAGGGTCTTGTCGGTCATTCCAATGTCCCTTCCGTCTGGCGCGTGACCGGTCGTTTGTCTGGTGTTGGATGCGATCTGGTCGATCCGGTGCCGGTCTGGCTGGTTCATTTTCAGTAAGGGGCCATGAGCGCCGGAGATTTGATCTAGATCAATCTTAGGTTGAGTATCGGCCACACATGCACGTGATAAGGGTCATCACATGAAAACGGGCGCCCGCTTTCGCGGCGCCCGTTCTGTCCGTTCCGTCTTGGAACTCTGTCGCGTATCCTGTTGAAAACGCGCTGTTGTCCCTTCAGCCCAAGATCAGTCGGGACGGTCGTCCTTGAAGGTGCGATGACCCGAAATCATGGTCGACACCATGGATTGGCGCGACATGATGTCTTCGCGGATCGCCGCGTAGATATGGATGATCATGAAAACAAGGATGGCCCACATGCCCAACTGGTGGATGCCGTGCAGGGCTTGGCTGCCACCGACCATCGGGATGATCCATCCGAACATCTGATCGGCCCAGGAACCGGCCCCGAGGCCCTCGGAATACAGCGCGAAGCCGGTGAAGATCATGAAGTTGATCCCCAAGGTCATGAAGCCGAACATGGCAATCTGCGCCAGAGGATTGTGGCCCACGTATTTCTTGGGCTCCTTCTCCAGGAACAGGTACCACCGCAGTTCGAAAAACACCTCTTTCCACCAACGCGCATTCCAAACGGGCAGGATGAACAACTGCTTGGCATGGTGGTTGCCGACGAACGCCCAGTAGATGCGGCCAATGAAGCCGATGGTCATCACGAAGGCGGCCGCGAAATGCGCAAACCGGATGTAGCCGAACACATACTGATCGACGGCTTCGCCAATCTGCATCGTGGGCGGTGGGTTGGCGATCATGTAACCGGTGATGCACAGCACCGTAATCGCCAGCGCGTTGACCCAATGCCAAAGCCGCACCGGCGCCTCGTAGACATAGACCGAGGTCCGCCGCCGAATGCTTTCCAGATCTTCGGCCGTGGCATCGCCCGTCAGCACAGAGCCCGGAAGGATCTCGATATCGTCCCGCGGAATGTGGATGGGCGTGGAGCGAATTGGCTCCTCTTCAAGGGTGGTGTCTTTCATCGGACTACCTCCGCTTTGCGCGCCAGGCCGCGATCGCCAGACCGACCGCGTAGGCCGCCAGTACCATCCCGGCGATGGCCGCGAGGTGGGAGACATCACTGAACCAGTGGGTGGCCTCCCCGCCGTGGCCGGGATGGGCCAGGGCCGGGCTTGCGGCAAGCAGGGCGATGGATGTCGTTGCAATGCGTTTCATGGCGGCCTCCCTTAGCGAACCTTGACGGTGGTCAGTTCG
The DNA here is from genome assembly GCA_963921255.3 of Paracoccaceae bacterium. GTDB lineage: Bacteria > Pseudomonadota > Alphaproteobacteria > Rhodobacterales > Rhodobacteraceae > JANSYL01. The sequence continues at coordinate 1,634,855 of CAWUEW020000003.1, read as the reverse complement.
TCGCCATCGGGCGACATGACGTGGGTTGAACACGCGAGGCAGGGGTCGAAGCTGTGCAGGGTGCGCAGGATTTCGACGGGTTCCTCGGGCCGTTCCATCGGCGTGCCCAGAAGCGAGGCTTCGAAGGCACCGATATTGCCCTGGGCATCGCGGGGCGAGCCATTCCAGGTCGTCGGAACCACACACTGGTAGTTCTCGATCCGGGCGTTATCGATGGTGACCCAGTGGCCAAGCGCACCGCGCGGCGCTTCGGTGAAGCCGACACCGCGGGCCTGGGTCGGCCAGCTCGACGGATCCCAACGGGCCACATTGGCGGTGCTTTCGTCACCGTTGCGGATGTTGGTGACCAGCTTGTCGAAGAAGTGCCGCTGCAAGTCCGCGCAGTATTGCGCTTCCAGGGCGCGCGCGGCTGTCCGGCCGAGGGTCGAGAACAGAGCGTCGACGGGCAGATCCATCGTCCGCAGCAGGCCGGTGACCTGGTCGGTGATCTGTTCGTGACCGCTTGCGTAGCCGACGATGTAGCGGGCCAACGGGCCAACCTCCATCGCGTGGCCACGCCAACGGGGGGCCTTGATCCAGGAGTACTTGGCCGCCTCATCAATGTTTTCGATGTTGGTGCGGCTGCCGACGGTGTTGTCGCCCAGCTCGAACCGGGCGTTGGTGACACCATCCCATGGATGCTTGCCCACACCGGGTTCGCCATAGTCGTACCAGCTGTGATCAACAAATTCCTGAACCTGCTCGGGGTCGCGGATATCGACCTCGTGCACCGTGGACAGATCGCCGTTGATGATCGCGCCACGCGGCAAATGCAGCGTTTCGGCGGCGAAGTTGTTGGCATGCTCGGGGATGTCGCCATAGCTGTGAACGGCCTGGCTCGACAGTCCGCCGCCATGCAGCCAATCGCGGTAGAAGCCCCCGATGGCGATCACATCCGGGATGTACACATTGCGCACAAACTCGTCGCACAGCGTCAGGATCGAGGAGACCTGGTTCAGGCGCTCCATGTTGATCGCACCGACTGCGCCCGAGGAATGCACGTTGATCGGGCAGGGGACCCCGCCGACCAACCAGTTCGGGTGCGGGTTCTTGCCGCCAAAGATCGTGTGGATTTTCACGATCTCCTTCTGGAGATCCAGGGCTTCAAGGTAGTGGGTCGTTGCCATCAAGTCCGCCTCGGGGGGCAGCTTGTAGGCCGGGTTGTCCCAATAGCCGTTCTTGAACAGCCCCAGTTGCCCGCTTTCGACAAAGGACCGCAGGCGGTTCTGCACGTCACGGAAGTACCCCGGCGAGGACATCGGGTGGTTCGGGCCGACCATCTGCTGCAGTTCCGAGGTTGCCCGCGGATCGGCGCGCAAGGCGTTGACGGGGTTCACCCAGTCGAGCGCATGCAGATGATAGAAATGAACCACGTGGTCATGCACCTGAAGGTTCAACTGCATGATGTTGCGGATCGAGTTGGCGTTGTCCGGGATCTCGATGCTGAGGGCATCCTCCACGGCGCGGACCGAGGTCAGTGCGTGGGTGCCCGTGCACACGCCGCAGATGCGTTCGGTGAAGGCCCAGGCGTCGCGCGGGTCACGCCCGCGCAGGATCACCTCGAGGCCGCGCCACATCGTGCCGGTCGAAACCGCGTTCTGGATGACATTGTCTTCATCCACGTTCACTTCGCAGCGCATATGTCCTTCGATCCGGGTGACCGGGTCGACCACGATGCGCTGGCCCGAATTGTCGAGCGAGAAGCCGTTGGGGGTATCGAGAACCATCGTTTACGCCTCCTCGCTGACGGTGGGTGTCGTTTGGGTTTTGACCTGGGCGGATTTGAGCGCGCTGACCGCGGCGTGCAGGGCGACCCCGCCACCGACGGCGGCGACTGCGGCTGTGCCGATCTGGCCGGCGTTCGCCTCGACCCCGAACTGCGTCAGGTCGGTGACCCGGTCATAGAAGCTGCCGGCATCCCAGAACCCGTCTTCGGAACAGCCGATACAGCCATGACCGGATTGGATCGGGAAGCTGACGCCTTCGTTGAAGCCGATGGTCGAGCAGGCGTTGTAGGTGGTCGGGCCTTTGCAGCCCATCTTGTAGAGGCAGTAGCCCCGGCGCGCATTGTCATCGTCCCACGCTTCGACGAATTGACCGGCGTCGAAATGGGCGCGGCGATAGCACTTATCGTGAATGCGTTGGCCGTAGAACATGGCCGGACGGCCTTGGCGGTCGAGTTCGGGCAGGCGCCCGAAGGCCAGCATGTAGGTGATGACCCCGGTCATAACCTCGGCGATTGGCGGGCAGCCCGGCACGCGGATGATGGGCTTGTCGGTGATGACCTCATGCACCGGGGTGGCTTGTGTGGGGTTCGGTGCGGCGGCCTGAACGCAGCCATAGGAGGCGCAGGCGCCCCACGAGATGATGGCCTGCGCCCCTTCGGCGGCGTGGCGCAGTTTTTCGACGAACGGGCGGCCGCCGGTGATGCAGAACATGCCGTCTTCGTTCAGCGGCGGATTGCCCTCCACCGCAAGGATGTATCGTCCGCGATACCGCTCAATGGTGTCTTCGAGCGCCGCTTCCGCCGCGTGGCCGGCTGCGGCCATCAGGGTGTCGTCGTAGTCGAGGCTGATCATCGACAACACGACGTCTTTCACCAGCGGGTGGGCCGAGCGGATGAAGCTTTCCGAGCAGCAGGTGCATTCCAGACCGTGCAGCCAGATGACGGGCGTGCGGGGCTCATTTTCCATCGCGTGGGCGATCTTCGGCACAAAGGCCGGACCCAACCCCAGCGCGGAGGCGGTAAGCGAGCAATACTTCATGAAGCTGCGGCGGGTGATCCCCTGCCGACGCATCACGTCATAGAAGGTTTCGAGATCTGACAACGGGCCGGTCCTCCCTGATATGGCTGCCAGGGACGCGCCGATCGGCCCCCGGGTCGCATGTGGTCATGCTCAACCTTGGGGTGTGGTCTTTTGAGGTGCAAAGATTGGGGTGTCACAAAGGTGCGACAATTAAACTGAATAAAAACAGATATTTATTGTTTCATTTGATCCAGCGCTAACCCCGGGGGCGGTGATGCAATGACCACTTGACCCTGCGGGTGGAAAGCAGATGACCAATCCCGCTAGGGTTGTGCCGCCGCGATCAATGCCTGTCCGAGTGCGAGGCCGCCGTCATTCGCAGGCACGCTTTTGTGGGTCAGGGTTGGGACACCCTCCAGGGCCCGAAGGGTCTCCTGCAGAAGGACCGCGTTTTGGAAACATCCCCCCGAAAGCACCACAGCATTTGCCTGGCCCGTCTCGACAAGGTCGCGCGCCACGGCCGCAAAGCCGTGTGCAAGAGCCGTGTGAAACAGGGCCGCACGGCGCGCCACGGACCGTGTTTGATCAAGCGCCAGATCGAACAACGGTGCGGGGTCGATTTGTCCGCCATGCACCGGAAGCTCAGGTGGGCGATCCGGCCCGGTTCGAGCGCTTCTGGCCAACGCCTCGAGCGTCATGGCCGCCTCACCCTCAAAGCTCTGGCGGTCGGGCGCGGTTCCGAGGACCGCGGCGAAGGCATCGAAAAGCCGTCCCGCCGAAGACGAGAGCGGTGCGTTCACCCCTTCCGCGACCGCATGTCGGAGCACGGAAAGCGGATGATGTCCAAACAACCGATCAGCGTCTTGGCGGCGTCCGGCCTGATCCAAGCGCGCGACTGCATTGCGCCAGGGGTCGCGGTTCGCAGAATCGCCCCCGGGCAGGGCCGCGGGCTTGAGCCATGCCGTGCGGTCGAACCCCGCGTAGTCCCCAAGAAGCACCTCGCCCCCCCAGATCGTGCCGTCCGGACCGAGGCCGAGCCCATCCAGAATGATGCCTGCCACCTTGCCCCCGTCGCACGGCCAAAGGGCCTCGGCCATGCAAGACGCCAAGTGCGCGTGGTGGTGTTGGACGTCAATCAGGGGCAACCCGAGGTCAGCGGCCCGCGTCTTGGCAAAGGCTGACGCCCGGTAGCCGGGGTGCAGGTCACAGGCCAATCGGGTTGGGCGATGGTCGAACAGGTCTGTGTAGTCAGCGACCGCTTTCTGAAACTCGGCATAGTTCAACCGACCATCCAGATCGCCCAGGTGATGCGACAGCAGTGCCTGGCCCGGTTTTGTCAGGCAGATCGCGCCTTTCATTTGTCCGCCCACCGCCAGAATGGGCGGTGCGTTTTCAAACCCGGGCGGCATTGGCACTGTACCGGGCACGCGGCCCCGTCCGCGCCGCAGCACCATCGGCCCATTCGCAGCCATGCGCTCAACGCTGTCGTCGAGGCGGCGGCGGATATCCCGGTTGTGCAACAGCAGCGCGTCCGCAAAGCCGAACAGTTTCGTGCGGGCTTCGTCGTTTCCGATCACCTGCGGCTCACCCGACAGATTCCCGGACGTCATGACCAAGGGGCGCGCGACACGGTCCAGGAGGAGGTGGTGCAACGGCGTATAGGGCAACATCCAGCCAAACTGGTCCTGACCGGGGGCCAGGGTGTTCGGCAAGTGATCCGAAAGCCGTGGCAGCAACACGATCGGCGCGGCCGGATCGCGCAGGCGCGGCCAATCATCCGGCCCCGGTGAGGCATATTGGGCCAGAACAGGCTCCGAGGCCATCAGGGCCAGGGGTTTGGACGGTCGATGCTTGCGCGTCCGAAGCGTGGCGATTGCCTCGGCCTGCGTGGCGTCGCACGCCAGATGGAACCCGCCGATGCCCTTGATCGCAAGGATTTCGCCCGCCAGCAGCCGGTCCGCGGCGTCCCCGAGCACGTCAGCCGCAAAGGGGGGCTCTGGTGTTCCATCGGGTGTTTCCAGCCAGATCTGCGGCCCGCAGTCGGGACAGGCCACCGGTTGCGCATGGAACCTCCGATCGCCGGGGTCTTCGTATTCGGAACGGCAAGCATCGCACATGGGAAAGTCGGCCATGGACGTTTGCGCGCGGTCATAAGGAAGCCGATCGAGTATCGAGAACCGCGGCCCGCAATGGGTACAATTGGCAAACGCATAACCAGCGCGACGTTCGCTCGGGTCGCGTATTTCCGCCAGACAATCCGGGCAGGTTGCGGCATCGGGCGTCACGCGGGTTTCGGCCCCGACCCCCTCGGATGCAGCGATCAGAAACGCGGCGGGTGCGGTGTCGATGTGAAAGGGCGTGGGTTCGACTGCGTCGACGCGGGCCAGGGGCGGGGCGTTCGAGGTGATGGCCGAGACGAACGCATCGGTCGCGCCAAAGGCCTCGATCAAAACCCCCTCCGGGTCATTGAGAACCTGTCCCGTCACCCCGTGGCTTTGCGCGAGCTGCCAGATGAAAGGTCGAAAGCCCACGCCCTGCACTTGGCCGCGCACACGGATGCGCAGCCCGGACGCGGGCGATTTTGGTGGCGCTCCGGTCACGCGCGACCCTCCAAGACGTGGCGCCCCGAGCCTAGACCGTCCTAGGGCAGAGGTCCAATTGGGCTTGCTGTCCCGGCAGTCACGGGTCAGGGTCGAGCCATGCAGAAACGGCGTGGTCATGTCTGGATAAAACGGCTTGGAGCCGCCTTGGTGGCCGGCACCTTGGTGGCACCCGCCCATGCCGGGGACGTGACCGTCTTTGCGGCCGCCAGCCTCAGCGATGCGATCCGCGATGTCGCCGAGATGTGGGAATCTCAGACCGGTGGCGACGTGACCCTTTCATTCGCGGGCAGTTCAGCCATCGCACGACAGGTTCAGGCCGGGGCACCGGCCGACGTTGTGGTTTTGGCCAGTGTCGAGTGGATGGACGCGCTGGACCAAAGCGGGGATTTGGCCCCAGGTGCGCGCCTCGACCTGCTGACCAACCGTTTGGTCGTTGTGGGCGGCTGGCACGAAGAGGGTGACCTTGATCTGACGTCGGCCTCTGAATTTGTCGAACGGCTTGGGCGCGGACGCTTGGCAATGGCGCTGGTGGATGCGGTTCCCGCCGGCATCTACGCGCGTGCCGCTTTGGAAAACCTTGGACTTTGGGAGGCGGTTGCGGATCGCGTGGTGCAATCTGACAACGTGCGCGGCGCGTTGGCCTTGGTTGCGGTGCGGGCGGCAACGCTTGGGGTGGTCTACGCCACCGACGCGCAGGTGGAACGCCGGATCGAAGTGATCGCCGAGATACCGGTCGCGGCCCATCCGCCGATTGTCTATCCCGCCGCCGTGACCCGTGGCGGCGATCATGCGGACGCCCACGCGTTTCTGGTCTTTTTGAACAGTCCCTTTGCCCGCGCCATCTTCACCGGCCATGGATTCGGCCTTGTGGGGGACAGGTAGGACATGCTCGGTCCGGCGGAATGGGAGGTCTTGGGCCTGTCGCTGCGCGTTGCCCTTGTGGCGGTGGTCTTGAGCCTGCCCTTGGGGGTTTTCGTAGCCTACGCGCTGGCCCGGTGGTCCTTTCCGGGAAAAGCGGTCGTGAATGGGTTGGTGCATTTGCCGCTTGTTCTGCCGCCCGTGGTGACGGGGTACCTTTTGCTGGTCGGGTTCGGCCCGCGTGGACCGTTCGGGATCGCGTTGGAGGCGGTTTTCGGGACCGGGGTCGCGTTCCGGTGGACAGGCGCGGCGCTGGCGGCCGCCGTGATGGCCTTTCCACTGATGGTGCGGGCGATCCGCCTTTCGATCGAGGCTGTCGATCCGAAGCTTGAAGAGGCGGCCGCGACCCTTGGGGCCGCGCGGATTTGGGTGTTCGTGACCGTTACCCTGCCCTTGATCTTACCCGGTGTCATCGCAGGGGCGGTGCTGGCGTTTGCCAAGGCTTTGGGGGAATTCGGCGCGACCATCACCTTTGTGTCCAACATCCCCGGCGAGACGCAAACCCTGCCGTTGGCGGTCTACGCGTTTTTGCAGACCCCGGGCGGGGAAGGCGCGGCCCTGCGGCTGGTTGTGATCGCAATCGCCGTCTCAATGGCGGCATTGCTTGTGTCCGAGGCCGTGGCTGGACGGGCGGCGAAGCGGGTGGCGGGCAAATGACGGGGTGGGTGCAGGTTCGCCACGGGCAGGCCGCGTTCCAGCTGGATGTGAGCTTCAGTGCATCGGACGGCGTCACGGCTCTGTTTGGCCGGTCGGGCGCCGGGAAAACGACCGTGGTCAATGCCGTCGCCGGACTGATGCGTCCGGATGCAGCCCGGATTTCCCTGGGCGAACGGGTACTGGTCGACACATCTGCGGGGATTTGGGTGCCGCCACATCGGCGGCGCGTGGGGTATGTGTTTCAGGATGCCCGGCTGTTCCCGCACCTCAGCGTCGCGCGGAACCTGACCTATGCGCAGCGTTTTCTGCCGGACAGCACGCCCGCCACGGATCAAGGCGCGGTGGTGGACATGCTTGGGATTGGGCATTTGCTGCAGCGGGGGATCGCCGATCTGTCGGGCGGTGAAGCGCAACGGGTCGCCATCGGGCGGGCGCTTTTGTCTGCGCCAGAGCTTTTGTTGCTGGATGAGCCGCTGGCGGCGCTTGATCAGGCCCGCAAGGACGAGATTCTGCCCTATCTCGAACATGTGCGCGATCAGGCCGACGTTCCGATCCTGTATGTGTCTCACCAGATTTCCGAGATTGCGCGCCTCGCGACCGATGTCGTGGTTCTGGAGGACGGAGCTGTGCGCACCTCTGGGTCGGTCGCAGATGTGCTGTCCGATCTGTCGGCTGTCGCGGCAACGGGCGTTCGCGAGGCAGGCGCTGTGATCGTGGCCACGGTGGCGGCCCACCATTCTGACGGTCTGACCGAGGCAAAGGGGGCAGGGGCTACGATTTGGCTGCCCAAGGTCGCCGCGCCGGTTGGCGCGCCGTTGCGGCTTCGGATCGAGGCCCAGGATATTATGCTGTCCAAATCGCGCCCGGACGAGATCTCGGCGCTCAACATCCTCCCGGTTGAGATCATCGCCCTGCGGCAGGGCGACGGACCAGGGGTGATGGTGCAATTGAAGGCCGGCGATGCGCGGCTCCTTGCGCGGGTGACGCAGCGTTCGGCCAAAGGGATGGCCCTGGCCCAGGGCTGGACGGGCTATGCCGTGGTGAAATCCGTGGCCGTGGCTTCCGGGGATGTCGGCATCGGCCCGTCGCCGGGGCATCTTTAACAGGAAAAGCCCCGGCCAGAGCCGGGGCTTCGATTCTGTCTAACCGAGCGTGCTTACTCGGCTGCGTGGATTTTGATCACCGGTTCCATCCGCGCGAGGATGTCTTCGGCCAGGTGACACTTCACCTGATGCCCATCGGCCAGCATCTTCATCGGCGGCACTTCGGTTTCGCACAAACCGCCTGGGACATCCGATTTCCAGCGGCAGCGCGTCTGGAACGGGCAGCCCGGCGGCGGGCTCATGGCCGAGGGAATATCGCCCTCGAGCACGATGTGCTGCTTCTCGACCGAGGTATCGGCAATCGGGACGGCCGACAAAAGCGCCTCGGTGTAGGGGTGGTAGGGCGGGCTGAACACCTGCTCGGTATCGCCAATCTCGACCACATGGCCGAGATACATCACCATCACCCGGTCCGAGAGATACCGGACAATCGACAGATCGTGCGAGATGAAGAGAAGCGTGGTTTTCTCGTCCCGCTGGATTTCCATCAGCAGGTCGGTCACAGCCGCCTGCACCGACACATCAAGGGCCGAGACGGGTTCGTCTGCCACCACGATGCGTGCGCCGCCTGCGAAGGCTCGCGCGATGCCGACCCGCTGTTTCTGGCCGCCGGACAACTGGCGCGGCATCCGATCGGCAAAGGCGCGCGGCAGTTTCACAAGGTCGAGCAATTCGAGCATGCGTTGTTTGCGGGCTTCGTCATTTTCGCCAATGCCAAAGACCTCCAGCGCCCGGATGATCTGGCGCCCCACGGTCATCGAGGGGTTCAGCGTGTCGAACGGGTTCTGGAACACCATCTGGATCGACGAAACCGTACCGGTTTCCCGATCTTCGATCGGTGTCCCCTCAATCGCCATATTGTCCAGGAACACGTGGCCGTCCGTTGCGGTTTCCAGGCCCATCAGAACCTTGGCCAACGTGGATTTGCCGCAGCCTGATTCCCCCACGATGGCGAGCGTTTCACTTTCGCGCGCTTCGAAACTGAGGGTCTCATTGGCCTTCACCACCTTGGTGTCCCCGCCACCGAACATCGAATTGGCGGCCACCTCGTAGTATTTCTTGAGGTTGTCGATCCGAAGGACGACATCGCCGACCTCTGCCTTCTCGGTTGAATCCCCAACCTCGATGGGGGCGTGCCAGTCAATTTCCTCGAAGCGCAGGCACCGCGTTGCGTGGCGATCATTGCCCGGCACGTTGAACATCGGAATGTCCTGCGCGTTGCAGCGTCCGCTTTGGTAGTAGTCGCAGCGGGGGCCAAAGTTGCAGCCCGACGGACGTTCATGGGGCAGGGGGAAGTTGCCGGGAATGGCCACGAGCGGCCGTTCGTTCTTGTCCGCGCCCGGCAGCGGGATCGACCGGAACAGGGCCTGCGTGTAGGGGTGCTGCATCTTGTCGAAAACGTCTTCGATCGAGCCGGTTTCCACCGCCTCGCCCGAATACATGACACACAGACGGTCGCAGGTTTCCAGAACCAGGCCGAGGTTGTGGCTGATGAACAGCATCGAGGTGCCGTATTTGCGGCCCAGGTCTTTCACCAGATCCACAACGGCGGCTTCCACGGTCACGTCCAGGGCGGTGGTCGGCTCATCCAGGATCAGAAGCGATGGGTTCGCCATCAGCGCCATCGCGATCACGATCCGCTGCTGCTGGCCGCCCGAAAGCTGGTGCGGGAAACTTTCCAGCATGCGCTTGGGGTCGGGCAGGCGCACATCCGTGACCACTTCGAGGGCGCGTTTATAAGCCTCCTCGGCCGAGACCCCTTCGTGGATCATCGGGACTTCCATCAACTGCTTGCCGATCTTCATGGCCGGGTTCAGAGAGGCCATCGGCTCCTGATAGATCATCGCGATCTCCGATCCGCGCAGATCGCGCAGTTCTTCGTCGGACATCGCGTTCAGGTCGCGGCCCTTGAACTTGATCGACCCACCGACGATCCGTCCGTTGACACCAAGGTCCTGCATGACCCCGAGGGCCACCGTGGATTTCCCGCAGCCGGATTCGCCGACAAGGCCCATCGCCTCGCCCGGCATCACCGTGCAGGAAAAGTCCATCACTGCGGGAATTTCGCGCAAGCGCGTAAAGAAGGAGATCGACAGATTCTCGATCTCGAGAATTGGGCCGTCATAGGGTTCGCGATCTGGCATTTAGCTGTCTCCCTGTTCCGGGCGTGGGCCCGTATGTTCGGTCTTGGCCGCGCGGGTGTTGCGCGCGATGGCCATGATTTTGACTGTCATTCCGCCCAACCACAGATCGGGTCGGGCGGGGTGTGTTCTTCGTGGGCGCGCATCTCGGCCAAAAGCTCGGGCGCGAAGGTCAGTTCGCAAACCAACTCGCTTTCCGATGCGATCGGCAGGACCATCGTTTCCGGGGAAATGCCAAAGCCGGTGGCGACACGGATCCGATGCTGTATGCCGATCCGGGCATTCGACAGGTAAGTCGTGACCTCGTCCTGAGGGGGACAATCCAGCGCCTCGGCCGCGATGCGCAGGTAGGCGCGCCCGGTTTTCGTCGCTGAATCCGGTGTCCCGGCCCATTCCGGCAGATCGGCCTCGATCCCTGTCAAAAGATCCGCACGCGTGAAATCAAGCGCCGCACAGTAGATGGCGGGCTGCCAGATCGGCTGCTCCACCGTATCGGCCGTGGCCGAGCCGGTGAACGCAAGGGCAACCCCCAGGCTCACCGGCGCGGCACAGCGCGATATGCGCGACAGAGGACGCATCAGTCTTTCAGGCTTTCTTCACGCAGACCATCCGCCAGCAGGTTGAGGCCGAGCACGAGGCTCATCAGCGCCAATGCCGGGGGCAGGGCCGGGTGCGGATAGATCGTCAGAAGGCGGCGGCCTTCGTTGATCGTCGATCCCCAATCCGGGCTTTCCGGGCTCACACCGAGGCCGAAGAAGCCCAAGGTGCCGAGCAGGATGGTCGTGTAGCCGATCCGCAGACAGAAATCGACGATCAGCGGTCCACGCGCGTTGGGCAGAATCTCCCACAGCATGATGTACCACGGACCTTCACCTCGGGTCTGACCGGCGGCCACGTAGTCGCGTGTTTTGATGTCCAGAACGATCCCGCGCACGATGCGGAACACCGTGGGTGAGTTCACGAAGACCACCGACACGAACACGATCAGCAGGTTGCCCGGAATGTCGAAGAGATCCAGAACCTCCGGCCACAGGCGGAAGGCGAGCGGCAGGTCTGGATCATCGGCATTCGAGATCAACGAGAAGTAGGCCAAAAGGCCCACGACCATCGTGATCGCCACGAGCATGTTCCGCTTCGTGGGCTGTGTGTGGTAGCGCGAATTGAACAACACAACGAAGAACATGATCGGGAAGATGAACAGGATCATGGACATGTATTGCGGCACGCCCGCCGCCACGATTTCCGGTGTCACCAGCAGGAAGAACAGCAGGATGACAGGGAATGCGAGGGCGAGGTTCGCGATAAAGGTGATGATCGTGTCGAGACGTCCACCGAAGTAGCCTGCTGGCAACCCAAGCGTGACGCCCACCATGAACGCGAAAAGCGTCGCGGCGGGTGTGATCTTGAGCACCTCCTGCGCGCCAAAGATCATCCGGCTGAACACGTCCCGTCCCAGGTTGTCTCCGCCAAGCAGGTAGTAGGCGAAATCGCCGTCTTCCGGGCTTGGCAGGGGGGGGCCTGGCACATCGTTCCGCATCTGCGAAATAACGTCGATCGGGCCATGCGTGGCTACGACGCCCGCGAATGCGGCCGAGAAGATCCAGAACATCACAAGGCCAAACCCGACCATGCCGATCGGGCTGTCGAACAGCTTCCCGTACAGGCCCAGTTTGCGCTTGAAGTAGATGGAGGCCGCAAAGGTAATCACGAGGCACACCCACACGGGCGTCAGCCGACCTGCCATGCCGGCAATGATGCCTTTGGACTCGATCGACGGAAGCAGGATGCCCCCAAGAATGTAGACCACGCAGCAGGCAATGAAGAGCAACACGGCATATTTCATCGCCATCAGCGCATAGTCGACAGGGGTGCGGTCCACGGTCAGCGTGTGATCCGCATTGATCTGCACTTCGCCGGCGCGGACGCCGACGATCGTGAGCAGGAAGTTGGTGACAAATCCCAACGCGAAGACGGCAACTGCAGCCATCATCACCGGGTTCACGAAGGGTCCGAGAACACCGGACCAGGTCAAAGGTTCCATGTCCAAGGCCTCCTTACGAAATACGGATACGAGGATTCAGGAAGACATAGCCGATATCCGAAATCAGCTGTGTCACCAGAACCACGAACACGGCGACGATGGAGCATGCGAGGAGCAGCTCGATATCGTTGTTTGATGCCGCTTGGACCAAGGTCCAACCGAAGCCGTTGTAGTTGAAGAGCGTCTCCACGATCACAACGCCGGTCAGCAGCCAGGGAAACTGGAGCATGATGACGGTGAACGGGGCGATCAGAGCATTCCGAAGCGCGTGCTTCATGACGATGTTCCGGAAGCTGACGCCCTTGAGACGCGCGGTCCGGATATACTGCGCCGTCATGACCTCGGCCATCGAGGCCCGGGTCATCCGCGCGATATAGCCCATCCCGTAAAGGGCGATGGTCATCACCGGCAGGGTGAAGTTCCAGAAGGTGACACCGTCTTCCATGGCAGAGCGGGCTGACCCGAGGAACAAGGTCCGTCCTTCAATCCAGCCATTCGCGGACAGCCATGGCGAAATGCCGGCCGTCGACGACGCCAGAAGGACGATGAAAATCACGCCTGACACGTATTCGGGTGTCGCGGTTGAGCCGATGGCAAAGGTCGACAGACTTCGGTCCATCCTCGATCCCTCGCGCATCCCGGCCAGAACGCCGACCAACAGGGCCGCGGGCACCATCACGCCGAAGGCCCAGGCCATGAGAACAAGGGTCAATTGGAGCCGCCCGCCGATAATGTTCGCGACTTCGTCATCGGACACCGTCGAATACCCCAAGTCACCCTGCAAAAGCCCGCAGAACCGTGGCGCATCGGCCGGGTCCATGCCGGGGTCGATGCAGCGCCCGGTGATTTCGCCGTCGTCGTCTTCACGCGTCCAGCCGGGCACAACCCCCAACCATTCGCCATACCGGGAGATCATCGGCCCCCCGTAACCGTTGCGGTCGAGCCAAGAGACAACCTCGGCGTCGGTCATGCGCGCGTTGCCTTGTGTCTTTGCGAGTTTTTCCAGGTTTGGAAACAGGTTCGTGAGGAAGAAGACCACGAATGTCAGGCAGAGCGCCGTAAGAATCATCACGCCGAAACGGCGCAGGATGAAGAGTCCCATAATGTCCCCTGTCGGTTGCTGGCCAGGTTGGCTGGCAGGTGCCCGCGCGCATCACTTATTGCTGCGATGACTTCGACGGACGGGCGCGGCCGCGCCAAGATGAAAACGCCCGAGCCTCGGTCTGAGGCTCGGGCGCGAGTGGTTTAGGCGACGCCCAGGTAGTGGACGTTGATCTCGAACTTCGGATGCATGTCTGCATTCACGATGCCCGGCTTGTAGTGCCGGAACAGCGAGCGCCAGTACGGCTGCAGGGTCACGCCTTCGTCCTGCATGATCTGCTGAAGCTGCGCCATGATCTCGCGGCGGGCATCGGCATCCTGGATGCCGTTGGCCTGATCGAGCAGGGCGTCGAATTCAGCATTTGCAAAGCCGGACTCGTTCCACGGAACGCCCGAGCGGTAGGCAAGGTTCAGGATCTGAACACCAAGCTCGCGGTGGTTCCAGTTGGTCGAGCTGAACGGATAGGACGTCCAGTCGTTCCAGAAGGTCGAACCCGGGATCACCACACGCTCCACGTTGAAGCCTGCGTCACGCAGCTGCGCGGCGACGGCGTCGGTGGTGTTGCGGCGGTAGTCGTCGTCGATCGAGCTGATCTCGAACACGTGGTCCGTCATGCCAGCTTCTTCGAGCATGGCGTAGGCGGCGTCCTTGTCGACCGTGATCGGCGGCAGTTCGGCGTATTCCGGATGGATCGGGCAGACATGGTGGTTTTCTGCCAGCACACCCTGACCGTTGATGCCCAGATCGAGGCAGACCTGCGGATCCACAGCCATGTTGATGGCGCGACGCACGCGAACATCATCATAGGGGGCGTTGTTCTGGTTCGGGCGGATCACCACGGTGGCCGCGGTGGTCACTTCCGACTGTTCCCAACCCACGGCAGCGAACAGGTCCACGAACTCGCCGACCGTTTCATAGGTCATGTCGAATTCGTCGGCTTCCGCAGCCGCGAACCATGCGGCCGGATCCTGGCCCAGGTCGATGAAGATGACTTCATCAAGATAGGCGTCACCCCAGTAGGTGTGGTCGGGGTTCTTTTCCAGACGGGCCGAAACGCCGACTTCGTAGTCCGAAACGCGATATGCGCCGGTGCCAACACCGTGGTCCAGCGGGTTCGTGCCGATCAGGTCACGATGCTGAATGGCCGACGGATAGTCCGCGATGCCCGGCACAAGGGTGATGTCGGGGGCAGGGTAGTTCACCTGGACCGTGTAGTCGTCCACCACGACAACGCCGCCTTCGCGGACCACGCCGGTGTCTGCATCCACGAGACCGCCCATGCGGGTTGCCATCGAGTTGCCTTCGACCGTGCTGTCGCACCAACCAACGATGTTGGCGGCCACGTCATGCGCGGTGAAGTCGTCGCCGTTGTTCCACTTCACGCCCTGACGCACGTTCAGGGTGTACTGGGTGGCGTCGGCATTGGCTTCCCAGGATTCCAGAAGAACGCCGCCGAACGAGCCGTCGGCATTGTATTCGATCAGATACTCAAGGAAGCCGCGGGTGACGTTGGCCATCTGCGACCAATCATAGGTGCGGGGATCTTTGAGTGCGCGAACTTCCATTTGGATGCGCAGGCTGCCGCCGGCCGGGGGCGTCGCACGATGGCCACCGGCGTTGGCCGGGCTCATGCCGATCAGCGAATAGGCCGCGGCGGCCGACACGCCAAGCGCGGTCGAACGCACCAGGAATTCGCGGCGGCTCAGTTTGCCATCCTTGTATTCCTGAGCGTACATTTCGGCGACGGGATGCGTCTCCAAATGTGCGCGAGAAGTTGAGGTCATTAGTTGTCTCCCTGTGACAATCATTTGTTTTGTGCCGCCTGTGCGCATTGTCTGCGCCAAGCTTTTAACCTGCGCGGGGTCTGACCCGCTCTGGTTGCGACGCATTAGCGCCCGGATACCATCAGGTCGTCAACGACAAGTTGCGCCGTAGATTGGACCAAAAGCGACATCGATAAGAAGCAAAAACGACACCAGTCGAAAACGCAACCCAAAGTAATAGGTTTTTTCGCTTGACCGAGTCACCGCGGGGCGCGCGATCAGATGCGGTTCGGCGGGCGTCGAAAAGCGGATGGCGACTGACCGACCGCCTGTGAAAAGGCGCGCGTAAAATAGGCTGCCGACGAAAAGCCCAGGGTTTCTGCAATTTCCCGGGCCGGCATGTCGGTTTCCAGCAGCAGGCGGCGCGCCTCATACATGATGCGTTCGGTCAAAAGCGCGTGAGCAGGGCGCCCGGAGGCCTCCTTGCAGACGCGACTCAGATGAGTGGGCGTGACCTGCAGCATTTCTGCGTAATCGGCGATCCCGCGTCCCGATCGGAAATGCGTTTCCATCAACGTGGCGAATTGTTCGACCAACCGATGGGACTTTTCGCGGAGAATCGCCCCCTCCTGACGCGACAGTTCCCGGGTCATCCAAGCCGAGATCAAAAGCCCGTAGCCGCGCAAAGCGCGCTCCATCGCGGGCGCGCGTGCGGCAATCTCACGTTCGACCTTTTCAAGATGACTGGTGAGGCTGGCCTGCGCCTCGATCACCGAGATGCGCAGGTGAAAGGGTTGGTCTGGAACCCCCAGGTCGGCGTCCGTGGGCAAACACAGTTCGAGGCCTTGGGTTTGCGACGGCAATTCGATGGCCAGCAGGCCATGCGCCGGGACGAACACCGCCGTGTTGGGGCCGTAACCGCGCGTGATCCCGTTCACCGTGATCCGCCCTTGTCCGCGCGTGATCCAATATAGCCGATGTAGCGGCTTGGCGTGCAGCAGTTCCATGCGCCAAGGTTCCTGCATCCGCAGCTTGCCAAGGGACAGAACGGAAAAGCCAAGCGGGGGTGCGGCGTGCGTAAACATGGCACAAAACCTACAGAAATGTCGCAAATGTGCAAGGAAGCCGCGCGTGACCGTCGTGGCAATGACGCAGACTATCCTTGCGGTAATGCAATGGATGTCCAACCGGTCATCCGGGCCCGAAACCAGGTGCGTTGGCGCTTGGCATACTGGCGTGAGGCAATGATGGCGGCGTCTCGGGCCTGATCCAGCGAGATCTCGCCCCTGAGATGTGCCATAAGCTCCGGCGCCCCGATGGCCTTGGCTGCCCCGCCGGCGCGATCCCATCTCGGCAAGTTGGACCGCGCTTCCTCCAAAGCGCCCTCCGCGAGCATGAGGTCGAAACGCGTTTCAATCCGGGCCGCCAGCCAGTCGCGCTCGGCCTCCAGAACGAACGCGTGGACATCTGCCAGACGCAGGTCCGGGGCAGCCGTATCCGCCTGCCATTGCGACAGGGGCGTGCCGGTGGACCGCAAGACTTCCCACGCGCGGCGCACGCGAGCGCCGTTTTGTCGGTCGATGCGGTGTGCAATCTCGGGGTCTTCTCGATCGAGCTCGGCCAGTAAGGCATCAAGTTCCGTCGCGTCGGCCTCGGCTCGAATTTCGGGCGGCGTTTCGGGGATGTCTGCCAAACCCTCCAGCAGCGCCCGAAAGTTCAATCCTGTTCCACCAACGATGATCGGGCGGTTCTGCCCCGTCAGGAGCGGGCGCACGTCGCGCAGCCATGCCCCTGCCGAATAGGTGGCCTCGAACGGAACATGCCCATACAGCGCGTGCGGAACAGCAGCCTCGTCCGCGGGACTTGGACGTGCGGTGAGGACGCGCCACCCATCGTAAACCTGCAGCGCGTCCGCATTGATCACGACACCGCCTTGCTGCTGTGCAATGTCCATGGCCAAGGCCGACTTGCCCGACGCCGTCGGTCCCGCGATGAGAACCGGTCGATCAGGTGAGAGAGATTGGATATTTATCAAGGGTTTGGGCACGTCGCGCTGTCGCAGTGAAATGCCCGGATCGGGCGTTGAACCGTCCCGTGCTTTAGCCCTATGGTGCGCGCGACGCAAATCTCACACCTGTCGAAGGACCCCGATCATGCCCGATGCTGCCACACCGGACGCCTCTGTCGCGCCAAAATACTCGCGCGTGATGTTGAAAATCTCCGGCGAGGCGCTGATGGGCGATCAAGGGTTCGGCCTGCACCCGCCCACCGTGGAACGCATCGCCCGCGAGGTGAAATCGGTGCACGATCTGGGCGTTGAGATTTGTATGGTGATTGGTGGCGGCAACGTCTTTCGCGGCCTGCAAGGCAGCGCACAAGGGATGGAGCGGACGACCGCCGACTACATGGGCATGTTGGCGACCGTCATGAATGCCTTGGCCATGCAATCGGCGCTGGAGCAGATCGGCGTCTTCACGCGGGTCATCTCGGCGATCACGATGAACGAAGTGGCCGAGCCCTATATTCGCCGACGCGCCGTGCGACACCTCGAAAAGAAACGGATCTGCATTTTTGCCGCCGGCACCGGCAACCCGTATTTTACAACCGATACGGCCGCCACCTTGCGGGCCAGCGAGATGGACTGCGAAGCGATCTTCAAGGGCACTAAGGTCGATGGCGTCTATGACAAGGATCCGGTGAAATACCCTGACGCAAAGCGGTATGAGACGGTCACGTATGACGAAGTCCTCGCGCAGCATCTGGGTGTGATGGACGCTTCGGCCATCGCGTTGGCGCGCGAGAACAATCTGCCGATCATTGTCTTCAGCCTGGATGAACCGGGCGGGTTCCGCGGGATCCTGGCCGGGGAAGGCACCTATACAAAAGTGGCCTAACCGCGTAGAAGCCACGCCCACCACATTGCGCAACCCTGACGGAGAAACAGGTTATGGCCGACGACGAAATCGAGATTGATGTCGATGATTTGGAACGCCGGATGGACGGCGCCTTGACGGCCCTGCGGACGGAATTTGCCTCTCTGCGCACCGGACGTGCATCTGCGTCGATGCTGGAGCCTGTGATGGTGGATGCCTATGGCGCGCCGACCCCGATCAATCAGGTCGGCACCGTCAACGTGCCCGAGCCGCGCATGGTGACCGTCAACGTCTGGGACAAGTCACTGGTTGGCAAAGTTGAAAAGGCGATCCGCGAATCCGGGTTGGGGATCAACCCGCAACTGAACGGCACAATCATCATGCTGCCGATCCCCGAGTTGAACGAGGAGCGCCGCCGCGAGCTGACGAAGGTTGCGGCCCAATACGCCGAAAACGCCCGGGTGGCGGTGCGCAACGTTCGACGCGACGGGATGGATCAGATCAAGAAAGCCAAGGCCGACGGGATGTCTGAGGACGACCAGAAGCTTTGGGAAAGTGAAGTTCAGGACCTGACCGACGCCCACATTGCCAAGGTCGATGCCGCGCTTGAAACCAAGCAAGCCGAGATCATGCAGGTTTGACGACGCGGGGGCAGCCGGGGCCGGCCCGTGGACAGTTGCGGGGACACACCAATCCAGCGCCAGCAGGGATTCCTGCCCTTTCCCTAGGGTCCGCAACCGGTTAATGCAGAATTAAGACGTTGAGCATAGAAAGCCCATTCCTCATGAATTCAAGCACTTCCACGGCCAATCACGTGGCGATCATCATGGATGGAAATGGGCGTTGGGCGCAAAATCGCGGTCGACCGCGCCTGCTCGGCCACCATGCCGGGGTCTTGCGGGTCAAGGAAATCGTCAAAGCCTGTCCGGACCTTGGCGTTAAGTACCTGACCATATTTGCCTTCTCGACGGAGAATTGGAAGCGCACCCAGACCGAAGTTGCCGGTCTCATGAAGCTGTTCAAACGGTACCTGCGCAACGAGACGCAGAACCTCGTGGAAAACGATGTGCGCGTCCGGTTTGTCGGGGACCGCGTGCGCCTTGAACCGGCGCTCGTGGACATGATGGACAATCTGGAGTTGCTGACAGCGCACAACTCGGGCGTCCACCTGACCGTTGCATTGAATTATGGCGGACGCGATGAAGTGGCCCGTGCCGCCCGTCGCTTGGCCCACGATGTCGCGGACGGAAAGCTCGATCCGCGCAAAATCAACGACGAAACGTTCCCGCGCTACCTTGACACCTACGTGCTGCCGGACCCTGACCTTGTGATCCGCACATCGGGCGAGGCGCGCATCTCGAACTTCCTGCTCTGGCAATCGGCCTACGCGGAATACGAATTCATCGACACGCTTTGGCCCGACTTCACCGCCGAGGTCTTCGCCGATGTGTTGAAGCGGTTTGGCCATCGCGAACGCCGCTTTGGCGCCGTGCCTGTCTGAGCCTGCCCTTGGCGCTGAAAGCGGACAGCTTTTCCGATCTTGCCACGCGCCTGGCCACCGGCGCCCTGATTGCCGTGGTGGGCCTCGCGGCCGTTTGGGCTGGTGGCTGGTGGTTCACCCTTCTCGTGACACTTATTGTCGGTGTGCTCATCTGGGAACTGGTCCGCATGTTGGGGGCCGACATGCAACCGGCCTTGGCCTTGGGGGCGGCGGCGGCTGCAGCGTTGGTTGCAACCAAATTGCTGCCAACCGGATTTGCCTTGCCACTGATCCTGTTGGTGCCGCTGCTCGGCTCGGCCACACTGGAGAAACACCGCTCCATTTTCATTGTGATGTCCGGCATGGTGATGTTGGCAAGCTTCGGGCTGATCCAGCACCGCGACACGTTCGGGTTCGTGTGGATGCTGTGGCTGGTTCTGCTGGTGGCGGCGACGGATGTCTTCGGCTATTTCGCGGGGCGCATCATTGGCGGCCCGAAATTCTGGCCGCGCGTCAGCCCGAAGAAGACCTGGGCCGGAACTATCGCAGGGTGGATTGGCGCGGCGGTCGTCGGATGGGCCTTTGTTGCGAAAACCGGCAGCGGGATTGAGTTGATCGGGATTTCGGTCGCGCTCAGCATGGCAAGTCAAATGGGCGATATCGCGGAATCGGCCACGAAGCGGCGCGTTGGTGTCAAGGACAGCTCGAACCTTCTGCCCGGTCATGGCGGCCTGTTTGATCGCTTTGACGCATTGCTAGGGGCGGCCCTCGTGCTTTTGATTGTGGAAGCGGTCCTGGATTTTCCACCCGCGCCACTTTGAAGGGAACCGACCCATGCGGCGGATCAGTGTTTTCGGGGCGACCGGCTCTATCGGACAGAACACCCTCGACCTGATCGCCCGCGCGCCCGAGGCCTATGACGTGGTTGCGCTGACGGGCGGGGCAAACATAAAACAGTTGGCCGAGGATGCGATCCGGCTAAAGGCCGACATTGCGGTGACGGCCTATGAAGACCGGCGGGGCGATCTTCAGGAAGCGCTGGCGGGCACGCGCATCGAGGCCGCCGCCGGAGACTCGGCGCTGCTTGAGGCCGCGGAACGTCCTGCGGATTGGATCATGTCGGCCATTGTCGGTGCGGCCGGGCTTGCGCCCGGATTTCGCGCCCTGCAACACGGCAGCACGCTGGCGCTGGCCAACAAGGAAAGCCTCGTCACGGCCGGCCCACTTCTTCTGCAAGAAGCCAAGGATCACGACGCAACCATTCTGCCCGTCGACAGCGAACACTCCGCGGTCTTTCAGGCGCTGGTCGGCGAAGAGATGGCCGCCGTCGAGAAAATCGTCATCACGGCGTCCGGTGGCGGGCTTCGGGACTGGCCCGTGGACAAGTTAAGCGAGGCGACCATCGCGGACGCGGGCGCGCATCCGAACTGGGACATGGGGCAGCGCATCACCATCGACTCGGCCTCCATGTTCAACAAGGGCATGGAACTGATCGAAACGAAGGAATTCTTCGGCGTTCCCCCAAGTAAGATCGAGGCCGTCATCCACCCGCAATCCCTGGTGCATGCGCTGGTCGGGTTCTGTGATGGCGCCCTGATGGCCCATCTGGGGGCGCCCGACATGCGGCACGCCATCGGCTATGCGCTGCACTGGCCCGACCGCGCCGACCTTCCGGTGTCACGGGTCAATCTTGCCGATGTCGGGAGCCTCGAATTCTATGCTCCGGATCCCGCCCGCTACCCCGCGTTGGCCTTGGCCCGCAGCGTGATGGAAACGGGGGGGAAAGCAGGCGCTGTTTTCAATGCCGCGAAGGAGATCGCCCTTGATGGGTTCCTGGCCGGTCGGATCGGCTTCATGGACATGGCGGGTGTGGTCGATGCGACGCTTGACGCCGTTTCGTCCGATTTTCGCCTCACAAATCCCATGTCAAGCCTTGAGGACGTGCTGACAACGGACCACATGGCTCGTCAGACAGCCTGGGATCAAATCGCGCGCATGGAGCAGTCACGCTAATGGAATTCATTCCTCAGTTCGGCAGTCTTGCCTTTACGATCATCGCCTTTGTGGCCGCTCTTTCGATCATCGTCGCGATTCATGAATACGGCCACTACATTGTCGGCCGGTGGTCGGGCATCCATGCCGAGGTCTTTTCGCTTGGGTTTGGCCCTGTTCTGCTCAGCACGGTGGACCGCCACGGCACGCGATGGCAAATCGCGGCCTTACCCTTTGGCGGCTACGTGAAATTCCTGGGTGATGCCGATGCGGCGTCTGGCAAGGACGGGGCCGCGATTGACGCCATGGACATTCGCGAACGGCGGCGCTCCATGCATGGGGCCCCGTTATGGGCGCGGGCGGCGACCGTTTCCGCGGGCCCGGTGTTCAACTTTATCCTGTCTATTCTGATCTTTGGCACGGTGCTGCTGTTCACGGGCCGCGCGGTCGACGAGCCGCGCATTGGCGATCAGGTCGATCTGCCGGCGCAGTTCATCCAACTCGAGCAGGGGGATCTGATCACCGCGATCGAAGGCCAGCCCGTTGGCACGCTTGCAGAGCTGTTCGAGGTTGCCGATGCGCTCGAACCCGGACCGACCGCGGCCTACACGGTTGAGCGTAACGGCGAAGAGCTTCAGGTCGATGCCGCGTTCCCGCTGGTCCCGGTGGTGCAAGCGGTGACCCCGCAGTCCGCCGCGATCGAGGCCGGCCTGGAAGAGGGCGACGTGATCGTCGCCATCGACGGCACGCCCGTTTATGCCTTCAGCCAGGTGCGCCTGGCCGTCGAAGCGGCGGAGGGGGAGCCCCTGACGCTGGACCTGTGGCGGGGCGGGGAGGAGCTTGAAGTGACCCTCGCGCCCAAGCGCACGGATTTGCCGTTGCCGGAAGGCGGGTTCGAAACCCGCTATCTGATCGGGATCACGGGCGGCCTGAGCTTTGAGCCCGTGCGCGAGTCGGTCGGGCCCGGGGCAGCCGTCTGGTACGGTGTCGAACAAACCGGTTTCGTCATCAGTTCCTCGCTGTCTGGCTTGTGGCACATGATCACGGGCGCGATTTCGTCGTGTAACCTGCAGGGCCCGATCGGCATCGCGGAAACGTCGGGGGCGGCGGCCAGCCAGGGCATCGACAATTTCATCTGGTTCATCGCTGTTCTGTCGACGGCTGTTGGATTGTTGAACCTTTTCCCAATACCCGTCCTAGACGGGGGGCACCTGATGTTCCATGCCTACGAGGCCGTCACAGGCAAACCGCCGTCTGACAAGGCGCTGAACCTGTTCATGACGATTGGTTTGACGCTTCTTTTGTCCTTGATGCTGTTTGCCCTGACCAACGATATTTTCTGCCCGTAGGCCAAAGGGTTCCGGCGTTCCGATATCGGGAAATGGTCTTGGCCTAGCCGCAATCGCGCCACATTCGGACACGATATTTGCTCTGCGCCCACCAGACATGTGGGTGGATTGGAGCAAGACATGAAACTGTTGGCAGAAAGCTATCGCGAAGTCTCGTTGGTCGTTTTGACCAATATGGATCGCTTCCTGGTGCCGTTGCTCATCGTTGCGGCGCTGCTTCTGGCCGGAAACGTCTTTTCGTACGTCACCGTCCACTGATACCGCGCGCCGGTCTGGCGCGCGCACAGGCACCTCATTTGCCCGAAACGCTATGGGTCAGCGGCTCCTGCCGGTGGCCCTTAAGGCGTTTGAAATGTGGCGAATATGTGGCACGCTGACCCTTATGACACACAGGATGGTGTGATCGTTTTGACAACCCCCATACCAGTCGATAGGCAGGTCGTGTCTGCACGTTACACATGGGGTTGGATTCGATGCCACTGCGTCTCCACGCGTTGTTTGCGAAGCCCGTCGCGCCACTGCTTTTGAGGCTGGTCACACCCGCCCTTGGGGTCGGCTTGATCGTCTTTTTGGCGCTGTCGGGCCCTGCGTCCGCGCAAACCCTTCGCTTTTCGAACTTTGACGTGCAGGGCAACCAGCGCATCAGCGATGCGAACGTTCTGACCACCGCAGGGATCGCGCCGGGCCAGACCGTGACGGCGGCCCAAGTGAACGACGCGCTGCAGCGTTTGCAGAACAGTGGATTGTTCCTGAGCGTCGAGATGCAGCCGCGCGGCGGGACCCTGGTGATCGCCGTTGAGGAATTCCCGACGATCAACCGCATCTCGATCGAAGGCAATGACCGCCTCGAGGACGAGGCGCTTCTCAGCCTGCTCCAGTCCACACCACGTCGCGTCTATTCGCCCTCCGTGGCCGAGCAGGACGCCAATAACATTGCCGCCGCCTACCGCGAAGCGGGCCGCCTGACCGCGACCGTCACCCCGCGGATCATCGAGCGGACCGACAACCGCGTGGATCTGGTCTTTGAAATTGCAGAAGGGCGCGTGATCGAAACAGAACGCATCGCCTTCGTGGGGAACCGGGCCTATTCCGACCGGCGCCTGCGCCGGGTTCTGGCCAGCACACAGGCGGGGCTGTTCCGGCAGATCATTCAGCGCGACACCTTCATTGCAGACCGGATCGCCGTTGACCGCCAGCTTCTGACAGATTTCTACCAGGATCGTGGGTATGTTGATTTCCGGATCCTGAGCGTCACCCCCGAACTTGCGCGGGACCGCAGCTCGTACTTTGTGACCTTCAACATCCAAGAGGGTCAAAGCTTTAGCCTCGGCCAGATCACGACCGTCAGCGACCTGCCGGAAATCGACGTGCCGGCCTATCAGGCAACGATCCGTATTCGCCCGGGCATGACGTACAGCCCGCGCATCATCGACAACACGATCAGCCGGATGGAAAACCTTGCGACCAGCCAAGGTCTCCGCTTCATCCGCGTGGAGCCTGTGATCACCCGCAACGATGCGGCGCAGACGCTGGACGTTGAGTTCGTGATCTCGCGTGGCGAGCGAGTGTTCGTGGAACGCATCGATATTGAAGGCAACGCGACGACACTCGATCGCGTGATCCGACGCCAATTCGATACCGTTGAAGGTGATCCCTTCGACCCCCGCGCCGTGCGCGCGGCAGCCGAGCGTATTCGCGCAACCGGGTTCTTTGCGGACGTCGCCGTCGACGGCCGGGAAGGCACCGCACCTGACCAGGTGATCGTTGACGTCGATGTGGAAGAGCAACCGACCGGGTCGCTGACCTTTGCGGGCAACTATTCGACCGATGTGGGCATCGGGTTTGGCATCAGCTTCTCCGAGCGCAACTTCCTGGGCCGGGGCCAGGCGCTGGACTTTGGCTTCAACACCACCCGGGGCAGCCAGTCTTTCAATTTCGGCTTTGAGGAACCAGCCTTCTTGCGCCGCGACCTGTCGCTTGGGCTGGAGGCGTTCTACGTCGAAACCGACAATCAGAACCGCGCCTACGATTCGACCGATGCGGGTCTGAATGCGTCGATCGGGTTCCCGATCAGCGAGTACAGCCGTACCCGCGCCACGGTGGGGTACGAGTCGACAAACCTGTCCGGGTTCAACGCCGCCGTGACTTCGCCCATTCTGACAGCGGATCAGGGCGAGCAGCGCACGGCCTTTGTTGGGCTGCAGTACGCCTACGATACGCGCGATGGCGGTTTGGATCCGAATGCGGGCGTGCGCTTGCAGTTCGACCTTGAATACGCCGGGCTTGGGGGCGATGCGAACTATCTGCGCGCAACCGCCCTTGCCATTGCAGAACGGCAAGTGGCCCGCGAGGAAGTCACGCTGCGGGCGTCGTTCGAGGCGGGTGCATTGCAATCGCTGTCCGGCAACTCGCATGTCTCGGACCGCTTCTTCCTCAGCAGCCGCCAAATGCGGGGCTTCGACACCTTCGGTCTCGGGCCGCGGGATACGACGGCACCGGGCAACGACGCACTGGGCGGCAACTTCTTCGCTGTCGCGCGGTTCGAGGCCGGTTTCCCGCTCGGGTTGCCTGAAGAATACGGCATCAGCGGCGGCGTGTTTGCCGATGTCGGCTCGGTCTGGGGCCTCGACAACACGGCCGGCTTTGGTGGCACCGTGGACGACGGGCTCAACCTGCGGTCGGCTGTCGGTGTGTCGGTGTTCTGGGATACGGCGGTGGGGCCGCTTCGGTTCAACTTCAGCCGGGCCATCATCACCGAAGCCTCGGACCAAACGCGCGACTTTGACTTCACCATCGAGGCACGGTTCTGAGCCGGCATCGGCCAATGCTCAGGATCGGGGTACGTGCGGCATTGGCCATGTGGTTGGCCTGTGCCACCGTTTTGGCCGCCGAGGCGCAAGAGGACACGTCGACCGAAGATGTGACTGGCGGGGCCGGATCAGAATCCGTCGCGGCGCCCACGGGGGAGCCCGCTCAGGCGCAATCCGGCGTTCAAAGCGCCGTTCTGGTGTTGAATCAGGAACGGCTTTTTTCCCAATCGGTGTTCGGTCAGCGCGTCGCATCCGAACTGGAAGCTGCGGCGCGCGAATTGTCGCGCGAAAACCGCGAGATCGAGCAGCAACTGACCGAGGAAGAGCTGCGTTTGACCGAGTTGCGGCCCACGACCGATGTCGCGGAATTCCGCGCCATGGCCGAGGAATTTGACATCCGGGTGGAAGCGATCCGCGATGCGCAAGAGGCCAAGGGACGCGACCTGCAGGCCCAAGCCGAGGCCGCGCAGGCCCGGTTTTTCGATTTGGTCACGCCCATCCTGCTGGATCTTGCTCGCGGACGCGGCGCAGCGGTTGTGCTCGATTCCCGCAGCGTCTTCCTGTCCGCGGGCGCGATCGACATCACCAACGCTGCCGTCGAACGGATCAATGCTGAACTGGGGGACGGTGGCACCGCCCCGCTGATTGATCTCGGCTTCGGGGAAACGGCGCCACAGGACGGCGCAGACCCCGCCCCGCAGCCTGCGTCACCCGGTGAGTGAGCCATTCGGGTGCTTGCTGCGTTCCGGTGGAGTTGTTACCACCTTCAACGATTGCATATGGGGCGTGACGCCCAATAACCACGCCCTGGAAGGAGCCACTCGAAATGACCTCCGACGCGACGCCGGTGACCACGGCCGACATCGACCTGATCAAGCGCCTCATTCCGCATCGCTACCCGTTTCTGCTGGTCGACAAGGTGCGGGACATCGTGCCGTTCCAATCTGCGGTCGGGATCAAGAATGTCACTTATAACGAGCCGCATTTTCAGGGGCACTTTCCGGCGACGCCGATCATGCCGGGTGTCACCATCGTGGAAGCAATGGCCCAGACTGCGGCCGTGATGGTGGGCGCGTCCGCCGACATGGCCGACCAGGATTTGCTGGTCTACTTCATGGGCATCGACAAGTGCAAATTCCGTCGCAAAGTCGGCCCGGGCGATGTTCTGGAGCTGCATTTGACAACTTTGCGCGGCAAGCCCGGGGGCAAAGTCTGGAAGTTCCAGGGGCGTGCAGAAGTGGACGGCGAGATCGCCGCCGAGGCCGAGTTCACCGCCATGATGGACCTGGGGGCCGGCGCATGATCGACGCAAGCGCCGACATTCATCCGTCAGCGGTCATTGAAACCGGCGCCGTGATCGGCCCGGACTGCAAGGTCGGTCCGTTCTGCGTGGTCGGTCCGGAAGTGACGGTGGGCGCACGGACCGTTCTGAAATCCCACGTTGTCCTGTCCGGGTGGACGGATATCGGGGCGGATTGCGAAATTTACCCCTTCGCCTCCATCGGAGAGGTGCCGCAGGACAAGAAATTCGGCGGGGAGCGGACGCGGCTGATCGTCGGGGATCGCAATCGCATTCGCGAAGGCGTCACGATGAACACGGGAACCGAAGGTGGCGGGGGTGTCACGCGGGTTGGCAATGACGGCCTGTTCCTCACAGGCAGCCACGTGGCCCATGACGCCATCATCGGGGACCGGGTTGTGCTGGTGAACAACGCGGCCATCGGCGGGCATTGCGTGATCGAAGACGACGTGATTGTGGGCGGCCTGTCCGGCATCCACCAGTTCGTGCGGATCGGAAAGGGCGCCATTATCGGCGCCGTCACGATGGTGCCCCATGATGTGATCCCTTACGGCCTTGTCCAGGGGCCGCGCGGCGTACTGGATGGGTTGAACCTGGTCGGGCTCAAGCGGCGCGGTGTTGCGCGCGAAGACATCACGGCCCTACGGGCTGCCTTCCAGGCATTGGCCCAGGGCGAGGGGGCGTTTCAGGACAGGGCGCGCCGCCTGGGCAGCAGCGATGAAGGGCAATCGGACTATGTTCAGGATATCGTCTCCTTCATCACCGGCGGCAGCGACCGCTCGTTCTTGACGCCCGGGTGACGCGATGACCGACCGCGCGATCATCGCCGGGACGGGGGATCTTCCCCAGTTGTTGCTCGGGGCGGGTCCGGCGCTTGTCGTGCGCCTGCAAGGGATTGATGTCTCAGGGATCGGCGACGCACTCATCGTGGACGCTCGGGTAGACCGGCTGGCCGAACTCTTCGCGGCGCTCAAGGCCGAAGGGGTCACGCGGATTTGCATGGCGGGTGCCATGACGCGCGCGAACGTCACGATGGAGCCGCAGGATCCGCTGTCCGCGGCCACACTCATGCGGATCGCGCAAGCCCTTCAGGCGGGGGATGACCGGCTTCTGCGCGAGATTATCGCGATCTTTGAAGAACAAGGGTTTGCCGTTGAAGGGGCCAGCGATTGGCGTCCCGATCTTGTCGCCCCTGACGGACCCCTTGTTGGCGACGCCAAGCCCGATGGTGACGCCGCGCGCGCAAGGCAGGTTTTGGCGGCGCTCGGCGATTTGGACGTCGGGCAAGCAGCCATTGCCGCAAAAGGCCAGATGTTGGGGATCGAAACCCTGCAGGGCACCGACGCGCTTCTGACCTTCGTTGCGCAGACCGCGCCGGGGTCCGGCGGTGTGTTGGTGAAGCGGGCCAAACCGGGCCAGGAACTGCGCGTGGACATGCCCGCAATCGGGCCGGATACGGTGCGCGGTGCAGCGGCGGCGGGCTTGTCCGGGATCGAAGTGCAGGCCGGGCACGTGTTGCTACTGGACCCGGCCGCTGTGACAGCAGCCTGCAGGGAAACTGGCATCGCGCTTTGGGGCGCGCCGTGACCCTGCGGTTGTTCCTGATCGCAGGGGAGCCGTCGGGCGACCGCCTTGGTGCGGCCTTGATGGCCGGGCTGAAGGAAATCACCGATGAACCGATTGAATTCGAAGGGGTCGGCGGGCCCCTGATGCAGGCCGAAGGGCTGAAGCCGCTGTTCCCGATGGAGGAATTGTCCGTCATCGGTCTGGCCGCGATCCTGAGCAATTTGCGGCGGCTGTTGGCGCGGGTCAGCGAAACGAGCGCCGAAGTGCTGCGCAGGAAGCCGGACGCGCTGATCACGATCGACATCCCCGAGTTTTCGCTGCGCGTTGCGAGCCATGTCAAAGCGGCGGCGCCCCACATGCCCACGGTGCATTACGTTGCGCCGACGGTTTGGGCGTGGCGGGCGAAACGTGCGCGCAAGATGGCGCGGTCGATCGACCATGTGCTCGCGCTTTTTCCGTTCGAGCCGCCGTATATGGAAGCCGAAGGGATGGGATGCGATTTCGTGGGTCATCCGGTGGTCGCCGAACCACAGGCATCCGAGGCCGAGCGCACGGCATTTCGCAACGAACTTGGATTGGCCGATGAGACCCCCTTGATCGTGGCCTTGCCGGGCTCGCGTCGGTCCGAGGTTGAGCGTCTTGCCCGCGTTTTCGGCGAGGCGTTGCGCCCGGTTTTGGCCGCACGCCCTGACGCGCAGGTGGTGTTGCCAGCGGTACCGGCCGTCGCGGGCCTTGTGGCGGAAAAGACGCGTAACTGGCCCGGCCAGGTGCACTTGCTTGATCCCCGCGGGCAGTCCACCGACGCGATGGCAGCGCAAAAACGGGCGGCCTTTGGGGCTGCCGATGTCGCGCTTGCGGCGTCAGGCACCGTCAGCCTTGAACTGGCGGCGGCGGAAACGCCGATGGTCATCGCCTATGATGGCAACTGGCTGTCGCGCAAAGTCATCACGTCGATGCTGAAAGTGGACACCGTGACATTGGTCAACCTGATCTCGGACACGCGCACCGTTCCCGAGTTTCTGGGCGAAAACTGTCGTCCCGCACCAATTGGCGCAGCGTTGAACGCGTTGATCGGCGATCCCGACGCCCGACTTGCGCAGCTGGACGCGATGGCGGCCACCATGATGCGCTTGGGCAAAGGGGCCGAGGCCCCGGGACGGCGGGCGGCAAAGGCTGTCCTGCGGGTTATCTGACGCGCGACGTCAGGCGGTAAAATCCGCTGGTTCCGCGCCGCTCAGGTCAAGCAGGACGGTTGGGTCGATCGGGAAGATGTGACGCGACGTTCCGGCGGCCGCATACACCACATCGAACGCCAAAAGACGCGGGTCGAACCAGGCGCGGATGGGGGAGACGTGTCCGATCGGGGCGACCCCACCGATCGCAAACCCTGTCTGGGCCCGGATCAAGGCCGCGTCGGCTTTGCCCAAGGCTTCCCCGACAACGGCGCTTGCCTTCGTCGCATCCACCTTGTTGCCGCCGGCCGTGATGAACAACACGGCGTCGCCCGTCGCTTCGGCGCCAAAGATGATGGATTTCGCGATCTGGTCCAACGCGCAGCCCGCTGCAGCGGCCGCTTCGGCGGCGGTGCGGGTCGAGTCTGGCATCTCAAGCACTTCGGTCCCAACGCCCGCGTCATCCAATGCGCGTTTCACACGCTTGAGGCTCTTGCTCATCTGGCTGTCCTTGTGATCCCGTTCGCGTCAGGGCAGCAATACCTCTGACGCAGCGGGAGGGCCAGAGATGGGTGACCATGATCTTTTGACGGTGATTGAAGCGAAGGAACGCGCCGTTTGGCAGGCTTTGCTGGATGGCGACGCAATAGCCGATACGGCCCTGCTGTCCCAGGATTTCCTGGGCGTCTACCCAAGCGGGTTTTCCGATCGCGACGGACATGCCGGGCAGCTGTCCCACGGGCCCGCCATGCAGGACTATCGTCTGTCCGAGGTGCAGGTCCGGCAATATGCCGACGATCTGGCCTTGATCGCCTATCGCGCAACCTATCTTGCGGCGGGTGCAGAGACGTGGTCGACGATGCTGATCAGTTCGATCTGGCGCCGAGACGGGGTTGGCTGGATCAACATCTTCAGCCAGGACACCCCGGTCGATTGACCTTGCCCGACGCCCAAGCCACTGTTGCCCCATGAGTTTTGCTGCGCGTCTCACCCGACATCCGATCCCTTATGTCCCGGACCGCGGGGCGGAGGCCCTTGCCCATCTGCATGATGTCCCGCCCGAGGTGCGCCCGTTGATCGAGGGGGCGGCCGGATGTTCGCCCTACCTCGCGCGGCTGATGGCCAAGGAAGCCCACTGGCTCAGCCACGCGCTCTTGGACGAACCCGAAGACCGCATGACCGAGGTGATCGCGGCCACCGCTGATCTGGCGCCGGGCGAATTGAACGACGGGTTGCGCAAGCTCAAACGGCGGGCGGCCTTGATCACGGCCCTTGCCGATCTGGGGGGCGTTTGGAGCTTGGCCACCACCACCCAGACCTGGACTGATTTCGCCGACGCCTGCGTCTCGGCCGCCCTTGCAACCCATGTCGCCGCAGAGGCGAAGCGGGGCAAGATCCCCGGCATGGGCGAAGATGACGCCCACCGTGACGGGGCAGGGATGGTCGCCCTTGCCATGGGGAAAATGGGCGCGGGCGAGTTGAATTATTCGTCGGATATCGACCTGATTTGCCTTTTCGATGACGACCGGTTTGATCCCGCAGATCAGATGGAGGCCCGCGCGGGGTTCATCCGGGCGACGCGGAAGATGGCGGCGACCCTGAATGACGTCACGGCCGAGGGGTATGTCTTCCGCACGGACCTGCGGTTGCGGCCCGACTCCTCTGTGACACCGGTCTGTATCTCGATGACGGCTGCGGAACGCTACTACGAGGCCGAAGGCCGGTCTTGGGAACGCTCGGCTTATATCAAGGCGCGACCGGCGGCAGGCGATGTCGCGGCGGGGCAGCGGTTTCTCGAGACCCTCAGCCCATTCGTGTGGCGGCGCCATCTCGATTTCGCGATGGTCGAGGATACGATGGACATGCGCCGCCGCATTCGGGACCACAAAGGTCTGCACCGGGGGCAGGCCATCGACCAGTCCGGGCACAATATGAAACTGGGCGCCGGGGGCATCCGGGAGATCGAGTTTTATGCCCAGACCCGGCAATTGGTGGCCGGGGGGCGCGACGACACGCTTCGGACGCGCCGGACGGTCAAGGCCCTGTCGGCCTTGGCGCGGGCCGGATGGATCGAACGCGACGTTGCCGGCGAATTGGCGGAGCTGTACGCCCATCACCGCGAAATCGAACATCGGGTTCAGATGATTGATGACGCCCAGACCCATCTGTTGCCGAAATCCGACGACGGGTTCGACCGCCTGGCCCGGTTCTGCGGCGCGCCGGACACGCGTGCGTTCAAGGCCGGGCTGCTTGAAAAAATCGAACGCGTCGAAGGCCTGACAGGCGCGTTCTTTGCGCCCACCTCCAGCGAACCGGCCAGCGTGCAGATCCCACCCGAGCAGGCGGAAATCGTGGCCCGTTGGCCCGGATATCCCTGCCTGCGGTCCGAACGTGGACAGGCGATCTTTGATCGCTTGAAGCCAGAGCTGTTGCGCCGTCTCCAGGATGCTGCGCGACCTGACGAGGCATTGGCGAACTTCGATAGGTTTCTACGCGGCTTACCTGCCGGGGTGCAGCTTTTCGCGCTGTTTGACGCTAATCCACCCTTGGTCGACCTGATCGTCGATATCTCGGCCACGGCGCCCGCCTTGTCGCGCTATCTGGCGCGTCACTCCGGTGTGCTGGACGCGGTGTTGGATGGGCGGTTCTTTGCCCCTTGGCCGGGCTGTGGCGGATTAACGAAAGACCTGATCTCAGCCTTGGACGGTCTCGACTATGAACTTCAGCTCGATGCCGCGCGTCGCTGGCAGAAGGACTGGCATTTCCGCGTTGGCGTGCACCAGTTGCGGGGCTTGATTTCATCCGAGGATGCGGCTGCGCAGTACACCGATCTTGCCGGAGCGGTGGTGGCGGGGCTTTGGCCCGTCGTTTGCGCGGATGTCGCGCGCCGCCATGGACCGGCGCCTGGCCGCAGCGGGGCCGTCTTGGGGATGGGCAGTTTGGGTGCCGCCCGCATGGGAGCGAACTCGGATCTCGACCTGATCGTGATTTACGATCCCCTTGATGTCGACATGACCGAGGGGCGCCGTCCCCTTGATCCACGGGGTTGGTTCGCCAAGGCCACCAAGGGCCTGATCACCGCACTCAGCGCGCCAACCTCCGCGGGGAAACTGTACGAGGTCGACCTGCGATTGCGCCCGTCTGGACGGCAGGGGCCCGTGGCAACGGCCCTCGAGTCGTTTCGGCATTACCAAAAGAACGAGGCTTGGACCTGGGAGCATATGGCGCTCACGCGGGCCCGTGTCATCGCGGGCGACGCGGCGCTCGCCGAGGACATCGAAGCCATTCGCCAGGACGTCATCCGCTCGAAAGCGGACGCCGCGACTGTGCGCGCGGACGCAGCGGACATGCGTGCCCGTCTCAAGGCGGCGGGACGCAAGGCCGAAACCTGGGCGGTCAAGGACGGGCCAGGCGGCCTGCAAGAGATCGACCTCGTGGCGCAGGCGGCCGCGTTGATGTCTGGTGATCCGGCCCGGACCCCGCGCGACCAACTCATGGCGGGGGCGGCGATCGACTGGTTGACCGACACCGAGGCCGAGGCCCTAGCAAGGGCCCATGATCTGTTCAGCCTTGTCCATCAATCCGGTCGCCTGTTGACGGATGAGGCGTTGGATCCTGATACGCTTGGGGCAGGGGGGCAGGCGTTTCTCCTTCGCCAGGTGGGAATGTCAGACAGCGCTGCTTTGGCGTCGCAATTGGACCGGACCCGGTCCGAAACCGAAGGCATGATTGACGCCGTGTTGGACCGTGCGCCGAAGGAGCCTGACAATGCCTAGCCGACCACAGGACGCGGATGACCCCAAGGGTCTGATCCGCGAATCCTTCAACATTGAGGGGATCAGCGATGCCGAGTGCCGCTCGATCTTTGTCGATTGGGCCCTGAGTATGACGGGCGATGACAACCGCCCTGCGATTGAACGCCTCGTGGACCGATATGGCAAGGACAACGCGGGGCATCCGATGTTAAGCGTCTTGGCAGAAGGGCTCGAGACACCACCGCCAGCGAAACGGCGTGGCGGTCGCCGGGCGCGCGTGGAAGGGGAATAACGTGCAAACCATGTTGGAAGTGCTTCGAGGCGTTCAGCGGGCTACGGTCGGCCTTTTGCTGCTGGCCGTGGTGGCCACAGGCGCCCAGGCCCAGGACCGCGCCGGCGTTTTTGCAAGCTACGATGCACTCCGGGCGCAGATGGATCCTCTTGTGGCCGACCTTCAGGTGGCCGCCGTGGCGCGTCTGTTCACCGATGTTCCGCCGGCAGAAGCGCAGAATTTCCTTGCGGTCGAAATTCAGCTTCAGAATGCCCTGCCGAACGCCCTGAACATTGTTGAGCGCGTTCGTGTCCAGCAATTCGAGAACGGGTTTCGACAGGAGTTGCTGGCCTATAGCGATGGCGAGGCGGGATACTTCTTTGTCCGCCTCTTCCTGCATGAACGGCCCGACGGCAGCGTCGTGGGTCTGCGCATGAACGCCAACCGGGTCGTCGATCCGCTGTTGGGGTTTTTCTAGGCCCGTTCGCGCGTGGCTTGGCTGCCGCGTTCGCGATACGGCGTGGTGTTGTAATGCGCGCGGTAGCATTTTGAGAAATGCGATGGCGATGCGAACCCGCATGCCAGGGCCACATTGATGACGCTCATATCGGTCTGCATTAACAGGTTTCGCGCCTTTCCGAGGCGCAGTTCCATGTAATACCGCTTGGGCGACCGGTTGAGGTAGCGGCGGAACAGCCGTTCCAACTGACGGGTCGACATGCCCACGTCTTTTGCAAGGACCGCGGGGCTGATCGGTTCTTCGATGTTTTGTTCCATCATCCGGATCACCTGACCCAATTTCGGGTGGCGCACGCCGATGCGTGTCGGGATCGAGAGGCGCTGCGTGTCCTGGTCGGTCCGAATGGAGGTATAGATCAACTGGTCGGCCACGAGATTGGCCAGATCCTCCCCGTGATCATCCGCGATGATCTTGAGCATCAGGTCGATCGAGGCTGTGCCACCCGCGGTCGTGATCCGGTTCCCGTCGATGACAAAGACGGATTTGGTCAGTTGGACATCTTCGAATTCCTCGGTGAAGCTGTCCTGGTTCTCCCAGTGAATCGTCGCCCGTTTCCCGTCAAGCAGGCCCGCCTTGGCCAAGGTGTAGCCCGCGGTGCACAACCCGCCGATGATGGGGCCTTTGCGCGCTTCACGACGGAGCCAACTGAGCACGCGCTTGGTGGTCGCGGCCTGTACGTCGATGCCGCCGCACACGAGGATCACGTCATCGCGCGCGACATCTTCCAAATCGGTGTCGAGGTGATAGCCGATCCCGGCCGAGCACCGGGCCACGTCGCCGCCTTCCCCCGCAAGCACCCATTCGTAGAGATCCTTGGCGGACATCCGGTTGGCAATCCGCAGCGCTTCGACAGCGCTTGAGAAACAAAGCATCGTGAACTGATCAAGCAGAACGAACACGAACCGGCGTGGACTCATCGGTTCAGGCATGGGGTGGCCCTTCTTGGTCTTATCCTCCCGACAAAACGGCTGTCCGAGCGCGCTTTGCCCTTCCTTTCAGCGAAAGCACCATTTTTGCGCGGGCGCAATCCCC
This sequence comes from Paracoccaceae bacterium, assembly GCA_963921255.3. Taxonomy (GTDB): domain Bacteria; phylum Pseudomonadota; class Alphaproteobacteria; order Rhodobacterales; family Rhodobacteraceae; genus JANSYL01. The sequence goes on along the minus strand of CAWUEW020000003.1, from coordinate 1,599,621 downwards.
CCTCATGTGCATTTCCGGGATTGGATAGCGCTATCATTGCGCCTATACCCGGCGCCTAGAGATGACGGAGGATCGCCGAAGGAGGGCGAAGCCATGACCGCTACGACCGCACAGCCCTGGACCAAAGCCGCCTGGCGCGCGAAGCCGCGCGTGCAGATGCCGGACTATCCCAATGCCGCTGCCCTGCAGTCGGTGGAAGGGAAACTTGCGAAGTATCCGCCCCTGGTTTTTGCCGGGGAAGCCCGCCGCCTGAAGGCCGAGCTGGCTGCCGCCGCACGCGGTGAGGCGTTCCTGTTGCAGGGCGGCGATTGCGCCGAAAGCTTTGCGGAATTCTCGGCGGACAACATCCGCGACACGTTCAAGGTCATGCTGCAGATGGCGATGGTTCTGACCTATGGCGCGAAAGTGCCGGTGGTGAAGATCGGCCGCATGGCGGGCCAGTTTGCCAAGCCACGCTCGGCCCCGATGGAAGTGAAGGATGGGGTCGAACTGCCGTCCTACCGCGGGGACATCATCAACGAGTTGGATTTCACGCCTGAGGCGCGGATCCCGTCGCCGGACAAGATGCTGCAGGCCTACACGCAGGCGGCGGCCTCGCTGAACTTGCTGCGGGCGTTCTCGACGGGGGGCTTTGCCGATATCCACCGGGTGCATTCCTGGACCCTCGGCTTCACCGACAGTGATGATGCGGAAAAATACCGCGATATGGCCAACCGGATCCAGGACAGCCTGGATTTCATGACGGCGGCGGGTCTGACCTCGGACACCAACCATGAATTGGGCACGGTCGATTTCTACACCAGCCACGAAGCGCTGTTGTTGGAGTACGAGGAGGCGCTGTGCCGTCTGGATTCGACTTCGGGCAAGTGGCTGGCCGGCTCGGGTCACATGATCTGGATCGGGGACCGCACCCGTCAGCCTGATGGCGCCCATGTCGAGTTTGCGCGCGGCGTGCAGAATCCGATCGGCCTGAAATGTGGACCGACGACCACCGAGGAAGACCTCAAGGTTCTGATGAACAAGCTGAACCCCGAGAACGAAGCGGGCCGCCTGACGCTTATTGCGCGCTTTGGCGCGGGCAAAGTCGGCGACCACCTTCCGCGGTTGATCAAGACGGTCAAAGCCGAAGGCGCGAATGTGCTGTGGTCCTGCGACCCGATGCACGGCAACACGATCAAGTCCGACTCGGGTTACAAGACGCGGCCGTTCGACAGTGTTTTGCGTGAAGTGCAGGAATTCTTCGCCATCCATCGGGCCGAGGGCACGATCCCGGGCGGGGTGCATTTCGAGATGACGGGGAAGGACGTGACCGAATGCACCGGCGGCGTCCGCGCCGTGACGGACGAAGACTTGTCCTCGCGCTACCACACGGCCTGCGACCCGCGCCTGAACGCCTCTCAATCGTTGGAGTTGGCGTTCCTCGTGGCCGAGGAGTTGAGCCAAAGCCGCGACGCCCTGCGCGCCACGGCCTGATCATCTATGTGCGGGCGGATCAAGCGCCCGCACTGTCCCACCGGTTAAACGCCTCAAGCACGCCCGCCGTTGATGACGTCAAACGGACGGCGTGGCAGCCTGCGGGCGACCGGGGGATGTTCATCCAGGCGCGCTGACAGGATGTGAAACCGGTCCCCATGTGCCAGTGGCGCCTGCAGGCCGATCACAGCCATCATGGTCTCGGGTCCAGGCCATGAAGCCTGGAACGGCAGCAGGGCAATATCGGCCACGCCTGCGGATCGCGTGGTCCCGACATGCACCGTCACCAGCCCGGGACTGGCGCAGGCGGCCGCAATCAGGCTGTCCAGTTGCGCAAGACCGCGGCCATCAAAGCACATTTCGAATGGCCTGCCGCGGGGCGCATCCCCCAGAATCCGGCGCCAATCCCGACCGGCGACCCGAAACTGCAAATCGCTGTTGGCACGCCGTTCCAGAACGGCGGTCGCGCCCAGATAGGGTGCAATGATGTCCGGTTTGACCTCGGCGCGGGACGGGGCCGGGCGGGTGCCCCGTGCAGACTCCCACTCTGTCGCCAGAGCGTCGATCGCGGATCGTGCAAATCGGGAGTTGCGTTGACCCAAGGCCGACATCGCGAACCTCCTTCTCCATTTCGCTCGCACGGTGGCCACGGTTGACCCGCGCGTCGTATTCCTTACCCATTTGTCGATAACCAATTTAAAATTGTTCGGGCAGGGGGAGAGTTAAGCTTTGGTTAACGATGCAAAGGCGCAGATGTCGTCGATGACAGGCTACGCGTCCCATGAATCCGCGGCGGATGGGTTTCGCTGGAGTTGGGATATCCGTTCGGTCAACGCGCGTGGCCTCGACTTGCGAATGCGTCTTCCAGATGGCTACGGCGCGTTGGAGGCGGCCCTCAAAAAGAAGCTCAGCGCGGTCCTGACGCGCGGCTCGGTCAATCTGTCTCTGCGCCTGAGCCGCGAGCCGGTGTCGGGCGCGGCGGCCCTGGACGCCGTGGCCCTTGATACCGCCCTGACGTCGATTGCCGAGGTGGAGGCAGCGGCCACCGCCATGGGCCTCCGGCTTGCCGCGGTCTCCCCGGCCGAGGTTCTCTTGATGAAGGGCGTCGCTGACAGCGCCGCTGCCGAGGCCGGGCCCGGGCATGATCTGTTGGTGGCCGATGCGGATATTGTCATCGGCGCGCTCGTCGATATGCGCAGGTCAGAAGGTGCGGCGCTCCACCAGATCCTGTCAGAGCAAGTCGATCGCATCCAAGATCTCACCGAACGCGCGCGCGTCGCGGCGGATGTCCGGTCAGAGGCCCAGGCCGCCCGGTTCCGCAGCAATGTCGCGGCCATCCTGGATGCGGCAGACGGTCTGGACGAGGCCCGCATCGCACAGGAAGTGGCCACCCTCGCTGTCAAGGCAGACGTCAGCGAGGAGATTGATCGCCTCAATGCACATGTCGGCGCCGCGCGAGATCTGCTTCAGACCAGCGGTCCGGTCGGCCGCAAACTGGATTTCCTCATGCAGGAGTTCAATCGCGAGGCGAACACCCTGTGTTCCAAGTCAGGCGATACCGCGCTGACGGCCATTGGGCTTGACCTGAAACTGGTGATCGATCAGATGCGCGAGCAAGTGCAAAACGTGGAATGAGCATGTCCCCAGATCCAATGCCGCGCCGTGGTCTCTTGATCATCCTGTCGTCGCCCTCGGGGGCGGGGAAGTCCACGCTGGCGCGCCGCCTCATGGTCTGGGATCCAAGCCTCAGCTTCTCGGTATCCGCGACGACACGCGCGCCCCGGCCCGGCGAAGTGGATGGGCAGCACTACCATTTCATCTCCGAAGCGGCCTTCAAGGATATGGTGGCCGACAACGCGATGCTGGAGCATGCGCATGTGTTCGGGAATTTCTATGGATCCCCCGTCGCGCCCGTGTCAGAGGCGATTGAAGCGGGCCGCGACGTTCTGTTCGACATTGATTGGCAGGGGGCACAGCAGATCAAGACCAGCGCCTTGCGCGATCACGTCCTGTCGATTTTCATCCTGCCGCCGTCAATTCCCGAGCTGAAGCGACGCCTCGAAAGCCGTGCACAGGACAGTGCCGAGACGATCGCCAAGCGCATGCAAAAGTCCTGGGACGAAATCAGCCATTGGGACGCCTATGACTATGTGCTGGTCAATGATGATCTGGACGAGACCGAGGCGAAGCTGAAGATGATCGTTCAGGCCGAACGTCTGAAGCAATCGCAGCAGCCAGGTCTGCAACCGCATGTGCGTGCGCTTCAAACACAATTCTTGGAGGGGCAGGAATGATTTACGCATTGGACGGGATCGCGCCTGAAATTGCCGAAGACACCTGGATTGCACCGGATGCGAACGTGATTGGCCGTGTCGTTCTGGCGGCGGGCGCAAGCGTTTGGTTCGGCGTGACGATCCGCGGTGACAACGAAGAAATCCGGATTGGCGCAGGGTCCAACGTGCAGGAAAACTGCGTGTTTCACACCGACCCGGGCTGCCCCCTGACCATCGGCGAGAATTGCACCATCGGGCACAAGGCCATGTTGCACGGCTGCGAGATCGGCGATGGCAGCCTTGTCGGAATGGGCGCCACGATTTTGAATCGCGCCAAGATCGGCAAGGGGTGCCTGATTGGGGCGGGCGCCTTGATCCCCGAAGGCAAGGAAATCCCCGACGGGAGCCTCGTAATGGGTGTGCCGGGCAAGGTCGTGCGCAGTCTGGACGATGCGGCCCAGGCCGGGCTGATCGCAAGCGCAGTGCACTATCAAGACAACATGCGGCGGTTTCGGGCGGGCCTTGCGGCCGTTTCTCCGTAGCCGTCCTTAACCTGTTGTGATCGTCAGCCCTTCGGGCGTCCGTACAAAATTGATTGTGACGCCCAGTTCTTCTGCAAGAAGATGCGCCACGGCGAATTGAACTTCGCTTGGTCGCATGGGACGGTCGAGCACCGAGACACCGTATCGAAGAACGGACCAGAGCGGTTCTTCGAGCTGTATGCGGGCCGCCTGGGCCCCGACGCGGCACGATCCGTCCGGTGCGCAGGACAGGGTCACATCGCCCCCCATCGGCAGGCCGGTTTCAGCGCATAGGCACAACGCATAGAGCAGCTTGACCACTTGGCGTGGCAAATCCTGCTCCGACTGCCAGTCGGGCTTCAGGCGGGCTTCGGAAAAAAACGCCTCCAACGTCGACTTGGCTTCGCGGGCGCCGATCATCTGGTCGGGTCCGGCCAAGCCGAAGGCGATCCTCAGGAAACGGACACGGGATTGCGCATCATCAATCGCTTCGCGCACAAGGTCCAGCTCAGGGCCTCTGGCGGTGCCGGTCATCTCGATCAGTTCGACCCCATTGCCGATGGCGCCCAATGGGTTAACTAAGTCGTGACACAGGCGGGAGCCGATCAAGGCCGACAGCGTTTGCGCCCCGTTTTCAGATCGGTCGTTCACGGTGAGGCGTCCCCAATGGAAGAAAATCTCAACTCGATCCTAGAACCCGGCATGCTTGTGCGCCATCCCGACCAACCCGATTGGGGCCTCGGACAGGTGCAGTCGAACATCGGAGGGAAGATCACGGTCAATTTCGAGAATGAGGGGAAAGTGGTGATCGACGGACGGCGCATAGCTCTCATCATGGAATTCTAAAGCAAGAGGTCGTTTGGGCCTCCTGACATACCGGCAGAGGTTTAACAGCGATTTAATCGCGCCGCGCCTTTGGTTGCGTCCTGACCGGAGCCTGCTAAACCCCGCTCGAACGCCCGCGTCACGACACGGACCCACCGCGCATGCATCTTGACGAGCCGCATTTCGATCTGGCCCTGTCTGGCAGCCAAGCAGACATCGAGGCCGCGCAGCGCCTGCGCTACGAGGTCTTCATCGAGGAACTGGGCGGGTCGGGCGAGATGGTGGACCACGACGCCCGCCGCGAACAGGATCGGTTCGACCCGTATTTTGATCATCTCATCCTGCGCGATACGCGGCGCCCTGCGACGGATCAGGTGGTCGGGGTGTACCGCGTGATGCGCGGCGCCCAGGCCAACGCGGCAGGCCAGTTCTATTCCGATGACGAATATGACCTGGCGCCGTTGCGCGCGTCGGGCCGCAAGCTTCTGGAACTGGGCCGGTCGTGCCTGCACCGGGATTATCGTGGCGGCACGGCCATGATGCATCTTTGGAACGGGCTGGCCCGCTATGTCGCCGAGCACGAGATCGAGGTCATGTTCGGGGTCGCCAGTTTCCACGGAACCGACCCGCACGCCTTGGCGCAGCCTTTGTCGTTGTTGCATCACCGCCACCTCGCTCCCGAGGATGTCCGGCCCGTGGCCAGGGCTTCGGGGGCGCACCGGATGGATTTGATCGCGGAGGCCGACCTGGATCGCCCGAGCGCCATTCGCGCGGTGCCCGCGCTTATCAAGGCTTACCTGCGCCTCGGTGGCTTTGTCGGGCAGGGGGCCTTTATCGACCGTCCGTTCAACTGCATCGACGTGTGTCTCGTCATGGATGTCGCGCGCATGTCGCCCAAGCACCGGGCAATCTACACGCGGGATCCGGCGGCATGAGCGTCACCTGGCATGGGCCGCCGCCGCCGCCACCACCGACGTTCGGGCCGGGGGATTACTGGCGCATCATCCGGCGCGGCGCACCGCTGCTTTTGATCCTGTTGGTGTGCTTTCCATTGCTGCTGATCCTGCGCGTGCCCGAGCGTGCGGTGTTTGGTCGAACGCGCCCGATCACGCCCTGGATCACGCAGGGCGTGTGTCTGGCGGCGCTGCGTCTGATGGGATTGCGGCGGATCACGCGGGGGCAGGTTGCCTCGGCACCCGTGGCGTTCGTTGCCAACCACAGCACGTGGCTGGATATTTTCGTGCTCAACGCCTGCGCACGGCTGTATTTCGTGGCCAAGGCCGAGGTTGCGACCTGGGCCGGGATCGGGTGGTTGGCGCGCGGCACGGGAACCCTGTTCATCGCGCGGACCCGCGCGCAGGCAAAAACCCACACCACCGCGATGGAAGACCGTTTGGCCGCAGGTCAGAAACTCCTTTTCTTCCCCGAAGGCACGTCAACCGACGGGCGGCGCGTTCTCCCGTTCCGCAGCACCTTGTTTCAGGCCTTCCTGTCCGAGCATTTGCCGACCGGCATTCAGGTGCAGCCAATCAGCGTGCTGTACACGGCCCCCGACGGGGCGGATCCGGCATTCTATGGCTGGTGGGGGGATATGGCGTTCGGCCCGAGCCTGCTGACCGTCCTTGCCGCACCGCGCCAAGGGTCCGTCTCGGTCACGTTCCATGATCCGATTCCCGTGGCAGAGGTGGCTGATCGAAAGGCGCTTGCGCAACAGGCGGAAACGCCGATTGCGGCGGACATGGCGCGGTTTCTGACGGAAGATCCCTAAGCCCGAAGCGGCGCGGTCAGCGCGGTCAGGGCCGCGGCGGCATCCTCCTCGCGCCAGATCTCGGACCCGACGGCAAAGAAATCTGTCACCGGGGCAAGGCGTTCGATCAGCTCAAGCGACAGCCCGCCTTCCGCCACTACGGGCAGTTCGATCATCATGGACCACCAGGCAAACATGTCATGGTCGGCGATGTCATCCTCACCCAGACCCGAGGCGGCGACCGGTCCGAAAGATACGTAATCCGCACCGCTTTCGCCGGCTGTCATGCCGTCATGCCGCGAGGCCTCGCAAAAGGCGCCTACAATTGGGTCAGCGCCCAGGATTTTCCGCGTCTTGCGCACCGACCGGGCCCCATCGGTCAAATGAACGCCGTCCAGCCCGTGCCGCTCGACAAGTCCGACATGCCGGGTCACCACAAGCGGGACGTCGCGCGCATGGGCAATCTCGCGCAGGGCGTCGGCGGCGCGGCCAAGCGCCAGTTCGTCATCCTCGGCCAGGCTCAGCCGAAGGCACGCGATGTCATGGGCATCCAGAACGGCGGACAGGCGGGGCGCAAAGCTGTCCAGATCGAAGCTTTGGGGCGTCACAAGATAGATTTGGGGCTGGTCCTGCTCGGCCATCGCGGTCCCTTTCTCGGTGCTTGCGGCGTGATAGCTTGCGCAACCCGACACGGCAAGGCAGTGGGCTTGCGGGCCACCGCCACGCAGGATAACGGAACCCCCATGTCGACCCCGCCTGAGACCCGCCAACCGACCTTTGTTCTGGTGCGCCCGCAAATGGGTGAAAACATCGGTGCCGCCGCGCGTGCGATGTGGAACTTCGGTCTCGACCGGATGCGGGTCGTTGCCCCAAGGGACGGATGGCCGAATGAACGCGCCGTGGCGCTGGCCTCGGGGGCAGGGCGGTTGCTGGATCAGGCCGGGGTTGTGCCGGATGTGCCGGACGCGATTGAAGACTGCACCTATGTCTTTGCGACGACGGCGCGCCCGCGCGGCATGACAACACCGATCGTCACGCCCGAGCGGGCAATGCAACAGGCCCGCGCAATTGCTGAAAGCGGCGGACGGGTCGGTGTTTTGTTCGGCCCGGAACGTGCGGGATTGGAGAATGACGACATCGCGCGCGCCAACGCGATCATCTCGGTGCCCGTGAACCCGGATTTCCCGTCGTTGAACCTTGCGCAATGCGTTCTGCTATGTGCCTACGAATGGCGTCGGACAACCGTTGAAACCGCGCCGGAAGTTATGGAAATGGCCGGCACCGAGTTCGCGACGGCGGCTGAATTGGCCGCCTTGGGCGATCATGTCGAGGACCGCTTGGAGGCGGCGGGCTTTTTCTTTCCAGAAACGAAAGCGCCCGGCATGAAGCGCAACCTCCGTCAGATATGGGGGCGCCTGCCATTGACGCGGGCCGATGTGCAGACCTTCCACGGGATGTTCCGGCAAATCGTCCGGTGGGCCGAGCAAAAACGCGGCGACTGACCGGCAGAAATTGTCGCTTTGAACTGGGGACTTTCCCCGCTACATGCCTCGCCATGGCGACCGATGTTCTTGTTTGGTTCAAACGCGATCTGCGTGTTGAGGACAACCCTGTTCTGGCCCAAGCGGCGCAGGCGGGTGGGCGCGTGCTGCCGGTTTTCATCATCGAGCCGGGGTTTTGGGCGGAGCCGGACGCATCTGCGCGCCAGTATCGTTTCGTTGTGGAGTGTTTGGACGGCCTGCGCGCGGATCTCGCCAAACGCGGGGCGCCGCTTGTGGTGCGGGTCGGGGCAGCCGAACAGGTCTTGCAGGACCTGTGCGCGCAGCATGGGGTCAGGACCGTCCTCAGCCACGAGGAAACGGGCAACGCGTGGACCTTTGCCCGGGACCGGCGCGTCGCGGCCTGGGCCAAGGCCAACGGCATCACGTGGACGGAAGTCCCGCAATTGGGTGTGGTCCGACGCCTGCCCACGCGCGATGGATGGGCGGCGCGGCGTGAACGCGCGCTGCGGGCAGAGACCTGTCCGACCCCGAAAGCCCTAAACGCAATCACCGGGGACAGCGACCAGATCCCCGAGGCAAAGGCGATCGGCCTTGCGTTTGATCCGTGTCCGGAGCGTCAGAAAGGCGGTCGCGCACAGGCGTTGGCGCTTCTGGACAGCTTCTTGGCGGACAGGGGGCGCACCTATCGCAAGGCCATGTCGTCGCCGTTCAGCGGCGCCACCGCCTGTTCCCGCCTGTCGCCCTATCTTGCGTGGGGTGTGCTGTCGCCGCGGGAGGCCGCCCAAGCCGCCCGGGCGCGCAAGGCGCTAGCGGCCGGGACGCGGGACGGATGGATCGGGGCGATGCGCAGTTTCGAAGCCCGCCTCGCCTGGCGGGATCATTTCATGCAGAAGCTTGAAGATGCCCCGAGGTTGGAGCATCGCTGCTTGCATTCGGCCTATGAGGATTTGCGCACCGGACCACCAAGCCCCACGCATCTGCGGGCTTGGGAGGCGGGGCAGACCGGCGTGCCGTTTGTCGATGCCTGCATGCGCGCCCTCAATGCAACCGGTTGGATGAATTTCCGGATGCGGGCCATGCTGGTGTCCTTTGCGTCGTATCACCTTTGGCTGGATTGGCGCGCGACGGGCCCGCATCTTGCCCGGTCCTTTACCGACTATGAACCGGGCATTCACTGGCCACAGATGCAAATGCAATCCGGGACGACCGGTATGAACACCGTTCGGATCTACAATCCTGTGAAACAGGGGCAGGATCAGGATCCAACGGGGGCCTTCACGCGCCGCTGGTGCCCCGAACTGCGTGCTGTCCCCGATGCACACCTGCAGACCCCGTGGACGTGGGACGGCGCAGGGCGGGTGTTGGGCAAGGCATATCCGACGCCGATTGTGGACTTGGCAACGGCGGCCCGTGCCGCGCGCCAGAAGGTCTGGGCGGTCCGCACCGGTGAGGCGTTTCGGGCTGAGGCGCAGGATATCGTCCGGAAACATGCGAGCCGGAAGGACGGACCCGGGGGGCGCGACTTCGTCAATGATCGCGCGCCGCGGCCCCGGCGCAAACCGCCAAGCGATCAATTGCAATTGGATCTTTGACCAACCGTAAGGCCCTGTTCGCCGCTAAGGCCACGTCTATGTTTCGGTCATGCCCAAGATGCGCAAGAAATCCGATCTGCCTCAAAAAACCTGCGCAACCTGCGGGCGTCCGTTCGCGTGGCGCAAGAAGTGGGCCAAGGTCTGGGATGAGGTGCGCTACTGCTCGGATCGGTGTCGACGAGACAAGGCATCAGACCCCTGATCATGGTTATGGGGCGATTTTGGTAAGAAAATGTTACCAGTCCTGTTGCCTATCGGAAACTTTTTCCCTATGCCCTGTCTGAGTACGGCCCGTTCAGGGTCGATCGGACGTAACCCGAGGGAGTGGAGGGGCATATGACCGAACGGGTGGATCGCGCGGGGCTTCAGGTCGCGGCTGAATTGGCCAGTTTTCTGGAAGACAAGGCGCTGCCGGGCACGGGGCTGGACGTCGATACGTTCTGGAAGAATTTCTCGGATCTTCTGCACGGGCGTGCGGCTGAAAACACGGCCCTGCTTGAAACGCGCGACGCGTTGCAGGCCAAGATCGACGCCTGGCACATCGAGCGCCGTGGCCAACCCCATGACCCGGACGCCTACCAGGCGTTCCTGGCCGAGATCGGGTATCTGGTTCCCGAAGGCGACCCGTTCCGTATCGAGACCAGCAAGATCGACCCGGAAATCGCGTCTGTTGCGGGGCCGCAGCTTGTGGTGCCGATCACCAATGCGCGCTTTGCGCTCAACGCCGCCAATGCACGGTGGGGCAGCCTCTATGATGCGTTTTACGGCACCGACGCGATGGGCAGCTTGCCGCCCGGCGGAGGTTATGACCGCGGTCGGGGCGCGCGCGTCGTTGCCCGGGCACGGGTGTTTCTGGATCAGGCGTTCCCGCTTGTTGGCACAAGCCACGCGGACGCACAGCGATACCACGTCGAAAAAGGGGCCCTTCTGGTGGACGACAAACCCCTGGAAGATCCGTCAAAATTCGCAGGCTACGCCGGGCATCCGAAAGCGCCGGACGCGGTGCTGTTGGTCAACAACGGCCTGCACGTGGAATTGGTGTTTGATCGCACCCACGCCATCGGCAGCCGCGATCAGGCCGGTTTGGCCGATATCCGGATGGAATCCGCCGTCAGCGCCATCATGGATTGCGAAGACAGCGTCGCCTGCGTGGATGCCGAAGACAAGGTTCAGGCCTATTCGAACTGGCTTGGCCTAATGCAGGGCAACCTGGAAGAAAGCTTTGAAAAAGGCGGCGCGATGATGACCCGCCGGTTGCACAGCGACCACGCGTATATCGCCCCCGATGGCGGCGCGTTGAGCGTGAAGGGCCGGGCGCTGATGCTCATCCGGAATGTGGGGCATCTGATGACGAACCCCGCGATCCTGCTGCGGGATGGGGCGGAAGCCTATGAAGGGCTGATGGATGCGATGATCACCACGCTGATCGCGCTTCATGACCTGAACAAGGCGGATGGCGCCAGAAACTCGGTCGCGGGATCGGTCTACGTGGTGAAGCCGAAAATGCACGGGCCCGCGGAAGTTGCCTTCGCCGACGATACCTTCACCGCCGTCGAAGCCGCGCTTGGTCTAGACCGCTATACCGTGAAACTCGGCATCATGGACGAAGAGCGCCGGACCAGCGTCAACCTGAAGGAATGCATCCGGGCCGCCAAGCATCGTGTCGCCTTTATCAACACGGGCTTCCTCGATCGCACCGGCGATGAAATTCACACGTCGATGGAGGCCGGTCCGTTCAGCCGGAAGGACTTCATCAAGCGCAAGACCTGGATTGGCGCCTATGAGGCGCTGAATGTGGACATCGGCCTCGAATGCGGGCTGCGCGGCAGCGCCCAGATCGGCAAGGGCATGTGGGCCATGCCCGATGCGATGGCGGCGATGCTTGAGGCCAAGATCGAACATCCGCGGGCCGGGGCGAATTGTGCGTGGGTTCCATCGCCGACCGCCGCAACCCTGCATGCGTTGCACTACCACCAAGTCAACGTCGCCGCCGTTCAGGAAAAACTGGAAGCCGGAGGGCGTCGCGCGGACGTGGCCGGGCTTCTGGATATCCCGCTGGCCAGCTTCCGCCGGTGGAGCAAGCCGCAGATCATGCGCGAGGTCGAAAACAACGCCCAAGGCATCCTGGGATACGTGGTGCGTTGGGTCGACCAGGGGGTCGGTTGTTCCAAGGTGCCCGATCTCAGCAACGTCGCCCTCATGGAGGATCGCGCAACCTGCCGGATTTCCGCGCAGCATATCGCCAACTGGCTGCATCACAGCATCATCACCGAGGACGAGGTCGTCGCCACCTTCCGCAAGATGGCCGAAGTGGTGGATGACCAAAATGCCGGCGATCCGCTCTATCGACCCATGGCGCCCGGCTACAACGGAATCGCTTTCGCGGCTGCGCTCGATCTGGTCTTAAAAGGCCGGGAACAACCGTCGGGCTATACGGAACCCGTGCTGCATGCCCGTCGCCTGGAATGGAAGGCCGCCTAAGGGCCGCGTGAAAGAGTAAAGGACTATCTGTAATGAGCATTTCGTTGGAACACGCCCGGACCATGATCGCCGTGGCGCGGGAAAAAGGCCGGGACATGGGGCTGAAGCCCCTTTCGGTCGTCGTCCTGGATGCCGGAGGGCATATCCTGGCCTTCGAACGCGAGGATGGGGCCAGCCCGGGCCGGTTTGAAATCGCACGGGGCAAAGCCTATGGCGCGGTCATGTTGGGCATGCCCGGCAGCGCCCAAATGGCGCGCGCCGAACAGCAGGCGTACTTTATGGCCGCGGTGAACGGGGCCTATGGCGGGAAGGTTGTGCCTGTCCCCGGCGGCGTGCTGGTCAAGGACGCCAGCGGTGCCGTGATCGGCGCGGTGGGTGTGACGGGCGATACCTCGGACAATGATGCCGAGGCGGCCGTGGCCGGGATCGAGGCCGCCGGTTTCGAGGCCAGCGCATGAGCCGGCGTCTGATTTCGTCGGGGTCACCATTTGAAGCGCAGATTGGATATTCCCGGGCCGTCGTGTCCGGGGATTGGGTGTTTGTGGCGGGCACAACCGGGTTCGACTACGCGACGATGGAAATCTCGGACGATGTCGCCGAGCAGGCCGAACAGTGCCTGCGCAACATTGATGCTGCGTTGAAGCAAGCAGGCGCCGAGATGGCCGACGTGGTGCGGGTGCACTACATCCTTCCTGATCCCGATCTGTGGGAGGCCTGCTGGCCTGTCACCCGCGCCTGGTTTGGCGACGTGCGCCCGGCGGCGACGATGTTGGTGGCCGGTCTGCAAGATCCCCGGATGAAGATCGAGATCGAGGTAACGGCCCACCGGCCCCCGGATCAAGGATGAGATGATGCATAAACCTGTCGCGACCACCGCCGCACCGCCGAGTTTCTCAACCTACGCGCAGGCGGTGGAGGTGCCAGCGGGCGCGCGACAGGTTCATGTGTCTGGTCAGGTTGGTGTCTTGCCGGACGGGACCCTTGTGGATGGGGCCCGCGGCCAGCATGCCCAAGCGTGGGCCAACATCGCCGCGATCCTGGCCGAAGCCGACATGGCCCTGACCGACATTTACGAAGTCTTTGCCATTGTGTCGGACCCGTCGGGCATCCCGCTCTATCGGGAAGAACGGGACAAGGTCTTTCAAGGTCATCTGGCGGCCTCGACGTTGATCGTGGCAGGCCTTGCCAGCGCGGACTGGAAGGTCGAAATCATGGTGCGGGCTGCAAAGGCCTGAGTGCCGCATTATTGGGCATCTGCACCAGCGCACGGCATTTGCGCGTGCAAAGACACTTCCACCGGCGGGGACGTCCGGTTAGATAGGTCTGAACCAACCCGTAAAGGCACCTCATGACCCGGCCCGTCATCGGCATTATCGGCAATCATCACCTGATCAACGATCAGTATTCGACCCATGCGGGCGGCACGATGAACTCCGAGGCTGTGGCGGAAGTATCGGGCGGATTGCCCTTGGTGATCCCGGCGGATCCGCGCTTTGTCTCGGTCGACGAATTGCTCGAGGTGTGCGCAGGCTTTCTGTTCACCGGGGGGCGCCCAAACGTTCACCCCGAGGAATATGGTGAGGATGAAACCGAGGCACATGGCGCCTTTGATCGCGCCCGGGATGCCATCGCTTTGCCGTTGATCCGGGCGTGCGTGGAACGGGGTCAGCCGTTTCTGGGGGTCTGCCGCGGGTTTCAGGAGGTGAATGTCGCAATGGGCGGTTCACTCTACCCCGAGATCCGCGATTTGCCGGGCCGCATGAACCACCGCATGCCCCCGGATGGTACGATCGAAGAAAAGTTCGCCCTGCGCCATGCCGTGACGTTCTCGGAGAATGGTCCGTTCCACCGTCTGTTCGGCGCGCGGGAGGTGATGACCAACACGCTGCACGGTCAGGGCATCAAGCAGCCGGGCAAGCGGGTCATCATCGACGGGCACGCGCCTGACGGCACGCCCGAGGCGATCTATATCGCGGATGCGCCGGGGTTCACCCTGTCGGTGCAATGGCATCCCGAGTATCGCGCCGCGCAGGATCCGGTCTCGCGTCCGTTGTTCGAGGCATTCGGCCGTGCGGTGGATGCTTGGGCCAGCGGGAAACGTGCCCTGTCCGTGGCGCAGGTGGCCTGAGCCGGTTTGGCGGTCCCGCCATTTTAGGCGACGGTGGCCCCCTCTATCCGAACAGGCGCAACATCTCTTCAAGATCTTCCAATGTGTTGGCTTCTTGAACAGGCTTGTCCTTTCGCCAGCGCATCATGCGGGGGAACCGAAGCGCCACACCGGACTTGTGGCGCGGGCTGGCCAGGATCCCCTCGAACGCAATTTCAAAGACATGCGCGGGCGTGACCTGGCGCACGGGCCCGAAGCGTTGAAGGGTGTTCTTGCGGACCCAGGCGGTGATCTCTCGGAACTCTGCGTCTGTCAGACCGGAATAGGCTTTCGTGAAGGGGACCAGGTCGTTTCCCTTCCAGACGGCGAATGTGAAATCCGTGTAGAGCGTGGCGCGTCGGCCTGAACCGGCCTGTGCGTAAATCATGACCGCGTCGATGGTCAGCGGGTCGACTTTCCATTTCCACCAATCGCCTTTTTTGCGTCCGGCGAGGTAGGGCGCCGCCAAGCGTTTGAGCATCAGACCCTCGGCACCGATCTCGCGCGATATGGCACGCGCCGTGGTCAGATCGTCCCAGGATTCCGCTGGCACGCTTGGGGACAGGCGCAGTGGCAGGGCTTCGGGCAGGGCGGCCACGGCGCGGGAGAGTTGCCCGCGTCGCTCCTCCAGGGGACGGTCCCGCCAGTCTGCGCCCCCCCATTCCAAAAGGTCATACCCCATGAGAATGACCGGGGCCTCCGCCAGCAGCTTTTTCGGAACCGTTTTGCGCCCGATGCGGGGCTGAAGCTTTGCAAAGCTGAGGGGCGCTTCGCGGGCCATATCATAGGCCAGGACCTCGCCGTCGATCACGGTGCCGTCGGGCAAGAAATCGACCAGTTGCGCTAATTCCGGAAAGCGGTCGGTGATCAGGTCTTCGCCCCGGCTCCACAGGTAGTGGCTGCCGCTGCGGACAATCAGTTGACCGCGGATGCCATCCCATTTGCGTTCGGCCAACCAGTCGGTGACAGGTCCAAGCGCGGGCGGGTCCTGGTCCAGCTGATAGGCCAGGTAGAACGGATAGGGTTTGGACAGATCGGCGGTCGGATCGGGGTCTTCGACGAGGGCGCGGTAACTGGTGCTGTCGGGGTTCCAATCCCCCATCAGGCGGTGCGTCAGCTCGGCTTCCTCGATCCCGGTCGCCTGCGACAGCGCCCGGGTCATCAGCTTCTGGCTGACCCCCATGCGCCAGCCCCCCGTCAAAAGCTTGTTGAACACGAAACGCTCAATCGGGGGCAAGCCGCGCCAGGCATCAAGGATGAAGGCCTTGCGGGCCTCTTCATCCTCGGCACTGACGGCGCGCAAGGCCTGGATCCATGCGCTGAGGGATTTTTCAACGCGGGCATCCGCCTGAGGTTCAGGCAGAACCAGCGCAATGGTTTCCGACAGATCCCCAACCACGGGGTAGCAGGCTTCGAACAGCCATTCGGGGATGCCCGCCGCGTCGGCGGCCCATTCGCGCAGCTTCGTTGTCGTGATCACGCGTCGCGGACGGCGTCCCGACAACAGCGCGATGGTCCAAAGGCGGTCATCCTCCGGCGCGGTGCGGAAATAGGCCGCCATGGCCGCGACCTTGGTGTTGGTCTTGGTGGTCTGGTCCAGGGCCGTGAACAGATCGGCAAAGGCTTTCATGCCGCAACGCCTTTGCCGGTTGAGCACGCGGGCTGACGAGAGCGCGAATCTTCTTCAAGAAAATTCCCCCGCGGCGTGGGCAATGCCCGCCCAAAACATGGTGGACGGCCGGGCATCACGCGGGCGCCCCCGCGGCGCGTTCGGCCAGAAACGCCCCCATCCGCTGCAAGGCCCGGTTCGCCGCCGGGGCGCGGCCTGCATGGATGTGCCACACGTGGGGCAGACCGGGCCAAAGCTCCAGGGTGACGGCATCCATTGCCTCGGACAGACGGGTTGCGTCTTGGGCCAGTGCCTCTTCCGCCCCGGCTTGGATCAGGGTGGGGGGCAATCGTGACAGGTCGCCGAGCAGCGGGGAGCACTCCGGGTCACTGGGGTCCAAACCCGGCAGGTAGGCTGCCAGAATGCGGCGGGGCCAGGCCGGTGGGATCAGCAACTCACCCGGGGCCGCCGCAAACCGGGCCTCGATGTCGGACGACATATCCCCGATGGGCCCGATCAGGCCCATGGCGCTGGGCAGGGGCTGGCCCGCATCGCGGGCCTGTGCCGCCACCTGGAGCGCGAGGCATCCCCCCGCACTGTCACCGCAAAGGGCGGCTGGCGCTGTCCCGTCGTCCACCAGGCGTGTGTAGGCGGCCATTGCGTCGTCGCGCGCCGCCGGGAACGGATGCTCCGGCGCAAGGCGATACCGGGCCACAAAGGCCCGTATCCCGGCCGCCGCTGCCAAATGCCCGACCAGGCCTGCATGGGTGCGCGGACTGCCAATCGTGAAACCGCCGCCATGCAGGTACATCAGTACGGGCGCGTCGACATCGACGCCCGGCGGCGTGATCCACAGGCTGCCATCGGCGGTCCGCGTCATTCGTGCCCCGCGCGGCAGGGCGGACCCCAAGGGCCCCGTGACGGCAAAGGCGGCCCGCACGATCCGTTGCGACGCGACAAGATGCAGGACGTTGCGGTCAAGGATCTGGGCCATCATGCGCCAAAACCGGTCCGCAGGGGTCAATGGGACATGGGTCATGTTGGGGCCTCGGTTGCCGCGTCTTCGGGCTCGTCCAGCGTTTCGCCGCCGAACTCGGTCTCGACGATACCCGCGTCATAGCCTTGCTCGGCCAGCCATTGCGAAAACTGGGCTGTGTATCCGTGGGTGACAAACACCCGCTCGGCCCCCGTGGCCGCGATTGCGCTGTTCAACCCGGTCCAGTCCGCGTGATCGGACACCACGAAGCCGCGATCGGCGGCCCGACGCCGGCGCACCCCCCGCAGCCGCATCCAGCCCGAGGCAAACCCGGTGGATTGGGGGCCGAACTTGCGCGCCCAGGCCGACCCCAGGGCAGACGGTGGCGCCAGAACCATAGCGCCGGGATAGGCCTTGCGATCCGTATCGGCGGTCACCGGCACCGTGTCGGGCAGAGAAATCCCTTGTCCGCGCAGGACCGCGTTCGTCGCCTCCACGGCCCCATGGGTCAGGATCGGGCCAATGGTGGGATCCAGAAGCCGAAGGATGCGCTGTGCTTTGCCCAAGGCGTACACGCCAAGAATGGCAGTCTGGCCCTGTGCCGCTGTTTCCGCCCACCACGTGTTCAGGTCGCGGGCCAGAGTGGCCTGATCGGGCCACGCATAAATGGGCAGGCCAAAGGTGGATTCGGTGATGAAGCTGTGACAGCGGACCGGTTCGAACGCCTCGCTGAGGCCGTCATCGACAGTCTTGTAGTCGCCGGACGCGACCCAAACCTCTCCGCCCACCTCAACCCGGATTTGCGCGGATCCCGGCACATGGCCGGCGGGATGAAAGCTGATGGTTGCATCCCCGATCTTGTGCCGGGCGCCATACGTGGTCGTCTGGATCGCCACGTCGCCCAGGCGGTGGCGGATGACGGGCGCTGCGGCCTCGGTACACATGTAATGCCTGTGCCCCCACCGCGCGTGGTCCGAATGCCCGTGGGTGATCAGGGCCCGCTCGACCGGGCGCCAGGGGTCGATATACGCGTCAGCCGCGGGGCAGTAGATGCCTGCTTCTCGGAATTCCAGAACCATACCGGCCAAGATAGGGCACACGCCGTCCCATGGCGACCGGTTCAGGTGATGGATGCTTGGTAGATGCTGTCGATGGTGGCTGCGATCGTGGTGTTGAACGCGTCATCGGCCTGATCGGCGCTCAACCCCTCGGTCAAGGCACGGCTGAAGCTGGCGATCATGCCCTTGTTTTCCGACAGTTTCGCGTTCGCATCATCGCGGCTGTAGCCACCGGACAGGGCCACGACGCGCATCACCTTGGGATGCGCAATCAAAGGCGCGTAATGGTTTGCGTCAGTGGGCAGGGTCAGCTTCAGCATGACCTGTTGTCCCTCGGGCAGGGCATCAAGGCCCTTGGTGATCTCGTCCAGCAAGATGGCTTCGGCCTCGGCCTTGTCGGGGATTGAGATCGTCACTTCCGGTTCCAGGATCGGCATCAGTCCCTTGGCGAGAACCTGGGCGCCGAGGTCAAACTGCTGTGCGACGATCGCGGCGATCCCGTCGGGATTGGCTGCATCAATGACCGAGCGTTCCTTGGTGCCGAAGATCCCATGGGCGACAGCCCGGTCCAGGAGGTCATCGAGGCCCGGGATCGGCTTCATGAGCTTCACGCCGTCGCTGGCGTCCTCAAGTCCCTTGTCGATCTTGAGAAACGGCACAACGCCGCGCTCTTCCCAAAGATAGGCCGCGGAGGGTTTGCCGCCGATCTCGCGATCCATGGTCATTTCAAAGAGGATCGCGCCAATGACCTTGTCGCCGGTAAAGGCCGGGGCCTGCGCGATCCGCGTGCGCATCCCGTGGATAAGGTCGAACATCTCGGCGTCAGAACTGTAAGCGTCTTCCGGCACGCCATAGAGGCGCAGTGCCTTGGGCGTCGAGCCGCCCGATTGATCCAGGGCGGCGATAAAGCCCTGGCCAGAGGTCATTTGCGCAGTTTGGGCGGGGTTCGACATAATGGGGCTCCTGAGACCGGGATGTGCCCGATTTGTAGAAACCGCGTCCCGGTCTGTCCATGATGGTGGCGGTAACAGGGACCGTGCGCCGCGCTCTTTTTCTCAGGATTGCTCCAATGCGGCGACACCGGGCAGGGTTTTGCCTTCCATCCATTCCAGGAACGCCCCACCGGCCGTCGAAATGTAGGTAAAGCGATCTGCCGCGCCGGCCTTATTGAGAGCGGCGACCGTATCGCCGCCGCCTGCGACGGAAATCAGGGTGCCTGCGGCCGTCTTTTCGGCGGCCGCGGCCGCGGCGGCGTTGGTGGCGGCGTCGAACGGTGCGATTTCAAACGCGCCGAGCGGGCCATTCCAGATCAACGTTTCCGCAGTATCAAATGCCGCAAGGATGGTCGCCACACTGTCCGGACCGGCATCCAGGATCATCGCATCCGACGGCACGGCTGTGGCAGGGACGGTTTCGTTCGCGGCGCCTTCCTTGAACTCCCGCGCGATCACAACGTCCGTTGGCAAGAGGATCTCGCACGCCTGTGCACGCGCCTTGGCCATGATCTCGCGTGCGGTGTCGGCCAGATCGTGTTCGCACAGGGATTTGCCTACGTCGATGCCTTGTGCCGCAAGGAAGGTGTTGGCCATGCCGCCACCAATCACCAACATGTCGACCTTCTCGATGAGGTTCGACAAAAGATCGAGCTTGGTGGACACCTTTGCCCCACCCACAACCGCGATCACGGGACGCTTCGGCGTGCCAAGCGCGGCTTCGAGCGCGGACAGCTCGGCCTGCATCAGGCGACCCGCGCAGGCGGGCAGAAGACGCGCCACACCTTCGGTCGAAGCATGGGCCCGATGTGCGGCCGAGAAGGCGTCATTGCAGTAGACATCGCCGAGCGAGGCGAGGAATTGTGCCATCTGAGGGTCGTTGGCTTCCTCCATCGCGGCAAATCGGGTGTTCTCCACCAACACGACGGATCCCGCGGGCAGCGCCTCAAGCGCGGTGCGGTCCGGGCGCTCCACGAAGGTGACGGCAGCGCCAAGGGCCGCCTCTAGGGCGGGCAGGGTGATCCGCAACGACATTTCCGGCACGACTTTCCCTTTTGGACGTCCGAAATGGGCCAGCATGACGGGCAGACCGCCCTTGCTCAGGATATCGCGGAGGGTTGGGATAATGCGCTGGATGCGTGTGTCATCGGTGACCACGCCGTCCTGAACCGGGACGTTGATATCGACGCGGGTCAGGACGATCTTGCCGGCAGGATCCATGTCGTCGAGCGTTTTCCAAGTCATCGGGGCACCTCCCAAAAGATCCTGGGCCGGGTGTATCACGGAAAGGGTGGGCTGCCAGCGGGGCGCGCCTGCGTCCTATGGACCTGCTGCGCGCCCGCGCCGTTGGGTTTTGGCGATCAGAGGTGCTTGGCCATCTCGACCGCGGTGTCGGACATCCGGCAGGAGAAGCCCCACTCGTTGTCGTACCATGTCAGGATGCGGCACATGTTTCCGTCCATCACCTTGGTCTGGTCGGTCGCAAAGATCGACGAATGCGGGTCATGGTTGAAATCCATCGACACCAGTTTGTCGTCTGTCACCCCCAGAATGCCCTTCAACGGACCATCGGACGCGGCAGCGTGGATCGCGGCGTTGATTTCTTCGGGCGTGGTGTCGCGTTCGGTCTCGAAGGTCAGGTCGACAACCGACACGTTCGGTGTAGGCACGCGCACAGCCACACCGTCGAGCTTCCCATTCAGTTCCGGCAGAACCAGTCCGACCGCCTTGGCGGCCCCGGTTGAGGTCGGGATCATCGACATCGCCGCCGCGCGGGCGCGATAGAGATCGGAGTGCATGGTATCGAGCGTCGGCTGGTCGCCGGTGTAGCTGTGGATCGTGGTCATGAAACCGCGCTTGATCCCGACGGCCTGGTTGATGACATGGGCCGCAGGCGCCAGGCAGTTGGTCGTGCAGGAGGCGTTCGAGACATGCACGTCATCCGAGGTCAGGCTGTCGTGGTTGACCCCGTAAACGATAGTCTTGTCTGCGCCCGAGGATGGGGCCGAGACCAGAACGCGGCTGGCGCCATTTTCCAAGTGCACCAAGGCTTTGTCGCCTTTGAAGATGCCCGTGCATTCCATCACGATGTCGACGTCGCCCCAGGGCAACTCTGCCGGGTTGCGGATCGCGGTGACCGCGATGGGGCCGCGGCCGACGTCGATGCTGTCGGCCGTCGTGGTGACCTCTGCCGGAAACCGGCCGTGCACACTGTCGAAGCGCAACAGGTGTGCGTTGGTTTCGACGGGCCCGAGATCGTTGATCGCCACAACCTCGATATCCGTACGTCCTTGTTCGATGATGGCACGCAACACATTGCGCCCGATACGTCCAAACCCGTTGATGGCAACTTTGACGGCCATGTCGTCCTCCAAATAAAGCGGTCCGATGGGATCGTGCCCAAAGCCTGCCACGGTGTGGCGCAATCCCCAACAGGATTTGCCCACCCTGACAATGTTAGCGGTAACATTGATGCTTGTAGTCGGACGGGCAGACGAAGGGAACCCCTAAGGCGCCCGGCGTCAGCGCCAGAATGCCGCCCAGGACAAAAGGCCGGCAAACCGCTGTCCCAGGAACAGGCTCAGAGACCAGTCAAAGAAAATGGCATCGACGATCAGGAACGCGAAAATCAATCCCGCCAAAAAGATCGAAGATGCCGTGTTCATCCGCGTCGCCCTGCCCATTGGTCCGGGGCGGACCCTGCCACACCGGTGTGAATTGGGGAAGAACCCTGTCGGATTAATGCAGTAAGCGGCCCATGGCGGCCGACACATCGGCCATGCGCGCCGAGAAGCCCCATTCGTTGTCATACCATGCCAGAACACGCACGGTCCGTCCGCCAACAACCTTGGTCTGGTCGGGCGCAAAGATCGACGAATGCGTCGTGTGATTGAAGTCGATCGAGACCTTGGGCTCATTGTCATAGGCCAGGACCGCACCCATGTGACCGGCGGCGGCCTCGGCGACGATTGCGTTCACGTCCTCGACGCTCACGTCTTTCCCGGCTTCGAAGGTCAGATCGACCGCGGATACGTTCGGGGTCGGAACACGCAGGGCCGTTCCGTCGAGGCGCCCTTCCAGTTCCGGCAGAACCTCCTTCAGCGCTTTGGCGGCCCCGGTCGAGGTCGGGATCATGGCCATGGCGGCCGCACGGGCGCGGTACAGGTCCTTGTGGCGACGGTCCAGGGTCGGCTGGTCGCCGGTGTAGCTGTGGATCGTCGTCATGATGCCACGCTCAATGCCGATGGCATCGTTCAGCACCTTGGCGAGCGGGGCCAGGCAGTTCGTGGTGCAGGAACCATTCGAAACCACTTCGTGTTGGTCCAGAAGCTCGCGATGGTTCACACCGTAGACGATGGTCTTGTCGGCGTTCTTGGCCGGCGCCGAGACCAAAACCTTCTTCGCACCGCGATCCAGGTGGACGGCCGCTTTCGCGCGCTCGTTGAATTTGCCGGTGCATTCGAGGACGACGTCGCAGCCCTCCCAGTCGAGGTCCTGCGGGTCGTAAGTCGAAAACACCTTCATCGGACCGCGCCCGAGATCCATGGTATCCCCGGACACGCGCACATCGCCGGGGAACCGACCGTGGACACTGTCGTAGCGCAGCAGATGAGCGTTGGTTTCGATGGGGCCGGTCGCGTTGATCTTCACGACCTCAACATCGTTGCGGCCTGCTTCCGCGATATGCGCCAAGGTGCAGCGACCGATCCGGCCAAACCCGTTGATCCCAAGTCTGATGGTCATTCCGCACACTCCGAAGATTCGTTTGAACTTGGGTGTCTATAGGGGCGGCATGCCGTTGGATGCAAACCTGAAAACCGTGATATGCCAATGTGTTAGCGTTAACTATACGAAATTGCCACTTGATTGCGCTAACAATTCCCGGCCCGACACACTTGTCATCAATTTGTGCCCGGGTAACGTGGTGCGAAAGCGCGCGAGAGGATCGGGGCATGAGCGGACTGTTGGCACTGTTGGACGATGTTGCAGCCATCGCAAAGGTGGCCGCGACGCAGATTGACGATGTGATCGGACAGGCATCGAAGGCGGGCGCGAAAGCGGCGGGCGCCGTTATTGATGATGCCGCCGTTACACCGAAATACGTCCATGGCTTCTCGGCCGAGCGGGAACTGCCGATCGTCTGGAAGATCGCGCGCGGGTCCATCTTCAACAAATTGGTGATTCTCCTCCCGGTTGCATTGCTTTTGTCGGCATTTGCGCCGTGGGCCATTGCGCCACTCCTCATGCTTGGCGGCGGGTATCTCTGTTATGAGGGGGCCGAGAAGGTCTGGCATTGGCTGAACCCGCCTGCGGATTACCACCGCCCGCTTGACGAAAAGGTGCACGATGCAGCGCATCTCGAAGAGCAAAAGGTGCGGGGCGCGATCAAGACGGATTTCATCCTCTCCGCCGAGATCATGACCATTGCCCTGTCCGCGCTCGACACCGACTCGATCATGTTCGAAGCTGCCGCTTTGGTCGTTGTCGCGATCGGGATCACGGCCCTTGTGTATGGGGCCGTTGCCTTGATCGTGAAGGCCGACGACATCGGGCTGCACATGGCGGCGGAAGCCCGGACCGAAGCGGGGCGGGCCGTCGGGCGTGCCATCGTCCAAGGGATGCCCAGTTTCATGTGGCTTCTTGTGATTGTCGGCACCGCCGCGATGCTGTGGGTTGGTGGTCAGATCATCGTGCATGGACTGGCGCAAATGGGATGGCCGGGCCTAGAGCACGTGATCGAAGAGATCGCGCACGCGTTTTCGCCGGTGGGCGGCTTCTTTGAATGGCTGGCCGAGGTGGCCTTGTTTGGTGGGTTCGGCGTGATCATCGGCACGCTGATCATGCCCCTTGCCCAACGCGTCATTACCCCTGCGCTGAAGGCGGTCGGGCTGTCGAATGGGTCGACCGGGCACTGAACATAGCGTCGGATCACGTCGTCAGCTGTCTGCCGGGATCAGCTGGATGTCCCCGGCCTCGGCCTCATCGCGCAGTTGCTCGGCCAGGCGTTTGGACATGTTCTCGAGCAGGAATTCGACCACGACGGGATGCGCCTTGATCCCCGCTGCCAAAGCCGTCGCAAGCTGGTCCGGGTCGATCTGGCGCAAGATGCGCGGGACATCGGCGGGATCCACGCGCTTGGGAATATGCTGGAAGGTGAAGATGGCGCGGCGCACGTCGTCGGCAAAGGCCTGATCCCGTTGGGACAAGCCATCCAGAACGGCGTCGCGGGCTTGCGATGTGACGGCGTTCAGGATCGCACTGACGCGATCAACCGGCCCGGACAGGAACGCGGACACGGGATCGGCATCCAACCGTCGCAGCAGATGGGCGCCAATCTGGTCGACTGTTTCGGGCGCGACGGTGGCGGTCAGGTGCACGGCGTGTGCGATGATATTGGCCCGGTCGCCCGGAAGGCCCGACAGAAGCTCCGCCGCCTTGCTGACCCCGAGTTTCGACACCAGGACGGCGCAAACCTCCACGCCTTCGCTCAGCAAAAGGGGGTGCAAACGGTCTGTCGGGAGGCGCCCGATCTGCGCCCAAGGGTCGGTGCCATCGCCCGCATCGGCCTTGGACCTCAGAGTGTCACGGGCCAGCGGCGAGATGTGAGGTTCAAGCAGGGTCACAGCCGCAGCCAGATCAGGCGGCGTGGTCAGGGCAAGGTCGTCCAGGGCGCGCGTGAAATCCCGGATCACGGTGCGCAAGGTGCCCCGGTCAACCGGACCAAGCGAGGCCAGCGCCCGCGCGAGATCCCCTTGTTGATCCGGTGACAGGCGATCAAGGCCTGGCGACACATCCTGACTGAGCAGAAGGCGCACGATCACAGCGGCCTTTTGGCGGGGGGACAGGACCCGATTGCCCGCCGGCCCGGACTCCAGACCATCCGATACCGCCACGGTCGCCAATTCACGCGCCTCCGATCGCACCACACGTGGAAAGGGTGGTAGGGATCGGAGGTTAACGTTTGGTTGGGGCGTGCTGCGAAACGCTTCGGCTTTGGATCAAATTGGTCGGCTTATGCGCGGACGTTTTGGCTCAATAGTCGTATCCGCGCGTGCTTCCTGCGCTGATTGCACTGCTCAAAGCGCGGTCTGGCCAGCTGTCTTCGCCGCCACGGGCGCGGATCTCGGCCAGTTGCTCTTCAGCAAGTTCCGGTTGGTCCAGTTGAATATACGCCATGCCCAGATAGGCCCGCGCGAGGATGTTGTCCGGGTCGGCCCCGAGCGCTTGGTCATAATACGACAGGCCCAGGTCCATCCGGCCCGCGCGGCGATGCGAAAACCCAAGATAGGTCAACACCATCGTGTCGTTCGGCTGAGCGGACAGCGCCAGCACGGCAATCGCATCGTCGTGACGGTCGGCATAGGCCAGTTCCCGGGCGGTGGTGATCAACCGGTCCTGATCCAACTGAAGGTTGCTGTCCTGAATGGCGACGCAGGTGCTGCTGTCTTCGTCCCAGACGGTGCCGGCTTCGCAGGTTTCCGTTGTTTCGGTGGATGTGGGGGCCTCGTCGTCCAAGCCACCAATGGCGAATGCCGGGGCAGCGATCAAAGCGAGGAGGGGGGCGACGCGCAAAGGGGCGGGCATGGGGTGTCTCCAGTTCGGATTAAGTCCTGTCCGGATACGAGGTGGTCCGGCGTGCCGATCGGTCAAATCACGAAACCGAAAACGAAAAACGCGCGCCCGGGATCTAACCGAAGCGCGCGCATTCCGTCGTTTGGTCTGGCGGCGGCGTTTAGCTCGTCGCGGTCGGCACGCAGGTGCCGCTCTGTGCGTCCCAGGTGGTGCCATCGGCGCACGTCATCGTGGCTTCATGGCCCATGCTCCAACCACATTCTGCTGTTGCGAGGGTGGGTACCATCATCAGAACGAAGGCGGCTGCAAAGTGCTTGAACGTCATGGTGATCGTCTCCTCCTCGAGGTCCGGTCGGTTAATTGCACCTGAAAGAGTAGCAGCTTGCCGTGAAAACTCAAGACTGCGACGGGCTGCTCTAACCATCGGATAAGAATAGGGTTTTTTTCGACTCCCGCTCTGGTGGTGAGTCGTGCCCCTCAACTCTCGCCAAATACCCGGGCAAAGATCGTATCGACATGCTTGGTGTGATAGCCAAGGTCGAACTTCTCGGCGATTTCGGCTTCCGACAGGGCTGCCGTCACTTCGGCATCCGCCAGAAGCTCGGTCTTGAAGTCCCTTCCCTCTTCCCAAACCTTCATCGCATTGCGTTGAACAAGGCGATAGGCATCCTCGCGGCTGACGCCCGCTTGGGTCAGGGCAAGCAGAACGCGCTGCGAATGCACGAGGCCCCGGAACTTGTTCATGTTCGCGATCATGTTGTCGGGATAGATCACCAGTTTCTCGATGACGCCGGTCAAGCGGGCGAGTGCAAAATCCAAGGTGATCGTCGCATCTGGCCCGATCATGCGTTCGACGGAGGAATGACTGATGTCCCGCTCGTGCCAAAGGGCCACGTTTTCCATGGCGGGTACCACGGCAGAGCGCACCATGCGCGCGAGGCCCGTCAGGTTTTCAGTCAAGACCGGGTTCCGTTTGTGCGGCATCGCGCTGGAGCCCTTCTGGCCTTTGGAGAAAAACTCCTCGGCTTCCAGGACCTCGGTGCGCTGCATGTGCCGGATTTCCACGGCAATGTTTTCGATTGAACTGGCGATGACCCCAAGGGTTGCGAAGAACATTGCGTGGCGGTCGCGCGGGATGACTTGTGTGCTGACCGGTTCGGCGCGCAGGCCCAGTTGGGCGCAGACATGTTCTTCCACGGCTGGATCAATATTGGCAAACGTCCCGACGGCACCCGAAATCGCGCCGGTCGCGATCTCGTAGCGCGCCTTTTCCAGGCGATTCCGATTGCGATCCATCTCGGCGTAGAAGCGTGCAAAGGTCAGGCCCATCGTGACAGGCTCGGCGTGGATCCCATGGCTCCGCCCGATCCGGACCGTCATTTTGTGTTCAAGGGCGCGGGTTTTCAGAGCGGCCAGAAGCGCGTCCATGTCGGCCAAGAGGATGTCGGCTGCCCGCACGAGTTGAATGTTGAACGTCGTGTCCAGAACATCCGAACTGGTCATCCCCTGGTGCACGAAACGCGCTTCTTCATTGCCGATGATTTCGGCCAGATGGGTCAAGAACGCGATCACATCGTGTTTCGTGACGGCTTCAATTTCGTCAATCCGCGCCACGTCGAATTCGACGTCCTTGGCCTTCCAGACGGCTTCGGCATTTTCCTTGGGGATCACACCCAATGCCGCTTGGGCGTCACAGGCATGCGCCTCGATCTCGTACCAGATGCGAAATTTCGTGGCGGGTTCCCAAAGGGCAACCATGTCGGGGCGGGAATAGCGAGGGATCATAGGGCAGGGGCCTTGCGTTTGTGGCACGTCTGGCGCTCTCATAGGCAGAGGCAGGGAGAGCGGCAAGCAATGGCGGGCAATCTGAGACATATCGCGGCAAGTGTGACCCTGGCTTTAGCCATGCCCGCCGGTGCACAGACGTGGGACGCGGTGACGGAAACGGACGCCATTGTCGCGCTGCTGACTGCGCAGGACCTGGTCTATGAAGACGGCGCAACGCAATCCTTCCGTCCGTCTGGCCGGACACTCTACACATTTGGCGAACCGTCATGGGGCCATTGGCGGGTGATGAACGGCCAATACTGTAGCCAATGGCCGCCGGGCGATGACTGGGATTGCTACGACCTGTCCCATGATGGGGGGGTGCAGGTTCGCTTCAGCGATGCCTGGGGAAACCACAGCGTTGGGCAATTCGCCCAATGATCCAACTGGCTGATCTTGAAGGTCGTTGGCGCTTGGAGCGCCGGATTGATGATCGACGTGCAGCGATCGTCGGGCACCTTGACGGCGAAGTCACTTGGCGCCCGGATGGTGCGGGGCTACGGCAGGAAGAGCAGGGTGTCCTCCGCTACGGCGACGCGCCCGAGATGCAGGCGAGCCGGGTTTACCTGTGGCGCGCAACATCCGAGGGGATCGCCGTGTTCTTCGAGGATGGCCGCCCGTTTCACGAATTGCGCCACGGCGCGCGAGAAGATCGGCACCTTTGCCCGCCTGATACTTACGATGTGCGCTACGACTTTGGGGATTGGCCGACGTGGCGGCAGGTCTGGCATGTCACGGGACCCCGAAAAGACGCCATCATCGACAGCGTGTTTCAGCGGTTCTGACCCGATCAGGGTCAGCCGGCGTCGGACTTGGCCTCCGCCGCGGCCTCTGAAGCAGCGATCAGTCGGTCGGCCTTCTTGCGCACCAGGACGCTGCGCAAATCATGCATGGCCAGCAAGAGACGGTCGGTGACCTCCTCCAGATCCTCGTCCGAGGCCCGGCTCTGGGCCCAATGTGTTGTCAGGTTCAGATAGTCGACAGCGCGATGGATGTCGTCGATATCGCGATCGGCCAACACCGCGCGGCGATCCGCCAGCCAATCCCCGATCACGGTCTTGTCTTCCGCCGTCAGCGTGTAGTCGCCATGGGGTTTCACATTGCCATTTCGCACGTTCACGACGGCAATTTCATCCATTTCGATCCGGCGCTGACGGTTGTCCGTCGACACCCGAAAGACGGCGGCGCCATTTTCGCGGATCCGGAAATAGTATTCTGGCAGTTCGGTCATGAGCGCCCGATGTCTCCGCACGTGTTTTGAGGCAAAGCCTATGGGGCGCCGGGGGCGCTGTCAAAGGCCGTTCAGCGTTTTTGGGCCACGAGGAAATGGGTGCCTGGCATGCCCGGGTAATCATGTGTGTCAAGGATGTCGAAGCCCGCCGCTTCCATCTCGGATCGCAGGGTGGATTTGAGGACAAAAGCAACAAATGGCGCCTTGCCGAACAGCTGCATCCCCTTGATCACCGGCCAAAGATACCATGCGCCGTCGCCCAGACACCCGGTTTTGGAGATGAAGTGTCCGCCGGGCTTGAGGATGTCGGCAACCCGCTGAATATCACCGGCACGATCCGGCAGAAGGTGCAGGAGGTTCATGGCAATGACCGCGTCGTAGGGTCCGGTCCCCAAGGACGCGTCCCCTGGAACGCCCTGAACACACGTCACATTGGACAGTCCGGCGGCTGCAACCTTTTCTTGTCCGATCTGCGTCATCTCGGCGGAAAAATCGCTGGCAGTGATGGTGGCCACATGCGGCGCAAGGTTTATCGCTGTAGACGCTGTGCCGCAGCCGATTTCCAGCACGTGATCGGTGGGGTGCAGATACGCCCGCGTGCGGGCGAGCGTGTCCTCGTACGCGTCGGGATTCGCGACGGGCTGTTTGGCGTATCTCCGGGCCGTTTTGTCCCAGAACGAGGCGGAAGGCAGGGTCATGGTCAGCCTCACTCTTACAACATAGTCCAGCAACACGGCCGGGCGGCCCGATCCACCGCCCAGGTGGGGCGGACGTCCGCGTGCCGGCGACACGCGAACGTCAATTCATCGTTAACTCAGCGCGGCACAGAAATCCTGAATCCGTGTGCAGGCTTCCTTGAGATTTTCGTCCGACGTCGCATAGCTGACCCGGAACGCCGGGCTCAGGCCGAAGGCCCCACCAAAGACGACCGCGACACCTTTTTCCTCAAGCAGGGCTTTTGCGAACGTCTCGTCGCTGTCGATTTTCACACCGCCGGGCGTGGTTTTGCCCATGCAGCCATTGATCGACGGGTAGACGTAGAACGCGCCTTCCGGCACCGGGCAGTCGATGCCGTCCGCGGCATTCAGCATCTCGACAACCATGTCGCGGCGGCGTTTGAAGATCTTGTTGTTCTCGGGGATGTAATCCTGAGTACCGTTCAAGGCTTCCACGGCGGCCCACTGGCTGATCGACGAGGGGTTCGACGTCGACTGCGACTGGATCTTGCGCATTGCCTTAATCAAGTCTTCGGGCCCGGCGGCATAACCGATCCGCCAGCCTGTCATGGCGTAGGCCTTGGACACGCCGTTGCAGGTCAGGGTCCGGTCATAAAGCCCCGGTTCCACTTGTGCGGGCGTGGCAAATTCGAAATCGCCGTAGACGAGGTGTTCATACATATCGTCGGTCATCACCCAGACATGCGGGTGCCGCATCAGAACGTCCGTCAGCCCCTTGAGTTCCTCGGCGGTATAACCCGCACCGGTGGGGTTCGAGGGCGAGTTGAAGATGAACCACTTGGTCTTGGGCGTGATCGCAGCCTCAAGCTGTTCGGGCGTCAGTTTATAGGCGGTTTGAGCTTGCGCTTCGGCAATCACCGGCTCGCCGCCGGCCAGAAGAACCATATCGGGATAGCTGACCCAGTAAGGCGCCGGAATGACCACCTCGTCACCGGGGTTCAGCGTCGCCATCAGCGCATTGTACAGGATCTGCTTGCCGCCGGTTCCGACCGAAACCTGGGCCGGCGTGTAGTCCAGTCCATTGTCGCGCTTGAATTTGGCGCAAATCGCCTGCTTCAGCTCGGGAATGCCGTCGGGCGCGGTGTATTTGGTCTTGCCGGCGTCGATCGCAGCTTTGGCCGCATCCTTGATGTTGTCAGGTGTGTCGAAGTCGGGTTCACCCGCGCCGAGACCGATCACATCCTTGCCCGCGGCCTTCAACTCCGCAGCCAGGTTCGAAACGGCGATCGTGGGCGAAGGCTTCACGCGGGCCAAAGTGTCGGAAAGAAACGGCATCGGGTCGCTCCGGATTGGGCAGGCCCCTGCGTCTTGGGGCCCGGTTGTATTGCAGGACGGCCCATGCTTAGGGTGCGCCCGCGCAGCAATCAAGCCGATCTGAGGATTGAGGACGATGATGACCGCTGAAGAATACGAAGAAGGCCCGACCTGGTTCGCTTCCGACACGACGACCTTCGGTGACCGGATGACCGGTGCACGCGAAGCTTCGGGCCTCAGCCAAACCGAACTTGCCAAACGCCTTGGCGTAAAGGTCAAGACGATCCGTGCGTGGGAAAACGATCAATCCGAGCCGCGCGCCAACAAACTCCAGATGTTGGCAGGCCTGCTTGGCGTTTCGATCATGTGGCTGTTGTCGGGGGATGGGGATGGGCTGGACGGTCCGGACACCGAGCCGAACATGTCCGACGACCTCGCGGCGCTCCTGTCAGAGTTGCGGACCCTGAAAGTCGAGCAATCCGGGATCGCAGAGCGGATGGCGCGGCTTGAAAAGCGCCTGCGTCTTGTTCTGTCGAGCGCGGAGTAGAACCCATGGAAGAGGCGCGGGATATTCGGATCAAACGTCTGCGGATGCGGGCCTGGCATCGTGGGATCAAGGAAATGGATCTGATCCTTGGTGGATGGGCCGATGCGCATCTGGCCGCGGCCGATGATGCGACGCTGGACCAGTTCGAAGCCGTATTGGCCGAAGCGGATCAGGACCTGTACCAATGGGTGTCCGGTCAGCAACCCGCGCCTGCAGCTTTGGCCCCGTTCCTGAGCCAGTTGGCGGCGGATTTCGACCCGATCCCGCGCTGATGCGCAGGGCGATCTGCCTTTAACCCATTTTTTCCGAATCTGGGAGAAAGTGCCCGCAACAGCAGATGTTGCGGAGACCATGATGAGTATGCACGCGCCCCTCGCGCCGCCCGTTCGATCCGGTTTTTTGGGTGGGTATCTGGACACCTTGTCGATGGTGGAGCGCTTGCATCGTCTGCTGCTTGACGTGATCAAGGACGAATTTGAGCGGCTTGGCCTGATTGACATGAACGCGGTGCAGGCGCTTTTGCTGTTCAACATTGGCGACCATGAAGTGACCGCCGGAGAACTGAAAAGCCGCGGATACTACCAAGGCTCCAATGTCTCCTACAATCTCAAGAAACTGGTTGAGATGGGTTATATGCATCACCAACGGTGCGAGATTGACCGGCGGTCGGTCCGTGTGCGCCTGACCGAGCAGGGGCGCACGGTGCGCGACGCAGTCGCGGTCCTGTTCGAGAGACATGCCGAAGGTTTGGAGAAACACGGGGTGCTTGGTGTGGACGGGATCGACCGCGTGAACCATTCCCTCCGGCGGATCGAACGGTACTGGGGCGACCAAATTCGGTACATTTACTGACGAGCGGCCGCCGCAGAGGCGTGACGTCCGTTTGACCTGTCCTTGCCGGAGGATACGACCCGAGCGCCGGGCCAATTTATTGATCTACGTCAAATACCCACAGACACAATCATTGATAATTCAGTGAAACGTCAGCGCCCGATGGTGGGTCGCTCGAAAAGGGGAGGTGCATATGACGTGGAAGTCGAAGGAAACGGTGAAGGCTGTCCTCGCAGGTCTTGTGTTGGTCCTGGCTTTGGCTGGCTGTGACGAGCCGGGCGAAGACAGAACTCCAAATCGTGGAGACACGCGAACGCACCACGAAGGGTATACCGAGGTCTTTGTCGATAATGGTCCGGACAACCGGTTCTGGCGCCCCGCGAACCGTGCCGAACGAACGCGCGGCAACACGATCCAGTGGTACGATGTCGTGGCTGGCGGCTGGTTCGACACATGCGTCGCCACCGATGGCACGCGCAACTACTGCGTTCCGCTTCAGGACGATCGCACTCACATGATGGATACGCGGCGCCGTGTGCCGTCAACGGGCGTTTTGCCGTCCGAAGAATCCGGCCATTGACCCTTGGGGTGGCGGCTTGGTTGCGCCAATCAGTTGGCGACTGCCGCCGTCGCTGCAGGGGTGGGAAGCTCGTGCCCCAGAGCGGCAAGCGCCG
Organism: Paracoccaceae bacterium; assembly: GCA_963921255.3. GTDB lineage: Bacteria > Pseudomonadota > Alphaproteobacteria > Rhodobacterales > Rhodobacteraceae > JANSYL01. Next base: position 1,566,752 of record CAWUEW020000003.1, on the reverse strand, counting down.
GCGCGATCCGCTCGGCCAGGGCCCGCCGGGTGACCGGACCGCGGAAATGCAGAACCACGGTGCCTTCGTTGTCGATGAAAAAGGTCTCCGGCATTGCGACCGTGCCCCAATCGATGCCGTTCCGGGCAACATCATCGCGCCCGATCCGATCGTAGGGGTTGCCAAGTTCGTCAAGGAAGCCGATCGCCTGGTCGATCCGGTCGCGGTAATTGATGCCGTATAGCGGGGTGCCGGCTTCGGCCAGTTCGGTCAGCACAGGATGCTCGGCCCGGCAGGGCGGACACCACGAGGCCCAGAAATTCACCATCACGAGGCCGTTGCCCACAAGGTCGTCGCGGGTCAGAAGCGGGGTGTTCCCCAAGGGCTGCAAATCCAGATCCGGGGCACTGCGGCCCTCCTGGGCCGAGGTGATGGCCTGGGTATCGACGCCTTGGTTCAGCGCGTTCTGGTTGTTCATCAACTGGAACCCGGCGACGCCGAAAAACAGCACCGTCAGCACCAGTGGAAGAACCATAAGCCAGTTGATTTTCATGATGCGTCCCGACGGCGCGCTTCCACCTCATCCAGCCGGGCCCGAACGCGGCGTGCCTTCCAGACCGAGGCCAGCACAATCACAACCAAGAGCGACAAGGCGCCGACATAGGCTGACAGAACCTCTGCCGCGTAACGACCCAGATCCGGCATCATGCCATCCGCTCCTGTGCGATCAGGGCCTTGAGCCGTCGCACCCGAATCTCGGTCTGCGTGCGGTAAAGCACCAATGCGATGAACAGGAAACCAAACCCCGCCATCGTGATGATCAGCGGGTACCAGAAGACATCCGCGATATTCTGTTCAGCATCCAGCGACAGCGTCGCACCTTGGTGCAAGCCCTGGTTCCAGAAGACCAAGGCGTAGCGCGAGATCACGGCAAAGACCGACCCGACGAGGCACAGGACCGACGTCAGATCGGCCGCGCTGTCCGGGTTATCAATCGCTTCCCAAAGCGCGATGTATCCGAGGTAGAAGAGGAACAGGATCAGGAACGCGGTCAGGCGCGGATCCCATTCCCACCAGGTGCCCCACATGGGCTGGCCCCAAACCGCGCCCGTGAACAGGGCGATCATGGTGAACACCATACCCACGGGCGCCGCGGCCTTGGCAGCCAGGGCCGACACGTGGTGGCGCCGGATCAGCCAGATCAGGGATGTGACCAACATCATGAACCAGGCGTTCACGGCCATGATGGCCGAGGGCACATGGACATAGATAATCTTGACGGTCGAGCCTTGGCGGAAATCGTCGGGCGTGAAGAAGAATCCCCAGACCAGCCCAACGGCCAGACACAGGGCCGCAATGCCCACCGTCCACGGCAGGAGAGCGGCCGATGTGGCCATGAACTTCCGAGGGTTCGCGTATTCCCAAAGCGATGCCATGGCGCGGAACTTAGGGGGGCATGTCAGCGCTCACAATGGGGCAACCGGGCGCGGGCCTAGCGCAGATTGACGCGGAGCGCCGCAGCGCCGGCAAAGGGAAGGAGGGCGAAGCTGCCCAGGGTGATGCCCGCCGTCAGAAGAAGTGGCACCCACGCGTCCTGTCCGGCAACGGCGCGCGTGACCGTCAGTGCACCAAAAATCAAGGTCGGGACATACAGCGGCAGAACGAGCAGCGACAGCAGCAGGCCCCCGCGCTTGATCCCGACGGTCAGGGCTGCACCAAACGTGCCAATGGCGCTCAGGGCCGGGGTGCCAAGCGCGAGCGAGGCGATCAGCCAGGGATAGGCCGCGCCCGGCAAGTTCAACAAAACGCCCAAGACCGGTGCGGCGGCGACCAAGGGCAAGCCCGTGGTGATCCAGTGTGCAGTGGCCTTCATGAGGGCCAGGCCCTCCAAGGGCACCGGGCTGGTCGCGATCAGGTAGAGCGTCCCGTCTTCCCAATCCAGCTGAAAGATCCGGTCCAGCGACAAAAGACACGCCAAGAGGGCCCCAAGCCACAACACACCGGGCGCGATCGAGGCCAGAACGCCGGTCTGTGGCCCTACACCGAAGGGCACCAATGTCGTGAAGATCAGAAAGAACGCGAGGCTCAGGCCAAATCCACCGCCGGCCCGAATGGCCAAGGCCAGATCCCGCCGCAACAGCCCGATCACAACGATCCCTCCAGGAAGGGGTCGGTAAATGGATCATCGGCGCGCAGCGTCTTGGCGACAAACCGGGAAATATCCAGAACATGGGTTTCGGGCAGGCCCAAATCGATATGGGTTGCGATCAGGGCCATGCCGCCGTCTGCAACGTGGCGCTCCACCGCTTGCGCAAATCGTCCGACGTTTTCTGCATCTAGCGATACGGTCGGTTCGTCGAGGCACCAGATGGGCCGCCCGGTCACCAGGAGCCGCGCCAGGGACAGACGCCGCTTTTGGCCGGCCGACAATTCACCCGCGCGCCGGTCGGCCAGCGCGGCCAGATCAAACCCATCAATGGCCGGGGCAATGTCGCGTGTGCCGAAGATTCCGGCCCAGAACGACAGGTTCTCGCGGACCGTCATCTGCGCCTTCAAGCCGTCGGCATGGCCTGCATAGACGAGGGCATCCTCGGGTGCTTGGATTTCGCCAGACAGCGGCGGCGTCAATCCGGCCAATGTCCGCAGGAGCGTTGTTTTCCCCGCGCCATTGGGCCCCCGCAGGATCACCGCCTGACCGGGTGCCACGGAAAAGGAAACGCCATCCAGAATCTGAACGCCCCCGCGAGCGCAAGCCAGGTTTTCAACGCGCAAACTCATATGCAAGCGGTAGAGCATTGTTTTCGCGAGGGGAAGGGACGCCGACTGCAATTCCGGGCGATGGATCCGTGTCGGAGAGGAGACACGTCGAAAAGACGCCTCGCGCGATGTATCGCCCGCGCCTGAGCAGCCAGATGAAATCAAAGCTTGAAATGTATGCCATTGTATACATATTGCAGGCAGAGACGTTATGGCCCCTTGCGCGGTCCCGCCGCGCCTTGGCACCAAAGCATCAGTGACGCAGCTCGAACGACCGTATGAAGGGAGGCATTCATGCCCATTACCGTCGGCCACGATACCGCCAAAACCCGCAAGACCCTGACTGTTGGGGATAAATCCTACGCCTATTATTCCATCGCCGCCGCCGAAGAGGCCGGACTGGGAGATTTCTCGAAACTGCCGGCCGCTTTGAAGGTCGTGCTTGAAAACATGCTGCGCTTCGAGGACGGCAAGACCGTCGACGTCGACGACATCAAAGCCTTCAGCGAATGGGCGGCCCAAGGCGGCAAAAACCCGCGCGAGATTGCATACCGTCCCGCGCGCGTTTTGATGCAGGATTTCACCGGCGTTCCCGCCGTGGTTGACCTTGCTGCGATGCGCGACGGGATCAAGGCGCTCGGCGGTGATCCGCAGAAGATCAATCCGCTGAATCCGGTGGATCTGGTGATCGACCACTCGGTCATGATTGACGCATTCGGCAACCCGCGTGCCTTCCAGATGAACGTGGACCGCGAATATGAACGCAACATGGAACGCTACACTTTCCTGAAGTGGGGGCAGTCCGCGTTCAACAATTTCCGGGTGGTCCCGCCGGGCACGGGCATCTGCCACCAGGTGAACCTGGAATACCTGGCAAAGGCCATCTGGTCGGACACCGACCAATCCGGCGAACTGGTGGCCTACCCAGACACCTTGGTCGGCACCGACAGCCACACGACGATGGTCAACGGGGTTGCCGTGCTTGGATGGGGCGTCGGTGGGATCGAGGCCGAGGCGGCGATGTTGGGCCAGCCGATTTCGATGCTGATCCCGGAAGTTGTGGGCTTCGAACTGACCGGCGAGATGGTCGAAGGCACGACGGGGACCGATCTGGTTCTCAAGGTTGTCGAGATGCTGCGCGCCAAAGGCGTGGTTGGAAAGTTCGTCGAGTTTTACGGCGAGGGTCTGGATCGCCTGCCTTTGGCCGATCGGGCCACGATCGCCAATATGGCACCGGAATACGGGGCAACCTGCGGGTTCTTCCCGATTGATGGCGAAACGCTACGGTATCTGCGGAACACCGGGCGCGATGAAGACACGCTGGCCCTGGTCGAGGCCTATGCTAAGGAAAATGGCTTCTGGCGCGGCGCGGATTACGCACCGGTCTACACCGACACGCTGAGCTTGGACATGGGGACGATCGTGCCTGCGATCTCGGGGCCGAAACGCCCACAGGATTACGTGGCGCTGACCGAGGCGAAAGACGCATTTGCCAAGGAGATGGCGGACACCTTCAATCGCCCGATGGACAAGGAAGTCGCTGTCGCCGGCGAGGACTACACCCTGAAATCGGGCAAGGTTGTCATTGCGTCCATCACCTCCTGCACCAATACATCAAACCCCTATGTCATGATCGGTGCGGGGTTGGTCGCGCGCAAAGCCCGCGCCTTGGGTCTGAACCGCAAGCCTTGGGTCAAAACCTCGCTCGCCCCGGGAAGCCAGGTCGTGTCGGCCTACCTGGAGGCTGCTGGTCTGCAGGAAGATCTGGACGCCATCGGGTTCAACCTTGTCGGCTACGGGTGCACGACCTGCATCGGCAATTCCGGTCCGATCCAAAAGGAACTGTCGGATGCCATCGCCGAAGGGGATCTGGTGGCGACCTCGGTCCTGTCCGGCAACAGGAACTTCGAAGGGCGGATCTCGCCGGATGTGCGGGCAAACTATCTGGCCAGTCCGCCGCTTGTCGTGGCCTATGCCTTGGCTGGCGACATGAATATCGATCTGACCTCGGAACCCTTGGGCCAGGACCAGGACGGCAACGACGTCTTCCTCAAGGATATCTGGCCGTCGCAGGCCGAGATTGCCGAACTGGTCGAGGCCACCGTCACGCGCGAAGCCTTCATCGAGAAATACGCCGACGTCTTCAAAGGGGACGAGAAATGGCGTGGGGTCGAGGTGCCACAACAGGAAACCTACGACTGGCCCGCGACATCGACCTACGTTCAGAACCCGCCGTATTTCCAGGGCATGGGCCCCGAGCCGGGCACGATCGAGAACATCTCAGGCGCAAAGGTCCTGGCGATCCTCGGCGACATGGTCACCACCGACCACATCAGCCCCGCGGGCTCGTTCAAGGACACAACCCCGGCCGGGCGCTATCTGGTGGAACGCCAGGTGCCCGTGCGCGAGTTCAATTCCTACGGGTCGCGCCGCGGCAATCACGAGATCATGATGCGCGGCACCTTTGCGAACATCCGCATCAAGAACGAGATGCTGGATGGGGTTGAAGGCGGCTACACGCTTGGGCCGGACGGTCAGCAGACGTCGATCTTTGAAGCCGCGATGGCCTATCAGGATCAGGGCACGCCACTTGTCGTCTTCGGGGGCGAACAGTACGGGGCCGGATCAAGCCGCGACTGGGCTGCGAAGGGGACCAACCTTCTGGGTGTCAAAGCTGTGATCGCAGAAAGCTTTGAGCGTATTCACCGCTCGAACCTGGTCGGCATGGGCGTCATCCCGTTCGAGTTCACCGGCGGCGACACGCGAAAGACCCTGGGGCTGAAGGGGGATGAAACGGTCGACATCCACGGCCTGGACAGCGTTCAGCCGCTGCAGGAGGTGACAGCCACAATCACCTACGGGGACGGCACGTCGACGGAGATCACCTTGAAGTGCCGGATCGATACAGCGGTTGAGATCGAATATATCGAGCACGGTGGCGTGCTGCATTACGTGCTGCGGGATTTGGCGAAGGCGCCGGTTGCCGCCGAGTAGGCAAGACCCACTAAACCCTATGGTGCAGGCGGCCATTTGGCCGCCTGTGCCGTGTCTGGGGGACTCACGAGATCAAGACGGCGGTGTTTCCTGGTAGGCCACGTCAATCAACTTGGCCCGACCGGTCAGGAACTGCCACAACTGGCGCGGCAACTGGTTCGCCTCTGTCAACCCACGGCGCAGGGTTCGCAGCTTCTTGCGCCACCCCTTCGGACGGATCGCCTTGCCCAGTGGCGCTATGTCGCTTTCGTAGGCATAGGCCCGTTGCGTCGCCATGGCTGGCACGACAATCGCCGCGTTGAGGTCGCGCCGGATCGGTGAGACGGTGTCGTTAAACAGGAAATGGTCGACAGGCACCCGGTAGCGGCCGCGATGCGCCAAAGCCAGTTCGGCGCCCTTGCGCGACAGGATATACGCACCCCCGCCGACATGACGTGATCGCATCGGGTGGACGGCCCGGCCAGACGGCGTTTGCGTGACGGCATCGGCCAGCAAGAGCCGGGAGGCGCCACTGTTGAACTTTTCCAGCTTCACAGCATGGGTCTCTGCCGGGATCCAAGCGGTGTCCGCCAAGATATCCGCCACGTCCTCGGCCATGAAAATATCGTCTTCCAGAAACAGGGCGTGGCTGGCGTCTGTCCGCAGGAAACTGTCCCATGCCATTGTGTGGCTGATGGTACAGGCCCGATCCCCCAACCCAAGCTGCCCCAACGGACCCGACGGGGCGACCATCTTCGCGATCTCAGGTTCCAGCACGGATTGCGCATCGCAGGCGCTTTGCCGGATGAAGCTGACCCCACGCGCAGCCAAGTGTTCGCCGATCCGATCCAGGCGGTCGGGACGTCGATCCAGATTAATGACATATATCGGGATGGCTTGGCTCATGTCGCTGCGCGTCTTGCATGGGGCGGCGTATGGTGCAAGGGGGCCGTGCTTGCCAACGGCGTGCCGGGCGCTTAGATCGCTGGCGCAGATCCTTCTCGGAGCCCGGACGCCATGTGGCCGATCCATTTGATCAATCTCGCCGACAATACCGGGCGGCTTGACCGCAGCGCGGCGCAGTTTGAGGCGGCCGGCGTCGCGTGGCAGCGCGTCGATGGCGTGAATGGCTGGAAGATGGACGACGCCGAGGTCGCCAAGGTCTATGACGCAGATCGCAACGCGCGGGACGGCAAGCACGCCTTGGTCCGGCCCGAGATCGGATGTTACCTGTCGCATGTAAAGGCGTGGCAGACCATCGCCAACTCTGACGCGCCCGGTGGCTTCATTTTTGAAGATGACTTTGCTGCCGACGCGACCCTGGGGCCTGTGTTGGAGGCCATGAGCGCGCCGCAGGACGCATGGGATATGGTAAAGCTGTTTTCCTTCGATCCCGCGCCGCAGGCCGTTCAGGAAACCCAGGTCGATGGGGTGCGGGTCGTCATTCCCTATCGTGTGCCGACCTGCCTGATTGCCTATGGGGTGACGAAGGCGGCTGCCGCGCATCTGGCCGAGCGCGCCATCCCGTTTTTCCGCCCTGTCGACGAGGATCAGAAGTTCGTGTGGGAAACGGGTCTGCGGGTGGCCGTTGCGCTGCCGACACCAGTGACCGTGGGCGAACAGGAAGCTGCGACTGGCACCATCGGCTCTGTCCGTCGCGCGACGCGCTCGGGGCGCAGCGTGGTTGGTCAGACGCTCCATAACCTGCGGTATCAGATGCGATACCGGTCGGCGCTGAAACGCCACTGGGCACAGAACGGCCCGGCGCGCTCATGACGGCGCGCAAAATCCTCCATATGCACTTTGGCAAGGAAGGCGGCGCGGAACGCTTCTTCGTGAACCTTGTGCGCGCCTTTGGCGAACGCGGGGCTCAGCAGCGTTTCATCACCCGGCCGGGGCGCATCTGGCGCGACGAGATCGCCGATTTGGGCCCAATCTACACCAGCCACTATCGGCGTTTGTCGGTCAGTACACCGATCTTCCGGTGGAAAATGCGTCGCATGATGGCCGACTGGAAGCCGGATGTGATCATGGCCTGGATGTCCCGGTCGTCACGCCTGATCCCGGCGTCGTTCGATGCGGTAAAGCTGACCCGCCTTGGTGACTATCCCAGACACCTCAAACATTTTCGCAACAACGATTTGATCGTGGCCAACACCCCCGGTATCGCCGAAAGTTGCAAAGCGCTCGGGTTTGATCGACCTGTCCATGTCGTATCCAACTTCGTACGTGAGGTTGAGATCCAACCGGTTGCGCGTGCGGCGTATGACACGCCGGACGATGCCTTCGTGATCGTGGGGTCGGGTCGGTTCATCCGACGCAAAGGGTTCATCGATCTGGTGAACGCGGCCGCACAGGTGCCCAATGCCTGGCTGTGGCTGGTCGGAACCGGCGATGAGGAGGACGCCCTGCGGGCGCGCGTGGCCGAGCTTGGCTTGTCGGAGCGCACCCGATTTTTCGGGTGGGTGGACGAACCCATGCACATCGTGGCCGCGGCGGATTGCTTTGTCATGCCGTCGCTGCATGAACCGTTGGGCAACGTAATCCTGGAAGCATGGCGGGCAGGGGTGCCGGTTGTCAGCACCGCCTCCGAAGGGCCAAGCTGGTTTGTCAACGACGGACAGGACGCCCTGTTGGTGCCCCTGCAGGCCCCCGACCAGATGGCCGAGGCGATTGCCCGCGTGCGCGATGAACCCGGTTTGCGGGACCGGCTGGTCGCCAATGGAATGGCCACATTGGAGGCGCGGTTTACGAAGGATCGCGTGATCGACCGGTATCTTGAAATCTTCGACGGGACGTACTGACGGGATGCGGTGCCTGATCATCAACATGGACCGCGCCACCGATCGTCTGGCGTTCATGGAACGGCAGATGACCGTCTTGGGGTTGGATTGGGAGCGGATTGCAGCCGTCATCCCGGAAACACTGGCGCCGCCGGCCGATGATGCGGTCTGGCATCGGTGGCAGCGGCCCCTCCGGGTCACCGAAATGGCGCTCTGCGCGTCGCATATGGCGGCATGGACCCGCGTCGTCGAGTTGGATGCGCCTTGCCTGATCCTGGAAGACGATGCGCTGCTGGCGGCGGATTTGGTGGCGCGCCTCGATGCGCTGGCGCCCCTCACCGGGATTGACCATGTCAGCCTCGAAACCCGCAGCCGCCGAAAACTGATTGCGCGCACGCCACACCCCGCGGCCCCGATCCGACGCCTTTATCAGGACCGGACCGGATCGGCCGCGATGGTCGTTTGGCCATCCGGCGCGCGCAAGTTGCTGCGGCAGGCCCGGCGCGTTGGCGCCCCGTCGGATGCGTTGATTTCGTCCTGTCCCGGTCTGGTCAGCTACCAGTCCGATCCCGCGCTTTCGATCCAGTTGGATCAATGCGTGGCCTATGGCGTCACCCAAGCAACCGAAACGCACTCTTTGATCGACGCGGCCAACAAACCAAGCCTCGCCGACCTGCCCGCATCGAAACGACTGGCCTTCCGGGCGCGGAGGATCTGGGGCCAGTTGGTGATGGGGGTGCGGCTTTTGGTGTTTCGACCGGTGTCCCGGTATCGCCATGTCGTTCCCGTTGAGCAGTGGGCGGTCGACGCTGAGTGAGGGCGCACCACGTGACCCCTGTTTCTTCTGTGCAACCCGCCCTGAGGGGCGTTACAGTTCGAAGACCGACACATCACACCAAGGACTGACATGAAGGGTTTTCCCGACCTCCCGCCCATTTGGCTCCTCGCGGCATCGATGACGACATGGATTCTGGCTGAGGGTCTCCCGCTGGTTCAGGCCTTTGGGCCGGTCTTCCAGATTGTCGGGTGGGGCCTGGTGGCGGCCGGGCTGGCCGGTATCGTTTGGTCGGCGCTCTGGTTTCGCCGGAAGCGCACGACGATCGAGCCGCATCACACGCCATCCGTCCTGATCGTGGAAGGCCCATACCGGATCAGCCGGAACCCGATCTACCTGGGCATGGTTCTGATATCGGTGGGGTATGTGCTTATGAAAGGGGCGCTGAGCCCGGTTCTTGTGCCCGTCATCTTGGTCTGGGTGTTGAGCAAACGCTTCATCGAGCCCGAGGAACACGCCCTGCGCCAAGCCTTCGGCGCCGACGCAGAAAGCTACCTTTCGGCCACACGGCGCTGGTTGTAACGCAGTCTCGCAAAGGCTTGATTGGAAGATCACCGACAATCGGACTAGCTATGGCCCTGCAAGGTTGATCCCCGGAAGAGATGACATGAAAGCAACCCGCCTTTTGGCCCTCCTGTTCACGCTTGCTGTGCCCGCAACCGCGACGGCGCAGGACAATGCCGTGGTGGTGGAGCTCTTTACGTCGCAAGGCTGTTCTGCGTGTCCGCCCGCAGATCAGCTGTTGGGCGAGTTGGCGGATCGCGACGACGTGATCGCGCTGGCGCTTCATGTCGACTACTGGGATTACATCGGGTGGGTTGACACATTCGCGTCCCCGGCTTTCACGGCGCGTCAGCAAGGCTATGGCCGTGTTGCCGGGTCGAATGTCGTCTACACACCGCAGATGATCATCGGCGGCGTGGATCACGTTGTCGGGTTCCGCCCGATGGCGGTGGCAGATTTGATCAACACACACAATACGTTGCCCGACCCAATTGATGTGTTTGTGACGCGCGATGCAGCGGGTCAGGTGGCGATCCGGGCGGTTCCCGTTGCTGCTGTTCCGTCGCCTTCGATCGAAGTTCACCTCATCGCCTATTCCCCGCTTGAGGAGGTGCATATCGCCCGTGGGGAAAATGCAGGGCGCAATGCCCGGCACTTCAATGTGGTCCGGTCGTGGAACGTGGTTGCCGAGTGGAATGGCCAAGGCGCGTTTGAAACGGACCTGACCGTGACCGGCGATCTGCGCCATGCGGTTCTGTTCCAAGCCAGTGAGCACGGCGCCATTTTTGCCGCGGCCAAGCTGGATTGAACCGAACACGAGCGCCCCTGCGCCCTCACTCTGGCGTGTCGGGGGCTGTTTCCAGACTGGGAGAGTAAAGCGCCTGGCGGCCGGGCTTCCACCGACGATGCACCCACAACCATTGTTCCGGGTGTTGGTGAACACGTGCGGTGAGGCTGTCGTTGAGAATCTGCGTCATCGTCTCGGGATCCGTGTGCTCCACCGGCGTTTCGACCGAAACTTCGAAGTCGAGACCATTCTCCAACCGCTCGGCATAAATGGGCACAAGCAACACATCGTATTTTAAGGCCATCTCTGCCGCGGACAGCGCCGTCGGGGCGGGTTTTCCCATGAAGTTCAGTTGCACGCCGTCCGCGAAATACTGGTCAATCAGGATGGCGTTCTGGCCACCATTGCGCAGGTGTCGGACAAGATCGCCCAACCCGCGTCGGCCGCGCGGAAAGGCCGGCCCCCGTGCTTCCTCGAATGTGCGGACATAGTGAGTGTTGAAATACCGGTTGTTCATCGGGCGGTAGAGGCCACCGACGGCGTAGCCGCGGCTGTTCAAGGCCACTTGCATGGCCTGATAGTTGCCGTAGTGGCCCGATACCACAATGATGGGACGTCCCGCGTTCCGCGCGGCCTCGCATGCGGCCCATCCCGGCCCATTTGGCGCCCACCGCTGTGCGCGCGCCCACCGATCCTCAAACGAAAAATTCTCAATCAGCGTTCGCCCAATATTGTCCAGCACCTTGCTGGCAACGTCCTGCCGGGCGTCCTCGGTCCAGTCTGGGTAAATGTAGGCCAGTTGTTCGAGTGCCCGCCGCCGGAAGCCCGCGATCCGCCCGATTCCGCGCAAAAGACGGCCCGCCAAGGCAACCCGTTGATTGTACGGCACACGCATCAAAGCCCAAAGACCGGCGCGCGCCGCCCGGTCGAGCGACCAATCAACCCAGAGATTGCGAGGCTGCAAAGGCATGGCGGCGGCGGTCCGTCGTAGGTCTTAGGCCTGCGCGCCACGGGCGCGCGTTTCGCGGTGCCAGACATAGACGCCCGCCCCAACGATCACAAGCGCGCCCAGTAACGTCCAGCTGTCGGGCACTTCGCCAAACGCGATCAGGCCCCAGAGCGTCGCAAAGACCACGCCTGAATACCCAAACGGTGCCACGGCGCCCGCTTCGGCCACCGTGAGCGATCGGATCAAGAAAAACTGGCCGATGGCCGCCACGCCCCCAAGCAACAGGAACAGCCCGATATCCGGGGCGGCCGGCATGTCGAAGGACGGGACGACCATGACACTGGACACGATGGTGCCGATCAAGGCGGTGTACAGGAACGATGTGAAGATGTGTTCCTCCCGGCCCAGGAACCGTGTGGTCAGAGCATAGGAGGCGTAGAAAACGCCGGCGGCCAACGGCAAGAGGGCTGCGACGGAAAACACATCGCTGCCGGGTCGGATGATGATCAGGGCCCCGACAAGCGCGGCACCGATCCCGATGACGCGCCGGGCGCCCAGATGCTCTCGCAGAATGACAGCCGCACCCAGGGTCAACAAAAGCGGATGGACGTTCATGACGGCCGTTGCGGCGGCGATGTCGATCAGCGGCAGCGACGAGAACAAACAAAACGTGGCTGAAAACAGGAACCCCGACCGTAGCAATTGCAGGCCCAGGTACTTGGTTTTCAGCAGGCTCACGATCCGTGGCGCCAGGATGACGGCCACGATCAGCATCATGCCCGCATAGCGCGCCCAAACCACCTGGATCACGTCGTATGTCCCGGCCAGATGCTTTGCCAGCGCATCCATGGCCGAGAAGAAGAAGATTGCGCCAAGCATCAAAAGGATGCCCTGGCCCGTCGGAGACAGCTGGTTCACTCTTTGGCGGCCGCCGCGCGACGTTCCAATTCATCCGCAAGGCCGGTCAGGTTGTACCCGCCGTCCGCGGCGCGTTTGATGATCTCCTGCGCCGAGTACGTCCCGGCCGCGCCCAACCCCCACACAATGGTGGAGCGGTTGCCAGATGCACAATAGGCCACCACCGGTCCCTCGGATGCCGCGATGGCATCGGCCTGTTCCTCGACATGGGCCTCGGTCAGGGCGCCCGGGACAATGGGGTTGTACACAAAGGTCAGCCCCGCGGCCTCGGCAGCGGCTTGCATGGCGGCCGCTTGGTGGCTTGGTGGCACCTCGCCATCGGGCCGGTTGCAAATAACAGTGGTCACCCCTTCGGCCGCGAGATCCGCCATGTCTTCCGGGTCAAGATGCGGTCCGGTGCGGTAGGTATCGGTGATCTGTCTCAAGTCCATGGGAGGGATCCTTTGTCGGCGGCTCTTTCGCGGGACCATGCCCGAGCCACTCGAAAAGGAAAACCCCACAATGCTTGACCCACATCAAGGAGCCCGCCGGCAGGTTGATCTAGGATTTCTATGTGGTTGGCGGCGGGGCATCCCGCCCGGACCGCCGCCTTGGCCCGCCGATAGAGGAGGGGATGATATGACGGACCTTGTTCGCAGACGTGCCGAGCTTGAAAAGCGGCTCGCGTATCTGGACGGTCGGCTTCACGGCATTGAGGACGAGTTGGACAGTCACCAATCCAAGGATTGGGAGGAACTGGCAACCGAACGCGAAGACGACGAGGTTCTCGAGCGCCTTGGCGTATCTGGCCAGGCCGAGATTGAACAGATCAAGGCCGCCCTGTCGCGCATGGAAGAGGGCGAGTACGGATTTTGCCTGCGCTGTGGTACAGTCATTTCGGACGCGCGCCTGGATCTTTTGCCCGCAACCCCATTTTGCAAGTCCTGTGCCTCATAGCAGGCAAAGCTGCCCAAGCCGCATCGAAAGGCGGTGACCCATGACAGACCCCCTGACCAAGGCCGAACTCCACCAACGCGTTGCCGCGTTGTTGAATACCGCTGGCACCGGACAGGCCGTGACGCGCGCGCTGAGCAGCAGCGAACGGTCTTGGGCTGACCGCGCGACGATCGGCGCCCTCAGGGCCGGGCGCGCGCATCACCGCTACACAGTTGAGCTTGACGATCGGGACGTGGCCACCTGGTTGGCCCAGATCGAAACCGCGCAGGTTCACTGAAGAATTGGAATTTTGACCGCAAGGGAGAAGCAGAAATGACAAAAACACAAAAACCGGCCCCGAACACTGCACCGATGCCGGAGGCCCACACCGAGGTGAAGCCGCATGACGTGGCCCAGTCGAAACTGGCCGACGAGCAGCGCCGCCTGTTGGATCCGCTGCCGAAAACGCTCGACGACGACGCTGTCGAGGACCTGTTTAACGACATGCCGGTCTAGGCCACGGCGTCAGATCAGATCGAGTTTCGGGTTGCCCGCCAGGTGGGCAACCCGTCCGAGCAAATCCACTCCCGCCTGATGGGCAAGTCCAAGGATATCGAAGGGCAGCCAGTTCTCGATGATCCGCCCCTCGGCGTCGTAGTGGTAGAAATCCATCACGTTCACCGCCAAGGCGCGCCCGGTCGGCGCCATGCCAAGGTATTCGCCGAGATGGGTCACGGCCACGGTGCCGCCCGTGAGGGCATAATTTCCGTCGCCGATGCGGACAAAGTGGCCGGCGCCGCGCCGATCCGGGAAGGCGCGCAGGAACGGCACCTGATGATGGGCGCGAAAGCCGTTAAGGCCGCGGCATGTGCCGATCCCGGCGGCCGCGTAATACATGAATCCGTCGGCCCAATGGTGCATCGGCATCGACGAAATACGCTCACCATCGAAGGCGTGCAGGGCTTGGTGCATATCGAGGACACGACGAATGCTTTCGGTGCCCCCTTCAACGTCGGTCGCATCCAGTCGAACCCCATGTGCGCCGCGGGGCCCCAACCAATGGCCACGCGCCCCCAACATGGGCGGTAGCGGCCAGACGCCCGCTTGATCCATGAGCTCCAGAACGTCTGGTATGATCCAGGACCGGACAATCTGGCCAGCGGCGTTGAGATGGTGAACTTGCGCCACGCGGATGTGCACGGCGCCATGGGTGGGCGGAATGCCAAGAAACGGGGCGTCGAAGGTGCCCTGCATGTGGCCCCACGTGCCGATCAGGGGCGAAAAGCGTGGCACGGTAACCCGGTCGTCGGGCTGGTTTTCTCCACCGATCAGGATTTCGGCCCGCCATATCATATCGGGCAGGGCCGCACGCATGTCTGCGAACAGGGCGCCGATCGCGTCGGGGCCGTCGCGTCGGCCCCAGGGGTGCGAAATCTCGGCCACGGCGTCGGGCGCGAAGATGGTTGACGGATCCGCGCCTGCGGCCAGGGCCTCCAGATGGGCTTGAACGGCCTGTTTGTCCGCCGTGATGTCGCGCATGCTTGCCCCTCCCACGCGTTTTGCAAACCTATGCAACTTTGTCTTGCCGGAACCGACGCGCCCTGTCTAGATGCAAGGCAGAATCCGTCGGGCCGGAACACAATTAACCCGATGCACGCCGTTCCAATCTGTAGGGGCAATCAGAATGCCAGACGTCATCGTCGTAGGGGCTGGATCGGCCGGGTGCGCGGCCGCCGGCCAATTGGCCGAAGCGGGGCTCTCCGTGACCGTGTTGGAGGCTGGACCAAGCGACACGCATCCGTTGGTCAAACTGCCCTTCGGTCTGGTCTGGTTGATGGGCTCGTCACGAGACTGGGCGATGAAATCCACCCCGCAGGCCGCACTCGGCGGACGCCAGATCGGCGTGCCGCGCGGCAAGATGGTAGGCGGCTCCGGGTCCATCAATTCGATGGTCTGGTTCCGTGGACGACGACAGGACTATGACGATTGGGGACTTGCCGATTGGACGTCGGACGCGGTTTGGTCGGCCTTTGATGCGGTTGAGGACCGGTTGACGCCCGCACGACTTCCCGATCCCCATCCGCTGTCGGACGCGCTTGGCAAGGGAATGGCACAGCCACAGCCGGGACGACCGGACCCCGAAGTCGAAAGCGCGGGCGTGTTTTACACCAATATGCGGCGCGGTCGCTGCTGGTCTGCGGCCGATGCCTACCTGCGTCCGGTACAAAGCACGGGGCGCGCCCAGGTCAGGACCTATGCCGAGGTGGACCGTCTGCTGATCGAGGAGGGGCGGGCCACGGGCGTGATCCTGGTCGATGGCACGGTGCTGCGCGCACGGGCCGGCGTGATGCTTTGCGCGGGGGCGATTGCCACACCGGCCATCTTGATGCGGTCGGGCATTGGTCCGGCCAAGCATCTCTCGGCGCTTGGGATAGACGTTCTGGTCGATGCCCCGGCCATCGGGGCAAACCTGCATGACCATCCCGCCGTATCTGTCCATCACGCCGGACCCGGCTCGGGCTACGGACTGGAAACCAGCCAGCTGGCCGCCTGGGCACTGGCGCCCTTTGACTGGATGCTGCGGCGCAAGGGTCGGTTCAGCTCCAACACGGTGGAAGCCGGCGCATTCCTGCGCATCACGGACGGCGACGGTCCGCCCGAATGCCAGATGCATTTCCTGCCCGCGATGCTTGGGTGGCAAGGCAAGGCCATCACGTGGGGGTCGGGCTATTATGCGGATATCGGAATCTGTCAGCCAAAATCCCGCGGACACTTGCGCCTGGCCAGCGCTGATCCGGCAGTCATGCCCGAGATTGACCTGAACATCCTGTCGGAGCCAGAGGATATGGACCTGCTGGTGCACGCCTTCCGTCGGTTGCGCGCCGTGTTGGCCGCGGCCCCGTTTGGATCGCGTGCGGCGCCCGAAGCTTTTCCGGGGTCGGACGTCGAGACGGACGCAGAGATCGCCGCGCATATCAAGGCCCGGGCCGGCACCGCCTATCATCCCGTCGGTACGGTTGCGATGGGGTCCGAGGCGACGGCGCCGCTGGCCCCGAATGGGGCCGTCCGCGGCTTGGACGGGCTTTGGGTCGCCGATGCCAGCATGATGCCGAAGATCACCTCGGCCAATACCAACGCACCCTGCATGATGATTGGCCACCGGATCGGGGCCTGGACCGCCGAAACCCTAAAGACAGGAGCATAAGATGAAGGGAAGTCGTCCTGAACAGGCCATCCTCAGCCGCGATACGGATATGAGCAAAACCGCCGAAACGCAGGCCGTCATTGAGGGGATGGTGGATGGGCTCAATGACCACCGCATTTCCGATATTGGAGAGTTCTTCGCCGAAGGGTTCACGTGGTTCGGAAACCAGGGCTGCGGCACCAAGAAGGGATTGAAGGCCTTCCAGGACAACTGGCAGAAACCATTTCAGGCGGCGTTTTCAGACAAGGTCTGTATCGACGAAGCGCGCCTTTACATGGGCGAATGGGCGGCCGCCTTTGGCCGCCAGGAAGCCACCCATTCAGGCGCGTTCCTGGGCGTCGCCCCGACCGGAAAGCGCGTGACGATCCGCTATATGGATTTCTGGAAGGTCGTCGATGGCAAGATCGTCGACAACTACGTCATGGTCGATTTCCCACATGTGCTGGCGCAACTCGGGGTTGATGTCTTCGATGGCGAAGGATGGGAAGCCTTTGACGACGGGCGCAAAACGCCACCGTCCCCCTAACGATCGGGCGTGATCAGGCCAAGCCCGCGCAGGTAAATCCCAATCCCCGCCTCCAACAGGTCTTCTGGCGGGAAGGGGGCGTTTGCGCCGGGGCGGCCGCGGGCAAAAAGCTCGACCACTCCATGGCTCATCGCCCAGATATGGGCCGAGAACATGGAGGGCGGAGGCCGCTTCTCCGGCGGGATATGTTCGGACAACGCTTCGGCGGCTTCTTCAAGGACGGCGCGGGATTTTGCGGCGGCCGAGGCCAGTTCGGGTGTCGCGTTGGCCGACGTTCCGCTTTCGAACATCGCCATGTAGTGGCCGGGATGCTTCCGCGCAAATGCGAGGTAAGCCCGACCCGTCGCTTCGAAGGCCGCCAATGCACTGGGTTTTCCGTCGTTGAAGGCGAAGGCCATCAGATCGGCGAATATCTCGTGTCCCTGTCGGGCACACTCCGCGATGAGTTCCTCGCGGCCTTCGAAATGCCGATACACAGCCGCCGGTGTGACACCTGCATTCTTGGCCGCTTCCGACAAGGTAAAACCGGTCGGGCCCTTCGTCTCGATGAGCTTGAGGGCTGCATCGACCAACGCTTGGCGGAGATTGCCGTGATGATAGCCGCGCTTGGGCATGGTGTCCTTACTGACGATCCGGTGTGGCGTGATCGGCCCACATTTCGGGCCCGCCGCAAATGGCAGGATCGGGCGCGCCAACAACGTCGTCGTCCTTGCCCTCATAGTCCAGCTTGTGCAGGACCGCGCGAATGACCGCGAGACGCGCGCGGCGCTTGTCGTCGGATCGTATGACCGTCCAAGGCGCATGGGCCGAGTGGCCAAGCGCAAGGGTTTCCCCAATTGCGTTCGAATAGGCGTCCCACCGTTTCAGGCCTTCGACGTCGATCCAACTGAGCTTCCATTGCTTCAGGGGATCGTTTTCGCGGTCCAGAAAACGGCGCAACTGTTCGGCACGCCCAACGTTGAGCCAGATCTTGGTCAGTTCAATCCCATCTTCGACCAGCATCGCCTCGAACCCGGGCAGTTGCTTGAAGAAGGTCTGCCGTTCTTCCGGGGTGCAGAACCCGAACACATGTTCAACGACGCCGCGATTGTACCAGGAGCGGTCGAACAGACGTATTTCACCGCCGGCGGGTAAGTGGTGGATGTAACGTTGAAAATACCACTGTGCCGCTTCCCGATCCGTCGGTTTTGACAGGGCGACGACCCCGGCCACCCGTGGGTTCAGGTTTTCGCGCACCCGTTTGATGGACCCGCCTTTTCCGGCGGCATCGCGGCCTTCGAAGACAACGGCGATCCGTTGGCCGCTGTTGCGGATATGAGCCTGGGCTTTGACCAGCTGAATCTGAAGCGCCTCGAGTTGCGCCTCATAATCCTTTTTGTTCATTCGGCTTTTGTACGGATAGGTCGCATCCAGGATGTCGTTCTTGCCACCGTCAAGAATGGCCTGGCGCACCGCATCCGGCGCTTCGCCTTCGAAGAAGGCGGAGATGGCTCCGTCAAAGGGTTTTGCCATACTGCTTCTGCCTCGCCCCTATGTAATGACTTTTGACATTAAGGTGGCAAAGGTCTTAACGCAATCCGGCGCGCGTGGCCGCCCTGTCGATGGCTGCCACGACTGTTTCGGGATCGGAGTGGTGCGGCGAATGCCCGATGCCTTCCATTGGAACGAGGTTCGCGTTCGGAAGCGCCTCGGCCAAGGGTTCGGAATGAATGCTGAGCCACACGGTCGTGTCCGCCGTTCCGTGCAGGATTTCAACGGGCAGGTTCAGATTGGGATAATCCGGCACCATTTGGCGAACCTCGGCCAGGATCGTGTCGCGCTGGCGTGCATTCTCCAGGAGCGACACCCGGCGCAGCGTCAGTCCGGCCCCGACATATCCGGCATACCCTTCCGGTGTGGCCTGTGGGGCGAACACCTGCGCGATCGTGTCCGTGACCACGTGGTCGGGGACCCAGGCCGACAGCAGGGGGATCGCGATCGGACCGGCAATCGGGTGGTTGAGGGTCCGGTAATACAGGCTCAGGGGGCCTTCCCAGGGATTTGACGCCGCCGCCAGAAGCACGAGGCCCGAGGCGGCCTCGGGATGACGGGTGCCCCAGGCCAGAGCAACGGCCCCGCCGTAGGAATGGCCGAGCACCAGTGGCGCCACCAGTCCCAGTTGCGCCGACGCCGCAGCCAAGAGGTCAGCCTGTTCAAAAATCGAGGCACCGTCGGCATCCAGACGCCCGGTATAGCCAAGCCCAGGCCGATCAAACGCGGTCACGCGATACCGTTCGGACAAACGATCCACCAAATCAAAGCTGAAATCGCGCAGGTTGCCGCTGGCCCCATGGATCAAGACCAGGTCCGGCCCTGCGCCGCGCTGAAGATAGTGGACGGGCGTGCCGCCGACATTGATGATGCTGCCCAGAGGGGGAAAGGTGGCCTCGGATCGGGCCTCATGCCGCGCCGCTTTCCACAGTGTGGCACCCCACGCCACGGCCACAAGCCCGCAGACGGCAATCAGGACCTTCAACACCGATCAGCGCCCGATCAACGCCATATCGAACGGCGTGGTTTGATAAATCTGATTGATCCAGTTGCCGTAAAGCAGATGCGCATGGCTGCGCCACCGGTTCGTCGGCTCGTTGGTGGGGTCGTCGTCGGGATAATAGTTCACAGGCACGGAAATCGGTTTCCCGCCACTGACATCGCGATCGTACTCTTCTTTGAGGGTGCCGCTGTCATACTCGAAATGATTGAAGATATAGAGCGCGCGGTGCGCTTCGTCTTCCACAAGACACGGCCCGACCTCATCGCTGCCGATTAGGGTGCTCAAACCGGAGACCGCGTCGATTTCATCCTGCCGCATCTCGGTCCAACGGCTGACGGGGATCAACACGTCATCGGAAAACCCGCGCAGATACGGCGAGGCCGGTGCCAGATTGCGGTGCCGAAAGCATCCGAAGGCCTTGTCGTCCAGCATGTGTTTGTTGACGTCATGGAAGTGATGGATCATCGCCATCCCGCCCCAACAGACCCCGAAGGTCGAATGCACATGCGTTTGGGTCCAGTCCATCACGCCGCGCAATTCTTCCCAATACGTCACATCTTCAAAGGGCAGGTGTTCGATTGGGGCGCCTGTAATGATGAGACCGTCAAACTTCACACCGCTCTCGGCCACCTCGGAAAAGGGACGGTAGAACGCCTCCATATGTTCCGCCGAGGTGTTCTTGGTCTGATGTTCGCTCATCCGGATGAGGGTTAGATCAATCTGCAGCGGGGTGGCGCCGATCAAGCGCGCAAATTGCGTCTCGGTCTGAATCTTCTTCGGCATCAGGTTGAGCAAGCCGATCTTCAGGGGACGAATGTCCTGACGGGCCGCGACCTTGTCGGACATGACCATAACGCCTTCTTGGTCCAACACCTCGTAGGCGGGCAGGCTATCGGGCAGTTTGATGGGCATAGGGTCTTCGTCCTTCCGAGCCTGGAGGCTGGATTTAAGCGCCGGAACGCGGCCTGCCAAGGGCTGTGGCGATCAACGCTTCGGCATCCTGGGCGTCGCGCAAAGTCTCGACATCTTCTGCGGCGACGGTGATCCCCCAGTTCTCCGCCATGGCACGATACAGAGGTTCGCGATGGGCCAGCGCCTTGGAATAGGCAAAGCGGACAAAGGCGTCCGGATCGACGGCGTCCGCGGCTAGCCCCTGTTCCTCAAGATAGGCCGACCAAAGCGGCAGTAGAAATTCGGGCTTATAGTACATTGGCTTGGGATCGCGGTCGAAGCGCCGGATCAGTTCTTCGGTGTGGCTTTCGGGGCCTTCGATCCAAACCATAAGGCACGCGCTCGACAGGCTGGTCAGAACCTCATCCGCCGGGTCGGCCGGATCGACGACCTCGCAGATCGAGCCGCCGGTGTCGCAGATGAAATGGGGATAGCCATAGAGATCGCGGGCCCGCGCGATGAAGCTCGGCGTATCGAGCAGCGCGTTCACTTCCGCGCGGCGGTGCAGGTCCTGGCGGCGGCGGTATTCCTCGAACGGTAGACCACCTTGATCCGGATTGCCGGGTTTGCCCAGGAAGGTCGACAGCGGGCTGAGGTTCTCGAAACTGATATTGGACCGGATATAGATCGAGTCCGACCGCAAGAGATCCGCCAAAAACGGAACCTGCATCGCCTGGCGCTTGAGATTGTCCTCGATGTGTTCGCCCATATAGGCCGTGCCGATCCGGTAATCGATCGAGTAGTGATACCAACTGCCGCCCGCGCGCAGCATGTTGGCCACACGTGTTTTGCCCAATCCGGACATGCCAAAGATCGCCAGACGTTTGTCGGCGGCGGCGGTCCAAGCCTCGGGGCTGTCGTAGAGGTGTGGCATGGGGGTATCCCAACTGCGTCATCTGGTTGCCGGGGTGTCTAGCCTAGGGGCGGCAGAAGAAAAACCCTTCGTCGGCGATCTGCCCCCGCTGGTGTTCCGCGCCCGTACATCCGACAAGGGCGAAAAGTCTTCCAAGACTTTTCGTCAGCCTTTGGGCAAAGGCTGCCTCACTCAGGGATCAGCTGTGTGACCCCAAGATTGCCGGCACGCGCCAGGTCCGGGTCCAGCGTCATCGGGATATACTCGCCGCGCCGCCACAATTCGCCCAGATCATCGTAGTGGCGGCTGAGTGGATGGCCGGACTGCCCCGTGGAGATGACGAAGACCGAACTGTCCGGGTCGGCGAAATCATAGACGCCCCGATATCCGGCAGCATGCGTGTTCAGAAACGGGTCGGGCAGGGTGCCTGGCGTCGCGGCACGCTGGAGGGTGAAGTCGCCACCCGAGGTCGGCTGCCGGATGTTGACGATCCATGAAAACAGGCGCGTGTCGCCCAGAACCGGATGATCGTGTTGCGCCTCATGGGCCGCGCCCCAACGCCAGCTTTCCAGATCGGGACCATAGCGGTCTTCCAGGAACTGCAACGCGTCATCGAGGGCGAGGCGCGCAATTGCCGTGCATCCCTCTTCAACCGTCGAGGGACGAACATCACACCATGCGCTGGCGCCATTGATGTCGCGGTACACCCGTTCGATGAAGATCGGCTCTATCTGCTGGAAATCATTGGCCAGTGGACCGAGTTCATCGCGGATCAGACGCTGCTGCAACTCACGCATCCACGCCGCGTAAATGAGCGGCTCGGGCAAATGCTCGTTCATCTCGCCGTTCCATTCGGCCAGCAGCGCAAGGGCCCGCTGCCGCCGCCGTTCGGGTGAGCCTTCGGGCGCCGCTTCGCCGGTGAACCAAAGCTCTCGTGCAACAAGGGGCAGGATGTTGCGGGCTGCGGCCGATACGGTGTCCAGTTGCGCTTCGATAAAGCTATCCCGGGTGTGCACTTCGCGCACTTCCATCAGGCGTTGCAGGCGCGTGATGCGTTGGGTGTCCCCCCAGTGGAACGACACATGCAAAGGAAAGTCGCGTTCGACCATCTTGTTGTTCGTATTGCCAAGCAGACCGGTCTCGGGATCGAGGAAGGTCGGGTTTGCAAAATACTGTGTGATGCCCTGCCAGCGATTGTCCTCGATCCACCCGGGCGCGGGCATACGCGCCTGGGTCTGATGCCCCGTCATCCGCCATGGCATATGGCCGATGACCTGCATGGCGATCCGGCCATCTGCCGAGGCCAGCATCAGGTTCTGGGCCGGGGCGACGTAGTCTTCGCCGGCCTCAAGGGCTGCCTCTATGGATTGGGCGCGCATCAGGTTGAGGCCCGTCTGGATGGAGGTGTTTTCGTCGGTCAGCGCCGTCCAGGCCAGGCTCATCACATGGCCGGGCGGGGTAACGGCGCCGATATCATAGTGAACGCCGGGAATGACCGGGCCATTTTCGGTTCGCCGCAGCGTGATCGTGACCGGGTCTTCGCCTGCGACCTCGATAATGGCGCGCCGGGTTTCGAAATCGGCCCATCCGGCGGGGGTGCGATACTGCAGCGGGTTGTCCGGGTTCAGTTCCTCGACATAGAGGTCCATGTCGTCGAGATAGGCCGACGTCAGTCCCCACGCCAAATGCGGGTTCCGACCCACCAGCACCAGCGGCATGCCGGGGATCGTTCCGCCAATGACCCCGCCCGTCGAAAGCTCCAGTCGGGCAAGATACCAGACCGACGGGGCGCTCAATCCCAGATGCGGGTCATTGGCCAGTAGGGCGCCGCCCGCGGCGGACCGGGATGGCGTTGCCGCGAACACGTTGGACGCCCCGCCGCGACCGCGCCCGGCGGCGTTGGGATGGAGCGGATGGCGTGATCCGGACGGGATGGCCGCGAAATCCCGAGGGGACGCCTCGAACAAACCGGCGAAATCCCCGATCTCAGCGGCGCCTTGGCCCGGCGCGTCCGGCATCAGGTCACGCAACAGATTCGGGTTTCCAAGCGCCAACGCGGCGCGCGCGCGCAGGATTTCTTCCTCGTGATGCGCGGCCAGCTGGAGCGCCATCACCAAGCTCACCGCGACGCTGTCGGCCGGGCGCCACGGGGCAATCTCTGGTTCGAACAGGAACAGTTCAGGGGCGCCGCGCCCCAAGGCCTGCGTGCCGATCTGGCGCAGCCACGCATTAACGCCGCGGGCATAGGCCTCCAGCAGCGCAACCGATTCCGGATCAAGCGCATCGACGGACCGCGATGCATGCCCGTAGAGATCAAAGCGACGCAGCAGGTCGTCGATCTCCAGGGTGGCGCTCCCGAACAGCTCGGACAGGCGGCCCTGGGCCGTTCGGCGCAGCATCAACATTTGCCACAGCCGGTCCTGTGCATGGGCAAAGCCCAGACCGTACAGCACGTCGGCATCGGTTTCGCCAAAGATATGCGGCACCGCCGCCGTGTCGCGCACGATTTCCACGGGGGCCGACACGCCGCTGACGGTCCAATCGGCGTCATAGTCGGGGATTGATCGGGACCCCATCCAGAACACCAGAACGACCGCCGCCACGCTCAGCGCAACGGCGGCCGTGACCAGACGCACAAGCCAACTTAGATAAATGGCCATCGACCCTCGGGCGATTGAATGAACTTCGCGTCGGTCCTAGACGGGCCGGGGCCGAATTGCAAAGTGACGATTACGGGATAATGCGGGAATACCGCGTGCCATCCAGTGTTGCCCCGACGATCAAACCCGCCTGGCCGTAGATGACTGCGATCACCGGATCGAGCAGGGAGTTGGTGTCAACGCCCAGATTGGCCCCATTGGCGTTGACCGCATAGCGCACATCGGCGCCAACCGCCCACCCGCCAGATTCCCGGAATTCGCGCAAGGCATTCTCGGTCATGAAGAACAGGGTGTGAGCATATTGCTGCGCGCCGATCTGGAGGCCGAACGTCCCCGCAATCGCCGAATAATAGTCAACCGACGCACCGCCGACGCGCAACGCGCCGCGCCCGTAGGATCCGCCGAAGCCGAAGCCAGCCTCGGTCACCAAGGGCATCACCAGCATGCCAGCCGCGTTGAAGGCAAGCTCCTGCGTGCCGGGGACTTCCTCGTACATGAATTCGATCGCGGCATCGACGCGCTGGTCCAACCGTTGCGACGCAGGCGAATTCACACCGCCACCGCCACATGCCGCCAAAAGGGGCACACTTGCGCCGCCCATAACCAGTGTCCGTCGAGAAATCCTGCTCATCCCGGGCCTCAATTGTTGTCGGCGATCAAACGCCATGCCTGTTCGCGCGAAGGGTACGCCCTTCGTCGTTAAGGAATAGTTTACGATAAAAGCGCCCTGCCGTCATGGTGCAAAGCGCTATATCTGCGGATATTCGCCGATCTTCCCCCTAGCCGTTGAGAAGCTTGGCAACCCTTGGGGCAAAGTACGTCAGGACACCGTCACAACCCGCGCGGCGGAATGACATGAGGCTTTCAAGCATAACCTTTTCGCCATCGATCCAGCCATTTGCGGCAGCCGCCTCGATCATCGCGTATTCGCCAGACACCTGGTAGGCGAAGGTCGGCACACCGAACCGGTTTTTCACCGCGCGGCACATATCCAGATACGGAAGCCCGGGTTTGACCATCACCATATCGGCACCTTCCGAAATATCGCGGGCCACGCAGGCCAGCCCCTCGTTCCGGTTGGCGGGATCAATCTGGTAAGTCTTCTTGTCCCCTTTGAGTGCACCTGACGCGCCGACGGCGTCCCTGAACGGCCCGTAGAACGCGGACGCATATTTCGCGGCATAGGACATGATGGTCACATTGGTGTGCCCATTTGCTTCCAGCGCGGCGCGCATTGCACCGATCCGTCCGTCCATCATGTCGGACGGGCCAAGGATGTTGGCGCCCGCCTCGGCTTGGGCCAGCGCCATTTTAACGAGCGCCTCGACCGTCTCATCGTTCACGATGACGCCGTCCCGGACGATGCCGTCATGCCCGTTGGCATTGTAGGGGTCGAGCGCGATGTCCGTCATGATCGCGATATCAATCCCCGCATCGCGGATGGCCTTGATCGCCCGGTTCGACAGATTGTCCGGGTTCCACGCCTCTTCGCAGAGTTCTGTCTTCAGGCTCGCGTCGGTATAGGGAAACAGGCACACGGCCGGAATGCCCAGATCGGCGGCCTCGCGCGCGGCTTCCACGATTTTGTCGACCGAGCGGCGGATGACGCCGGGCATGGACACCACCGGCTCCTCAACGCCGTCGCCGTCCCGCACGAAGATCGGCCAGATCAGGTCGTTCACCGAAAGCTCGGTTTCGCGAACCAGATTGCGGAGCGCCGCACTGGATCGCGTGCGGCGGAGGCGGGTGGCGGGGAAGGGTGGGCGTGTCATCTGTCAGGTTATCCGGTCGTCAGCTTGTCCTGACAATCGGTGCCATGGCCGCACAGTTATCTCAAGGGTGGAAACCGACGCAGCCCGCGCCTATGGTGCGCGCCAGACAAAAGACCCGAGCCGAGCGCAGACATCATCCGTGGAATTCTTTGATCTTGTCACCGAAGTGATCGATCTCAGGTCGTTTTCGAACCTGTGGTACTGGATCGTTCTGGCCATCCTGTGGTCGACGCTGTCCCATTGGGTTCTGGGCGTTCCGTTCCACACGGTCCTGCGGGCGCGTCGTGGCCATGCCCAAAGCGCCGAGGACATCCGTACGCTGGCCCAGATCAATGTGCGCAGCATTCTGTCTGTTGTCGATGAGGCCGGCGCGTTCCTGGTCGGATTCGCCGCCTTTGTCGTCACCGGGCTTGCCGTGCTTGGGTGGGGGTATCGTGTTGAATTCTGCCAGGCGCTTTTGCTGTTGGTTCTGCCGCTGATTGCGGTGGCCAGCCTGACGGTGCTGACAGCGCGCAAACTCGACCGCACCGGCTTTGACAATTTGATCGGCGCCCTGCGTCTGCACCGGTTCCTTGTGCAGGCTATGGGCGTCGTGTTCATTTTCGTGACAGCCATGTGGGGCATGTACACCAACGTTACCGTTGGTCCCTTCAACTGACGCGGCTTGACACCGTGCGCCGACGGCGTAGGTGAGGCGCCGATGTCCCAATCCAACGATCATATTCTCGCCGGCGGCGTGCCCGAAGGCTTTGACGCCGTCATGGTGTTGCGCGAACTGGCCAAGGGCGACGGCCCGGTTCTGCACATTGCGCGCGATGACAAGCGCATGGCCGCCATGGCCACGGCCCTGGCGTTCTTTGATCCGTCCGTTGCGGTTCTGCAGTTTCCCGCTTGGGATTGTTTGCCTTATGACCGCGTGTCGCCGAACCCGGATATCTCGGCCACCCGCATGGCGACATTGGCAGGCCTTGCTGCCGGCTTGGGCGGACAGTTCATCGT
Organism: Paracoccaceae bacterium; assembly: GCA_963921255.3. Lineage (GTDB taxonomy): Bacteria > Pseudomonadota > Alphaproteobacteria > Rhodobacterales > Rhodobacteraceae > JANSYL01. The sequence goes on along the minus strand of CAWUEW020000003.1, from coordinate 1,539,853 downwards.
TCTGACCACGTTGAGTGCGGCCTCGCAATTTGTGCCGCCCCGCCAGCTCCTGCGCGAGGCTGCGTTTGTAGCCGAGGTTGACCAACGCCTGGACGAAGCCGCACTGAAGGCCTTCCTCGTGCGCATGGGCTTTGTGCAGGCGCCAACTGTGACGGAACCGGGCGATTACGCGGTGCGCGGGGGCATCATCGACGTCTGGCCGCCGGGTGAGCCGGCCCCGGTGCGTCTGGATCTGTTCGGTGACGTGCTGGATGGGGCCCGCAGGTTTGATCCCATGAACCAGCGCACGACCGAAACGCTACGCCGGATCGAACTGGCGCCTGTGTCCGAGGTGATCCTTGACGATGCGGCCATCACACGGTTCCGCCAGAATTACCGGATCGAATTCGGGGCCGCGGGAACGGACGATCCGCTGTATGAAGCGGTCAGCGCAGGGCGCAAACACCAAGGCGTGGAACATTGGCTGCCCTTTTTCCACGAGCGGCTCGAAACCCTGTTTGATTACTTGCCGGATGCCGCCATCACGCTGGATGATCAATCGACACCTCAGCGTTTGGCCCGATGGGAGTCGATTGCGGATCAATACGATACCCGCAAGACCGCCCTGACGCAGAAAGGACGGCTCGACACCGTCTACAAGCCAGTTCCCCCCGAGCAGCTGTATTTGGACGACGCGGCCTGGGACGCCGCGGTCAAAGGCCATCGCCTTGTCCAGTTTTCGCCGTTGCCACAGGCGCCCGGGCCGGGTGTCGTCGATGCCGGTGGGCGCGTCGGACGCTCCTTCACTCCTGAGCGACAGCAGGAAAACATAAGCCTTTTCGGCGCCTTGAAGGACCATATTCAACAATTGCGTGAGGATAGTGCCGTTGTCATCGCGTCTTGGTCCGAGGGTGCCCGCGACCGCCTGCAGGGACTGTTAGAGGATCAAGGACTGACCGATGTCCAGCTGATCAAAGACGCGCGCGACATTCCAGGCAGCGGATTTGCCGGCAAATCCGGCTCGGAAACGTCGACGTTTCCGACGGCGGTGTGCTTGGCCGTTTGGCCTCTGGAACAAGGGTTTAGCGGCTCTGGCTTAAGTGTCATTTCGGAGCAGGACGTGCTGGGGGATCGCCTGATCCGGCCAAAACGCAAAACCAAGCGGGCCGAGAATTACCTGACCGAGGCTCAATCCCTGTCGCCGGGGGATCTGGTTGTTCACGTGGACCATGGCGTCGGCCGGTACAATGGGCTGGAGACCATTACCGCCATGGGCGCGCCGCATGAGTGTTTGGCGCTGTCCTACGCCGGGGGCGACCGCTTGTTCCTACCGGTCGAAAACATCGAGTTGCTGAGCCGGTATGGCCATGATGAGGGCCTGCTCGACAAACTGGGCGGCGGCGCGTGGCAGGCCAAGAAGGCTCGTCTGAAGGAACGCATTCGGCAGATCGCCGACAAACTGATCCGCGTCGCCGCCGAACGGGAATTGCGCAGTGCGCCCTTGCTGGAACCGCCCGGCGATATGTGGGAGGCCTTCTGCGCCCGGTTCCCCTACGAGGAAACCGACGATCAGCTCAGTGCGATTGCCGACGTGTTGGAAGATCTGACCCTGGGCCGGCCGATGGACCGGTTGGTGGTGGGCGATGTGGGCTTCGGCAAGACCGAAGTGGCCATGCGCGCGGCCTTTGTCGCGGCTGCGGCCGGGCTGCAAGTGGCGGTGATTGCGCCCACGACCTTGCTGGCCCGTCAGCACGCCAAGACCTTCGCCGATCGGTTCCGCGGCTTTCCGATCCGTGTTCGGCACCTCAGCCGGTTTGTCTCCGCCAAGGAGGCCACCGAGACGCGCAAGGGCTTGGCCGAAGGGTCGGTCGATATCGTCATCGGCACGCACGCCCTCCTGGCAAAGACCGTCCGCTTCAGAACGCTTGGCCTTCTTGTGGTGGATGAAGAACAGCGCTTCGGCGTCAGGCACAAGGAACGGTTGAAGGAAATGCGCAGCGACGTGCATGTCCTGACCCTGAGCGCGACACCCATTCCACGAACCTTGCAGATGTCGCTGTCAGGTGTCCGTGACCTGAGCCTGATTGGCACCCCTCCGGTCGACCGGTTGGCGATCCGCACCTATGTCAGCGAATTCGACGCCGTCACGATCCGCGAAGGTCTTCTGCGTGAACACTATCGCGGCGGCCAAAGCTTCGTCGTGGTGCCCCGGATCGAAGATATGCCGGATATGGAGGCCTTCCTGCGCGATCAGGTGCCGGAAGTGACCTTCGTCAGCGCCCATGGCCAAATGGCCGCCGGCGAACTCGATGACCGGATGAACGCGTTCTACGATGGGAAATACGACGTCCTCTTGGCGACGACGATTGTCGAATCCGGCATCGATATCCCGACCGCCAATACGATGGTCGTGCACCGGGCCGACATGTTTGGCCTGGCACAGCTCTATCAAATCCGGGGGCGGGTGGGGCGCTCCAAAACCCGGGCCTATGCCTACCTGACGACCAAACCGCGGGCCAAGCTGACGCCCGCTGCAGAGAAGCGCCTGCGCGTTCTGGGCAGCCTCGACAGCCTTGGCGCGGGCTTCACCATCGCAAGCCAGGATCTGGACATTCGCGGCGCGGGCAACATCGTGGGTGAAGAGCAGTCTGGCCATGTGCGGGAGGTGGGCTTTGAGCTGTACCAATCCATGCTGGAGGAAGCGATCGCCAAGATCCGGTCGGGCGAAGCGGAAGGGCTGCCGGGCGATGATGGGGAATGGTCACCGACCCTGAACCTGGGCGTGCCCGTTCTGATCCCGGACGACTACGTTCCCGATCTCGATGTGCGCCTGGGGCTTTACCGTCGGCTTAGCCAACTGGAAAGCAAGGTCGACCTCGAAGGGTTCGCGGCCGAATTGATTGACCGGTTTGGCAAACTCCCGCGGGAGGTGAACACACTGCTTTTGGTCGTTCGGATCAAGGCGATGTGCAAGCGGGCGCATATCGCCAAGATGGATGCGGGTCCGAAGGGGGCCACCATCCAGTTCCACAACGACAAGTTCCCGAACCCCGCCGGGCTGGTGGCCTTTGTCCAAGGGCAAGACGGGTTGGCAAAGGTGAAGGACAACAAGATCGTCGTGCGCCGCGATTGGGCCAGGGAGTCGGACAAGATCAAGGGTGCCTTTGCGATTGCCCGCGACTTGGCACAGCACGCGAAAGGGTAACCGACCTTAGCCGTCGGCCCCTTCGCGCGGCATGGAGCGCATGATCAGCGCCCCAAGCGTGCATGCCACACAGGCCGCGATCGCCAGGGGCAGCGCCGTTCCGTCAAAGAACTGGCCAATGGTGGCCCCGATGATCGCGCCCCCCACCGTGGCCAACGCCCCCATGATGGACGCGGCCATGCCCGCGATATGGCCAAGGGGCTCCAGCGCCAGCGCGTTGAGATTGCCGATGGTAAACCCCGCGACGGCAAACACGCCAACGGACCAGAGGAAGAACGCCCAGAATTCCGCCGCCCCAATGTCGAGAAACACCAACACAGCGGCCAGAGCGAGGGACAACAGGCCATGAACGGTCAGGGCACGCCGCACGAGGGGGCGCATCCCAAGCCGGATGACCAGTTTGCCGTTGATCGGCGCGGCCGGGGCCGCGACCGCTGCGATCAGGGCAAAGAAGTACGGGAAACTCTCGGCCCGGCCGTACGTGTCGTCGAAGATCGGGTGAATGGACGAAATCGTCCCGAACAGCACCCCGAAGATCAAGGTCTGCACCACGATCGACAGTTGCATCTGCCGCAGAGCCAACGCTTCGCGCAGCGCATCCCACAAGGCCGAAAGGCGCAACGGTCGGCGCTCCGGCGCAGGGAGCGTCTCGGGCTGACGGATCATCAGCCACGCGACCGAAATCAATGAGAACAAGACAAACGTTGCGAAAATCGCGCGCCAGCCAAATCCCCAGATGATCGCCGCCCCAATCATGGGGGCAACGGCCGGGAATATGGTGAAGATCAGCATGGCAAAGCTTACGATCTGCGCCATCTGGCGGCCGGAATAGAGATCGCGGATAATGGCCATCGCGACGACACGCGGCCCCGACGCGCCCAGGCCCTGCACGACCCGTGCCGCAAGAATCCACTCAAGGCTTTGCGCGAAATAGGCGGTTGCGGCGCCAGCGATATAAAGCGCCGCGCCCGCACTGATGATCGGCTTCCGCCCGAAACTGTCCGACAAGGGGCCGGTGAAGAATGTCCCGATCCCGAGGCCAAGCACAAAGCTGGTCAGGACAAGCTGCGCAAGATTGGCGTTGTCCGGCGTCAGTGTCTCGGCAATTTCCGGCAACGCCGGAAGCATGGCGTCGATGGAAAACGCGACCGTCGCGAAGGTCATCCCCATCAGGGCGATGAACTCCCCCCGGCCCAAGCGACGGATGTCTGGGGCCGTTGCGCTGGCGTCAGCCATGATGTGGCCCCTTATGCGTCTTGTGCGGCCAGTTGGGCAGCAATGTCATCAATGACCTGAATCCACAAATCCGTCGGTTGCGCGCCCCGCAACACATGCTGACCCGCAATGACAAAGGTCGGCACGCCCGACACACCGCGTGCCCGGGCATGGGCATCGCGATCAGCGATATCCTTTGCGTCCGACTCACCGCTGAGCAGGGTTTCGATCATGGCGCGATCCAGTCCAACAGACGCCGCGAGCTCGGCCAGAACGACGGGGTCGCCGATATCCTTGCCCTCCTGGAAATAGGCACGGAACAGGGCAAGCTTCATCGGGGTTTGCCGCCCCTCCAGTCCGGCCCAATGCAGCACGCGATGGGCATCAAGCGTGTTGGGCGTGCGCTGAATGCCTTCGAAATTGATCGTGAGGCCCGCCGCCTCGGCATGTTCAACCACCGGGGCGTAGGCTTGGATCGCGCCCTCCTTGCCGCCGAACTTGGTTTCGAGGTACTCGCGGCGATCCATCCCGCCCTTCGGCATATCCGGGTTCAGCTGGAACGGATGCCATTCGACCGTGAACGGGTGATCCGGGCGCGCCTCCATCGCACGGGCAAGGTTCGACCAGCCGATAAAGCACCAGGGGCAAATGGGATCAGACAGAATATCGAGTTTGATCATGGGTGATCTTTCACAAGGGCGCCAAGCGCGCGCCGGTCGAGTTTGCCGTTGGCGCTGCGGGGCAGGGAGGGACGGTGAAGGTAGAGCCTGGGTCGTTTGTACCCTGCCAGCGCCGCCTCCGCCAGCGGTCGCAGGTCATCTTCCTGTGCGCTCCCGCAATGGATCAGCGCCAGAATGTGCGTATCCGCTTTGACCTCGACGGCGGTGACCGCGCATTCGGTCACGCCGGGCGCCGCCTGGAAGACCGCTTCGACCTCCATGGGGGCGATCCGGAAGCCCCCTGTCGTCAGCAGATCGTCCCGCCGCCCGTGATAGGTGAGCGACCCGTCGGGCGATTGCGCCACGAGGTCACCGGTCAGAAACCACGCCCCCTGCAGGGCGCGCTTTGGCGCCTCGGTGTCCGATGCGTATCCAAGGAACAGCCCGGGGTCGCTTTCGTGGATCGCGAGCACGCCAACATCGCCTACCGCGACCGGGCTGCCGTCTTCAGAGACCACAGCTATATTGCGGCCGGGCTGCGGAAAGCCAAGGCTGCCCTTGGGCGCGGGCCGGGCCGGCGCACCGGACACGAAGGTCGAGCATTCGGACATCCCAAGCGCTTCGTGCAGATCGGTTCCGGTCGCCATGCGCCAAGCCCCGCGCAGTGTGTCCGGCAGCTTTTCTCCCGCACTGAGTCCGTGTCGCAATTTCGGAAGCGACAGGTGGTCGGGTTGGCTGAGCAGTTTGCGGTACACACCGGGCACGGCGGCGAAAATCGAGGCATCGTGGCGCTTGAGAAGAAGAGGCAGCGCCATCGGGTCGGTGCCGGGTTTCGGGATCAGGGCCGTGGCCCCGATCGCCCAAGGGTCCAGCAGGCCCGTGCCAAGGGTGTAGGTCCAGTTGAACGCCCCCGCGTGCAGCACCCGATCCTCGGATGTCAGACCGTACCAGCCGTCCCACATCATCCGGCGTGCCCAAACCGCGCGGTGGGCATGGGCAACGGCCTTGGGCTGACCCGAACTGCCCGACGTAAAGACAAGATAGGCGAGGCGGTCCGGGTCCCCCAGAACCGGCGCGGCAGGCGCATGGGCCATCAACGCCGCGATATCGGTCAGGACGGGCGCGGACGCGTCGCGCGGCAGGCTTACACCGGCATGGGCGAGGATTGCCCTTGGCCGCACAACGGCGGCTAGCTTGGTAATTTCCGGTTCGGTCAGGCCCTCGGCCGTTGGTACTGGCACGAGGCCGACCGCGATTGCGCCCAGAAAGGCAATCGGGAAATCGGCCGTGTTGCCCAACCGAAGCAAAATCCGGTCGCCCGGCTTCAAACCTTCGGCCAAAAGCCCGCCGCCAAACCCGAACACCGCCCGGCGCAGTTTTTCATAACTCCACCGGGTGGCCCGCGCCGGGCCAAGCTCGGCCAGCGCGATCTTTTCGGGTGTTTTCGACCCGGCCGACAGAACATAGTCGGTCAGATTGAACAGGGCGGGGCAGGGTTCCATGGCTTTGGCCTACGCGCGCCTGCGTCCTGTTGCAAGCTAGGGGCCACAGCGCTATCTGCGTGGCCCATGAGCAAGGACCTGCAACAAGAACCCAGTCTGATCCGCCTGGCGCGTGCCTCGGGCGAAGATGAAGCTGTCACGGCCCCGATTGATCTGGCCGACCGGGTGCGCAGTTTGCGGAAAGAGCGCGCCTGGACCCTGGAACAAGCGGCGCAGCAGGCCGGGCTTGCGCGATCCACCTTGTCCAAGATCGAAAATGGGCAAATGTCCCCGACCTATGATGCGTTGAAGAAGCTTGCCGTGGGTTTGGGCATTTCGGTCCCGCAGTTGTTCACGCCGCCGTCTGGCGCGGCGATTAACGGTCGGATGACCGTCACGCCGTCCGGCACGGGCGAAGCCCACCCGACGGCCACCTATGAGCATGAGTTTCTGGCCGACAGCCTGACCCGCAAATCAATGCTGCCCTATCGCGCGCGCATTCGGGCGCGGGCCTTTGAAGAGTTCGACGGATGGGTGCGCCATGACGGGGAAGAGTTTCTCTATGTCCTGACGGGCACGATCCGGTTGCTGACCGAGTTCTATGCCCCGGTCGATATGCGTCGCGGCGACAGCGCCTATTACGATGCGTCGATGGGTCATAACGTGATTTCAACATCCGAAGATGACGCGACAATCCTGTGGGTGACGTCGCTTTAGGCCTCAGTCATCACGAAAAAGCCGCGCCGCCAACGCCACGGCAAGGCCCGCGCCGATCACCTGCATGACAATGAACGCCGGCGCGTGACCCGGCACGATGCCTGCGAAGGTGTCCGTGAAGCCACGGGCAATGGTCACGGCCGGGTTGGCAAAGCTTGTGGATGCAGTGAACCAGTAGGCCCCGGTGATATAGGCCGCCACGAGGGCCGGAACCTGCGCCGGCGCTGCCCGCAATCCGCCAAGGATCGTCATGACAAGTCCAAAGGTCGCGACAATTTCGGCGAACCACTGGGATGCACCGGTCCGCGCCGTGGTCGATATTTGCAGGATCGACATGTCAAACATGCCGTGTGCGACCCAGACGCCCGCGATGCCACACAGGATTTGCGTTGGAATATAGGCCAGCGTCTCCCGCATCGAAATCTCGCCGCGCAGCCAAAAGGCAAAGGTCACGGCCGGGTTGAAATGCGCGCCCGAGATCGGGCCGAAGATCGAGATCAGCACATAAAGCGCGACGCCCGTCGCAATCGCATTGGCCAGCAACGCGACCCCGATATTGTCGGGCGACAGGCTGGCGGCCATGATCCCGGACCCGACCACGGCAATCAGCAGGAATGCGGTGCCGAACCCTTCGGCCAACAGGCGGTTGGAAAGCGGCGTATCGGACATGGCCGTCAGCGTCCTTTGTTATTGGAACATCGCGGGCAGATCGACGCTGCTTACCTGGCCGATCTTGTCGAAATGATCCGACATGAACGCCTCGGCGGCGGTTCGTCCGGCCTGGCGCAATTGATGGAGCGTCTGCGGTGTCGCAATCAGCTTTGTTGCGACGGACAATTGCCGCATCAGATCGTCGTCGGCAACCATATGGATGAGCACATCCTTCATCGAGTTGTTCGAGATCGAGCCATCATGCAGCAGGCGCTGCACGAAAGAGATCGCCCGAAGTTCCCGCAACAACGACGAATTGAAGCTGATCTCGTTGATCCGGTTCTGGATCGCCTGGGCCGATGTTGGCACTTCGTCCCGGTACAGAGGATTAATGTTCACCACCAGGATGTCGCGGGGCAGGTCGGGTGCAAAGAGCGGGAATAATGCAGGGTTGCCGGTGTATCCGCCGTCCCAATAGGCCTCCATCTCGCCCGTATGTGGGTCTTCGATCTCAACCGCACGAAACAGGGTCGGCAGACAGGCCGAGGCCATCACCGGCTTGGGACCGATCTCGTCCCCGGTGAACAAACGGATCTTGCCGCTCCGGACATTGGTGGCGCAGATGAAAAACTGTGGCCCCCGATCGAGACAGCAGATGTTCTCATACTCAAAGCGCGAAACAATCCGCTCCAGCGGGTTTGTGTAGAACGGCCCGCTCGCATAGGGGCTGACCATGCGCGACAGGGTGTCGGCGAATGCGAAGGGCAGGGACGATTCGATCGCGTGGCTGATGGCCACCGGCGCAACGGCCTCCAGCCAAGGGGTCATGGCCGGATCGTCGATCGCGCCCACCTGTTCCCACACCCAGGCGAGATTTTCCTTCGCGGCCGCGCGCGATCCCAACGACAAACCCGCCTTCAACGCCGCCCCGTTCAAAGCGCCGGCGGAGGTGCCGGAAATGCCGGCGATTTCGATCTCGGGGCAATCCAGCAGGGCGTCAAGCACACCCCAGGTGAAGGCGCCATGCGCGCCGCCGCCCTGAAGGGCGAGATTGATCGCCTTTGTCTTGGCCATACTGCGGGATCTCCGAGCTCGGAATGGGATCAGCCGTGCGGTGTCAGAGGGCGGTCCAGCCCCCATCCACGCTGATCGTCGTGCCGGTGATTTGCGCGGCGGCGTCTGTGCACAGGAACACCGCCGTGCCCCCCAATTGTTCGACAGTCGCAAACTCCTTGGAGGGCTGGCGCGTCAGCATGACGTTTTTGATCACGTCTTCGCGGCTCATCCCGTATTCTTTCATCGTGTCGGGGATCTGCGCTTCGACCAACGGGGTCAGGACATAGCCGGGGCAAATTGCGTTGGCAGTGATCGGCTCTTCCGCGGTTTCCAGGGCCACCGTTTTCGTCATGCCCACGACGCCGTGCTTCGCTGCGATATAGGCCGCTTTGTAAGGAGAGGCCGTCAGGCCATGCGCCGACGCGATGTTGATCACGCGGCCCCATCCGGCCTCGCGCATCACGGGCAGGGCGGCCGCCATGGTGTGGAAGGCCGAATTCATGTTGATGGCAATGATCGCGTCCCATTTATCGACGGGGAACTGGTCGATCGGAGCGACATGCTGGATGCCGGCGTTGTTGATCAGGATATCGCAGGCCCCGGCCTGTGCAATCAGCGCGCGGCACTCCTCACCTTTCGACATGTCGGCCTTGATGTAGCGGGCCGTCACACCGGTGGTCTCGGAAATCTCGGCGGCGATGGCGTGATCTTCGTCGCGGTCGGTGAAGGAATTCAGGACGACATCGGCCCCGGCGCGGGCCATTTCCCAAGCGATGCCCAATCCGATGCCGGAGTTGGACCCGGTGATGACGGCGGTTTTTCCAGAAAGGTCGGTGGTCAGGGCCATGGGGTGCTCCATCAAGCTGTCGTGCTGTTGGTGCGCACTCTACATGCTGCGCCTGCGAGATACAGGGATTCGAAGACGCATCCGTCCTCCGGGACGCACGAGTCGCGATGTGCAAAAAAAAACGCCAGCACGAAGCTGGCGTTAAGTTATTGAGGCAGGTTTCATACAGGCAAGAAACCTATCGAGCAGTACCACCTTTATAAGCAATGACCCGCCGGATGTCCAACCGAAAAGTTTGATCTGCGACGGCGCGGCGGATAGCCTGAAACCACAATGATCATTGGGGCAGGGAGGATTGTTTATAAATGAAGACGCAGTGTTTCACGAAAATTCTGACGGTTTTGGGGCTGGTTACGGGTTTGGCGCTTCCTGCCGCGGCAGACCCGCAACATGGCATCGCTATGTATGGGGACCCGGCCTTGCCCCCAGATTTTGCGCATCTGCCCCATGCCAACCCCGATGCGCCCACCGGCGGTCGGATCGTCACGGGCGAGACCGGAAGCTTCGACAGTTTGAACCCGCACATCCGCCGTGGCTCGGTCCCGTGGCAGTTGCGTTTCCTTGCATATGAAAGCTTGATGGGGCGGTCCTACGATGAACCGTTCACGCTTTACGGTCTGTTGGCCGAATCGATTGAAGTGCCCGATGACCACGCCTGGGTGGAATTTACCCTGCGCCCCGAGGCCCGATTCTCGGACGGCAGCCCCGTTACCGTGGACGATGTGATCTGGTCGTTCGAGACCTTGGGCACCGAAGGCCACCCGCGCTACCTGAATTCCTGGACGCGTGTTTCGGGGATCGAGGCGGTCGGCGCGCGCACGGTGCGGATCAGTTTCTCGGAACCGGACCGGGAACTTGCCATGATCATGGGGCTGCGCCCGATCCTAAAGGCCGCGCAATGGACCGACGTCGACTTTACCGAATCCGGGCTGGATGTCATCCCCATTGCGACCGCGCCTTACGTGATCGATGATTTTGAGGCAGGGCGCTTCGTGTCGCTGCGGCGCAACCCGGATTACTGGGGGGCGAACCTGCCGTTCCGGCGCGGAACGAACGTGATCGACGAGGTCCGGATGGAATTCTTCGCCGATGGCACCGCCATGCGCGAGGCCTTTACGTCCGGCTTGCTGTCCACCATGCGCGAAACCTCGGCGCAGGCCTGGGCCACGGAATACGACTTCCCGCGCATGCAATCGGGGGATGTGGTCCTGTCAGAGGTGCCCCACGAACGGCCCTCGGGCATGACGGGCCTTGTGATGAACACACGCGACGGGGCCTTTGCGGATTGGCGCGTCCGGGATGCCATGATCCATGCCTTCAACGGCGAATTCATCAACCAGACGCTGAATGGTGGTGTTGACCCACGGATCACCTCTTATTTCGCCAATTCCCCGCTTTCGATGAGGCCCGGGGCGGCGGCGGATCGGGTGGCGGAATTCCTTGCGCCGTTCGAGGGTGATCTTTTGCCCGGGGCGCTTGAGGGATACGCGCTGCCGATGTCGGATGGGTCCGAGCGCAACCGCGCCAACATCGCGGCGGCGCTGGCGCAGATGGAGGCGGCTGGATACACGGTGGTTGATGGCGTCATGACGACGCCGGATGGCGCGCCGTTTACCTTTGAGATCCTGCTGCAAACCGGATCGGCCGAGAACGACGCCATCGTCAATATCTACACCGAAGCGCTTGAACGCCTGGGGATCATGGCCGACGTCACACGCGTCGACAGTGCCCAGTTCCGCGAGCGGCGGGATGTGTTCGATTTCGACATGATCTATTATCGGTGGGGGCTGTCGCTGAGCCCCGGGAATGAGCAATACGGCTATTGGGGCTGCGATGCGGCGACAAGTGACGGCTCGCGCAACCTGATGGGCGTTTGCCAACCCGCGATCGACGCCATGATCGACCGTATGCTGAATTCGGAAAGTCAGGATGACTACCGCGCCGCGGTGCGGGCTCTGGATCGCGTGTTGATCTCGGGTCGCTACGTGGTTCCGTTCTGGCACAACCCGATCAGCCGGATTGCCCACAATGCCGAGCTGCGCTTCCCGGACGTCATTCCGATCTACGGCGATTGGATCGGGTGGCAGCCGGATGTGTGGTGGGTCGAACCCTAAGGCCTGCCTGAACACGACACCGCCGCTGGCATGGACCGGCGGCGGTTCACATCATTCGGCAGCGTCCGGCATCATGTTCGGCGGGGCCGACGGGTTCTTGTCGTCCGGATACACAAGCCCGGCCGAAATGATCAGCTTGGCCGCATCCTCAACCGCCATATCCAACACGATCACGTCTTTCTTCGGCAAAAACAGCAAGAAGCCCGAGGTCGGGTTCGGCGTGGTGGGCAAGAAGACCGAAACCATTTCTTCCGGGCCGTGGCGGCGCGCAACTTCCCCTTTCGCCGTCGTCGAAATGAACGCAATCGCCCAAATCCCCTTGCGCGGGTATTCAACCAGACAGGCTTTGTCGAAGTTCTGCTGGCCCTGTTGCAGGATCGTTTCGGCAATCTGCTTCAGACCAGAATAGATCGAGCGGATGAACGGGATCGACAGGACCAGGGATTCCGCCGACCGGATCAAGGAACGGCCGATAATGCCCTTTGCGATCCAGCCCACAAGCACCGTGAAGATCAGGAACGTCACAACGCCGATGCCGCGAATGTCCACGGTGATGCCCGTGTATTCCTGGATCAGCATGGCCGGGTTGTAGGCGTTCGGGATGAACGGAAGCACCCAACTGTCGATCCAGCCGGTCAGCGTCCACAGCAACCAGATCGTGATGCCAATCGGTGCGATCACGATCAGACCGGTTAAAAAACTCGACCGCAGTCCCGCAAGGAAGCCGCGCTTGGGCGGCGGCGGTGTTTCAGGTAGTTGCATGTGTGCCGGCGTGGGTGACTATGATTTCACGAAAGGTATGTAGGCGTGCGCTGCAAATGGCACAAGCCAAGACATCCCCGGGCGGGCGATTACGCCGCAAGCGCCTTGGCGATGCGCGCTGCAAGACGGGCGTTGTTCAAAACGAGGGCGATGTTTGCGACCAAAGACTGGCCCTGCGTCAGTTCGAACAGCCGTTGAAGAAGGAAGGGCGTGACGGCTTTGCCCGTGATGCCCTGCGCGGCAGCCTCGTCGACCGCTTGCGCGATGAGGGGCGCCAGCGTCGCGGTTGCGATTTCGTCTTTCTCCGGGATCGGGTTCGTCACCAACTGGCCCCCTGGAAGTCCAAGCTCCGCGCGCATGCGGTGCGCAGCCGCAATCTCGTCCGCGGTGTCAAACCGCAATGGGGCCGGCAAACCGCTGTCGCGGGACCAAAAGGCGGGCAGGGCGGATTGCCCAAATGCAATCACCGGCACGCCAAGCGTTTCCAGCACTTCGAGTGTTTTTGGAAGGTCGAGGATCGCTTTTGCCCCCGCAGACACCACGGTGACCGGGGTCTGGGCCAATTCTTGCAGATCAGCAGAGACATCAAAGCTGTCGCTGGCGCCCATATGCACCCCGCCGATGCCGCCCGTGGCAAAGACCGAGATGTTGGCCAACGCAGCACAGATCATCGTCGCGGCCACGGTGGTTGCCCCTGTGGCCCCGCGGGTCAGGCACACTGCCAAATCGGCCCGGCTCAGCTTGGCGACATCCTTGGCCCGTGCCAGGCGCTCCAAATCTCCATCGTCGAGGCCAATCCGGATGCGGCCGCCCATCACCGCGATGGTGGCTGGCACCGCGCCGCTGGCCCGCACTTCGGCTTCAACGGCACGCGCCGTGTCGAGATTCTGGGGAAACGGCATCCCATGGGTGATGATCGTGCTTTCCAGTGCGACAACGGGTCGGCCCGCGGCCTGAGATTCGGCCACTTCGGCCGATCGAGTGATCAGATGCTCCACGCGTAACTTACCCCGCAACATATGCCGCGGCGGCGTCAACCGCGGCCTTCAGTGACTGTGTCCGGTCCCGCTCGGCATGTTCGGCCGCGATATGCGCGGCCATGAACGTATCACCTGCGCCGGTGATCCGCCGCGCTGTGACCTGTGGCGGGCGACAAGACAATTGCCCTGTCGCATCGGCATCAATGGCCATATCCGCCCCATCCGTCACCAAAACGCGCGATGCCCCCGCATGGACAAGCGCGGCCGCGCCTTCGGCGGCATTTGCGACCGCGACCCCGGAGATCAGACCGGCCTCTTCCATGTTCACATAGAACGTGGCGCCCGGGTGCCCAAGGAACGGTCGCAGCCGTTCGGCCTTGCCGGGCGACGCGGGGGCGATCCGTAAATCCGCGCGGGCGAATGCCGGGTCTTTTGCGATTTCGGTCAGCAGGTCCGTGGTTAGGTTCCCGTCCAGGGCGATGGGTCCGTCCCACGGGGCATCGGCCCGCCCCAACCGTCCGTCCGCCAGGGGGGCCAGAATGCGTGCACCCGCGGCTTCAAGCGAATGGGCATCTGCGATGGCCGCCACAAGCCGCCCCTCGGCTTCGATCGCCATGTAACGATCCGTGGGCAGATCCGGATCGACCAGCATATGCTCAACGATGAGGCCCATTTCGGCACAGGCCTGCATCAGGGCCTTGCCATCGGGATCGTGCCCCACAACGGACAGTAGCGTCGGGCGCAACCCCATGCGTTGCAACGTCATGGCAATATTCAGAGCAACACCGCCCGGCAGCCGTGTGATGCGGCCGGGCCGGTCATTGCCAAGCCCCATGGTTTGCTCACAGCGCCCGATCTGATCCCACAGAACCGAGCCGATGCACACGATATCCGGCCGCGCGGTCATGCGGCACCTGCTTGTCGCGCTTCGGCCATCTCGGCCGCCATCTTGAGCGCGGCGATCAGACTGGTCGGGTTCGCGATGCCCTGTCCGGCAATATCAAGCGCGGTGCCATGGTCCGGGGACGTGCGAACGAAAGGAAGGCCGAGCGTGACATTGACCCCGTCGTCGAAGGCCAGAGTCTTGACCGGGATCAGGGCTTGGTCGTGGTACATGGCAACGGCGGCATCATACTGGGCGCGGGCGGCTGCGTGAAACATCGTGTCCGCCGATCTCGGACCCGACACGGCGAACCCTTCCGCCTGCAAGGCCAAGACCACCGGTGCGATGAGGCTCAGGTCTTCGTGCCCCATATTGCCGCCTTCGCCAGCGTGGGGATTCAGCCCGGCCACGGCAATCCGCGGTGTGTCTATTCCAAAATCCTGGCGGAGGGCCGCGGCCGTGATGCGAATGGTCTCCTCCAAAAGCTCTGCCGTCAGCGCGGCAGGCACGTCTGAAAGGGGAATGTGTATGGTGGTCGGCACCACCCGCAGAAGATCGGATGCCAGCATCATCACCACGCGGTCCACACCCGCAAGATGCGCCAGGTATTCCGTGTGGCCCGGGAATTGAAAGCCAGCGCCGTCCTGCAGCGCTTTTTTATGGATGGGGGCGGTTGTCAGGGCCGTGGCCTGCCCCTGCATGACAAGATCGACGCCGCGCGCAATCACGTCGATGACGCCTTGCGCATTGGCGGCCGACGGATGTCCCGGTGTGGCGGGCTCGGGGAACGGGTGGGCCAGAACGGGCACGCCCGATGGAATGGCTGCTGTGGCGTGCTCCGGTTGGTCGATGACAGCCAGCGGCGCACCCAGACCTTCCAGGTGACGCGGATCGGCAATGACGAAAAACGGATACGTCTCTCGGGCCTCGCGCCACGCTTTGATTGCAAGCTCGGGGCCAATCCCTGACGGTTCACCGATCGTCAGCGCGATGGGGCGCATGGGGCTAACGGCCGTGGCTCAGTTGTAAATGATGATGGCGTCGGCCCGAAGCTCTTCCAACAAGCCATCGGCGTAGCTCTGAAGGCCTTGCGAGAACAGCTGCCCCCGCATGGCTGCCAGTGCTTCTTCGCTGTCCGCAACCTCGCGCGCGCAGAGCATGACGGCCAAGGTAACGCCGCCTTGTCCCCGGAACACGTCGAACGAGATCTCGCCGGCATCCAGCGTCGAAAGCGCCAGACCAATGTCGGTCGAGATCTCGCGCAGCGGCGCGGACTGGCGCTCGAACCCGCCGGGGCGCTGACCGTAGAGGTCATCGCAGACGTCGATATCGGCGCGCAGTTGCGCCGCCGCAGCACGCCCTTCTTCGGTCTGGATGCTTGGCAACGGGATCGTCGCGTAGTCAATCGACCGGACGGGCGGTTGCCGCAGGCCGGTTTCACGAATGCCGCGCATCTGGAAGATGGCATAGGCCGGCCCAAGCGAGACCGGCAGAGAGGTTTCGCCCGGACGCAGGAATTGCAGATACTCCAACAGGGCCGGCGGAACGGCCGAGAAGGGGCGCCAGCCCGTTACCCCGCCATTGTCCCGGGTTTGGGCCGCCGAGAAGCGGCGCGCCGCCTCGGAGAAATCTTCGATGTTGCCATTCAAATTCTGCGACAGCCGGCCGATCTCTTCCTCCAGAACCTCGGCATTCTGGGGCGTGAGGGGAACGACAATCTCGGCCAGCAGAATTTGCGCGCTGTCCAAATCGGTGCCGAGAAGAAGCGCCTCCTCGACCTCGGCGTCGTCGGCCCGCGCCACGCGCGAGAACCGGCCTTGAATAACCTTCCGCCAACTGATCCCGTTTGCCACGAAATCGCGGATGGTTTCCGGCGCGATGCCTTCTTCGCCCATCTGCTGAAGGAACTGCTCAACCCCCAATTCTGCGCGTCCGTCGAATTCCACCACGCCTTCTTCGATTTCTTCGGGTGAGGCGACGAGGCCCGCGCGCTCGGCTTCCTGGAGTTGCAGACGCTCGTTCACGAGAGCTTCCAGCGCCAATTCCTCAAGGTTGCCCGGTGTCCGTACGACTTCCATGAACAGGGCGCGCTGCTGGATCTCGTAATAGGTGACGATATCGTCATTCACGTGGACGGCGGCGCTGAACAGGCTCTGGGCCGGCGCCGGGCTTGCGACCACGGCCAGAGCGACGGCCATCGGAGCGGCAATTGCCTGGCGAATGCGTTGGGCGGGAGTAGGAATGTTTCTCATCACACGTCTCTTCTGGCTCTGCTCGTGCCTGCTACGGCTTTACGCCTTTTTCGCCGCGCTGCCTAGCGCTGGCAACTGCGGTTATGGCTCCGTCCGTCTCTCGATGCGCCGAATCCATTCAATGCAACCGTAAACCCGAATTCGGTCGTTGGTGAAACGGTTGCGGATGTGGTGAAGCGCCGGGCCACTGTGAAGGCCATGTCGACACAATCGGTGGCGTAGTTCAGGCCAAGCTCGGCGCTGGTCGAATTGTCTTGCGCGAAATCGTAGCGCCAGTTCAGAGCGGCGTTCCAATCTCCGGCGAAATCGTAGTTGGCGTCGACCGCCAGTTCCGAGGTGTCGATGGGACGCCCTTCAGACGGGTCGGATTCCAGGAACGTAAAGGCCGTTGCAATATCGTGAGCTTCCCCCTGCCATCCGAGCGCAAGTTCGTTGGACGTGAAGTTGAAGCCTTCATCGAACAGCGCGCGATTGATGACCCGCAACCGGCCATCAATGTTCAGATGCGCGGCAACCAGGAAATCAGATTGTGCCCCGTTCAGCCCCGATCCATTTGTAAATTGTCCGTTGTCCGTGTCGCGCAGAACCGCGCCGCCGACGACCCCCATGGTCCACCCCGTCGGGTCAATGCGCGTATAGCCCAATCCGACATTGGTCCGCCGGCCGACCTCGCGTTGGTCCTGACCTGGGAACCGATCCAGCGAGAACAGATTTGCCTCGTCGAATTCGACGATCACGCTGTCCTCGACCGGGATCGCCCCACCGGAGGTATCGGACCACGCAACCTGGGCCACGGGTTCAAGCAGGTGGGTCACACCGCTGGCGCTGACGCTTCGCATGGGGTAGCGCAATTCAACCGCAGCCATCGGGCTGAGCCGGGTTTCGGTCCCCGTCAGGCCTGCACCTTGCTGCGTGTTGTAGATATCGGCCAGAAGTCCGCCTTCAAAGGCCAAGACGACACCGCCCGGCAGGATCGTGTCCCGACGCCAATCCACGCCTCCGGTCAGACGCGCAACGTCCCGCCCGTTCACACCCTCCGTGTCCGACAAGCGATAATACCCGCCACCATCGAGGGATACAGTCGCCAAACCGCCAATCCAACGCGGTTCAAATCGATGGATCGCCTCGGCACGCAGGACCTGGGTCGGCAGCGTTCTATTGTCGTCGCCCGACCGCAGGCTGACAAAGCTCGACGCGCCGAGTTCAAGATACTGATCGCGCTGCGTGCGGGTGACGCGGGCGAAACTCTCAAGCAGGGTTTCGGTCGGGAACCCGTAGGTCTGGAGATACCCGCGATCAGTCACGCTTTCGAGCGCGAAGGACAACTCGAAGTCGCGCTCCAGATCAAACTGGCCCGTGCCGAGGAGATACCCGCGCATATCATGGGTCGTCAGCAGGTCATCCTGCGTGATGGCGCCGGTGAATTCGATCTCGCCGTTGGTGAAGGCCTGTCTGTACCGCAGGTCGAGCGTTGTGTTCGACGCGCCCCCCAACCACGGCGCAACAGTCAGATCCGCGTGATCGCCAAGCGCAAAGAAGTAAGGGATGCGCACCCGTGTGCCCAACAAATCGTCCGACCGGATCGTCGGCACCAAGAACCCCGTGGCGCGTTCCAGCGTCGGATCGGGCAGCCGAAGGCGCGGGAAATATGCAATTGGCATGCCCATCGCACGGAAGGTCGCATTTTCGAAGTAGAGTTGCCGCTCCAGCTGATCATGCACCACGCGGCGGGCACGAATTTCCCACAGCGGGGTCGGGCGGTCAGCGCATACTTCGCAGGTCGACGCCACCACCTGGTAGGCTTGGGTATATCGCCCGTCAGACCGCTCGATCTCGGTCGTTGCGATCTGGAGTTGTCGGTCCATCACGATGCGCGCACCGCTGAGGATACCGTCCTGCAAATCCGCGCTCAAATCTGCGAAGTCCGCGAGGATCACGGTTCGTCCATCCGCCTGGGTCAGCGACAAAGGCCCGGTGATCCGCACGCGATCCTGCGTGCCGTCGTAGATCACCTCGGTGGCGCGAAGACGAACCCCCTGATGAAAGATCTCGACATTGCCGGCGGCACGCAAAAGGTCACTGCCCTGGTCAAACCGAATGGCGTCGGCGATCAGCGTGGCGGGCACAACGTCGTCTGCTTGGGCCGAGGCTTGCGGTGTCCCGGCCGTCGCAAGGGCGAGCGCGACCAGAGTTATGAGCACACGAAGGATCATCCATCCTCCGTGTGCAGCAAGAGGGCCAGGGCACAGAGGACGGCGGCCAGAGGCGGCGACCACGCGACAAGGGCCGCCGGAAGCTGGCCGGACTCGCCCAGGACCTGCGCGAAGTTACGCAGGAAAAACACGCTGAACCCGATCAGAATGGCGGCCAGGACCATGACACCGGTCCGCCCAAAGCGCGTATGGCGCATCGTGAAGCCAGCCGCGATCAGAACCATCGCAATCAGCATCAGGGGCCCGGAAAGCTCCGATTGCAGCCACACGCGATGTTGGAGCGCCGCAAAGCCGGCCTGGTTCAATTGCTGGATAAAGCCGGGCAACTCGTAGATCGGGACGGTTTCGGGACGCCCGAAACTGTCGCGGATCTGCTCCGCGGTCAGGGTGGACGGCAGGCTGAGGCTTTCAAAGGTTTGGACGGCCGCCTGCGGGTTCTCCCGATCTTGGACCGGCCAGAGGGTGACTGACAGCAGGTGCCACGCCCCCGCCACCAGTTCGGCTTCTGCCGCGGCGATGCGCTGCGTCAGCAACCCGTTGGCGTCGAATTCAAAGAAACTTGCATCGAACAGGTGTGTTCCGTCCGAGTTGGAGGCGCTGGCGCGGATGACGGTTTGTTCGTCCAACGTGCCCTGCCGCAGCCAGAGACCTTCCGACGACACGGACACCGTGCGTTGTTCCGAGCCGAGGTAGCGGGCCGACTGAAGATCGTATTGGCGCTCGGTCGCGGCGACCAACGGATTGAGAACGGCCAGCGTCGCCACCCCCAGACAGGCTGCCACCATCACCGGTGCGACGGCGCTGTGCAGGGCAGAGCGACCGGACGCGCGGACCACAACCAATTCAGAGCTTCGGGCCAACCCGAGGAACAGAAGGAGTGTGGCCAGCAGCACGAACAACGGGATCATCTCATAGAGCGTGCCCGGCAAGTTGAGCAAACCAAGCTCCAACACAGGTCCGAACCCATGTCCGGGTCCGATATTTCGAAGCTGATCCGCGAGGTCGATGGGCAGGATGATCCCGATGAAAACCGCAAGAACAATGCCAAAGGCCCGCAGGAACCGACGGGCGAGGTAGAAGTGCAAGATCACGCCATCGCCCCCCTGTATCGCACGCGGCGTCGATTGCGGAGCGCCAGGAAAACAACTGCACCCGACGTGAGCAAAGCTATCAACGGTTGCAGGTAAGCAAGATAGGCCATCCGCACGTCCTGGATCGCCGTTGCTTCGGCGATATTCCAGACCGCTTGTAAGGGAATAACGATACACACCGCCCCGAGAATTTGCGGCCAGACGCCGAAGCGCGAAAAACTGCCAAGCATCAGCATCGCGGCCGCGATCAGCGGCGGAAAGACGACGAACAGCCCACGTGCAATGCGATCATGGCCCGCGAACCGCATCTGCGCGAGATTCAGACCCAAAGCCTCGGCTGTCACCTCATCCGCGCCGATCAGAACGGGGGTCGAGACCTCTCTCAGATTGATGGCGCGCAACCCGTTGCTGCGCATCAAGGCGCCAATGTCGTAGGTGAAATCTTCGAACCGCACGATCGAAAGCCGGCCGGTCTCGGCATCGACCGTTTGGGCCATGCCTTGGAACATCACCAAACGCGGGCCGGTGTCGGCCCGCACGAGCAACGCGCGCGACGCCGTGTAAGTGGTCTCGGCACTGGGATCCGAGCGATCTTGAAGGAACAGATCGTGGAATTCCCCGATCTCGCTGATCTCGCGGATGTACACGGTCAACCCGGAGGTGGGGTGGATAAACTGGCCCTCCCGGAGGAACCGACCGGTCAGGTCATCCCGAACCTCGAAGCTGCGGTTGGTGAATTGGGTGCTGGCGGCCGGGGCCAGGACATTGCCCAAAAACAGGATCAGCAGGCCAAGCAAGATGCCGAAATACAAGACCGGCCGAAGCAGCCTGACCGCGCTCAGCCCTGACGTTTGAAGCACGACCAGTTCGCTGTCACCGATCAACCGATTGAACACGTAAAGCGTCGCGACGAAGGCCGCGACCGGCAGGACAAGCAACATGATCTGCGGCAGCGTCAGCGCACTGAATTCCAGAAACACGGGAAGGGTCTGACCATCCGCGATCAACGAATCGAACAGATCAACGGCTTCATTCACCCAGTAGACCGAGATCAAAACCAGGCTGAAAAAACCGAACAAAACGACCAATTGGCCCAGGATATAGCGATCATATCGCCCCAAGGCTGCGTCATCCCCCATCATATGGCCCCGGATGGCAGTCCGAAGCCCTTCCGTTCTAGGCGAAACGAACCCGGGGTGCGAGGGTGATCTGGTCAATTTCCGGACGTGGCCCTAATGTCGCGGCGGAAAGGTCACGCCATTGGGCGAGCAGGGGAAAAATCACATGACGACACCGATCGATATCGACTTTCTGGAAACCGATCTGGACGCACTGGCGGACGCGGAGGGAAAGGTGGCGGTTCTGGTGACGCCAGATGGCAAATTGGACCCCGCAGGACGTCGGATCAACCGGTTGACCAAGGGCGCGGTGGCCCGCCTGATCGAGGGGCCCGCCTGGGAAAAAGCCAAAGAAGGCGCGGTGGTGTCGGTGGGCTATCCGGCCGGGATGGCAGCGACGGCGGTTCTTGTCGTGAAACTGTCTCGTCGCCCGGACGCCCAGGTGGCGCGAAAGGCCGGGGCCGCCCTGTCGAAGGCCAAGGGGTCCGAGGCGTTTACGCTGGCGGCGGGTTCGACCAAGAATGTGGCCGAACTTTCGCTTGGTCTTGTGCTCAAGGGCTATGCGTTCACCGACCACAAATCCGCGTCTGACGAACCACAGAAAGGCGCGCGGCTGATGGTGACGAAACCCGAAGAGGTTGCCGCCGAAGCGAAACCCATGATGGCAATTGCGGAAGGTGTGTTCTTCACGCGTGATTTGGTCAACGAACCATCCAACATTCTGACCACAGACGATTTTTCGGCACGCCTGGCCGCCATGCACGAACTTGGCCTTGAGGTCGAGATCCTGGAAGAAGCTGATATGGAAGCGCTTGGAATGGGCGCCCTTCTTGGCGTCGGGCAAGGCTCGGAGAGCCCATCCAAGATCGTCGTCATGCAATGGAACGGCGGCGGCGACGAAGCCCCGCTCGCCCTGATCGGCAAAGGGGTGGTGTTTGATACGGGTGGCATCAGCCTGAAGCCTGCCGGTGGCATGGAAGACATGACCATGGATATGGGCGGTGCAGGCGTCGTGTCCGGTGTCATGCGGACCCTCGCGATGCGGAAGGCAAAGGCCAACGTGGTCGGGTTGGTCGGCCTTGTCGAAAATATGCCGGATGGCAAAGCACAGCGGCCCGGCGACGTGGTCACATCCATGAAGGGCGACACGATCGAGGTCATCAACACCGACGCCGAAGGGCGTTTGGTGCTGTGCGATGTGATGTGGTACGCGCAAGATCGCTTCAAGCCCAGTGGCATGATCGATCTCGCAACTTTGACCGGGGCGATCATCATCGGACTGGGCCATGAGAATGCCGGCGTCTTTTCGAACAATGATGCGTTCTGCGACGCCTTCCTCAAAGCCGCCGACGCGGAGGGGGAGGGCGCCTGGCGCATGCCCCTGGGGCAGGCCTATGACGACATGCTGAAATCCCGTGTCGCGGACATGAAAAATGTGGGCGGACGGGCCGCCGGGTCCATCACCGCCGCGCAGTTTCTGGGCCGGTTCGTCAAGGATGACACCCCTTGGATCCATCTGGATATCGCCGGGGTTGCCAGCGTGAAATCGGACACCGCACTGGCGCCCAAAGGGGCCACGGGGTGGGGGGTCATGGCGCTCGATCGGTTGGTGCGCGACGCCTACGAATCCTGAGCGGACGCGGCGCATGGGGGCGGTCTATTTCTATCATCTGACCCAGAAGCCGCTGGAGGTCACGCTTCGGGTGCTGTTGGAGAAATCTCTGGCGGCGGGCTGGCGCGTGGCCGTGCGCGGCCGCACGGATGCCTTGCTTGACCGCTTGGATGCCCAACTGTGGCTTGGGCCCGAGGAGGGCTTTCTTCCGCATGGTCGTGCGGGCACGCCTCAAGAGGCCGATCAACCCATCCTGCTGACCAATGAACGGGTCGCTGCCAATGATCCAACCTGCCTGATCTCGGTTGAAGGGGCCGACCTTGATGCAAACGAGGTTGCGGCCTTGGAGCGGGCCATGGTGTTGTTCGACGGCCATGACGCCGGCGCCGTCCAGGCCGCCCGCGAACAGTGGAAAGCGCTGACTACCGCCGGCGCTGCGGCGCAGTACTGGTCCGAGGAATCGGGCCGGTGGGAGAAGAAAGCAGAAAGCGGCGCTTGAGTGTCAGCGCTCTAGGATCAGGCGGCCGTCCGAGATTTCGATTCGGTCGAAGCGTTGAAGGTACTGCATGCCCAAAAGGCTGTCTGGCATCGCGCCTTGATTGACGACGGCCCGCAAGTTGCGGTCAATCACGCCCCCCAGTTCGACCTCTGCCAGCTGGACCGGCGCAGTTTCCACCATGCCGTTGGCCGTGAATGCGCGCCCGGAGAAGATCAAGCCATCGGTCGGCAATCCGGCTTTCGCGGCGTCCTCGGCGCTGAGGACGACCTCGGTCGCGCCTGTGTCGACGACAAACCGGATCGGCGCGCCGTTGACCCGCAGGGTCAGGTAGTAGTGCCCGTCCACGCTGCGCGGCACTTCCACCCGCGCGCCATCCATCATCACGGATTGGCGCGGTGTGATGTCATTGCGGATGTCCGACCAAAGTCCGGCGGCCACAATTGCTCCGAGGAAAATGAAAATCCAAATGGCTGCCTGTTGGGCCAGTTTGCCCATGTTCTGGCGGTTGGACACGACGACCCATCCGCCGATGATCAGCCCCAGAAGGACCAGATAAGCCAAGCTGCCAATTTGTTCGCCGGTCATGCCGCACCCTTCACCACTCCACAGTGATATAGGGCGGGTCTGGCTAAATCACAGAGAGATCGCGCATGCCGTCGATGACGAATTGCACGGAAAGAGCCGCCAGAAGCATCCCGAGCAGGCGTGTCACCACGTTGATCCCCGTGGGTCCGAGCAGCCGTTCCAACGGGGCGGCCAGCAGGAACAGGGCGAACACGCAAAGCAGAACCAACGCCATCACGCCATGGATGATTGCAATATGCGCAAAGTCTGCGCCATCCTGGCCGGTCAAAAGGATCATCGTCGCGATGGAGCCCGGGCCGGCAATCAACGGAATGGCCAACGGAAACACCGAAGGATCATCGGCATGGGATTGGTCGGCTTGTCCCTGACGGCGTTGCGACCGCCGCTCGAACAGCATGTCGAGCGCTGTCAGGAACAGCAAAACGCCACCTGCAATGCGGAAGGCTGGCATGGAGACGCCCAGGAAATTCAGGACGGCCTCGCCCGCCAATCCGAACAGCAACAACAGCCCAAGCGCCACCACACAGGCCCGGATGGCCACACCCCGCCGCTGGCGCGTGGTCATGCCTTGGGTCATCGCCACAAAAAGCGGGGCAAGACCAATCGGATCGATGATCACAAAGAGCGCAACAAACGCAGGGATGTAGGCCGCGATATCCATGCGCGCCCCTTCTCAGGTTTGCAGACGCCGTTCAAGGGGATTACTGCGCCTCTGCAGCTTCCAGACGTTCGGCGGCAGCCATCCAAAGGGCTTCGGCGCGATCCAGGCCCTCCATTACCTCGGCATACTTCTTGTTCCATGTCTCGAGCTCGCCCACACGCGCATCTTCGTAGAGCGCCGGATCAGCCAGTTTCGCCGCCAGCTTCTCGCGCATGTCTTCGATCTTGGCGACGCGGGCCTCGCACTTGCGGACCTCGCTGCGCAATTCCTTGATCTGGTCGATCGAGGGGCGCTTGGCCTTCGGTCTGGCCGGTTTGTTGGCCGGGGCCTGCTTGGCATCCCCGGTCAGCAGTAGGGTGCGGTAGCTTTCCAAGTCCCCGTCATAGGGGGCCACGTGACCATCCTTCACAAGCCAAAGGCGATCGGCCACCAGGCTGAGAAGGTGCATGTCATGGCTGACAAGGATCACGGCCCCTGAATAGGCCGTCAGGGCCTCCACCAATGCTTCGCGGCTTTCGATATCGAGGTGGTTGGTCGGCTCGTCGAGGATCAACATGTGGGGCGCGTCCAGCGTGGCCAACAGAAGTGACAGGCGCGCTTTCTGGCCTCCGGACAGCTGCCGGACCTCGGTTTCCGCCTGATCGGCGCCCAGACCGAACCCGGCCAACTGCGCGCGCAGCTTCGCGGGTGGCGTGTCCGGTCGCTCGCGCTGAATGTGCTGGAGCGGGGTTTCGTCGATCCGCAACTCGTCGACCTGATGCTGCGCGAAATACCCGATCCGCAGCTTCGACGACGCGACCTGGCGGCCCTCCAATGGATGAAGTTTACCAGCCAAAAGCTTGGAAAGGGTGGATTTTCCTTCGCCGTTTCGCCCAAGAAGCGCGATCCGGTCATCCTGATCAATCCGAAGCTCCAACCGCTTCAACACCGGGGGGCCGTCATACCCGACCGCTGCGCGGTCCAACTGCACAATGGGCGGAGACAGTTCTTCGGGGGCGGGGAAACTGAAGACGGTGCGCGCCGCGTCTTCGGGCGCGCGAATGGTTTCCATCTTTTCCAGCATCTTGACGCGACTTTGGGCCTGCTTGGCCTTTGTCGCCTTTGCCTTGAAGCGGTCGACAAAGCTTTGCAGATGCGCCCGGCGGTCGGCCTGTTTCTTGGCCTGCGCAGCCTGCACCGCCCGCTGTTCGGCCCGGGCGCGCGCAAAGGCATCGTACCCGCCGGAATACAGCGTGAGCTTTCGGTCATTGAGATGCAGGATATGCCCGACCGCCCGGTTCAGAAGGCCGCGATCGTGGCTGATGATCAGCACGGTATGCGGGTAATTGGCCAGATAGCTTTCCAGCCAAAGAGCCCCTTCAAGATCCAGGTAGTTGGTTGGTTCGTCCAACAGAAGGAGGTCCGGCTGCGCGAACAGGACACCGGCCAGCGCGACCCGCATCCGCCACCCGCCCGAGAACGCAGAGCAGGGCATGCGCTGTTCCGCATCGGTGAACCCCAATCCCTTGAGGATCGTGGCCGCGCGGGCCTCGGCGGACCAGGCATCGATATCGGCCAGGCGCGCCTGAATGTCCGCGATGCGGGCCGCATCCTCTGTTTCTTCGGCCAAGAGGGCCGCGCGTTCCGTATCGGCCGCCAGAACCGTGTCGATCAGGCTGACCTCGTTTCCGGGAACTTCCTGGGCGACGCCGCCGATCCGGGCGCGGGCGGGCAGGGTGATCCGCCCCGTATCCAAGGTGAGTTCCCCCTTGATGAGCCGAAAGAGGGTGGTCTTGCCCGTGCCGTTTCGGCCAACAATCCCCACCTTGTGGCCAGCAGGCACCGTGACACTGGCGCCCTCCAGCAAAGGGCGACCGGCCACGGAATAGGAGATGTCTTCGATGCGCAACATGGGCGCGGTGTGGCCTGCGCAGGGGGCGCTGTCAATCACAGGTCGCACAGCCCGTCTTTTCACCGTCGCACGCCCGTGTTAAGCGCCGCGCCAAGTGCAACCTGACCGCTAAACGGAGCGAACCCATGGCCCTGGAACGGACCTTTTCGATCATCAAACCCGATGCCACTAAACGCAACCTGACCGGCGCCATTGTCGCCAAACTGGAGGCCGCTGGCCTGCGCGTCGTGGCGTCCAAGCGCATCCACCTGACCAAGGCGCAGGCCGGTGTGTTCTATGGCGTCCACGCCGAACGCCCCTTCTACGACGAACTGTGTGAGTTCATGTCGTCCGAGCCGATCGTTGTGCAGGTTCTGGAAGGCGAAGACGCCATCGCGAAAAACCGCGAAGTCATGGGCGCCACCAACCCGGCAGAGGCCGCGGACGGCACCATCCGCAAAGAATTTGCCCTGTCGATCGGTGAAAATTCGGTCCACGGCTCGGATGGCCCCGACACCGCGAAAGAAGAGATTGCGTATTTCTTCTCGGGTCTCGAGCTGGTCGGCTAAGCCGCGGGCGAGATACGTTTCGGAAGGGCCGTCCCCATGGGACGGCCTTTTTCGTTGGGGGCAATCACGATACGCCCCGGCGCCGCCCCGTCCCGATCTGATCAAGAATCCGTTCCAGGCCGGTATCGTCATGCGTTCCGGCCATCTCGGCCTTCAACGCGTCGAAGTCCTTGCGCAAGGCCGCCTTTTCCTCGCCCTTGCAGTCATTCCAAGGGCGTCCCTGCAAGGCCATGTGCAAGACGTAGTAGCCGATGAAATGGGGGCGGGTGCCGGCCGCCAACAATCGGCGGTACGCCTCGTGCGCGCCCACCTCGCGCAGGCGCGTCGCACTCGGGATGCCCGCCCGCGCCAATTCGAACGCGAAGGCGGGTCCAATGTTGCGAATGGCCGTCAGCGGGTCATCCGCATCTTCTGTTGTCGTCATCGGGCACCTCTGCCCGGGACGCTATCAGATCGAGGCCCAGTCGGTGAAGCGCACAGGCGCCGGTTTCGGCGCAGGACGTTCCTTTTCGGGCTTCGCCCCTTTCGGGGGGTGGGGCATATGATTTTTCATACCTGCTCTCACGGGGCTTTTTGTTTTTCTCCCTCGTGACAGCCAGCCTGCGCCGGCCTTTTGGCAGAATTATGGCCGATCCACCGCTTTCAGGATCCAGCGTTCAGCGCGGCATAGTTGGCCTTGATCCGCTCGAGGATGTAATCGCCTGCCGTAATCGGCGGATACGCTTTGGCTGGACCCTGCAGAACGAAATCCTTGTTCGCCTGCGCAAAGAAGGGAATCGAATAGCGCGGTCCCAGATACTCATCCGCGCGCGGCATGCGGACCCGATGCGGGTTCGACAGCAATCGGTCGTCCGACCATCGCATCAGCATGTCGCCGATATTGCACGTGATGATGCCCGTGATGGGTTGAACACTGGTCCACGCGCCGTCCGCAGCAGCATGGCCCGGGCACACCTGCAGGCCGCCTTGGCCCGTCTTCTGATGGAGCAGCGTCAGGCAATCGAAGTCGGTATGCGCCCCGGCACGCCATCCTTGAAAATCTTCGGGCTTGGCGTCGGTCATGGGCAGGTAGTGGATCAGACGCAACGTCGATTGGTAGGTCGGGCTGGACGGGTCATGCGCCCGGGCAAACAGGTCTTCTTCGAACCCCAGTTTGAGGGCAAAGCAGGACAGCACCTTCATGGCCACGCCCCAATTGGCCGCCTCAAAGGCCAGCATTTTTGCCTTGAACTCCGGCAGCGTTGCCTCAGGCGGCCAAAGCGCGTCCATATTCGGGCGCGTGATCTGATAGCTTTCCTTTTGGTCGGGCGTTCCCGTCGACGGGCGCACCTGGCTTTTGAATTCCCATCCGGCATTGGTGCCGGGTTTCAAGGGCAGGGCGCTCTTCTCGGCTTCGGGAAGATCGAAAAAGGCCGCGCTCAGGTCGAACGCTTCCTCAATCTGTTCCAACGGGATGCCGTGGCTTGTGACCTGGAACAGCCCAAGCGTTGTGGCCGCGTCCCAGAGCGCGTCGGCGATCTCGGCTTTGCGGGACTCGAAATCGCTCAGGTCGACCAGGGCAACCTCGTGCGCCGCATCCCGGCCCGTGCCGCCCATGCGGGATTCAAGATTAAGTTCATTTAAATCATAGGGTTCGGACACAGTGTCACTCCCGATCCAAGGGGCCAGAGGCCTGTGGACCGGAGCAATGACCCGAGCAAATCGCCCTGCCTGCTTCTACTCCGAAGAAAAGTGCTGACGACCCGACCAATGTGGAAGAGAGACGAGGAGGCGGGCCGCCAGCAAGATTAAGTGCACAGTGCCGAAGCTTCGCAAAGGAAGGGAGGAGACAAAGCCCAACTGCTGCGCATGACTTGAGAATTGGTTTGCAAACGCATTCTGCCAAGGATTCTGCTGCGGTGCAGAAGGGCGTTTTGTCGGCTGCTCAGAATCTGTGCGCTTGGCGAGGGCCGGATGCCAATCGGGTGGCGGTTTCGGAGTTTTGGGACCCGCTGCGACGGTTAGTCGGGCCGGTTCAGCGGCTTTCCCGTGAAGTCGGTATCGCGGTCTGGAAAGTGGTCTTTGTGGATGGCCAGCAAGGCGCGCGCGCGCGGCCAATCCTTCCGCCGTCGGGCAACCTTGATCAGACGCTCGAGCACGGCGGGGCGCGTCGGCTCCAGATCCCAGGCGCGTTCGAGATACACCTCCATGGTGTCATCGTCGCCATCTTCCCGGGCGCAATTGGCCATGTGGACCAGAAGGGTGGCGTCGTTCTCCACCAAATCCAGATTGTCTTCCAACAAGGACCGCAACCCTTCGAATTCCTGCGTGTCGTTCAGGCGAATGGCCAACCGCTTTACATCGGCATCGGCCCGGCGCCGGCGCTTTTCGCCAAGGGCATTGGAAATGAAGGCCACGATCTGGTCGATCCCGTCGTCGCCAAGCGCGACGGGCAGCAGGTCCTTGTGGCGAACCTCGCCGAAGTCTTCGGGCGTGTCACAGTAAAGATCTGCAAAGAAACTGGTGTACTTGCATCCGGCCGTGTGGGCGAGGGGGATGAAATCGCTCCAGCGCATCAATGCCGTTTGGATATGCCCGATCTCGATCACGTGCGCATCGGGACCGGCGAACACCATGTTGGCGAAACCGGCCCCATGGTAGGAAATCATCATCTCGGCCTGCGCCATGATGGCGACCTGTTCAAGCGGGGTCAGGTTTTCGAAGTAGACCGTTTCAAACCCCAGTTTCTCCAGTTGCCGCACCAGCTTGGCTTCGTTCTTCATCTGGCGCTGGCGGGCACCGCTGGTGCTGCGCGCGACCCAAAACCGCTTGGGAAGGTAGCTGAAGTCTTTGCCTTGCAGGCGGTTGTACGCCTTGAGACGCAAATCTTCCAAAGGTTGGCGCACGGCATTGCTGGTCAAAATGGCCTGCGCCTGCGCACTGGGCGTGCGGAGGGCGCCGATCCATCCCTCAGGCATAACCGTGTCAATGGACGGCTGCGGTTCGTGTTCGGCTTGGAAGATGTAGTGATCCATCTCGAACACGCCGAGCGCCACCGGGTAGCTGCCCGGTGTGTCCCGGAATTCCACGCGATGCGCCAGTTCGGGAAACACCGCCGAAATGAAGTGATCCGGGAATGCCGCGTCTTTGCCGCTTGGGTAATGGATATAGATCGGGCCGTGGGTCGGCGCCTTCAAGGCGGCGCAGAGATGGCCCAATGTTTCGGTCAGGAAGTGGAAGAAGTTGAACTTGTTCCGGCATTCGATGACGAACGGCACATCAGAGGGCAGGGCGGGTCCATCGTAGATGGGCAAATGGCACCCGGGACGCGCGTCCAAAAGGTATTTGATGACGTTGGCGCGATGATCGGGCCCGTCGGCCGGGTTCTGCAACGCATGTTTGTTCCGCAGGCGGGTCCCGGACGCGCTGGATAGCACCCATTTTCCTCCCACGCCGCGGAAGCTTTCTTGGAAATGCGCGTCTTCCAGAACGATGATCGGCGCCGGAATCTCGACAACCTGCCGGGCGAATTTCATGTTGCGGGCGAAGCGAATGACCTTCTCGATTTCTTCCGTCACAGAAGCGTAGTCCGAGACCGCAAAGCCCCGGATCAGCGCGGGGTCCCGGTACGAAAGCCCGGGTTCAGGCCCCGACAGCAAGGACAGGCCCGCGTCGCGGCCGGGCGTGAAGAAGAACGCGTCAGCTTCTGTGTTTGCCGCGATCTTGGTCACTTTGATCCCTTCGGATTGGCGATCTGAATATCCCCCGTCAGGCATGGCGCAGTCTCTTGGCGGCAGCCCACGGTCTCAAGCCTGCAATGGCGAGCGTTTGGACGAGCATGAGGCGTTGGCTCCGCGTGTTCGAGTTACCATAGAATGCGCGAGACACAGAACCCGCGCGCTTGGTACGTTAGCGCGCGCCAGCGCCGAGAATTGGACGACCATTGGAAAACTCCGAGGATTAAGGACGGCAATGGCGGTGCGGAAATGCGCCAAGATTGGGTCAGGCCGGGATCAGCGTCGGGCGCGGGGCCGGTCGAAAGAAAGGGTCCGTTCGATCCATGGCATGGGACAGGCTGTCGAACTGGGGGGCGCATATTGCCCCCGTAGAGCGCCTTTCGGGCGGCGTCATAAACGATGTCTGGAAGGTCCGGATCGACGGCAACCTCCGGGTTGCGCGGCAGGGCGAACGATCAGCCGCGGACCTGGATTGGGAAGTGGCGTTGTTGCGGCACCTACAAAGCTCGGGCGTGTCCGTGCCGGATATCATCCCGACGCAGGATGGGCGGGATCATGTCGACGGGATGGTCGTGATGTCTGTCCTTGAGGGGGATGAGCCCGAAACGCCGTCCGATTGGCGCCGTGTCGCGGACACCCTGCGACAGGTGCATGCAGCGACGCGCAACTGGCCGCAAAGACCCGGCTGGCGATCATCCTGTGACCTCGTGGCGCACGACACCGGCACGCGGATCGACCTTCGGAACATGCCGCCGGCGGCCGTTGCAAAGTGCCGCGCGGTCTGGGCGCAGTTTGCCTCGCACGCAACATGTGTCGTCCATGGCGACCCCAACAAGCACAACATCCGAATGACCGGTGCCAGCGTGTCCTTGCTGGATTGGGACGAAGCCCATGTCGACGTACCGGCCCTTGACCTCGCTTTGCCCGGAAACGCCGCGGAGCTGGATGAAAACGCGTATGACCTGGCCAGAATGGCCTCGGCCGCTTGGGAGGCTGCGATCTGTTGGGGCGGTCCATATGCGTTGCGGCGCCTTGAGGAGTTGCCGCAAGCACCAAGCCGCGATTGAGCACCGTTGCTGACGGGCGAGGGCGGTTGAAAGCCCTTGTTTTTAAAGCCGGACCAAGTTTTTCGAAATTTGTTAACTATTTTTAAACCTTTTCCGGTGGTCCGCCGACTCATGGATGTCAACGCGCTGCTGATGGCGCACATCTATGAAGGAAACGACACGATGAAACCGACCAAACTGCTCACCCTCGGATTGCTGGCTGCGTCCATTGTCACCACCCAACCGGGTCTGGCCCAGGATCGCGGCGCTTCGGCGCCCGACCGCTCGGAGGCTGCGCAAGACCGCGGCGAACCCGAGCGCGGCACCGACGAGACCCGCGAAGACGAACGCCCCGGCACCAACACGCGTCCCGTGCCCAACACGACCCAAGTGGCCGAACTGCGCGTTGGAACGCGCAACACAACGACCGCCGGCGGACCGATTTCGCAGGAAGAGCTGGAATTGACCTGCGGCGCGGGTGGTTGGCTGGAGACGTGGCTGGAGGATGGCGATGGGAACCCGATCCCAGGGACCTATGAATACTACTGCCTCGATGCGTGATGCCGGGGCAAGGCGGCCCCGGTAAGGAGGTCCGCAAAAACCGAAACGCCACCGCAATCCAACTTGCGGTGGCGTTTTGCGTTTGGCTTGGTGATTTATCGCTGTGGATTATACGACCGTCGTGACGGGGTGATGAGACACGTTAATGGCTTCATGCAAGCTGCTGTAAATTCTTTATAAAAGTGAAAACGAGCCATACGATCCGGCGCGTCACAGGCCGCCGGCATCCATATCTCAACTTAACATAATCATGATTACAGGATTAATGGTAGGCGTTGGAACCCTCGCAACAGACGTGTGTCACCCGAGCGCGTAGCCCGCCCCGCGCACCGTCCGGATTGGATCTTCGGCCCCATCGATGCGCAAGGCTTTGCGCAAGCGTCCGACATGCACATCAACTGTCCGGCTGTCCACGTAGATGTCGCGTCCCCAGACGCGGTCGAGCAACTGCTCGCGGCTCCAGACGCGGCCCGGACGTTCCATGAACGCCGTGAGCAAGCGGAACTCCGTCGGGCCAAGGGTCAAGGAGCTCCCTGCCCTGTAGACGCGATGCTCGGTCATATCCAACGTGATGTCGTCATATTCCAAACGCTCACCGACCGCCGCGGGTCGAATGCGGCGCAGTTGCGTCCTGAGCCGCGCCAGAAGCTCGGCCACGGAATACGGTTTGGTCACGTAGTCATCGGCGCCGGTTTCCAAGCCGCGGACACGATCCATTTCCTCGGACCGGGCCGACAGCATGATGATCGGAATGCGGGCGGTTTCGCTGCCCATTTTCAATTGCCGGCACACTTCTATCCCTGAGACATGCGGCAACATCCAATCCAGGATGATCACATCCGGCGGGGCTTCGCGGACAAGGTCCAGGGCCTGGTCGCCCGCTTCGGCCGTGACCACCTGAAATCCCTCGGCCTGGATGTTGTAGGCCAAAACCTCGCGTTGCGCCGGTTCGTCTTCGACCACCAAGACAAGCGGTTCGCCAGCCATTGTCCCTACCCCTCAAGCCCGGGATCATAGGGTGTGCGATCTTCCTTCTCGCGGTCGTCATCCGGCAATTCGCCCGACACCAGGTACACGACCTGTTCGGAAATCGAGGTGACGTGATCGCCCATCCGTTCGATGTTCTTCGCCATGAAATGCAGATGCATGCACGGCGTGATGTTGCGCGGGTCTTCCATCATGAAGGTCAGGTATTCGCGGAACAGGGCCGAATACATCTGATCAACCTCGACGTCGCGGGCCCGTACATCCAGGGCAAGGTCCATGTCGCGCTGGATATAGGCATCCAGCACATCCTTCAGCATCAGTTCGACCTGCCGGGCCATCCGGCGGATTGACGAGGTCGCGCCATTGATCGGCGGATGATCAATGATCGCCTCGCTCCGCTTGGAGATGTTCTTGGCATAGTCGCCAATGCGTTCGAGGTTGGCCGACACACGGAAAACCGTCAGAACCGTGCGCAGGTCGCTGGCCGAGGGTTGGCGCAGCACAAGGATGCGCGCGGCTTCTTCGTTGACCGTTTCTTCAAGCTTGTCGATGGCCTTGTCCCCGGCCCGCACCGTGCGGGCAAGTTCCAGATCCCGGCTTTCCAGCGCCAGCGCCGAACTGGCGATGGCCTCTTCGACCAGCCCACCCATGCGCATGATCATCGCCTGGATGCCTTCGAGGTCCCGGTCAAATGACGAGACGAGGTGTTCTGAATTTGGCATATCAGCCCTGCCCTATCTAAATGCCTTAACCGATGCGGCCCGTGATGTAGCTTTCGGTGCGTGGATCATCGGGATTGGTGAAAATCTTGCCGGTTTCGCCGAACTCAACCAACTCGCCCAAGTGGAAGAACGCCGTCTTCTGGCTGACGCGCGCGGCCTGCTGCATCGAGTGGGTCACGATCACCACCGAGTAATTGGTGCGCAATTCGTCGATCAATTCTTCGACCTGTGCCGTCGCAATCGGGTCGAGCGCCGAGCAAGGCTCGTCCATCAAAAGCACTTCGGGGCTGGTCGCCACGGCGCGCGCGATACACAGGCGCTGCTGCTGCCCCCCCGACAGGCCGGTGCCCGGCTCGGCCAAGCGATCCTTGGCTTCATTCCACAACGCCGCCCGGCGGAGCGATTTTTCGACAATCTCGTCAAGCTCTGCCTTGGATTGCGCAAGACCGTGGATGCGCGGGCCATAGGCCACGTTGTCATAGATCGATTTCGGGAACGGATTCGGCTTCTGAAACACCATGCCGACCTTCGCGCGCAACTGCACCGGATCGACCTTGGGATCGTAAATGTCTTCACCGTCCAGACGGATGTCCCCTTCGGTGCGCGCCACGTCGATGGTGTCGTTCATACGGTTCAGGCAGCGCAGGAACGTCGACTTCCCGCAGCCCGATTGGCCGATGAACGCCGTCACGGTCTTGTCCTCGATGTCGACATCCACGTTTTTGATGGCGTGGTTGTCACCATAGTAGACCTGCACCTGGCGGGCCCGCATTTTGATGTCGTCGCCTGTCACGTCACGCTCCACCACTCGCATATCGTTCACGTTTCCATCCTCCATCGGGCTTACCACCGACGCTCAAAGCGGCGACGGAGCAGAACCGCCAGCGCGTTCATAAAGATCAAGAAGACCAACAACACGATAATGGCTCCGGAGGCACGCTCCACAAAAGCCGGGTCCGAGCGCTGTGTCCAGCTATAGACCTGCACCGGCAGAGCGGTTGCAGGGTCGAAGAACCCTTCGGGCGGCGCCGAGGGAAACTCGCGGACGAAGGCCACCATGCCGATCAGGATCAGCGGGGCGGTTTCGCCAAGGGCCTGCG
This sequence comes from Paracoccaceae bacterium, assembly GCA_963921255.3. Lineage (GTDB taxonomy): Bacteria > Pseudomonadota > Alphaproteobacteria > Rhodobacterales > Rhodobacteraceae > JANSYL01. The sequence continues at coordinate 1,504,702 of CAWUEW020000003.1, read as the reverse complement.
CCAGGCCGATGATCGTGCCGGTCAGGATACCGGGCGCCGCAAGCGGCAACACATGGTGGAAGACCGATTGCATTTTCGACGCCCCGAGGCCAAGGGCCGCTTCCCGGATCGACGGCGGCACCGCGCGCAGAGAGGCGCGGGTGGCGATGATGATTGTCGGGAGCGTCATCAGCGTCAGCACCAAGCCGCCGACGATCGGCGCCGATTGCGGCAGGCCGGCGAAGTTGATGAACACCGCCAAGCCCAGGATGCCGAACACGATGGATGGCACCGCTGCAAGGTTCGAAATATTGACCTCGATCAGGTCCGTCAGCCGGTTTTTCGGCGCGAATTCTTCAAGGTAGATCGACGCCGCCACCCCAATTGGCAAGGCCAGGCCAAGCACCACCAGCATCATGTAGAAAGACCCCATGATCGCCACGCCAAGACCGGCCGCCTCCGGGCGCTGGCCGGACGCGTCGGGGTTGGTGATGAAATCCCAATTGAACCGGGTGTCCATGATCCCCGCATCGGCCAGTTGCTGTGCCAGGACCAACTGCTCGGGCGAGACATTCACATCCCGCTCGGCGCTTTCCATGGTCACGCGGCCTTTGAAATAGCCGTCGATCCGCCCACCGGTCAGCAAGCTCAGATCCAGGGTCTGGCCAATGAGGTCCGGGTTCGCCAACACCATGCGCCGCAATTGGGCGGGCGCTTCGTCCGAAATCATGTCGGCCATCTGGCGTGCGCCCAGACCGTGTTCGATCCCGGCTGCTTCCACGTGGTCGATATAGGCCTGCGCAATCAGCGGCAGGTAACCGAACGTGGTCACGCTGGCCATCTCTGCCGGGTCGCGGTTGCCCGCAGGGTCGAGCCGCTGCTCGGACAATGTGACCGGGAAACTCACGTAGGTCTGGCGGAACGAGCTCAGGCCGTTCGACAGGATCGACAGCAGGAGCAGGATCAGCGCCAGCACCCCAACGGCCACGGCCGCCATACCGTAGGCGCGGAATCGAGCTTCAGCGCGGTTGCGACGCTTGGTCCGGGCGTCCAGTTCAAGCAGCGAGGTGTGCTTGCGCGCCGGGGCGCCGCCTTCGGTGGTCACGCTCATTCGTACTGCTCCCGGTATTTGCGCACGATGTAGAGCGCCAGAACATTCAAGCCCAAGGTCATGACAAACAGGGTCAGGCCGAGCGCGAAGGCCACCAGCGCTTCGGGGCTGGAGAAATCGGTATCGCCGGTCAACTGTCCGACGATCTTCACAGTCACGGTCGTCATGGCCTCAAACGGGTTGAGGGACAACGCGGCCCCTGCCCCGGCGCCAAGCACCACGATCATGGTTTCGCCAATGGCCCGCGATGCGGCCAACAGGACGGCCCCCACAATGCCTGGCAGCGCGGCGGGCAGGATCACCTGCTTGACCGTTTCCGATTGCGTCGCGCCCAGACCGTACGACCCGTCGCGCAGGCTTTGGGGCACCGCGTTGATGATGTCATCGGACAAGGACGACACGAACGGGATCAGCATGATGCCCATCACGATCCCCGCCGTCATCACCGAGGAGGAGGAGCTGCCGACACCAAGCGGTTCGGCAAAGTAATCGCGCAAAAGCGGCCCGACTGTGATCAACGCGAACAACCCGTACACGATGGTCGGGATACCCGCGAGGATCTCGATCAGCGGCTTGGCGAAGGACCGCGCGCGCTTGCTGGCGTATTCTGCCATGTAGACCGCGGCAAACAGACCGATTGGAACGGCCACCAGCAGCGCGATGAATGACACGTAGAGCGTCCCCCACAGCAGCGGGATCAGGCCCAGTTCCGAGCCGCCTTCAAACGAGGGCCGCCATTCGAGGCCAAAGAAGAAGTCCTGCCAGGGATAGAGTTGGAAGAAATTCCAGCTGTCCCACAACATGGACAGCACAATCCCGACGGTCGTGAGGATCGCGATGGTCGACGCCAGCATGAGGATCGCGAGCACGGCCGTTTCCACTGCGTTCCGCGCGCGGAATTCCCGGTTGCTCCGGGCATAGCCATAGGCCAGGCCCAACGCGGACAAGGCCAGGACGACGACCGCCATGATGGTTCCACCGCTGCGCGTCAATTCGCGGTAGCGCTGCGCGGCGCGCAAGACCTCGGGCGTGACGTCGCTGCCCAACGCGACGCCGACTTCGCCGAGACGTTCGCGTACATTGGTAAACTCGGTGCGGATGCTTTGGGCTTCATCTTCGGTCAAAGCGCCCTGCTCGATCGCCACCTCAAGGCCGTTTGCCACGCGGCGCACGTCCGACATAACCAAACTGCGCGAGCCAACCTCTTCGATTGCGGCGTCTGAAATCATGCCCTTGACGCGGGTCTCAATCATGGCGGGTTGAATCATGAGCCACACCGCCATCGCCAGCATCGCCGGGACAATCGTCAGGATGGCGACATTCGTGCCGTAGTATCCAGGGAGGGAATGCAGGATGCGGGCATCGCCGCCAGCGCTGGCAACCGCGCGGCCGCCGCCGACCATATACCCCACTGCACCCAACACGAGGACAATCGAGACAATCCAAATCAGGGGCATCGGGGGATCCTGTATGTTCGACCGGGCGACCGGCGAAAATCGTCAAAAAAAGGGGTGGCAGGGCCGCGATATCGCGGCCCCGCCGGAAGCAAAAGGGCTTAGTTGCCCATGGTCACGCCGTTGGCGACGGTGGCCTGAACTTCGCCCAGTTCCGGGTCAGCGACGAGGCCGTAAGCGGCCAGCGGGCCGAACGGGCCAGCGATGTCGTCAGACACGAAGAAGGATGCGTATTCCTGCAGGCCGGGGATCACGCCGATATGTGCTGCTTTGATGTAGAAGAACAGCGGACGCGACACCGGGTATTCGCCGGTTGCGATCGAGTCGACGGTCGGGGTGATGCCGGACATGGTGGCAACCTGCAGACGGTCGGTGTTGTTCGAGTAGAACGCCAGACCGAAGACGCCGATGCCTTCCGGGTTCGCGGTGATGCGGGCCAGGGTCTCGGTGTAGTCGCCGTCGATGTCGACCGACACGCCATCGGCGCGCAGCTCGAGGCAGGCCTCTTCGGCGGCATCTTCATCCATGCCCATTTCCATCATGGCAGCCATGGCGCCGGTGTCTTCGCAGCCCTGCAGGACAACGTTTTCTTCGAAGACTTCGCGGGTGCCGTGACGGGTGCCGGGGATGTAGGCGGCGATGGCCTGATCGGCCAGGCCTTCACGGACGTCGGCCCAGGTGGTGTTCGGGTTGGCAACCATTTCGCCGTCGATCGGCAGTTCGGCGGCCAGGGCCAGGTACCAGTCCGACGGCTCGAACGCGAAGGACGGGCCGTTGATGTCGGAGGCGAAGACGATGCCGTCATAGCCGAAGCGCACTTCGATGATGTCGGTCACGCCGTTGGCAGCGCAGGTTTCGATCTCGCTGCTGCGGATCGAACGCGAGGAGTTCGCGATGTCGGTGGTGTTTTCGCCAACGCCTTCGCAGAAGCGGCGCAGACCGGTCGACGACCCGCCCGATTCAACAACGGGGGTCGGGAAGTCGGTGTTTTCGCCAAAGGCTTCGGCCACGATGGTGGCGTAGGGCAGAACGGTCGACGAACCAGCGATCTGGACGGTGTCCCGGCTCTGTGCAGCAGCGGCGGTTGCGGAAACGGCAGCAACGGCCAGCGCCGAAACAGTCAGTTTTGCGAGTGACATTCACGTACTCTCCTTGGGGTTCTCTCTAAAACGAGAACGCGCAACTGGGCGCGCTCACGAAGCCGGGTAATGACCCTCCGCAATGCTTTTGTGACACTTACGTAACAGATTTATGACAGCCCAAACCGCGCCCCGAGACCGTCTGTCTCGGCCGCGATCAGCAGCCTCATTTTTGCCTTAATTCACAGGGAGCAAGACCGAGAACGTGGTCCACTCGCCCTTGTTCGACACGACACGAAGCCGTCCCCGATGACGGTTCACAATGTGCTTCACGATGGCCAAACCCAGACCGGTCCCGCCCATGGCACGCGACCGGTGTGTATCGATTCGATAAAAACGCTCGGTCAGGCGTGGCAAATGCAGGGAATCGATTCCCTCGCCCTGGTCGATCACGTCGACGCGCAGCAGTGGCCCCCTGAGCGTGCCGCTGCCCTCTTCCCCGCTCAACTTCAAGGTAATGGGTCGGTCCGGTCCGCCGTATTTCACGGCATTCTCGGCCAGGTTCAGGAACACCTGCGTCAACTGATCCGGATCGCCTTTGACCAAGGCCGTGCCGGCCCCGTCCGGCAAGGTATCCTCGAAGACGAGCGTATTGCCATTGTCATCGGCCGCCGGGCGCAGCGCCGCCATCACCCCCTGAAGCACGGCCGTAAGATCAGCCTGGTCAGACGGCCGGATCCGTTCCTCGCCTTCCACCTTGCTCAACGACAGAAGATCGGACACCAACCGGTTCATCCGCCGGGCCTCGTCTTCCATGATGCCCAGAAAACGCTCCTGTGCGCCCGGGTCGTCCTTGGCGGGTCCGCGCAGGGTCTCGATAAAGCCCAGAACGGCGGTCAGCGGCGTGCGCAACTCGTGGTTGACATTCGCGACAAAATCCCGGCGCATATCCTCGGCCTCGCGCAGGTGCGAGATGTCCGTGAAATGCAACAGGGTCGGAACCGGCAAAATATCCCCACTGGGGACTGGCGTGACCCGCACCCGAAACACGGTCTCGCCCGCCTGGTCGGCCAACTGAAAGCGCGCCTCGCTGGCGGGACCGCCGGCCTGAGTCGCCTCGATTCGATCCAGCAGCGCCGGCTGCCGCAGCACGGCGGCAAAGCTGCGCCCAACGATCCTGGTCCCGAACAGGGCCGCGGCTGCCTCGTTGCTGGTTTCAATGCTGCCATCTGCGGCGATGAACAGCATGGGCTCTGGCACGGCGGCCATCACCCGATCCAAGGGGGCGTCCGTCACGAAATGACTCCTTAGGGTGCGGTCAAGCGGTATCGACCGCCGTTTGAGGCTTGGATGTGACCCATTAACGAATTCATGGCAACGGCGTGTGAAATTATTGCGACTGTAAAGTTTTCTTTGCGATTGCAACCATTGAAGGGTAAGATTGGTCCAAGGCGCCAATCAAGCGCCGATGGCCGAGACGTCAGACACCTCGGCCCCGACCGGAGCGACCAACAAAGGCACTGCACCATGATGGACGGGCCTGACAGGCGCCAGGGGGCGCCCCAAACACCGAAGACCGGTGACGTCGCACCGCGCGCCAGCCGCGTGGTGACGATTGGCTTGTCGCAGGACGCGCTGACCGCCCTTCCGCGCAGCGTCCTTGACCCGTCGGCCCATGTGGTTGCGTCCAGCTATGAAGGGTTGGACATGATCGTATTGACCGGGCCGAACGCGCCGGATCTGGTCCTGACGCCGCTTCTGACGCCGGTCTTCGATGCCCTGGATCTGGCCAAATACCTGACGCAGGCCGGGTATCGGGGACGGTACCTCGCCTTGGTCGACGCCCTGCCCAGTGCCAAACTGATCCGGACCGAAGTGGAAGCGCAGTCTCCGGATCTGAACTTCGATATCGTTGTCCTTGACGGAAGCAGCCCGTTGCATTCCTTGTAGGGCATGCAGATCACATCCAAGACCTCGCTGTCGCTGACTTGGTTCTTCGCCGCCGCCCTGTCCGTCACGGCGTCCGCAGCGACCGCGCAAAGCCTGCTCGACCGGGTGCAAGGGCTCTATTACCCCGATTTGCCCGGCACGACGTGGAATTGCACGGCGCTTGGGTCCGATGGCGGGGCCGTCGGGATCAGGGGCAACCAAATTCTCGGCGTGGAATCGGCCTGCACCCTCAACGATCCGTTCCCGATCCCGGGTATGGACGCGATCCGCTTCACCCAAAGCTGTGCAGGGGAAGGCATGACGTGGGACGGCGGCCCGGTGATCATCACCCCCACCGACCGGGGCGTGTTCCTGTTGTCGGAAGGATTTGGTGTCGAGTGGCTCCGCTGCCCGGGCTAGCGCTCAGACCGCGGCCAGGCCCGCCTCGAAATCAGCGATCAGCAAGTCGATCTCTTCAATCCCCACGGACACGCGGAAAAAGCCGTCGGTGATCCCAAGTGCGGCCCGCCCCTCCGACGTCAGGCCGCGATGCGAGGACGACGCCGGGTGGCTGAGCGTGGTGCCCACATCGCCGAGGGTCGGCGCGAAGGCGAGGTTCGGGGCCGCATTCACCAACCGGTCCGCCGCGGCCTCGTCGCCATCGATCATGAAACTGACCATGTTGCCGTCGCGCCCGCCAAGCAGGGCCTGTGCCCGGGCGTGGTCGGGATGATCCGCGCGACCGGGATAAAGCACCTTGGCCACCTTCGGATGGGCGGCCAGATGATCAGCCAACCTGCGCGCGTTGCTTTCCGCACGGTCAAACCGCAATGGGAAGGTGAACAAGCCCCGCTCGGCCAACCAGCACTCATAGGGGCTTGGCGTCATGCCCGTGGTCACCGCAAAATCATAGATCGCCCGCGCCTGCACCGGATCCTTGGCATTCACATAGCCCAGGGTCACGTCCGAATGCCCGGCCAGCAGCTTGGTCACCGAATGGATCACGATGTCGGCGCCGTGATCGAACGGGCGATACCCCAGGGGCGTGGTGAAGGTGTTGTCGACAGCCAGCGTCACGCTGGCCGCCTTGGCCACGGCGGCGATGCCGTCCATATCGGCGACGCGCAGGGTGGGGTTCGAGACCACTTCGACAAGGATCATCTTGGTCTCGGGCCGGATGGCGGCGCGCAATGCGTCCATGTCCGTCGGATCGACCACGGTCGTGTCGATCCCGAACCGGCTAAGGTCCTGATGCATCAGGCGCAGCGACCGGCCATAGAGCTGATCGGCGCCGATGATGTGATCCCCCTGCCCCATCAACCCCATGATCGTGGCTGTGACGGCGGCCATGCCTGATCCCGTGATCAACCCGCCTGCGCCGCCTTCGAGCATGTCGATCTTTTCGGCCAGCAGCGTGGCATTCGGGTGCCCCTCCCGGGCATAGGTGTACCCTTGCGCCCGGCCTTCATACTGATCGTGCAGGGTGGCGATCGAGGGTGAGGCGTAGACCACCGAGGGTTGGATTGGCGTCACCACCGCGCGGCTGACACTGCCCGGAAACGGGGTGCGGCGCACCAGAGTGTCAGGGCGGTCGTTGTGGCGGTCATCGGTCATGATTGGTCTCTATCTTATCTGGGACGGCGGCCCGCACAGGGGCCAAATCCCTTGGAAGGGATTTGCAAAAGCCTTTCCAAAGGCTTTCGCGCGGTGTGGTCAGGGACGGACGGTGCCGTCGCCGGTGACGAGGTATTTGAACGAGGTCAATTGCTCGGCCCCGACCGGGCCGCGGGCGTGCATCTTGCCCGTCGCAATGCCGATCTCGGCCCCCATGCCGAACTCGCCCCCATCGGCGAACTGGGTCGAGGCATTGCGCATCAGGATTGCGCTGTCGAGACGCTGGAAGAACCGCGCAGCCGCCGCGTCATCTTCGGCGATGATACAGTCCGTGTGGTTTGATCCGAAATCCCGGATATGGGCGATGGCCGCGTCAACACTGTCCACGACGCGCGCCGCGATGATCATGTCCAGAAACTCACGCCCCCAATCCGTGTCCTGCGCGGCCACGACGCCCGCGATGTCCTGGAGCGTCGCGTCCCCGCGGACCTCGACGCCCGCATCCATCAGCGCGCGCACGACACCCTGGCCAATGCTGTCCACCACGTCCCGGTGGATCAGCAGGCATTCGGCCGATCCGCAAATGCCCGTCCGCCGCGTCTTGGCGTTCAGCACGACCTTCAGGGCCTTTTCCGGATCTGCCGACGCATCGAGATACACGTGGCAGATCCCTTCCAGATGGGCGAAGACGGGCACGCGCGCCTCGCGTTGCACAAGCCCAACCAACCCTTTGCCGCCGCGCGGAACGATCACGTCCACACTGTCGGTCATGGTCAGCAATTCCTGCACCGCCGCCCGGTCGCGCGTCGGGATGCGCTGAACGGCATCCACCGGCAATCCGGCCGCCCGTAGGCCCTCCTGAAGGCAATCCACAAGGATCCCGGAGGAATGGAAGCTTTCCGAACCGCCGCGCAAGATCACCGCGTTGCCCGATTTCAGGCACAGCGCCCCGGCATCGGCTGTCACGTTGGGGCGGCTTTCATAGATCACGCCGATCACGCCCAGGGGCGTGCGGACCCGCTGGATGTGCAGCCCGCTTTCCATGTCCCATTCGGTGATCACCTCGCCGACTGGATCTGTCTGCGCCGCAACGGCCCGCAGGCCGGCAACGATCCCCTCGATCCGCGCCTGGTCCAGCATCAAACGGTCCAACATGGCCGCCGAAAGCCCCTTCTCGCGCCCAAACGCCATGTCCTCCGCATTGGCCGCAAGAATGGCTTCGCTGCGGGCCAGAACCGCATCCGCTGCCGTGGTCAGCGCCAGCGCCTTTGTCTCCGCCGGGGCGAACGCCAATTCTGCAGCCGCGGCTTTCGCACGGGCGCCGATATCTGCCATCAGGGCGGGGATGTTGTCGGTCAGGTCTTTCATGGCGGACCTCTTGGTCAGGGGGTTGGCGTCAACGTAAGCGGAAAAGACGAATTGGGAAAGCGGCGCGGGCTACAGGGCCATATCGTCCCGGTGGACCAGCGCCGCGCGGCCTGGATAGCCCAGGATATCGGCGATCTCGTCCGACCGGTGCCCGGCAATCGCGAAAGCCTCTTCCCCGGTGTAGCGGCTGAGGCCGAGGCCCAATTGCGCTCCGTCCGGCCCGTGCAGGGCCACGGGATCGCCCCGGTCGAACGCGCCGGACACCCGCGTCACACCGGCAGGCAACAGGGATTTGCCCCGGCCCAACGCAGCGACGGCGCCCGCATCCAAGGTGAGCGTGCCCTTGGGCTTCATCGCGGAAATCCAACGTTTGCGCGCCGCCTGAGGATCAAGAACGGCCGGGAACCACGTCGCGCGCGCGCCGTTCGCCAGCGCGGAGAGCGGCCGCAGGACCCCGCCTTGGGCAATGGCCATCGCGCAACCGGCCGCAGTGGCGGTGCGCGCGGCAATGAGCTTGGTCTTCATCCCACCCTTCGACAGGCCCGTACCGGCGTCCCCGGCCATGGCTTCGATCTCGGGCGTCAGGGTTTCGACCACGGGCAGATGCGAGGCATCGGCCGTCTGCGCCGGGTTCGCGGTATACAGTCCATCGACATCGGACAACAGAATGCAGGTGTCCGCCCCCGCCATGACAGCGACGTTGGCGGCCAGACGGTCATTGTCACCATAGCGGATTTCATCCGTGGCGATCGTGTCATTCTCATTGACGATGGGAACAACGCCGCGCGCCAGAAGGGCGGCCATGGTGGCGCGGGTGTTGAGGTAACGGCGGCGATCCGAACTGTCGTCCAGGGTCAGCAGGATCTGGGCGGTGGTCAGGTCGTGGGGGGCAAGCGCCTCCTCATAGGCGCGCGCCAGCCGAATTTGCCCGACCGCCGCAGCGGCCTGCGCTTCGTCCAGCGACAAGGCCCCGGTCCCAAGCGCCAAGGCCCCGCGGCCAAGCGCGATCGAGCCGGACGAGACCAAGATCACGTCCACACTGCGCGCCTTCAGCATGGCGACGTCGGCGGCCAGGGCCTTCAGCCAATCCGCCTTGAGCGCGCCAGTCGCACCGTCCACCAAAAGGGCCGAGCCAATCTTGATGACCAGCCGCTTGGCGTTCTCCAGGCTTGGCCGGGGACGCGTGGTCAGGGGCGCCACGGACCCGGCTCCTCTTTCTCGGCGCGCATGCGCAAACGGCCCGCATCGATATGGGCCCGAAGCGCGCGCAACACCTCGACCACGCCGGTGCGCGCGACACCCGACATGGTCATCACCGGTGCGCCAACGGCCGCCTCCAGGGCTGCCTTGCGATCGGCCAGATCTTCGTCGCTAAGGGCGTCGACCTTGTTCAGGACGGTGATCCGGGGCTTGTCGGCCAGATCGCCACCATAGGCTTCAAGCTCGGTGACAATGGTCGTGTAGTCAGCGGCCACATCCTCGGACGTGCCGTCCACCAGATGCAGCAGAACGGCACAGCGTTCCACATGACCCAGGAACAAGTCGCCCAGTCCGCGCCCTTCGCTCGCCCCTTCGATCAGCCCGGGAATGTCGGCCACGACGAACTCGGCATTGTCGACCCCCACAACGCCCAGGTTCGGATGCAAGGTGGTGAACGGGTAATCCGCGATCTTGGGCCGCGCGTTCGAGGTCGCGGCCAGGAAGGTCGACTTGCCCGCATTGGGAAGCCCCAACAGCCCCACATCCGCGATCAGTTTGAGACGCAGCCAAATCGTGCGCTCCACCCCGGGCTGGCCGGGATTGGCGCGGCGGGGTGCCTGGTTGGTGGCGCTTTTGAAATGAAGGTTACCAAAGCCGCCATTGCCGCCCTTCGCCAGAAGCACGCGCTGCCCGACCTCGGTCAGATCCGCGATGACGGTCTCTTCATCCTCATCCAGGATCTCGGTGCCGGCGGCCACGCGCAGCACCACATCGTCGCCATCCTTGCCGGTGCGCTGCTTGCCCATGCCGGGCTGTCCGTTCTTGGCAAAGAAATGCTGCTGATACCGAAAATCGATCAGCGTGTTCAGGGCGTCGACCGCTTCCGCCCAGACATCGCCGCCACGCCCGCCATCGCCGCCATCGGGGCCGCCATATTCAATGTATTTTTCGCGCCGGAAACTGACACAGCCCCCGCCGCCCGCGCCCGAACGGATGTAAACCTTGGCCAGATCCAAAAACTTCATCGTCGCTCGGCGGGCAGGACCGCGCCCTGCCCCTTTCTCTGTTTCAAAAATATCCCGGGGTGCCCGAGGGGCTGGCCCCTCGGTCCCGTCCCTTGCCCTTACGCCCTTAGGCCAGGCGTTTCAAATAGGTCCATGTCGGGACCTTGGCATTGCGGGCGATCGAAAACGCCTCCGCATCGCCAAGATAGTCGAACCCGGCATTCGTCAGCACACGGGCCGAGCCCGGATTGTCCTGAAACACGCTGCCAAAGATCGTCTGGTTGCCAAGCGGATTTGCCGCCACAAGCGCATTCACGGCCTCGGAGGCAAACCCGGTGTTCCACATGGCGGGCGCGATCCAGTAGCCCACTTCGGACTGGTTGCGATCCATTTCCTTCAACGCGATCACGCCCAACATCTCCGAGCCGCCCATATGGGTGCCATCCAGCGCCCAGGCGATCTCGGTCCGGTCGGGACGCGAAACGGATTGAATGAACGACTCGGCCGCCCCGGGGGGATAGGGGTGCGCGATCGTGCGGGTCATCTCGGCCACTTTGCGGTCGGACAGGTACAGGGTCATCAGGCCCGCGTCCGACGGCCGCAAAGGCCGCAGGATCAAGCGGGGCGTTTCGACGACCGCTTGGGCCGGGATCGTTTCTTGTTTCATCCTTGGTCCTCCTCCGAACCGGATGCCGCCCCCCGTCGTGGTATCAGGTGGGGCTTGGGGCGCATGACCACAAGGGCCACGCAAGGGGATGTGAAAAATCAAAAAGGGCCGGTCGTTTCCGCCGGCCCTTCTGGATGTCTGAAATCCTGTGTCGCGTCGGCGTTACTCTGCGGCCTCGGCCGCCGGAAGTACGGAAATGAAGGTGCGGCCCTTGAATCCTTTCGAGAACGAGACGCGGCCTTCGGAGGTTGCAAAGATGGTGTGGTCTTTGCCCATGCCGGTGCCTTCGCCCGGATACCAGCGGGTGCCGCGCTGACGCACGATGATGTTGCCGGGGATCACTTCCTGACCACCGAATTTCTTCACGCCAAGACGGCGGCCGGCGCTGTCGCGACCGTTGCGGGAGCTACCACCTGCTTTTTTATGTGCCATGTGTCTCTCTCCTTAGCCTTCAGCCAATTTCTTGGCTTGTTCGATCCAGCCTTCACGCTCGATCCGGCCTTTGAAGGACAGTTTCTCGTCCATCGCGGCCACGTCTTCTTCGGTCCAAGCTGCGATCTGTGCGAAGGTGGTGACACCTGCGGCCAGCAGCTTTTTCTCCAGCGCCGGGCCCACGCCCGACAGTTGCTTCAGGTCGTCGCCTGCGGCCGGCGCGGCCTCGGCAACAGGCGCTTCGGCCTTGGGTTCGGCCTTCGCCTTGGCGGCCTTCTTGGCCGGAGCCGGAGCCGCTTCGGCCGCGGTCGACACCGAGCCGGCCCCTACGGCGGCCATAACGCCGGATGCGTCGGCGCCCGACGCCAAAATGTCGGTCACCCGCAGCAGCGTCAGTTGCTGGCGGTGGCCCTTCTTGCGCTTCGACGAATGCTTGCGGCGGCGCTTCACGAAGTGAATCAGCTTCTCGCCTTTGATCTGGTCGATCACCAGCGCCTGCACGGCGGCGCCCAAAACCAGCGGCGACCCAACGGTCGTCTCATCGCCACCAAGCATCAGAATATCGTTGAACTGGACGGTATCACCCGCCGCTGCGGCCAGCTTTTCAACGCGCAGGACATCGCCCGCCTGCACTTTGTACTGCTTGCCGCCGGTCTTCATGACTGCGAACATTGCATGTCTTCCTTCATTGCCCGCGTCCTGTGGCCCCGACATCCGCGTCGGCGTTTTGGGGTCTGCCCCGCCTCGAACTGCGCGCCCGCTTAAGGGCGTTCGTTAAAAACTACAGACGCCGCCCGAAAGCCAGGCGGCGCTGAGGGCTGCTCAATGCGCGATCGCGCGTGCGTTGTCAAGCGGTGTGGCGCGCAAAAGCACTCGGTTTTTCAGGGCCGCGCGTCAGGCGTCCTCGCCCACAAGAAACGCCGCTGCCGCGACGCCCAGATCGTAGCTCAACTGCTCGAAGACGACATCGAAGGCCGTGAACAGCGCGCGGATGCGGGCGCGGCCAGCGTCCGTCTCACTCATCGCGATATAGGCCTGCAGGTCACCATCCGTCAGGTCCGAATAGGCCACAACGTGATATGCATAGAGCCAGTCCACTGTGGTCTGACGGATTTCCGGTTCCTGACCCCAAACTTCCGACAACATCAGCTCTTCCGGCATGTCCGTTTCGAACGCGCCACCGTCCGAGAGGCCTTGAAAGAACGCGAAGTTCGAGTTCAGGGCGCCCGAGACGTTCAACTCCACCAGGTCATTGGCGGCGATGAACTGCGCCAGCAGATCGACCCGGGGGTCTTCGTCTGCGCGCAATTGGGCGATGATCTCATTGGCCGTGTCCTCAATGCCCGGTTCCAGGAACGCGCGGCGCGCGGCGATCTCACCCGCGACGGCGCTCGCCCCCGGCTCGGTGGCGAAGAAAAGGGTCAGATCCTCCAGGACCTCCGGGGTGAATTGCTCCACCGGCAAGGCGGCTTCGAAATCGGCAATCATGCGGTCGGCGGAATAGATACCGGCCACGACGGCGGTCCAGGCGGCCCCACCCTGGTCGGGGAACATATCGGCCTGCATGTCATCGGCCGAGTCGATGCCTTCCTGCGACATGATCCGCAACACATCATACAGCCCGATGGCATCCATCAGGGCAAACACCTCGGGATGCGTTTCGGCCAGTACGCTGTCGGGCACGATGATCTGCGCCTCGCTTGTTTGCGCGGTGGCGGGTCCGGCTGCCGGAAGTCCGGTCATTGCGAAAGCCAGGGGGCGGCCATAAGCACGGTGCGCAGCATGAATCCTCCAGATCGGATCAGGGTCGACCCTGTGCACATGGGATGATTTTCAGGCGATTTCCACCGCAAGCCGCCGTCATCGCCGGATTGTGAGCGGCCCTTCGCCCATTTCATCCGGGCCGATGATGGGATTTTCGCCGTTCTGCCCCTTGCGCGGACCAGCACAGGCGGCTAGAGACCGCGCCACTACCCTAGACCCCAAGCGCGGAGAGGTGCCGGAGTGGTCGAACGGGGCGGTCTCGAAAACCGTTGTGGGTGCAAGCCCACCCAGGGTTCGAATCCCTGTCTCTCCGCCATGGGTCACTCTGGACCAGACCGGCCAACCCCATCCAAACCGACGTGAGACGTGGCCCTCGTTTCGCAGAAACGATCAGAGCTGTCTCGGCCCGACCTGTTCACCGTGGTTTGGGCCATGTCCCCCACCGCATCCTGTGTTCCGGCAACACTCTGTTTACCGGATGGACCGCTTTCGGTTTGGACAGCCGGGGCGCAAGGCGCTACGCCTCAGACATCCGCCGGAGCCGCCGTCCATGCTTGACCAATCTCTGCGCAGCACTTGCGTCGATCTTGCCCGTGCCATCGCCGAAGATGGTGCGTTCAAAGAGGCGTTGTCCGATCTCGTCGCTTTCAAGACCGATGCCAGCCAGGCCACCGCCCCGCTGGAGCCGTTCCTAGATCACCTCGCCAACGGATTCGAGGAGATGGGATTTTCCACCTATGTGCTCGAGGCTGACAACCGCCCTTTCCTTCTGGCCTCGCGCATCGAAGACCCGGACCGTCCCACGGTTCTGGGCTACGGGCACGGCGACACTGTGCCCGGTATGGAAGGCCGTTGGAAAGACGGGCGCGACCCTTGGGTTCTGGACGAAAGCGCCGACGGGCTTTGGTACGGGCGCGGGGTGGCGGACAACAAGGGCCAGGTCCTGATCAACATGACCGCGCTTCAGACCGTTCTGGCGATCCGGGGCTCGCTCGGGTTCAACGCGCATGTCCTGATCGAAATGGGGGAAGAGATCGGCTCGCCCGGTTTGCACGAGATCGCCCGCGAATTGAAACCGCAGTTGAACGCGGATCTGTTGCTCGCGTCGGACGGCCCGCGGTTGGCGGCCGATCGGCCCACCCTGTTCTTGGGCGCGCGCGGCGGAACAACTTTGAAGCTGACCTTAAAGCGGCGCGACGGCGGGCGGCATTCGGGTAATTTCGGGGGCGCGTTGCGCAATCCCGCGCTGGAATTGGCGCATGCCCTGACCACGATCACGGATCGGCGCGGCGCCCTGCAAGTCCCGGGATGGACACCTGAGGAGTTGCCGCAAGCGGCCCGCGCGGCCTTGGCGGGCCTGACGCCCGCAGGGGGCGAAGTGGACGCCGATTGGGGCGCCCCGGACCTGACGCCTGCCGAACGCATCCACGCCTGGAGCTCGGCCGAGATCCTGGCCTTCCACGCCGGCGACCCGCCGGCACCGGTCAACGCGATCCCGCCCGAGGCAACGGCCTGGGTCCAATTGCGCCACGTCACGGGGATCGACCAGGATAATATCGCCTCGGACCTGCGGGCGCATCTGGACGCACACGGCTATGACGACATTCAGATCGAGCCGGAAGGTGCCGCCTTCCGGGCCAGCCAGACCCCGGCGGATCACCCCGCCGTCGCGTTCGCCGTCGACTCGATCCTGCGCACAACCGGCGCCGCGCCCGTGGTTCTGCCGTCGCTTGGTGGCTCGCTGCCCAACGATGTGTTCACCGATATTCTAGGCCTTCCAACGGTTTGGGTGCCCCATTCCTACCCGGCGTGTTCGCAGCACGCGCCGGATGAGCATTTGCCCAAGTCGCTTTTCCCGGACGCGGTCGCCGTGATGGCCGGCCTCTACTGGGATCTCGGCGACGTCAGCGGCGAAACGCTCTTGGGCGCGGACGCCGTCTGACAATCGCCCATCCGCGGCATTTGGGCAGGGCCATATGTCGAATTCGGGCAATTGAGCGTTCCGATTTCCTCTAAGGTCGCTTTCGGCCCCATTTGCTTCGAGGAGATCGCCCATGTCCGCCCTGCCCTCCACCGCCCGCGTTGTCGTGATCGGAGGCGGCGTTGTCGGATGCTCGGTCCTCTACCATTTGGCCAAGGGCGGATGGTCGGACGTGCTGCTGCTGGAACGCTCGGAACTGACCTCGGGCTCAACCTGGCACGCAGCGGGTGGTTGCCACACGATCAATGGCGATCCGAATGTGGCCGCGCTCCAGAAATACACGATCGACCTGTATAAAGAGATCGAGGAACTGTCGGGCCAGGCCGTGGGCCACCACATCACCGGCGGCGTGATGCTTGCGGCCACCGAGGAACGCTTTGACTGGCTGAAATCCATCGCCGCCAAGAACAAGTACCAGGGCATCGAAGCCGAAATCATCACGCCCGAAGAGGCGCATGATTTGATGCCCCTGCTCGATCCGTCGCAGTTCGTGGGCGCCATGCGCTCGACCGTGGATGGGCACCTCGATCCGTCCGGCACGACCTATGCCTATGCGAAATCGGCCAAACACTACGGTGCGCAGATCGAAACCCACTGCAAGGTCGAAGATATCCTGCGCGCCCCGGGCGGCGGCTGGATCGTCAAGACCGCCAAGGGCGACGTGGCTTGTGAACACGTGGTCAACGCAGGCGGCCTCTGGGCGCGCGAGGTTGGCCGGATGGTCGGCCTCGAGATTCCGGTCCTGGCCATGGAGCACATGTATCTTCTGACCGAAGACATGCCCGAAGTGGCCGAGGTCAATGAAAAGACCGGCAAACAGGTGATCCACGCGGTCGATTTCGACGGCGAACTTTACCTGCGCCAGGAACGCGGCGGGATGCTTATGGGCACCTATGAACGCGCCTGTGTGCCCTGGTCCGAACGGGAAACCCCGTGGGAATTCGGGCATGAATTGCTCCAACCCGATATTGATCGCATCGCCCCCTCGCTCGAGGTGGGCTTCCGCCATTTCCCGGCCTTCGAGCGTGCGGGCATCAAGCAGATCATCAATGGCCCCTTCACCTTCGCGCCCGATGGCAACCCGCTGATCGGGCCCATTCGCGGACTGCCGGGCATGTGGTCGGCCTGCGGCGTGATGGCAGGCTTCAGTCAGGGCGGCGGCGTCGGCCTTGCCCTGTCAAACTGGATGATCAACGGTGATCCGGGGTTCGATGTCTTCGCCATGGACATCGCGCGTTACGGCGATTGGGCGACGCTCAGCTACACCAACCCCAAGGTGCAGGAAAACTATTCACGGCGCTTCTCGATCCGGTTCCCGAACGAAGAACTTCAGGCCGCCCGCCCCCACAAAACCACACCGATCTACGACCGCATGCTCTCGCTCGGGGCGCAGATGGGGGACAGTTGGGGGTTGGAAGTGCCGCTGTGGTTCTCGCCCGATGGCACCGAGGATGTCTTTTCCTGGCGCCGCTCCACAGATTTCGAACATGTCGCCGCCGAGGTGCGCGCCTGCCGCGAACAGGTCGGGGTCATGGAAATCTCGGGCTTTTCCAAGTTCCGCATCACCGGCCCGGGCAGTCAGGCGTTCCTCGATACGGTTCTGGCCTGCAAGCTGCCCAAACCGGGCCGCATGACGCTGGCCCCGATGCTGAAGGAAGACGGCAAGCTTCAGGGTGATCTGACGGTGGCCTGCGTCGCCGAGGATGACTGGATGCTGTTCGGCTCGGGCATGGCCGAGGTGTTCTATGCCCGCTGGTTTGAAACCCATATGCCCGATGACGGGTCCGTAACGCTCGAGGTGATCGGGCTCGGTCTGTGCGGTGTATCGATTGCCGGACCCAACGCGCGGGATCTGCTGCAGCGCCTGACGGGTGAAGATGTGTCGAACGCCGGCTTGCGCTTCATGGGCTTCCGCAAAATGGATGTGGCGATGGCACCTTGCTATGTCGGGCGGGTCAGCTTCACCGGCGATCTGGGCTATGAGATTTGGATGAAGCCCGAATACCAGCGCCAGGTGTTCGACCGCATCCTGGCCGAAGGGGCCGATCTTGGGATCAAGCCCTTTGGCCTGCGTGCGCTGAACGCCATGCGGCTTGAGAAGAACTTCGGTGGGTGGGCGCGGGAATTCCGCCCGATTTACGGCCCGCTCGAAGCCGGGCTCAGCCGGTTCGTGGCCTATGAGAAGCCGGACTTCATCGGCAAGGCCGGTGCGCTGGAAGAACGCGAGGCAGGCGGCAAGCTCCGCTTGATGAGCTTCGTGGTCGATGCGACCGACGCCGACGTCATCGGCGACGAGCCGATTTCCTTGAACGGCGACGTGGTCGGGTGGGTCACCTCTGGCGGCTATGCCCATCACTCTGGCGTGTCGGTCGCCCAAGGCTATGTCCCGCGCGACATGGCGGACAGTGACGGCCCCTGGTCCATCGAGTTGTTGGGCCAGCATCATGACGCGCGGCCGCAGCGTGTGGCGCTGTTTGATGCGAACGCTGAACGGATGCGCGCCTGATCACGTTTCTTGTTCGGCCCGCCAGGCCGACAAGGCAGGGTTGGTGGCAACAGGATCATCGGCGGGGGCTTGGCGCGGCGCCCGCCGCAACCAACCGGGTAGGCGCCCCTGCCCCGGCGCACGAAAGTGATGCAGCTCCCGCGCGCCGAAATAGAAACTGACGATCGCGCCAAGCAGCCACCACAGGGGCTCCGGCACCGCGTCCAGCCCCGCCATCCGATGCGAAAACGCCGCCGGATCGAACATGGCAAAACCAAACAGACCGAGCGTTCCAAAGGCCAGACACGGGCGTGAAAGCCGGTTCAGGCCGTTGATCACCTGATCGAAAAGACCGGGGCGCGCATGGGCAAACTCGGCGGCAGCCGTTTCAAGCGTCGCACGATGGATCGCCCCGTCGATCTCCATCGCGCGCGTGGCGTTGGGGACGAACACCTCGGACACGCTTTCGGCGGCCCCGCCAATGGCCTCGGCCGCGCGGGAGGCACTCAAAAGCCCGCGGATCATTCCCATGCGGCCACCCGGTCGCGGTGTTCCGCATCGCTGAGGTGGTAACGCGGGGCGATGAAGGTTTCGGCCCGGCGGATCCATCCGCCTTTGCCGCCATCGCGCCGGGTTGCGTATTTGCGGCTGGCCGGACGCCGGTCAGCCAAGCGGTAGTAATGGTCGCGGCGCGCGATGCCATAGGCGTCAACCAAATGATGGGGGGCCTGATCCAAGGCGGCGTGCGCCGCCCGGATCGTCTGCGGACCAATGACACCGTCGACGGCGATCTCCAGCCCCATGACCCGCAACAGGCGCTGCAACAGGCGCACCGCGGCGCTGCCCGCATTGACATACATATCAAAGACACTGGGTTGGAGCGGTTCTGGCAAAGCGCCGATCCGAGGGGCGTCGAAGTAGTGTTCGAGGAAGATCGTGATGGCGTCCTCGCGGGTGAGCCGCTGCACATCCAGACGGTCAATATCGCCATCGCCGTCCAGATCAAGGCCAAGGCGCCGCATCGTATTGATGGTCACCCCGTGTTTCGTGGGGCCACCGGGATCATCGGGGTCGTCCACATAGCCGCCTTCGCGGTCCACAATGCCTGCTGCGATATCGCGAACCCGGTGCATGGGCCGCCCTCCATGCTCCGAAATGCTGATATCCGCACAGTGACACGCGCGGCTTAAAAGTCCGTTAAGCCGCGCGTGATTTTTTCAGAGACGTCAGATGCAACCGGGTGTTAGGGCACTTCGTGGCCCAAGGCGGCGGTATAGATCTCGAACCAGGTTTCGCGATCGAGATCGACCTTGGCCGCGTCCCCAAGCGACCCGATCCGGTCGAGGTTGTTGGTGCCCATAACCGGCAGGATTCGCGCGGGATGGCGCATCAGCCACGCGACGGCCACCGCATCGGCGCCCACCCCGTGATCGGCGCCCACTGCCACCAGCACGGCTCGGACGGCTGCGCCTTCGTCGCCGAAGAGCCGCCCACCCGCCAAGGGGGACCACGCCATGATCGGCACGCCCTTTTGCTGCATCCAGGCGACATCGCCATCGGTGAACGGTGTGTGGTGCAGAACGCTCATCTCGATCTGGTTGGTGGCCAGCGGCGTCGACATGGCCGATTGCAGCAACTCCCAATCGTGCTGCTTGAAGTTCGAAACGCCAACCGCTCGGGTCTTGCCCGACGCGACCATGGCATCCAGCGCGCGGCCCGTATCCTCGTGATCCATCAGGGGATCGGGGCGATGGACCAACAGCAGATCAACCTGTTCAACCCCCATGACGAACAGGGAATTGTCCAGCGCAGCGGTCATATAGGCGGACGAGGTGTCGTAATACTTGACCCGCTTGCCCGAATACTTCCCGATCGGAGCGATGATATCGCATTTGGTGACAAGCTCGACCTTGTCGCGCAAGCCCGGGCTGGCCCGGAAGGCATTGCCAAGCAGCTCTTCAGCGCCGTAATCGCCGTAGATGTCGGCCTGGTCCATCGTGGTGATGCCCTGCGCGAGACAGGCCTCGACCTTGGCCTGCACATGCGCCGCGGAGGTGTCGGTGTCATCCCCCAGGCGCCACATCCCGTATACGATTTGCGAAAACTCCAGCGTCCCAACCGAGATCCGGTTCATCAGCGTCTCTCCCCTACGCCCAAAGGTGTTGCGGGCGTGCTTGCCGGCACCCGCCCATAGACCTCGGGCATGGAACAGGTTTTCAGTTCAGGCAAGACCAATCGACCAAAATGCTGGCATTCGTCGATATGCGGATAGCCAGAGAAGATGAAGGCGCGGATGCCCATCTTCTTGTACTCTTCGATCTGGGTCAGAACCTGATCGGCCGAACCCACCAGCGCCGCACCGCACCCAGATCGCGCGCGCCCCACGCCTGTCCAGAGATTGGGCTCCACATACCCGTATTTGTCCGCCAGTTCCCGCGCCTTGGCCTGATGGCTGACCCCGAGCGAGCTGCTGTCCAGCGCCCGTTCGCGGATCAGTTGACCCAACTCGTCATCCAGCTTCGACACCAGGTGCTCGGCGTATTCGCGGGCCTCGGCCTCGGTATCGCGCACGATCATGTGGACCCGCAGCCCGTAATCGAGCGTCCTGTCATATTTCTCAGCGACTTGATGAACGTCTTTCATCCGTTTCGCGAGATTTTCCTTGGGCTCCGGCCACATCAGGTACACGTCGCAATGCTGACCACACAGGTCCAACGCCGGCGGCGAATACCCACCAAAGTACAGCAGCGGGCCACCGGTTTGATACGGCCGGGCAGGATCGGTTGTTAAACCTTCAAAATCATACACTTCACCCTTGTAGGTGATGTGATCTTGGGTCCAGGCCTGTTTCAGGATCTCGACCACTTCGCGGGACCGTTGATAGCGATATCCGCTCTCGGCCTTTTCGCCCGGGAAGTCCGATGAAATGATGTTGACCGTCAACCGGCCTTCCAACATGTGATCCAGGGTCGCGATGGTCCGGGCCAGCATGATGGGCTGCATTTCCCCACAGCGCACGGCGGCCAGCATGTTGATCTTTTCCGTCAGCGGGGCGCATCCGGCCACAAAGCTCAGCGTATCCTGCCCCACCTGGTAGGACGACGGGCACAGGATGTTGCGAAACCCCTGTTTCTCAGCCTCGAGCACGATATCGCGGCAATGCGCCCAGGATGACCGCAAAGCCCCATCCGGCACGCCAAGAAATTCATAATCGTCAGAGCACAAAGCCGAAAACCACGACACTTCGGCGGCGTCGAGATCTGCGGATGTCACGGGAACTATGGTCATATCTGTCCGGCCTCCCTTCCGGTCTGGACAAATCTCTACGCGCTGCCGCAGAGTAGATCAATGGTATATCACTTTGCCGTTCTGACCCGACACCAAGCCCAATGACACCCCTGCCCCGATACCTTCAAATCGCGGAAAGTCTGAGCCGGGAAATCGGCACCGGGCGGCTGCCGGCAGGGGATCGTCTGCCGTCCGAACGCGAGCTTGCCGCCGACTACAAGGTCACGGTGGTCACGCTGCGAAAGGCGCTCGCCGTTTTGGCCGAGCGGGGCCTGATCGACCGGAAACACGGCTCGGGCACCTACGTGACGGGGCAAAGCGACCCCTCGGGCGCCTATGCCCTGTTTCGCCTGGAACGCCATCCAAAGGGCGGCGGGGTGCCGGGGGCAGACCTGCTGTCCCTGACGATGGAGGAAGACGCCACCGCCTTTCCCGACGCGCAGCATATCTGGCGCATCCGGCGGCTGCGCTGGCTCGACGACGTGGCCGTGGCGGTAGAGGACATTTGCCTCAATGGCGCACGGGCCCCGGTCGTCTTTCCCGGCATGCTGAGCGAATCGCTCTACCGCAGCTACCGCGAAAGCTTCGACCTCGAGATTGCGCGCGCCACGGATCACCTTTCTGTGGCCCCCCTGCCCGATTGGGCCCCTGACGCCTTCGGAAACGCACCGTCCGCGCAGTTTGGGCTTGTCGAACGTCAGGCTTTTGACCGATACGGGACGCTGGCGGAGCGTTCCAAAACCTGGTTTGACCCCGCCCGCGCGCGCTACGTCGCCCGCGTTCCATGATTCCGGCGATCTGGGAGGAGACGCCATGACCACCCGCTACGGCATTGTCGGTTGCGGCATGATGGGCCAAGAGCACATCCGCAACATCGGGCTTTTGGCCCAGGCCGAAGTCAGCGCCTTCGTCGAACCAGATGCCCACATGACGGCCGAAACCCGGGCGCTTGTTCCCGGCGCGACGCCCTGTGACGACGTGCAAAGCCTCGTCCGGCGCAACGACGTGGACGCCATCGTCATCGCCTCTCCGAACCATATGCACGTGGCGCAGTTGAAGGAAACGGCGGCCGCACGCCCCTTGCCGATGCTGATCGAAAAGCCGGTCTACACAGCGCCCGAAGACGCGGATGTCCTGGCCAAGCTCGGGAAAGCCTACCGCGCGCCCATCTGGGTGGCGATGGAGTACCGCTACATGCCGCCGATCGCGCATCTGCTGAAACTGGCCGAGGAAACGACGGGCGGGATCAAGATGCTCACGATCCGCGAGCATCGGTTCCCCTTCCTCGAGAAAGTCGGGGACTGGAACCGCTTCAACCGCAACACCGGCGGGACCCTTGTCGAGAAATGCTGCCATTTCTTCGACTTGATGCGTCTGATCCTGCGCGATGAGCCGGTCCGGATCATGGCCAGCGCGGGACAGGATGTGAACCACCTCGACGAACGCTATCAGGACGAAACGCCGGACATCTGGGACAACGGCTATGTCATTGTGGACTTCGCCGGCGGCGCGCGCGCCATGCTGGAGCTGTGCATGTTTGCCGAAGGCTCGAAATACCAGGAAGAAATCACCGCGGTCGGACCGGCTGGCAAGATCGAAGCGCATGTGCCGGGCCCGACGCGGTTCTGGAACTTTGATCACGGCCCGGCGCCGACGCCCCGCGTGATCGTCAGCCCGCGTGATCCGCAAGGCCAGATCATCCACGACGTGCCGGTCGACCGGCAGTTGCTGGATGTCGGCGATCACAACGGGGCCACGTATTTCCAGCACCAACGCTTCCTCGAGGTGATCCGCAGCGGGCGTCGCCCGGAGGTGACGCTGACCGATGGGGCCAAGGCGGTTCAGATGGGCCTTGCCGCACAGGAAAGCGCCCGGACGGGTCAGGCAGTTTCGCTCGTGTGACGTCCGGTTTAAGCTCGCCCCATGGCAGAGCGGATTGACATTGGCATTGATGGCGGCGGCACCGGTTGCCGGGTCGCGATCGCCGTGGCGGGGCAGCCCGTTGCCGAGCAAAAGGGCGGGCCCGCCAACATCGTCACCGATCCAGCCGGCGCCGAGGCCTCCATCCGCGAAACCGTATACCAGACCCTCGCGGATCTCGGCCTGTCGCCTGAGGACCTTCAGAATGCCCGCATTTGCGCCGGTTTGGCGGGGGCCCGATTGCCCGGTGCGGCTGACGCCTTTGCCAATCGGTTGCCGATGCTGGCCTATGTGGTGGATGACAGCGTCACCGCATTGGAAGGCGCATTCGATGGCGCGGACGGCACGCTGGCCAGCTTGGGCACGGGATCGTTCTTCATTCGAAAAGCGCACGGCACCGTTCGTCACATAGGTGGATGGGGGTTCCATCTGGGCGACGAAGGCTCGGCCGCGTGGCTTGGGCGGCGCGCCCTAAGCCGCGCACTGAAAACACAGGATGGCCGCTTGCCCCCGGATCCGCTGGCCGATGCCCTGATGTCTGCGGCCGATCCGCATCCCGTCTTGTTTGCCGGCTCGGCCAAACCCGGGGATTACGCGCAGATTGCCAAACTGGTGCTTGATCACGCTGACACGCCGTTGGCCAGCGCTCTGCTGGACGAGGTGGTGGCGGAACTGCGCGCGGGCCTCGAGGATCTGAGCCACGCCCCGGGGGCGCCATGGGTGCTGACAGGCGGACTTGGCGATCTGCTGGCCGACCACCTGCCCCCGGATCTGGCCATGGGCCGACAAGGGGCGTTGGGCCGGCCCCTGGACGGCGCGCTGCGTCTGGCGCGGGCGCTGCCATGACGGTGTATGCGGGGCTCGATCTGCTGGACGGGTCCGGCCTCCGGCGCAACCAAGCGCTTGAGGTCGTTGAGGGCCGGATTGGTTCGGTCGGCCCGGCACCCGGGATCGCCGCCGATGTCGACCTCAGCCAATCGGGCACCCCGGCCCTCGTCACACCGGGGTTCATCGACCTGCAGGTGAATGGGGGCGCGGGCCTGATGCTGGCGAACTGCAGCGGTCCCGACGATGTTCTGCGGATCGCGGCGGCCCACCAAGCGGGGGGCAGCCTTGCCATCCTTCCGACCCTGATCTCCGATCGTCCGGACAGGACGGCGCGCGTGATTGACTGTGTGGCGGCCGCAGCCCGGCAGAGCGACAGCGTGCTCGGTCTGCATCTCGAAGGCCCGCATCTGACCGTGCCCGGCGTCCACGACCCGGCGATGCTGCGGCCCGTGTCGACAGAGGACGTCGACCTGTACCGCGCCGCCGCCGCGCGCCTGCCGCATCTTCTGATCACTTTGGCCCCGGAACAGGTCAGTGACACGCAGATCACGGCCCTGGTTGCGGCAGGCGTCCACGTCTTCCTGGGGCATTCAAACTGCACCTATGACGCGGCCGTCGCCGCCTTTGACGTGGGCGCCAAGGGTGTGACTCATCTGTTCAACGCGATGTCCGGCTTGCACCACCGGGCGCCCGGTTTGGTGGGCGCCGCCCTCGATCGCGCGCCCTATATCGGGCTGATCGCGGATGGGCATCATGTGCACCCTGCCGCCCTGCGCCTCGCGGCGCGCACCCGACCCGAGGCGCTGTGCCTCGTCTCTGATGCCATGGCCGTGGCCGGGACCCGTGATACGGGCTTTGACCTCGGGGGCACCCCGATCGCGCGCAAGGACGGACGTCTGACACGGGCGGACGGCACGCTGGCCGGGGCGGACCTGACGCTTGTGGACGCCGTCGCGGCCCTGCAGCGTGCGGGCGGCCTCAGTTTCGACACCGCCCTGAAGGCCGCGTTCGACACACCGCACCGGGCCTTGACCGGCGAACCGGCACGCATTGCGCCCGGGGGGGCGGCACGACTGCTGCACTGGCGTGGGACCGAATGCTTGGGGCCGCTCGGCTCGGGCTAGGCCCCAAGGCGTGGCCAAGTGCGCCCGGAGGGCGCGGGCGGGCACGCCTCCCCCCGGCGACACCGAAGGCGGCGCAATCCCTGAGTGGGTTATTCTGCGGCCTGTTTGATCGGCGACCCGGCGGCTCCCAACTGGTGCAGGATCTCGTCCCGGCGGATTGCGGCCTTCTGGGCGTTGGCCTCCTTGACCGGGCCAAACCCCCGGATCGACAGGGGCAATTCGGCCAGCGCGACCAGCGCGTCCATCGTGTCGGCCCCGGCTTTGGGCAGCCAGGTTTTCATATCCGCTTCGAACTGCCGGATCAGGTGGCGTTCCATCCGGCGTTCCGCGGTGTATCCAAACGGGTTCAGCGGCGTGCCGCGCAGACCCTTCATTTTGGACAGCGGACCATACAGGCGTCCAATCCAGGCCCCGAACTCCCGCTTCTTCGGTCGACCCGAGGCATCCTTGCCAGGCAGAAGCGGCGGGGCGAGGTGGTAGGTCAGTTTCAGATCGCCGTCGAAGGTGGCGCGGGCCTTTTCCGCCGTTTCCAGGTGCAAACGGGCAACCTCGAACTCGTCCTTATAGGCCAGAAGCTTGTGATAGCCTTTGGCCACCGCTTCCTTCAGGCGTGGGTCTTCAATCGTATCCACCAATTTGCGGTAGCGTTTGGCCAGGCGGGCCCCTTGGTACTTCACCAGGTGGTCGGCCCGGAAGGCAATCTTGTCGTCCAGGCTTTTGGGCAGCGGGACGACATCGGCCTGACCGAGGCGCGCGGCGTCCTCGGCGTTCAGGACCGCCCACCGGCCCAGATCGAACGCCTTCTGGTTGGCCGCCACGGCCGCGCCGTTCAGATCAATCGCCGCCATGATGGCCGCGCGGCTCAACGGCACGAGGCCCATCTGCCAGGCGGCCCCGAAGGTCATCATGTTGGAGTAGATCGAATCCCCCATCAAAACGCGGGCCAGATCGGTCGCGTCGAACAAGGTCAGGCGGTCGCGCAACCGGGCCTGCAGGGCCACCTCAAGATCCTTGCCGGGGATGCGGAATTCCGTGTCCCGGGTGAAATCACCGGTGATGATCTCATGGCTGTTGACCGCGGCGCCGGTGCGGCCCGTGGCCATCAGCCCAAGCGTCTTGGCCCCGCCGGTCACAACAAGATCGCCGCCAATCACGGCATCCGCCTCACCCACGCCCACGCGGATGGCCGAAATATCCTCGGGCCGCTCGGCCAGGCGCAGGTGAATCCAGACCGCACCACCCTTCTGGGCCAAGCCGGCCATTTCGATCATGCCGGCCCCTTTGCCGTCCAATTGGGCGGCCTGCGCCATCACGGCCCCGATGGTCACGACGCCCGTGCCCCCCACACCGGTGATCAGAACATTATGCGTGCCATCGATCTGCGGCAGCGCGGGTTCGGGCAGATCGCCCATGTCTACTTCGGCGGTGGCCTGCTTGCGCACGGCCGCGCCCTCGATCGTGACGAAGGAGGGGCAGAACCCCTTCACACAGGAAAAATCCTTGTTGCAGGTCGACTGGTCGATCGCCCTTTTGCGGCCAAGCTCGGTCTCGACCGGTACGATCGAGACGCAGTTGGACTGCACCCCGCAATCGCCACAGCCTTCGCAGACATCTGTGTTGATGAAGACGCGCTGGTCGGGATCCGGGAACGTGCCCCGCTTGCGGCGGCGGCGTTTTTCGGCGGCGCAGGTCTGCACGTAGATGATGGCCGACACACCATCGAGTGTTTGGAAATGCTCCTGCACCGGCATCAACTGGTCGCGGGTGTGCCGCTCCAGCCCTTTTGGGAAGGCTGACCAGTCGATCTCTTCCTTGGGATCATAGACCAACGCGATGTTTTCGACCCCGATGGCCGACACCTCGTGGGCGATGCGCACCGGATCCAGCTCGCCTTCATTGTTCTGGCCGCCGGTCATCGCGACCGCATCGTTGAACAGGATTTTATAGGTAATGTTGGCCTTCGCGGCCACCGCGGCCCGGATGGCCAAGATCCCCGAGTGGTTGTACGTCCCCTCGCCCAGGTTCTGGAACACGTGCTTGCGGGTCGAAAACGGCGCCTCGCCGATCCAGTTTGCGCCTTCGCCGCCCATATGGGTGTAGGCCTCGGTGTTGCGGTCCATCCACTTTGCCATGAAGTGGCAGCCGATCCCGGCCCCCGCGCGCGCGTCATCCGGCACCTTGGTGGAGCTGTTATGCGGGCAGCCAGAACAGAACCACGGCGTCCGCGCGGCCAGATCGGGCGCATTGTTTGCACGCTTGGCCTCCTGAACCTGGGTCATGCCGGCCTGGATGCGGTCGGTGCCGCAGCCTTCCTCGATCAGGATCTCCCCGAGCTTCAGCGCAATATCAGCGGTATCGAGCGCGAAATGGGCCGGAAACAGGATGTCGCCGTCCCCGCCCTTGGTGTGCCCGTAAACCCGGCGCCCGCGGCGGTTGTCAAAGATCGCTTCCTTGACCTGAACCTCGATCAGTTTCCGCTTTTCTTCGACCACCACGATCAGGTCGAGCCCTTCGGCCCAGTCCTCGAACCCCTTCATGTCGAGCGGCCAGGTTTGTCCAACCTTATAGGTGGTGATGCCCAGACGCTCGGCCTCGGCGTCGTCAATGCCGAGGGCCGACAGGGCCGACAGCAGATCGAGCCAGTTCTTGCCCGCGGCCACGAAGCCGATTTTCGCGCCGGGTTTTCCGTGCACACGTTTGTCGATCCCGTTGGCATGGGCGAAGGCCTCGGCTGCGAACCGCTTGTATCCGACAAGGCGTTCTTCCTGCGGGATCCAGTGATCGCCCAGGCGGATGTTCAAGCCGCCCTCGGGCATGTCGAATTCGGGGAGGACAAAGGACATGCGGTCGGCGCGCCCGTCCACGACACTGGTGGCTTCGACCGTATCCTTCATGGTCTTCAGACCCACCCAGACGCCGGCAAAGCGGCTGAGGGCGAACCCGTAGAGCCCAAAGTCGAGGATCTCCTGCACGCCCGCCGGACTGAGCACCGGCATATGGGCGTCCACAAGCGCAAAATCGGACTGATGGCACACGGTCGAGCTTTCGCCGGTATGGTCATCGCCCATCGCCACCAAAACACCGCCGTGCCGCGAGGTGCCAGCCATGTTCACGTGGCGAAACACATCGCCCGACCGGTCAACGCCAGGCCCCTTGCCGTACCAAAGACCAAACACCCCGTCATATTTGCCTTCGCCGCGCAACTCGGCCTGCTGGCTGCCCCAGAGCGCCGTCGCGGCAAGATCTTCGTTCAACCCCGCCTGAAACAGGATGTCGGACGCTTCGAGTTGCTTTTGGGCGCGCATCATCTGCATGTCGACGGCCCCAAGCGGTGAACCACGGTACCCCGTAACATGGCCTGCCGTGTTCAGCCCCGCCGCGTGGTCCCGCGCTTTCTGCATCAGCATCAGGCGGACAAGGGCTTGGGTTCCATTCAGCAGCACCGGCGATTTCGAAAGATCAAAGCGATCCTGAAGCGAAACCTGTTGCAGACCCATGGCGCACCTCCCCGCGGTTGGTTCTGTCGTTGCATCTGGCATGATTATAGGTCAAAAATGCTGACCTGAAAATCACTTTCTTGTTTTGCGGTTATCGTAGCGTCATCACGCCCCGGTTTCGGAGATTTTTCTTCCGATAGCGCCAACAGATGCCTAGGGTCCGGCCCAAGGACAGGAGACACAGCATGGATTGGGACAAGCTGCGCATTTTTCATGCGGTCGCGGACGCCGGAAGCCTGACGCATGCCGGTGATACGCTGCACCTGAGCCAATCTGCCGTCAGCCGACAGATTCGCGCCCTGGAAGAAGGTCTGAACACGACCCTGTTCCATCGCCATGCACGCGGCCTGATTCTCACGGAACAGGGCGAATTGCTGTTCGACGCGACCAAATCGATGTCCAAACGGCTGGACGCCGCTTCGGCGCGCATCCGCGATTCGGAAGAGGAAGTGTTCGGCGAATTGCGGGTGACGACCACGATCGGGTTCGGCTCGCTTTGGTTGGCCCCGCGCCTGCCGGCCCTTTACGAGAAATACCCGAACCTCAAGATTGATCTGATGCTTGAGGAACGCCTGCTCGACCTTCCCATGCGCGAGGCGGACGTGGCGATCCGCATGAAAGAGCCGAGCCAGGCGGATCTGATCCGGCGGCGGCTGATGACGATCAACATGTGCCTCTATGCCTCGCCCACCTATCTCGACAAGAACGGGCAGCTCGAGACGCTGGACGACATGCGAAACCACCGGCTGATCAGTCAGAACGCAGCCTCCGCGCAGGTCAGCGCGGGCGCCATTCTCGTGCTGGAACTCATGAGTCACGAAATTGGCAGTGTTCTGACCGTGAACAACTACTTTGGCGTGCTCCAGGGCGTCATCCACGATCTCGGCATCGGCGTTTTGCCCGATTACCTGACCCAGGACTTCCCGGACCTGGTGCGCGTGCTTCCCGACGTCCAATCCAGCGAAGTGCCTGTTTTCCTTGCGTATCCGGAGGAATTGCGCCATTCCAAGCGCATTGAGGTGTTCCGCGATTTCGTCGCCGAAGAGGTGATCGCCTATCGCCGTCGGCAACGCGATGCGGCCACGGAATCCGCCTAAATCTTAAGCACGCGCCTGTGTGCTATGCGCCACAGGCATAGCGGCTTTGCGGCATTGCAGCGTCTTTCCTATTGATCGTGTAAGTCCTGCTGACTAATTGGCAGTAATGGAGATTGGTAGGCAACTATCTCTTCATTACCTCCCTGTTGGACTTTGGCCGAGATTCGTCTCGGCTTTTTTTTGGCCAATCGACAGGAGGATGTCTGACATGGTCGTTTCTTTGGTCGAAACAAACCCCCAAGATTTTGAGGATTGGTCGTCACTTCATCGACTATTGGTGGCCAGTTTCGCGGAATTGGCGCCTCGGATCGATCCGCCGTCCTCGATGGATCGCCTTACGGTTGATGGGCTTCGGGCCAAAGCCGCCGAGGAAGATCTTTTTCTTGTGCGACACCAAGGGGCCCCTGTGGCCTGCGTGTTCGGCGCCCGCACGCGCGGGGGCTACTACATCGGAAAGCTTGCTTCTGCACCGCAGCATCGGCGCAAAGGCTTGGCGCGGGCGCTGGTTCGCGCGGCGGGCCACCGTGCCCACCAATTGGGCGCCCCCTATCTCGAGCTTCAGTCCCGCGTCGAATTGCTGGAAAATCACACGCTTTTTCGCAGCCTCGGCTTCGACGAGGTCGGTGCGACAACGCACCCGGGCTACGATCGCCCCACAAGCCTCACCTTTCGCCGCGCCCTCCCTTTCCCCTGAGGCGCGGCTGGCATAAAGACCTTGGCAACGAGGGGACATGCCATGACCGAACCTGCCATCACGCCTGACCTGATCGCCGCCCATGGGCTGACGCCTGACGAATACGCGCGCATCCTCGAGATCATCGGGCGCGAACCGAGCTTTACCGAGCTTGGGATCTTTTCGGCCATGTGGAACGAGCATTGTTCCTACAAGTCCTCCAAGAAATGGCTGCGCACCCTGCCCACTGACGGACCGCAGGTCATCTGCGGGCCGGGTGAAAACGCGGGCGTCGTCGATATCGGCGATGGTCAGGCGGTGGTCTTCAAGATGGAAAGCCACAATCACCCTTCATACATCGAGCCCTATCAGGGTGCCGCGACCGGGGTTGGTGGGATCCTGCGCGACGTCTTTACCATGGGGGCCCGCCCGATCGCGGCGATGAATGCACTCAGCTTTGGCGAGGTGACCCACCCGAAAACGCGCCGCCTTGTGCACGGCGTGGTCGAAGGGATCGGCGGATACGGCAACTGCTTTGGCGTTCCCACGGTCGGTGGCGAGGTTCGGTTTCACGCGGCCTATAACGGCAACTGCCTGGTCAACGCCTTTGCCGCCGGGTTGGCCGACGCCGACAAGATCTTCTATTCGGCGGCCTCGGGCGTTGGGATGCCGGTGGTGTATCTGGGCGCCAAGACCGGCCGGGATGGCGTCGGCGGGGCCACGATGGCCAGTGCCGAATTCGACGACACGATCGAAGAAAAGCGCCCGACCGTTCAGGTGGGCGATCCGTTCACCGAAAAACGCCTACTGGAGGCCTGCCTGGAGCTGATGGCCACCGGTGCCGTCATCTCGATCCAGGACATGGGGGCCGCGGGTCTGACCTGTTCAGCGGTGGAAATGGGCGACAAGGGCGGGCTTGGCATCAAGCTGACCTTGGATCACGTCCCGCAGCGCGAAGACGCGATGACCGCCTATGAAATGATGCTGTCGGAATCGCAAGAGCGCATGCTCATGGTCCTCAATCCCGATCTGGAGGACGTGGCCCGCGCGATTTTCGACAAATGGGATCTGGATTTCGCCATCGTGGGCGAAACCATTCCCGAAGATCGCTTCCTGATCCTGCATGGCAACGAAACCATGGCCGATCTGCCGCTGTCGAAACTGGCCTCCACCGCGCCGGAATACGACCGCCCCTGGGTGCCCACCGAACCGAACGCCGACATGGATCCGGTGCCCGAAATCGACGCGATGGACGGGCTGCGCGCGCTTCTGACCTCGCCCAACTACTGTTCGCGCGCCTGGGTGTATGAGCAATACGACCATATGGTGATGGCCGATACGGTCGTGGCACCCGGTCTGGGCGCAGGTGTGGTGCGGGTGCATGGGACGGAAAAGGCCTTGGCCTTCACCTCGGATGTGACGCCGCGCTATGTGCGGGCCAACCCGGTCGAAGGCGGAAAGCAAGCCGTGGCCGAAGCCTTCCGCAACCTCTGCGCTGTCGGGGCCAAGCCCTTGGCGACCACCGACAACCTGAATTTCGGCAACCCCGAAAAGCCCGAGATCATGGGCCAATTCGTCGGCGCCATCCAAGGGATCGGTGCCGCCTGCGCGGCGCTGGATGTCCCGATCGTGTCGGGCAACGTCTCTCTCTACAATGAGACGGACGGCCAGGCGATCCTGCCGACCCCCACAATCGGTGCGGTTGGCTTGCTGGACACGTTGGACCAGTTGATCGGCGACACCATTCGGGATGGGCATGTTCTGCTGCTGGTGGGTGACACGGCCGGGCATCTGGGCCAATCGGCGCTGTTGTACGAAGTGTTCAACCGCGAAGACGGTGACGCCCCCGCGGTCGATCTGGACGCCGAACGGCGGGCCGGGGATTTCATCCGCGAAAACCGCGAGTGGATCAATGCCTGCACCGACCTGAGCGATGGCGGGCTGGCGCTGGCGGCGTTCGAGATGGCGGTGGCCGGCGGCGTTGGACTGAGCCTGGATGCCGGCGACACGGCCACCCTCTTCGGGGAGGATCAGGGCCGCTACCTGATTTCCACCAATTTCGACAAGGCCGAGGCCCTGATGGTGGCCGCGGGCAAGGCGGGCGTGCCGTTGGTCACGGTCGGGCGCGTTGGCGGTGACACGCTGCGGTTTGGTGCCTCCGAGGCGCCGCTGGCCGAGCTGGAATCCCTTTGGCGCACGGCCTTTGCCGACCAGTTTGCCTGACGCGCTCTGAAATCTTCGGATGGCCCGGGGCGCAACCTGTGCCATGGTGACGGTACAACCCCACCTCAGGAGCCGGCCCCATGGCGGACCATGTCACCATCAATCGCGACTACTGGAACGGCATGGCCCAGGATTGGGTGGCCGCCGGCGAACACGCTTGGGCGTCGGAGCCGGCCTGGGGCAACTGGCAAGCGCCGGACGCTGAACTGGCCCTTTTGCCAAAGGACATGACCGGGATGCGCGCCATCGAACTGGGCTGCGGCACGGGCTATGTCTCGGCCTGGATGGCGCGGCGCGGGGCAGAGGTTACGGGGATCGACATCTCGGCCCCGCAACTGGCCACGGCCCGGCGGTTGAACACCGAACACGGGCTGGCGGTGACCTTCCTGGAAGGCAATGCCGAGGCCACGGGGCTGGAGACCGGAGCCTTCGACTTCGCGATCTCGGAATATGGCGCCGCGATCTGGTGCGACCCCGATCTCTGGTTGCCGGAGGCGCATCGCCTGCTGAAGCCGGGTGGGGCGCTGGTCTTTTTGGGCAACCACCCCTTGTCGATCATCAGCACACCGCTCAACGGGGCGCCGTGCGACCGGGTGCTGCATCGGCCCTATCGGGGACTGACGGGGGCCGATTGGACAGATGTGGAGATCGACCCGGCCGGTATCGAGTTCAATCGGACCATCGCCGGCTGGATGGCACTGTTCGCGGCGGTGGGCTTTGATGTCACGGCCTATCACGAACTCTATGCACCCGAGGGCGACGCCCCGGATCGGTTCTCGGTCCCGGGGGCCTGGGCGCAGGACTATCCGGCCGAACAAATCTGGTGCCTGACGCGGCGCGCCTGACGGTGCGCATTTTTCGACGATGCCGAATGCCGCATTCGACGTCTTGCGGCCCGGACCGGCTGCGCTTACATTCCTGAGTGAACTTGTCGAGGATTAACTGCCGATGCCCATGCAAGCCCATGAAATCGAGAGCCTTTTGCGGGAAACCTTTCCCGATGCGCAGATCGAGGTCAGCGGCGATGACGGGGTGCACATGGCGGCGATGGTCGTCGACGAGAGCTTCCGGGGAAAAAACCGCGTGCAACAACAGCGCGCCGTCTATGCGGCCTTGAAAGGCAAGATGGACGGCGCACATGGTGAACTGCACGCCCTGGCCTTGACCACCCGGGCGCCGGACTAGGATGGGGACCCGCATGCACCGCCTGTTAGATCGATTGGCTGAAATCCTGGACGCGGTTCTGGCGCCGCCTGCCCCGCGCCCACAGCCCATCCCCGTGCGCAAAGACGATCCACGCAGACATCCAAGACAGGAGCGCTGAGACATGAGCGCGGAAGATACGATCAAAGACACGATCAGCAGCAACGATGTGGTGCTGTTCATGAAAGGCACGAAGATGATGCCGCAATGCGGGTTTTCCTCCCGCGTGGCGGGCGTGCTGAATTACATGGGCGTCGAGTTCGCCGATGTGAACGTTCTGGCCGATGATGGCATCCGCCAGGGGATCAAGGATTTCTCCGACTGGCCGACCATCCCGCAGCTTTACGTGAAGGGCGAATTCGTCGGCGGTTGCGATATCGTGACCGAGATGACCCTGTCGGGCGAGCTGGATACGCTGTTTGAAGAAAGCGGCGTCGGCTTTGACAAGGAAGCCGCCGACAAGATCCGCGAAGCCAACGCCTAGGGCGACTGGGTTTCGCCGCCTGCGGCGCCGACCGAGGCGGGGGGCCAGCCCCCCGCACCCCCCGGGATATTTTTGAAACAGAGACAGGGTGGCGTCAGCCGCCCTTTTTCGTGGCGCCCTTCTTGACGTGCTTGGTCAGGCGGGACGGCGTGGATTTCTTGCGGTCCTTGTAGGGGTTCTGGTCGGCCTGGCTGCGCATATGCAGGCGGATGGGCGTGCCCGGCATGTCGAAATCTTCCCGCAACCCGTTGATGAGGTAGCGGGAATAACTGGCGGGCAGTTTGTCGGGCATCGAGCACATGACCACGAACCCCGGCGGGCGGGTTTTGGCCTGGGTCATGTAGCGCAGCTTGATGCGTCGGCCCGAGGGGGCGGGCGGCGGATGGGCTTCGGTCATCGCGGCCAGCCAGCGGTTCAGTTGCGCCGTGCTGACCCGGCGGTTCCAGACCTCGTGGGCCTTGAGAATGGCCGCGTGGAGGCGATCAAGGCCACGCCCAGTCTTGGCCGAGACCGTGATCAGAGGCGCGCCGCGCAACTGCGGCAACAGGCGGTCGAAGGCCTCTTTCAACGATCGGAGTTTTTCCTGCTTCTCGGTTTCGATGTCCCATTTGTTGACCGCGACGACCACGGCGCGGCCTTCACGTTCGGCGAGGTCCGCAATGCGCAGATCCTGCTGTTCGAACGGAATGGCGGCATCGAGCAGGACAACGACCACTTCCGCGAATTTCACCGCCCGGAGGCCATCGGACACCGAGAGTTTTTCCAGCTTTTCCTGGACCTTCGCCTTCTTTCGCATCCCGGCGGTGTCGAAGATCCGCATCGGCGTGCCTTGCCATGTGATCGGCACCGCGATGCTGTCACGCGTGATCCCGGCTTCGGGCCCGGTGAGCAAGCGGTCTTCGCCCAGGATCTGGTTGATCAGGGTGGATTTGCCGGCATTCGGCCGGCCAATCACCGCGATCTGCAGCGGACGCGAGGGTGTGATCTGTGGCGCTTCGCCTGCATCGTCGTCTCCGTCCTCGACATCGACATCGGTGACGGCTTCTTCCTGCCGGGCGCGGGCGGCATCCACGAAAGGGGCCAGCTGCGTGGCCAGATCGGCCAGGCCTTCGCCGTGTTCGGCGGAGACCGCGATCGGCTCGCCCAGACCCAATTCATAGGCTTCCAGCAAACCCGCTTCGGCGGCGCGGCCTTCCGCCTTGTTGGCGGCCAGCAAAACGGGTCGGCCGCTGCGCCGGAGAATATCGGCAAACAGCGTGTCGTTGGGTGTCACCCCGGCGCGGGCATCAATCAGAAACAGGCTTGCATCCGCCATGTCGACGGCGCGTTCGGTCAGGCGCCGCATCCGGCCCTGCAGGCTGTCATCGGTCGCATCTTCAAGGCCCGCCGTATCAATCACGGTGAACTTGAGATCGCCCAAACGCGCATCGCCCTCGCGCAGATCGCGGGTGACACCGGGCTGATCGTCGACCAAGGCCAGGCGCTTGCCCACCAAGCGGTTGAACAAGGTCGATTTGCCGACATTCGGACGGCCTACAATGGCAAGTGTGAAAGACATAGCGCGCAATCTCCAAGGCGCGCGACTTAGCGCAAGCCGGGGCGCTTGGAAATCCCCTTTAACGCGGCAGCTTGCGCAGAGCGGTCTCCAGCACGTTGGAAAACTGGCTGCGATCGGCCTTGCTGAAGGGGCGCGGGCCGCCGAGCCCCTGCCCGTCCAGTCCACCGCGCAACTCGGCCATCAGGTCGCGCGTGGCCAGTTTGCTGCCGATGTTCTGCGGGGTCAGGGCATCGCCCCGCGGGGTCAGAACCTGGGCCCCCTTCGCGACCGCGCGGTCGGCCAGCGGAATGTCGGCCGTGATGACAAGGGATCCGGGCGCCGCGGCCTCCGCGATCAGATCATCCGCCGCATCGAACGCATCGCCGGCCACGCGCATCGAGATCAGCGGATGATCCGGGTGTCGGAGATAGCTGGCGGCAAACAAAACCACTGGCAGCTTGTGGCGCCAGGCGGCCTTGTAAATTTCCTCCTTCACCGGGCAG
Organism: Paracoccaceae bacterium; assembly: GCA_963921255.3. GTDB lineage: Bacteria > Pseudomonadota > Alphaproteobacteria > Rhodobacterales > Rhodobacteraceae > JANSYL01. The sequence goes on along the minus strand of CAWUEW020000003.1, from coordinate 1,468,258 downwards.
GCATCCGCATCGACGAGGATCATGCGAAGAACCCGCCGTCGAACGGCACTGCAATGGTTTCGCCGCTGGCGTCCTGCAGGACCGCCATGCCGTTTGCGACCTCTAGCGCCGTGATCTCGGACCAGCCCGGCGGACGCGGCAAGGAGATCATGGCGGGGCGCAGAACCAACCGTCCCCCCAAGGCGTGCGTCGTCGGCACGCCCATGGCGGTCAGACGGTTTTCGGCCTGAGCGGCCGCCATGCCCTCACACCCCAAGGCACAACCATCTTCGATGCCAATCACGCCGGTATGGCGGCTGTTCCAGGGCGAAAAGTCACGTGCGCCGTTGGAGATCCAGAGCATTGTCACCGGCATCACCTTGGGGTCCTTCAGAACGACCAGCATATCGTCTTCGGCATGGCGCATCAGCACCGTCCACCCCAAGGCACTGTCCTTGGCTTCTGCAAGGATGGCGAAATCCTCAACGCAATGCCCCGCCGGATAGGCGTGCATGTCCCAGGTGGATCCGTCTTCGCATGCCAGGCTCAGATCGGGGCGCATCTGTCCGAGGGCCCAGAGGCCATGGCCGTCATATTGCGGGATCGGGTCGCTGAGGGTGGCGCGTTTGGGCGAAAAGCTCAGGCGCCCCCCTTCCGCCATGCGCGCCATCGGGTGATGGGCAAACGTGACCTCCCCTTCCCCGCCCTCGACGATATGCGTCTGGTAGAGCACGGGACCCGTCAGACGCACCTCCTTGGTCACCGTGGCGCCGCGCACCGGCTCGGACAGGCGCAGCCGCGCGGCCGACGGGTCGAGCTGCACAACATCCCACCGGCAATTCGCGGTCTTCCCATGGGGCGGATCGCCACCCACATCGTCCTTGCCAAAGGGCATGCACAGAAAATCCCCGGCCAAGCGCTTGTTCACCGGGGGAATATCCGGATCGTCCTGAACCGTCGGCTCGTTCCGCCACGGGGCTACGTGGAGCGGCGTGCGCCCACTGACCCGCCACGTGGGGAAATTCCCGACAGCCTCGTCGATCTCCAGAAAGCTGTCGCCGTGGGCCAGACGGATCATTCCTGTCCCGACGCCAACGCACGTGTAATCGCCGTCATCGCGCCGCTGTCGCCGCCGACCGCGATGAAGGTGACACCGGCCGCGCGCATCTCGGCTTCCATGGCGATGGGCACGATGATGCCGGCGGCCTTGCCGCCTGCTCGGATCTTGGCAATCGCGGCCTTGATGGCCGTCCAAAGGTCGGGGGCATCAAGGTTGTCCCGATACCCCATATCGGCCCCCAGATCAGCCGGGCCGATGAACACGCCATCGACGCCGTCGGTGGCAATGATGTCATCAAGATTGTCGAGCGCCATTTGGCTTTCGGCCTGCACGATGACGCACACCTGATCGTTGGCCTTGGCCGGGTAGTCAGCAATCGCGCCATAGCCGCCCGCACGCATCGTCGATCCGCCCATGCCGCGAATGCCCTCGGGCGGATATTTGCACCCGGCCACGGCGGCGGCCGCTTCTTCTGCGGTGTTGACCATGGGCACCAGAACGGTTTGGGCGCCAAGGTCCATGACCTGCTTGAGCACCCAATCGGCATTGGTCGGGACGCGGACAACGGCCTGCGTTCCCGTGTCGGCAAGTATCATCAACTGACGCCGGATCAGCGTGGGGTCGTAGGGGGCGTGTTCGCCGTCGATCAGGCACCAGTCGAACCCGGCGCGCCCGGCGATGTCGGTCACGGTTTCCGATCCCAAGGCCAACCAGAAACCCCGTTGGACCTGACCCTCGGCCAGGGCAGATTTGAGTGTGTTTTTCGGTGTTTGCATGTCCCCTCCCCCGGACGTGCAGCGCGTCGATCACAGATTGCCGCCGGTCACCTCGCGGTACCAGCGGCGGATCAGGGCGCGCTCGTCGTCCTCGATAAAGCTCACGTTGTTGGGTGGCATGGCATGGCTGACGCCCGCCTGCAAATAGATCGCACGCGCCTGGACCGCGATCTGGGCATTCGTGTCCAGCATCACACCCTTCGGCGCCACAGGAATGCCCTGCCAAAACACCTCGGCCGCGTGACACATGGCACAGCGTGCATAAACGGTGTCGGCCACGTCCAGGAAATCCGGGTGATCGGCAAAACGTTGTTGCGCCGGGCTGAGCCGCGCCTCTTCGATGACAGGCGGTTCATCCCGCATCAACGGCAGCAGGGACAGGTACATGATGGCGACGAAAATCGCCGTCGTCGCCCCCCAGGTCCACCATGTGTAGCCGCCCTTGGCATGCATGGTGTTGAAGAAATGCCGGATGGTAACACCCATCAGAAACACCAGCGCGGCGATGATCCAGTTGTATTCACTGGCGAATGCCAACGGGTAGTGGTTGGACAACATCAGGAAGATGACGGGCAAGGTCAGATAGTTGTTATGGGTTGAACGCAGCTTGGCGATCTTGCCGTATTTCGGGTCTGGCGTGCGCCCCGCCTTGAGGTCCGCCACGACGATCTTCTGGTTTGGAATGATGATCATCGCGACATTGGCCGTCATGATCGTCGCCGTCAGTGCCCCCAGGTGCAAAAGCGCAGCCCGGCCCGAAAACACCTGCGTATAGCCCCAGGCCAGAACGACGATGATGCCAAACAGAAGCACCATCAGGGTCGTGGGGTTGTCCGCCAGTTTGGATTTGCACAGCCGGTCATAGGCGATCCAGCCAAGCGTCAGCGACAGGGCGGAAATCAGGATGGCCTGCCACGGCAGCAGGTCCATGACTGTCCAGTCGATCAGGTACAACTCGGCCCCGACCCAATAGAGCAGGATCAGCAGCGCCACACCGGACAGCCACGTTGCGTAGCTTTCCCATTTGAACCAGGTCAGATGCTCGGGCATCGCCTCGGGGGCGACCATGTATTTCTGGATATGGTAGAACCCGCCCCCGTGAACCTGCCATTCCTCGCCATCCGCAGGGCCCGGGATGTTCCGGTTCAACCCCAGGTCCAACGCAATGAAGTAAAAGCTGGACCCGATCCACGCGATCGCGGTGATCACATGCAGCCAGCGAACGGCAAATTCCGCCCAATGCAATGCGATGGTCATGTCCATGACGGCAGCCCCAGTCTTCGGTCGTTTGCCGAGTTTTGAGGCAATCGCACGGTCTTTCGCAACCCAAGATGCGCCCGCCCCTTGCACTTTGCGGTGAAAGGCGCTTAATCCGCAGTCATCTGCTGCATTTGAAAGCAATCGGCGCGAGGGGCCAGCGGCCCGGCCGCGCGATTGCGAAATTTGGCGAGGCCCAATGACAAGTATCGAAAGCCTGAACCCCGACATCCCTTTGTTCGCCCGCACCGGGATCAACCTCGCGTCCGCGGGGTTGGGGGCCAGGGCGATCTGGGCCACCAATCAGTTTTTCGCGCCGCTTGAACGGATGTTGAACGACGCCGACCCCATCTTCATCGAAGGTAAGTTCGATGATCACGGCAAGTGGATGGATGGATGGGAATCGCAGCGCCGCCGTGACGGTGGGCATGACATGGCGATTGTGAAACTGGCCGGGCCGGGTCGGATCATCGGGTTCGACATCGACACATCACACTTTACCGGGAACTACGCCCCCGCCGCCAAGATCGAAGCCTGCACCTGCGCCAGCGACATCCCCCCCGACGACCAATCCTGGGTGACCATCCTGCGGCACAAACCGCTTGGGCCGTCGGCGCATCACTACCACAAGTGCGACAGCTTCGAGAGTTGGACCCACCTGCGCATCCATATCTACCCTGACGGCGGCATCGCCCGCTTGCGCGCCTATGGCGTGCCCGAACTGTCCGATGTCGACAGCCGCGGCGAGATTGACCTTGCCGCCGCCCTGAACGGCGGCCTTATCCTCGGGTTCTCGGACGCCCATTATGGCGACTACATGCGCCTTCTAGCGCCCGGACGCGGCGTGAACATGGGCGATGGGTGGGAAACCCGCCGCAGACGTGAACCGGGCTATGACTGGATGATCATCGCCCTTGGCGCGCGTGGCGAAATCGAGAAAGCGCTGATCGATACCGCGCATTTCAAGGGCAACTTCCCGGACACCGCGTCGCTTCAGGCGGCCGATCTGCGCAATTTCGGGGACGGTTTGACCGACGCCCTGATCACCGACTCGATGTTCTGGAAAGAACTGCTACCACCGCAAAAGCTTGGACCCGATACCGAACACCGGTTCCGTGATGAGCTTGTGTCGCTTGGTCCCGTCACGCATGTCCGGTTCAACATCTTTCCCGACGGGGGCGTGTCGCGGCTGCGGCTCTTCGGGACAACGGCCGCCTGACGCGCCACGAAATCGCGGACCGCGAAAAATCCAATCGGGTGAGGGCCGGAAGGATATGTCGGAGGCTCTTTTCTTCCCCGCGCCGCAAAGTTAACCTGTGCCCCATAACAAAACAGTCCAATAGGGAGTGACTGATGAAGAAGATCCTTCTGGCCTCTGTGGCCACTGCTGCCCTGTCTGGCGCCGCTTTCGCGGACGGCCATGGCAACAACGTGACGCTCGGCGTGATCGTCGGCTTCACCGGGCCGATTGAATCGCTGACCCCGGCGATGGCCGATGGCGCCGAACTCGCCATGGCCGAAGTCACCGAATCCGGCATGCTGATGGACGGTATGGGCGTCACCTCGGTGCGCGCAGACTCGACCTGCATCGACGCCGGTGCTGCGACCGCCGCGGCCGAACGTCTGATCACCTCCGATAATGTTGACGGCATCGTCGGCGCCGACTGCTCGGGCGTGACCACCGCAATCCTGACCAACGTTGCCGTGCCGAACGGCATGGTGATGGTGTCGCCGTCGGCCACCTCGCCGGCGCTGTCGACCGTTGAGGATGACGGTCTGTTCTTCCGCACCGCCCCCTCGGACGCCCGTCAGGGCGTCGTGATGACCGAAGTCATCATGGATCGCGGCATCATGGAAGTCGCCGTGACCTACACCAACAACGACTACGGTCTGGGCCTCGCCGACAGCTTCCAGGCTGCGTTTGAAGCCGCGGGCGGCACGGTGACCCTGGTGGCCGCACACGAAGATGGCCGCGCCGACTATTCGGCCGAAGTGGGCGCCCTGGCAGCCGCGGGTGGTGAAGCCCTCGTGGTGGCCGGCTACGTTGACCAAGGCGGCTCCGGCGTGATCCAGGCGGCGCTCGACACCGGCGCGTTCGACACCTTCGTCTTCCCCGATGGCATGGTCAGCCAGGCGCTGGTCGACAACTTCGGGTCCGACATCAACGGCTCGTTCGGCCAGAACCCCGGCACCGACAGCGAAGGCGCGTCGATCTTCCAGGGCATGGCCTCGGAAGCTGGCTTCGATGGCACCTCGCCCTTCTCGGCAGAAAGCTATGACGCCGCGGCCCTGATCCTGCTGGCCATGCAGGCCGCAGGCTCGACCGCTCCGGCCGATTATGCTGGCGAGATCATGAACGTCGCAAACGCGCCGGGCACCCCGATCCTTCCGGGTCAGCTTGGCATGGCGCTTGAGATGATCGCGAACGGCGAAGACATCGACTACATCGGCGCATCTGCCGTTGAATTGATCGGTGGCGGTGAATCGGCAGGCAACTACCGTGAAATCGAGATCGACGGCGGCGAACTGAGCGTCGTGCGCTTCCGCTAAGCGCGACCGCTTGCAAATCAGAAGCAGCCCGGTATCGCGCCGGGCTGTTTCCTATCCGGGGGGTAACAGCAGACCATGATCGTCGTTGAAGACGTCCACAAACATTTCGGCGGCTTTCGCGCCGTTGATGGCGCGTCCCTGACCATTGAAACCGGCTCGATCACGGGGCTGATCGGTCCGAACGGGGCTGGCAAAACCACGTTGTTCAACGTGATCGCGGGGGTGCTTCCGCCAACCTCGGGCCGGGTGATCATGGACGGAGAGGACATCACAGGCCTCCCGCCGCATACGCTGTTCTCCAAGGGGCTGTTGCGGACGTTCCAGATCGCGCACGAGTTTCATTCGATGACCTGTCGGGAAAACCTGATGATGGTGCCCGCGGCCCAATCCGGTGAAACCCTTTGGAATACGTGGTTCGGGCGCAAACGCATCGCCGACGAAGAACGCGCGCTGACGGCGAAAGCGGACGAAGTTTTGGAATTTCTCACCATCGAGCATCTTGCCGACCACCCTGCCGGTCAGGTGTCGGGCGGTCAGAAGAAGCTTCTGGAATTGGGCCGCACCATGATGGTCGACGCCAAGATCGTGTTCCTTGACGAGGTTGGTGCAGGCGTGAACCGTACCCTTCTGAACACCATCGGGGATGCGATCCAGCGGCTTAATCAGGATCGCGGCTACACCTTCTGCATGATTGAGCATGACATGGATTTCATCGGGCGCCTGTGCGATCCGGTGATCGTCATGGCCGAGGGCAAAGTGCTGGCCGAAGGCACGATTGACGAGATCAAGGCCAACGAGCAGGTCATCGAGGCCTATCTCGGCACAGGCCTGAAAAACAAAGATAAATTGGAGGCGACAGGCGCGTGAGCGACAATCCCTACCAAGACGACCGTGGCAACAAGGATGCGTCGATCACCCGTAAGGGTGGCGAGGCGACCATGGCCCCTGCGCCGGGCACCGGACAGGCCATGAACACGGCCAACGCCTTTCTGATCGGCGACACGATGACGGGCGGCTACGGCAACGGGCCCGACATCCTGCATGACTGCACGATCGCGGTCGACCCCGGCGAGATTGCCGTCATCGTCGGCCCGAACGGGGCCGGCAAATCGACGGCAATGAAAGCTGTCTTCGGCATGCTGAACGTGCGCCAGGGTTCGGTGCGCCTGGATGGCGAAGACATCACCGACCTGTCGCCGCAGGCGCGCGTGGCCAAGGGCATGGGCTTCGTGCCGCAGACCAACAACATCTTTGCGTCCCTGACCGTTGAAGAGAACCTCGAGATGGGGGCGTTCATCCGCAAGGACGACATCCGCGCCACCATGGAACAGGTGTATGACCTGTTCCCGATCCTGCGCGACAAGCGTGCACAGGCCGCGGGCGAGTTGTCGGGTGGCCAGCGCCAGCAGGTGGCCGTCGGACGCGCCCTGATGACACAACCCAAGGTCCTGATGCTTGACGAGCCGACGGCGGGTGTCTCCCCCATCGTGATGGACGAACTGTTCGACCGCATCATCGAGGTCAGCCGCACCGGAATTCCGATCCTGATGGTGGAACAGAATGCCCGGCAAGCGTTGGAGATCGCCGACAAGGGCTATGTTCTGGTGCAGGGTCGGAACGCGCATACCGGAACCGGCCAAGAACTCCTGGCCGATCCCCAGGTGCGCCGCAGTTTCCTGGGGGGCTGAACACGTGTCGCGCCCCCACGCCATCGGTCCCCTGGCCGCATCGCTGGCAACGCTCGGCGCGGCGCCCGCCGCCGCGCAGGCCGTGGCGTGCAGTTTCACGATGGTCTGTGCCCCGCAAATCGGATGCGAGCCGCATGACGGCATTCCGTTCGATCTGGTGTTGACGGCCGAGGGCGCACAGTTTGACCGCGATGGCGCGCCGTTGGCGGGAACCACGCTTCCGACGGGCCCGGATGCGCCCCTTGGGCTGCTGTTTGAAGATGGGGCCGGACGCCTGTTGCTGACGCTGGCCACGGACGGGGCCGCTGCCCTGACCGAACATCGGCACACCGCGGCGGGACGGATCGAAACCTCCACTTTCACCGGCACATGTGAGGTGGTCCAATGATCCGCCGGTGTCTGGCCGTCCTTCCTTTTGTCCTTTGGTCCCTCCCGGCGATGGCTGAGCCGTGGCATTGCCAGTTCACGGCGGAATGTACCGCGTCGGGCGGCTGCACCGAGGCCGCTTATTCCGCACAAGTCATCGCAGCGGACCATGAAGGGCAGCTGTTCCTCACGACGCTGACCGGCGACAGCCCGGTCACGCGGCTGACAGGGCGCGGCGACGTGCCGGCCAGCTACGCCAGCGCGGGCCAGGACGGTCTTGCCGAACTTCTGACGATCGAGGCCGACGGCACGGCCCTGATGACGCTGCATATCTTTGACACCACGGCGCAAGCCGCGACGTATTTCGGAACCTGCGAGGTGCTGAACTGATGGACTTTATCAACGCCTTTGTGGTCCTGGCGAACTTCGTCCTGATCCCGGCCACCGCCTATGGCGCGCAATTGGCGCTTGGGGCACTGGGGGTGACGCTGATCTATGGCATCCTGCGGTTTTCGAACTTTGCCCATGGCGACACCATGGCCTTTGGCGCGATGGTGACCATCCTTGTCACCTGGGGGCTCCAGGCCATGGGTGTCAGCCTCGGGCCGCTTCCGACCGCCCTGCTGGCCCTGCCCGTCGGGATCGCGGTGACCGCCCTGCTTCTGATCGGCACGGATCGCGTCGTGTACAAATTCTACCGACAGCAAAAGGCCAAGCCGGTGATCTTCGTCATCGCATCCTTGGGTGTGATGTTCATCATGAACGGGATCGTGCGCTTCATCATCGGCGTGGATGACCAGCGCTTTGCCGATGGTGAGCGCTTTATCATCTCGGCGCGCACCTTCCGCACGCTGACGGGCCTTGACGAGGGGTTGGCCTTCCGAACCAGCCAGGCGATCACCATTGTCGTGGCGATCCTGGCCGTTGCGCTGTTGTTCTGGTTCCTCAACCGGACGCGCACCGGCAAATCCATGCGGGCCTTTTCCGATAACGAAGACCTGGCCCTTCTGTCCGGCATCAACCCCGAACGGGTGGTCATGATCACCTGGCTGATCGTGGCGGCGCTGACCACGACGGCCGGCGTTCTCTACGGGCTGGACAAAAGCTTCAAGCCCTTCACCTATTTCCAGCTCCTACTGCCGATCTTTGCGGCGGCGATCGTGGGGGGGTTGGGCAACCCGCTTGGGGCCATTCTGGGCGGATTTGTCATCGCCTATTCCGAGGTCGGCGTCACCTACGCATTCCGGCGCGTGGCGGGACACCTGTTGCCGGAAGGCTGGCAACCTGAAGGCCTGATGCAGCTTCTCAGCACGGATTACAAATTCGCCGTCAGCTTCGGCATCCTGTTGATTGTGCTTCTCTTCCGACCGACCGGAATCATGAAAGGAAAGTCAGTATGATGCGCGCGATGGAACCCCGCCACATCCTGCTGTTTGGCTTTGTGGCCCTCCTGTTCATCGGGACTGGTGTTATCCAATCCTGGAACATTGCCCTGACGATTTTCAACATGGGCCTGATCAGCGCGATCATGGCGCTTGGCGTAAACATGCAATGGGGCTATGCGGGCCTCTTCAATGTCGGCGTGATGGGCTTCGTGGCCCTGGGGGGTCTGGCGGCGGTTCTGGTCTCGATGCCCCCGGTCAACGAGGCCTGGGCGGCCGGCGGCGTCGGCATTCTTCTGGCGCTGATCCTCGGGGCGGCAACAATCATTGGCGCCATCCTCGTCTACAGCCGGATGCCGGCCGGACGCCTGCGCACGGTGACCATGCTGGCCATCCTGATCATCGGCTTCTTCATCTATCGCGCCGTGTTCGACCCGGCGGTCGATGCCGTGGAAAGCATCGATCCCGCGGCCACCGGTTATCTGGGTGGTCTGGGCCTGCCCGTGATCCTGGCCTGGCCGGTCGGCGGTCTGTTGGCGGCCGGGGCGGCGTGGCTGATCGGCAAGACGGCCCTCGGCCTGCGATCGGACTACCTGGCCATCGCGACGCTTGGCATCGCCGAAATCATCATCGCGGTCCTCAAGAACGAGGATTGGCTGGCGCGGGGCGTGAAGAACGTCACCGGCGTCCCACGGCCTGTGCCTTACGAGGTGGACCTGCAGGAATCCGAATGGTTCCTCGACCTTGCAGCGCGGTTCGGCGCGGACCCGGTCACCTTCTCGTCGATCTTTGTGAAACTGTCCTACGCCGGCCTGTTCATCGTTGTGCTTGGGCTGCTGATCTGGCTGGTCGAAAAGGCCTGGAATTCGCCCTGGGGACGCATGATGCGGGCCATTCGCGACAATGAGGTCTCGGCCTCGGCCATGGGCAAGGACGTGAAAGCGCTCCATCTGCAGGTGTTCGTTCTGGGTTCGGCCATTTGCGGCCTCGCAGGCGCCATGATGACGACGCTCGACAGCCAGCTGACCCCGGGCACTTACATCCCCCTGCGCTTTACCTTCCTCGTCTGGGTGATGGTGATCGTGGGCGGGTCCGGCAACAACTGGGGGGCCGTGCTTGGCGGTTTCCTCATCTGGTGGCTTTGGGTCCAGGTGGAGCCATTGGGCGCGCTGCTGATGAACGGTGTGACCGCGGGCCTCGCGGACGGGAGCGCGCTGCGCGACCATCTGCTGGACTCGGTGGCCTACATGCGGCTCTTCACGATGGGGCTGATTTTGCTCCTGGTGCTGCGCTTCAGCCCGCGCGGATTGATCCCCGAGCGATAGGCCCGGAAACCACCGCGCCACAGTCTGGCCGAATCGGCGCCCGTTTTTCGCCACGATTGATGGCCCCGGCACCGGCGTCGGGGCCGATCGTTTCCGCACGGCGAACAGTCGGCAGATGAGGACCGCATTCAGGCGTCCCTGGACGACAAAAAGGTCCCGAAATTTGCTGGTGTTGCCCAAGGTTGGCACTCTCATCTCCTGTCTCTTGGGGAGGAGCGTGTCATGGATGAAGCGGGTCTAATTCTGTTGCTGCTCCTTCTTTTGGGGGGGCTTGGCGGCGGCGGCGGTGGCGGCGGCGGCGGTGGACCGGAAGAGGACCCGCCGGAACCAGATCCCATCGAGCCCATTTATGACGATTTTGACGGCGCCACCGTCCAACCCGACGACGGTGCCGTTGACGGGACAGCGAACGCGGACCTGATCTTTGGCGGGATCCTCGCCAATGGCCCGCAGGACACACTCGACGACACCAACCCCGACGACGTCATCACCGCCGGTGCGGGCGACGACACCGTGTTTGGCGGACCCGGGGATGACTCCATCACCGGCGGGGCCGACAACGACCTGATTGATGGTGGCGAAGACGATTTTGACACGATCTTCGGCGGCGACGGCGACGACACCCTGATCGCCGGCGACGGGATCGAGACCGGAAATGAACTTTTCGGCGAGGCGGGCAATGACCTCCTGCTCGCCGGAGAGCGGGCCTTTGACACGCTTGATGGCGGCCCGGATGACGACACCCTGCAAGGCGCGCTCAACGCGTTCACGATCTTTCTGCCCGGCACCGGCAACGACTCGGTCGATGTGGGCGAAGGCGGCGGTCGGATCATTCTCGGCGAAGGGAATGACACCTACCATGGTGGGGACAGCCGCACAGAACTGCAGGTTGAGGCCACTGAAACACGCGGCGTCAACGCGGATCTTCAAGCTGGCACGGTCACGGGTCTGGGATCGACGACCGTGTCGGATATCCAGGATTTCACGGGCGCATTGGGCGATGACACAATCCGTGCGGATGACGGGTTCAACGCCATGCTGTCCGGCGGCGGTGGCGCGGACAGCATCACAGGCGGATTGGGCGATGACGCCCTCTCGGGCGGCGCGGGAGAAGACACACTGGATGGCGGCGCGGGCGCAGACGGCGTCACCTCAGGTGCAGGCGCCGATACGATTGTGGTCGGTGAAAATGACACGATCCAGGATTGGACGCCCGACGAGGACTTCATGGATCTGACCGGCGTTTACGACACGCTTGAAGACGCACGCGAAGACCTTGTTGGCGGCGTCTTGCAGACCCTCAACCTCCAGATGTTCCTGGCCAGCCCGATCGGAACGCCGATTTCCGAGGGCGATCTGACCACGGCAAACACGGGCCTGCCGCCCGCCTTTTCCGTGGCCGATGTGATCTTCGATGATTTTGACGGAACGACGGTGCAGCCCGATGATGGATCAATTGCCGGGACCGAGGCCCGCGATGTGATTTATGGCGGCCTGCAGGCCGATGGCGCTCAGGACACGACCGATGGCGGTGTGGCCAACGATACCATCAATGCGGGTGGCAATGGCGACACCGTGTTTGGCGGACCCGGTTTTGACGCCATCAACGGCGAAGCGGGCAACGACAGCTTGGTCGGGGGCGACGGTGCCGTCACTCTCCTCGGTGGCGAGGGCGATGACACACTCATTGCGAACGATGATGAAGAACCTGCGTTCGGGGTCAGCATCGAAGGCGGTGCCGGGAACGACTCGATCGTAGTCACCGGCAACGAGGTCACCTTCCTTTTCGGCGGAACCGAGGATGACACGATCGATGCAAGCGGGGCGAGCTTGATCAACAACATCGACCCAGGTCCCGGCAATGACTCCGTGCTCGGCGGGGCGTTCTTCAATGCCGTTCAATTGACCGAAGGCGACGACACGCTGACGATGATCGGCACGCAAGACCAGCTTCTCGTCAACGATACGATCACAACCGATATACAGGTGGATCTCCTGAATGGGGTCGCAACCGGCCTTGGGACCTCGCAGATCAGCGGGTTTGATGAGGTCGCAACGGCGCGCGGCAACGACACCATCATCGGCGACGATGATGGCAACGGGCTTTTGCTTGGCAACGCGGGGAACGACAGCATCGTCGGCGGTGATGGGGCGGACACGCTCAACGGCGGTGCCGACAACGACACCCTCGATGGAGGCGGAAGCGGGGATCTCATTCAAACCGGCGATGGGTTCGATCGCGTCGTGGTGGGCGAGAACGACACGATCAGCGATTTCGACCCGGCGAATGATTTCATCGACCTGACGCCCTTCTATGTCTCGATCGAAGACGCGCGCGCAGATTACGCGACGGGCACGGCCAATGTTCTGGATACCATCAATGTCTCGCTTCCCGGGATCGTGGCCACCGATCTGACGCCAGCAAACACCGGCCTTCCCTTCGCCGAAGAAGAGGGGCCGATCGCGCTCTAGACCCGCCGCGTGCGGTCGGGATGGATCACGCACGCGCGACGGGCGTCACAATGCGTCGCGGACCAATGGCCGCCTCATAGGCCTTGGCCCAGTCCAGCAGCTGCGCGTCGGCGCCCGCGCGCCCGATCAGCTGGACACCACCGGGCAGCCCGGCGTCGCCAAACCCGGCCGGCAGATTGATCACCGGCAGACCTGCCAGGGATGCGGGCACCACCACCTCCATCCAACGGTGGTATGTGTCCATGGGCACGCCGTTGATCTCCCTCGGCCAGTCCCAGTCCACGGGGAACGGCCAAACCTGCGTCGAGGGCAGGACCAACACATCGACGGTCTCGAACAGGCGCTCCAGCCGCGCCAACCACGTCCGCCGAAGGGTTGCCGCCGCCTCCACAGCCGTCACGTCCAGCGCCAGGCCGCGCTCGATCTCCCAAATGACCTGCGGCACCAGATCCGCCCGCTCGGCCGGATTGCGCAGGTGCGGCGCCAGGTCCAGCGCGATGCTGAAACTCCTCAGATCGGTCCAGCTTTGCCAAAGGGATGCGGCCGACATCGGCGCCGCCACCGGCGTCACGGCCCACCCAAGATCTTCCATGACGCCCAAGGCCGTCTCGGACAGGTCCAGCAGACCCGGCTCAAACCCGTAGGCGCCGTCCCAATCTCCAAGCCATCCCACACGCGGTGCCTTTTGCCCTGCCCCCGCAGACCCCGCGACATTGCCCCCCAACACACCAAGCAACAGTTGCAGGTCTGCAATGCTGCGCGCCATGGGCCCGCGCGTCGACAACCGTGTCTCAATGACGGATGGGATCCCCGATCCCTGCACCGTCCCTTCCGTTGGACGCATGCCATAGACATCGCACCAGGCCGCCGGGTTGCGCAGGCTGCCCATCTTGTCCGACCCGTCGGCCACGCTCAGCATGCCCGTGGCCAAGGCCGCCGCCGCCCCGCCCGACGATCCCCCGGCCGTGCGGCTCGGATCATGGGGGTTGCGCGTGGCGCCGAACACCGGGTTCGTCGAATGCGATCCAAAGCCAAACTGCGGAACATTCGTCTTGCCGATCACAATCGCGCCGGCGCCCCGCAAACGCGCCGCCATCGCGTCATCCTCGGTCGGGCGGAACGCGCGCAAAAAGGGCGCCCCCCAGGTCGAGACCACCCCCTTGGTTGCGACCAGATCCTTGATGGCGATGGGCAAGCCATGCAGCGGCCCGACCGGATCCAAGGCTTCGGCCACCCGCGCCGCGCCCATCAGCGTCTCGCGATCCAACAGCGACACCACCGCGTTGACCGCCGGATTGACCGCATCGATGCGCCCAAGGGTCTCGCGCATCACCTCGACCGGCGACAGGCGCCGCGCCGCCATCTCGGCGCAGATCCAACCGGCATCCCGCTGCCACAGCTCTGTCATCGCACCGCCCCCCACGTCTCTGTTTCTCAAGTATCCTCGCCGAAGGCCGCACACCGGCAAAGCACACGCATCGTGGCTCAACCGCCCTGCGGGCCGACCCAAGCGCCCATCGTGCGGCCGACGGCGTCCGGAGGGGGCCCGAGGCCGCGCGAGCTTCCCTCCCTCTCGCCGCGCTCAGTCCTCCGCGGTGGCGTCCGCCCGGCTTTTGCCCGAGACATCCTTGGCCAGCACACTGGCCATCAGCCCGTCCAGATCCCCGTCCAGAACCCCGCCAGTATCGGAGGTTTCAAACCCGGTCCGCAGGTCCTTCACCATCTGGTAGGGCTGCAACACGTAGGACCGGATCTGGTTCCCCCACCCCGCGTCGCCCTTGCTTTCATGGGCCTCGCGAATGCTGGCGGTGCGCTGTTCCAATTCCAGTTGGTACAGGCGCGACTTCAGCGCCTTCATGGCGATATCGCGGTTCTGGTGCTGTGACTTTTCGGAACTGGTCACAACGATCCCGGTGGGATGGTGCGTGATCCGAACGGCCGAGTCGGTGGTGTTCACGTGCTGCCCGCCCGCACCCGACGACCGGTACGTGTCGATCCGGATATCCGCCGGGTTCACCTCGATCTCGATATTGTCGTCCACCACCGGGTAGACCCAGACGCTCGAGAAAGACGTGTGCCGCCGGGCCGAGCTGTCGTACGGCGAGATGCGGACAAGGCGATGGACGCCGCTTTCGGATTTCAGCCACCCATAGGCATTGTGCCCGCTGATCTTGTAGACGGCCGATTTGATGCCGGCCTCTTCGCCCGGGCTGGTGGATTGCAGCTCAACCTCGTAGCCCTGTTTTTCCGCCCACCGCACATACATGCGCGCCAACATGCTGGCCCAGTCGCAGCTTTCGGTGCCGCCCGCGCCCGAGTTGATCTCGAGAAATGTGTCATTGGCATCCGCCTCGCCATCGAGCAGCGCCTCGAGCTCCTTGGCCGCCGCCTCTTCAACCAGATCGGCGATGGCCGTTTCGGCCTCTTCCACGATCTCCGTGTCGCCCTCGGCTTCGCCCAGTTCGATCAGCTCCATGTTGTCCTCAAGCGTCTGCTTGATCGCCTCATAGGTGCCCATCTTGTCGACCAGGATTTGCCGGTCGCGCATCAGCTTCTGCGCCTTGGCCTGATCGTTCCACAGGTCCGGGTCTTCCACGCGGGCGTTGAATTCTTCCAACCGGTGCGGGGCCGTGTCGATATCCATCCGCTGACCCAACAAGGTCAGGGAATTGCGGATCTTTTCGATATGGGCTTGGGTTTCGGAGCGCATGGGGCCCCTTCGGGAAAGAAATCTGCGGGTTGGTTTGATCTAAACCAGCCCCCAAGTCGCTGCAAGCAACGCCGTGTCAGTAAAGCCCGCCCGTGCTGAGTGTTCCGAACCCGGTACCGGTCGGCACGATGACCGTTTCGCCGGTGGAGGTCGTCACGGACTGATCCGCCGGCGCTGTCACCACCAGATCGGCCGGGTTGTCACCCTGTGGCAGGCCGTTGGTGTTTTCACCCGGCCCGAACATCGGCAGGTCCGAGGCCATGCCCCACCCCCCGTCGATGATCGACAAAATCCCAAAGAACGGCTCCTCCCCTTCGCGGAACAACTCGTAGACCACATGATCCCCTGACGCCCCACCCTCGAGGCGCTGACCGGAATACCGGTCGATCGGATAGAACTGGCCGCCTTCGGGCACTTCGAATTCGCCGCCGCCATATTCCTCGGTCGCCGCCAGCATGAAGTCGTTGAACACGGGGCCGCACATGCCACCGCCCGAGGCCCCGCGGCCCAGGGATCGCGGCTGGTCAAAGCCGATATAGCAGCCCGCCGCGATGTTCGAGGTGAAGCCCACGAACCACACATCCCGCGCATCGTTGGTGGTGCCGGTCTTGCCCGCGGCGGGCACGGGCAGGTTCACGCTGCCCGCGGCGGTGCCACGCTGCACAACCCCCCGCATCATGGAGGTCAACTGGTAGGCGGTGATCGGGTCCATCACCCGTTCACGGTTCGAAACGATCCGCGGGGCAAACCCCGCATCGAGCGAGGCCAGTTGGCAATCCGGGCAAAGCCGTTGATCGTGCCGATAGATGGTGTTCCCCCACCGGTCCTGGATCCGGTCGACCAGCGTCGGTTCGACCCGCTCGCCGCCATTGGCGAACATCGCGTAGGCCGCAACCATCCGGAACAGCGTCGTCTCCTGGCTGCCGAGCGAATTGGCAAGGAAGGGCTGCATATCGTCATAGACGCCAAAGCGTTCGGCATAGCGGGCGACCGTGTTCATGCCGACATCCTGCGCCAGGCGCACGGTCATCAGGTTCCGCGACCGTTCAATCCCCGTGCGCAGCGGCGACGGACCGTAAAACTGGTTCGATGCATTCGTCGGGCGCCAAATGCCGCCGGCCCCGGTATCCACCTCGATCGGGGCGTCGATAACGATCGTGTTGGGGCTGTAGCCACTGTCCAGCGCGGCGGCATAAACGAAGGGTTTGAAGGACGACCCCGGCTGGCGCGTCGCCTGCGTCGCACGGTTGAACGACGACGTCTGGTAGGAGAACCCGCCCTGCATCGCCAGCACGCGGCCCGTGTTCACGTCCATCGCCATGAAGCCGCCCTGAACTTCCGGCACTTGCCGCAACGTCCAGCGCATGAAAGACCCGTCGCTGTCGCGCGTCATCGCGCGCACATGCACAACGTCGCCGACGCTCAGCAGATCACCCGCGACGCGGGCCTGGCTGCCGCGGTTGCCCTCGTCGTCAACGGGACGCGCCCAGGTGACGTCTTCGGCCGGGATGAAATGCCCGTCTTCGTCATCCTCGACCCCTTCGATCCCGATCCGGGCCGACGATTGGCCAACCTCCAGCACAACGGCCGGGAACCACCCGTCGATGTCGCGTGCAATCTCGGCATCGGCCAAGGCCTCCCGCCAGCTGTCCTCACTGTCCAGAAGCGCCGGGTCGATGGTGGCGACGGCCCCGCGCCACAGCCCCTGTTCGCGGTCGTACCGCTCGAGCGCGCGGCGCAGCGCCGTTTCGGCCACATCCTGCAGGCTTTCGTCCATGGTCGCCCGCACGGTGTACCCGCCCGAGAAGAAATCCTCTTCGCCGTATTCGCGCGAAAGCTGGCGGCGGATCTCATCGGTGAAGTAGTTGCGCGGTGGCAAGGCGGCGCGGAATGGCTCGATATGGCCGCCTTGAACGGTCTCCAGCGGGGCCGCCTGCGCCTCGGTCATCTCGGCCTCTGAGATGTAGCCATTCTCGAACATCTCGCGCAGCACGTAGTTGCGCCGGTTGATGGCGCGGTCATAGTCGCGCACCGGATGAAAGTTCGACGGGGCCTGGGGCAATGCCGCCAGATAGGCCGCTTGCTGCAGGTTCAGATCCTCAAGGTCGGCGTTGAAATAGGTCTGCGCCGCCGCGGCCACACCATAGGAGTTCTGGCCGAGGAAGATCTCGTTCAAATACAGTTCGAGGATGCGGTCCTTGGTCAGCGTGGTTTCGATCCGCGCGGCCAGGATGATTTCCTTGATCTTCCGTTCAATCGTGCGGCTGCCGTCCAAAAGGAAGTTCTTCATGACCTGCTGCGTGATCGTGGACGCGCCCCGCACATCTTGCCCGCGCGAGCGGACCGCCTCGACAAAGGCGGCGGCGATGGCGCGCAGGTCGTATCCGCCGTGAATATAGAAATTGCGGTCCTCTGCGCTCACGAACGCATGGGCGATCCGATCGGGGATATCTTCGGCGGGCACGAACAAGCGGCGCTCGGCGGCAAATTCGTCGACGATCGTGCCTTCGCGCGAATAGATGCGGCTGATGGTTGGCGGTGTGTAGTTCGCCAGAGTTTCGTGGTCCGGCAGGTCATGGGAATACATGAACAGGATCCCGCCGATGCCAACGGCCACGGCCACGAGGCCAAGCGTCGCCATGCTGAAGATGCTGCCGAAAAAGCCGATGATGAATCGCATCGTGAAAACCGCTCGTTTGTCGTTGCAATCTTATACGCTTTGGGCCCCGTGGGGTCAAAAGCCGCTCGGCAGGTTTCCGCCCCCGTGAAAGCAAGGCATATTCAATCCATGCGGCCTGACGACATCCTTCCCACATACGAGAAAGAGGCCGCCCATTGGGCCGCCGGACGGGCTTGTAATCTATGGGAAAAACCCGCGCTGGAGGCCGCCGTCGCCTATCGCCCCCCGGGTCTCAGGGTGCTGGATCTGGGGTGCGGGTCGGGCCAGCCCATTGCAGAATGGTTCATCGCGCGCGGGGATCACGTTACCGGCATCGACGGCGCAGCCGCGATGATCGCCGAATGTCGTCGCCGCGTGCCGGAGCTGCGCGCGATCCACGCGGACATGCGGGATTTGGCGCTTGAACTGCGGTTTGACGTGATCCTGGCCTGGAACTCCTTCTTCCATTTGTCCGTCGATGATCAGCGCGCCATGTTTCCGGTCTTCGCACGGCATGCCGCGCCCGGGTGCCATGTGCTGATCACAACAGGACACGAAGCGGGCGAACGGATCGGTCGTGTTGGGGACAGCCCCGTTTTTCACGCCTCGCTTGATCCCGAGGGGTATCGTGCCTGTTTCGCAGAAAACGGTTTTGACGTTCTGTGGTTCCGGCCCGAGGATGCTGCCCTGAACAGGCATTCGGTTTGGCTGGCAAAAGCCCGGGACACGGGCTGAGCTGTCGATTACTGCCGCAACAGGACGCGGCGCACCGCTTCGGCGTCGGCCCAATCCAGAATCGCGTCAACCAGCGCATCCTGCATCCGCATCCGCCACACCGGATCTTGGATATTGGTCAGGTCGCGCGGGTCCGACATGAACCCGATCTCCACCAGAACCGACGGAATATCTGCGGCGCGCAAGACGTTGAACCCGGCCTCCCCACGCGGTCGGCGATGGAGTGTGAGGCCCTCATCCCCAATGGCATCGACAATCCCATCGGCCAGCGCCGCGCTTTGCGGCGCAACCTCGATGCGGGCCAGATCCATCAGAACCCCGGCGATGACATCGTCCGCCCCCTCCAGATCCACACCCTGCAGCAGGTCGGCCCGATCATGTTGCTCGGCCAGCGCCGCGGCGGCGGCGTCGGTGGCCGTTTCAGACAGGGTATAGACCGTGGCGCCCCGCGCCCGTCCTTCGGCCAACGCATCCGCGTGGATGGAGATGAACGCACTGGCGTCGGCCGCACGGGCGATGGTCAAGCGGTTCGGCAAGGGCACGAACAGGTCGGCGTCCCGCGTCATCACAACATCCACGCGCCCCGTGCGACGGAGCGCGTCCCGCAATTCACGCGCAAACGTCAGCACGAGGTCGGCCTCGGTCGCGTCGCCGCGCACGGCCCCGGGGTCCACGCCCCCATGCCCGGGGTCCAGAACGATGGTCAAAGGTTGGCCGGGGGCGTCGGGCGTGGCGACCACGGTGGTTTCCGGCGGCGCACTGCCGCTTGGCGGGCGGCTGCCCTCCCGAAACACGGTCTCAGAGGCGGGCGCAAGCCGAAGGCGCACTTGCGCCTCGGCGGTGACCGGGTCGGTTTCCATGGCCGCGATTTCCGGAAGAAACGGGGCATCCAAAGTCAGGATCAGCCGCGACCATCCGGGTTCGGTTGCCGGTCCTGCCGAGACCGCCGCAACAGGCCCCATCGCCGTGACGGATTGCCCGAGACCATCAAAGGCCACTTCGCGAAAATCGACCACAACACGCCAGGGATCAGCCAGCCAGAACACCCGGAACGGCACCGCCTGGCTCAGGCCAAGCGACAGATCAACCGCGCGGTCATCGGCCGTCATCTCGGTGGCGTCGGGCAGCAATCGGGCCAGCACGCCGAAAGGCTGCGCAAACACAGGCGCGGCCAGAAACAAAAAGGTGACCAGGGTCAAGGCTGCTCGGATCACGGGGTATCGCCCGTTGTATTGATTAACATCAGGCTAACAGAGCGGCAGGCATTTCCCAAGCATCGGAAAATTAGGTTACAAAAAACGCGCCGTCGCTCAATTTTTGTAACCTATTTTCCGCCGCGGCGCGCCATGAAGGTGATGAGCCGTTCGACCCCCTCTTCAATCGCCACGCGGGACTGCGCATAGCTCAGCCGGACGGTGCTCGACCCCCTGCCCTTGTCAAAGTCCAACCCGGGCGTGATGGCGACACCGGCCTCGTCCAAAACCTCGGCGCAGAACGCACGGCTGTCTTCGGTGAACGCGGACACGTCGGCATAGACATAGAACGCGCCATCGGCCGGCGCGGTCTTGGTCCAGCCTGCCTCGGCCAGACCCGCCAGCAGGATCTTGCGGTTCTCGACATAAACATCCCGGTTTCGGTCCAGTTCGGCGCGCCCTGCGGGCGACAGCGCCCCGAGGGCCGCGATCTGGCTGGCGTGGGGCGCGCAAATGAACATGTTCTGCGCCAAGCGTTCGATGGCGCGCACATGATCGGGCGGCACCACCATCCAACCCAAGCGCCAGCCGGTCATCGAAAAATACTTCGAAAAACTGTTGATGACATAGACATCGTCCGTCACCTCAAGCGCCGAGATGGCCCGGCCCTCATATTGCAACCCGTGATAAATTTCGTCGGAAATCAATGCGATGTCATGCGCGGCGCAGGCGTCCTGCAACGCTTGCAGCGCAGGTCGATCCAGCATCGTGCCGGTCGGGTTGGCGGGACTTGCGACAATCAAACCATCCAAGTCTTCGCCCAACTGATCCGCCGTGGGCTGAAAGCGCGTCTCCCGTTCGGTCCGCAACCCGATGGGGTTCAGGCTCATGGCGGTCAGGATCTGGCGGTAGGACGGATAACATGGCTCGCCCAATGCCACGCGCGCACCTGCATCAAAGAGCGCCGAGAAGGCCAGGATGAACGCGCCGGACGCGCCCGCCGTCACGATGACGCGCGACGGGTCCAGATCAAGGTCATACCACTCGGCATAGAGCGCCGCGATCCCGGCCCGCAGGTCCGGGCGGCCAAGGGCGACGGTGTAGCCAAGCGGACCAGCCTCAACCTCGGCGGCCAGTTTCTTCCGCGCCGCCTCGGGTGCCCCGGTGCCGGGCTGCCCGACCTCCATATGCACGATGTCGCGTCCGGCCTCTTCGGCGGCGCGCGCAGCTTCCATGACATCCATGACGATGAACGGATCCACCGCACTGCGTGCCGAAAGTTTCATCGCTCTCCCCTCATTTGCGACGCGATAGTCCCTTGTTGGCCCGTCTATGCGCGGCAGATGGCCCGTATGACAACCCTGTGAGTTCACATCGCTGGCCAGTTCAGACGATTGTGTTAGACATATCCCGACCGATGAGCGCGGAGAGAACGCCCAATGAAACGACTACTGACGATTGCCCTGTGTCTGGGCCTGTCCAGCCAGGCGACGGCCTTCGAGATGGACGACATGTCCGACGCCGAACGACAGGCCTTTCGGGCCGAAATTCGTGAGTATCTGCTGGACAACCCCGAAGTGCTGATGGAGGCGTTCTCGATCCTCGAAGAACGCCAGGCCGCGGCCGAGGCCGAGGCTGCCATGATGGCCGTCGCCGCCAACACCGACCTGATCTTCGGGTCCGAGTTTGATTGGGTGGGCGGCAACCCCGAGGGCGACATCGTTCTGGTCGAGTTCCTGGACTACCGCTGTGGCTTCTGCCGCCGGGCGCATCCGGATGTCGACGCCCTGTTGGAATATGACGGCAACATTCGGCTGGTGGTGAAGGAATTCCCGATCCTCGGCGAGGAATCCGTTCTTGCGTCGCGGTTCGCGATTGCCTCCCGCATCGCCTTGGGCGACGCCGCCTATGAAACCGTCCACGATGCCCTGATGGAAATGCGCGGCGCGATCACCGTGCCGTCGCTTCTGGGCATGGCGTCTGAGAATGGTCTGGACGGCAACGCCATCATGGCGTCGATTGACGACCCCATCGTAGATGCGACCATCGCAACGAACCGAGACATCGCCACACGCCTGGGCATTTCCGGCACGCCAAGCTTCATCTTTGATGATCAATTGGTGCGGGGATACGTCCCGCTGGATGGCATGATCGACATCGTCGCCCAACTGCGCGCCACGGCCGAGTAATCTCAAAGGCGCAGGCGCGCCGCACCGTATGCCAGGATCAAAACCGCCCCTGCGCCCCCCACCATGAAGGGGACGCGCAGGGCCAGATCGCGCCCCAGGCTTGGCTCCGCCCACGCCACCAGCAGACCACCCGCCAACGCGCCCAAGGGCATCATGCCCCACCCGAAAAAGCGATACAGGCTGTTGACCCGCCCCAACAGCGCGTCCGGGATGCGTCGCTGCCGGTAGGACACGGTCACCACGTTCCATAGCACCCCGGCGGCCGTTTCGATGAACAAGGCCACGCCTGCCAGGATCGGGCTGTGGGTCAAAGCCAGAATGGCGAACGGGACCGGAAAGCAGGCCATCGCAAGAAGCACGGCGCGTTGCCCGCCAATCCGCTCGACCACCAGCGGTCCCAACAGACCGCCGAGGACGCCCCCCAGTGCTCCGGCGGTGAGCAAGATGCCATGTCCGACCGCATCCAATCCCAGGATTTCCTGGCTCAGCAGAACAAGAACCGTCAGGGCCATGACGAAGATGGCGTTAATGGCGCCAAGCATGACAGCCAAGCGCAGGATCGTTGCATGGGCGCGCATCCATGCCCACCCTTCCGCCATTTCGGTCCAGACCGATCGGCGCGGCGGGGCGACCCGCGGTGGCAGGGCGATCATCCACACGAGCCAGGCCGCCAGCCCAAAGCTCAACGCATCCAACGCAAACGGTGCGGGCACGGCCAAGGCAATCAGCACACCGGCCAGGGGCGGACCGACAAAGGCCCCCATGACCTGTTCGACCGTCCAAATCTGACCGTTTGCCCGCTCCAACTCGGCCTTTGCGACGATGGCGGGCAAGACCGTTTGCGCCGCGTTGTCGCGAACCACTTCC
This sequence comes from Paracoccaceae bacterium, assembly GCA_963921255.3. Taxonomy (GTDB): domain Bacteria; phylum Pseudomonadota; class Alphaproteobacteria; order Rhodobacterales; family Rhodobacteraceae; genus JANSYL01. The sequence continues at coordinate 1,445,050 of CAWUEW020000003.1, read as the reverse complement.
GCTGCGCCAAGCAGGAAGGCGAGTGCGGACAGCAGAGAGATGTAGAGCCCCGGCGTTTGCGTGACTGGCAGACTGGGCACCGCGAAGATCAGGGCGATCACACCGCAGGTCAGCAAGAGCCGCAGCACATCCGCCCGCACCATGAGCCGCCGTCGATCCGCCCGGTCCGTGATGACCCCGGCCGGGATTGAAAACAGCAGCCATGGCAGCCGTGTCGCAAACGCCACAACGGCAATCAAGGCCGGGTCGCGGGTGATCAGCGTTGCAAGCCACGGGAAGGCCAAGGCCGACACGCCGTCCCCGAGGTTCGAAATCGCGGATGCCGAGAACAACAGGCGGAAAGACCGGTTTTGCGCCAACAAGGCCATGGCTGCCCCCTCAAAGAAAACGGCCGGGACAGGCCCGACCGTTTCATGATTGCTGTGTTATCGTGCGGACCACCAGCCCCGTTTCTTGGGCTTGGGCGGTGCGCTTGGATCAGGCTCCGTCTCCGCCGCGACAGGCTCCGGGGCCGGCTCGGGCTCAGGCTCGGGTGCGGGCTCTGGCTCTGGCTCGGGCGCCGCGGCAGCGTCTGTCGATGGCTCGGGCGCGGGCTCTGGCTCGGGCGCGGGCTCTGGCGCGGCATCTGTCACCGCATCGGCGGGATCGCCCGTGTCCGGTGCCGCGTCCGCACTGGGGGCCTCTGCCTCCGCAGCGGTCGGCGCCTCGGGCTCGGATGGGCCGGCTCCTGCTTCGGCCTCCGCAGGCTCAGCTTTCTTGCGGGTGCGGCGGCGGCGTTTGGGTTTCGGGGCCTCCTCTGCGGGGGCGTCGCCGTCTGCCGTCTCCTCCGGTGCGGCGCTGTCCGCGTCAGCGTCAGCGGCGGGCGCATCGGCCGCGGCTGCGGCGTCCGACCCATCCGGTGATTCAGCCTCAGAGCCATCCGATTGCGCCTCTGCGTCCGCATCCGTCGCTTGGTTCTCCGAGGCCTCCTGCGTCTCGGACCCATTGCCTTTGCGACGCCCGCGTCCGCCGCGGCGGCGGCGCTTGTTCTTGGGCGCGTCATCGCCGTCCGGCGTGGTCGCTGCGGTCTCTTCCTCGTCGGCGGTCGCTTCCTCGATTTCTTCCATCAAGGCCGCATCCATCGACACAACCGGGGCGGCGGCCGGAACGCGGCGCGTGGGCGTGTTGGATTTTTCGATCTTGTAGTCGGGCGGCATCATCATGGGATCGGCTTCGACCCGGATGGACAATCCGAAGCGGGCTTCGATCGCGGCGAGGTATTCGCGTTTGTCGTTCATCAGGAAGTTGACGATGCCCACCGGCGCGGTCAGCAACAATTCCTTCGCGCGACGCTTGGTGCCTTCTTCTTCCAGATGCCGCAGGATCGACAAGGCCATGCTGTCGTCCGAGCGGATCAGGCCCGTGCCAAGGCAATGCGGGCACGGTTGGGTCGTCGCCTCGAGCATGCCGGGGCGCAGGCGCTGGCGGCTCATTTCCATCAGGCCGAAGGCCGAGATGCGGCCCACCTGGATGCGGGCGCGGTCCGATTTCAGCCGTTCCTTGATCCGCTTTTCGACAGCCGAATTGTTCCGGCGGTCGTCCATGTCGATGAAATCGATCACGATGAGGCCGGCCAGATCGCGCAGGCGCACCTGCCGGGCAACCTCCTCGGCCGCTTCAAGGTTGGTCTTGAGCGCGGTTTCCTCGATCGAGCCTTCCTTGGTCGCCTTGCCCGAGTTCACATCGATGGCGACGAGCGCCTCGGTCACCCCAATCACGATATACCCGCCCGACTTCAACTGAACGGTCGGGTTGAACATGTCGCCGAGATACCCTTCGACCTTGTGCTTGGCGAAGATCGGCATCTGTTCGGTGTAGTGTTTCACGTTCTTGGCGTGGGACGGCATGATCATCTTCATGAAGTCCTTGGCCTGCCGATACCCGGCATCCCCCTCGACCAGCACCTCGCCGATATCCCGGTTGTAGAGATCGCGGATCGAGCGGTGGATCAGGTTGCCCTCCTCGTAGATCGGCGCGGGTGCGGTCGATTCGAGGGTCAGTGCACGGACCTGTTCCCACTGACGCTGCAGGTACTCATAGTCGCGCTTGATCTCGGTCTTGGTGCGCTTGGCCCCTGCGGTCCGAACGATCAGGCCCGCGCCCTGCGGCACATCGAGGGACGTCGCGATTTCCTTCAGTTTCTTCCGGTCGGCCGCGTTGGTGATCTTGCGGCTGATGCCGCCGCCCCGGGCGGTGTTGGGCATCAGGACGCAGTACCGGCCCGCAAGGCTGAGATAGGTGGTCAGCGCAGCGCCCTTGTTGCCACGTTCTTCTTTGACGACCTGCACCAGCATGATCTGGCGAACCTTGATGACCTCCTGAATTTTATAGCGCCGAGCGCGCGGTTTGCGCACGGGGCGGATGTCTTCTTCGGTGTCGTCATCGGCCACTGTCTCGGCAGAGGGGGTCGCCTCATCGGCGTCGCCATCGCTGTCGTCGCTGTCGCCGTCGTCCGACTCGTCCGCATCGTCGTCCGAGGCACCCTCGGCGTCGGCGTCCGGTGTCGGTTCAGACGTCGCGGCTTCCGCCTCTGCCGGGGCGTCCGAGGCCTCCGCCTCTGCGTCCGCGCTGTCCGTTTCGGCAGCGGTGTCGTCCGTGGTCGGCTCCGCATCGGAGGCTTCTGCCGGTGCGTCGCCGTCCGGCGCCGAGAACCCTTCGACCGGGCCGGCTTCGGCCTCTGGCTTGTCCTCCAGATCGACGATGTCCATGCCAGACGGCGCGGTTGCCTCGCCGGTTGCGACGGCATCGGTCTTGCTGTCTTCGGCCTTGGTCTCCGACCCCTTCCGACGCCGCGACCGGCGCCGCTTGGGCTTGGGCTCGTCTTCTTCGGCGGCCTGCTGCTCGGCATAGGCGCGTTCTTCCGCCAAAAGTGCTTCGCGATCGGCGACCGGGATCTGATAGTAATCCGGATGGATTTCCGAAAAGGCGAGGAAGCCGTGGCGGTTGCCGCCGTAATCCACAAACGCAGCCTGCAACGACGGTTCAACCCGCGTCACCTTTGCCAAGTAGATATTTCCTGCCAGTTGCCGCTTGTTCAGCGACTCAAAGTCGAACTCCTCGACCTTCGTTCCATCGGCCACAACCACCCGCGTTTCTTCAGGGTGGGTGGCATCGATAAGCATTTTCTTTGCCATGATGACCTTGCCCACGACACACCGGGTCCAGCGCCGGGGCGCATGGGGGATCGGATGTCGTGTGATGCTGTGACGGCGATGGGTGTGGCATAGGCCAGCGCCAACTGGGGCTGGACCCCTGTTGCGCCTGTTATCCAAGTCCACACGCGTTGCATCGCGGTCTATCTCCGGTGCCGCACGTGGTTGCCCGACACCCATTCAAGGCCCCATCGGTGTGGGGCGCGGTTCATTCGGACCCCGATGGTGCGGCGGCGATCTTCGCGCTGGCCCGTCCGGGGGTCCAGTGACCTGCTCTCCCCACTGGCCCTGGAAATCACGGGCGGTGGGACGCAGAGAAACTGTTCATGCGGCATCTGTTCGAGCGCGCACTTATTCACATTAAGGTGCGAACGGCCTGAAACACAATGGCCATTCGCGACATTCATGCGCTGCGGCCCGTCACCGGGCGGTGGTTTTCCTCAAAGATAATCCGAGCGGCTGAGGCCATATTTGGCCATCTTCTCGTTCAGGGTCCGGCGTGGCAGGCACAATTCGTCCATGACACTTGCGATCGAGCCGCGATGCCGCCGCATCGTGTTGTCGATCAACATGCGCTCGAACGCTTCGACATATTCCTTGAGCGGCTTGCCTTCACCAATTGCCTGGGGCGCAATTTCGGCCGTGTCGGACATCAAGAGCGAGGCAATCGTGCCGGATCCGCGCCGTTGTTGCAGGATCGCGCGCTCGGCGATGTTGATCAGTTGGCGCACATTGCCCGGCCACGGCGCCTGGAGAAGTTGCGTCGCCTCTTGCGCGGTCACTTGCGGGGCGTCGGTGCCGTATTCCTCGCCGAATTGTTCCCCGAAACGGGTGAAGAGCGTCAGGATATCCTCCCCACGTTGGCGCAACGGCGGCAGGTCAATGCGCATGGCGGCCAGCCGGTAAAACAGGTCAGGGCGCAAGCTGGCTTCGCAGGATTCGGGTTCGGGCGCATTGCAGATCGCCACAATGCGCGTTTCGGCCGGAGTGCCCTGTTCGTTGATGACGGTCAGCAAACGCGCCTGCAGCGCTTGCGGCAGGCTTTCGACATCCTCCAACACAAGCGTTCCGCCCCGCGCCTGTTCAACCAAAGGCTTGTCCTGGTCATCCCCGACAGGGCCGAACAGCATGGCCGACAACGCGGGTTCGTCATGCGCGGCACAGCTGAGGGTGACAAAGCTTTTGGCGGCGCGCGGACCCACCGCGTGGAGGGCATGGGCCACAAGGGTTTTCCCGGTGCCGGTTTCACCCGTGATCAGCACATGACCATCGGCTTGGCCAAGATCCAGAATATCTTCCCGCAGCCGTTCCATGACGGGCGACGACCCAATCAGTTTGCGCATCAGGACCGTGCCATCCGACAGTTCCTTGCGCAGGGCGCGGTTGTCCAACGTCAGGCGGCGTTGCTGACTGGCGCGTTTGGCCAGATCGGCCATGCGATCGGGATTGAACGGCTTTTCGAGGAAGTCATAGGCGCCGATCCGCATCGCCTCGACCGCCATGGGCACATCGCCATGACCCGTGATCAGGATCACCGGCAGGCCGCTGTCGACGCCCATGAGGCGTTTCAGGAACGCCATCCCATCCATGCCCGGCATCTTCACATCCGTGATGACGACGCCCGGGAACTCGGCGCTGATCGACTTCAGCGCATCCTCTGCGCTGGCATAGGTTTCCGTCTCGAATCCGGAAAGCGCCAGCCATTGGCTGATGGATTGGCGCATGTCCTGCTCATCGTCGACAATCGCGATTCTCATGTCGCGTGGTCCTTTCTGGTCATTGGGCCGCCTCTGTCGACGGCTCGAGAAGAGGCAAACGCACTTCAAACACGGCGCCCCCGTTTTCGCTGTTGCGCGCGGTCAGGCGCCCCCCAAGGTCTGCAACGATGCCGGACGAAATCGCGAGGCCAAGCCCCACGCCGTCGCCCGGTTTCTTCGTGGTGTAGAAGGGCTCGAACAACTGATCGAGGTTGTCGATCCCGCGGCCACTGTCCCGCACGGTCAGAACGGCTTCGTCCCCTTCGGCGATCAGCAGATCGAGCGTTCGGTTGTCCGCCTCCTTCATGGCGTCGAGCGCGTTGCGCAAAAGGTTGATGATCACCTGTTCGAGACGCAGGCGGTCTGCCATCACCATAACGGGACGCCGCGGCAAGGTGCGCGACATCTCGATCTTCATGGTGCGCAACTGTGGCTCCATCATCGTGATGGCCCCGGTCAGCGCGTCCCGAAGGTCCACCGGTTCGAAGGCCTCGCCGCCTTTCCGCGCGTAGGATTTCAATTGCCGGGTGATCGCGCCCATGCGCTCAATCAGGTCATCGATGCGCTGGAAGCTTGAAGCGGCTTCTTCGGTGCGGCGGCGCTGGAGCAGTAGTTTCGCGCCAGCCAGATAGGTTTTCATCGCGGCAAGCGGCTGGTTCAACTCGTGACTGACCGCCGCCGACATCTCGCCCAAAGCCGCCAACTTCTGGCTCTGCTGTAGGCTTTGCTCGGCTTCCTCAAGCGTTCGTTCGACCTTTTGGCGCTCCGCAATTTCCCTTTGCAGTCGGGCATTTAGACGGCGCAGCTCATGTGATTCTCGCTCGAGCCGAACCGAGCGGATGCGGGCGCGGCGGCTCAGCCAATAAAATCCCGCCGCCAGAAACAGGGCAAACCCCATGATTTGAAGGGCCAAGACCGCGTTCACCTGTTCACGCACAGATGTGTAGGCCGTGTAGGAAATGATACGCCAGCCACGGAACGGGATTCGGCTTTCCAGCCGGATCGTCTCGGACCCAAAGAAATCCCCGGACGGCGCCCCAAACGCCCAATCGCCGGTCGCGTCGATGGCACGCTGAATCGCAGTACGTGGGGCGGCCAGGGCAACGGCCTCGGCTTCCGTCCGACCCCGCCAGCGCGGTTCGGTCGACAGGATGATCTGGCCTTGGCTGTTGGTCAGGAACACCGCCTCGTTGGTCCCGCGCCACCGATCCACAACGCGCGGCAAATCCACCTCCACCAAGATCACGCCCACCAGTTGGTTCTCGAACTCGACCCGCCGCGAAAACGTAAAGTCGAAGCGGCCCGTCTCGGGTTCGTTGGAGGTGAACACGGTGTCGGGGGACCGGGTCGCCTCGACAAAGAAGGGATCGGATGACCGCAATTCCCCAAGCCGGGCACGGTCGGTGGCCGCCACCACCCGCCCTTCCCGGCTGAGCAGGATCAGCGATGCCGCGCCGATCTCCTCGATATACGAGATCAGGCGTTGGGACGTGGTGGTGAAATCATTGCTGTCGAGCGACCGGATCAGCACCGGATCGCGGCTCAACAGCAGGGGAACGACCGAGTGACGCTGAAGCTCGGACTGGACGGTGCTGGAATAGTTCGCCAGCCGCAGCTCCGACCGGTTGCGCGTGGTCTCGGTAAAGCGGTCCGTCAGAAACGCGTTCGTCACCCAGATGGTGGCAATGGCGAAGCCCACGAACAGCACCAGCAGCGTGCGAACCCACCAGGCACGGGACAATGTGGAAAAGGCGGGATCGCGCAAGGTCATAGCCCCCATAGTGTAGGGGCGCACATGCCACCGCTCAAGCGAGGGGACCCCGTCGACGGGCAGGTTCTTGCCGATGCGGTGGGATTACGCGGCGACCAGAGCGCCCGTCAGGCCGGCAAACAGCGCCGCGCCGTCCGTGCCACCATGCGCGTCGTCCACAACCCGTTCAGGATGCGGCATCAGCCCAAGCACCCGGCGGTTTTCGGACAAGACACCTGCGATATCGGCCTGCGCCCCGTTGGGGTTGTCGACATAGGTGAAGGCGATGCGGTCCTGATCCTTCAACTTCGCCAGCCCGTCCGCATCAATCATGTAGTTGCCGTCATGATGCGCGATCGGATAGGCGACCTGCTGGCCGGTCGCATATCCCGTGGTGAACGCGCTGTCGGACGTCTCAACGCGCAACGCCTGCAGGTTGCACACGAACTTCAGACCGGCATTCCGCATCAAGGCGCCGGGCAGCAGGCCGGTTTCACACAGAACCTGAAACCCGTTGCAGATGCCCAGTGCATAGCCGCCCCGCTCCACATGGGCGCGCACGGATGCCATGATCGGCGACCCGGCCGCGATGGCCCCACAGCGCAGATAGTCGCCATAGGAAAACCCACCCGGCACGCCAACGACGTCAATGTCGTCCGGCAGCGCCGTCTCCTTGTGCCAGACCATATCAACCTGAAACCCCGCCTGGCGAAACGCCACCGCAAGGTCGCGATCGCAATTGGAACCGGGGAAGACAAGAACGGCAGCACGCATGGTAGGGTCCTATTCTAGTTCGCTTTTGGGGCAATCCCGCGGATTGCAGCGCGTTGGATTGTTGGTTGTGCGACGCAGACCGCCTCCGGCCGCGTGCGGATGACGGTGGCGGGCCTCATGCGCGCGCCTCCGCCACCGGCACGCGATCGCCCTGTGCCGGCGGTGTCGAGATGACAAGGAAGCGGACATACGCATCCGACCGGTTGACGGCTTGATGTGGCGCACCCGCCGCGACCTCAAGGGCCTGCCGGGCGCCGAGGCGATGGGCCAATCCGTTCAACTCGAGGTCCAGAACGCCGTCCAGCACGTAAAACACCTGTTGCGCCCGCGCATGGGCGTGGCGCGTTTCGCGCGCGCCGGGGGGCATGCGTTCTTCAATCACGGACAAGGCGTCGGTCTGGCACAGATGCCACCCATCACACCCGTCGCCCCAGGCATAATGGGGCGCGGTGTCGGTGTTGAGCGGCTGCGCCATTACCCCATGTCGATCCGGTAGCTTTCGATCACCGTATTGGCGAGCAGCTTTTCGCACATATCGGTCACCTGCGCCTCGGTCGCACCGTCATCGAGATCCAACTCGATCACCTTGCCCTGGCGCACCCCGGCAACCCCGTCGAAGCCCAACGCCCCAAGCGCGGATTTCACCGCCTCGCCCTGCGGGTCCAAGACGCCCTGTTTCAGCATGACTGTGACGGTCGCTTTCATCGTCCCTGCCCTTTTCCTTCGGTCGGTCGCCGTTTTGTCCGGCTCAGTTGATCAGTGTTGGCTTGGTGACCGGGCCGCTGTTGGCCGGCATGATGCCCAGACGGCGCGCAACCTCGGTGTAGGCGTCGGCCAGATCGCCCAGATCCCGGCGGAACACGTCCTTGTCGAGCTTCTGACCGGTTTCCATGTCCCACAGGCGGCAGCTGTCCGGGCTGATCTCATCGGCGACGATCAAACGCATGTAATCGCCATCCCAGATGCGGCCGATTTCGATCTTGAAATCCACCAGTTTGATGCCGACCCCAAGCATAAGGCCCGACAGGAAGTCATTCACGCGCAGGGCGAGGCTGACCATGTCGTCCATGTCCTGCTGCGTGGCCCATCCGAAGGCGATGATATGTTCTTCGCTGACCAGCGGATCACCAAGCTCGTCGTTCTTGAAATAGAATTCGACGATCGGGCGGGGCATCGGCGTGCCCTCTTCGATCCCCAGACGCTTTGAAATCGACCCGGCGGCGACATTGCGAACGACCACTTCCAGCGGGATGATCTCGACCGCGCGGATCAATTGCTCGCGCATGTTCAGCCGTTTTAGGAAATGAGTCGGAACGCCGATCCCATTCAGGCCGTTCATGAAAAATTCACTCAGACGGTTGTTGAGCACACCCTTGCCGTCGATCGTGGCGTGTTTCTCGGCGTTGAACGCCGTGGCGTCGTCTTTGAAATACTGCACAAGGGTGCCGGGCTCGGGGCCTTCATAGAGGATTTTGGCCTTGCCCTCGTAGACCTTCTTGCGACGTGCCATGCTGTCTCCAGTGGGGTTTTGCGGCGGCCGCCATCGTGCCGCATCGTCTGGGCCGCGGCTATAGGCCAAAGCGCGCTGTGTCGCAAGGCAGATGGCTTGCAGGCCCCTAGGGACACGGCATAGATTGACGTTAACCCGGTAGCGAAGAAGGACCGCCCCGATGACCACATTCGACGATCGCGAAAACGCGTTCGAAAACAAATTCGCCCACGACCAGGAAATGCTGTTCAAGGCCGATGCGCGCCGGAACAAGCTGATGGGCCTGTGGGTCGCCGACATCCTGGAAAAAAGCGGCGAAGAGGCCGAGGCCTACGCGGCCGAAGTCGTGAAGTCGGATTTCGAAGAAGCCGGCCACGAAGATGTCATGCGCAAAGTGATGGGCGACCTCGACGGCCGCGTGTCCGAAGCAGATGTGCGCAAGAAGTACGAAGAACTGTTGTCCGTGGCCAAAGGCCAGCTGATGGACGAAGCCTGACACCGGGCGCAGATTGCACCGAAACGGCGCAGCCCATTGGGCGTGCGCCGTTTTTTTGTGCTTGAAGGATTTTCATAATCTTCATGTGAATTTTGCGCCTTGCTCATGATGTGTGGAGCGGCCAGATGAACCCACGCGCGCCCAAACACAGACGGAATACCCCCATGAGCAGCCCCCTCGAAGAGCTTTTGACACAACGCGATTGGCTTTTGGCCGATGGCGCGACGGGGACGACGCTGTTCAATATGGGCCTGCAGTCGGGCGATGCGCCCGAGCTTTGGAATGCAGACCACCCCGAGCGCATCACCGCATTGTACCAGGGCGCTGTGGATGCCGGGTCGGATCTGTTCCTGACCAATTCCTTCGGCGGGACACGCGCGCGCCTCAAGCTTCATGAGGCACAGGACCGCGCCTACGAGTTGAACAAACGCGCGGCCGAAATCGGGCGCGAGGTGGCCGACAAGGCCGGCCGTACCGTCATCGTCGCCGGGTCCATGGGGCCCACCGGGGAAATCATGGCACCGATGGGCGCATTGACCCACGACGCCGCGGTCGAGATGTTCCACGAGCAGGCTGAGGGCCTGCGCGATGGGGGCGCGGATGTGCTGTGGGTCGAAACGATCAGCGCGCCGGAAGAATACGCCGCTGCCGCCGAAGCGGCCAGCCTCGCCGGCATGCCGTGGTGTGGCACGATGAGCTTTGACACCGCCGGCCGAACCATGATGGGCCTGACGTCGGCCGCGATGTCGGACATGGTCGAAAAGCTGGATCACAAGCCGCTGGCCTATGGGGCGAATTGCGGCGTCGGGGCGTCCGACTTGCTCCGCACTGTTCTGGGGTTCCGCGCATCGGGCAGAGAACGGCCGGTCATCGCGAAAGGCAATGCCGGCATTCCGAAATATGTTGATGGCCATATTCACTATGATGGCACGCCGGAATTGATGGCGCGTTACGCCGTGCTGGCGCGCGATTCCGGGGCAACGATCATCGGTGGATGCTGTGGCACCACGCCCGAGCATTTGCGCCATATGCGGGCCGCTCTGGAAGAGACGCCGCGCGGCTCGGCCCCGACGCTGGATCTGATTGCCCAGGAACTTGGCGGGTTTTCCTCCGGCTCGGACGGGACGGATGATGCGGCCCCCACCCGCGAACGCCGCAGCCGCCGCCGCGCCCGGGCCTGAGACCCGCGCGCCGTTGGTGATTTTGGGTGATCGCTCAGAACAGCGTCAGCTGATCGCCCGCTTTGGGGGGCACGGCAAAGAGGTCGGTTCGCAAAGGGGCCAACCGCTCGGCCAGGCCAAGAGCGCGGATCGCGCGTTTGAAGCGGGTCTGGAGCAACTCGGCCCAAATACCCGTTCCGGTCATGCGTGTGCCCCAGTTGGGATCATAGTCACGACCACCATGCATATCGCGCAGTTTCGACATCACGCGGGACACGCGGTCCGGATAATGCTCGGCCAGCCAACCCCGCCACAGGTCCGAGACCTCGCGCGGCAACCGCAGGGGTATCGTGCTGGCGGCGACGGCGCCCGCGTCGCGGGCCGACGTCAGGATGTCCTCCAACTCGTGATCGGTGAGGCCCGGGATCAAGGGCGAGGCCATCACCCGCACAGGGCATCCCGCCCGCGCCAGCGTTTCGATCATGCGCAAGCGGCGCGCCGGGGCCGGGCAGCGTGGTTCCATGCGCCGCGCGAGAGCGCGGTCGAGCGTCGTGATCGAGATGCCCACGCGGGCCAGGCCGGATTGGCCCATCTCTCCCAGGATATCCGCATCGCGTTCGACAAGGCTGCCCTTGGTCACAACGGCAACGGGGTGGCGGAAGTCCGACAGCACCGTCAGGATGTGCCGCATGATTTTGCGATCCCGCTCAAGGGGTTGGTAGGGGTCCGTGTTCGTGCCAATTGCGATCACCTCGGGCCGGTAGGCGCGCTTCCGAAGCTCTTGATCCAGGACGACAGGCGCGGCGGGACGCGCCACAAGCTTGGTTTCGAAATCCAATCCGGGCGACCAGCCGAGATAGGCATGGCTTGGGCGCGCAAAACAGTAGATGCACCCGTGTTCGCACCCGCGATACGGGTTGATCGACCGGTCAAAAGACAAGTCCGGGGACGTGTTGCGCGTGATGATCTTGCGCGGGCGTTCCTCGGACACGTCGGTGCGCAGCGGCGGCAGGGTTTCGTCCCGGTCCCATCCGTCATCGACGTCGACCCTTTGGTAGGGTTCGAAGCGGCCAACCTCGTTCGACAAGGCGGCGCGGCCTGCGCTGCGACGCGGCACGGAATTGCGATCTTGCGGCATCGCGCGAGACTAGAACAAAAAAGGAACATCGACAAGCGCGGGTCGCGCGAGGACGCGCCGATGTCGCAAACTGCCATGTCGAAAATGCCGCACACGCTACGACTTAGCCCCAACGCGCAACGCGCGGGGCCTTACTGACGGAGACGCGCTATGTCCGAAGAAGAAGACGATATCGTCCTGAGCGAACTGGATGACGAAGAACTTGTCGCCCAGATGTTCGACGACCTCTACGACGGTCTCAAGGAAGAGATCGAAGAAGGGGTCGATATCCTGCTGGAACGCGGGTGGGAGCCCTATCGCGTTCTAACCGAGGCCCTCGTCGGTGGCATGACCATTGTTGGCAACGACTTCCGGGACGGGATCCTGTTCGTGCCCGAGGTTCTGATGGCGGCCAACGCCATGAAGGGCGGCATGGCCATCCTGAAGCCGCTTCTGGCCGAAACCGGCGCCCCACGCGTTGGCAAAATGGTGATCGGCACGGTCAAAGGCGACATCCACGACATCGGCAAGAACCTTGTGTCGATGATGATGGAAGGCGCCGGGTTCGAAGTGGTCGATCTGGGCATCAACAACGCGGTCGAGACCTATCTCGAAGCGCTGGAAACCGAGGAACCGGATATCCTGGGGATGTCCGCGCTGCTGACGACCACCATGCCCTACATGAAGGTTGTTATCGACACGATGAACGAAAAGGGCATCCGTGACGATTACATCGTTCTGGTGGGCGGTGCGCCCCTGAACGAAGAGTTCGGCCGCGCCATCGGCGCAGACGCCTATTGCCGCGACGCCGCCGTGGCCGTCGAAACCGCCAAAGAGTTCGTCGCGCGCAAGCACAACCAGATGGCTGCTCAAGCGTGAGCACCCTGCCCTCGACCATGCGCGGTTGGTATCTGACCGCGCATGGTGGGCCTGAAACGCTGGTCTGGAAAACCGACATTCCTGTGCCCACCCCGGGTGCCGGCGAAGTCCTGCTTCGGATCGGTGCCAGCAGCGTCAACAACACGGACATCAACACGCGGATCGGCTGGTATTCCAAGTCGGTCACCGGCGCGACCGATGGCGCCACCCTTGATGACAGCGCCGACGACGGCGGGTGGGACGGCGCGCTGGACCTGCCGCGCATCCAGGGCGCCGATATGTGCGGGCGGATCGTCGCCTGCGGGTCGGACGTCAACAGCGCCCGATTGGGCGCCCGCGTCTTGGTCCGCGCGATGCCAACCCGCAACGGCAAGGTCTGGACCTACGGCAGCGAGGCCGACGGCGGCTTCGCCGACTATGCGGTGGTCCGCAGCGAGGATTGCGTCGCGATCGAAAGCGATCTGCCGGACACCAGCCTGGCCGTGCTGCCCTGCGCGTACTGTACGGCGTTGGAATTGATCCAGACCGTCGGCATCAAAGCCGGGGATCGGGTGCTGATCACCGGGGCGTCCGGCGGCGTCGGGTTGGCGGCCGTCCAATTGTGCGCGGCCCTCGGGGCGGCCCCCGTGGCCATGACAACAGCAGACAAGGCCGAAACCCTGCGCAGCTACGGGGCCGTCGACACGCTGAACCGGGGGGATGCCCCTGCCCCCGAGAGCCTCGATGCCGTGATCGACCTCGTGGGTGGGGAAACCTGGCCAAGCCTGATCACCGGACTGAAACGCGGTGGGCGCTACGGCACCTCGGGTGCCATTGCCGGCCCGATCGTACCGCTTGATCTGCGTGATCTGTATCTCAAGGACCTGACCCTCGTCGGCTCGACCCTGCAGAAGGACAGCGTCCTGCCCGATCTGGTGGCCATGGTGGAGGCCGGGAAGCTCGACCCACCGATTGCCGCGATCTACGATCTGGAAGACCTGCACGCCGCCCAGGCGCAGTTTCAGAGCAAAGGATTTGTCGGAAAGATCGCGATTTCGGTTTCCGGTTCAAATTAGGACCGGAACGGCAGTAACGTCGCAATCCTGATCAACCGCGGTAACCGAGTGTCCCATGGCTGCCTCCGTCTACATCGCACGCCGCATCGACGCGCCGCTGTTTGCCCAGGTGCACGACGATGTCTTTGATGCCCCGCCCGATCCCGCGCTGGTCGAAAGCTATTTGGCGGCGCCGCATATGCACATCGCGGTTGCGGTTGTGCAGGGCCAGATGGTGGGCATGTGTTCCGGGGTCGTGTACCACCATCCGGACAAACCCAATCAGTATTGGATCAACGAACTGGGCGTCGCGTCCCCGTGGCGCCGGATGGGTCTGGCCACACGACTGATCCAAGTGACCTGCGATCACGCCCGGACCCTGGGGTGCGCCGAAGCCTGGGTGATTGCCGACCCGACGCCGGAGGCCATGGGATTCTATCAAAGCCTTGGCGTCGCCCAAACAGGCGAGAACCTCGCGATGTTCAGTTTTGATCTGTCTCGATGAGCGGACGTTGGTCGTGATCCCGCGATCCCGGCGCTTGCATCTTTCGCACGTGGCAGGTCTGTTCGCGCCCATGACCCCGGCCACGCTTTCTTTCCCTTCGGACCTCTCAGACCATGCCGATCCGTGACATCCTCTTGGCTTTGGTCGTGGTGCTGGCGTGGGGCTCCAACTTCACGGCCATGAAGCTGGCGCTGGACGAGGTGCCGCCGCTGCTGTTCGTCGGGCTGCGGTTCGCAATCCTATTGCCGCTTCTGCTTGTCTTGCCCCGCCCGACAAGTTGGCGCGCGATCCTGGCCGTTGGATTGCTGATCAACATGGGGCAATTCGCGTTTCTTTTCAGTGCGCTGGAGGCCGATGTTACAGCTGGCCTGGCCAGTCTTCTGATCCAATCGCAAGCGCCGATCACCATCATCCTGGCGGCGGTGTTCTATCGCGAACGTGTCAGTGCCGTGCAAGTTTGGGGCATCTCTGTCGCGGTCTTGGGGCTGGCCGCGTTCGGGTTTGCGGGCGGCGGGAACGTGACGTTGATCGGCCTGATCCTTGTTCTGTGCGGCGCGACCTCCTGGGCCTGTGGGAACCTTGTCCTGCGCCGCCTGCCCGGCGTGGACATGACGGCGCTGTTTGTCTGGGCCTCGCTGGTGCCACCGCTGCCGATGTTGGCCGCCTCGTATCTCTGGGAAGGCCCCGCACCGCTCCAGACCATCATCGACATGTCCTGGAGCGCCTGGGCCTCGGTCAGCTATGTGGCCGTCGCCTCGACCTTGATCGGGTACTCGATCTGGGGGGCGCTTTTGGGACGGCATCCGGCGGCACTCGTCACCCCGTTTGCCCTGCTGATTCCCGTTGTGGGCCTGTCGTTGGCCGCCTTCCTGCTTGGCGAGCGCATCACCGCCGTCGAGGCCTTGGCGACCTTGATGATCCTTGCCGGTTTGGTGCTGACGGTCCTGGGGCCGAAGTTTCGCAGGGGCGCCTAGGGATTGCACCAGCGGCCAGAGCCCATATCTGGGACCCGAAGGAGGATGGCATGCCCACATCCCGCTATTTCCTGCTGCTCGGCACCGTCTTGTTCGGCGCGGCAGCCACCGTGTCGGTCGCCCTTTTGTTCGGGGCGATGGCCGGGTTGACGTTGTCCGGTCTGCTGGTGCTTGCCCTTGTGCTGCGCGTGTTGCTTTGGCGCGACTAGGTCGAAACTGGCCCACCCCGTGACGCCTTTGCGTCGCCAGACCCGGGGCGGCTGTGGCACGATCGGGGCGAAACAACAGGATGTGCGACCATGGATGACAGCGCCCTTGTGCAAGACGGGCTGGAACCAAGCACCCAAACCGGACGGGTGTTGCTGCTGGCCTGTGGGGCGCTGGCCCACGAGATCCTTGCGCTGAAAAAGGCAAACGCCTGGACCCATCTGGATCTGCACTGCCTGCCCGCCATTCTGCACAACACACCCGATGCCATCCCGGACGCCGTTGAGGCGGCGGTCGCGCGATATCGCGACACCTATGAGCAGGTCTTTGTGGTCTACGCCGATTGCGGCACCGGTGGCCTTCTGAAGGCCCGGTGCGAGGCGCTCGGCGTTGATATGCTGGAAGGCCCGCATTGCTACAGCTTTTTCGAAGGCAACGCCGTGTTTGCCGCGCGGGATGAGATGACGGCGTTTTATCTGACCGATTTCCTGGTCCGACAGTTTGATGCGTTTGTGACCAAGCCGCTTGGCCTCGACCGGTTCCCCGAGTTGCGGGATATGTATTTCGGGCACTACACGACGCTGGTCTATCAGGCGCAGACGGACGACCCCGGCCTGACGGAAAAGGCCAAATCGCACGCCGCGACCCTGGGCCTTGCGTTTGAACGTCGTTTCACGGGCTATGGGGATCTGGACGCCGCGCTCAGACAGCTTTGACCGGCGGGCCTAGGTGGCGGCGTTCTCGGCCGCCAATGTCCGAATACGTTCCACCATCGCGCGCAACCCGTTTGAGCGTTGGGACGACAGGTGATCGTTCAAACCCAGGCGCGCCAGTTCGCCGCCCGCATCCACCTTGAGCACATCCCCCACATCAAGCCCGTCGTAAAGCGCATGCAGGATCGCGATCAGACCGCGCACGATCATGGCATCACTGTCACCCTGAAAATGGAACGTCGCACCGGCCCCTGCGCCGTCAATCTGTGGCAAGATCCATACCTGGCTGGCGCATCCGTCAACCTTGGTTGCCGGCACTTTCACCGCGTCATCCATCGCGGGCATGGCTTTGCCCAATTCGATGACATGGCGATATCGGTCTTCCCAATCGTCCAGAAAGTCAAACGTGTCTGCGATGTCTTCAAAGGCGGCGCTGGCCATTCTGTCCTCCGGCTTGGGCGTTGGGTGACAGGTAAGCCGCCGACCGCGTGGCGTCCAGAGGCGCTTTCCTTCACGCAGGCGATGCGCTAACCCATGAGACAACCTGGCTTTGACGAGACACCCACCATGATGCGCCTGACCCTGCTTTTGACCCTGACGCTGAGCCTGACGGCCTGTGGGACGTTCCTCAATCCGTTCAACTGGTTCGGCAATTCGCGGGAACAACGGATCAGCGTGGTCGAGACGACCGAACAGGTCGATCCCCGCCCCTTGGTCACAGAAGTGCTTGCGCTGTCGATCGAAAGCGTGCCGCAAGGGGCCATCGTGCGGGCCACCGGCCTTCCGCCAATCCAGGGCTACTGGGCGGGGGAGCTGATTTTGGTCGAACGCACCGAGCGGGCGCTGACCTACGAATTCCGTGCCGTTCCGCCGTTTGAACAAACCCGCGCCGGACCGCAGAGATCGCGCGAACTGATCGTTGGTCTGGAGTTGGACGAGTTCGAATTGGCTGGCATTCGCTCGATCACGGTGATCGGGGCGCAGAACCGCCGGACTGCCAGCCGCCGTTAACCCGCGTCCGCGACCGGAACCGTCACCACCCGTTGCCCATCGGCCGCAAGGGCCACGTCGCCGTTGAGCAATTTCAGGGCGTCATCCCCGAACACTTCGCGCCGCCACCCGCGCGACCACATCCCGTCTGTGAACCCGCTGGCGATGTCGTCGAGATCGGAGGAACTGGCGATCAGTTTGGCCGCGACCCCCGCCTGTTCGGCCTTGGCCTTCAGCAGCACCCGCAACAAATCTGCGAGGGCCGGGTTCAACGCCGAGCGGTCGCGCCCCTTCGGCATTTTCGGCTGCTTGTCCGGTGGCGTGTTCAAGCCCTTGGAAACGGCGGCGATCAGACCCTCGGCAATATCGCCCCGGCGGGCTTCGCGCAGCAACAGGCGCGATTTGCCAAGATCCTGAACGGATTTCGGTTTGGTGGACGCCAGTTCCATCAAGGCGTCATCCTTCAACACGCGGTTGCGGGGCACGTTTTTTGTTTGCGCATAGGACTCGCGGAAGGCCGCCAGTTCCTTGGCGATTGCCAGCGTCCGACCCGAGTTCGTCCGCAGCTTGAGCCGCATCCACGCAGCCTCGGGCGACACCACGTAGGAGGACGCATCCGTCAGATTGGCCAGTTCTTCTTCCAGCCAGTGGGTGCGCCCCGTGCGGTCGAGTTCGCCCATCAGGTGTTCGTAGATCTGGCGCAGGTGGGTCACATCCGCCAGAGCATAGGTTTTCTGGGCGTCACTCAGGGGACGGCGCGACCAATCGGTGAAGCGCGAAGACTTGTCCAAGCCCGCCTTGGCGATCTTGCGGACCAGGGTTTCATAGCCCACCTGGTCGCCAAACCCGCAGACCATGGCCGCCACCTGGGTGTCAAACAAGGGTGCAGGCACAAGGCCACCTTCGACGTGAAAGATCTCCAGATCCTGGCGGGCCGCATGAAACACCTTCACGACCCGGGGGTTGCGGAACACCTCGTACAGGGGATCAAGGTCCAATCCGTTGGCCAACGGGTCGATCAAGACGGCATCGGCCGGATCGGTGCCCGGCAGCGCCACCTGGACCAGGCACAACTGGGCGAAATAGGTGCGTTCCCGCAGAAATTCTGTATCGACGGTGACATAGGGCGCATCGGCAGCCCGGGCGCAGAAGGACGCGAGCGTATCGGTATCGGTGATCGTCGTAATCTGGGCAGTCGGCAAAGGGTCGGTCCGTCAATGGCAGTGGTCTTGTGGGTCTAGGCGAGCCGGACGGGAAAGAAAAGTGCCGAAGGACACCCCCCTTTACGGCAAATGCACCGGCGACCGGTCCCCTGCCGCGAACCGGCGCAGGACGGCCGGGTAAAGCTGATGCTCCAACGGGAGCAGTCGGGCTGCCAGCGTCTCGGCGGTGTCCCCCGGTTCGACAGGCAGACGGGCCTGCCCCAGGATCGGCCCGTCATCCAGATCGGCCGTCACCTCATGCACCGTGCATCCGTGCGCGACATCGCCGGCGTCCAGTGCACGTTGATGCGTGTGCAATCCTTTGTACTTCGGCAAGAGCGATGGGTGGATGTTCAGCATGCGCCCCTGCCACCGCGCAATGAAGCCCGGGGTCAGGACGCGCATAAACCCTGCCAGACAGAGGATGTCGGGGCTGTGGGGCAGAAGGGCCTCGGTCACGGCATCCTCGAACGCCTCGCGGGTGTCAAAGCGGGTGTGATCAACGGCCTCTGTCGCGATGCCCAAGGCGGCAGCTTTGTCCAATCCGCCCGCAGCCGGGCGATTCGACAACACCACCACGGGACGCGCGGGATGATCGCCGGTCATGGAGTTGACCAAGGACACCATGTTTGATCCCCCGCCCGAGATCAGGATGGCCACCCGTTTTGTCACAGAAGCGCGCCGGAATAGGTGACGCCCTGCCCTTCGGTGATCCGGCCAAGCGGCATCACATCCTGGCCGTTGTCCCGAAGGGCAGACGAAACCGCATCCACCTGGTCCGCAGACACCACCACAACCATGCCAATCCCGGCGTTGAAGGTTCGCAGAAGTTCGCCCTCATCCATCCGGGCGGATGTGGCCAACCAATCGAAAACAGGCGGCAGTTGCCACGCATTCAGATCAATCTCAGCGCCAAGACCTTCGGGCAGCACGCGCGGCACATTCTCGCTCAGGCCGCCGCCGGTGATGTGGGCCAAGGCGTGGACCGCGCCGGGAATGCGAAGGGCCGCCATGGCCGCCGTCACATAGAGCCGCGTGGGCGTCAGAAACGCGGCGCCCAGAGTGGTGTTGGCAAATGGGGCCGGTGCATCCCAGGTCAGGCCTTCCTGTTCGACCACTTTGCGCACCAGCGAATAGCCGTTGGAATGCACCCCGTCCGACGCCAGGCCCAAAATCACGTCGCCTGCACCGACACCCGCAGGCAGCGTCGCGCCCCGTTCCATGGCACCCACCGCGAACCCGGCAAGGTCGAACTCGCCCGGTGCATAGAGCCCCGGCATCTCGGCCGTTTCGCCGCCGATCAACGCACATCCTGACGCCGCACACCCTTTGGCAATGCCTTCAACGATCTGCGCTGCGGCGTCGACCTCGAGCTTCCCGGTGGCAAAGTAGTCGAGAAAGAACAGCGGCTCGGCGCCCTGGCAGATGAGGTCGTTGACGCACATGGCCACGAGGTCCACGCCAATTGTGTCGAACGTTCCCGTCTCGATGGCGATCTTCAGTTTGGTGCCCACCCCGTCCGTGGCGGCCACGAGGATGGGGTCCGAATAGCCCGCCCCCTTGAGATCAAAAAGGGCCCCGAACCCGCCAAGCCCCGACATGACGCCAGGCCGATTTGTGGCGGCTGCCGCCGGCTTGATCCGGTCCACCAACGCATTGCCCGCATCAATGTCGACGCCCGCATCAGCATAGGTCAGGCCGGGTTTCGGATCAGTCATTGGCAGGGTTCCTCGCGTTGCATGGCAGGCCGCTATCAAATGGTTCGGGTGGGGTCCATGCGACAGGGCCGTTCAGCGGCGCACGCGCGACCCGATCAAGAGAAAAACACCCATCATGATGCCGGTTGAGAAGATGGCGAACAGGCTTTGCCGGATGCCCCCGACGGCCGCCACATCCACCCCTTGCGAAATCGCAAACGCCAAGGGGCCCAGAACCAGCAGCAAGGTAAAGACACCAAGGCAGACCGCCCAGATCATCACCCATTCGGCCGTGGGCATGTCGCGTGTGGCGGTCTTGGCCGCAAATTGCCCGATGATCAGCATGGGAACCGATGACAGAATGACATCCGTTGCGGCCAGGTGCGGAATGCCGAGCACCGCGGCTGCCAGAGCGTAGACCACCCGAATGACGATCAGCCACAGCAGGAAGCGCAAGGCAATCGAGGACAAGGCAGGCATGGCGTGCTCCGACAAAGACGTTGCTTCCGCTTAGGCCACCATCGCGCCCGCTGCAAGCGCGGTGCTTGACGGGGCAAGGCGGTCTGGTAAGCGTGTCGATCAGGCGGGCCTGTAGCTCAATTGGTTAGAGCAGAGCGCTCATAACGCTTTGGTTGCGGGTTCAAGTCCTGCCGGGCCTACCAAAACGCCGACAGACACTTTGCGGTGCAGCGCGTCACGCCGTCTGACCCACACCGCCCGTCGGCGCCGAGCCACGGGCCAGTGACCGCGGTGTTGCCGATCCCCGTTCCAATTCGTTCAACGCCCCACTACGGTTATCCCAAACGCGGCACCATAAATGGGCGACCTGCCCCGACAACCCCGTCTCCGCATCGCAAAGGGCCATGACCATGAAGATCAGTGTTGTTCAGCACAATCCGCAGGATGACCTCGAAGCGTCGCTTGGCGCATTGTACGAAACGGTCAAACGCGCGGCTGACGATGGCACCGACCTGATCGCACTGCCGGAATACTACGCGTTCATGGGCGACGGCGGCAAAACGCTTGCGGCCAGTGGCGCATGGTTCGAGGACATCAATGGGCGCACCGCCGCCCTGGCCAAATCCCTCGGCGTGGCCATCCACGCGGGGTCGCTTGCCGAAAAGCGCGAGCTTGGCACGTTCAACACAACCGTGGTGCACGGGCCGGACGGATCAGAGATTGCGCGCTACTCCAAGATCCACCTCTTCGACATGGATCTGCCCGACGGCACGAAGTTCCGCGAATCCGACCTGATCTCCGGTGGCTCAGACGTCGCGACCTATGACTTCAAGGGTTGGCGCATCGGGTGCTCCATTTGCTACGATCTCAGGTTCCCCGAGCTTTTCCGCCGCTTGCGCGATGAAGGAGCTGAACTCATGATGGTTCCGGCCGCCTTCATGCGCGAAACGGGCCGCGCCCATTGGGAAGTGCTGCTGCGCGCGCGGGCGATTGAAACAGGCAGCTACGTGGCCGCGCCGGCGCAGGTCTTTTCCTTCAACGATGGCAAGGGCCACTGCTATGGACACAGCCTGATCTGTGATCCGTGGGGTCATATCATCGCGAACGCCTCGGACAGGTTGGGCTTTGTCGATGCGCGTCTTGAAAAGGATTACCTCAACGACGTGCGTCAACGCGTGCCCATCCATCGCCATCACGTTCTGACCTAGGGCCGCGCCCCGCCCGAATGTCCCTTGGCGGGCCTCTCCCCCCCGGGGCTGCAGGAATTGACTGCAGCACAGGATTTCCGAACTGCCTCCAAGGCGCGCACGTGGCGTCTGATTTATGCGCAGCGTCCAAATACGGGCCAAGCTGAACGGGCATCTCGGCATCGTGACCCCGCACCACAGCCGAATTGATGCATACTTGAGACCTCAATCGGGTGATTGGGCGGTGCATCCCCGTGCGCGGGATGCCGGAACGACCCAAGGTCCAAGCATCCTTCGGCAGAGGATGACGGCAGATGAGAAAATTGAAACTGGCGC
Organism: Paracoccaceae bacterium; assembly: GCA_963921255.3. GTDB lineage: Bacteria > Pseudomonadota > Alphaproteobacteria > Rhodobacterales > Rhodobacteraceae > JANSYL01. The sequence goes on along the minus strand of CAWUEW020000003.1, from coordinate 1,423,133 downwards.
TTTTTGCGCTCAACAACATCTCGGCCATGGCCATAGATCGCGCGGGTGCGGATTGGGTCGGAGGGCCACACCGACGCATGCGGGCCGAGGCGCGGGCGAAACTTTATGACGACGCGATGGACGCCTTGCTGGTTCCACAGGATATCGACAGGCCCTAGCGCGGCAGGACAAGCTCGATCTTCAGGCCCCCAAGCTCGGGACTGTCGCCCAAGTTCAAGGTCCCCCCGTGACGCCGGGCAATGTCCTGCGCGATCGCAAGGCCCAGACCAACCCCCGTACCCTGATCCTGGTTGCGCGCTTCGTCCAAGCGAATGAAAGGACGCATCGCTTCTTCACGGCGATGGGCGGGAATGCCGGGGCCATCATCTTCCACGGTGAACCGCACGGCGCGATCCACCAAGCGCACGGTCACAAGAGCCGTGTTTCCATAGCGCAGGGCGTTTGACACCAGATTGGACAAGGCGCGATGGACAGCCTGCGGGCGCAAGGCCACAAGCGCCCCCTCCGGCGGCGCATTGAGGGTCACCGCACCGCCGGCGCGCGCAGCATCCTCGGTGATCCGGCGCGCCAGGACCACGGGATCGGTCTCCGCCGGGTCATCCAGTGCATCGCCGCGGGCAAAGTCGAGGAACGTAGCCAACAGACGCTCCATCTCATCGACATCGCGCGTCAAGGCGGCCACATCCTGCGTGTCATCCAACATCGACAGGCCCAGGCGCATGCGCGTCAGCGGGGTCCGAAGATCGTGGCTGACCCCGGACAGCATCAGGGTGCGCTGCTCCAACATGCTTTCGATGCGGCCGCGCATATCCAGAAACGCCCGACCGGCGCTGCGCACCTCGGTTGCGCCGGACGGGGTATACGCCAACATCTGCCCCTTACCGAACGCTTCCGACGCGCGGGCCAGCCGACGGATCGGGCGCAACTGGTTGCGCAGAAAAAGATACGCGACACCCGCCATGAACACGCCGGTCAAGATCGTCAGCACCAGCAATTGGTGCGGATTGGACGCCGACATCCGGGTCCGTTCCATCGACAAGGTCACCGGCCCGCCTTCGGCTGCGGCGATCACCTGCGCCCGGCGCCAGTCCGTTTGCAGGTCGACGGCGATCAGCTCGGGCAGGTCACGCCGCAGCACGCGGATCACCTCGATGCCCGTGAGGTCATAATACGCCCGGCGATCCGATGTCGTGTCGATGGCGGGCTCAATCATGATCCCAAGCGCCGTTGCAATCTCGTCAGCCCGCTCCGGTGCGCTGTCCAGATGCGTCAACACCAACGACAGCTCAAGCACGGCCGATTGGGTCATCTGCCGGGCCACACCTTCGAAATAGCGTTGCAGGATGGCGGCCGACACGACAAGCTGCAGCGTCACGATGGGCACCAACAGGATCAGGGCCGCCCGGCCGTAAAGACCACGGGGCATGAAGCGTTTGAGCCAGGCAAAATCCATGGGCACAGGTGTAGCCGAGCGGAGGGGATGATGGAAAGCGGCGTTGCGATCACGTTGGAGCCGGGACTGCGGCGCATTGTGGCGCCGAACCCGTCCCCCATGACGTTTCATGGCACAAACACCTACCTTCTGGGGGACGACGCCCTGTGTGTGATTGATCCCGGGCCGGATCTTGACGCCCATTACGATGCGATCCTCCGTGCCATGGGCCCGACGGCGCGGATCGACAGAATCCTTGTGACGCATTCCCACCTGGACCATTCGCCCTTGGCCCACCGGCTAAAGCGGGCCACGGGGGCCGAGGTTCTGGCGGCTGGCCCGTCAGACTGGGGCCGCAGCCCGATCATGGTTTCGCTTGCGGCCACGGGGGCCCTGGGCGGCGGCGAAGGCGTCGACCCGGACTTTGCACCCGATCGTCAGCTTGAAGATGGTGAGGTTTTGGACGGCCCACCGGGGCCGATCGATGTCATCGCCACACCGGGACACATGGCCAACCATCTCAGCTTTGGGTGGAACGGTGTTCTGTTTTCTGGCGATCATGTCATGGGTTGGTCCACGTCCCTGGTTTCACCGCCCGATGGCGACATGGGGGCGTTCATGGCATCGCTGCGCCGCCTGCAATCCCGGCCAGATCGCCGGTATTGCCCGGGTCATGGCGCGCCGGTGGACACCCCCCGGGCCCGTGTCGACGAACTGATCGCACATCGGTTGCAGCGGGAAGCACAGATCATGACCTCTTTGGCGCAGGACGGTCCTGCAAGCGCACGCATCCTGGCCGACCGGATCTACACCGATGTCGACCCGCGCCTACTGCCCGCCGCCGCGCGTAACGTATTGGCACATCTCATAGATTTATGGGAGCGGCAGGCCGTCACCTGGGCCGAACCCGCCAATGTCGAGGCCCATTTTCAGCTTGCGTAAGCGGAGCCATTTTTTTGAGCCCGACCCTCTGGACGTCCCAAAGTGGGCTTGCTATACGCACCGCCAGTTCCGGCGTAGCTCAGCGGTAGAGCAGTTGACTGTTAATCAATTGGTCGTAGGTTCGATCCCTACCGCCGGAGCCAAAATCCCTGTTTTTGATATGGCGTGTGCTTGAAGGCGCAAAGCCCATGTGCGTTGGTGAAAACTGCTGTTTTATGGCGGTGGTGTGCGTTCCCACGACATGCGTCCCGCGTCCATAAGCTGCGGGCTAGAGGACAAAACCGGCCCCGGTCTTTGGGCAATTGAGCGTCGGAGATGCCCCGGACCAACCCGGCGAGGTCCGCGCCCCTGCACGCGCTTCAGTTCGGGATCTTACAATTGGCGGAACACGCGCCCACGCCGGACCTGTTGCAGAGCCGCTTAAGTGCCTGAAAATTCACCGTTGATGCGGTTCCACTGCGGCGATGCTGTGCCTATAGTCCCGCAAAAGGGACATGCATGTATGAATATCCTTCTTTTGAACGGACCCAACCTTAATCTGTTGGGCACACGTGAGCCGACGATTTACGGCTCTGACACGCTGGCCGATATCGAGGCGCGTGCGGTTGAGCACGCGGCGGGCTTGGGCGTGACGCTGAGTTGCGCGCAATCCAACCAGGAGGGCGTGCTGGTCGACGCCCTTCACGCCGCCATGGGCACGCAGGATGGCGTTATCCTCAATGCCGGGGCCTATACGCACACCTCCATTGCCTTGCGGGATGCCATTGCCGGAATCGGCTTGCCGGTGATCGAGTTGCATGTGTCGAACACGCATGCGCGCGAAGCGTTTCGCCATGTCTCGATGATCGCGCCGGTCTGCCTTGGTGTCATTCAGGGCTTTGGCGCGCGCGGCTATCCGCTGGCCATCACCGCACTGCATGCGCATCTGAGCGCGACGTCCACATGAAGCGGCTGAAACCCTACCTGGCGATGACGTCCTTTGAGGACCTGTGGGCCCATCACACGGCGCAGATGGCCCGCTATGGGTTTGATCGCCTGTTCTATGCGTTCAACGCCTTTCGTGGCCTCGGTCTCTATGACAATCCCGAAGACGCGCTGCTTCTGACGAACATGCCATCTGAATATGTCGAGGCCTACCTCTCGGGCGGTATTTTCCGCGATGGCGCCATGCTGCGGTGGGCCACGGAGAACACAGGGGCCGTATCGTGGGCGAAGGTCTATGGCGCCCTGCCCGATTATCCGTCGACCGACGGCGAACAGGCCATGATGGCCCTGAACCAGAAATACGGGATCACGGCCGGTTATACGATCAGCTTTCCCATGTGCCTCAAAAACGCAAGCGCGGGGATTGGCATGGCGGTGCGGGCCGACATGACCCAAGACGATGCGGACGCGATCTGGGCCGAACATGGCGAGGAGCTGGAAATCCTGAACCATGTCGCGCATCTGTGCATCCTGCAACTGCCTGCAACAGGCCAAAGACGGCTGCTGACGGCCCGTCCGGCCGAGGTGCTGGAGCTGGTCGCGGACGGGAAAACCATGCAGGATGTGGCCCTGTTGCTGGAACGGAACGTGGGCACGGTCGAGAAGCACCTGCGCGGGGCGCGGGACGCGTTGGGGGTCGAAACAACCGCCCAAGCCGTCCGTAAGGCGTCGATCTTGAACCAGATTTTCCGTCTGGAAGAAGGCGCAAAAGCCCAACGCTGAACCGGTGGTAAGGAATACCTCCGTTTCCCCGCCCCGAATTTTGGTGCAATGTTATTTTGTTGCATGGGCACTTGTGTCCTTCGCCCGAGGAACATCCCTCAGTAACGCGCTGTGCCAAGATTACGGCCACTCGGGCTCTTTAGTCAGTTCGGGCGGGTGCGTGATCCCCATTCTAAGCACCCACCTGACATAGCGGCGCCACCACTTGTCCCTCGGTGGCGCCGCTTTTCTTTTTCTGGAACTGCCCAACCGGCCACAGAAAAAGGGCAGAGGTGTCCCCCTGCCCTTCAAACTGTCCAAGTGCGGCTGAGAGCTTAGCCTTGTGCGGCCTTTGCAACCTCGGCGGCGAAGTCTTCTTTCTCGACCACGATGCCTTCGCCCACTTCCAGACGCACGAACCCGGTGATCTCAACGCCGGCTTCCTTGGCGGCTGCGCCAACGGTCAGGTCCGGGTTCACCACGAAGGACTGGTTCACGAGGGTGACCTCGGCCAGGTACTTCTTCATGCGGCCTTCGATCATCTTCTCGATCACGGCTTCCGGCTTGCCGCTTTCGCGGGCGATGTCCATCTGAACGGCGCGCTCTTTGTCGACGATGGCCGGGTCCAGCTCATCCTCGTTGAGGGCGGCGGGGTTCACGGCTGCGACATGCATGGCAACCTGCTTGGCAAAGCCTTCATCGGCGCCGGTGATCGCAACCAGAACACCGATTTTGCCCATGCCGTCCGCAGCAGCGTTGTGGACATAAGACACAACCGTGCCGCCCGAGAGTTTCGCCATCCGGCGCAGCGTCATGTTTTCGCCGATGGTCGCAATCTTGTCGGTCAGCGTGTCTGCCACCGATTTGCCGCCCATGTCGGCCGCGCCAAGCGCGTCAACATCATCAACACCCAAGGCCGCGGTGGCGAAGCCCGACACCATCTCCTGGAATTCGGCGTTCTTGGCGACGAAGTCTGTTTCCGAGTTCACTTCGACGGCCACGCCCGTGCCGTCGGTGACGGCCACGGCCACCAGACCTTCGGCGGCGGTGCGGCCCGATTTCTTCGCGGCTTTCGCCAGACCTTTGGTGCGCAGCCAGTCGACCGCGGCTTCCATGTCGCCATCGGTTTCGGTCAGCGCTTTCTTTGCATCCATCATGCCTGCGCCGGTGGTGTCGCGCAGTTCTTTCACCATTGCTGCGGTGATTGCCATGTCAGACTCTCCTGAAAAATTGGGAGGTTTCATCGGGTTTGGGCCGGGGTTTAGCCCGGCCCATGTGTCAGTTCCGTGACGGACGCGCGATCAGGCGTCTTCGGCCGGCGTTTCTTCCGCCGCGGCTTCGGCAGGTGCCTCTTCCGCCAGGGCTTCTTCAACGGTGCCTTCTTCCAGCGCGCCCAGATCGACGCCTGCGGTTTCGAGCTGTGCGCTCATCCCGTCAAGTGCCGCGCGGCTAACCAGATCGCAATACAGCGAGATGGCGCGGGCCGCGTCATCGTTGCCCGGGATGATGTAGTCCACACCATCGGGCGAGCAGTTGGTGTCAACAACGGCCACAACCGGGATACCCAGTTTCTTGGCTTCTGCGATGGCCAGGTCTTCTTTGTTCACGTCGATAACAAAGATCAGGTCCGGCAGACCACCCATTTCACGGATACCGCCGAGCGACGCCTGAAGCTTGCCCTGGTCGCGTTCCATGCCGAGACGTTCCTTTTTGGTCAGACCGTCGAGGCCTTCGGCCATCTTCTCGTCGATCTCTTTCAGACGGCTGATCGAGTTCGAAACGGTCTTCCAGTTGGTCAGCGTGCCGCCGAGCCAGCGGTGGTTCATGTAGTACTGCGCGCAGCGCTCGGCTGCTTCCGCGACCGGCTTCTGGGCCTGACGCTTGGTGCCAACGAACAGGATACGGCCGCCCTTGGCGACGGTTTCGCGCACAACGTTGAGTGCCGCGTCCAGCATCTCGTAGGTCTGCGTCAGGTCGATGATGTGGATGCCATTCCGGTCGCCATAGATGAACTCCGCCATGCGGGGGTTCCAGCGTTGGGTTTGGTGACCGAAGTGAACGCCAGCTTCCAAGAGCTGACGCATGGTGAAATCAGGAAGCGCCATGCCTGTCTATTCCTTTCCGGTTTGCGCCTGAGCGAGGGATCAGTGGCCTGTGCCACAACCGGTGGACCGTTCGGGGATGTCTCCCCCGAGGGCCCGCCCTCGCCTGTGAAGTGGCGCTGCGATAGTCCAGCTTCCCAGGATGTGCAAGGCGTTTTGGGCCAGAATCCGAGGAATCTGGCCCAAAACTCACCGCTATCCGGTCTGTTGAGCCCCCAACGACTGGGCCGACGCCACCCGTGCGGAGGCCAGCGCAGGCAGCCCGGTGTTTCCATCCTGATATTTGAAATGGAAGACGATGCCGGTCAGCTGCCAACCCTTGCGGTTTTGAAGCGTCAACGTGTATCGGCCGACGACCGTCCAGACCTGCCCACCATCGGCCTCGGCGATGACATGGGTGGCGGTGCCATAGCACCCGACTGTCGCCCGGTCGCCCGCGACCGTAACGTCCAGACTGCAGATCTGGTGGTGCGTGTGATCGAAGCCCGGCAGCAGGCCTTGCCAACCGGCCAGGATCGTCTGCGGCGGCAGATCCGCGGCGTCGCCCGCCCCAAAACTGGAATAGTCGAGGTGAACCGGATCGGACATCAACGCTTCGGCGGTGGCCCAGTCCCGGTCATCGACGGCGCGGAAGAACCGCGCCACCGTGTTTGCAATGTCGATGGTCATGCTCATGGGGTGATCCTTATGTCGCGATCCTGCACGTCAGGCCGCCGCGAACGCCGCGACGGCATCCGAGGCCGCTGTGACGGCATCCACCCGGTCGTAAAAGTCGAACTGGGTCACATCTTCCCCGAGCCAGACCTTCTCCAGCGGCGCATGCATGCGCGCCTCGTAGGCGGGCACGCCATCGGGCAGCGCAATCGACGGGGAGCCGACCATCAGCATGGGTTTGTCCAACCGATCGGCGGACGCGATGGCGTCATAGGTCAGCCAGGGCTTCCAACTCGCGACGCTGAACTTGTTGTCATAGGCCGGGATCAAGCCGCGATCCGCCTCGGTGTAGTACGGGGCCTGGAACATCAGTGCGGTGTCATCGGTCGTGCTTGCGGCTGTGACGATCTTGTCAGCCGCATCGTCGGCCTCGGACAGGGCAACGAGGTTGGCGGCCGCATCGGCGCCACCATAGATGCCCTCGGCCATGGGCTGATCATGCAGCCACGGGGCCACCAAGGCCACCTTGCGGAAAGCCGGCATGTCCGCCACCGCCGCGGCCATATACCCGGACGACGCGCAGATCCCGAGGCCGGTGATGTTGTCCGCGTCAACCACGTCGAGCGTGGCCAAATACGCCACTGCGGCTGCGATATCGGCGGTTTTCGTTTCCGGATCTTCGACGAAGCGGCGGGTGCCGCCACTCTGGCCCCATCCGGTGAAATCAAAGGTCAGGGCTGCGAACCCCCGCGCGGCAAGCTCCCGGGCATATGTGCCGGCCATTTGCTCTTTGACCGTGGTCCAGGCCCCTGTGGCGATGATCCCGGGCAGTAGGCCCGGCGCGCCGTCCGGCGTGTAGAGCGTGCCGTTCAAGGTCACGCCATTGCTGTCGAAGTGAACGCTGCGTGCGGTCACGCCGGAGACGTCCGAGTTCTGAAGGGTGATGCGGGTGTCGGTCATCGGTTTGTCCTTTGCGGTGTCAGGCCGGTTTGGGCCGGAAAATGTGTCCGGGCGTGTCGCCCGATGACCAACCACATACGGAGACGCGCGGCGCAAAACTTGCACCGTTCGACTTGGTTTTTGGAAGATTCTGCTTAGGCGCTCAGGGACGCACGAAACGCCCGCGGCGCTTGCCCGGTGACCTGTTTGAAGCTGCGCGAAAAATGCGCCTGGTCCGCGAACCCGCAGGCCAGGGCAATCTCACCTAGGGGGTGCGCCGTCTCGCGCATCATCCCGGTCGCCTGTTCGATCCGGAAACTCATCACATACTGCATGGGCGTCGCGCCCACGGTTTCTTTGAACACCCGCGCAAAGTGCGACGGGCTCATCCCTACCTGCGCCGCCAGTTCATCGACCGTGATCGTCTCGGACAGGTGTTCGCGCACGTAGGCCAGGACCATGTGATAGTGCCGAGAGGTGAAGCGGGCCGACAGCGCCACGTCCTCGGCGCGCCACTGGCCGTAGCGTTGCAGCAGCTTCACAAGAAAGACCCGGCTGAGCGCCTCAAACATGACGACCGAAGACAGGCCTTCGTCCTGCAGGCTGTCGCGCAACATCACACCGGCCGCGCACAGGTCCGGGTCCGAAAACAGGGGTAGATCCTGCAATTGGTGAACGTCCAGAAGCAGCCCCAGTTCCGATTGTGCAAACCGCTGCACCTTGTCGGGGTCCAGCGTGATGACGATGACGTCTGACGTGTCGAACCACTGCCACCCCGAGCGTGTACCGGCCGGTGTGACGATGATGTCGTCCTTCTGGAAGGTGAAATCCCGCAGCGCGCCATCGCGCCAGTTCTTCACCCGATGCGGTTTGGACTGAAGGTTCAGCAGCACATGGTGCTCGGCGAAGACTTCCTCGGGCATCTCATCCGGCGCCGCCTGGAAATAGCGGACGGACATCAGATCAGCCGCCGGGTTATGGCCACGCGCATCACTATCCAACAAGGGCGATGACGGGAAGATATCGACTTATCTGAGGGGCAGGATCGGTCTCCAACGGGGCTGCGGGCGCGTCCGGGCGCGCCACGGAAGGCTCTCGGCTAAGATAGGTGCGGGGCGACGGGCTGCCAAGCGGATGCCCCATGGGTGGGTCCCGCCCTCTCGTCCAACACCGCGCCATATGGCGGGCAATGACGGACGATGCAGGCTTGCAATGGGTCCGCGCTTGCTGGCAAGGGTCCCCCATGAGCGCCATCGACACCCTGCCCCCCTTGCGCGAGGTCATCGCGACCCACGGATTGAGCGCCCGAAAAGCGCTTGGGCAGAACTTCCTGCTGGATCTGAACCTCACCGCCAAGATCGCGCGGATGGCAGGTGATCTGTCGGGTTCCGATGTCCTGGAAATTGGACCGGGTCCGGGCGGGTTGACCCGCGGGTTACTGGCCGAAGGCGCACGCCGCGTGGTCGCTGTTGAAAAGGACGCGCGCTGTCTGCCCGCTTTGGCCGAGATTGCCGAGGTGTATCCCGGCCGATTGGAGGTTCTGAACGAAGACGCGTTGGAGGTGGAGTGGCAAGCGCACCTCACGGCGCCCATCAAGATCGTGGCAAACCTTCCCTACAACGTCGGCACAGAGCTGTTGGTGCGGTGGTTGACCCCGCCGGCATGGCCACCCGCCTGGGATAGCCTGACCTTGATGTTCCAGCGCGAAGTGGCCGAACGGATCGTCGCGCAGCCCGGTTCAAAAGCCTACGGACGTCTGGCGGTTCTGGCCCAGTGGCGTGCGGACGCCCGGATTGTCATGAGCTTGCCGCCCGAGGCCTTCACGCCGCCGCCGAAGGTCCGCTCGGCCGTGGTGCACCTAACGGCCCTGCCCGCCCCGCGCTATGAAGCCGACCCCGCCGTGCTGAGCCGTGTCGTCGCCAAGGCCTTCAATCAGCGCCGCAAGATGCTGCGCGCGGCCCTCAAGGGCCTTGCGCCTGATATCGAAGATCGGATCGTGGCCGCCGGGTTGAAACCGACGGACCGGGCAGAACAGGTGTCGATCGAGGGCTTTTGCGCCCTCGCCCGCCAATTCTGAAGCTTACTCCGCCGCTTCCTGCGGGGACGAGCCGGGCCCGTCGTCGCCATCGGTCGGCGCGGCCGGGGCCGCGTCGGACGCGGTTTCGGCTTGCTGCTCGCCCTCGGGTTTGCGACGGCTGCGCGAGCGGTTGCGCTTGGGTTTCTGAGCCGTTTCAGCGGTTTCAACCAGGCCCGCATCCCCAGACCCGCCGTCCATGACGGCATCGAAGGGCTTTTCGCCACTTGCCTCGGGCGCTGGATCGGCCTGCGGCTGTGCAGCCGTCTAACCCGATTGCTCCGCGTCCTGTTGCTGCGGCTTGTTGCGGTTTTGGTTGTTTTGCTGCTGCTGTTGCTGCTGCTGCTCGCGCCGGGCTACTTGTTCCCGCTGCGCTTCACTCAGGAGACGCAAGTAATGTTCGGCATGCTGCTGAAAGTTCTCGGCAGCCACTCGGTCATTGCTCAACTGCGCATCGCGGGTCAGCTGATTATACTTGTCGATAATCTGCTGCGGGGTGCCGCGCACCTTTCCCTCGGGGCCGGAGCTGTCGAAGACGCGGTTGACCACATTCCCGACAGAGCGGTTGCGGTTCCCCTTGGACCGCGAACGGTTTTTCGATGATCTCATTTTGGTTTTTGGTTCCAGTTGTGCTGGTTGTTCACAACGACGGGTCGCATCCCGTCAAGCAGTTCTGCCAAGCCCGATAAGGTGAGCAAGGAGTGTTTGGCTAGATGTGTCGCGCGCTCGGCCAGAGCAGCTGCGTCACACCTATAGTGGTAAACATGATGATCTCGCCCTTGCAAGGCTGATTTCATGCTAAATGCGCGGATTTTGGTGCGATGTGGCGCGTTTGAGGCTCAATTCGCCGCCGGGGCGCTGGCCGACACCACCCGGTCCTTGTTGTTGATGTCGGGATGCACCCGGACATCTTCAAGCCCGGACGCGGCGAAAATCGCCGCTACGGCCTGCCCCTGGTCAAAGCCGATCTCGACCAAAAGGCGCCCCGATGGGGTGAGAAAGCGTGCGGCGTCGGCGGCGATCACCCGGTAAGGCGCCAATCCATCGCCCCCCGGCGTGAGGGCCAATCGGGGCTCATAATCCCGAACACCCCGATCCAGATCGGCATAGGCAGCCTCACTGATGTAGGGGGGGTTTGACACGATCAGGTCAAAGCGCCCTTCCACTGCCGAATACCAATCGGACTGGATCAGTTCGGCGCGCGCCTGCAAATCCAGGGCAATCTGGTTCTCGCTCGCCACCTCCAGCGCCGCGTCCGACACGTCGACCCCTAGCCCCGTGCTGGTCCCGCTTTCGGCCAGAAGACTGAGCAGGATGCAGCCACTGCCAGTCCCAAGGTCCAGAACACGCTCGAACGGCGCGCTCAGGGCCAGGTCAACCAGCGTTTCGGTATCCGGGCGCGGATCAAGCACGTCTGCCGTCACCCGGAACCAACGCCCGTAAAACCACCGCCCGCCCAGGATGTGACTCAATGGTCGACCTTCGACACGCGCCAGCAGGGCGTTGCGAAAGGCAAAGGCCTGTGCGTCGTCCAACGGATCGGGAAGATGCAGGATGACGCGATCAGGTGGCATGCCAAGGATCGCCGCCATCAACCAACGCGCGTCCAGATCGGGTGTGGGGATGCCCGCCTCAACCAGCAAGGCGCGCCCTTGGGTCAGGGCACGCTGGACCGTGTCCGTCACGCGTCCATATCCGCCAATTTGCGCGCCTGATCTTCGGCAATCAGCGCGTCAATGGTTTCGTCCAGATCCCCCTGCAAGATCTGGTCCAGCTTGTAGAGCGTCAGGTTGATCCGGTGGTCGGTCATGCGCCCTTGGGGGAAGTTATAGGTCCTGATCCGTTCGGACCGGTCGCCAGACCCGACTTGTGCTTTTCGGTCGGCGGCCCGCTCGTCATCGGCCCGCTGGCGTTCCAGATCGTAGAGCCGTGCGCGCAGAACGCTCATTGCGATCTCGCGGTTGCGATGCTGCGACTTCTCGGACGACGTGACGACCACGCCGGTCGGCAAATGGGTGATGCGAACGGCACTGTCGGTGGTGTTCACGTGCTGTCCGCCCGCCCCGCTGGCGCGCATCGTGTCAATGCGAATGTCCGTGGCAGGGATATCAATATCCACCGCTTCGGCTTCGGGCAGAACGGCAACCGTCGCGGCAGAGGTGTGGATGCGCCCCCCGCTTTCGGTTTCGGGCACGCGCTGCACCCGGTGCACGCCGGATTCGAACTTCATCCGGGCAAACACGCTGTCGCCTTCGATGCGGGCGGTCACCTCCTTGATGCCGCCAAGCTCGGTCTGTTGAAGGTCGATGACCTCCAGGCGCCAGCCCCGGGCTTCGGCATAGCGTTCGTACATGCGCAACAGGTCCCCGGCGAACAAAGCGGCCTCATCGCCCCCGGTTCCGGGCCGGATTTCGATCATCGCGGGCTTCGCATCGGCCGCATCCCGTGGCAAGAGCGCAAGCTGCAACGCGTGTTCCGCCTCGGGCAATGCCGCCTTGATGCGCGGCACCTCATCTTCGGCCAGTTCCCGCAATTCGGGGTCGTCCATCATCGCCTCGGCCTCGGACAAATCCGCGAGGAGTTGTTGATACCCGGCAATCTGTTCGACCACCGGCTTGAGCTCGGCGTATTCGCGGCTGATTTCCGCGATCTTGTCGGCGTCCGGGCCCGCGTTCAGTTGCGCTTCGAGAAACTCGAACCGGTCCGTGATCTGGCGAAGGCGGTCTTGCGGCAACATGGGCGTTGGTGTGACGGGTGCACCGGGTGCGGTCAAGCCCGCTTACGGGGCGACCGCCGCAATCCAACGGGCCACGCGCGCCCTGTTCACCCCCCAATCGGAATGGCCAAACCGGGACCGTGAAAAGATGTCGATGCGCGTGCCATCGCCCTCCGCACTCAATCGAATACTGATCGCGTCGGGGTACCCCATCAGGCGGGTGCGCTGGACGTAGGTCGCAAACCCATCCCCAAGATCGCCCGCAATCCGCAATGCACCCTCGGCCCGCGCGATGGCATCCAACGCCGCCGCCGTGTCAGCCGGAGACGCTACGACAACCGGCGCGTCGGACCCAACCCGCAAGGCATAGTTGGGCGTCGTGGGGGGCGTGGCCGTGCTTGGATCGATATGCCAGTCCGCCGGCGGCATGGACACCGAGCGGAAGTAAAAGGCTGCACCGACCACCACGAGGGCCACACCAAGGATCAAGAGAAGCAAAATACGCATAGCGCCTGATGTGCAATTCGACGGCGGAAGGTCAAGCGTCTGGTTGCGTCAACGCCGCCGCCGTCGCGCGGGCAATCACGCGCTCTTCATCGGTGGGCAGAACAAGGATCGGAACGGGACCTTGGGCGATCTGGGTCGCGTTCGCGGCGTTCTTCTCTGGATCCACCGCCAAGCCAAGGAACCCGAGACGCTCAACGGCCCGGGCGCGGATGGGGGCTGCGTTCTCTCCGATGCCGCCGGTAAAGACCAATGCGTCTATGCCGCCCAGGACGGCCGCCATTGCGCCAATTTCACGCCCAAGCCGGAAGACATAGTACTCAATCGCTTGTGCCGCGGCCGGGTCGTCTGAACCCAGAAGATCACGCATATCATGAGAAATGCCGGACAACCCTTTGAGCCCGCTGTCTTTATACAGAAGGCGGGTGATCTCTTCCTTCGACAGGCCTTCGTCCAGCAGAAACAAAATGACCCCGGGATCCAGCTGACCCGAACGGGTGCCCATCGGCATACCATCCAGCGCCGAAAAGCCCATCGTCGACCCAATGGATGCACCGTTCTGAATCGCACAGAGCGACGCCCCATTCCCCAAATGCGCCACAATAACAGCGCCTTGGAAGATGTCCTTGAAGTCTACTTTCAGCTTCGAGGTGATGTAGTCGTAGCTGAGGCCGTGAAACCCATACCGCCTTACACCCTTGGCATAATACGATCGCGGCAACGCGAATGTATCATTCACCCAAGGGTGCCCGCGGTGAAACGCGGTGTCGAAACAAGCGACGTGCCGCGCCTTGGGAAACGCCCTGCGCGCGGCGTCGATGGCCGCGAGGTTATGGGGCTGATGCAATGGCGCAAGGGGGCTGAGCTTGGACAATGCGTCAATCAACCCCTCGTCAATCACGCGCGGTCCGTCGATATCCGGACCACCATGAACAACACGATGCCCAACGCCTGAAATAGTTGCATTTTCCGAGGTTTGTGCGACGGCCTTCATGATGACCTGCACCCCGGCTGCGTGGTCGGTCGGGCCGAGAGTGCGGCTGCTGTCAGACCCATTGTGATGCAGCCGAAGCCGCGCGTCCGGCCCCAAGGCATCCACTTGGCCGCGCGCCACTTCCCGTGGTTCCGGATCGTCGGAATACAGTCCAAACTTGATCGAACTGGAGCCCGCGTTCAGCGTCAAGATCAGGCTCATCCGCGCAAGCTTTCGGCGTAAAGGGCTGCAACAGCGCAGGAGGCAAGACGAGCTTTGTCATCATCCGCCCGGCTGGTCAGAATGACCGGTACCTGCGCCCCCATCACAACACCCGCCGCTTCGGCATGTGCCAGGAAGGTCAGTTCTTTCGCGATCATGTTGCCCGCTTCGAGGTTTGGCGCGACCAAGACATCCGCCCGCCCGGCCACACTTCCCGTCAGCCCCTTGGTGCGCGCTGCCCCTGGATCGACCGCATTGTCCATGGCCAGCGGGCCATCCACCAATCCACCGGTGATCTGTCCCCGGTCGGCCATCTTTGCCAGAACAGCTGCATCCAGCGTCGAGGGGATGGAGGGCGTGACGGTTTCCACCGCCGACAGGATCCCGACCCGGGGTGTTTCGATGCCCAAGGCCAACGCCAGATCAATCGCGTTTTGCGTGATGGACACCTTGCAATCGAGATCCGGCGCAATGTTGATGGCTGCGTCTGTCACGAACAGAAGCCGGTCGCGCCCCGGCACATCCATGATGAACACATGGCTGAGACGGCGATTGCGCCGCAGGCCGCCCTCTTTTTTCAAGATGGCATGCAGCAACTGATCGGTGTGCAGGTGCCCCTTCATCAAGGCGCGTGCGCGTCCCTCGTGGATCAGAGCCACCGAACGCAAGGCCGCGGCGCGGTGATCGGGAATGTGAACGATCTCGATACCCGCAATGTCGGCGTTGGCCGCTTCGGCCGCTGCCACGATCTTCTCGCGCGCGCCCACGAAGATCGGATCAATCAGCGTGTGATCCCGACCAAGGACCGCCCCCATCACCGCATCGGGCGACTCGGGGCACACCACCACCGTCGGCAGCGGCGCCAGGTCTTCTGCGCGGCTGAGCAGTGCGTCGAAATGCACGTGCCGCTGGACGGTCAGCCCCGGCACCTCGACCCCGTCGAAACTGCGCGCGTGATCGGGTGCGCGGACCCGGGCCAGCCCTTGGGCCACGTCACCCTGCGGGCCGCTGACCCGGGTCGCCAGTTCCACCACGCCGTCGGCCAGTTTTTGGGTGACCTGGACCGAAACCTGCAACGTGTCGCCCGCATGCGCCCGGCCCACAAAGGTCAGATCCTGGCTAAGGTAAAGGGTGCCCGGCCCAGGAAGATGATTTCCCAACACCCCCGAAATGAGCGCCGCCACCCAGGCCGACGGCGCCACGGCTTCGTTTACGCCGTCGCCATCCCCGTCTTCCTCGGGCAGGTGCATCGGGTTCAGGTTGCCGCTGGCATGGGCGAAGACATAGAAATCCTCGGCCCGACACAGCCGTGTCACATGCGCCTCCTGCCCGATCTCAAGATCGGCATAGGGTGTGCTTGTCAGAACGGTCATGGTATTTCCTGGTCTCGCGCTGAAAGGTCCGCCTGCACGCTAGTCGAAAACCATGACGGCACCTTGATGTGGGTCAGGTTTCCGCACCGGGCTCGACTTGGTGCACTTCGATCACATAGCCGTCGGGGTCGTAGAAAAAGATCTGCTGCCACCCCTGCACGGCCTGCTCGCCCCAATCGGAATACGGAAGGCCGTGTGCCTCCAGATGCGCCTTGAACGCCGCGAAGTCGTCGCACCGATAGGCGATATGGCCATGGCTGACCGGATTGACGGTCTGGCCCGCGCGAAACCCGGCATGGATGTCCTTTTGCGCCAGATGGGTTTGGATGGCGCCGTCGCTGAGAAAGGCGACATCACCGGCATAGCCTTTTGTCTTTTCCAGCTTCGGCAGCCCGTGCCCCGGGCGGGCCAAGCCAAGAACATCGCGGTAAAACGCGTTCGCGCGCTCGACATCCTCGGTCACCAGATTGATGTGATGCAGCGTCAGTTTCATCGTTGGCTCCCCCTATCAAATCAAAAGGATAGACCAAGATTTGAGGAACGCCACGCCTTTCCCCTTTACCGTGTCGACGATCCATGAAATGGGGGCCGCGCTACGTTATCTCTATCGACCTATCTGTTTTCGGTTTTCCGGCCAGAATGCTCTCGATCTAGCATGAACGCCGCCAGGTTGCCGCACGATGCGGGCAGCGAAAACCAAGGAGACCACGGAAATGGCCAATGGCACCGTGAAATGGTTCAACACCACCAAAGGCTACGGCTTCATCGCCCCCGAAGAAGGCGGACGCGACGTGTTCGTGCATATTTCGGGCGTCGAACGCTCGGGCCTGACCGGCCTCGCCGACAATCAAAAGGTCACCTATGACCTCGAAAAAGGTCGTGACGGGCGCGAAAGCGCGGTCAACATCTCGCTGGTCTGAACCCAGTCGATAAGACAAGATCTGGGGCGTGCCGGTTGGGCGCGCCCTTTTTCATTCGCCCGCCGCGCCCGGCGACATCAACAGGTGCGGAGCGACATTCCGACCAATTACCGTCCACGTCCCGGCCCCATCCAACAGGCGAATGGGAAGCCCTGCAATGCGCGCCGGATCGTCGGCGTTGCGCATGTTGACCGCACTCATGTCCGAGCCGTCTTGGCGGGCCTCGGTATGGTCATAGTGGGTGAGACAGCCACAGGTCGCGCAGTGGTAGAAGGTCAGCGTGCCCTTGCCCCATGCGTAGCCGACAAGGGCCTCGGCGCCCTTGGTGATCGTGATGGCCTTGCGCTGCTGATACGCCCAGAGCGCCCCATAGCGTCGACAGATCGAACAATTGCACTGCGTCAGCTGGCGGATCGGCCGCGCCATCTCGATCCGGACCGCGCCGCAGTGGCACGAAATGGCGTGGGGCATGGGCGTCTCCTTCTGGCGTCAGTGGTTGTCGCGCGGCAGGTCCTTTGCGATCCGCTGAAAAGCCGTGGCCAGTTCCAGGCAGCCGCCTTGCGCCAATTGGCCGACCGTTTGGCGATACAGCGCCTGCCACGGCGTTTGGCTGACAATCTCGGGCGGGGTCCAAGCGGCGCGACGCGCGGCCCACTCGGCGTCCGGCACCATCGCATCCAATGTCCCGGCGTTGAGATCAAGACGCACCGGATCACCCGTTTGGATCAGCGCAAGCCCCCCGCCGACCATTGCCTCGGGCGAGGCGTTGAGGATCGAAGGGCTTTCAGATGTGCCGGATTGGCGACCATCCCCGACCGTTGGCAGGTGAGAGATGCCGTCCTTGATCAGCGCATCGGGCGGTTGCATGTTCACGACTTCGGCCGAGCCGGGATAGCCGACACAGCCCACATTGCGGATAAACAGGACCGTGCGGTCGTCGATGCCAAGCGCGGGATCGTTGATGCGATCATGGTAGTCCTCGGGGCCTTCGAACACGACGGCCCTGCCCTCGAAGACACCATCCTTCAAAAAGCGCGCCCGGAAATCATCGGAAATGACGCTGGTCTTCATCAATGCGCTGTCGAACAGGTTGCCCGACAACACAAGAAACCCGGCCTCGGCGCGCATGGGGTTCTCGACAGGCCGGATCACATCCTGATCGCGTGACCGCGCACCACCCAAAGCGGCCTCAAGAATCTCGCCTTTTGCGGTCATGACCGACCCGTCCAAATGCCCGGCCTCCAGCATCTCGCCCATCACCGCCGGCACGCCGCCCGCCCGGAAGAAACTTTCGCCCAGATACGCGCCGGCCGGCTGCATGTTCACCAGCAACGGCAGATCGTGCCCATGGGTTTGCCAATCGGAGACATCCAGCTCAATCCCGGCATGGCGCGCGATCGCCTGAAGATGCGGCGGCGCATTGGTCGAGCCCCCGATGGCCGTGTTGACCTTGATCGCATTCAGGAACGAGGCCCGGCTCAGAATATCCGAGGGCTTGAGATCGGCCTCGACCATTTCAACGATGCGGCGGCCGGTCAGGTATGCCATCTCCATCCGCTCCCGGAACGGGGCCGGAATGGCGGCGGCGCCCGGCAAAGTCATCCCCAAGGCTTCGGCCAGAGCATTCATCGTGCTGGCTGTGCCCATCGTGTTGCAGTGGCCAAGCGACGGGGACGACGCGCAGGCAAGCTCCATGAACTCGTCGTAGTCGATCTCGCCTTTTGCCAGAAGACGCCGCCCTTCCCAGATCGTCGTGCCAGACCCGGCGCGCTTGCCCTTGTACCAGCCATCCAGCATCGGGCCGCCGTTCAGGGCGATGGCGGGAAGGTCGACCGTGACCGCGCCCATCAGCATGGCCGGCGTTGTCTTGTCACAGCCCGTGGTCAGAACGACCCCGTCAATCGGGTAGCCGTGCAGCACCTCAACCAAGCTCAGGTATTGCAGGTTCCGATCCAAGGCCGCCGTGGGGCGTTTTCCCGTCTCCTGAATGGGGTGCACCGGAAACTCCATCGGAATCCCACCTGCATCCCGGATGCCCGCCTGAATCCGGTCCATGAGGAACACGTGGATCTTGTTGCACGGCACCAGATCACTGCCCGTCTGCGCGATCCCGATGATCGGCTTTTCGGCCTGCAACTCGCCTTGGGTGAACGCCTGGTTCTGGTAGCGCTCGAGATACAGCGCTGTCATCCCGGGGTTATTCGGGTTGTCGAACCATTCCTGGCTGCGGTAGCGGCGATTGGCACGGGTGTCAGACATGGTTGGTTCCATATTTTGAGACTAGGGTTCGACAGTTGGAACCCGTGCCAAGTGTTACCCCCCGCGCGGACCAGACGACAAGCAAAACCGGCGCCCCCTGCGCGAGGATTGAGCCAGATCAAGTCCCGCGCGGCAAGAATCGTTCACTTCTGCAATTGGAGGTGAACGAAATGGTTCAGAAGGTCTTCAGAACCCGGAATCTGACCAAAATCTATGATACGGGTGATGTACAGGTGCATGCGCTGGCGGGCGTCGACCTCGAGCTGTTCTCGGGCGAGTTGGCGGTCCTGCTTGGTGCCTCGGGATCCGGGAAATCGACCCTGCTCAACATCCTGGGCGGGCTGGATCATGCCACCACGGGTCGCGTTTGGTTTCGGGACCTTGAGTTGACCGAGTTGGGCGATCGCGCATTGACGCGCTACCGCCGCGACCATGTCGGGTTCGTCTTCCAGTTTTACAATCTGGTTCCGTCGCTGAGTGCACGGGAGAATGTGCAACTGGTCACCGATGTCTCCCCCAATCCGATGAAACCCGCAGAGGCCCTTGAGATGGTTGGGCTTGGACACCGGCTCGACCATTTCCCGGCCGAGTTGTCCGGCGGCGAACAGCAGCGCGTCGCCATTGCGCGTGCCATCGCCAAACGCCCCGATGTCTTGCTCTGTGATGAGCCAACCGGCGCGCTCGACAGTCAGACAGGGGTGCAGGTCCTTGAGGTGCTGAACACCATCAACCAGAGCCTTGGCACCTCGACCGTGGTCATCACCCACAACGCCGGCATCCAGGCCATGGCGCATCGGGTGATCCGGTTCGCCGACGGCAAGATTTCCGACGTGATCGAAAATGACACGCGGATCGCCCCGCACGAAATCAGTTGGTAGCCCGATGCAAGCGCTCGATATCAAACTGATGCGGGATTTCGGACGGCTCTGGTTGCAGGGGCTCGCAATCGCCATGGTGCTGGCCTGTGGCGTCGCCATTCTGCTGACGGCCTTCGGCATGTTCACCGCGCTGACCGACACCCGCAGCGCCTATTACGAACGCAACCGGTTTGCCGATGCCTTTGCCGACGCCACCCGCGCGCCCAGAACGCTTTTGCCTGATCTTCGCGCCATCCCCGGCGTCGTTGCGGCCGAGGCCCGCGTGGCCGGGTTCGCGATCCTGGACATCGAGGATCGGGTCGAACTGGCGACCGCGCGTATCTTGAGTTGGCCGGCCGATGACGACCCGGCCCTAAACGTCCCGATCCTGCAATCCGGCACGCCACCCGCCGGCACCGATGACGTCATGGTCAACGCGGCCTTTGCCGAGGCCAATGGCTTCGGAATCGGAGATCGGTTCCGCGCCACGCTGAACGGCCAACAACGGGACCTCGTGATCACCGGAACCGCGCTTAGCCCGGAATTCATCTACACCATCGGTCCCGGCGCCTTGATGCCCGACAACGCGGGCTACGGCATCCTGTGGATGACCGAAGCCTCGGTCGCTGCCTCCTTTGACATGGTGGGCGCCTTCAACACCTTGGCCTTGCGATTGTCCGCGGACGCGGTGGCCGAGGACGTCTTCGATCAGGTCGACCACCTGCTCGCGCCCTACGGCGGCCTCGGCGCCTATGGGCGGGATCGGCAGCCCTCCGACGCCTTCGTCACGGCCGAGATCGACCAGTTGCGGTCCATGGCGGTTGTCATTCCCCCCATCTTCTTTGCCGTATCGGCCTTCCTGGTGGGCATGGTGATGAGCCGGATCGTGGCCTTGGATCGGTCGGAGATCGGGCTGCTGAAAGCCTTGGGATACTCCGATTTCGAGGTGTGCCTGCACTATCTTTTGTTGGCGGCCTTGATCGCCGTTGTCGGCATCGGGATCGGGTGGGGTTTGGGCACGCTTTTGGCGCGGGCCATGGCCTGGCAATATGCACAGTTCTTCGACTTTCCCTACCTGCTGTTCCGTGTGCCGGCCTGGGTCTACGCCATGTCGGGTCTGGCGGCCCTGCTGACCACGATGATCGGCGCGGTCCGGGCGGCCCTGGCCGCCGCCCGACTTGCCCCCGCGATTGCCATGCAGCCCCCGGCCCCACCGCAGTTCCGGCACACGCTGTTCGACACCGGCATGTCCCTCCTGCGGTTGCGGCAAACTACCATCATGGTGATCCGCAGTGTTATCCGGTGGCCTGTGCGCTCGACCCTGACCGCCCTGGGGTTGGGCGCGGCCACGGCGTCGGTCATATCGTCGGGGTTCATGGCCACGTCGCTTGACCGCATCATCGACCTGGCGTTCTTTCAGACCTATCGCCAGCACGCGATGATCCTGTTCACCCGTGACCTGCCGCTAAGCGCGCTGGAGGACGTGGCACGATTGCCCGGCGTCCTTCAGGTCGAGGCGCAACAATTCCACGCCGTGACCCTACGCAACGGGCCGCATGAAAAGCAGGTGTCCCTGGAAGCGCGCCCGCCGGATGCCACGCTCAGCCGCGTGATTGACGCGAACGGCGCGGTCGCCACGGCGCCGCCGGGCGGGATCATGCTGTCTGAACGCCTGGCCGATCAGTTGGAGCTGCAGATTGGCGACAGCGTCAGCGTTGAGTTCCTGACCGGTCGCCGCGAAACCCATGACCTGACGGTCACCAGCCTGATCGAGCAGTATCTCGGCCTTGGCGCCTATGCCGATATGGCCTTTCTGGATGCCACGTTCCGGCGCAGCCCTCAGGTGTCGGTGGCGAATGTTCTGATCGATCCGACGCGATTGCCCGATCTGCACGCCGCCTTGAAGGAAACGCCCTCGCTCTCCGGGCTGATCCTGATGACGGACAACCGCGTCTCGTTCCAGGAGACGATCAACCAGAACATTGTGGTCATCAACGGCGTCTATGCGGCGATTGCCATCCTGATCACGATCGGGGTCGCCTATAACGGTGCGCGCATCCAACTGTCTGAACGTGCACGCGAATTGGCCAGTTTGCGCATCCTCGGATTCTCGCGGGCCGAGGTGTCGGGCGTCCTGATCGGCGAGACGATGCTGCTTGCGCTTCTGGCACAACCGGTTGGGTGGGTGCTTGGCGCGTGGATCTCACGGGCCATGTCCAATTCATTCACGTCCGATCTTTACGCGATCCCTTTCACCGCCGATCCGGCCACCTACGCAACCGCCAGCCTCGTCGTGCTGATCACAAGTCTGGTCGCCGTCCTGCTTGTCCGGCGCCGGATCGACACGATGGATTTGGTCGCTGTCATGAAAACACGGGAGTAACGCAAAATGCTGACGACACGCACAATCGGATTGAGCGCGGCGGGCATCGTCATCCTGGGGGGCCTCGCCTATGTCGCGGTGCGCGAAACGCCGGTTGCCGTGGATATGGTTACGGTGGCGATGGCGCCGATGCAGGTCACGATTGATGCGGACGGTCAAACCCGCATCCGGGACGTGTTCGAGGTGGCCGCCCCGATCACGGGCACGGCGCTCCGGGCGCCGGTCGCCGTGGGCGACGCTGTCATGGCGAACGAAACCGTCGTTGCCCGCGTCGAACCTGGGCAGCCCGCCCTTCTCGACGCGCGCAGCCGGGCCCAAGCCGAAGCCGCCGTTGCCGAAGCGGCAGCGGCCCTGGACGTGGCGCGAAGCGACCTGGCCCGGGTGCAAGAGGAACGCGCCTTTGCGCAGCTGCAGTTCGATCGCACGCAAACCTTGGTGGAACGGGGCGTGTCCACGGTCACGCAGCTTGAAACGGTGACCCAGGCGTTGGCCCTGGCCGACGCGGGTTTGGCCGCCGCACAATCCCGCGTTGCCATGTCCGAAGGGACGCTGGAACGCAGCGAGGCCGGGCTGCTCGACACGGCGGAAGCCGATCCATCCGCGGCCTGCTGTGTTGATCTGGTCGCCCCAAGCGACGGGGTCGTGTTGTCGATCGCAACCATCAGCGAACACCCCGTGCAAGCCGGCGCGCCGCTTCTGACCATTGGCAACCCTCAGGATCTGGAAATCGTCGCCGATGTCTTGTCATCGGACGCCGTGCGGATCACGCCCGGCACACGCGCCCGGGTCGAACGGTGGGGCGGAGAGGGAACACTCGAGGCGGTTCTGCGCTATGTCGAACCGGCGGCCCAGACACGGATCTCGGCGCTCGGGATTGAGGAACAACGGGTCGATGCCGTGTTCGACATTCTTTCACCCGCCGAGGATCGGCGCGCATTGGGTCACGGCTTTGCGGTCTTCCTTCGGATCATCGAATGGGACACCGACGCGACCCTTCAGGTGCCCCTTGGTGCCATTTTCCGGCGCGGTGAGGATTGGGCGATTTTCGTTGTGGTGGACGGACGGGCCCAGGAACGGATCATCGAACTTGGCCAACGCGGCGAACGCACGGCTGAAATCCGTGCCGGCCTTGTCGAAGGGGACCTGATCATCACCCATCCAAGCGATGCGGTCGCGGACGGTGTTCTGGTGGTGGATCGCGATGACCTCTAGGTCGATCAACGCCCAACGGCGTCAGATCATCGGCAAGGCCCGCTTGACCAGATCATCAAGCGCGCTTTCGTCCTTGGCCGCATGGTCCTTCAGCGCCGTTCGCATCTCGGGGCCCCAAAAATCCTTCAAATGCGCCGCCACACGGTCAGCCTGATCCGTGCCGGGCTGGCTTTGAAAGAAGGTGGCGATCTGGTTGGCCATGCGGATCAGTTTGTCAGGCGACATCGGTTGTCTCCGTCAGAATACGATGGGGGTGGCTAAAGACCTCCAGCCGTTCGCCCCGTGCGAAGGCGGCGACGGTCAGTCCGGCGGCCTCGGCAGAGGCCAGCGCGTGGGTCGTGGGCGCGGAAACCGCGATGAGGATCGGGCAACCGGCCAGAACCGTCTTCTGAACCATCTCCATGGACACCCGGCTGGTTAGCACAATGGCGCCGGTGCTCGGATCGGTTCCACCGCGCAGCAGCGCCCCGATCAGTTTGTCCAGCGCATTGTGCCGTCCGACATCTTCGCGCGCCGCGACAATCCCCTGGCCCGGCATCCAAAACCCGGCCGCGTGAACCGCATGGGTCAGATCGTGGAGGGGTTGGTGACCGCGCAACTCCTCGGGCGCGCGGGCCGCATCGGCCATCGCGATGGCACCGCCCCGCGGCAAACGCGGCAAGTCGCGCACCGCTTGCTCCAACGAGTCGATGCCGCACAGGCCACAGCCGACCGGGCCCATCATCGCGCGCCGTCGATCCCCCAGACGTTCCGCTTGCGCCTCATCGATCCAAAGGCGCGCCTCGACCCCCTGCTCTTGCGGCAGGACCTCGATCGAATGGATCTGGTCCGGCGTTGCAAACCCTTCGGTGAAGGCAAAGCCCGTGGCAAAGTCCTCCAGATCCGCAGGCGTTGCCATCATCACGGCCTGCGTCGACCCGTTGCAGGTCACCGCAACCGGAACCTCCTCCGGCAAAGAGCGCGCGATGTCCTGCGCGCCCCCCGGCCCGAAGCTTTGCGCCGATATAGACCGGCTGGACTTCATTCCGCGGCCGGAAGAATGCGGCGGGATTTGTCAGCTTGCGCCGAGTAATCCTCTTGCCAATCCGTCGGACCGTTCGAGAGCCCGACCTGAACCGCCGTCACCTTGTATTCGGGACAGTTCGTCGCCCAGTCCGACTGATCGGTGGTGATCACGTTGGCCTGCGTATCGGGGTGGTGGAACGTGGTGTAGACGACGCCCGGCGTGACCCGATCCGTTAGCGTTGCGCGCAGACTGGTTTCGCCGGAGCGGCTGGCCAGTTTCACCCACGCGCCTTCGGTGATACCGCGCACCTCTGCGTCATGCGGATGGATCTCCAACACATCCTGATCGTGCCAGATCACGTTTGCCGTGCGACGGGTCTGCGCCCCCACATTGTACTGGCTGAGGATCCGTCCCGTGGTCAGAAGAAGCGGGAAGCGAGGACCGGTTCGCTCTTCGGTCGCCACGTATTCGGTGATCATGAACCGGCCCTTGCCACGCACGAAGCCGTCGACATGCATGATCGGCGAGCCTTCGGGCGCGGCGTCGTTGCACGGCCACTGGACCGAGCCACGTTCCTCCAACATGGCGTAGTCCACATTGGCGAACCCCGGGGTCGTGGCCGCGATTTCCTCCATGATCTGGCTTGGATGCGTATAGTTCCATTTGGCGCCCATCGCCTTGGCCAGAAGTTGGGTAACCTCCCAATCCTCGTACCCTTGCTTGGGCTGCATCACCTTGCGCACACGGTTGATGCGCCGCTCGGCATTGGTGAAGGTTCCGTCCTTCTCCAGGAAGGTCGACCCCGGCAAGAAGACATGGGCGTAGTTCGCGGTTTCATTCAGAAACAGGTCATGCACGATCACGCATTCCATGGCCGCCAACCCGGCCGCGACGTGCTTGGTGTCCGGATCCGACTGCAGGATGTCTTCCCCCTGACAATACAGGCCCTTGAACGACCCGCCGACCGCGGCATCCAGCATATTGGGGATACGCAGACCCGGTTCGGGGTCGATTTCGACACCCCAGGCGTTTTCGAAGATCGCGCGGACATCTTCGTTTTTCACGTGGCGGTACCCGGGCAGTTCATGCGGGAAGCTGCCCATATCGCAGGAGCCCTGCACATTGTTCTGACCGCGCAACGGGTTCACCCCGACGCCTTCCCGACCAATGTTGCCCGTCAGCATCGCAAGGTTCGCGATCCCCATCACGGTGGTCGAGCCCTGGCTGTGCTCGGTCACGCCAAGCCCGTAGTAGATCGCGCCGTTGCCTCCAGTTGCATAAAGACGCGCGGCGGCGCGCAGGTCTTCTGCCGGAACACCGGTCAGCATTTCGGTCATCTCGGGGCTGTGCCGCACGTCCGAGACAAACTCGATGTACTCCTGGAACTCCTCCCAATCGCAGCGTTCGCGGATGAAGGTTTCGTCATAGAGCTTCTCGTCCACGATCACATGCGCCAATGCCGTGACCACGGCCACGTTCGTGCCCGGACGCAAGGGAAGGTGGTGCGCGGCTTCAATGTGGGCCGACTTCACAAGATCAATGCGCCGCGGGTCGATCACGATCAGCTTGGCGCCCTGGCGCAGCCGCTTTTTCAGCCGGCTGGCAAACACCGGATGTCCGTCGGTCGGGTTCGCCCCGATTACCACGGCGACATCGGTTTTCATGACACTGTCGAAGTTCTGCGTGCCAGCGCTCGTGCCATACGTCTGGCCAAGCCCGTAGCCAGTGGGCGAGTGGCACACGCGGGCGCAGGTGTCGGTATTGTTGTTCATGAACACACCGCGCGCCAGCTTCTGGACGAGGTAGGTCTCTTCGTTGGTGCACCGGCTGGAGGTGATCACCCCAATGGATTTGCGCCCGTACTTGTCCTGAAGTCCGCGCATCTTTTGGGCGGCGAAGCCGATGGCCTCGTCCCAAGACACCTCGCGCCATGGCTCATCTATGCTGTCGCGGATCATCGGGTTCAGGATACGATCTTGATGATTGGCATAGCCCCACGCAAAGCGCCCCTTCACACAGGAATGACCGCGGTTCGCCTGGCCGTGTTTGTACGGCACCATGCGCACCAGTTCATCCCCGTTCAGTTCGGCCTTGAACGAGCATCCGACACCGCAATAGGCGCAGGTCGTGACCACCGAACGCTCGGGCGTGCCCAGTTCGATGACCGATTTCTCCTGCAGCGTGGCCGTCGGGCAGGCCTGCACGCAGGCGCCGCAGCTGACACAGTCCGACGACAGGAAGTCATCGCCCGCCCCGCCGGCGGACACGCGGCTGTCAAAGCCACGGCCCTCGATGGTCAGGGCGAAGGTGCCCTGCACCTCTTCACACGCCCGAACACAGCGGTTGCACACAATGCATTTCGACAGGTCGTAGTCGAAATACGGGTTGGACGTGTCTTTCGGGATGTATTCGGGGTTTGGACCGGTCGCGCCGCGGGCCTCGAAGTGATTGATCAGCGACCCGTTTTCCGGCGCTTCGTAGCGCACATCGCGCAGCCCGACGGCCCCCGCCATATCCTGCAGCTCGCAGTCGCCATTGGCGGCACAGGTCAGGCAATCCAACGGGTGGTCGGAGATATATAGCTCCATCACACCCTTGCGGATCTTCTTCACCTTCTCCGATTGGGTGCGCACAACCATTCCTTCGGCCACCGGCGTGGTGCAGGATGCCGGTGTGCCGCGACGCCCTTCGATCTCGACCACGCAAAGGCGGCAGGACCCGAACGCCTCGAGGCTGTCCGTCGCGCAGAGTTTCGGGATTTGCAGACCTGCCAGCGCAGCGGCGCGCATGACACTCGTGCCCTCCGGGACGGTCACGGCGAACCCATCCACCGTCAGGGTGACCGACGCCCCCTCGGCGGCCGGGGTGCCCATATCGCGATCGTCGTCCCAAGGGATAATGAAGTCTTTCATTCCGCTGCCTCCCGCACACCCGAAAACTCGTCCGGGAACTGTTCCAGCGCGCTCATCACCGGGAAGGGCGTGAACCCACCCAGGGCACAGAGCGACCCGTCTTTCATTGTTTCACAGAGATCGACCAGAAGCGGGATGGCGCTCGCGTCGCCTTCTCCGATCCGGTCGAGTGTTTCCACGCCGCGCACGGCCCCGATCCGGCACGGGGTGCATTTCCCGCAGCTTTCAATCGCGCAAAACTCCATGGCGAAGCGGGCCAAGCCAAGCATGTCCGCCTCGTCATCAAAGACCACGACGCCGGCATGGCCGATCAACCCGCCCTGCCCGTCGAATTCTTCGTAGGCGAACGGCGTGTCGAACTTGGCCGGGGCAAAGTAGGCGCCAAGCGGCCCGCCAACCTGGACGGCCTTCACCGGACGACCGGTTGCGGTTCCGCCCGCCACCTCCTCGACCAACGTGCCAAGCGGCATGCCGAAGGCGGTCTCAAACAAGCCGCCGTGCTTCACGTTGCCTGCGATCTGGATCGGCATCGTGCCTTTGGAGCGGCCCAGTCCGAAGCTGGCGTAATGCGCGGCCCCTTTCTCGAAGATCACCGGCACCGTGGCGAGCGAAATCACGTTGTTCACAACCGTTGGCCGCGCGAGGAACCCTTCAAGCGCGGGCAATGGGGGTTTGGCACGGACCACGCCACGCTTGCCCTCAAGCGAGTTCAGGAGCGACGTTTCCTCGCCGCAGACATACGCCCCCGCGCCGACCCGGATTTCCATGTCAAAGCTGTGGCTCGACCCAAGGATGTTGTCCCCGAGGATATGGGCGTCGCGCGCGGCCGCAACGGCCGTCTCCATCACCGCGATCGCGTCCGGGTATTCCGAGCGCAGATAGACATACCCCTTGGTTGCCCCAACGCCCAATCCGGCAATGGCCATGCCTTCGATCAGGCAGAACGGGTCGCCCTCCATGATCATGCGATCCGCAAAGGTGCCGCTGTCGCCTTCATCGGCGTTACAGACGATGTATTTCTGCGACGCTTCGGCCTGACGCACCGTGTTCCACTTGATCCCGGTGGGGAAACCAGCGCCGCCGCGGCCCCGCAGGCCCGAGGCCGTAACCTCCTCGACGATTTCTTCGGACGACATGCCGAGCGCACGCCGCAACCCGACCAGGCCACCATGGGCCATGTAATCGTCGACCGACACCGGGTCGATCACGCCACAACGCGCGAATGTCAGGCGGTTCTGTTTCGCGAAAAACGGGATGTCCATGACGGATCCCAGGCTTTCCAGATCGTCGCTCAGCAACGCCGCCGCATCCTCGGGGCGGACAGAGCCGTAGGCCACACGGCCTTCGCCGGTGTCCACCTCGACCAGCGGCTCCAGCCACAGCATGCCGCGGCTGCCGTTGCGGATGATGTCCACCGACAGACCGCGCGCCGCGGCCGCATCCGCGATGGCTGCCGCCACAGCGTCGGCCCCGAGGGCCTTGGCGGCCGCATCGCGCGGCACATAAATCTTCATGACGTCACCTCTGCCACCAGGGCCTCTGCCGAGACCCGCCCTTTGACCTGCCCGTCGACCATGGCCGCCGGCGCCGTCGCGCACAGGCCAAGGCAATACACCGGCTCGACCGTGATCTTTCCGTCCGGGGTTGTGCCGTGCCAGTCCAGACCAAGCAGCGACAGAACCTTCTCGGACATCGCGGTGCCCCCCATCGCCTGGCAGGCTTCGGAGCGGCAGATCTTCACCACATGGCGCCCGGCGGGTGCATTTCGGAAGTCATGATAGAAACTGATGACACCGTGCAGTTCCGCCTTGGTGATGTTCATCGCCCGCGCGACCGGGTCATGCGCGCCCTGGGGTACAAATCCGTACTCGGCCTGAATGGCGTGCAGGATTGGCAGCAACGCGCCTTCAAGATGCGCGTGTGCCTCGATAATGGCCGGTAGACCCGAAAGATCTGGATCGGCGGCGGGCGGGGCGGCTGTGGCGGACATGGCATGCTCCGATTGTCGTGCCGCCAACTTGCCTAACCATTATCGACGATTCAATAACGTAAAAACGTTGATTGATAGAAATTATCCATGAAAAAACTGCGACCTGCGACGCACCAAAACCGACCTTTTTTGGGGCCTAGACCGCCACCCGGCGCGCTTCTTGCAGCAACGCGTCCAAAACGGGCGTGTGCGGCTCACGATAGGGGGCGACCAGACCAACGCTGTGCGCCTTGTGCCGTCCGGTGATCGGGCGCACGACAAGGCCATTTCCATCTGCCAGAAACGCCGCCATATCCGATGGCAGGATGGTGACCCAATCACCCTCGCCCACATGGGCGGCCAGGACGACCGTTGAATTGGATTCGACCGTGGCCTCTGGCGCGATACCCGCCTCCATGAAGCATTGATTGAGGATGCGCCGGTTCTGCATATCGGGCGTCAGAAGGCACAGACGCGTCCCGTCGAAATCTTCCCATGTGACCTGAGCCTTGGCCACCAGCGGATGGTCGCGACGGGCCACAAGGGTAAACTGCTCGGTATACAGCGGGGCAGTTGTCACCCGCCCGAGCGGTTCATTGTCCAAGTAGGAAATCCCGGCGTCGATCTCGAGATTGTCCAGCATGGTCAGGATCTCGGCCGAGGTGCGCGACAGGATGGTAAAGCGCACGTTCGGGTGGCGGTCGGCAAAGCGCGCACTCAGCTTGGCGGCCCAAGTCAACGCGGTTGGAATGACGGCCAGTCGCAGATCCCCGGACAGGCCATGGCGGCTGACGCGCATTTCTTCCTTGAAGGTCCGGGCATCCCCGACCAACTGGCGCGCCCAGGCCAAGGCGCGCTGTCCTTCCGGGGTCAGCCCGCCATATCGCGACCCCCGAAAGATCAATTGCACACCCAACATCTCTTCCAGTTGTTTGATGCCGGTCGACAATGTTGGCTGCGTGATCCCCAAACGGTCGGCCGCGCGGCCAAAATGCTCTTCCTGGGCAACCGCGATGAACATTTCCAGTTTGTTGATCATGATCGAGATATGCCGCCCAAAGGAATCTCATTCAATAGAAAATGCCGAACAAAAAACAGGGCCCGGATGGGCCCCGCTTCTGGTCCTGCCGAAGTTAATCAACTTTCGGCGGCAGCCACGATCTTTTTCACGTCGAGGAAACTGTCCGGCGTCACCGAGATCGTGTCGATCCCCGCGTCCACAAGCACCGCAGCAAAGTCGGGATAGTTCGACGGCGCCTGGCCGCACAGACCGACCTTGCATCCGTGGGCATGGGCGCGTTCGATGATCGACCTGATCATCCAAACCACCGCCGGGTGCCGCTCATCGAACAGGTCGGCCAGCTTGTCACTGTCGCGGTCAATGCCGAGCGTCAGCTGCGTGAGGTCATTGGAGCCGATCGAGAACCCGTCGAAGCGTTTGCAGAACTCCTCGGCCAGGATCACGTTCGAGGGCACCTCGCACATCACGTAGACCTGCAGCCCGCCCTTCCCGCGCTCAAGCCCGTTGGCCTTCATGACCTCAAGCACGCGGTCGGCCTCTTCCGGGGTGCGGCAGAACGGGATCATGATGGTGACGTTGTCAAAACCCATCTCGTCCCGAAGCTTGGCAACCGCCTGACATTCCAAGGCAAACCCATCGCGATACCCGTCATCGTAGTAGCGCGAGGCCCCGCGCCACCCAATCATCGGGTTTTCCTCGTGTGGCTCAAACTGACGCCCGCCAAGCAGGTCGGCATATTCGTTGGTTTTGAAATCCGACATGCGCAGGATCATCGGGTTCGGATAGGCCACCGCCGCGATCCGGCTCAGCCCGATGGCCAGTTGGTCGATGAAATACTGGGGCTTGTCGTCATATCCGGCCGTCAGCGCTTCGATCTCGGCGCGCGCGGCGTCATCCTTGATCTGATCGAAGTGCAAAAGCGCCTCGGGATGCACCTTGATGGCGTTGGACACCACGAATTCCATCCGGGCGAGCCCCACGCCATCGGCGGGAAGCTTCCACCACCGCGCGGCGGTTTGCGGGTTCGCAAGGTTCAGCATGATCCGCGTGTTCGTGTCCGGCACGTGGTCGAGGTCGAGTTGCTCGACCGAATAGTCGGCCGTGCCCGCATACACGAAGCCGGTGTCGCCTTCCGCGCAACTGACCGTGATGTCCTGCTCTGAATGCAGAATGTGGGTGGCGTTGCCGCAGCCAACGATCGCAGGAACGCCCAGTTCCCGGCTGACGATCGCAGCGTGGCTGGTGCGGCCCCCGTGATCGGTGACAATCGCACTGGCGCGCTTCATGATCGGCACCCAATCGGGATCGGTGGTGCCCGTCACAAGGATGCTGCCATCGACAAACTGGTCGATGTCTTTCACACTTTCGATCAGGCAGACCGAGCCGGTGGTCACGGCCGAGCCGACCGATATCCCTTCGACCAGAGTCTCGCCATGGGCGCCAATGGTGTAGGCCTTGAGATTGCCGGCATCCATTCGGCTTTGCACGGTTTCGGGCCGGGCCTGAACGATGAACAGGTCGCCCGTGATGCCGTCGCGCGCCCATTCCATGTCCATCGGCAGGCCGTAGTGCGTTTCAATTGTCTTTGCCATGCGGGCCAAGGCGATGACCTCGGCATCTGACAACACGAAAGAGCCCTGTTCCTTCTTGGACGTGGGCACGTTCTTGATCGTCTCGCCCGCCGCCTTGGAATAGATCATCTTCATTTCCTTGGCGCCAAGCGACTTGGCCACGATGGGCGACAGCGCCGCATTGTCGAGGAAAGGCTTGTAAACCTGGAACTCGTCCGGCGTCACCGCGCCCTGGACCACATTTTCCCCCAAGCCCCAAGCCGCATTGATCAGGACAACCTTGTCGAAGCCGCTTTCGGTATCGATCGAGAACATCACGCCCGAGCCCCCGATGTCGGAGCGCACCATCTGCTGCACGCCCACGCTCAACGCGACCTGGTTGTGGTCGAACCCCTGCACGTTGCGATAACTGATCGCCCGGTCGGTAAAGAGAGACGCGTAGCAATTGCGGCACGCATCCAGCAGAGCGTCTTCGCCTTCGATGTTCAGGTAGGTTTCCTGCTGACCGGCAAAACTTGCATCCGGCAGATCCTCGGCGGTTGCAGAGGACCGAACCGCCACAGACAGATTGTCAATGCCCGCGCGCGTCGACAACTCGCGGTAGGCCTTGGCGATGGCGACGCGGGTGTCCTCGGGCCAGTCTCCAGCCCGTATCGCCGCGCGGACGGACGATCCCGTCTCAGCAAGTGTTTGCTTGCCCGCCTCCCAATCGGCCATGGACTTGGCGATGAAGGCGTTCAGGCCATTGAACTCGATGTATTGCCGGAACGCATCCGACGTTGTGGCGAATCCGGGTGGCACGGTGACCCCGAGTTCCCCCAGTTCTTGCACCATCTCGCCCAGGGACGAGTTCTTGCCCCCAACCAGGGCAACGTCGCCCCGGCGGAGATTATCGAAGAAGATCACCTGCGTGTCGGTCGTGGTCTCTGTCGCCGTATCCTTCATTGGAAGCCTCCCAGGCCTGAAAACCAAATCCTGCGGGCATTTTGGCACATCCGAAAAAGTTGCACTTGATACAGGTCAAGCCATGGTGCGGCAGGACGGCCCAGGCGCGCCGCCGGTTTGTTCAGGCGTTGCCAAGCTGCATCCGCCGCGAGTTTTCTGAACCGCGTGCTTGTGGACCGCCCAGGCGCAGACCAAAACGGATCAATGATCGGAGAAAAACCGACGCATGAGGCGGCCGTAGCATGACCACCCCTTTCGTGTTTGACCCAGAGCGGCCGCTTGCCTCGGAGATTGAGGATCTGTCGGATGCGTTGATCGTTCCGTTTGACGATCAGCGCCCCAACCGCAGACCGAAACTTGGCGGCGTGCTTCGGCAAGATGGCAGCATGGTCTCTGCCTCGAACCTGTATATCAGCCCAACACGCCTCCAGAACCGGACGCCGCATCCTGAGTCTTACCCATCGGTCGAGACGCGCGCGGGAACGTGGCTCTTTGGGGGAAAACACGACGGGCGTTTTGGCCATTTTCTTGTGGAAACACTGGCCCGGCTTTGGGCCTTGGATCATGTGGACGCGCAGTTTGACGGTATCGTGTTTCTGCCCAAAAAGGTCCTGCCTTCCGCACGTGCGCAGCGGCAGTTCGCG
The DNA here is from genome assembly GCA_963921255.3 of Paracoccaceae bacterium. GTDB lineage: Bacteria > Pseudomonadota > Alphaproteobacteria > Rhodobacterales > Rhodobacteraceae > JANSYL01. Next base: position 1,389,817 of record CAWUEW020000003.1, on the reverse strand, counting down.
CAAACCGCAGGTGTGTTTGGCTTTATTGATGGCCTCCCAAAACTGGAGGTTTTGACGACGCCAACGCGGTTCGAACGCCTTATCGTCCCGCCGCAAGGGTGCGGTGCGGGCGAAATGGCCCCCGGTTGCCCCGAGTTTCGCGCCTTCATGCGGGCGCGGTTTGGGGTGGGGATCGCGCCGGAGGGTCCGAAACGCCTGTATGTATCGCGCACAAAGATGCGCCACACTCCTGGTCATGTTCTGTTCGAAGACATCATTGAAGACCGCGCCCGTCGGAACGGCTACGAGATATTCCATCCGCAGGAGCATGACCTCGAAACCCAGATCGCGCGCTACCGGGCCGCCGACCATATTCTTGGGGTGGAGGGCTCGGCGTTCCATCTGATCGCGCTGGCCAACCCGCAGGGCCATGTCGGGTTTATTCGCCGAAGGTTGGGGGATGCCCCGTTGGGTTTTGTGGATCAGATCACCAAGACGACCGGAAACCCATGTGTCGATTTCGATATGGTGACCGAGAATTTCGTCATCGAAGGCTCGCACCCTATGGCCAATGCTGTTCTGGATCTGAAACGCCTGTTCGACACGCTTGTTAAAACAGGGTTCTTCAGCCCGGACCAGGTGCCCGATCCAATCGGCGACCAGCAGGTCACGGCGGAAAAGGCGCGTCTGGCGGCCGATATTCTGGGGCGAGCGGGCTAGCGCTTTGTTTCAATCCCGGGCGCATCACGCGCGCCCGCAGGCACTGCAGTCGCGGCAAGGCTCTGGCTCAACGTAACCCCGCTCAAGCCCGTTTCGCGCATGGCGCGGATCAGGTTTTCTGTTTGGCGCACCGCGTCAGCGATGCTGGTGCCGGCCTCTCGCACATTCGAGATGCAATTGCGTCCGCTGTCTTGAGTGTTGGCAGACGGCTGATGCGTCACATAGATGCCAAGACTGTCTGCGGCTGAAAGCCCAGGACGCTCGCCCAAGGCCATGACCACCGTTGTCGCGCCAAGGGCCATGGCGATCTTGTCCCCCAGGGCGACACGGGCTTGCCGCGCAAGCACCACCGGACCGACGCGCAATCCGCCCTCGACCAAGCGCCGCGCCAGTGCGTCCATGAACGCCACACCGTTCAGCGCCACCGCGATGGCCGACAGCCCGTCCCCAAGGACAAGGGCCACGTCGACCGGTCCCGCGTCACGCAGCACGTCCCGGTCTGCGTCGGGCAGGAGGCGCCCGAGATCCGGGCGGCGGATGAACATATCGCGCGCGCCCGCGGCGCTGGTGACAACACGACTGGTATGCCCCGTGGCGTCGAGCGCCTGTTGCAAGCTCGGAACGTCAAGTTCGGACAGCACGGCTTCACGCGCCTGCGCGTGATCCAGTGCAAACCGCAGAGACGACGCCGTGTCCAGGGCCCGGCCCCGCGGCCCGAGGGTCAAACGCGCCTGGGTCAGACCCGCAAGATCCGTGCGCGATATGTGGTCAGGGCTGCTCATGCGGCTGGAAGCTTCAATTGCGCCAAGGCGGTGTCGAGCGTCGGCAAAACCACGCCCGGCTGCCCGATACCCGTGTCGGCCATCCAGGCCTCGAACTCCGGCGCGGGCGGTTTCCCAAGGGTTTCTCGAAGGAACATCGCGTCATGAAACGACAGGGACTGATAGTTCAGCATGATGTCATCCGCGCCCGGGACCGTGATCAGAAAATTCACGCCCGCCGCGGCCAGCGTTGTCATCAGGACATCCATATCCTCCTGATCCGCGTAGGAGTGATTGGTGTAACACACGTCCACCCCCATCGGCAGGCCCATCATCTTGCCGCAAAACAGGTCTTCAAGCCCCGCGCGGATGATCTGCTTTCCGTCGGCAAGATACTCGGGCCCGATGAACCCGACGACCGTGTTGACCAGCAGAGGCCGGTAGCGGCGCGCCACGCCATAGGCCCGCACCTCCATGGTCTGTTGGTCCATCCCGTGGTGGGCCTCGGCAGATAACGCCGCGCCTTGCCCGGTCTCGAAATACATGAGGTTCGCCCCCTCCGGTGCGCGCCCCAATTTGCCGACCGCCTCATAGGCCTCGTCCAACATGGCAAGGGTCACCCCGAACCCGTCATTTGCCTTTTCGGATCCGGCGACCGATTGAAACACCAGATCAACGGGTGCGGCTTGCTCCATCGCGGCCAGCGCCGTGCTGACATGACCGAGGCAGCAATGCTGCGTCGGAATGGCAAGCTGTGTCCGGATCACCTCCAGCACCTCACAGATGCGGATATAATCCGGCAGACTGTCGGTCGCGGGGTTCACGCCGATGACCGCATCCCCTGCCCCCATCAGCAGACCGTCCAGCGCCGACAGGGCAATCCCCCGGCTGTCATCGGTTGGATGGTTCGGCTGGTTGCGGGTCGACACCCGCCCCTTGAGACCAATGGTTGAACGGAACCGGGTCACGATCTCGATCTTTGCGGACACCGCAATCAGATCCTGCGCCCGCATGATCTTGCTGACGGCCGCGACCATCTCGGGCGTCAGCCCCCAGGCAAGATCAGCGATCGCCGCGCCACTTGTGTCGGGGGCGAGCAGCCAGTCGCGAAATTGACCAACCGTCAAGCTGGACACCGGCGCCAGCGCATCGGGCCTGCGCTGCGCCGCGATCAGGTCCGTGACCGCGTCGCCATCGACCTCCAACACATCGTCCGCGAAATCGGACAGAGGCACATCCGCAAGGCAATGCTGCGCAGCCAGCCGTTCCAATGGGCCATCGGCCGCGAGTCCCGCCAGGATATCCCCCGACCGTTCGGGCGATGCCTTCGCCAGAAGCGTTTTGAGCGAAGCGAACGCAAACTGTGTTCCGCCGATGATCGTCCGATAGGCCATGCATTCATGGTGTGCACAGCGGGGGAGTTCGGGCAAGCCCGATAGAACGCCACGCGCACCGGCTGGCACCGCATGCCCGACAAACGATCCTGACCTGAGTGGTGGTGCCCCCAGAGAGACTCGAACTCCCGACCCTCTGATTACAAATCAGATGCTCTACCAGCTGAGCTATAGGGGCACGCGCGTCCGTCTACGCGATGAAAAACACCGGTGCAAGAACGCGCTAGGGTTTGCGTGCGGGAAATGCGTTCGATACGGTCTGCGCAGGAAACCGTGAACGGACTGGGCTGACGGGCGATATGCAAGTGGTATTTCACATCGGTGCACCCTGCACCGACGGGGATCTTATGATCGGGTCCCTGCTGAAGAACCGTGCGCGTTTGGCCAAAGAGCATATCTCCGTTCCGCAGCCGAGCCGTTACCGGGCGGTGGTGCGCGACACGTCTCGGGCACTCGTCGGCCGCGAAGCCAGCGACGAAATCCAGGAAGCCCTGCTCGACGCGATCGTGGACGAAATGGACATTGACCGGCTGATCCTGTCGGATCCGCGGTTCATCTGCATCAACCGGCTTGTCGTGCAGGGCCCGCAGATCTGGCCCATGATCGACCGGCAGACCGCGCTGTTGCGAGGCCTGTTCCCGCAGGCAGAGGTGGAGTTTTTCATCGGTATGCGGGATCCGGCGACGTTGATCCCGGCGCTGTTCCGGAACTCGCGCTTCACCGATTTCCGGGAATTCACCGAGAACATGCAACCGCATGCCCTGACGTGGTCGGAAATGCTGCGCCGGCTGCGGGCGGCACAGCCCGATAGCGCCGTCTATGTGTGGTGCAACGAAGACACCCCGCTTCTGTGGGGCGAAGTGCTCCGGGAGATGGCTGGCGTCAGCAGCGATTTCGCGTTGGACGGGATGGACGATCTGGTTGAAACGATCATGGACCCGACCGGGTTTCAGCGCATGCAAAGCTATCTGACCGAGAACCCGCCGGAGACCGAGATGCAGCGCCGGCGCATCGTGTCGGCGTTCCTGGATCGTTACGCCAAAGACGACGCGATCGAAGAAACGCTGGATGTGCCGGGCTGGACCGAAGATCTGATCGAGCAGATGTCCGAAAGCTATGAACAGGACATGGACGCCATCGCGCGCATTCCCGGGGTCACGCTGCTGGCGCCATGATCGGGGGTCCGATCCGGCGCCGGTTGGATCAGCGCATTCCCAACGCTTCCTTGTACATCTCCAACACCGCCTCTTCTTCGGCAATGTCATCCGGCTCGCGCTTGCGCAACGCGATCACCTTGCGCATCACCTTGGTGTCGTATCCGCGCGATTTGGCCTCTGCCATCACCTCTTTCTGCTGGTCCAAAATGTCCCGCTTCTCGGCTTCAAGCCGTTCAAACCGTTCGATAAACTGCCGCAGTTCATCGGCGGTCACGCGGTAGCTGTCAGGCTGCGAAGGGGTGTCATCCATGGCGCGCGGCTCCTTTGGCGGCGGTGGTCAGGCAGGATCGCAGCTATAGAAGCGCAGCCGACGCGCCGCAAGCCTTGCCGGACCCCGTTCGATGTCCTACCTGAGAGACAGACCGGGCAAAGGGTGCGCGTAACATGACATGGTTGGTGATTGTCGGAACGGTGCTTGCGGTGGCCGGTCTTCTGGGCCTCGGATATTGCATCTTCGCGGCGGTGTCAGCCAAGCGCGCAGGTCTGCCGGATGACGAACTTCGCGCCCGCCTGCAACGCATCGTGAGCATCAATATGGGGGCGCTTTTGCTGTCTGTCTTGGGGTTGATGAGCGTGGTCTTGGGCGTGTTCCTAGCCTGAGCGCCAGTTCAGAAGCTTTGCCCGACCAAGGCGCCGATGGCCGACGTAGCGGCCATGGCCAAAATACCCCATCCCATCACCCGAAAGGCCGCCCGCACCCGTGGCGCGCCGCCCGCGCGCGCGCCGAGCGCCCCCAGACTGCCAAGCGCCAGTAGGGTCGCAAGCGCCACGAACAGGCTGACCCACCCCAAAGGGCTGGCAGCCGCCACACCAAGGGGCACAGCCGCGCCGGCTGCAAAGGTCAGTGCCGACACCACAGCGGCCTGAACCGGGCGCGGCGGGGACAGGTCGGTCAGTCCGATCTCGTCCCGCAGATGGGCCCCAAGGGCATCTTTCTCGGTCAAGGCTTCGGCCACCTCGGCGGCCAGTTCGGGTGACAGCCCGCGGCTTTCATAAATGGAGGTCAGTTCGGCCAGTTCGCCTGCGGGGTTTCGCAGCAATTCCTCCTGCTCCCGAGACACGTCGGCCTTTTCGGCATCTGCCTGACTGGAGACGGAGACATACTCGCCCGCCGCCATGCTCAAGGCGCCCGCCGCCATCCCGGCAACTCCGGCCAAGACGATGGTCGATTTGTCGGAACTCCCCGCCGCGACCCCCATCACCAACGCGGCCGTCGACAGGATGCCGTCATTGGCGCCCATAACGGCCGCGCGCAGCCAGCCGGTCCGCCCGGACAGATGTGGCTCGGCATGGGCCGAGACCACGCCGTGCGAGTCAGGCCGAACCACGGTCCAGAACGATCTTGCCGGGATTCATGATGTTCAGCGGGTCAACCGCCGCCTTGATCGTCGCCATCATGTCCACCGCCGGGGTGCCCAACTCTTTTTCCAGGTAAGGCGCTTTGCCCTGGCCAATGCCATGTTCGCCGGTGCACGTCCCGCCCATGCCAATGGCCACGTTGTTCAGCCAGCCGACATACCGGTCGGCACGGGCAACTTCGTTCGCGTCGGACATGTCGATCAGCAAGAGCATGTGGAAATTGCCATCCCCGACATGGCCGACGACGGGGGCGATGATGCCCATTTCTGCCGCCTTGTCCTGGGCTTCACCGACGCAATCCGCCAAGCGCGACACCGGCACGCAGACATCGGTTGAAATGCCCTTGGCGCCAGGCCGCAGTTGGAGCGACGCCCAGTACGCGTCATGGCGCGCTTGCCAGAGCTTGTTCCGATCTTCTTCCCGCGTGGTGAACACGAACCCCGTTCCGCCATTGTCGGCGGCAATTTCGCCGAACACTTCGGCCTGTTCCGTCACGCCCCCCTCGGTGCCATGAAACTCCAAAAGAAGGAGTGGCGTCTCCGGCAGGGACAGCTTCGAATAGGCGTTCACCGCTTTGACCTGCAGGGCGTCCAGCAGTTCGATGCGTGCCACCGGCAGGCCATATTGAATGGTCGCAATCACGGCGTCACAGGCATCGCGGACGGTCGGGAACGAGCAAGTCGCGGCCGAGGTCGCTTCGGGAATGCCTTGCAAGCGCAGCGTCAACTCGGTGATCAGGCCCAACGTGCCTTCCGAACCGACCATCAACCGGGTCAGGTCGTAGCCGGCAGAGGTTTTTCGCGCCCGCGCCGCCGTCGTCAGAATCTCGCCTGAGGGAAGAACCGCTTTCAGGGCAAGGACATTGTCCTTCATGGTGCCGTAGCGAACGGCACAGGTTCCTGAGGCGTTGGTCGCGGCCATCCCGCCCAAGGATGCATCGGCCCCGGGATCAATCGGGAAAAACAGACCGGTGTCCCGCAGATGGGTGTTCAGCGCCTTTCGGGTGACGCCCGGCTGGAGCACCACGTCCATATCTTCTGGGTGAACCGACAGGATCTGGTTCATCGCGCTGGTGTCGACGCTGATGCCGCCCGCGGGCGCATTCACGTGGCCCTCCAGCGACGTGCCGGTGCCAAACGGAATGATCGGGACCAAATGGTCGGCACAAATCCGGACGATGTCTTGCACCTCTTCGGTCGTGGTCGGCATCAAAACGGCATCGGGCGGCTGGTTGCGGAGCCACGTGGTGGTATGTCCGTGCTGTTCGCGCAGGGCCAGACCCGTCTCCAGACGGGGTCCAAACCGCTGTCGAAGGACATCCATTGCTGTCGCGATTCCCGCTTCGTTGCGCGGCAAGTCTGCCAAAACGGCCATAACGCTCTCCCAATGGCCCCCGTGGCATCAGGCTATGCAGCCTGCCCTTGGAACGCCAGATCAAATCGAATGCAACAAACCAATTCCGGATGCCCCACCCACACGAGCATCCCTTCAAATACAGGCAAACGGGATAATCCCCCGGGGCCAGTATGCCCCGATCGTTTCAAATGCACCGTTCACATCCGCGTGACATGAGCGGTCGATGGAAAAGTGTCAATACGGCCCGTCTTCCAAAACGCCGTCTCGGCTCATCTGCGCGTAAAGCAGCCCTTCGCGCAGGCCCCGGTCCGCAACACTGAGCCGATCGGTCGGCCAGGCGCGCAGCAGGGCCTGTAAAATCGCCGCCCCCGACATGATCAGGGTTTGACGATCCCGGCCGATGCGCGGGTCCTTGCGCCGCCCTTCGGGGCCAAGCGCCAGGTAGCCCTGGATCACGTGATCAATCTGATCGGATGTCATCCGAAGGCCGTCGACCTTGTTCCGATCATACCGGCGCAATCCCAGATGGCTGGCCGCGACCGTCGTGACGGTTCCACTTGTCCCGATGATCTGAAAGCCCTCGCGCGCCTGATCGGCCGCATCGTCATAGGGTGAGAAATTGGCCAGCTGTTCTTCGAAATACCAACTCATCAAAGCAAAGCGCGCGCCGTCATCGGCCACGTCGCGGTACATGTCCTTGAGCGTTGCCACCCCAAGCGGAATGGAAATCCAATCGACGACCTTGGCGCGGGGGAAAATGGTGTCTTCGTGGTCGAACCCCTGGTGCAAGCGCATGATCGCCCGCGGCCGTTCGATCCGCGGCACGCGACTGAGGTCGATCCATACCAGTTCGGTCGAGCCGCCCCCAATATCGACGACCAGCAATTGCTCGGTCTTGGTCGACACCAAGGGCGCGCAGGAGACCACGGCGAGGCGGGCTTCCTCCTCCGGCTCGATGATCTCCAACTCAAGGCCCGTTTCGCGCTGAACCACCGCGATGAACTCGGACGCGTTGCGGGCGCGCCGACAGGCCTCGGTCGCGACAAGGCGCATCCGGCTGACCTGATACTTTGCCAGTTTCTTTTGACAAATCTTCAGCGCCCCCACCGTGCGCGCCATCGAGGATCGGCTCAAAAGCCCCGACGCTTCAAGCCCCTGGCCCAGTTGCACCGACTTGGAAAAACTGTCGACCACGTGCAATTGGCTGCCCTTCGGCTGCGCAATCAGCATGCGGCAGGAATTCGTCCCAAGATCCAGCGCCGCATAGAGATAGGCGGGATCCGGGTTTGCTTTCGGCGCGGCGCGGCGTTCGGCAGGCGGGTCCGTGGCCGGCTGAACGGGGGCCACGGGTCTGGGGAACGGCCCGGCGCCACCCTTGCGTTTGCGCGCCATGGGGGCCTCCGGAAATGTCGAGTTATCCGAAACGTAACCTCTGGAGGGCGTTCTCACAATGGGCGTGACGGCTGCGCCTCAAGATCATCATGAGAATTATGGGTGTCCCCTGCCCTCGCCACCGCGGCCCGCGCGCCCTATTGCTTTTTGCCATCGCACGTCGCTCTCGCTGCGTGTGGTGTCGAAAACAGGACCGGTGCGGCCAAGGCTCTCCCCTATGTTGCGCCGAACATCACACCCGCCCGCTGATTCCGTACGGAGGATTTCATGCCCGCAGTTACCCACGTTTTTTGGCGCGATATTCCCGCCCAAGTCATTGTGGGCAAAGGCCGGCGTGGCTCCAAGGCCGTGTTGCCTGAACGGTTCGAGCAGGCCATCGACCGCTGCGCCATGAAGATCGGCGCAAAGGATGAAGATGCCTATCTCGCAGAATGGCGCCGTGTTGCCGTTGGCGACATGGAGGGCGATCCAGCCGAAATCGCAGCGTCCGAAGCCGCGCGCCTGGATCAAGACTACGACACCGACCGTCTGAAGCGTCTGATCGACGGTGAAGGACGGGACCCCGCAGGCGAAGCCGCCTGAGGCCCCCTTGGCTACCATCTGGGAGAGAGCGATGGCCCTTTTGAATTTCCGCGCGAAGGCTGACGCCCCGGCCCGTCCGGCGCCCCTGGGCCTGGATGCGCTGCTTGACGGCTACTCGATCGAAGTGATGCCGCGGACCGCCGCCAAGATTGACGACTTCCGCGATCATCTGCCGGCTGGCACGCGGGTCTACATCGCCCATATCGACGGCACCGAAATCGACGACATGGTCGCCACCGCCAAGCGTCTGCGCGACCAAGGGTTCGAGCCGATGCCGCATTTCCCGGCGCGTTCCATCCCTGGCCCGGCGACGCTGGCCGACTGGATTCGCCGCTATCAGGCAGAAGCAGGCGTCAAACAGGGCCTGTTCCTCGCCGGTGGCATCGGGACGCCGCGTGGCGAATACCACTCCTCGATGCAACTGCTGGAAAGCGGCTTCTTCGACGATGCGGGCTTCACGCATCTGCATGTGGCCGGCCACCCCGAAGGCAACAAGGACATCGATCCTGATGGCGGCGAAGCCGAAGTGATGGCCGCCCTGAAGTGGAAGCAGGACTTCGCCAACCGGTCCGACGCCGAGTTTGCGATCGCGACGCAATTCGCCTTCGAGGCAGGCCCGGTCATAGCCTGGGCCGACCGCCTGACCGCGGCGGGTGTCAGCATGCCGGTGCATCTGGGCATCGCCGGTCCGGCCAAACTGCAAACCCTGATCAAATTCGCCATCGCTTGCGGCGTCGGGCCGTCCCTGTCGGTTCTTCAAAAACGCGCGCGGGATGTGTCGAAACTGCTTCTTCCGTTCGAGCCGGTCGATATTTTGTCCGACCTCGCGGCGGCCAAAGCCGAAGGCCGCGCGCAGAACATTGAACGCATTCACTTCTTCCCGCTTGGCGGCATCAAGACGAATGCAGCCTTCGCGGCCGAGCATGGCGGCGCCCCGGCCCGCCCCGCCAACATCGCCTAACCCTTCAGACGCGAGCAGACCCTGACATGACCCGCACCGTCATCGAATCAAAAACCAAGACCACCGTGATCGGCTTTGACGAGCCGTTCTGCGTCATTGGCGAACGCATCAACCCAACCGGACGCAAGATCCTGAACGAAGAACTTGAGCGCGGGGATTTTTCCCGGGTCGAACGCGACGCCATCGCCCAGGTCGCCGCGGGGGCCACGGTTCTGGACGTGAACTCGGGCGCCGTGTTCTCGAACAAAATGGCCGAGGATCCGCGTTACGCCGACAACAACTTCGTCGAGCCGACCCTGATGCCGCAATTGATCGAGGTGGTTCAGTCCGTCACGGATTGCCCGCTGTGCATCGACAGCTCGGTGCCCGGCGCGTTGGAAAACGGTCTCGAAGCCGCGCAGGGGCGCCCGTTGCTGAACTCGGTGACCGGTGAAGAGGAACGCCTGGAAATCGTCTTGCCACTGGTCAAGAAGTACAACGTTCCGGTCGTCGCCATCTCGAACGATGACACCGGCATTTCCGAGGATCCCGAAGTGCGCTTCGCCGTCGCGAAGAAGATTGTCGAACGCGCGGCCGATTTCGGCATCCCGGCCCATGACATCGTGGTCGATCCGCTGGTGATGCCCATCGGCGCCATGGCCACGGCGGGTCATCAGGTCTTCACGCTGGTCCGCCGCCTGCGCGAGGAACTGGGCGTCAACACCACCTGCGGCGCGTCGAACATTTCCTTCGGGCTGCCGAACCGCCACGGCATCAACAACGCGTTCCTGCCGATGGCGTTCGGCGCGGGCATGACCAGCGCGATCATGAACCCGGTGGCCTTGCCGACGGGTCCGAAGAAGATCGCTGAGAAAAAGGCTCAGGTCGAAGCCGCAGGCGTGATCCTTCCGCCGGATATGGATGACGAAGCCTTTGTGAAACTGTTTGGCATGGGCTCGACCAAGCCGCGGGCCGGCAAGGAAATGGAGGCCATCCGTGCTGCGAATTTCCTTCTGAACCAGGATGATGGCGGGGCGGCTTGGATCAACTTCAACAAGGATCCGGACGCGGCCCCGCAGGGTGGCCGTGCCGGTGGCCGCCGCCGCCGCCGCGCGGGCTGACGGTGTGCGGGCGCGCGGAACGCCGCCGCCCCACCTGACCTCAAGACCGATCCGTCGGGACAAATCCCGGCGGACCAATTGCTGAAGGCGCGCCGCCCGCTAGATCGTGGGGCGCCGACCATTGTCGAACTGGAAGAGAGGCCTGACGTGGCTGAGACCGACCCGCTCGTCATTTTCACACCATCCGGAAAACGGGGGCGTTTTCCCGTTGGAACGCCCGTGTTGACCGCCGCGCGACAGTTGGGGGTCGATCTGGACAGTGTGTGCGGCGGGCGGGGCATTTGCTCGAAATGCCAGGTTGCCCCATCCTATGGCGACTTCCCCAAGCATGGCGTGACAGTCCACGACGGCGCCTTGTCGGCCTGGAACGAGGTCGAAGCCCGTTATGATCGTGTGCGCGGACTGAAGGAGGGGCGCCGCCTTGGCTGTCAGGCGACTGTGCAAGGTGACATCGTGGTGGATGTGCCGCCCGAAAGCCAGGTGCACCGCCAGGTCGTGCGCAAGGCAGCCTCGGCGCGGCCCATCACCATGGATCCCGCCACGCGACTTGTGCTGGTCGATGTCCAGGAGCCGGACATGCACGAGCCCTCCGGCGACCTGGAGCGCGTGCAGGCGGCGCTGCGCACCCAGTGGGACATCGAGGGCGTCACCTGTGCCCTGCCCGTCCTGAAAAAGCTGCAACCGGCCCTGCGCAAAGGCGGCTGGCAGATCAGCGTGGCACTGCACCAGGCGGCCGGGTCGGACACCTATCAGATCCTCGACGTCTGGCCCGGGCTGCACGAAGGCGGGCTCTGCGGGCTGGCCATCGACCTTGGGTCAACGACCATCGCCGCGCATCTGTGCGACCTGGGCGATGGGCGTGTGCTCGCGTCCTCCGGGCTGATGAACCCGCAAATCCGCTTCGGGGAAGACCTGATGAGCCGGGTCAGCTACGCCATGATGAACCCCGGTGGGGACGCGGAAATGACCGATGCCGTTCAATCGGCCATTGCGACCCTCGCCTCGGAGATTGCCGCCGAGGCCGAGATTGACCCCGCCTTGGTCTTCGAGATGGTGATCGTCTGCAACCCGGTGATGCACCATCTCCTTCTGGGGATCGATCCTGTCGAACTGGGCCAGGCCCCCTTCGCGCTTGCAACCTCGGGCAGCCTGACCCTCCCCGCGCGGGATTTGGGCATCACAACCATCGCCCCGACGGCCCAGACCTACCTTTTGCCCTGCATCGCCGGGCATGTGGGTGCCGATGCGGCCGCCGTCGCCCTGAGCGAAGCCCCGAATACAGCCGAAGACCTGACCCTGATCGTCGATGTGGGCACCAATGCGGAAATCCTTCTGGGCAACAAGGACGGTGTGCTGGCCTGCTCGTCGCCCACCGGACCGGCCTTTGAGGGGGCGCAGATCAGTTCGGGCCAGCGCGCCGCGCCGGGCGCCATTGAAAGGATCGAGATCGACCCGAGCACCAAAGAGCCGCGCTTCCGTGTGATCGGATCGGACCTCTGGTCCGACGATCCCGGCTTTGCCGCGGCGACCAAGGATACCGGCGTGACCGGAATCTGCGGCTCGGGCATCATCGAAGCCGTGGCGGAAATGCGGATGGCCGGATTGCTGGATGCCTCGGGGCTGATCGGGTCGGCCGAGGCCACGGGAACCGCACGGTCCGAACCCGAAGGACGCACCCATTCGTACCTCGTGTACGACGGTACGGCCGAGGGCGGGCCGCGCATCATGGTCACCCAAGGCGACATCCGCGCGATCCAGCTGGCGAAGTCCGCCCTGTATGCCGGGGCCCGGCTTCTGATGGATCAACGCGGCGTCGACAAGGTCGACAGCGTTGTGTTGGCCGGGGCCTTCGGCGCCCATATCAGCCCGAAACACGCGATGGTTCTGGGCATGATCCCGGACGCCCCGCTGGACCGCGTGACCAGTGCGGGCAACGCCGCAGGCCACGGCGCACGGATCGCGCTGTGCAATCGTGCGGCACGCAGCCAGATCGAGGCAACCGTGGGACAGATCCACAAGGTCGAAACCGCGGTTGAACCCAAGTTCCAGGAACACTTCGTCAACGCCAACGCGATCCCGCACGCGACCGATCCGTTCCCGGAGCTGGCGCAAATCGCCCCCTTGCCGAGCGTGGCCTTCGGCGCCTCCGGGGCGCAGCCGGGTGCGGGCGCAGGCGGTGGACGCCGCAGACGCAGGCGCGCATAGTCGGGGTTCCACACCCGAAAGGCGTCGTGCCATGCCCCTTCTTCCAAGCCTGCCGAGCCCATCGCGCGTGTCGGATCTGTTCGCGCGCTTCCCTGATCACGCAGGGCCCCTGTTGATGCATGTCGAAAGTGTCATGCACGCGGGCAGCACCTTGTCCGCAAAAACATGCGAGTTGATCGCGGCCTATGTCTCGGGCCTGAACGCCTGCGCCTTTTGCCTCGGGTCGCACCGCATCTATGCCGAGGCGCTTGGTGTCGACGAAGGTCTGATCGACGCGCTGATCGCCGATCCCGACACGGCCCCGGTGGAGGACGCGCTGCGCCCGCTTCTGGCCTATATCCACAAGCTCAACACCCTGCCGTCCCGCCTGACGCCCGCTGACGCGCAGGCCGTGTTCGACGCCGGATGGGATGAGGCGGCGCTCTATCATGCGGTGCAGGTCTGTGCGCTGTTCAACCTGTTCAATCGCCTCGTGGAAGGCACCGGCGTCGACTACAGCTATGGCCCCGAAGCGCCGCCCCCGACCGAGGCCGACAAAAGCGCCGATTACGCCGGATTTGCCCGACGTTTGGGCCTGACCGACCATTGACGCTGGTCCGGCGCTTGGCTATCTCAGCCGTCCAGAGCGCGGGTATGGTGAAAAGGTATCACGCGAGCTTCCCAAGCTTAAGTTACGGGTTCGATTCCCGTTACCCGCTCCACCCTCTTGAAAAAATGCACGGCTCCGGCATCCTGATTTCCATATTTTAAGGAAATCATTATGGCCAAACGTTTGATCCTATGCATGGACGGCACCAGCAATGAGGTGGGGGACCGTCAGACACATGTGGTTCGCATCTTTCGCGGGCTGCGCATCACAAAGACGCAAATACCGTATTATGTTCAAGGCGTTGGCACCTTGGACGGTCAGACAGTCGCCGGCGATGCCTGGGCACGGGTCAGTGCGATACAGGGGCTGGCCTTTGGCCGCGGGCTGGAGGACGACGTGCTGGAGGGGTATCGCTTCATCTCGCGGCATTTCGACTTTGAAGCCTTTGACAAAGCCGACAAACGCCGGCGCGCAGGTGACCCGCCCCTGAAACATGACAGCATCGTTTTGGTCGGTTTCTCGCGCGGCGCCTACGCCGCCCGCGTTCTGGCTGGCTTCATCAACGAATTCGGATTGTTGCGCCCCAACTCTCTGCATATGGCCGCGCAAGCCTTTCGAACCTACCGCGCCTTGGCTTTGGATCACGACTACCATGGCAACAAGCGGCCTTACGCGTTGCTCCGACGCTATGATCAGGTGTTCGATCCCGCGCATCCGCCCATTGAGGCATTGGTCCTGTTCGATACCGTCGCGTCGGTGATGAATTTCCGCCGCCCGTTGGAAAACCTGCTCAAGAACCAAAGCATTGTGGAATTCGCGTCCCACGCGTCCACCCGCACAAACCCGTCGGTCGCCCATGTTCTGCAGGCCATATCCATCGACGAACGCCGCAGCTTCTATCGTCCGATTCTGTGGGAGGGGACGGAATACGGGGGCAACCGCTTCAACAAGGAGACGGTCCCCCAGATCGTCCGACAGATGTGGTTTGCGGGCTATCACAGCGACATCGGCGGCGCGGCGCGGGAAGACCGCGGCGGGCTTGGCAAGATTTCGGTGGTGTGGGCCCTCGATCAGTTGGATCAGTTAAACATCAAGCTTGATTGGAAGCAGCGGTTTCGGAACACGGATCTGCTTGGCAAGGGGACCGAGCGCGAATCCTACACCCCCGACAATCACCGCAAGACCGGACCCGACTTCGGCGGCCCGATCCACAACTCCATGCGGGCGTTGTGGCCGCTGGTGGAGTGGATCCCCAAAACACTCAAGCGCCGCCAATGGGCCGAGGGTCGCCCGGGGTTCATTTGGTATCTGCCCCGGTCCGAACCGCGTAAACTGCCCGAGGGCGCCTTGGTGCATCCATCGGTTTTTCAGCGCCGCGCGGATGGCCGCCGCGCCTATGATCCGATAAACGTGGCGCATCTGACCTGGGACGATATGCCAAAAGATGACCCTGCCTTTTTTAACCCCGATTACGACACCGCACCTTCGGGCGGCGGGGATTCCTGAACCTTGGGGGTATGGCATTGTTGATCGCGTCCGGTTTGGTGAGTTGGACGCGCTGAACCATGTGAACAACGCCGCCTACCTGACGTGGTTTGAAAGCTTCCGCCTGCCCTATCTCGAGGCGCGCCAGGTGACCGACTATGGCCCAACATCGCCGCGTCTGGTCCTCCGCTCGGTCGCGGTCCGGTACCTGGCCGAAATGACGAACGGCATGCGCTATGTCGTGGTGGGGCGGACGCGCAGCTATCGGCGCACGTCCTTCACCATCGAAAATGCCGTCTACTGTCTGGACGGCGACCCGCGTGAAATGGTGCGTGCGGAAACAGTCGTGGTGCTGTTGCAGCGCGACGGATCGGGGCGCTACCCGATCCCCGCGGCCGGGATCGCCGCGTTTCAGTCCGAAGACGGCGCCGTGCCCGAGGTCTGACGCGCCTGAATTTCCGCGACCAGCATCTGGGTTGAGCCATCCTTGTCGGCGCCGGCCTCCCGTCCCGCCAGCACCGGTTCCAGCGCGAGGGCAAGCTCCTTGCCCAGTTCCACGCCCCACTGGTCGAAGGAATTGATGTTCAGGATCGCCCCTTCGACAAAAACCCTATGCTCATACAGCGCAATGATCTGGCCAAGCACGAAGGGGGTCAGCTGATCGTAGAGCAACGTGGTGGACGGGCGATTGCCCGAGAACACCCGATGGGCCGCCTGCCGCTCAAGCTCGGCCCCTTCAAAACCCTTCGCAGCCATCATTTCGCGCGCGGTATCCAGGGACCGCCCGCGCATCAGCGCCTCGGATTGCGCAAGGCAATTGGCCATAAGCAGAAGGTGTTGATGTGCCAGCTCTGGTTCGTGACCCCGTGCGCCGACCATGAACTCGCAGGGCACGGTCTGCGCGCCCTGGTGGATCAACTGGTAGAACGCGTGCTGGCCGTTGGTGCCCGGCTCCCCCCAGACAATCGGCCCGACCGTATGCTCAACCGGCGCGCCGTCCATGGCGACGCTCTTGCCGTTCGACTCCATCTCCAGCTGCTGAAGATAGGCCGGCAGTCGCGCGAGGCGCTGCTCGTAGGGCAACACGGCCCGGGTGGGATAGCCGCAGATCTGGTGATGCCAGATGCCGACCAGGGCCAGAAGCACAGGCAGATTGTCGGCAAGATCGGCCTCGCGGAAATGGGTGTCCATCGCACGACCGCCGGCCAGCATGTCTTCGAAGGCGTCCGCGCCCACCGCCAGCATGATTCCCAGGCCAATCGGGCCCCACAGGGAATACCGCCCACCGACCCAATCTTCGAACCCGAACACCCGGGACGGGTCGATCCCGAAGGCGGCCGTCTTGTCGACCGCGCTGGACAGGGCGGCGAACTGTGATCCCGGGTCGGCCACGGCCCCCGCCATCCAGTCGCGCGCCGTTTGGGCGTTTGTCATCGTCTCGATGGTTGTGAAGGTCTTTGACGCCACCACCACGAGGGTCCGGGTCGGGTCCAGACCTTTGAGGGTGTCGGCGATATGGGCCCCATCCACATTGGAGACATAGTGAACCCGCGGCCCATTGTGGAACGGGGCCAGCGCTAGGGTTGCCATCGCCGGCCCCAGATCCGAGCCGCCGATCCCGATGTTCACGACATCCGTGTAGGGCCCGCCCTGCCCGGACAGCGACCCGTCGCGCACGCTGTTGACGAATGCGGCCATCCGCGCCTGGGTTGTCTTGACCTCTGGGACCACGTCTACACGATCGACGAAGATCGGCCCGGCCTCGGCGCGCAGCGCGGTGTGCAGCACGGCCCGGTCTTCCGTCGCGTTGATCTTGGCCCCTGCGAACATGTCGTCCCGCTTGGCCTCAACACCTCGTTTCCGCGCCAGTTCCAGAAGCAGCGACAGGGCGGCGGCATCAATCTGGGTTTTGGAATAGTCGAACAACACCCCATCGGTCCGGGCCGAAAACTGCGCGGCGCGCCCGTCATCCGCAAACAGGCTGAGGATCGTGCGGTCGGATTGCGCGGCACGATGTGCGCTCAGGGCGGCCCATAAATCTTCCATGTCTGTCTGTCCTATTCGGCCCAGTGCACCGTCGCGCCACCCAAGACGGCACGGACGGGCGCTTCGGCTGCGGGGAGATGCGCCGCACGTTCAATCGCAGCGCGTTTTTCGGCTCCGGTGATCACGATATGCTTGCTCATGGCGCCGGCGAGCACGGGAGCCGTCAACGTGATACGTGGCTCACCCGCCCCGTCGGCGCGCATTGCCATCAACGGGGGGGCATGGGCGTCGAGCGCTGCCGTCAGATTGTCAGCCCCGGGAAACAGGCTGGCGGTATGCATGTCGGCCCCCATGCCCAACAGAAGGACCGAGATCGGCAAATGCCCGTCGAGGCCCGGCGTCAGGATGTCGATGCCCGCCTCGGGGCTGTCCGCCTCGGTATAGAGCGGGATCAGGGTGGCCGCCGCCGCCTTGGAGGTCAGCAGCCGGGCGCGCAACTGCGCCGTATTCGACCGCGGATTGTCTTCCGGCACCCAACGCTCGTCGTTCAGGATGACAGCCACGCGATCCCAGTCCAAGGCCACTTCGCTCAACACATCGAAGATCGGGCCCGGCGTCGTGCCACCGGGAACGCAAAACGTCGCGCTGTCGTGTCGGCGCAGGCAATCCGCCAGTTCGCTGGCCAGGGTATCGGCCAGGTCCAGCATCATGAGGTCGCGGTCCGGACATTCGACGAGGTTCATTGAGGCGCAATCTCCCGCCAGCGGCGACCGTCCTTGTGCAGCAACATCAAGGCGTCCTCCGGACCGGCACTTCCCGGTTCATACTCCAACGGTTTGTCGCCCCGTTCCGTCCATCCGTCAATCAAAGGATCGGTCCAGCGCCAGGCGGCCTCCACTTCGTCGCCGCGCATGAACAGGGTCTGGTTGCCGCGGATCACATCCATGATCAGCCGCTCATAGGCATCCGGCGCGTCGGTCGCTTCGGCCCCCAAAGCATCGGCAAAGGACATGTCCAATGGCACGTCGATCAGGCGCATGCCGCCCGGCCCCGGTTCCTTGATCGTCACCCGCAGGTCGATTCCTTCATCCGGCTGCAACCGGATCGACAACACGTTCTGCTTCATGCCCGCGTCGGCTTCGAAGATGGAGTGGGGTGTTTCCTTGAACACGATCACGATCTCCGAGCGGCGGGCCTTCAGGCGTTTGCCGGTCCGCAGGTAGAAGGGTGTGCCGTTCCAGCGCCAGTTCGACACGTGAAGCTTCATGGCGATGTAGCTTTCGGTCCGGCTGTCGGGGTTTTCCGCATCCGACACGTAGGCGGGTTGCGCGCCCGCGCGGTACTGGCCCCGCACGATATCGTCGGGGTCGACGGGATCGAGCGCGCGAATGACCTTGAGCTTCTCGTCCCGCACGGCGTCCGGCTCGAACCGGCTTGGCGGCTCCATCGCGGTCAGGCACAAAAGCTGCATCAGGTGGTTTTGGACCATATCCCGCATGGCGCCGGACTTGTCGTAATAGGCCCCCCGCCCCCCGACGCCCACTTCCTCGGCCACCGTGATTTGTACGTGGTCGACATATTGCGCGTTCCAAAGCGGCTCGAACAAGGTGTTGCCAAATCGGATCGCCATCAGGTTCTGGACGGTTTCCTTGCCCAGGTAGTGGTCGATCCGGTAAATCTGATCTTCCGTAAAATGCGCCGCCAGGGTGCGGTTCAGCTCCTGCGCGCTGGCCGTGTCCCGCCCAAACGGTTTTTCAACGACGATCCGTGCGTCGTCCCGCGCGATCCCGAAGCTGTGGAGACGCTTGGCCAACTCACCAAACAGGCTTGGCGCCACGGAGAAATAGAAGGCCTGCACGACGTCGTCGCGGATCAGTGTCCGCAGGTCATCCCATCCCGCATCGCCCATGGCGTCGACCGCCACATATTCCAGCCGGGCCAGGAATCGCTCGACCCCACCTTTGTCGCGATTGTTTTCGGGGACATAGGTTTCGATAGCGTCCTGCACGCTCTGCCGCCACGCAACCGCGTCCTGCGCCGTGCGCGCGGCGCCGATGATGCGGGCCGTTTCGGGAATTTGCCCGTCGCAGAACCGGCGGTAGAGACCCGGCAAAATCTTACGATGTGCCAGATCGCCGGTCGCCCCGAAAATCACCAGATCGAATGGCTCAACCGGAATTACGCGAGATACCATGTCAGCCCTGCCCTTTGCTGATGTCGGATCAACTGTTAGCGCTAACAGCGCCTCAGGAAGCGAGATACACAGCGCACCCGCAGAAGTCTACCAAAAGTGGTGTTATGCTCAACGCCAATGCCGCGAATGCCTGCGGATGAGGCGCTACGCCGCGTCCCCGTTCCACCAATCCTTGGGCTTCAGGCGTTTCCGCAGGCCCCGGCGCGCTTCCCAGGCTTGGGCCAATCGCCGCCCCGTGGCGCCCGCCCCGCCGGTCGCCAGCCACCGCCACAGCCGATCTGACCACGTGTCAAACCGCTTGTTGAACGGACAGACCCGCATGCAGATCGCGCAATCCGACTTCAGCTTGGCCCAATAGCCAAAGCAGGCTTCCGCGTTGGATGACCATTTCCTGACCATCCGCGATGTAGAGGGCGAGCCGGCGCTGACCTCTTCCCCAAAGTCGGGCGCACCGAAGGGCAATGCTTTGACCGGGCAGGCTTGCGCGCAGATCGTGCATCCGGCACAATACGCCTTGAGCCCAAGGTTCCGCGGCGCGTCCGAGGCCAGCGGCAGGTCCGTGAAGATCTTCGAAAACCGCAAACGTGGCCCGTATTCCGGCGTCAGCACCATTTGGTTGCGGCCATATTCGCCAAGCCCCGCCTTTACCGCGTAGGGGATGACAAGGGCTGTGTCGTTCATGCTGGCGACCGCCTGATAGCCCAGGTTTCGGATATAGGCGGCCACCCGCATCACCACGGCCGCCTCATGGCTATATTCCCGCCCCGTGGCCGCCCCCGCCATCGCACTTGGATAGGTTTCAACCAAGCCGTGGTCCATGGCGTGCCCCATGACGATCACATGGGTCAGACCCTCGGGCAGATCATTGGGAACGGCCTTCATCTGCGCCGTATCGGGACGCTCGGAATAGTGCCATCGCAGGTCGATCTCCGTCACGCCCACAAGGTCGGCGCCAAAGAGTTTGGCAACTTTCTTGATCTCGGCGGTTTCGTCATCGGGCGCCCCGAGTTTGGCCTTGTCCGGCGCGACGGGGGTGTCGTTCTCGATCCAGGCCTGAAACCCTTCCCGCTTGCCCTCGGCCGCCTTGCGTTCGGACAACTGATCCGAAATCAGCCACGACGCGTTGCGCAGCGCGAAATCTTTCTGCGTAAACCCGTCGCCCCGCCGCGGGGCGGCTTCCATGCGGTAACTGGCGAAAAAGGCGTCGCTGTCCTTGCTGCGCACGCGGTCGTCCCAGAAGGCCCACGTGAAGATATCGTTCATCTGGCTGAACCGCGGCACGTCCTCGCGCACCTCAAAGCCTGCGGCCTTGTCGGAGGCCCGCAAATGATCGGGCAAGCGGTTCTCGGGCCAGCTCATGCTTGCAGGGCGCAGAGCAACTCAAACATGATCGAGACGCCAAGCCACGCGGTGATCCCGCCATTGTCGAAGGGCGGCGACACCTCGACCAGATCGGTGCCAACAATGTCCAGCCCGCGCAGGGCCCGCACACATTGAATGGCCTCAAAGCTGGTTGGCCCACCCACCTCGGGCGTGCCGGTGCCGGGCGCATAGGCCGGGTCGATGAAGTCGATGTCGAAACTCACGTAAGTCGGGCCTGTTCCGACAACTTCGCGGGCGATCTGCATAACCTGGTCCCATCCAAGCGCCATGCACTCCTCAATGGGGAGGATACGAACGCCGCGGTCGATCCCGTATTGAAAATCCTCGTTGTTGTAGGACGTGCCGCGCATGCCCGCCATCACGCAGCGGGCCGGGTCAAGGCAGCCTTCTTCAATCGCTTGGCGGAACGGGTTGCCATGGGTCAGCGTCTCGCCCCCGAAATACGGCGGATAAAGGTCGGTGTGGCTGTCCAGCAGAACAAGGCCAACCGGCCCGCCCCGCGCCTTGGAATTCGCGCGGAGCACCGTCAGCGTGCACAGGTGGTCACCCCCCACCATGAAGGGCCGGATCCCATCATTCAGCACCTTGCCGACGAAGGTTTCCGCTGCGTCCAACGCCTCGTCCTGGTCAACCGGGCTCATGGCGACATCTCCAAGGTCCGCGCAATTGGCGGCTTGGAAGGGCAGTTGCCCGGTCGTGCGGTTCATTTCGCGGATCATGGTCGAGGCATCGCGCAACGCCCGCGGCCCGTGGCGCGCACCCGGCCGGTTCGAGGTCGCGCCGTCCCACGGCATCCCGAAAAACCCGATATCCGTGTCCGACCGTCGCGCATGCCCCTCGGGCAGATACGGAAGCCGCATGAAACTCGGTACGCCGGCATAGCGCGGCAGATCGGTTCCGGAAGGGGGTTGGAAGAATGGGTCCGCCATGTCTGCGCCTCGTTGATTGCCTTTCGGTCAGGCTAATCAGCGCCCACCGGTGTGTCACCCCACCTTGGGGGTGACAACGGGTCGGCGAACCGAAAAAAGCGCCTTGCGCCTAGGCTTCCAGTTCCGTGTCCCAATACAGGAAGTCGAGCCAGCTTTCATGCAGGTGGTTCGGCGGAAACTTGCGGCCAAGGTTCCGAAGCTGCTCTGACCCGGGACG
The DNA here is from genome assembly GCA_963921255.3 of Paracoccaceae bacterium. GTDB lineage: Bacteria > Pseudomonadota > Alphaproteobacteria > Rhodobacterales > Rhodobacteraceae > JANSYL01. Next base: position 1,368,008 of record CAWUEW020000003.1, on the reverse strand, counting down.
GCAGGGGGCTTTGCGCAGGCTCATGCCGGTTTGGCGCAGGCTGCGCGATCCCTTGCGCAGATTGCATTTCGAGCACGCCGCCACGACGTTTTCCCACGACGTCACGCCGCCCCGCGCCCGCGGCACCACGTGGTCGAAGGTTAAATCACCCTTGGCCCCGCAATACTGGCAGGAAAACTCATCCCTCAAAAAAAGATTAAAGCGCGTGAAGGCCACGCGCTTTTGAGGTCTGACATAGTCTTTCAGGACAACGACCGAGGGGATTCTGATCTCGGTCGACGGCGACCTGACGACCTCGTCATATTCGGCCACGATCTGCACCCTGTCGAGCCAGGCCGCCTTGACCGCTTCCTGCCACGGCCAAAGCGACAGCGGGTAATACGAGAGCGGACGATAATCCGCGTTCAACACCAAAGCCGGGTGTTGTTTCAGCGCCCCTGGCGCCCGGACGAAATTGGTTCGAAATTCCATGTCGCCGCCCGTTTCCGGGGCGCGGCCGACGTCCATCGTCTGGCTCATTGTGACTCCGTTCCCGCTCTGTCTGCCCGACCTCTTGGCACCAGAGCGGGAGCACCCCGCTCCAGCCTTAGGATCACTATATCTAGACTTTCGCCTACGACAACCCCAACAATTTGCTGTGGTTGTCACATCTGGACGCTAGCGCAGGTCCTTGACAGACAGATGACAGTTTTGGGGCGTTGCGCGCGCGACGGGCGCGTCAATTCAGGCCGAAGCGCTCCCGCAGAAAGGCCAACGCCACCGACAATCCGTCGGGCGCGATCCCATGCGCGGTGCCTTTCATAATATGGGCGTAAACCTCAGTCCAACCGGCGGTTTGCAGCGCCTCGGCCGCTTCGGGCAGAGACGAGGGGGGGACGACCTCGTCAGCGTCGCCGTGGATCAACAGAACCGGCGGCCGCACGACCACCTCCTCGGTCAGGGTTTCCGGCGACAAAAGCCGCCCCGAAAAGCCCACGATCGCCGCGACTGATTCTTCCCGACGCGGCGCCACATGCAGGCTCATCATGGTGCCCTGGCTGAATCCCACCAGCGCCACCTGCTCGGGCAGCATGTCTTCGTCGATCATCATGCGGTCGAGAAAGGCGTTCAGGTCATCCACCGATCGCCGCATCCCGGCATCGGCTTCTTCCTCGCTCGATCCGTCAATCCAGGGGATCGGAAACCATTGAAACCCCATCGGGTTCATCATCGAACGTTCGGGCGCATTCGGGGCCACGAACATCGTGTTCGGCAGATGCGGGCCAAGCGGATCGGCCAGCCCCAATAGATCGGCCCCGTCCGCTCCATAGCCATGCAGGAAAATGACCATGCTGTCGGCCTCGCCCGACACGGCGGGTTTGCTTTTGTAATCCAAAACCCGTGTCATAGCGCGCCCTCTCGTTTGGTCTGCTGTCTGTAGTAGGCCCATAACGCCCGCGCGGCAACGGAGCGGACAGGCCGCCAGGCTTCGGCCATTTGACGCAGCTCGGCCTCCTTGGGGCGCGCAGGCAAATCATACAGCCGCTTGGCCGCTTCCTGCAGGGCCAGATCGCCCGCGGCGAAGGCGTCGGTATGCCCCAAGGCAAATTTCGCATAAATCTCGGCGGTCCACCGCCCGATCCCCGGCAGCGCGACCAAGGTCGCGACGACTGTTTCAAGCTCGGCGTCGCGCAAACCCGCGTAATCCAGGTCCGCCTCCGAAAGGGCGCGCAGGTACTTGAGCTTAGGACGGCTCAATCCACAGCCCAACAGATCGGCATCGGGGGCCGCGCGCACCGCCACGGCGTCTTCGAACCCGGCCGCCTGCAGCCGCCCAAGGATCGCCGCCGCCGAGGCGGTCGAGACCTGCTGCCCGACAATGGCCGACACAAGGGCGCCAAACCCATCCGCGCGCCGGCGCAAGGGCAACGGACCCAAGGCGGCGACCACATCGCCAAACTCTGGCGCGATGCCGAGCAGAACGCGCGTGGCGTGCTGGAGATCATCCTGATCGTGGATGCGCGGGGGGGCCTGTGGCGGCGTCGGCATGGGCACCATTTCCCTTGATACAGGTCATTTGCACGACCGCCTTGCATGGGCACGGTATGAAAAGCGCACCCGCAGCCCTAGACGACACTGCCCGCCTCCTATACCGCTGAGCCCATGACGGACGCCACCCTCGATACAAGCGATACCAACGACCGCCGCGCGAAGCGCAATGTCGTTGTTTTGGTTCTGGCTCAGGCCCTTCTGGGCAGCCAAATGCCCATGATTTTCGTCGTCGGGGGGCTGGCCGGCCTGATGATCGCGCCCTCGCCTGCCCTGGCGACCATTCCGATCTCGCTGATCGTTTTCGGCTCCATGACAACCGCGCCGTGGCTCTCCGCCGTGATGCAGCGCTTTGGACGCCGGATCGGGTTCTTTATCGGCGCGGCCGGCGGTGGCGTCGGCGCTGCGATTTCGGCGTACGGCCTGTATCTCGACAGTTTTGGCGTGTTCCTGGCCGGCTCCTACCTGACCGGTATCTATATGTCGGCGCAGGGCTTTTACCGCTTTGCCGCGACCGACAGCGCCTCCGCCGAATTCCGGCCCAAAGCCATCTCTTACGTGATGGCCGGCGGGTTGTTGTCGGCCTTGATTGGCCCGCAACTGGTCAAGGCCACCGTGGGCGACGGGCAATGGGCGATCTTTGGCGACACCGCCGTGTTCGCGTTGATCCCGTTCCTGGCCACATACGCGCTGGTGGTGGCCCTCAACCTCATCGGTGCGATCCTGTTCTTCTTCCTCGACCTGCCGGAGACCGAAGCCCCCGCGAAAGGCACAGCCCTCGCCGGACGCAGCCGGATGGAGTTGCTGCGCGATCCCAAGATCGCCGTGGCAATCATCTGCGGCATGGTTTCCTACGCCTTGATGAACCTCATGATGACCTCGACCCCCCTGGCCGTGGTCGGTTGCGGGTTCGACACGGACGACGCGGCGAACGTCGTCTCGGCGCATGTGATCGCGATGTTCGCGCCGTCCTTCTTCACCGGCCACCTCATCGCACGCTTTGGCGCGATGCGGATCGTCGCCACGGGCCTGTTCCTGCTGGCCGCGGCCGGCGGTGTCGCACTGACCGGGGTGGAACTTTACCAGTTCTTCGGCGCTTTGGTCCTGCTTGGCGTCGGATGGAACTTTGGCTTCATCGGCGCGACGGCACTCTTGGCCGAAGGCCACACCCCGGAAGAGCGTGGCCGCGTCCAAGGCCTCAATGACTTCCTCGTCTTCGGCTGTGTAACCGTCGCGTCGCTCAGTTCCGGCGTGTTGATGAACTCGGGCGCAGATGTGATCGGCGGCTGGAGCGCGGTGAACATCGCCATGGCGCCGTTCCTGATGCTGGCGGGCGCCGCGTTGATCTGGCTGGCGCTGAAGCCCAAGGACGCCTTCACCTAGCCGCGCAGCGCGCGTCACCAGCGCCCGGTCAAAGACACCCAGAACAACTTGGCACGCTTGGCGAATTCGCTTTCGTCCAGCTTGCCTTCGATCACCCGTTCCGGAATGTCGCGCGCGGCCCGCAACGTGACCCCGGCCCGCCATCCCGCATAAAGCGCGTGGCCTGCACGCTTGGACACGGTCGAACGAGCCGACCTCGCCTCCGCCAACGCATCGAGGCCAGCCTGCGCCAGATCCCGCACCCCTTGGGGCGTGCCATCAATCATCGGAATACGCCCCCGCGCCTCCAATTCCGGCACGGCGCGCAGAAAGCCCGCAATTCCGGCAGCGCGGGCATGGGCCCGCACCGTGGCCTCGGCCGCGTCGGTCGCGCCAAGGGTTTTCGCGGCAAGCCAGGCCAGATTGCCGGCCGTTCGGTCGATATAGGCATCGAAATGCGCCTGATCCTCGAATGCGTCCTTGTAGATGTCCCACCGGCGGGCTGCCGCCATGCCATCCAGCAGGTCGGCGTCTTCGGCCGCCACGACCGCCGCCAGCGGTTGGGCCACTTCATGGGCGCGCGGCGGTCGGGTGGCCCCGATCTCCTCGGCCACGTCGCGCCAGAACTGGAGCCGCATTTCCGCGATCATCGGCTCCTCGGTCACCCAGGGGGCGCGGCTCACTTCGATATTGAACGCATAGATGGGAAACAGGATTTCGCGCACATCCAAGGGACAGGCCATCGTGGCCAGAAACCGGTCGGGATCACCGCGGTGAACCAACTCGGCACAGGCCTGCATGCTCATGCCGGGCGCACCACGCACAGCACATAGCCCGTCTCGGTCCGATGGGCGCGCCAGGCCGCGATTTCGGCCGCGCCCTCGTCCAGGACTTTCGCCAATCCGGCGCTTGCCCCGGTGCGCAGGGCGGCAATGCGCGCCTCCATCGGGCGGTAATACCCTTCCCAGGCGATGTCGCTCAGGCGACGGGTGGCCAGAACGTCGAACCCCGCATCGCCAATCTGGGCCGCGACGCCGGCTTCGGTCTGCAGCGCGACCCCCTCGCCCTCCCAAAAGGCGCGCGCGCCCTCGGACGGGGTATCGGTGAAATAGCACGGCTCGGAAAAGGCAATGGCCCCGCCGGGTGCCAGCCTGTCGCGCCACGCGGCCAAGGCGCCCCCGATCCCGAGGAAATACACCGCGCCTGCGCACCAGATCAGGTCAAACGGTCCGTCCGGCGCTGTCATATCGCCGGTCAAAAGCGTCACGCGCGGGTTCTTGCCCCACCGGTCGGCCGCGGCGTCGATGAAGGGCGCATGCAGATCGATCGCGGTCACATGCCCGTCCGGCGCGGCTCGCAGCAGCGCCCCGATATCCCCGCCCGGCCCCGAGGCCGCATCGAGGATCGCGGCATCCGTCTTCAGGCCCGCGACCTCGGCCGCCCAAGCCACATCGGCGGTTTCTCCCGGCCCTTCGCGCGGCAGATCGGCATGGAGCGTAAAGAAATTCTCGGCGTCGAACCCATCCATCACTGCACCCTCGTGCAGGCGTCCACGACGGTTTCCAATGGGCCCAGATCAACGCCCTCTGTCACCGGGATGTCCACCTCGACGATCCGGTCCACTTCCGAGGCCGAGAACGTCTCGGACGCGACCCGGTGCAGCGCATTTCCGGTGCAACTGGTTTCGCGCGTGGTCACAGTCCCGTCGTCAAACACGACGGAAACGACCGAAATGGAGTCCAGGCCGCAGGGGTTCGATTCAACCTCGGGCAAGGCACGCATGGTGGTTTCGGCCATGCGCCAAAGATCCGGCACGAGGGATTCCGCGCGCGTGGTGGTTTCCAGCAACGACCGCGCCGTTGCGGCGTCATAGGTCAGCGCCGTTTGCGTCCCGTCCGCCGTTTGCAGGACGGCCGAGACCGAGCCGGACAGGTCGCCATAGGCCGCACAGATCGCGACAGGTTCACTTGATTGGCAGGCCGCGAGCACCACCGGAAGCGTCAGTATCCACCGTGTCTTCATGCTGCCTGCGCTCCATCCCGCACCAGTTTCCACAACACTGCATCCAGCAGCGCCTCGAAGGAGGCGTCGACAATATTGGCCGAAACCCCGACCGTCGACCAGCGCCGCCCCTCGGTATCTTCGCTGTCGATGGTCACCCGCGTCACCGCCTCGGTCCCGCCTTGGGTGATCCGCACCTTGAAATCGACCAGCCGGATATCGTCGATATTGGCCTGATACGGCCCAAGATCCTTGGCCAGCGCTTTTGACAGCGCGTTGACTGGGCCGCGGTCGCTGCCGGTTTCGTCCATCGACTCGCTGACCGACAATTTCTTGTCATCCCCGATCTTCACGACGACCACCGCCTCGGAGAGGCTGACCATCTTGTTGTACTTGTTCTTCCGGCGCTCGACCGTGACCTTATAGCGTTTCACCTCGAAAAAGGTCGGCATCTCGCCCAGGGCGCGGCGGGCGAGCAGCTCGAAACTGGCCTGCGCGGTGTCGAAGGAATAGCCCTGCGCCTCGCGCGCCTTGATTTCGTCGAGGATGCCAGGAAGCGCGGGATGATCGCGCGGCACGTCGATCCCGGCCTCGGCCAGACGTTTGCGCAGGTTTGACTGACCCGCCTGGTTCGACATCGGAATGATCCGGGTGTTGCCAACGACGGCGGGATCAATGTGTTCGTAGGTCGAGGGGTTCTTGACGATCGCGCTGGCATGAAGCCCGGCCTTGTGGGCGAAGGCCGACGCCCCGACATACGGCGCCTGGCGCTGCGGGACGCGGTTCAAGATATCGTCCAGCATGCGGCTGGTGCGGGTGAGGCCGGACAGCGCGTCGGCGGCGACACCGATCTCGTAGCGGTCCTTGTAGGGGGCTTTCAGCAGAAGCGTCGGGATCAGGCTGGTCAGATTGGCGTTGCCACAGCGCTCGCCCAAGCCGTTCAAGGTGCCCTGGATCTGGCGCGCACCGGCCTCGACCGCAGCAAGGCTGCCGGCGACGGCGGTTTCGGTGTCGTTATGGGTGTGGATGCCGAGGTTGTCACCGGGAATGCCCGCGGCGATCACGTCGGCCGTGATGCGCCCGATCTCGGCAGGCAAGGTGCCGCCGTTGGTGTCGCAAAGAACGATCCAGCGCGCGCCCGCTTGGAAGGCGGCTTGCAGGCAGGTCAGCGCGTAGTCCGGGTTGGCCTTGTAGCCGTCAAAGAAATGCTCCGCATCAAAGAGCGCCTCGCGCCCCTGTTCGACGATATGGGCGATGGAGGCGCGGATGTTCTCGACATTCTCGTCCAGCGCGATGCCGAGCGCTTCGGTCACGTGGAAATCATGGGTCTTGCCGACGAGGCAGACATGCGCCGTCCCGGCGTTCAGGACACCGGCCAGAACCTCGTCATTCGCGGCGGACCGTCCGGCGCGCTTGGTCATCCCGAAGGCCGTCATACGGGCCGTCGTGGTCGGCGCGGCGTCGAAAAAGGCGCTGTCGGTCGGGTTCGCGCCGGGCCAGCCGCCCTCGATATAATCGAGACCCAGATCATCAAGCGCCTCGGCGATCCGGATCTTCTCATCGGTTGAGAACTGGACCCCCTGGGTCTGCTGTCCGTCCCGCAGGGTCGTGTCATAGAGGGTCAGGCGATCACGGGTCATTGGGGGCCTCGGCACGGGGCGCTCACGCGTGAGCATGTCTTCAAGATATTGATTAGAAGAGGTTTCATGGGTGCGTTAACCCTTTGTCTACAGGGGAACCGGTCGAGGGACCCGATATGTGCGGGGCGAAATCCGCCCGAATAGCGCTGAAAGCGCCGGGCGCGCCTGTGGCGCGACGCGGGGGCGACATCGCCCCCACCCTCGGGTCCGGGGTGACCCAGTGTTGCGGAGGGGATCATAGGAGGCCCTCGAGTTTGGAGGGGTCGAACCCCGGTCCGGGCATCAGGTCAACGCCAGCCTTGGACATGCGCACTTCGATCCCGGCCGCAATGAGCGCAGACTTCATCGCGTCCACATGCGAAAAATTCTTACTGGCCATCGCGGCTTCGCGCAGGGCGGCAAGGCGTTCGGCAAATTCGGACAAGTCGGTGCCCGGGGCATCAGCCCAATCGCCGATCTCATCGCCCAAGAGGCCCATCATTGCCGCGGATGCCTTCAGCGCGGCCCCGTCTCCGGCGTTGGCCAAGCGGTGCAGGACCGTCAGCGCCCCCGCAGTGTTCAGATCGTCCGAAAGCGCGGCGATGACGTCGGGGTCCGGCGATCCCATCGCCGCATCGGCGGTCAACGCCCGCCATTTCCGCAGTGTCTTTTCCGCATCCTCGGCCTTTTTCGCCGTCCAATCCATCGGCTTGGAATAATGCGTGCTGAGGAAGACGAAGCGGATGACCTCCCCCGGCACGCCCTGATCCAGCAGGTCGCGCACGGTGAAGAAATTGCCCAGGGACTTGGACATTTTCTTGCCTTCGACCTGCAGCATCTCGTTGTGCATCCAGACCTGCGCCAGCCGATCGGTGCCATGGGCGCAGCAGCTTTGGGCGATCTCGTTTTCATGGTGCGGGAAGGTCAGGTCATTGCCGCCGCCATGGATGTCGAACTGGTGCGGTCGGGCACGCGCCTCGGGCGACAGTTGGTTTTCGACATCCTGCCACAGAAGCTTATCCGCCATGGCCGAGCATTCGATGTGCCAGCCGGGCCGGCCCCGGCCCCACGGGCTGTCCCATCCCGGCAGATCGTCGGTGGAGGGTTTCCACAGCACGAAATCCATCGGGTCTTCCTTGAAGGGCGCAACCTCGACCCGGGCCCCGGCGATCATGTCTTCGACCGAGCGTCCGGACAGCGCGCCATAGTCGTCGAAGGACCGCACACGGAACAGGGCGTGCCCGTCCTTGGCATAGGCATGGCCCTTGTCGATCAGGTCTTCGATCATCGCGATCATCTCGGCGATGTACTCGGTCGCGCGCGGCATGTGATCGGGGCGCAGATTGCCGAGCGCGTCCATGTCGTCGAGATACCACTCGATGGTTTCGTCGGAGCGGTCGTGGACCAGCTCTTCCAACGTGCCGGGGGCGCCAGCCGCCTTCCGGGACAGGGCGGTTGCGTTGATCTTGTCATCCACATCCGTGAAGTTGCGGACATAGGTGACGTGGGCGTCCCCGTAGACCTGCCGCAGCAACCGGTAGAGCACGTCGAACATGATGACGTTGCGGGCATTGCCCAGGTGCGCTCGGTCATAGACGGTCGGCCCGCAGAGGTAGATGCGCACGTTCATGGGGTCGAGCGGCGTGAACGCCTCGACCTTGCGGGTCATAGAATTCCGCAGCCGGATGTCAGGCATCGGAGTGGTCCCTCTTCCATGGGCCGTCCAAGGACGCCAGCGGGCCTAGCAGGTTGGGGATGAATTGAAAACCAAGGATGCGACCGGCCCGATGACGATGTCAGGCGGTAATACAAATCTCGTACTGGGTCGCGGTGAATTTGGTCATGCAATCGGTCTAAGCGCTGCGCGTCGCTCTGGCAAGCTTTGCCTGCGTCATAGTCACTTCAAGCCGCCCGCAACGTTTGACAATGAAACTAAAAGACAGAGTATGTCGTCCTATGCACCATGCGTTTGCCGATAAGCACTGCTCGGCCTTGCCGGATGCAGAACGGGTGCACCCGTTCGGGCCAGAGACCATCGTCTGGGTCGTCAACGGCCATATGTTCGCGGCCTATACCGAAGCGGGCGACGGCATTTCCGTGCGGACGGCTGACACGAATTCTGCGTTGCAACCGGTTGAGGCGGATGGGCCGTCGACCCTGCCAACGCTGACCGGTGAAGGGTGGGTCGTGATCCCGTGGGAGACCCCGATCGACGATCTGCGGGCGCGGATCGACGAAAGTTACAACCTTGTCCGCACCGACTGGCCGAACGCCATCCCCCGCGACACCGACGACGACACCGCGCCATAGCAAATTCCGCTTGCACCCGCGGGCCGAACGTGGCCCCGTCGCGCGGTGAAGTTTCCCGCGGCGTGCCCGGGCCAAGACGGAGATGAGCGATGCCGACACCATCACAGCGATTGCGCGATCTGACCCCCGGCGGTGACGACGGATGGGGGGTGTTCTACCGGGCCCGCCAGATGAAGGCCGCCGGCCAGCCGGTGTTGGAACTGACGATCGGGGAACATGACACGCGGACCAGCCCCGACATTCTGGACGAGATGGCCCGCGCGGCCCATGCGGGGGCGACGGGCTATGCCTCGGTGCCGGGGATCACGCCGCTGCGCGCGGCGGTGGCCGAACGGTTGAGCGCCAGCCATGGTGTGGCCTATGGCGTCGAGAATATCCTGATCACGCCCGGAGGGCAGGCCGCGCTGTTCGCCGCCCACCATGCCGCGTGTGACGAGGGGGCGAAGGCGCTGCTGATCGACCCCTATTATGCCACCTACCCCGGCACCATTCGCGCCGTCGGCGCCACGCCGGTGGCCGTGCCGTCGCGGTCCGAGGACGGGTTTCAGCCCGACCTCGCGGCGCTGGCAGCCGCGGCCCCGGGCGCGTCGAGCCTGCTGATCAACAGCCCGAACAACCCCACCGGCGCGGTCTATTCCGAAGACAGCCTGACGGGGATCGCGGCGCTGGCGCAGGACCATGATTTCTGGGTGATCTCGGATGAGGTCTACGACACCCAGGTTTGGGAGGGCCGGCATCTGCCCTTTGCCGCGCTGCCGGGGATGGCCGAACGGACGCTGACGGTCGGGTCGCTGTCGAAAAGCCACGCGATGACGGGATCGCGCCTGGGATGGGTGGCAGGCCCAAGCGAAGTGATCGGCAATCTGATCAACCTGGCCACGCACACGACCTATGGTGTGCCGGGCTATATTCAGGAGGCAGGGCTTTACGCGCTGCGGCTTGGCGACGGGGTCGAGGCCGAGGTGTCCGCGCCGTTCCTGCGCCGGCGGGATGCGTTACTGGCCCGGGTCGCGGGGCAGAACCTGGTCAAGGCCATCCCGCCCCAAGGGGCGATGTATGTGATGCTGGACATCCGGGCGACGGGGCTGAGCGGTCAGGCTTTTGCGGCGCAACTGCTGGACGAAGAACTGGTCGCGGTCATGCCCGGTGAAAGCTTCGGACGCGCGGCGGCGGGTCATCTGCGCGTCGCGCTGACCCTGCCGGACGACGTGTTCGAGGACGCGGTGGCGCGGTTGTTCCAGTTCGCCGAACGGGTGGCGGCCCAACACGGGGCCGTGGCCTGAGCCCTAGCGCGGCAGGGCCGCGGCCGCTGCGGCCAAAGCCTGCACGCCGGCCCAGTCGCCGGCGGCCACGCTATCCTTCGGCGCCACCCAGGACCCCCCCGCACACAGCACATTGGACAGGGACAGGTAATCGGTCGCGTTGGTCGGAGTGACCCCGCCGGTCGGGCAGAAGGACACCTGCGGGATCGGGGCGCCGATGGCCTTGAGCGCGTGGGCGCCCCCGCTGGCTTCGGCGGGGAAGAATTTCAGCATGTCGTAGCCCAGATCATAGAGCGCCATGACCTCGGTCGCGGTGGCCGCGCCGGGCAAAAGCGGAAAGGCTTCGTCGATGGCGGCCTCGATCAGGCGCGGAGTCATGCCCGGGGACACGCCAAACTGCGCCCCGGCGGCCTTGGCCGCGCGCAATTGATCAGGGGTCAGGATGGTCCCTGCCCCGACGATCCCGCCGGCCACCCCCGCCATGGCCGAGATCGCCTCGAGCGCGACGGGGGTCCGCAATGTCACCTCCAGCACCGGAAGCCCGCCCGCGACCAGAGCGTCGGCCATGGGCGCGGCCGTGGCCAGATCGTCGACCACGATCACCGGGATGATCGGCGCACGCAGGGCAAGATCCCGTGTGGATTTGGATTGATCCTGAGGGGTCATCGGCAAGGTCCTCACCTGATCGGATTACAAAACGCTGGCCGCCCCGGCCGTTGCGGGGCCGGCGGCGTTGCGGAAGATTTCAAACAGTTCGCGCCCGACGCCGTGGCTGTTGGCGCCGAGGTCGGGAGTGGCGGCAACGCGGGCCTCAACCCCTTCGGTCAGAACCTCAAGGCTGCTGCGGGTGGCGTCGACGCGGATCACGTCGCCGTCCTGCAGCTTGGCAATCAGCCCGCCATCAAGCGCCTCGGGCGCCACGTGGATCGCCGACGGCACCTTGCCGGACGCGCCGGACATCCGCCCATCGGTGACCAGGGCCACCTTGAACCCCCGGTCCTGCAACACGGCGAGGATGGGTGTGAGCGCGTGGAGTTCCGGCATCCCGTTGGCGCGCGGGCCCTGGAACCGGACAACCACAATCACGTCGCGGTTCAAATCGCCCCGCTGGAACGCCGCCTTGACCGAGGCCTGGTCGTGGAAGATCGCGGCGGGCGCTTCGATCACGTGCCGCTCGGGGGCCACAGCGGACACCTTCATGACGCCGCGCCCCAGATTGCCGCTGAGTTCGACCAGACCGCCGGTCGCCTGGAACGGGTCCGCGGCGGGGCGCACGATCTTGTCGTTGAGCGAGGTTTTCGGGCCCTCAGTATAGGTCAATGTGCCGTTTTCCAGCTTGGGTTCCTGCGTATAGAGCGCAAGCCCCTCGCCCGCGACGGTCGTGGTGTCGTCATGCATCAGCCCTGCCTCCAGCAGATCCCCGATGACATAAGCCAGACCGCCCGCGGCGTGGAAATGGTTCACATCCGCCAGCCCGTTCGGATAGACGCGGGCCATCAGCGGGGTGGCCGCCGAAATATCGGCGAAATCCGCACAATCGAGGATGATGCCCGCCGCACGCGCCATGGCAACCATGTGGATCACGAGGTTCGTCGACCCCCCCGTGGCCATCAGGCCCACGATCCCGTTCACGAAAGCCTTTTCATCCAGAATATCGCAGACCGGGCGGAAGTCATTTCCAAGCGCCGTGATCGCGGCGGCGCGTTCGGTCGCGGCATCGGTCAGCGCATCGCGCAAGGGCGTGCCGGGATTGACGAAGCTGGAGCCCGGCAGGTGCAGGCCCATGAACTCCATCAGCATCTGGTTCGAGTTGGCGGTGCCATAGAAGGTGCAGGTGCCCGGCCCGTGATAGGAGGCCATCTCGGCCTCCATAAGTTTGTCGCGCCCCACTTCGCCAGCGGCAAACTGCTGACGCACCTTGGCTTTCTCATCGTTCGGAAGACCCGAGACCATCGGCCCGGCCGGCACGAAGATGCCCGGCAGGTAACCAAAGGTCGCCGCCGCCATCACGAGGCCCGGGACGATCTTGTCGCAGACCCCCAGATACATCGCCGCGTCGAACGTGTTGTGCGACAGCGCCACACCCGTCGCCATGGCGATCACGTCGCGTGAAAACAGGCTCAGCTCCATGCCGACCTGGCCCTGGGTCACGCCATCGCACATGGCGGGCACCCCGCCTGCGACCTGGGCCGTGGCCCCGGCCCGGCGGGCGGCGTCCTTGATGCGGTCGGGATAGTCTTTGAACGGCTGGTGGGCCGACAGCATGTCGTTGTAGGCCGTGACGATCCCGATATTGGGGGCGCGGGCGGCCACGAGGCTGTCCTTATCGCCCCCCATAGCGGCATAGGCATGCGCCTGGTTCCCGCAGCTCAGATGCGCGCGGCGCGGCCCGTCTTCGGCCAGCTTGCGCATGCGATCCATGTATTGCGTCCGGCTGTCTTGCGACCGCGCGACGATGCGGGCGGTGACGTCTGCGATTCGAGCATCGAGTGGCATTCAGGCTCTCCCGGGTTGCGTTGCCTGCCCCGTACTATGTTAGCGCTAACAATGCAACCACCAGATCACTGCATGCGCAAGGCTCCGTCGATCCGGATGGTTTCGCCGTTCAGATATGGCGCGCCGATGATGAAGCCCGCCAGTTCGGCAAATTCCTGTGGTTTACCCAGGCGTTTGGGGAAGGTCACATCAGCGGAGAGGCCTGTGATGATCTCTTCGCCTAGGCCTTCCAGCATGGGGGTCAGGAAGATGCCGGGCGCGATGGCGCAGATGCGGATGCCAAGCCCGGCCAGATCGCGGGCCATGGGTAGGCTCATGCCCGCGATGCCGGCCTTGGAGGCCGCGTAGGCCGCCTGCCCCTTCTGGCCGTCAAAAGCGGCGATGGAGGCGGTGTTCACGATCACGCCGCGTTCCCCATCGGCGTTCGGCGCGTTCTTGGCCATTTCGGCCGCGGCCAGCCGCGCGGTGTTGAAGCTGCCGATCAGGTTGATGTCGATGGTCTTCTGGAATTGGCCCAGATCATGCGGGCCATGTTTGCCCACGGTCTTGGCACCCGTGGCGATGCCGGCGCAATTGACCAGCCCGGTGACCCCGCCCATGGCCGCGCTTGCGGCGGCGACAGCCTCGGCCACGGCTGTGTCCGAAGTGACATCGACCGCATAGGCATCCGGGCCGTCTGCGCTGAGGTCAAAGATCGAGACCTGCGCGCCCTGCGCCCGGAAAAGGGCCGCGCAGGCCGCTCCAAGACCGCTGGCCCCGCCCGTTACGATCAGTTTTGATGTTGCCAGGTCCATGATCGCCCCTCCGCAATTGAACACTTGTTCAATTAAGCAAAGGCGACGGCCCCGGGCAAGCGGATTGCTTAGTGCGGTTGCACACCCGGCAGGAAGACATCCTCATCCCGGTAGAGCAGCGACACGCCGTCCTTGAAGACATGCACCTTCTCAGCCGATGCCGTCAGACGCACGTCCGAGCCGCGCAATTCGTTGTGAATGCCGGTCAATTTGCCGATCACCGGGTCATGGTCGGGTGAGGATTTCTGGAAGTAAAGCAAGGTCACCTCGCCCAGGGCTTCGGTGATTTCGACCTTGCCGTGGTAGGCAAAGTTGTCGTCGCTGGTTTCCACCATATCCTCGGGGCGGATGCCGACCTGTACGGCGGCGCCCATATCCTCGGGCTTGGAGGGGTAGTGCGAGGTGATCGTGCCACCGCCTTCGTTCAGTTCGAGGGTGGTTGTCTCCCCGGTTCCGACGATCTTGCCGTCCATGAGGTTCATGGCGGGCGAGCCGATGAACTGGGCCACGAAGGTCGAGGCGGGTTTCTCATACAGCGTCAGCGGGCTGCCGACCTGCGCCACGCCGCCGCCGGCAAGAACCACGATCCGGCTGGCCAGTGTCATGGCTTCGACCTGGTCGTGGGTCACGTAGATCATGGTCGATTCCGGCATCTGTTCCTTCAGCTGCGCGATCTCGATCCGGGTGGCGACCCGCAAGGCGGCGTCGAGGTTCGAAAGCGGTTCGTCGAACAGGTACACTTTCGGGTCGCGCACGATCGAACGACCGATGGCCACACGCTGGCGCTGCCCGCCCGACAGCGCCTTGGGCAGACGGTCGAGGAAGTTGGTCAGCTGCAACTTGTCGGCGGCTGCGCGCACCTTGGTGTCGATGGTCGCCTTGTCATCGCCCGCGATCTTCAACGCGAAGGCCATGTTGTCGTAGACCGTCATGTGCGGGTAGAGCGCGTAGGACTGGAACACCATCGCGATGCCGCGTTCGGACGGGGGCACATCGTTCACGACCATGCCGTCGATCTCAAGCTCACCGCCGGTGATCTTCTCGAGCCCGGCGATCATGCGCAGCAGGGTCGATTTCCCGCACCCGGACGGCCCGACAAAGACGATGAGTTCGCCCTGTTCGATATCCAGGTTGATGTCGCGCAACACCGTGACGGTGCCACCATAGGTCTTTTCGACATCGGTCAGCTTCAAATTCGCCATGGTCCCCGTCTCCTCCCGTGATCCTTCTGGTCCGCCCGCGCGCGTCAGGCGCTTTCTGCGGCGGCAAAAAATGTTTGATATGGTGGCAGCGTGATCTCTGCCCCGCTGTCGACACTGGTGAACGGCGCGCCCTTGTCTTCGCGCCACTCCCCCTCCGGCAAACGCACCGGCTGTGCCGCGTTCGTCAGGTTGAACGCACAGAACACCCTCTGGTCGTCCTGCGCACGCACAAAGCTGACAATCCCGCCTTCTGCGGTCAGGTCCTCCAACGTGCCCTTGATGAGCGCCGGATAGCTCTGACGGAAGCGGATCATGCTTTTGTAGAACGCCAGCGTGCTGTTCGATTCGGCCGTCTGGTTCGCAACCGAGCGGCCCAGATGTTCGACGGCGACTGGCAACCAGGGCTTGGCATCCGAGAAGCCGCCATTCTGGTTGTCCGAAATCCACGGCATCGGTGTCCGACATCCATCGCGCCCTTTGAATTTGGGCCAGAACCGGATGCCATAGGGGTCTTGCAGGTCCTCGAACGAGACGTAGGCCTCGGTCAGCCCAAGCTCTTCCCCCTGGTAGATGCAGACCGATCCCCGCAAGCTCAGCAAAAGGGCCGCATAGAGGCGACGCGCCTCTTCGCCGAGGTTCCATCGGCTGGCATGGCGGACGACATCATGGTTCGAAAACGCCCAACAGGCCCATCCATCCCCGATGCTGTCTTCGTATTCGGTCAGGACATCCACCACGCGGTCGGGCGTGGGAGGCGTCGCGGACAGGAACTCGAACGAGTAGCACATGTGCACCTTGTCGCCGCCTGACGTGTACTCGGACTGGATCTGAAGGCCGTACTGCGCATCGCCCACTTCGCCCACGGCCGTGGCCGCCGGGTATTCCTCCATCACCGCGCGCAGGCGGCGCAGGAAGTCAAGGTTCTCGGGCTGGTTCTTGTCATAGAGGTGATCCTGCCAGTTGTAGGGGTTCACCTCGGGCGCGATGGTCGAGTTGCGGGCGTCGGGCGCCAGCGCGGGGTTGTCGCGCAATTCCTTGTCGTGGAAGTAAAAGTTGATCGTATCCAGACGGAAGCCGTCAACGCCGCGATCCAGCCAGAACCGTGCGACGCCCAGAAGCTCCTCCTGAACTTCGGCGTTGTGCAGGTTCAGGTCGGGCTGTTCCTTGAGGAAGTTGTGCAGGTAGTACTGCATCCGGTCGCCCGACCATTCCCAGGCGGAACCGCCGAAGATCGACAGCCAGTTGTTCGGCGGCGATCCGTCGGGTTTGGCATCGGCCCAGACGTACCAATCGGATTTGGCGTTGTCGCGGCTGGTCTGGCTTTCATGGAACCACGGGTGCTGGTTCGACGTGTGGCTGAGCACGAGGTCGATCAGGACCTTCAGCCCCAGTTCGTGGGCCCGCTGGATCAGCGCATCGAAATCACCAAGCGTGCCGAACATCGGATCAACGTCGCGGTAGTCGCTGACGTCATAGCCGAAATCCAGCATGGGGGACCGGAAGAACGGCGAAATCCAGATCGCGTCGACGCCAAGCTCGGCGACATGGGACAGGCGGTGGATGATCCCCGCCAGATCCCCGATCCCGTCATGGTTCGAGTCCTGGAAGCTGCGCGGGTAGATCTGATAGATCACCGCCCCGCGCCACCAGTCACGGTCCGCCGCCACGATCTGTTCGGGCTGGATATCTTGCATCAGGTTCATGGATGCGTTTGGCCTTGTTACTTGACGGAGCCGGCCAGAAGACCGCGCACCAGGTATCGTTGCATTGTGAAGAAGACGACGAGTGGGACAGCGATCGACACGAAGGCCGAGGTCGCCAGGATTTCCCAATCGCCCCCGCGCGTGCCCATCAATTCGACAATCTGACGGGTCATCACGGTGGTTTCGCCCGAGGCGTCGATGAGGAACACCATCGCCACCAGCAGGTCATTCCATGTCCACAGGAACTGGAAGATCGCGAAGCTGGCCAGCGCCGGGAAGCTGAGCGGCAGGATGATCTTGGTGAAGATCTGGAACTCGGTCGCGCCGTCCACCCGCGCGTTCTCGATCACCTCGCGCGGGAGGCCGACCATGTAGTTGCGCAACAGGTAGATCGCCAACGGCAAGCCAAAGCCCGTATGGGCCAGCCAGACGCCCAGATACCCTTTCCCGATCCCCACGGCATTGTGGAGCGACAGGAGCGGGATCAGCGCCAGTTGCAGTGGCACCACCAACAGCGCCACAACCGCCGCCACCAGAAGCGCGCGCCCCGGAAACTCCATCCAGGCCAGCGCGTAGGCCGCGAAGGCCGCAATCAGGATCGGGATGATCGTTGCCGGAATGGTCACCGTTAGCGTGTTGAAGAACGCCTTGGCCATCCCTTCCCGGTTGCCGGGGTCAAACAGCACGCTTTGGTAGTTACCAAGCGTGAATTCCGGCGGGCTTTCGGCGGTCACGAAGACGCGCTGGCCCCGGCCGGACATCTGATCGTCATTGCCCATCCAGACATAGTCGCCATTCGACTGCACAGTGATGGTTTCCCCATCGCCCAGATCGGCGGTTTCGCCCGGCACATAGGCGTCAATCGCGCGCGAGGAGGTGCCCCAGACCGAGATGACGGCCTCGACCTCGTCGGCGGTCTCGACCAATCCGGCCACGACATAGAGGTTGCCCTCGACGACGAACATGCCGTCATCGGCGGCGACGCGGAAATCGTCCGGGTCGGCGGCGCGCAGGGTTTCGTTCTGCACGGCGGGGAACATGGCCGCCCACCAGCCCGAGGTCCGGATCTGGTCCGTGGTCCGGAAGGACGACACCAGCAGGCCGAGGGTCGGGAAGATCCACACGAGGACCAGGGCTGCGACCGAGATATGGACGGCCCAGGTCAGCGATGATTTGCGTCCAGCAATGTTATCCATCACCGCATCTCCTTGCGTGCGTTGTAGACATTCCAGACCAGGATCGGCGTCACCATCAACATGATGATCATCGCGCTGGCCGAGCCCACGCCCCAGTCATTGGCGCGGAACAGCTTGTCGTACATGTAATTGGCCAGGACCTGCGTCTCCCATTGGCCGTTGGTCATGGCGAAGACGATGTCAAAGACCTTGAGCACGACGATGGTGATGGTGGTCCACACCACCACGATGGTGCCGGCGATCTGCGGGATCTTGATCTTGAAGAAAATCTGGAACGGGTTGGCCCCGTCGACGATCGCGGCTTCGACCGTTTCCTCGGGGATGCCGCGCAGGGCCGCCGACAGGATGACCATCGCGAACCCGGTCTGGATCCAGATCAGGACAATCATGAGGAAGAAGTTGTTCCAGAACGGCACTGTCAGCCAGGTCACGGGGCTTTCGCCGCCCAGTTGCAGGTAGACCGCGTTCAGCACCCCGATCTGCGCCACGTCTTCGGGACGGGCGTCATAGATCAGTTTGAAGATCACCGCCGCGCCGACGAAGGAGATCGCCATGGGCATGAAGATCAGCGATTTCGCGATATTGCCCCAGGAGATCCGGTCGGTCAGCTGCGCGGCCAGAAGGCCAAAGGCGGTGGCCGCGGCGGGCACGATGAGAAGCCAGAGGAAGTTGTTGATCACCGCTTCCCAGAATTTGTCTTCGCCGAACATCTGCGCGTAGTTTTCGCCGCCGATGAAGGCGCCCCCGGCGGACCGGTCTGTCACCGACAGGCGCAGGGTCTCGAACACGGGGTATGCAAGGTAAAGGCCCAGGGCGAACATGGCGGGAAACAGGAATAACCAGGGGCGCACGGCATTGGCGCGGTTGATGTTCCGTCCGGCGTTCGGCCCTTTGGCGGGGAACAGGACTTTGTCGAGGAACTGGTTCGAAAAGTAGAAGTACGCGACGCAGCCGCCCACACCCACGATGATTGTAATCAAACCTTGTATGGCCGGATTCATGCGTCCCCTCCCCTGAGTGGTGTGGCCTTGCGCTTTGGTTTTTGCGGGCGCTTTGGCCGATGCAGGGACCCCGGCCCAAGCGGGCCGAGGTCAATCGTGTCAGACGGTCTGGATCAGTCCAGCGCGTCCCAGCTTTCCTGGATCGAGGTCGCAACATCCATTGCGTCCGCACCACCGGCGTAGTCGACCATACCGGTCCAGAAGGTGCCGGCGCCGATGGCACCCGGCATCAGGTCCGATGCGTCGAAGCGGAAGGTGGTTGCGTTCAGCAGGATTTCGCCCTGACCAGCTTCAACACCCGAGCTGTAGGTCTCGAGGTTCACGCCGGAATGCGGGGTGAGGAAGCCGCCCTGCGCCATCATGATCTCATGCGCGAAGGGGGTCTGCAGGAACTCCATGAACGCCATGGTGGCGTCGTTCATGTCGGTCACGGCCATCAGGGTGCCGCCGCCGAGGACAGGGTTGCCCAGATCTTCACCCGCGAAGGACGGGAAGTAGAAGAAGTCTGCGTCTTCACCCACTTCGGTGCCTTCCGGGAAGAAAGCCGGGATGAAGGACGCCTGACGGTGCATGTAGCAGCCCGGAGGCGATGCAAACAGGCCGGTCGGGCTGTCGCGGAAGTCCGTGGTGGCCACGGTGCCTGCGCCGCCCTGAACCCAATCGTCATTGCGGGCGAAGGTGCCGAAGGTTTCGATGGCGTTCACGACACGGGGGTCGTTGAACGGAATCTCGTTGGACACCCACTGGTCATAGACGTCGGGCGACTGCGTGCGCAGCATGATGTCTTCGACCCAGTCGGTCGCCGGCCAGCCGGTCGCGGCCCCGGATCCCAGACCGATACACCACGGGGTTTCGCCATCTTCAACGATCTGCGCGCTCAACTCGAGCAGCTCTTCCATGGTCTCGGGAACATCGTAGCCGGCGTCCTCGAAGTTTTCGGGCACGTACCAAACGAGCGACTTCACGTTGACGTTGAAGAAGAAGCCATAGAACTGGTCGGCGCCATCGGCGTCGGCATAGGTGCCAAGGTCAACCCAGGACTGACCGGCGGCGTAGTTGTCACGCACCCAGTCACCCATGTCGTCGCCCAGCGGCGTCAGCAGACCATTGCCGGCCATCACAGCGGCGAGGCCGGGCTGCGGGAACACGGCGAGGTTCGGCGCGGAGCCGGCTTCGGCGTCGATGACGATCTGCTGCTCGAAGCTGTCGGAGCCGGTGTAGGTCGCTTCCGCGCCCGTTGCGGCCATGAAGTAGTTCAGCATGATGTCGAAGCGGTCGGCTTCGGGCGACAGCCAGGGGCCTGCGATGGTCACCGACTGGCCGCTCAGGTCGTGGCTGTCCGCGAACGCGGCATAGCTGTCCCAGTTAAAGCCGCCTTCGCCCTCGGCGAAAGGCATGTGCCCGTCTGCCAGCGCACCCGTGGCTGCAAACGCAAGCACAGCGGTGCTCGCGAACAAAGTCCGTTTCATGATGTCCTCCTAATATGTGCCGATCTTTGCGACGGCGGGTCGTTTTGCCCAAGCACCAGAATCGCGATCTTCCAAAGCGCTTTGGGTTGCGCATACCCTTTCGAACGCAACCGAGTCTGTCAATCAGACTTTCACACATCCCTGTAAATTAATGAGTTTTCTCGCAGGTGCAGAAAAAACAGGCCGTTTCGAATCTTTGACAACGCAAGGGATCGACCGCTAGCTTCACACCGAATCCGAAGCGCTTTGAATCCGATTTTGGCATG
Source organism: Paracoccaceae bacterium (assembly GCA_963921255.3). Classification (GTDB taxonomy): domain Bacteria; phylum Pseudomonadota; class Alphaproteobacteria; order Rhodobacterales; family Rhodobacteraceae; genus JANSYL01. The sequence goes on along the minus strand of CAWUEW020000003.1, from coordinate 1,347,299 downwards.
AATCTCAGGGAACTGGCCGAAAGTCTCGGCCTCTCGCAAACGACCGTCAGCCGTGCTTTGAACGGCTATCCCGAAGTCCGCGAAGAGACCCGGGCGCGGGTTCTGGCCGCCGCGCGCGCGGCGAATTATGCCCCGAACTCGCGGGCGCAGCGCCTGGCGACGGGCCGCGCCATGACGATCGGGCATGTCATTCCCTTGTCGGGCAAAACCGAAATGATGAACCCGATCTTCAACGATTTTCTGACCGGCGCAGGTGAAACCTACAGCCGTGAAGGCTATGACATGCTGCTGAAGATTGTGGGCGACAACGAGGCAGAGGAGGCCTACCGCACCCTGGTCAGCAACGGGTCGGTGGACGGTGTCCTGGTGCAAGGCCCGCAATCCCACGATCCGCGCGTTGCGTTCCTGCAGTCGCTTGGTATTCCGTTTCTTGTCCATGGGCGCACGGCCGATCCAACGGGTTACAGCTGGCTGGACGTCGCCAACATCCGGTCCTTCCGCCGGGCCACCGATTTCCTGCTCGACCTCGGGCACACGCGCATCGCGTTGGTGAACGGCCAAGACGGGTTCGATTTTTCGCGGCGCCGTCAGCGCGGATATGAAGACGCGCATGCCGCCCGCGACCTGGAGGTCGATCCCAGCCTGATCTCGGGCGCGGTCATGACGGAAGGCTATGGTCATAGCGCCGCAACCGCCCTGTTGGAGCGGGAAGATGCGCCGACCGCCTTCCTCGTATCATCCGTGATCCCCGCGATCGGGGTTCGGCGCGCGGTCGGAGAGCGCGGGCTAAAACTGGGGCGGGATATCTCGCTTGTGTGCTTTGACGATGTCCTCAGCTACCTCACCAATGACGATCAAGGTCTGGGCTTCACGGCGACGCGGTCCTCGATTAGAGACGCGGGCCGACGGTGTGCGGAGATTCTGATCGAGCTGATCCGCAACCCTGACACCGGCCCCATCCAAGAGCTTTGGGAAACCGAGTTGACCGTTGGGCGGTCCACCGGTCCCTGCCCGACCTAGAAGGATCAAGCATGGCGTTCACGCGTGGCGATTTCCCGGACGACTTCCTGTTCGGGGTGGCAACTTCGGCCTATCAGATCGAAGGGCATCAGTTTGGCGGCGCAGGCCCCACCCATTGGGACAGCTTTGCCGCCACCCCGGGCAACGTGGTGCGGGCCGAGCATGGCGGCCTCGCCTGCGATCATTATCACCGGTGGGAGGCCGACCTGGACCTGATCCGGGATCTGGGCGCCGATGTGTACCGGTTCTCGACCTCCTGGGCGCGGGTCTTGCCCGACGGTGTTGGGACACCCAATGCCGAAGGTCTGGATTTCTACGATCGGCTGGTGGACGGGATGCTGGCACGGGGGCTGAAGCCCGCGGCAACCCTCTATCACTGGGAGCTTCCGCAGGCGTTGGCGGATCAGGGCGGGTGGCGCAATCCGGACATGCCCAACTGGTTCGCCGAATTCACCGAAACCGTCATGCGCCGCATCGGCGACCGGGTGTGGTCGGCGGCCCCGATCAACGAACCGTGGTGCGTGGGGTGGCTGTCGCATTTCGAAGGGCATCATGCACCCGGCCTCCGCGACATCCGCGCCGCGGCCCGGGCGATGCACCATATTCTGGTCAGCCACGGGCGCGCGATCGAGGTCATGCGCGGGCTTGGCATGCAGAACCTGGGCGCGGTGTGCAATTTCGAGTGGTCGAGCCCGGCCAGCGACGCGCAAGCAGATATCGACGCCGCGCTGCGCCACGACGCGATCTACAACCGCTTCTTCCTCAGTGGCATGTTTCACGGGCGCTATCCGGAGGCTGTGCTGGCCGGGCTGGAGCCGCATTTGCCCGATGGCTGGCAGGCAGATTTCGCCACCATCCAAGCGCCGCTCGACTGGATCGGGGTGAATTACTACACCCGCAAACGGGTGGCGGCCGCGCCCGGCCCCTGGCCCGCCTATGGCGATGCGCCGGCGGTCCTGCCCACGACGCAGATGGGATGGGAGATCTACCCCGACGGTCTGTGGGATTTCATCCTGCGCATTCAGGCCGAGTATACCGGCGATCTGCCGATCTTCATCACCGAGAACGGGATGGCCAATGCCGATACGCCCGCTGCGCCTGACACCGCGCGCATGTCCTACCTCAGCGCCCATTTGACCGCTGTCCAGGACGCGATCGCGCAGGGCGCGCCGGTCCAGGGCTATTTCTGCTGGTCCTTGATGGACAATTATGAATGGGCGCTTGGATACGAAAAGCGGTTCGGGCTGATCCATGTCGATTTCGAGACGCTGGAGCGGACGCCCAAGGCCTCCTACCACGATCTCGCGGCCTGGTGGCGGCGATGAAGCTGACCCGCGCCGATTTCCCGGACGATTTCCAGTTTGGCGTCGCAACCTCGGCCTACCAGATCGAGGGGCATGGCTTTGGCGGGGCCGGATCGACGCATTGGGACACCTGGACCGCAACGCCCGGCACCACGGCCAAGGCCGAGAATGGGGCCGTCGCCTGCGACCACTACCACCGGGTCGAGGGAGATCTGGACCTGATGCAGGGTCTGGGGGCCGATGTGTACCGCTTTTCCACCTCCTGGGCGCGGGTCCTGCCTGACGGACGCGGCACGCCAAACCCCGTCGGCCTGGATTTCTACGACCGGTTGGTCGACGGGTGCCTGGCGCGCGGGATCAAGCCGCTTGTGACGCTGTATCACTGGGAATTGCCCTCGGCCCTGGCGGATCTGGGTGGTTGGACGAATGCCGATATCCCGGACTGGTTCGCGGACTATGCGCAGATCATCATGGACCGGATCGGGGATCGCGTGTGGTCCACCGCAACGTTGAACGAATTGTGGTGCATCAGTTGGAACGGCCATTTCCTCGGGCGGCATGCCCCGGGGCTGCGCGATATCCGGGCCACCGCACGCGCAATGCATCACGTGCTGAAGGCCCACGGGCGCGGCGTCGAGGCCCTGCGCGCCATGGGGATCGGCAATATCGGGGCGGTGACCAATCTGGATTGGGTGATGACGGCCGACGACAGCGCCGCATCGCGCGCGGCCGCTGACCGTTACGAAGCGATCTTCAACCATTGGTTCCTGGGGGCGATGTTCAAGGGACGATACCCCGCGCTGGCGCTGGAGGGGCTGGAGGCGCACCTGCCGGACGGCTGGCAAGACGATTTTGCGACGATCAGTGCGCCGGTCGACTGGCTTGGGATCAACTATTACACACGCAAGCTGATGGCCCATGACGATGGCGCATGGCCGCATTACGTCGATGTCCCCGGCCCGCTGGAAAAAACCTCGATGGGATGGGAGGTCTTTCCCGACGGCCTTGAACAGATCCTGACATGGGTCGCCCAGACGTATACGGGCGACCTGCCGCTCCACATCACCGAGAACGGATTGTCCGCCCCCGATAGGGTTGGCGCACCGGATACGCAGCGCCTGGCCTACCTGGAAAGCCACCTGAACGCCTGCCGCCGGGCCATCGCCGCCGGCGTGCCGCTCAAGGGCTACTACGCCTGGTCTTTCATGGACAATTTCGAGTGGGCGCGCGGCTACGAAAAACGCTTCGGATTGGTCCATGTCGATTTCGACACCTTGGCAAGGACCCCGAAAGCATCCTATGAGGCGCTCGCTGCCTGGTGGAATTCACCTTAAGATTGAACTTGACGCACCATGCCTTTCGAAGCCGCTGACACCCATCTGAGCCTGGTCGCCGATATCGGCGGGTCGAACACGCGCGTCGCCATCGCGCATGGCCCAAAGGTCGAAAAAACCAGCATTCGCCGCTATCGCAACGCCGATTACCAAGGGCTGCCGGATGTTCTGGTGCGCTATCTTGAGGATACGGGCACCGCGCCGGCGCAGATCACTGGGGCCTGTGTGGCCGCGGCGGGGCCGGTGCATGATGGCATTGCAACACTGACGAATCTGGACTGGCGCATTGACCGCGATGTGGTGGGGCGCGCCCTGAGCGCCGAACGCGTTGCCGTCCTGAACGATTTGCAGGCGCAGGGACATGCGATCGGCCAAATCGCCGACGCGGACCTGATCGAGGTGGTGAAACACCAAGGGGCCGGACCGCGGGCTGCCGCCCTGGTCGTCGGCATTGGCACAGGTTTCAACGCCTGCCCGGTGTTCGAAACCGAGCATGGACGGTTCGTGCCGCCCTCGGAGGCTGGCCATGTCAGCCTGCCCTTCTGTGACGCGGCCCTCGGACCCGTGATGGAGTCCATGGTCGACAGTTCCGGCTTTGCCTCGGTCGAGGAAGTGCTGTCGGGCCGTGGGATCGCGCATTTGCACGCCGCGCTGCACGGCGAAACGATGACCACGCCCGATGTCATGGCGCGCCTGTCAAACGGCGATGCCAAGGCCGAAGCCACCGCACGGTTGTTTGTGCGCGTGATGGGCACCGTTGTGGGTGACCTGGCGTTGAGCCACCTGCCCTTTGGCGGCATTTACCTTGTCGGCGGCGTAACCCGCGCCTTCCTGCCCTATCTCGATCGGTTCGATTTCGCCGGGGCGATGCAGGACAAGGGCCGGTTTTCAGAGTTCATGGCACAGTTCAGCGTGCGCGTGGTCGTGGATGACTATGCCGCCCTGACCGGCTGCGCCTCGCACCTCGCCCGACTGTAACCCGATCTCGGCTCAGCTGTCCGCGGCGTTCGGATCGCGGTAGACGCCCTGCTCCTGCAGCGCGTCGATGACCTCGGCCGGCATGTAGGTTTCATCGTGGCGGGCCAGAATCTCGGTGGCCTCGAAGGTGCCATTCACAAGACTGCCCGTGCCGACCATGCCTTCGCCTTCCCCGAACAGATCGGGCAGGATGCCCGTATATGTCACGGGGATGGATGCACCGCCGTCGGTCACGCTGAAGCTGATCGTCTCGCCCTCGCCGCGCACCAGCGTGCCCTCTTCGACGAGGCCGCCAATCCGGAACACTTCACCGGGCGGGGGCGGGTTCTCGGCGATCTCCGATGGTGGACGGAAGAAGTTGATGCCATCCCGCATCGCATACCCGATCAGCCCCGCCGACAAGGCCAGCGCGACCGTCGCCAGGACGATGATTTGAATACGGCGTTGTTTCTTCAGCCCACGCATCGTTGTCGCCTCCGATATGGCTCAGGGAAAGAGGGCCGCGCCCATCAATCCCGTCGTCTCCTCCAGGCTGAGCATCAGATTGGCATTTTGCAGCGCCTGCCCTGATGAGCCCTTGCACAGATTGTCGAGCGCCACAAACACCTGCGCGCGCCCGGATTGCCGGTCTGCCGCCACACCGACATGCGCATAGTTGGAGCCCCGGACGTCATGTGTCGAGGGGGCCGCGCCAAAAGGAAGCATCTGAAGGAAGGGCTCGGTCTCATAGGCCCGGGCCAGGGCGTCGTAGATCGCCTGCCCCTCGCCTTTGACATAAACGGTCGCCAGAATGCCCCGGTTCATCGGGGCCAGATGCGGGGTGAACTGCACCTGAACGGGCCGCCCGGCCAGTTTTGAAAACTCCTGATCGAACTCGCCCAGATGCCGGTGCGTGCCGCCGATGGCATAGGCGTTCGCGCCTTCCGACAGTTCCGCGTGCAGCAGGTTTTCCTTCAGGCTGCGCCCCGCCCCGGACACGCCGGTGATCAGGTTGATGATGATGTCATCGAGATCAATCACACCCGCCGAGATGAGCGGCCGCAGCGCGTATTGCCCCGTGGCCGCGTTGCAGCCCGTTCCGGCAACAAGCCGCGCCGCCCGGATGTCATCGCGGTAGAACTCGGTCAGACCGTAGACGGCCTGTGCCTGAAGCTCGGGCGCGTCATGGGGCTTGCCATACCATTTTTCGTAAGCGGTCGGATCGCGCAGCCGGAAATCGGCGCTGAGGTCGATTACCTTAAGATCGGATGACAACGCCTTGATAACACGCTGAGATGTTGCGTGCGGCAAGGCGCAAAAGGCCAGGTCGACCTTGGAAAAGTCGACGTCTTCGATCTTCGTCAGATCCGGCAGGTCATAGCCCCGCAGGAACGGATAGACCGACGCCATGGACTGGCCCGCCTTGCGATCACCCGTCAGGGCCACGATGGTCAGGTTCGGGTGGCCGACGATCAGCCGGACGAGTTCGGCGCCGGTATAGCCAGAGGCGCCAAGAATTGCGATTTTGTAGGTCATTTTGCGTTAGGTTCGCTATGTAAGGTCTTGAAAGATCAGAGGTCTACGGGGGTAAACTCGATCCGTCGTCGCAAGAATTGCGTGGCCTTGTTGGACACCGATTTCGCGTCGCCCGTGGTCAGGAACGTGCTGCCCTGTCCGCTGCCGACGAAATCCGGGCGACGCTCCAGGTAATCGGCCAGGGCGTCTGCCACCAAGGTTGGCTGCGAATAGACCGCCACGTCGGGGCCCAGAGCCTCCTGAAACACGTCCTGAACCAGCGGGTAATGGGTGCATCCCAGAATCGCCGCCTCGGGCTTTGGCATGCGCCGCATCAGCGCCTCGACATGGCTGCGCACCAGCGCATCAGCCAGGATCATGTCACCCATTTCGATCGCGTCCACGACGCCCGCGCAGGGCTGCGCCTCGACATCGACGCCTATGGCCCGGAAGGCCAGTTCGCGCTGAAACGCCCGGCTCGACACCGTGGCGGGCGTGGCAAAGAGCGCGACATGTTCCACGGCGACCGGGCGCGGCGGGGAATTGTCGCCCCATTTCCGTTCGGTCAGCGCTTCAATCAGGGGCACGAACACCCCCAGGACGCGCTTGTCCTCGGGCACCCACCCCTCCTGCATCCGCCGCAAGGCCGCCGCCGACGCGGTGTTGCAGGCCAGGATCACCAGATCGCAGCCATGGTCGAACAGCGCCTGCACGCCGGTCGTGGTCAGGTCATAGATGTCGTCGGCATCACGCACGCCATAGGGCGTGTGCGCGTTGTCGCCAAAATAGACCAGCGGCAGGTCCGGCAGCCGCGTTTCCACGGCGTCCAGCACGGTCAGCCCGCCCAGTCCAGAATCGAAAATGCCAACGGCCATCAGTACCGGTCCTTCAACCGCCCCCGCACCCGGCCTTGTTCCACCTCCGGATCGCGGTGACGTTCCTCAAATTCAAACCCTTGGATCTGCGTGTCCAGGGGCCGCGGGCTGAGGCTATAGGTCCTTTCCCGCAAGAAGGCCATCATTGCTTTGGCATCTTTGGCATAGGGGTCCAGTTCCGCCCGCTGAATCGGATCGCCGATCACCACCCGGACGGGGCTGTTCACGCGGCTTTTGAATTCCTTGATCAGCATGCCCATGCGCAGCGTTGTGTGCATATGGCTCATGAGTTGGAACATCCGCGAGTTGTGGCCATCAAAGAAGACCGGCACCACGGTCGCGTTGGATTTGGTGATCATCCGTGCCGTGAAGCTGCGCCAGCCCGGATCCATCGGTTGTCCAAAGGGGCGCGCCGCGGTCGAGACCGTGCCGCCGGGAAAGATCCCAATGGCGCCACCATCAGCCAAAAACCGCAACGCATCCTTCCGGGTCTGGATGTTCAACGCCATCGCTTCCTTGGTTTCATCGAAGCTGATCGGAAGAATGATCCGGTTGATGTCTTCAGCCTTGCGGAAGACGCGATGGGCGAGGATGCGAAATTCGCCGCGCACCTTGGACAGCATATGGTCCATCATCAGCCCATCGAGAATTCCGTATGGGTGGTTGGCGATGACGATCACGGGCCCGTCGCTTGGGATGTTGTCGAGGCTGCCGCCCACGACATCCAGGCTCAGCCCATAGCGTTCGACCATCACTTCCCAGAAGTCGCGGCCGTTGCGCACGTCTTCATCGTAGCCTTCAGCGCGCTTGATCAGGCCAATCCGGCCACTGGCGTTTTCCATCACGCGGATCATCGCCCGCCCGCCCTTCGACATGGCAGAGGACGCGTAGGAAATCTCGCGTGCGACCTCGCGCTTCATTTCGCGTTTGCGTCCGGGCATTTGGGTTCGGCTCGTCCTCGTTGGGCGCTGTCCTGATGTAAAGCCAATGGCCTGAGTCGGTCTAGGGGCGTCACGCGCGTGTGATGCCCCAGAGGCACAACAGTTCCATCGCGACATGGGCCGCTGCCACGGCCGTGATCTCGGCATGGTCGAAGGGCGGCGACACTTCGACCACGTCCCCCCCGACAAGATGGATGCCTGCCAGATCGCGCAAGAAGATGGCGGCCTGCGCACTGCTCAGACCGCCCCAGACCGGCGTGCCCGTCCCCGGCGCGAATGCCGGGTCCAGCGCGTCAATATCGAAGCTGAGATAACAGGGTGCGTCTCCCGCACGGGCCTTGACCGCGGCCGCGATTGCGCTTGGTCCCTGGTCCTGCACCGCGCGCGCATCGAAAATCGGGATGCCAAGATTGTCGTCGACCACCGTCCGGATGCCGATATGGGCCGAACGCGCGACGTCGATCAGACCTTCCTTGACGGCCGTGTAGCAAAAGGTGCCGTGGTCGATGCGGGCCGGGTCATCGTCCGGCCACGTGTCGGTATGCGCATCCACCTGGATCAAGGCGACCGGCCCGTGTTTTGCGACATGGGCCCGCAAGATCGGAAGCGTGATCGAATGATCGCCCCCCAGGCACAGGGCCACTGCCCCACCCTCAAGTATGGCGCGCACATGCGCCTCGATCCGCGCCGGGACGTCGGCAACATTCGCGTAGTCAAACGCCATGTCGCCGTAATCGACGACCGAGAGCTGCTCCAACGGCGAATACCCGTCCCATCCGTAGGGCGGATCATAAGTCTGAAGGCTGGACGCCGCGCGGATCGCGCGCGGCCCGAGGCGCGTGCCGGGACGGTTGGTCACCGCGTGGTCGAACGGCAGCCCCGTGATCGCGACATCAACCCCGCTCAGATCCTTGGTGGCCCGTCGACGGAACAGCGTCGGGAACCCGGAAAACGCGTTCTCGAAGCTGAGCCCGGTGGGGTCCGTCCGCGTGATGGCCGTATCAACCTGGTTTTTCGCGTCTTCCAATGCCATCTCGATCCCCTGAGACCACGCCCTATCCTCTGGTATCGGAGTGGCGCAAAAAGTCCAGCGCACTCACTTGTTCAGATCGTGCGTTCATGCAAGGACGCAAGAGCGCCAGCAAAGGGAGTGAGGGCGATGACGGACGCAACTTCGACCGCGGATGACTTGCGGGCCGCCTTTCTCGAAGGGATGAGCCGCGCCGCCGCGAGCGTGTCGGTGGTGACCACGGACGGTCCTGCGGGCCGCGGCGGTGCAACGGTCTCGGCGATGACCTCCATTTCGGCGGATGGCCCCTTCCCGACCATGCTGACCTGCCTGAATGCCACCAGCAGCAGCCTGCCCTTGCTCCTGGAAAACAAATGCTTTTGCATCAACGTCTTACGGACCGGACAGACGGATATTTCCGACGTGTTCTCGTCGCGGCGGCCCGCCCCGGGCGGCGACAAGTTCAACGCCGTGGTGATCGAAAAGATGGTCACCGGCGCCCCGCGCCTGACCGAGGCGCTGGTCAGTTTCGACTGCCGCCTGATCTCGGCCGAGAAAATCGGGACCCATCACATCTGCATTGGGGCGGTCGAAGCTGTTGCGACAGCACCCGAGGGCGACCCGTTGCTCTACGGGATGCGCAAATACCTACGGCCCGAGGATCACTAGGCCAAGGGCTGCGCACGCTCGACCAGGCGCGCCAGAATGCTGGCACCGATCGGGGCAATGTCGTCATTGAAGTCGAACTCGGGGTGATGCAGCCCCGCGCCCGGACCTGCGCCCAGGAACAGATAGGCGCCTTTGCGTTCCTGCAGCATATACGCGAAATCCTCGGCCCCCATTTCGCGGCCCGCGTGCCCGTCGACGCGTGCGGCCCCGACGACCTCGGACGCGGTTTCGGCAACGAACGCGGCGGCGTCGGGATCGTTGATCGTCGCGGGATAGCCCACCTGATAATCCAACCGGGCGTCGACCCCGAAACTGGCGGCCTGACCGGCCACGATATCCGCCATCCGACGCATGACCATCTTCTGGACCTCGGGATCGAAGCTGCGGATGGTGGCGGACAGATAGGCCGTTTCGGGGATGACGTTGTCGGTGGTGCCGGCATGGATCTGGGTGACGGACACCACAAGATCGTCCAGCGCGTAGTTGTTCCGCGAGACGATGGTTTGCAGCGCCGCCACCATGCTGGCCGCCGCCGGAATCGGATCGGCGGTTTCATGGGGCATGGCCCCATGCCCGCCCCGACCGGTGACATAGATATGGGCGGTGTCGACCGCCGCCATGATCGGGCCGGGTGTGGTCAGAACCTGCCCGATGTCGAGGCCCGGCACATTGTGGATGGCGTAGACCTCATCAATCCCGAAGCGATCCATCAGGCCTTCTTCACACATGACGCCCGCGCCGCCGCCCTGTTCCTCGGCCGGTTGAAAGATCAGCGCCACGCGCCCGGCAAAATTCCGCGTCTCCGACAGGTATTTCGCTGCCCCAAGCAGCATGGCGGTGTGCCCGTCATGGCCGCAGGCATGCATTTTTCCAGGCACCGTCGATGCATGCGCCGCGCCGGTCGCCTCCTCGATGGGCAAGGCATCCATATCGGCGCGCAATCCGATGGTCGGACCTGGCCCCTGCCCGTCGATCATCGCCACGAGGCCGGTTTGCGCCAAGCCCGTGGTCACCTCGGTGATCCCGAATTCGGCCAGGCGGGCGATCACGAAATCTGCCGTCTGGTGGCAGTCAAACCCCAGTTCCGGATGCTGGTGCAGATGCCGCCGCCACGCCGTCATCTCATCGGTGAAGCCGGCGATCCGGTTCAAAACGGGCATTGCTGGACTCCTCTCCACCCTTGGGGTCTAAAGACCTGACCTTTGCCCGTATCAAGCGCAGGTGCAATGCCCGCCTCTTCCGCCCCCGACCCGTCCCTGCCGCCCTTGGAGCGGCTTTTGCAGATCATGGCGCGCCTGCGCGATCCCGAAACCGGCTGCCCCTGGGACATTGAGCAAACCTTCGCGACCATCGCGCCCTATACGATCGAAGAGGCCTATGAAGTGGCCGACGCGATTGAACGCGCCGAATACGACGAATTGCGGGGCGAACTGGGGGATCTGCTGCTGCAGGTCGTGTTTCACGCCCAGATGGCAGAGGAAGCCGGGCTGTTTGGATTTCAGGATGTCGCGCAATCCATCGGGGACAAGATGATCGCGCGTCATCCGCATGTCTTCGGCGACGAAAGCCGGGACAAGACGGCCGAAGATCAGACCCGCGATTGGGAAACCGTGAAGGCCGCTGAACGCGCGGCCAAGGCCCGTGGCGGGGTTCTGGATGATGTGGCCCTTGGGCTTCCGGCGTTGATGCGGGCCGAAAAGCTTCAAAAACGGGCCGCCCGGGTCGGCTTTGACTGGCCGCAGATTGATCAGGTCATTGCGAAGATCAGTGAAGAGGCCGCTGAATTGGCCGAGGTCCGGGACACCGCCGATCACGACAAGATCACCGAGGAGATGGGCGATCTCCTGTTCGTGATGGCCAACCTTGCGCGCCACCTGAAAGTTGATCCCGAAACCGCCTTGCGGGGCGCAAATGCCAAGTTCATGCGGCGGTTTCACTACATTGAGGCCGAGCTTGCACGCGCCGGAAAACGGCCCGAGGACAGCAGCCTCGAGGATATGGACGCGCTGTGGAATGCCGCGAAAACCAACGGTTTGTAGCGGGACCCGCCACCGCCGGGCCCTAGGTTCCGGTGCATGAGGAGCCCGCTTCGACCCGTTCATGCGCTTGCCGTTTGTCTGGCAATCTCTGTCGCCGCGCCGGTGCAGGCGGTGGAGTTGCATTGCCTGGGGCACAGCCCGGGCTTCATGCTGGTCTTGCAGGACCAGCGCGCGACACTGGATTACCTGGGCGACGGCGTGTTTGATCTGCACACGCCATTGCCTGACCCGGTGCCCCCGTTCTTCCAAACCGCGCTGGAGACCGCCGGCGGCCCGGTGCCCGTGTACCTCGAACGTGCAAGCTGCGAGATCTTCGGCATTTCCTTGCCCTTTCGCGTTGAATTGGGCATTCCGGCATTCGCTGGCCAAGCGCCCGCATTTGGATGCTGCAGACAGGCCGACCCCGCCGAATGACCGCTTCGACACACCCACAGCCCGGCATTCAGCCGGTGAAAGCTGCGGTCTGGATGATCGGGGCAATCTTGTCGTTCTCGGCCATGGCAATCGCGGGACGTGCCGCCAGCTTCGAGCTGGATACGTTCGAGATGATGACCTACCGCTCGCTGACCGGTCTGGTCATCGTTCTGGTCCTTGGCAGCGCCTTCGGCACCCTGCGCCAGATCACCTGGCGGCATCTCGACATTCATTTTTACCGCAACCTTGCCCATTTCACGGGTCAGAACCTGTGGTTTTACGCCATTACGGTCAGCCCTCTGGCCTTGGTCTTCGCGCTGGAGTTTACCTCGCCCTTGTGGGTGATGGTGTTGGCCGCCCTGTTTCTGGGCGAGCGGCTGACCAAGGTGAAGATCCTGGCGGGCATTCTTGGCTTCGCGGGCGTTTTGATCGTTGTGCAACCCGGCAGCGCCCCCGTGAACAGCGGGATGATCACCGCCGCCCTTGCCGCCATTGGGTTCGCAACGACCGCGATCTTCACGAAACGGCTGACCCAGTCCGAAACAACGACCTGCATCCTGTTTTACCTCGCCGCCATCCAGCTGATCATCGGGCTGATTGCCTGTCTCTACGACGGGGACATGGCCCTGCCCTCGGCCAGCACGGCCCCTTGGGTGTTGTTGATCGGGGTGTGCGGAATGACGGCGCATTACTGCCTGACCACGGCGTTGAAACTGGCGCCGGCCTCGGTCGTGATGCCGATGGATTTCGTGCGCCTGCCGGCCATCGCTGTGGTCGGAATGCTGTTTTATGCCGAACCGCTGCAATGGGGTGTGCTGGTCGGCGCGGCCCTGATCTTCGGGGCGAACTACATCAACATCTTGGCCACCCAACGCGCCGCACGGCAGGATATGTAGCATATCTGTCACAAATTCCTGCCCAGTTATGCAGCACAAACAGCATGACGCAGGGGAAGAATTGACCGGATCGGTCCTTTTTTTGGTCTTCACAGATGCAAGGGATGAGGATCACGAGTTGGGAGGACATACCCCATGACACGTTTTGTAGCGGCGGGGGCCGCGCTACTTGCATCGACCGCCTTGGCGCATGCCGGGGGAATTGAGCGTTCGAGCCAGTCGATGGCAATTCTGTTTGAAGAAGGCACCTATGCCGAGCTTGGGTTCGCGTTCGTGAACCCGGACGTTTCGGGTGTTCTCGGTGCGCCTTCGGGCAACATCACCGAGTCCTACATTTCACCCACGCTGAGCTACCGCCAGGATATCACCGAGGCGCTGTCGTTCGCGTTCATCCTCGACAGCCATGTCGGTGCGAATGTGAGCTATCCGGCCGGCACCGGCTATCCGCTCCAGGGCACCAACGCCGTGGTGGATGGCGACGCGCTGACCGCGATCGTTCGCTACGAGATGCCGAACCACCTCAGCTTCTACGGCGGTGTGCGCGTCAGCCGCGTCACCGGGGACATTTCCATTCCGGCGTCGGCCTACACCCTGTCCGCGGACGGGGGCACCGAACTGGGCTACGTGTTGGGTGTGGCCTACGAGATGCCGGAAATCGCGATGCGCGTGGCCCTGACCTACAGCTCCGAGATCCAGCACACGTTCAGCAGCGCTGAAACCGGCCCGGGCGCCTTCCCGGCCAACCCCGCAGGCCAGTTCACCACGATTCTGCCGGCCTCGGTCAACCTGGAGGCGCAGTCGGGTATCGCGGAAGATACGCTGCTCTTCGGGTCGATCCGGTGGGTCCAGTGGAGCGAGTTCGATCTGTCGCCGCCGTCCTTCTCGGCTGTCGCAGGTGGCCCGCTTCTGGCCTATGCCAACGACACGGTGACGTATTCGCTTGGCGTTGGTCGCCGGTTCACGGAAAACTGGTCGGGTGCGGTGACGCTGACCCACGAGCCCACGGTCGGCGGCAACGCCAGTAACCTCGGCCCCGTCGACGGGCGGACGGCAATCGGCCTTGGCGCCACTTGGGAAAACGATCGTTTCGAGATCACCGGCGGCATCCAGTACAGCCACCTGAACGACGCGACCTCGCCGGTCGGCGGTGCGTTCAACGACAACGAAACGCTTGCCGCTGGATTGCGGTTCGGGTTCCGGTTCTGACGGAAACCAAGCATCCCAATCGAAAGCCCCCGCACCGCCGGGGCTTTTTTTATTGCGCATCTTTCGGGTCGAAGGCCGACGCAGCGCCCCCTAAACCAACGCCATGACCCGCAGCCCTGCCCCCACCGCGTCGCCCCCGAGCCTGTCACCCCGCATCTGGGGCGAGCTTGCGTTGCTTGGCGCCATCTGGGGCGCGTCCTTTCTGGCCATAAAACTGGCCCTTGACGAGGTTCCCGTGTTCACCCTCGTGGCGCATCGCGTGGTTTGGGCCTGCGCGATCTTGTGGGCCTACGTGTGGTGGCGCGGATTGCCGGTTCCAAAGCACGCCGGTCTCTGGGGCGCCCTTCTGATGATGGGGGTGCTCAACAACGTCATTCCCTTCACGTTGATGGCGTGGGGCCAGCAATTTATCGAAACCGGGCTCACTTCGATCTTCAATGCCGCGACCGCCGTTTTCGGGGTTCTGGTCGCGGCCATGGTGTTCACGGATGAGCGTCTGACACCCCGGCGCTTCACCGGTGTCTGCATCGCCTTTTTGGGGGTGGCGATTGCCATCGGCCTCGAGGCGTTGGCGCAGTTTGACCTCAGATCCATCGCGCAATTGGCCGTGTTGGCGGGCACCCTGTCCTATGCAATTGCGGCGGCGTGGGCGCGCCATCACCTGTCAGGCCTCAAACCGCAGGTCGCAGCCGCGGGCATGTTGACAGGGGCCAGTCTGGTGATGGTGCCCTTGGCCCTTGTCGTGGACGGACCGCCGCGCCTGCCCCAGGATCCGGTCACCTACGCCGCCATAGGCTATTTCGCCATTCTGGGGACGGCTGTGGCCTATCTGCTGTACTACCGAATCCTCGCCGCCGCCGGATCGGGGAACGCCATGATCGTCACGCTTTTGATCCCGCCCATCGCGATCCTGCTTGGGTGGGTGGTACTAGGGGAACGCCTGTCGCCCAACGCCTTTCTGGGCTTCGCGGTGCTGGCGGTGGGCCTTGTCCTGTTGAACCAGCGGCGCAGGTCGTAGCACCGGGTCAAAGCCCCCGGAACGCCTTTTCCTGACGGTCGGTCCACAGCACGGTCAGTTCCGTGGCCTCTTCGCCCGAAACCTCGCCCTCCACGACCCCTTGCTCATACAGCCAGGCGCGGCGGCGGCCGTCACTGTGCGGCACGGCCACTTGCGATTGGTGGCGCGGGGGGACAACGCGTCGGCCACACGGGCCAAAAGGGCATCCATGCCGTCGCCCGTGATGGCCGACACCGCGAAAACGGTGTCGCGCCGATCCGCGATCGTTTTCAGACTGTCCGCCTCCGACGCCGAAAGCAGGTCGGTCTTGTTCCAGACCCCCAGCATCGCGTCGGTGTCCGAAACCCCCAGATCGCCCAGGATCCGGCCCACATCTGCCGCCTGATCCTCGGTTTCGGGATGCGCGATGTCGCGGACATGCAGGATCAGATCCGCGTCCAACACCTCTTCCAAGGGCGCGCGGAAGGCCGCCACCAACTGCGTCGGCAGATCGCTGATGAACCCAACCGTGTCCGACAGGATGACATCCGTGCCATCGGGCAGCGTCACCGCCCGCATCGTCGGATCGAGCGTGGCAAAGAGCATGTCCTTCGCCATCACCTCGGCCCCCGTTAACCGGTTGAACAGCGTCGATTTTCCGGCGTTTGTGTACCCCACCAGAGCCACGATCGGGAATGGCACCTTCTTGCGGGCTTTGCGGTGCAGGGTCCGGGTTTTTACCACCTTGGCCAGTTGCCGCTTGATCCGCGTGACGGCTTCATCAATTGCGCGGCGGTCCGCCTCGATCTGGGTTTCCCCCGGACCGCCGACGAACCCAAGGCCGCCGCGCTGCCGTTCGAGGTGGGTCCACGCCCGGACCAGCCGGGTCCGCTGATAGCTCAGCGCCGCAAGCTCGACCTGCAGCACACCCTCCCGGGTCCGCGCCCGGTCAGCGAAGATTTCCAGGATCAACCCTGTGCGGTCCAGGATCTTGCAGCCCCATTTTTTTTCGAGGTTGCGCTGTTGGACCGGCGTCACCGGTCCGTCGATCAGGACCAAGCCGGCCTCCAAGCCCGCAATCTGGTCCTTCAGTTCATCAATCTTGCCGCTGCCAAACAGGTAGCCGGGCTGCGCCTTGGGCAAGCGCACGACCTCGGCGCCGACCACGTCGAGGTCGGGCAAGGCCGCGGCCAGCGCGACGGCCTCCTCCAAGGCAGGGGCGGCCGCCTTGCGATCAGGGTCGGTTTGAATATCGGGATGCAGAACAAGGGCGCGCATGGCCGCGCGCCCTTCGGTTGTGTCCAAGTCCCCGGGCAAATCGCGTCCGGTCACTCTTCCCCATCATACAGGTTGATCGGCTGTGCCGGCATTACGGTCGAAATGGCATGCTTGTAGACAAGCTGGCTTTGTCCGTCGCGACGCAGCAACACGCAGAAATTGTCAAACCACGTAATGACACCCTGCAATTTGACGCCGTTGATCAGAAAAATCGTCACCGGCACCTTCGTCTTGCGGACATGATTAAGAAATGCGTCCTGAAGATTTTGTTTGTTTTCGGCCATTTGGCGTCCAGCCTTATCGGTTTTGCTGCCTCTCGAAACGGCAGGGTTATCACTTCACGAATGTTAGTATGTATCGTGCGTCGCGGGATTTCCACCCCGAGATCAAGCAATTACGCCGCCCCTGACAGAATTGCATCATCCGCGCCAGAACCCGGGGTTCAAAAGGGCGATCAAAACCAGCGTTTCCATACGGCCCAGGATCATCGCAGCGGACAGGATCAGTTTGCCGGCATCGGTCAGCGCGAAGTAGGAAATCGGCTCTGCGGCGGCCACGTCGGCCAGCGGACCCGTGGTCGACAACGCCGCGACCCCGAGGATCATCGCCTCTTCAAATTCAAGCCCGGTGGCGGCCAGTCCGACCATGACCGCCGCCAGGGACAAGATGAACAACATGAAGAAGACCCAGGCGATATAGGCCCCTTCCCGGCGAATGCGCCGCCCCATGCGCCCCGCACTGGCGACCGAGTTCGGGTGGATCAGTTTGCCGATCTCGCGCGCGCCATGTTTGTAAAGCGCATAGACCCGCAACAGCTTCAGCCCCCCTGCCGTTGTGGCCACCCCGCCGCCGATCACCACCAGCCCCATCAAAATCAGGCCCGGGGTCGGCAGACCGGACCAGCTTTGCGCCGCCCCCCAACTGTCCGAGACGAACCCGGTGGTGGTCAGGAAGGACAGAACGGTAAAGGCGCTGCCCCAAAGGGCCGTCAGAGCACCAGTTGTGTTGGAGATGTCGTCCACCTCGAGGGCACCGAGCCAATGACGCAGGAACAGCAAGGTCGGCAGGACGACCACGGCGATCGTCGCCGCCCGCAACTCTCGGTCGCGCGACAGGCGATCCCAAAGCTCGGGGCCGACGCCACTGGTGAAGCTGCGCCGGGTGATGGCGAACAGTAAGAACACAAAGATCAGCATCTCGCCCGCAACCCCGGGGGGCGCTTCGGACAGCCCGGCACCGGGCGATATCCCGGACGTCGCCATAGTCGACATGGCGTGGACCCAGGCCACCATTGGTCGCTCGCCCAACAGGGTCAGCGCGACCGCAAGGGCAACGGTGAGGGTGACGTAAACCGGGATCAGCCGCCGGGCATAGCGGCGCAGGCGAACCGCCGCCGAGGCTGTGCGCATTTGCGACACGGCCGAGGCGACCCGGCCCGGAATATTCGCCTCTGATGTCACCTCGTACCCGCCCAGGTTCAACGGGGCCAGCACGGCCGCCGCCGTGATCCAGATCAGCAGACCGCCAAGCCAGCCCACCACGCCGCGCCACAGATGCACCGCGTCGGCCAAGCGCTCGGGTTCGAACACGGCCGCACCCGTGGTCGTAAAGGCCGACACCATGTCGAAATACACGTTGATGAAGCGCGTGTTTCCCACGGCTTCCGTCATGGGCAAGGCCAGAATGACCGGCATCCACAGATAGGCCAGCAAGAGCGAAACAAGGTAGCCACGCTCGGTCTGGAACTTCGCGGCCTTTTGCGCGGCGATCCCGGTCAAAAGGGCGGCCAGGCCAATCAGCAGCCCGGCATAGAAGAAATCCCGCGCGACGGCGAACTCGCCGACCGCCGCCCCATACCCCGCGGGGATCAGCATCGCACCGGCGGCTGTCAGCACCAGCACCACGAAAAACGGCAGATTGCGGAAATAGTCCGCCATGGCCCTAGAAGAAATCGATGGAGACTTGGAGCAGCGTCTCCACCGCCGGCACATCGGCGGCCAACGCGAAGATGGCGATGGCGTCGCCCTCTTCAATCCGGGTCGAGCCTGTCGGGCGCATCACCTTACCGTCCTTCTGCACCGCCCCGACAATCGCACCTTCGGGGAAGTCGATATCACGGATCGGCTTGCCCGCGATGGACGAGGTGCTGAGCACCTGCGCCTCGATCACTTCCGCCTCGGCATCCCCGATCGAGTAGACCCCGCGCACCCGACCGTGCCGGATATGGCGCAGGATCGAACTCACGGTGGTGGACCGGGGATTGACGTAGGCATCAAAGTTCAGCGGTCCCATCAAGGGCACCATGGTGGGGTCGTTCACCAAGGCGATGGCCATCTTGGCGCCGGCCGATTTGGCCCGGACCGAGGCCAGAAGGTTCGTCTTGTCGTCGTCGGTCACGCACAGGACGGCGTCGGCGCGGTCCACGTTGGCTTCGCGCAATAGTTCGATATCCAGCCCATCGCCATGCAAAACAATGGTTCGGGCCAAGGCGTCCGCCGCCGTTTCCGCGATGCTGCGATCCAGCTCGATCACCCGGGTACGCATCCGTTCGGCGCCGGCCTCGAGGCTGCGGGCGACCGACAGGCCGACATTGCCGCCGCCGATGATCAGCACCCGCTCGGGGCGCTTGGCCACCTTGCCGAAAATCTCCAGCGTCCGGTCCGCGTCGGCGGCATGGGTGAAGACGTAGATCTGGTCGTCTTCGTAAAGCTGATCCCCCGGCTCGGGCGCAAATAGGGTGCCTTCCCGACGGACCCCCACCACAATCGCGCGCAGGGTCGAAAAAAGTTCGGACAACTGGCGCAAAGGGGTGTTGAGCACCGGGCAATCGGCATCCAGATGGATGCCCAACATCTGCGCATCCCCGCCGAGGAAGGTTTCCGTGTCGAAGGTCGCCGGGCTGGCAATCCGACGCAACGCGGCCTCGGCCACCTCTTTCTCGGGGCTGATCACCACGTCGATGGGCAGGTGATCGCGGCGGTAGAGGTCCGAATAGATGGCCGTCAGATAGGATTGCGCCCGCAGGCGCGCGATCTTGCGCGGGACGGCAAACACCGAATGCGCCACCTGACAGGTGACCATGTTCACCTCGTCCGAGAAGGTCGCGGCAATCACCATGTCGGCGTCACGCGCCCCGGCCCGGTCCAGAACATCCGGGTAGCTGGCAAAGCCGGTCAGGCCTTGCACGTCCAGCGTATCGGTCGCACGCCGCACGAGGTCGGGATTGTTGTCGACCACGGTTACGTCGTTGTTTTCGCTGGAAAGGTGACGGGCGATCTGCCAGCCAACCTGGCCCGCGCCGCAGATGATGACCTTCATATGTCTATTCGCCAAATCGGTCCGTTGGCGATCTGCATGACATTTGGTCCACGCGACGTCAACGCCACAGCGCGTGACCTTGGGGCAATCACTCGGCCGCGTGTTTTTTCGGATTCAGCATCGGCTTGAGGTAACGGCCCGTATGGGACCGGTCGCAGGCCGACACGTCTTCGGGCGTCCCGGTGGCCACGACCATGCCGCCGCCATCGCCACCCTCCGGCCCGATATCAATGATATGATCCGCCGTTTTCACCACGTCGAGGTTGTGTTCGATCACGACGACGGTATTGCCCTGTTCGACCAATTCATGCAGCACTTCCAGAAGCTTACGCACATCTTCGAAGTGCAGGCCCGTGGTCGGTTCGTCGAGAATATAGAGGGTCCGACCGGTCGAGCGTTTTGCCAGTTCCTTCGACAGTTTCACCCGCTGCGCTTCGCCGCCCGACAGGGTCGTCGCCTGTTGGCCGACCTTGATATACCCAAGGCCCACACGCACCAGCGCGTCCATCTTCTCCCGGATCGACGGGACGGCCTTGAAGAACTCTTGCGCGTCCTCAACCGTCATATCCAGCACATCCGCGATGGATTTGCCTTTGAACTTGATCTCCAGCGTTTCGCGATTGTAGCGCGCGCCTTTGCAGGTTTCGCAGGTCACGTAGACATCGGGCAGGAAGTGCATCTCGATCTTGATGACGCCATCGCCTTGGCACGCCTCGCAGCGCCCGCCTTTCACGTTGAAGCTGAAGCGCCCGGGCTTGTACCCCCGCGCCTTGGCCTCCGGCAGGCCAGCGAACCAGTCGCGGATGGGCGTGAAGGCCCCCGTATAGGTGGCCGGGTTTGACCGTGGTGTGCGCCCGATGGGCCGCTGGTCAATGTCGATCACCTTATCGAGATGCTCCAGACCCTTGATCGTTTCACAGGGCGCAGGCGTTTGGCGCGCCCCGTTCAACTTCATGGACGCCGTCTTGAACAGTGTCTCAATCGTCAAGGTCGACTTGCCGCCACCCGACACGCCTGTCACGCAGACAAACTTGCCCAAGGGGAAGTCCGCCGTGACCTCCTTGAGGTTGTTGCCGGTGGCCTTGACCACCGACAGGGTCTTGCCATTGCCCTTGCGACGCTCCGTTGGCACGCTGATTTCCCGTGCACCGGACAAGTATTGCCCGGTGATCGAGGCCGCATCGGCGGCAATCTCGGCCGGACGCCCTTTCGAGACGACCTGTCCCCCATGCACGCCCGCGCCGGGGCCGATGTCGAACACGTAGTCGGCTTCGCGGATCGCCTCTTCGTCATGTTCGACAACGATCACCGTGTTGCCTTGATCGCGCAGGTTCTTCAGCGTTGTCAGCAGACGGTCATTGTCACGTTGGTGCAGGCCGATGGACGGCTCGTCCAGCACATACAAAACGCCCGTCAGCCCCGAGCCGATCTGGCTGGCCAGGCGGATACGCTGGCTTTCGCCACCCGACAGGGTGCCCGCGTTCCGGCTGAGTGTCAGGTACTCAAGACCCACATTGTTCAGAAAACCCAAACGCTCGCTGATTTCCTTCAGGATGGCGCGGGCAATCTCGTTCTTCTGATCGGTCAGAGTTTCGGGAACCGAGGCGCACCAGTCTGCGGCCTCCCTGATCGACATCTCGACCACCTGACCGATATGCAGACCGGCGATCTTGACGGCCAGCGCCTCGGCCCGGAGGCGGTAGCCCCCGCAGGTGCCGCAGGACCGGTTGTTCTGGTAGCGTTCGAATTCCTCGCGGATCCACGCGCTGTCCGTTTCGCGATAGCGGCGTTCCATGTTCGGAATGACGCCTTCGAAGGTGCGCTGCACCTGATAGACGCGCACGCCTTCGTCATAGCGGAACTGGATTTCCGTCTCGCCCGAGCCACGCAGGAACACCTGCTGCACCTCAGGCTTCAGGTCTTTCCACTTGGTCTTCGGGTCGAACCCGTAATGGGCTGCGATGGCCTGGATGGTTTGCAGGAAATACGGCGACTTGCCTTTCCGCCAAGGCGCGATGGCCCCGTCTTCCAGAGACAGCGCCGCGTCTGGCACCATCAGGCGCTCGTCGAAGAACAACTCAACCCCCAGGCCGTCACAATCCGGGCAGGCCCCAAAGGGCGCGTTGAACGAGAACAGCCGCGGTTCGATCTCGGGGATGGTGAAGCCTGACACCGGGCAGGCGAAGTTTTCACTGAAGGTGATCCGCTCGGGATCCCCCTCCTTCGGGGCGGTTTCGAGGATGGCGATCCCGTCCGCAAGGTCCAGAGCAGTGCGGAAACTGTCGGCCAGCCGGGTTTCAGACCCTTCGCGCACCACGATCCGGTCCACGACCACGTCAATGTCGTGCCGGAATTTCTTGTCCAGCGTCGGCGGAGTGTCGAGGTCATAGAACGCGCCGTCGACTTTCACGCGCTGGAAGCCTTGCTTGCGCAGCTCAAGGAATTCCTTGCGATACTCGCCTTTGCGGTCGCGGACGATCGGCGCCAGAAGATAGGCACGCGTCCCCTCCTCCATCGCCATGACCCGGTCGACCATGTCCTGCACCTGCTGCGCTTCGATGGGCAGGCCTGTCGCCGGGGAAAAGGGCGTGCCGACGCGCGCAAACAGAAGGCGCATGTAATCGTAAATCTCGGTGACGGTCCCAACCGTCGAGCGCGGGTTTTTCGAGGTGGTCTTTTGCTCGATGGAGATCGCCGGGCTGAGGCCCGAGATGTGATCTACATCGGGTTTTTCCATCATATCAAGGAATTGGCGGGCATACGCGCTTAGGCTTTCGACATAGCGGCGCTGGCCTTCGGCGTAGATGGTATCAAAGGCCAAAGACGATTTCCCCGATCCGCTGAGGCCCGTGATCACCACAAGCTCATCGCGGGGAATATCGACATCGATGTTCTTGAGGTTGTGTTCGCGCGCGCCGCGCACCTCAATCTTCTTCAACTCTGGCATGGAACCACCCGTTAACCGTCCGTCAACACATAGGGGAGCGGTCCTGAGTCTCCAACTGAAAAATGAGAACGAAGCGTGAACTTATCCACAGCTCCTGCCATTTTGCGCCATGCGATAGACAACCGCCAAAAGACCGGCGCCGATCACACCGACCACAATCGTCAGCGGCACAGCCCCGCTTGCGCCCAGTGCGGCCAGGATGGGCGTGCCGGAAAATGTTCCGATATTGCCAAGCTGCGCCATGGCGCCATTGGCCAATGCCCGGTCGTCATCCTGTGTGTTTAGCCATGGCACAGCCGCGAATCCGCCACCGGCGACAATGCCGGTGATCGTCAGGCCCAGAATGGCCAGCCAAGGGGCCACGGGCGGCAACAGCGCCGCAAGGCCAAAGACCAGCGCCGCGCCCAGAAACCCGGTCCAGACCAACGTTCCGGGGGCGACAAACCGTGCGAGGACCCCCACGAAAAGCGACCCGACGATCCCCATGATCGGCAGAACGGGGGCAAGCCACGGGGCCTCCAGCGCCACGGGCAGGTAGGTGACGAGCGCGAGAAACAGCAGCGCGTAAAGCCCATGCCCCAAGGCCGGCGCAAACAAGCGCGGTGTGCTGTAGATCCGCAGGTGGTCCGACAGGCTTGGCCGCGCGCGCGGCGCACCGGCAACATCGCGCGGCAAAAGCCGCCACAGGACCAGCCCCAAGATCCCGGCCAAAGCCGCATGTGCCGCGTAGGTGAGGCCCGCGTTCTGCCCGATCACCAACGCCGCCAGCGCGAACCCCACGCCAAAAAACGTGGCCCAGATGCCCATCACGAGCGACCGGTCGCTTGGCGCGGCCAAACCCGCCATCAGCGTGGGGACCGCGACCACGAGCAACAGGTGCCCTGCCCCCTCCAGAACACGCAGCCCCATCAGAACGGGGAAACTGGGCAGCGTGGCCTGCGCCAGCCCGGCTGCCGTCGAAATCGCAAGGGCAATCAGGATCGCGCGCCGGGGCTGCAATTGGGCCGTGATGCCCCCCGCCACCACACCGAACACGATCCCCATCGCTGCAACGCCCGAGACCGCAAAAGCAACCGGCGCCTCGGGATAGGTCACGGCCAACGGGCCAAGGGTCAGGGACACTTTGGCAAACTGGGTCGCTGCGATCAGGCCCGCGAGGTAGAGAACCCCGATCAAGGGCCATGGGGTGCGCGTTGGTTCCATGCTTTAGCGTTGCCCAATTCGACGTCAGCTGGTCAAGCGGTCTGGTCGCCGGACCCGACGCACCATAAAAAAAAGTCGGCCACGCGGGCCGCCCTTGCTTGGTCTTTGTGCGCGGATGCGGCGCTTCAGATGTGGATCACCCGGTCATAGGCATCCAGCACCGACTCGTGCATCATTTCGCTGAGTGTCGGGTGCGGGAACACCGTTTCCATCAGGTCTTCTTCCGTGGTTTCCAGCTTCTGACCCACGACATAGCCCTGGATCAGTTCGGTCACCTCGGCACCGATCATATGGGCGCCCAACAGCTCACCCGTTTTGGCGTCGAAGACGGTCTTGATCATGCCCTCCGGCTCGCCAAGCGCGATGGCTTTGCCGTTGCCGATGAACGGGAAGCGCCCCACCTTGACGTCATAGCCTTTTTCCTTGGCTTTCGCCTCGCTCAGACCGACCGAGGCGACCTGCGGGTGGCAGTAGGTGCAGCCTGCGATGCTTTCCGGCTTGATCGGGTGGACGTTGTTTTTGCCCGCAATCAACTCGGCGACCATGACCCCTTCGTGGCTGGCCTTGTGCGCAAGCCAGGGGGCGCCGGCGATATCCCCGATCGCGTACAGCCCTTCCACGCCGGTGCGGCAGTAGGCATCGGTCACCACATGGGTGCGGTCAATGGTGACGCCAAGGGCCTCCAGCCCCAATCCTTCGGTGTTGCCGACAATGCCAACGGCGGAAATCACGGTATCAAATTCGTGCGTTTCGACCTTGCCACCGACTTCGATATGCGCGGTCACCTTGTCGGCGGCGCGGTCCAGCTTCTTGACCATCGCCTTTTGCAGGATCTTCATCCCCTGCTTCTCAAAGCTTTTCTTAGCGAAGGCGCTGATCTCCGCATCTTCGACGGGCAGGATGCGATCCATCACCTCGACCACGGTCGTATCGGCCCCCAACGTGTTGTAGAAGCTTGCGAATTCGATCCCGATCGCGCCGGAGCCGATCACGAGCAGTTTCTTGGGCATATGCGGCGGGGTCAGGGCGGCCTTGTAGGTCCAGACGCGCTTGCCGTCTGCTTCCAGGCCGGGCAGCTCGCGCGCCCGCGCACCGGTGGCCAGAATGATGTTCTTGGCGGTCAGGGTCTCGGTGCCCTTGTCGGTCTTGACCGACACCTTGCCCTTGGCAGGGATCGTGGCCTCGCCCATGACGACGGTGACCTTGTTCTTCTTCATCAGGTGGGCGACCCCACCCGACAGCTGCTTGGCGACCTTGCGAGACCGGTCCACGACGGCGTCGAGGTCATAGCCAATCCCCTCGGCCTTCAAGCCAAATTCCTTGGCACGGTGCATCAGGTGGAACACTTCCGAACTGCGCAGCATCGCTTTGGTCGGGATACAGCCCCAGTTGAGGCAAATGCCGCCCATGTGCTCGCGTTCGACGATCGCGGTCTTGAGGCCCAGTTGGCTGGCACGGATGGCAGCCACATAGCCGCCCGGTCCTGCACCGATCACAATCACGTCGAAGGTTTGATCTGCCACGGTCCATCCTCCTGGCAACGTCGAAAATTGGTTCAACGTTAAACGACCTTGTCCGCGCGCTCAATTGACGACGCGTCGCAGGGCAGCGGGGTTGCACCGCATGCAAGGCTGGCAGGTGGCGCGGTCGGGCTAGGCCGCCGCCTCATCCAAGGCGTTGACGATTTTTCCTTAGCCACCTTCGGTCAGGAAGGTCTCTTCCGCGGCGGTGTTGGTCCGGCCAATGGCCGCATTGCGATAGGTAAAGCGGTTGAACTGCCGGATGATCTCGCGATGGGCGCGGGCATGCAGCAGGTTGTTGCCCGTTGTCATGCGTTCCGCGATCAGCCGCACGCAGTGATCCTGATCCGTCAGCCGCTCGGAATGCATGAAGGGCATGTAGAAGAATTGCCGCTCCGGTTCCGGGGTCTTCTTGTCCCAATCCCGATCAATTGCGTAGCACGCGGCCTTTTTGGCCAACGCATCGGTCGCAAACGCGCGGGGGTCGTTGCGGAACATGTTGCGCGGGAACTGGTCCGTCAGAATGATGAACCCAAGCGCACCCTCCGGGCCGCACGCCCAGGACGACAGCTTGCCCGCATGCGCCGCGTCCCAACTGGGCAGGAACCGATCGCGGATGGCTTGATCAAACGCATCGTCCTGTTTGTACCAGGCCTCCGGCCCGGCCTCTTGCCAGAACGCCGCGACGCTCCTGGCGGTTTCTTCCTGGTCTTCCATTGCTCTCCTCCTTTTTTAGGCGGGGTTCTGGGCGCCGTCGCCCTCCCCGCTCTCGGCCAGTTCTTCGGCCGCTTCGACGTAAAGCTCTTGTGCGGTTTCCACCAGGACGGGCGATGCGGCCCCCGGAAGAACCGTGGCATAGGACACCGCTTCGTAATCATCCTCTTCGGCATAGGCCGAGCTGCGCTGCGTCATCCGCCACAACCCGTAGGCCGAGATCGCGAAACAGACCGCCGCGAGGAACAACCAGAAGCCCTGCGGTCCGATCTGCCCCATCAGCAAACCAAGGATCGGCGGTCCCGCGATGGCGCCAATGCCATTGACGAACACCAACCCGCCGGACGCCGCAGCCATATCCTCGGGATCGAGGTAATCGTTCGTATACGCGATCAAAAGCGCATAGAGCGGCTGCGCCAAACCGCCATTCAACACGGCAACCGCCAGCAGAACGGGATAGCTCCCGCCGAACACAACCCCAACAAGCGCGGCGACCCCGCTCAGCGCGGCGGCAAAGATGATGAGCAGACGCCGGTCAATCCGGTCCGACAGGAACCCGATCGGGTACTGCAGGATCACAGCCCCGATGAAGAAGGCCGACACGAACCCCGAAAGCTGCGCCAGCGTCAGACCTGCTTCGGTGGCATAGACGGGTGACATGGCGAACTGCGCCGCGAAAACGCAGCCGAGGAATGTCATCCCCACCACCCCGAAGGGCGAGGCTTTGTAGAGCGCCACAAGCGTCATCGGGCGCGCCGCCTCGAAAGCCGGGGCGGGCTGTGCATTCAGCAGGATGGGCGCAAAGCTGAGCGACACCAGGATCGACGGAATGACAAACAGGATCCAGCCCGACGGGTCGCCGGCGGCCAGGATGGCCTGGCTCGTGACCAGTCCCAAGAGTTGCATCATCATGTAGGCCGACAGAGACTGGCCGCGGGTTTCATTGGTTGACGCGTTGTTGAGCCAGCTTTCCGCCGTCACATAGACGCCCGACAGGCTGAACCCCAGAACCACGCGCAGGGCCATCCAGGCCCAGGGCTCGGTCAGCACCGGGTAGGAAATCACGACTGCGGAAATCAGCGATCCAAGCGCCGCAAAGACGCGTACATGGCCCACTTGGGCGATCAGGCGCGGCGCGAGTTTGGATCCACCAAGAAACCCGATGAAATAGGCCGATCCCACCAGCGACAGCTCAAATGTCGTGAACCCTTCGAGCGCGCCGCGCACCCCCATGAGAGAGCCCTGCAGCCCGTTGCCAATCTGCAAAAGAAACATGCCCAGGAGCAGAGCCCAAGAGGTCCGAAGGACGTAAACCATGGCATGCCTTCTCAAAAATCGTGCAACGAGGCTGGCGCCTTATTGCGACCGGGTCTGTCACATACGCGACGGAATCAACAAAGATGCGTCGCCATAGGAAAAAAACCTGTAGTCGGTTTTCAGCGCGTGATCGTAGATCGCCATGATCTGATCGCGCCCCATCAGGGCCGAGACCAGCATCATCAGGGTCGATTTCGGCAGATGGAAATTGGTCATCAGGGCATCGGTGATCTTCCAGCGATAGCCGGGATAGATGAAAATATCCGTCTCGCCTTCGTAGGCCTGCATCACACCGGCGTCGGTCGCGGCGGTTTCGATCAGGCGCAACGCGGTCGTGCCCACCGGGATGATCCGCCCGCCAGCTGCCTTGGTGGCATTCATCTCGTCGGCGGCTTTCGCCCGGACCTCGCCCCATTCGGCGTGCATTTTGTGGGTCGTGACATCGTCCACGGTCACCGGCAGAAAGGTGCCCGCCCCCACATGCAGCGTGACAAAGGTCATCTCGATCCCGCGCGCCTTAAGCGCCGCCACCAACGCCTCGTCGAAATGCAGGCTGGCGGTCGGGGCCGCCACCGCGCCCGCGCGTTTGGCCCAGATCGTCTGGTAATCCTCGCGGTCGCGTTCATCGGCCGGGCGTTTGCCCGCAATGTAGGGCGGCAGCGGCATGGCACCGGCCGCGTTCAGCGCAGCATCGAAATCGTCGCCCGTGAGGTTGAAGCGCAATCGCAGCCCGTCGCCCAGATCCGCCACCTCCGCCGACAAGGTATCGGAGAAGACCACCGTTTCCCCCAAGGCCAGCTTGCGCAGCGGTTTGGCCAACGCCGTCCAGGTGCCGTCCGCCTGTGGCTCCAGCAACGTGACCTCGATCTTGGCCGTCACCGGGCCCTGCGCGCTCTCGCGGTGCCGCGTTCCGAACAGGCGCGCCGGGATCACGCGCGTGTCGTTGAGGATCAGGCGATCGCCAGGGCGCAGGATGTCGGGCAATTCATGGACGATACGGTCCGTGATCTCGGCCCCTTGGGCCAGCAGCAGCTTGGCCGAACTGCGCGGCCGGGCCGGCCGCGTGGCAATCCGTGCCTCGGGCAAATCAAAATCGAAATCGTCAAGCTTCATTGGGTGGTCTCAGGCGGTTCCGGCGGCGGCCGGCGGAAGATCTCGCGGAAGATCCCGGGCGTCAGGATCGACAGCGGATTGACCGTCACGGCGTTGTTTTCGGGCGTGCCTGTAAGCCGATACGAGAAGCCGAACAAGCCCTCCCGCCGCGGGGAAAACAGCGCGCCGAACATGCCGTTCAACGCATACAAGGGCGAGACCACGCCCTGCATGTCGAATTGGCGGGCCGCGATCTGATAGACCCCATCCATCGACAGCCCCATGGACGGCCCCACTGCCGCCCCGCGCAAGACCTGAATCTGGGACGGGGTGATCCGGAACCGTGCATCGACCTCGCCAAGGTTGATGCCCTCGCCGCCAAGCTGTTCCAACAAACCGACCACCGAAATGAGGTTCAGCAACTCGGCCATTGCCGGCGCGTCCCGCAGACGCGGGCCAGACATGGTAAGTTGCCCTTCATAGGTGCCTTCCGCGCCGGACGCCCCGATGATGAGCTCCATCTCGCCGCCGTAGGCCGAGGAAAAGACACCCGCCGCCCGGAGGACCGCCCCCCCATCTGGGGAGCGCATGCGGACCGCCGGGCCATTCTCGGTCGTGATGAGTGTCCCGGAAATCGACGCCTGCCCGTTGACGAGCCCCGAGAACTGCCCCGACAGGCCGTTGGCCGTGGTCATTTCGGCGGTGACATTGGTGAAGGCGATGCCTTCGGTCACCTGCAGGCGGTCCAATTGGATGTCCAGGAGACCGCCAGCGCCCCCGCCCGGGGCGCCCGCACCGGTTTGCGGCAAGGCGCGGAGATCGACCACACCGCCAAGGATGTTGGTTTGCGTCGGGCGATTGGCACCGGTCGAGATCAGGCGGGCCTCCACGTCCAGCCAACGCCCGACCCGCAGTCGATCGGCCACCAGCCGCTCGAACCCGCCGCCCGCTGCCAAATCGACCCGGCCGGACAGGCTCAATCCCCCGGCCTCCAGCGACAGGGCCGTCACCGACGGGTTCGCACCCAATCTCACGTCGGCCCGAAGGTCGCCGCTTTGCCCCGCGCCGAGGCGCCACATCAGGGCCGGGACAGATAGGGCCATGCCCTGCAAATCAGACCGCAGACGCAAAGTGGGGGGCGTGTTCGGGACAAGATCCAATTCGAGGTCGGCCCGCGCCTGTCCAGACACCATACCTTGCGGAAACCGGACGCCGAACTGGGCCAGATCCGAAACATCCAGAACGGCGCGCGCCTCAACCCGCGACGCCGGACTGGCCTCGGGGCCAAGCGCGCGTGACCACTGCCCTGTCAACGGAACACCGTCCAAGCGCGCGTGACCTTCGACGGTGACGCCGCTGTTGTCCGCCGCAACCTGCAGCGTGTCGGCCTGTAGCACACGACCCGGGACCAGCGTGTCGCTGACAAAGTCGGTGACGCGGCCCGACACGTCAAAGGCAACATCGTCCGGCGTCAATCCCCGGATCAGGCGCAAATCAAGGCCAACGGAGACCTCGGCATCGCCGTTTCCAATCCCATCCGGCGTCAGGTTTCCGTCCGCAAACAAATTGATGGGCGGCATCGCCAACAGGCGCAGGACATCCGGCAAGGCCCCGGTCACGTCGAGGTCAAATCGTGTGTCCGGCCCGCGCGGGCCCGTGTCGGGGATCTGCATGGTCGACCCCGCCATCGACAATTGGCCGCCGTCCGGCACGGACATGGCGCCCTCATCCAAGCGCAACCAGAAGGCCGGACCGCTGAGCCGCAGGACACCGGCGGCCCCTTCGATGGGCGGCAACGCCCGCACGGGCCGCACAACGGCGTCCTGAAAATCGAATTGCAGCTCGTGCCGGCTGATGCCATCGGCATCCATCCGCAGCGCAAAGTTGACGCCATTCAACGCGCCGGCGGACAGGTTTTCGGCAACCCACCGCCGTGTGTTCGGGATCGCAGCCGGGGGCCAATAGGCCAGCACGGTCTCGGGCGCGATGGTGTCGATCGCCGCGTCAAGCCGCACGACAACGCCTTCGGGATCCGATTGCAACCGACCAACCAGATGGGCCTCGACATCGCCGTCGAATACAACGGCGCGGCCGATCTCGAAGGTCACGTTTTCCCCAAAGGTCAGCCGCAGATCGATGGCAGCCCCTTCGACCGACACGGGCGCTTCGAACAAGCCGCGCGGATCGGCCGACACGTCGCGCAGGCGAAACTGTCCGATATAGGTTGCCCCATCGGCGCTCAGATCCGCGTGCCCGGTCGCTGCAAACCGAAGCTCCGGCGCGTTCAGTTCCAACTCATTGAAGATCAGCCGGCGGGACTCGGCATCGTAGGCCATGTCGGCATGCAGTTGCTCAAAGCGCAACGGCGCGCCCACCCCCTCCAAGAAGAACTGCCCCGGTCCGACATCCAGCACCCCGCCAAAGCTGCCAATCGTCCCGTCATCGGCCAATTGCGCCGAGATGCGACCGGAAATCGGGGCGCGGACCAGATCCAGCCAGACCAACGCGGGCGCGACGGTTGCCACATCGCGGGCCGCGAGGTTTTGAAAGCTGAAGGCCACGTCGGTCGCCGTCGCATTGGCCTGGCGCGTCATCGCCACATCGATGCGGGCGTCGCGCGTCCCTTCAAGCGCTCCACCCAAGCTGAGCGTCAGGGCGCCCGCGGCCCGGGTCAGCCGCATCTGCGCATCGCTCAGGCGCATGACCTGCCCGTTCATGGCATCCGACATCGCCACATTCAAACCCCGACCGCTGACCGACTCGAGCGCGGCGAATTCGGGCGAGGCGAACATGCTGTCGAGACCGACCAAGCTTTCGGTCAATCCCAGGGCAATGCCGTCGTCCGAGCCCGTCAATTGAAGATCAAGGCGGCCCTCTGCATCGCGGCTCAGGCGCACCCCGGCCCCGGCAATTTCAACCCGCGTCGGGTGAACGGCCCCCTGCAGAAGCGCCGAGGCCGACAGGTTGGCCCGCAAATCGGGAAACGCGGCACGCAACTGTCCGTTGGGATCGCTCAGGGTCACATCACTCAGCGCAATCTGCGGGGCACCGCCATCGGGCAGCGCAACCGCAATGCTGCCAATTTCGACCGCACTCATGGTCATGGCCTCGTCCAGCACAGTCTGCACGCGCGCCTGAACCGCGGCCGGCATCTCGATCGGGCCGTTTGAAACGCGCATGTAGAACAGGCCGCCCGTCAATAGGACAAGCACGAGGCCGGTCCCGACAAACGCCGCCAGCACGCGCAAAAACAACCCCCGCCTCGGGCGCCGTGTCGGCTCGGGCCCCGGCGATTGCGGGGGTGTCAAATCGGTTTCGGTCATGCGTGCCGGGTCTGCTCGGGTTTGCGCTTTATCTTCGCCCGTTTCCCCCTAGCTTGCAATTCAAGACAAGCGGAGCTCCGCTTGCCGCACACCCGACCCCACGAAGGAGATCTCATGCCCGATATCGGTCAAGCCGCCCCGGATTTCACCCTGCCTCGCGACGGCGGCGGTGAGATCACCCTGTCCGCCCTGCAACCCAAAGCCGTGGTGCTGTATTTCTATCCGAAGGATGACACCCCCGGCTGCACCAAGGAGGCCATTGCCTTCACCGGTCTGGGCGCCGAATTCGACGCCGCGAACGCCGTTGTCATCGGGATCTCGAAGGACACGGTCGCCAAGCATGACAAGTTCATCGCCAAGCATGAACTGGGGGTCGCGCTGGTGTCCGACGCCGAAAGCGACGTGTGCGAGCAATACGGCACCTGGGTCGAGAAAAGCATGTACGGCAAAACATACATGGGCATCGAACGCGCGACCTTCCTGATCGCGGGCGACGGCACGGTGGCGCAGGTGTGGCGCAAGGTGAAGGTGCCGGGCCATGCAGAGGCTGTTCTGGACGCCGTCAAGGCCCTGTGATGTGGGCCTGCCGCGCGGCGTTTCGTCTGGATCGTCGCGCGGTTTCGTGCCATCCGGGGCCGACCTTTCCCCTGCTCGGACGGCCATGACACACCCCGCCCTTCCCCTTGCTGAAATGGCCGACCGGGTCCTGCGGACGGCAGACGGCCGTGCGAAAACGGCCCTGTCGCGCCAGTATGCGGCCGAGTGGGTCGCGGCGCGGGAGGCCGGGCATGTGCCCGAGATCGGGACAGCGACCCCGCCGCTCCGACCCGCGCGACAGGAAGCGCCCGAATTGCTAGACCCCCGAGATGTGCCGCGCCGCAGACCCGGCACCCCGGATGGACGCAAGGCGATCCTGCACGCGGTCGCCCATATCGAACTGAACGCGGTCGACCTGCATTGGGACATCATCGCGCGATTTTCCGGCACCCCGCTTCCCATCGGGTTCTTCGATGACTGGGTCAAAGCGGCCGACGAAGAATCCAAACATTTCAATCTTGTCTGTGATTGCCTTGAAGCAATGGACAGTTTCTACGGCGCGCTGCCCGCCCATGCCGGCATGTGGCGCGCCGCCGAAGATACCGTGGACGATCTGATGGGACGGCTGGCGGTCGTTCCCATGGTCCTGGAAGCCCGCGGCCTCGATGTGACGCCGGGGATGATCGACATCTTCAAACGGGCCAATGATGCCGCCGGTCAAAAGGCGGTCGACGCGCTGCAGGTGATTTATGCAGAAGAAGTCCACCACGTGGCTTATGGGTCCAAGTGGTTCCACTTCCTGTGCGGACGCCATGACCTTGACCCCAAGGAGGCATTTCATGGCCTCGTCAGGCGCTATTTTCACGGCGCCCTGAAGCCGCCGTTCAATGAAAAAAACGGGCCGAGGCCGGGCTCCCGCCGGATTTCTACTGGCCGTTGGCCGACTAGCGGTCGTTGACAAAGGCAAGAATCGGCGGATTTCTGCCAAAAATTCACGATTTTTCAGTGACTTTACCGCCGCGACAGGATAGTCTGTTGAGGCAGTGCGCGGCCTTAAGTATTCCCTTCGCGGGGCCGCACCCGTGCCCAGGGACAAAAATGAGTTCGGGGCGGTTATAAAAAATGAGGGGAAGATGGGGCACAGAACGTGACAGCACGGCTCATAAGCCGCGTAAACGCGGCATTGGAACGGCGTCTGCCAGAACAGCGGCTTTTTCTTAAGTCAGACGATGGAACGCGCTTTGTCCGGCTGCGCCCGGCGACACAAGCGGCGATCCTTGGCGGGGCATCCCTGTTCATCGGGTGGAACGTGATCGTGACGTCCATCTTCCTGATCGACACGATCAGCGCCGGCAATGCCCGCGACCAAGCTCAACGGGAACAACTGGCCTATCTCGAACGACTGAACGCCCTTTCGGCAGAGCGTGACAGCCGCGAACAAGAGGCCCACCAGGCGCAAGACCGGTTCTCTCTGGCCATGGACCAGGTCGCGGAGATGCAGGTTCGGCTGCTGGAATCCGAAGAACGTCGCCGCGAACTGGAAACCGCCGTGGACGTGATCCAGGGCACGTTGCGCGATACAATTGACGAGCGGGACAGCGCCCGGAGCGAGGTTGCCGCCCTGCGCCAGGACCTGTCGGCCGACACCGGCACGGTCATGACCGCCGCACAGCGCCTGCGCGATCTGCTGCGCACGGTCGCCTTCCTCACCGAAGCGTTGGAAGACACCGCCGGCGAGCGTGACACGACCGAGGTTCAGGTCGCCGAAGCGGCCACGGAAATCGAACGCCTCAACTTCGAAGCCGAGCTGATGGCGCAGCGACAGGAACGCGTGTTCCGCCAGATCGAAGACGCGGTCGCCATGTCGATGGAACCGCTGGATGACATGTTCCGCTCGGCGGGCCTGTCGACCGACCAGATCATCTCGTCCGTCCGCTCCACCTACAGCGGTCAGGGCGGCCCGCTGATGCCCATCACGATGTCCACGTCCGGCGAAGATCCCGACCCGATGTCCTATCGGGCCAATGAGGTTCTGGCGACGCTCGACATGATGAATATGCACCGCATTGCCGCCGAGGGCCTGCCCTTTTCCTTCCCGGTCAATGGCAGCTATCGCGCGACCTCGGGCTTTGGGTATCGCCGCGACCCGATCAACGGGGGTCGGCGGCTTCATGCCGGTACGGATTTCGCCGGATCTCGGGGAACGCCGATCGTTGCAGGCGGCGCCGGGACCGTAATTTTTGCAGGCAGACAAAGCGGTTACGGCCTGATGGTCGAGATTCAACACAGCCACGGCTACACCACCCGATACGCCCACCTCAACCGCATCCGGGTGAGCGAAGGCGAAAGGGTCTCGCGCGGGGAACGGATCGGTGATATGGGCAACACCGGACGGTCCACAGGCACTCATTTGCACTATGAAGTGCGCCGGAATGGGAACCCTGTGAACCCAATGACTTTCATCACGGCAGGACGCGATGTTTTCTAAATCTAAGATCAATGAGCCGGGGCCCAAGCAAGGCAGCGACGCCACTGCGAAACCCGCCACCAGCGAAACCGCTGCGAAATCCACCTCCACCTCCGGAGAGCAAATGACGACTTCTTCTTCCGCCCCGAAATCCAAGCCCAAGCCCTCGATCCTGTCGTCCGACCTGACGATCACGGGCAACCTGCGCACGACCGGTGACATCCAGGTCGAAAGCACCGTTCAGGGCGATATTCGGGCCCATCTTCTGACCGTCGGCGAAAGCGCCAACATCGAAGGTGAAATCGTGGCCGACGATATCGTCGTCACCGGCCGTGTCGTGGGCAAGGTCCGCGGCCTGAAGGTGCGCCTGACCTCGACCGCCCGTGTGGAAGGCGACATCATTCACAAGACCATCGCCATCGAAAGCGGTGCGCATTTCGACGGCTCGGTCCAGCGCGCAGAAGATCCGCTGGCAACCGGCGCCTCGGCCGCCCCTGCCCCCCGTGCAGCGGCGGCGTCCGCCCCCGCCGGCAGCGCGGTTCCGCGCCCCTCGGCCGCGGGTCCGGCCCCGGCCGCAAAGGCTGCGGTCGACGGCCAAAGCTAAGATCGGATGGCGCCGCCCTCCGAGACAGACAGTTCGGATTTGTAGAACCCAGGCGCCACGTCTGGGTTTTGTTCTGTGGAGAACCGGCGCTTTGTGCTGATCTCCGCCATTCTTGCATCGGCGCTCGGGTTCATTGACGGAACCATCATCGCCATCGCCCTTCCGGCCATGCGTGAAGGCCTTGGCGCGACACTGGTTCAGGCGCAGTGGATCAACAACGGATACCTCCTGCCCCTCTCCGCGCTCATCCTGCTTGGTGGCGCCCTTGGGGATCGCTTTGGCACGGCGCGCAGTTTCGCCTGGGGCATCGGCGTGTTCGTGATCGCCTCGGTGATCTGTGCCGTGGCGCCAACCGCCGAGGCGCTGATCGCCGGCCGCGCCCTCAAAGGGCTTGGCGCGGCCATCATGATCCCGGGCAGCCTGGCGTTGATTGCCAAAGCCTATCCCCAATCCGAACGGGGGCGCGCCATTGGCATCTGGGCGGCGGCATCAGCTCTGACCACAGCGCTCGGACCGATCCTGGGCGGACTGGCGTTGGAGTTCGGTGGCCCCGGCGTGTGGCGCTGGCTGTTTGGCATCAACCTGCCGTTTGGCGCGATTGCGATCTGGCTTGTCCTGACCCGCGTCGCCCAGGACCCAAGCCAGTCGGATCGTCACCTGGATGTGGTTGGCGCCCTCCTTGCATCGATCGCCCTGGGCCTCATGGCCTATGGCCTGACCGGTGGCGCCGTCTGGACCCTCGTCGCGTTGGGTGCCGCCGTCATGGTGGCGTTCCTCGCCTGGGAGGCCCGCGCCCCGGCCCCGATGATCCCCTTGGCCCTGTTTGCCTCGCCCGCGTTTTCGGCGGCAAACCTGGCGACGGGGATGATCTACTTCGCGCTGACCACCATTTTGTTCTTCCTGCCGATGACCATGATCGCCGGGTGGGGCGCGTCCGAGGTTCTGGCCTCCGCCGCCTTTGCCCCGTTGTCGGTCTTTATCTCGACCCTGTCCGCCAAGGCGGGCACCTGGGCGGATCGCTACGGGCCGGGTCGCCTGATCGGAAGCGGCGCGGCGCTGGTGGCGGTCAGCTTTGCCATGCTCGCCGCGCTGGCGCCGGCCCAGAGTTTCTGGATCTCGGTTCTGCCCGGCACGACGCTGATGGGGATCGGCATGGCGCTTGTGGTCTCGCCGCTGTCGACCGCGATCATGGGGGCTGTGTCCGAGGACCGCGCCGGGGCTGCGTCGGGTATCAACAACGCGGTCAGCCGGGTGGCCGGTCTGATCGCCGTCGCAGTTATGGGAAGCCTGGCCGGGTCCATCTACCTGGCCAGCGGCGGGCCAGACAGTTTCGGCGCCCTGTCAGCGGCAGAGGGGCATGCCGAGGCGATGACACAGGCCTTTGCACGACTGGCCTCGATCACGGGCGCCCTCTGCGCCGCGGACGCGGCCATCGCCTTCCTCTTCATTTCAAAGCCCGACACCGCGCAAGACCCCTAGTCGTCCGAGGTCAGCGCCGCCCGGTAGATGTGCCAGGTCGCGTGCCCCAGGACCGGCAGCACGATGAACAGCCCGAACAGGAATGGCACCATCGCCGCGAAGGTCAGCGCCGCGATCACCGCCGCCCAAGCCAGCATCACGACCGGGTTGGCGCGCACCACGGCCAGCGAGGTCAGCATCGCCGTCACGAAATCCAGTTCCTTTTCCAGCAAAAGCGGAAGCGACACGGCGATTAGGCTGAACAGGATGAAGGCGAACACCGCGCCGAACGCCGTGCCGATGATCAACATGCGCAGCCCCTCGGGCTCCAGCAAATACGCATAAGACGACGTCACATTCGTCAACGCGGACGGCCCGAGGAACAGGGCAAACAACATATGGGCAAAGAAGGACCAGAACAGAAAATGACGATGATCACCCAGGACATCAGCGGCAATTGCCGCGTGCGCTGATGCCAGATCACGCCCAGAATATCGTTGCGGAGCCACGTGGTCTGCCCCGCCTCCAACCGGCGCGACACCTCGTACATCCCGACGGCCAGGAACGGACCAAGCAGCAGGAAGCCCACGGTCAACGGAATGGCAAACCATTCCTGATGGGTGACGAACAGAAACACGTAAATCAGCCATCCGCCCATGAAATACGTGTTGGCAAAGAACAGGCCCATCATCGGCTTGCGCCAATAATCCTTCAGCCCCCGCCACAACGCCGTGCCGATGTCACTCAGCTGCATCTTGTTGACGGTGGGCACCTTCGAGGCGGCAACCTGTCCGGTCGTGTCGCTCATGCCGGTATCCTCCCGCCAAAAGTGTAGCGGGGCGGCCTAGGTCGCGTCAAAGGACAAAGCGGGCGCCCCACCTGCCGGCGGGGCGCGGTCGGGCCTTACCGGCCCTCGAAGCTTGGCGCGCGCTTCTCAAGGAACGCTATCACGCCTTCCTTGAAGTCACGGGTGCGTCCGCACTGGCCCTGCAACTGGCCTTCGTATTTCAATTGCTCATCCAGATCGTTGCCAAAGCTGGCCTGCAGCGCCTGTTTCACACGCTTGAACGCCTCGGTCGGACCGCTGGCCAGATGGGCCGCGCGCCCGCGCCAGACCGTATCGAACATGTCGTCCGGCACCGATTCCCAGATCATGCCCCACGCGCTGGCCTGATCGGCGCTGATCTTGTCGGCAAAAAGCGATGCGCCCATCGCCTTGGCCATCCCGATCTGCCGCGGCAGCACATAGGTGCCGCCCGCATCCGGGATCAGGCCGATCCGCGTGAACGCCTGGATGAAGCTGGCCGATTGCGTGGCGATGACGACATCCGCCGCGAGGGCAAGGTTCGCGCCCGCGCCCGCAGCCGTGCCGTTGACCGCCGCGATGACGGGCACCGGGCAGTCGGTCATGGCTTTCAGCATCGGGATGTATTCATCGCGCAGTGTGCGCTCGAGGTTGAGGTTCCCGACATTCGCGCGGTCGCCCAGATCCTGACCGGAACAAAAGGCCCGGCCCTCGCCCGTCAGAACGACCACACGGGCCTCGGTGCCCGCTGTGCCGATGGCATGGGTCAACTCGGCCCGCATCTGCGTGTTCAGCGCGTTCATCACGTCGGGACGGCGCATCGTGATCAGCGCGACACCGTCCTGGTCGTCTCGGGTAATGGTCTCGTATTGCATGGG
Organism: Paracoccaceae bacterium; assembly: GCA_963921255.3. Taxonomy (GTDB): domain Bacteria; phylum Pseudomonadota; class Alphaproteobacteria; order Rhodobacterales; family Rhodobacteraceae; genus JANSYL01. Next base: position 1,308,662 of record CAWUEW020000003.1, on the reverse strand, counting down.
CCGCGCCCTCCCCTTCCTGGTCCGGGCGGACCATAAGCAAACCGAACGGTTCAGAAAAGCCGAAACGCCGCGTCAGTCTCGAAGGATTTCGTCCAGACGGGCCTGTTCGTCCTCGGACAAGGCGGCTTCGGTCGGCGCCGTCGACTTTGACCGGCTGCGAATAAACGCCACCGACAGCGCGCCGCCCAAAAGCAGCAAGGCAATCGGCGCCAGCCACAGCACCGTGTTGGACCCGCCAAAGGTCGGGCGCAGCAGCACGAATTCGCCATACCGGTCGACGACAAAGCTGACGACCTCGTCATTGGTGTCGCCCGCCACAAGGCGCTCGCGCACCAAAAGGCGCAGATCGCGTGCCAGTTCAGCATTGGATTCGTCGATCGACTCGTTCCGGCACACAAGGCACCGCAACCCGGCCGAGATATCGCGCGCCCGTTCTTCCAGAACCGGATCGTCCAGCACCTCGTCGGGTTGGACGGCCGCCGCTGGCAGCGCGATCAACACCGCCAAGGCAAGGGTCAGCGCGCGCATCATTCGGCGGGCACCCCTGTTGGCGGTGGCGGCGTCTTGGCCGCGCCCGCCGCCACGCGGTAGCGCCGGTCACTCAAGGACAGCGCCCCACCAAGCGCCATGATGATCGTTCCGCCCCAAATCCAGTTCGCAAAGGGCTTGATCCAGGTCCGCACCGCCCATCCGCCGCCCTGCTGCGGATCGCCGAGCGTGACATAGACATCGCGGGTAAAGCCGTTGTTGATCCCGGCCTCGGTCGTGGGCATGCCCGCCACGGGGTAGAACCGCCGCTCGGGGCGCATCACGTCATTCAGGCGTCCGTCGGCCTCGCGCACGGCGATCTGCGCCATGGTGGTGATGTAGTTCGGGCCCTGCACGTTCTCATCGACCTGCAGAAGTTCAACTTCATAGGGTCCAACGCGATAGGGCACCCCCTCCTGCGTGACGCGGATGTCTTCGACCTGATACCCGGTCAGTGTCACCACACCGAACATGGTGATGCCAAAGCCTGCGTGGGCGATGGACTTGCCCCAATCCGCACGCGGCAGACGGGCCAGTCGGGCAAAGCGCCCGCCCAGGGCGCCGCGACCCGTGCGCGACCACAGATCGACCATCGCGCCCGCCAGCAGCCAAACCGACAAGGCCACGCCGATCGGCGCCAGAACGGTTTTGCCCGTGTGCATGGCCCACACCAAAAGCCCGATCGCCAGCGACAGGATCAAGGCCGGCAAAAGCGCCTTCATCGGGCGCGCCAGCTTGGCCCGCTTCCACGGCAGCATCGACGCGATGGGCAAGACCGCCGCCAAGGCGAAGACAAAAGGCGTGAAGGCCGCATCAAAGAAAGGCGGTCCGACGCTGAGCGTGCGGTCAAAGAACATCTCGGAAATCAGCGGCCAGATGGTGCCGATGAACACCACGAAGGTTGAGACCGCCAGAAGCAGGTTGTTGATCACCAACCCGCTTTCCCGGCTGACGGTGCCAAAGACGCCTTTGGCCTCCAACACGTTGGCGCGGAAGGCAAACAGCAACAGGGCACCGCCCATGAAAATGGCGAGAATGGCCAGGATATAAACCCCGCGCTCGGGGTCATTCGCGAAGGCATGGACGCTGGTCAAAACCCCTGACCGCACGATGAACGTGCCGATCAACGAAAAGCCAAAGGCCAAGATCGCCAACAGGATCGTCCAGCTTTTCAGCGCCTCGCGTTTCTCGACCACGATGGCGGAATGGAGCAGCGCGGCCGCGATCAACCATGGCATGAAACTTGCGTTTTCGACCGGATCCCAGAACCAGAAACCGCCCCACCCAAGCTCATAATAGGCCCACCACGATCCAAGGCCGATGCCAACGGTCAGAAAGATCCAGGCCGCCAGCGTCCAGGGCCGCACCCACCGGCCCCAGGCGGCATCGACCCGCCCTTCGATCAGGGCTGCGACGGCAAAGGAAAACGCCATGCTCAGCCCCACATACCCGAGGTAGAGAAACGGCGGATGAAAGGCGAGGCCGGGGTCCTGCAGCAGCGGGTTCAGGTCCTGCCCGTCAAAGGGCGGTGTTTCGAGACGCAGGAACGGGTTCGAGGTGAAGATCGTAAAGGCGAAGAAGGCCACGGCGACCGAGGATTGCACGGCCAGAACGCGCGCCTTCAAGCTCGGCGGCAGGTTGCCCCCGAACCACGCCGCCATCGCGCCAAACAGCGTTAGGATCAGCACCCAAAGCAAAAGCGAGCCTTCGTGGTTCCCCCAAACACCGCTGATCTTGTAGATCATCGGCTTCAGCGTATGCGAATTCGCCACCACGAGGCTGAGCGAAAAGTCAGACGTGACAAAGGCATAGGTCAGGGCCCCGAAGCTGAAGGCCGTCAGCAGAAACTGGACCGTGGCCGCGGGATCGGCCACCGCCATCCACGCCGTGTTGCCCCGATGCGCGCCGATCATGGGCACGATCATCTGGAAGATGGCGACCATGAAGGCCAGGATCAGGGCGAAATGTCCGAGTTCTACGATCATGGGCCGGACATTAGGCCGGGACGGGGGGAACGCCAATAGGATGCGGCGTTCGATCACATCGGATTGTTCGAACGACGCCCCGCCAAACGCTGCCAAAGACTGAACAGATCGCGGGGGTCCACGCGCCCGGGGTCCGAAACTAAGTTACAAAAATTCGCGGAATGGCCAGATTGTGTAACCTAAATCGGCGGACTAGCGCCCGCGGAACAACCCGCCAAGCACGCCCCGCACCAACGCCCGCCCCGTCTGGGTGCCCATCTGCCGGGCAAAGGACTTGGCAAAAGCCTCGCCCACGGAATCCGAGCGCGACGACCGGCGGCGTGGCGCCGAACTGGTCGACCGACCGACACGGGAGCCTGAGAAGCGGCGCGCGGCGCTAAACTCGCGGGCGGCGGTCGAGTCCTCGTCGGCAGCCGCGGCTTCGGCGGCTTCGGCTTCGGACGCGGCCTGCGCCGCGCGGGCCTGCAGCATTTCGTAGGCGCTGTTGCGGTCAATGGCCGTGTCGTATTTTCCGGCCACCGGCGACATGCCCATCAGGGCCGCGCGGGTCGCATCCGCAATGGGGCCAAGTTGGGATGACGGCGGGCGGATCAGGGTGCGCTCGGCCACGCCGGGCACGCCCTTGCGTTCAAGGAAGGATGTCACCGCCTCGCCCACGCCGACTTCGCGGATCGCGTCCTCAATGTCGAAACGCGGGTTCTCGGGGTAGTTTTCGGCGGCCTGACACAGATCGCGCTGGTCCTTCGCGGTGAAGGCGCGCAAGGCATGCTGCACCCGGTTGCCAAGCTGGCCCAGGATATCCTCGGGCACGTCGGCCGGGTTCTGGGTCACGAAATAGACGCCCACCCCCTTGGAGCGGATCAGCCGGGCCACCTGTTCAACCTTGTCGACCAGCGCCTTGGGCGCGTCATCAAACAGCAGGTGCGCCTCGTCAAAGAAGAACACCAGCTTGGGTTTGTCGGGATCGCCGACTTCGGGCAGGGTTTCAAAGAGTTCGGACAAGAGCCACAGAAGGAAGGTCGCGTAGAGGCGCGGGCTTTGCATCAGCTTGTCGGCGGCGATGATGTTGACGCGGCCCCATCCGTTGTCATCGGTCAGGAACAGATCATCGAGCTCGAGCGCCGGTTCGCCAAAGAACCCCGCCGCGCCCTGCCCCTCGAGCACCAGCAAGCGGCGCTGGATCGCCCCGACCGACGCGGTCGAGATATTGCCGTAGCGCAAGGACAGGGTTTTGCGTTGCTCCCCCACCCAGACCAGAAGCGCCTGCAGGTCTTTCAAATCCAGAAGCGGCATCTCTTCTTCGTCGGCCACGCGGAAGGCGACGTTCAAAACCCCCTCTTGCGCTTCGGTCAATTCCAGCAAGCGCGACAGCAAGAGCGGCCCCATCTCGGACACGGTGGTGCGGACCGGGTGCCCTTTTTCGCCGTAGAGATCCCAAAACGTGACCGGCACGGCATGATAGGCGTAGTCGGTGAAATTGATGGTCTGCGCACGCGACGTGAACGCCTCGTGCAGCTTGAACGCCTCGGAACCAGCCTGCCCCAGACCGGAGAGATCGCCCTTCACGTCCGACAGCACCACCGGCACGCCCTGCGCCGAAAAACTTTCCGCGAGGATCTGCAAGGTGACCGTCTTGCCGGTGCCCGTGGCCCCGGCCACCAGCCCATGCCGGTTTGCGTATTTCAGCAAAAGCTGCTGCGCGGTGCCGTAGCCCTCGCCGCCACCGCCCACGAAAATCCCGTCCGCCATGAAACCCCCTGCGCGTCAAAGCTACTGCAATGAAAATACATCTTTAACCAATCTGCGCCAGACTGAGATGTGCCTGATGCAGATGTCTGCCTTGGGCGTACCTTCCTCCCTGTCAACTGGCCGCGCCCGGCTTGTGGCGCGGTCTTTTTCAGGTCTGTGGATATCCACCGATGAATATTCTGAATGACAGTCATTTGGGCTGTTGACGGCTGAGAATGTCTGGCTGAGCGTCCGCCTCAGAAAGTCGGCCAGTCCGACAGGGAGAAAAAGAACCAAGGGGTCCGCTTGCGGGCCCTTTGGTCGTTTTGGGGCAGTCCGTCTTTCCCGGACGCCTGCATCGGCTGCCCCCCGCCACAGGCCCGTGTGTCGTGCTTTTGGCCCTGACAGACCGCCCTCGGCATGCTAGCCAACCGTCAAGATCGACACCACTGACGACCAAAGGATCCCTTCTGGATGACTGCCACTATGACCTTCCGCGCCGTTCTGACTGCTGCTCTTGTCGCCCTTCCGTTTGCCGGGTTCGCACAGGAGACCGAGGACACCGTCCTGAACCCGGGCGAAACCGCCGACAGCGGCGGCGCGAACTATGTCGCGGCGACCTTCACCGACTGGGACGTCCGGTGCCTACGCGTCGAAGAGGGCCAGCCCGAGCCCTGCACGCTCTACCAGCTGATCGGCGATGGAAACGGAAACCCCGTCGCTGAGATCAACCTGTTCCCGCTGAACGATGGCAGCCCCGCCGTGGCCGGGGCGTCGATCATCACGCCGCTGGATACACTTCTGACCCCGGGTCTGCGGCTGCGCGTCGATGACGGCGCTTGGTCGGAATATCCCTTTGCCTTCTGCCGCCCGATCGGGTGTTTCGCACGTCTTGGCTTCACCCAGGAAGAAGTGGATGCCTTCAAGGCAGGCGGTGCGGCCTTTATCGGCATCGTGCCCCTTCAGGCCCCCGATCAGTTGATTCAGCTCGAGATGTCGTTGTCGGGCTTCACCGCCGCGTTCGACGACCTTGTCGCGCGCGTGGAAAGCGGCGCGGCGGCCGAGCAGTAATCCAAGGATGTGACCCCGACATGGCGGCCGCCGCGCGCGGTCGCCTCAGGGCGCCTTGCGCAGGGCCAGCACGGCATTCAGCCCGCCAAATGCGAAGGCGTTCGACAGCACGGCGCTGACATCGGCCTCGCGGGCCTCATTCGGCACGACATCCAAGGCGCATTCGGGATCGGGTTCTTCGTAGCCGATGGTCGGGGCAATCACCCCGTCCTTGAGGGCCATGAGACAGGCCAGCAACTCGACCGCGCCTGTGCCGCCAATCAGATGGCCGTGCATGGATTTCGTCGAAGAGATCATCAGATCATCGGCATGGGGGCCGAAGGCGTCGGCGACCGCGGCGCATTCGACCTTGTCATTGGCCGCCGTGCCGGTGCCGTGAGCATTGATATAGCCCACCTCTGACGGGGCCATCCGCGCGTCCGACAGCGCCCCGGAAATGGCGCGCGCCGCGCCCTGTTTCGACGGCATGACGATGTCGGCGGCGTCCGAGGTCATGGCGAACCCCACCACTTCGGCCAGGATGTCTGCGCCGCGAGCCTTGGCGTGATCGTACTCCTCGAAGACGAACACCCCGGCCCCCTCGCCCTGCACCATGCCGTTGCGGGTGGCCGAGAACGGGCGGCAGGCATCTTTTGACATGACCCGCAGGCCTTCCCAGGCTTTCACGCCGCCAAAGCACAGCATCGCCTCCGAGCCGCCGGTGATCATGGCGGTCGTCATACCCGAGCGGATCATGTGAAACGCCTGGCCCATCGCGTGGTTCGACGAGGCGCAAGCCGTGGCGACGGTAAAGGCCGGCCCCTTGAGGTTCCATTGCATCGACACGTGGCTGGCCGCCGCGTTGTTCATCAGCTTCGGCACGATGAACGGGTGGACGCGATTTTTACCCTCTTCATAGACGGCGCGGTAATTCTCATCCTGGGTGGACAGGCCGCCGCCAGAGGTGCCCAACACGACCCCCGAGCGCGCGGCCAAATCGCCGGAAAACTCCAGCCCCGATTGCGTGATCGCCTGCTCGGCGGCGATCAGGGCAAATTGCGTGAAGCGGTCATAGAGCGCGATTTGCTGGCGGTTGAAATGCGCGTGCTCGTCATAATCCCCAACCTGGCCGCCGATCTTGACCATCAGCCGATCGACATCGCGCACGTTCAACGGGCCGATGCCGCAGCGCCCTTCGCGCATGGCCTCGAACGTGGAGGGGACGTCACGCCCAAGCGCGTTGATCGTGCCCGCCCCGGTGATGACGACCCGTTTCACGTGCCCGATTGCTCGGCAATGAGGCCGGTCACTGCCGCAACGATCGCGGCCACCGAGGAGATGTCGAAATCGCTCGCTTCCGGCTCGTTCGCGTTGAACGGTACCTGGATGTCGAAGGCCTCTTCAATGGCGAAGATCGACTCGACCAGCCCCAGACTGTCGATGCCCAGATCCTCCAACGTGGCGTCGAGCGCAACGTCGCCCGGCTCCAGAACCGCCTGTTCCGCAATGATTGCAATCACCTTGTCTTGGATGGTCTCACCCATGACAGTCACCCTTGGCTAAATGCTCTGCGGCTGACTTAAGACCTCTGGCCGCCCTTGGAAACGGCTTTCTGCAACTCTGCGACCAGCTTGGCCATGCGCGGCAGACGGCGCAGGGCTTTGTACATCTCGACATGGGTGTCCATCTTGACCGCCGGGTGCCCCATGATCATGCGCCCCGCCGGCACGTTCGAGAATATCTTGGTCGCGCCCGCCGCCACAACGTCATCCCCGATGGTGATGTTGTCCGAGACCCCGCACTTGCCGCCCAGAACCACACGGTCGCCCATCCGCACCGAGCCGGCAAACCCGGTTTGGCCGCAGATCAGGCAATCGCGCCCGATCTGGCAGTTGTGCCCAATGTGGACGAGGTTATCGATCTTGGTGCCATCGCCAATGGTGGTGTCGGCGATGGTGCCGCGGTCGATGGTGGCGTTGGCGCCGACCTCGACATCGTCGCCCAGAACGACCGCCCCCAGAGAATGGATGCGCGTCCAGCTTTGCGGCTTGGCCGCCTCGGATGCGGTTCCAAGCGTTTCCCGGGCGGCTTCCACCTGCGATTTTTCGGGGGTGACGAAGCTGAACCCATCGGCGCCGATCACGGCGCCGGGATGGACGAACACACGGTCCCCGATCCGGACACGGGCGCCAATCCGGGCGCCTGCATGGATCACCGCGGTCGCACCGATGCGCGTGCCCTCGGCAATGCTGACATGGCTGGCAATCCGCGCATCGGGCCCAATCTCGACATCCGCCCCGAGCACCACAAAGGGCCCAATGGCCGCGCCGGCGCCGATCCGGGCGCTTGGATCGACGATCGCGGTTGGATGAATGCCGGGGGCGATGGCCGGACCGGGGTCGAGGGCGACGGTGATCCCCGCCATCGCGTAGCGCGGGCGCGGCGCGATCACGGCGGCCTGAAGCCCGAGCGCCTTCCAATCCATGCCTGGTCCGATGACGGCCGCACGCGCCTGCCCCTCGCCAAGCGCGGCGGCGTACCGGTCGCTCATGGCAAGAGCCAGATCATCCGGGCCCGCTTTGGCCGGCTCGGCCACGCCAGTGACCGAAAGATCGGCGGCGCCCAGGGCCTCTGCCCCAAGCGCCGCTGCGATATCTTGAACCGTAAAGATGGCCATGGATCCCCCGCAGCGGTGTTGCGGGGGTCTGATTAGCTTGAGACCTCGGGCATGACCACCCCAAGCGCGCGGATCGCGCGGCTCAGCTGTGCGTTGCGTCCGTAGATGTCGGGGCGCGTCTGCATGCGGCCATCGGATTCCACCCAAGCCGTCAGGTAGGTCAGGTGGACCGGCAGATGCACATCAAGGTCCACCTGTGTCTCGTCCCGCGTCGCAAGGATGCGCTGGAAATAGGTTTCCGGATCGTCAACCTGGCGCTCCAGCAGGTGGTAGGCAAAGTCATGCGGATCGTCCAACCGGATGCAGCCCGCGGAATAGGCGCGCACGTGACGCTCCATCAGATGCTGGTCGGGGCTGTCATGCAGGTAGATCGCGTGCCGGTTCGGGAACATGAACTTGACCGAGCCCAACGCGTTGCGCGGCCCCGGGGGCTGGCGCAGGTCGAACGGGAAGTTCTGCGGCGTGATGGTCGACCAATCCACGCTTGCACGGCTGACGGGGCGGCCACCGGCCATCAGCTGCAGGTGGTTCCCGCCCCCGGCGATCCCGCCCCCGGCGATGATGTTCGGAATGTAGCCCCGCGCGATCGAGCGCGGCACCCACCAGGACGGGTTGATGACCATATGTTCCATCGAGTCCGAAAACTCGGGCGTCTGCGCGTCACGGCGGCCAATGACCGACCGGGTGATGAAGGTCACCTCGCCATTGTCGATCACCCTTGTGTGGAAATCGGCAAGGTTCACGTAGATCAGCCGGTCATGCAGCTCGCCATCATTGAGCCAGCGCTGCCGCTCCATCGTCAGAACGATCTGGTTCCAGTGGTCTTCGACCGACCGGTTTATGGCGTTGAGCGTATCGGTGCCCGCGACGCCATCGGCCACGATGCCGTGGGCATTCTGAAATTCCATCACGGCGGCCTGAAGGCGGGCGTCATAGTCCGCCGTGGCCGAGCGGCCCAGATAGCCCATCGTCATCAGGCGGTTGCGCAGGGCGATCACGGCCGGGCCGGTGTCGCCCGGGCGCAGGCTGCCGGCCTGAACGGTCGGACCATAGCCGCCGCGCGTCGCCAGATCCTCAAGCTCCAGCTTCATGCGCATCAGCCGCGCATAGCTTGGCGTCTGCGGCGGCAAGGTCGCCATGAACTCGTGCGGGTTGCTGTCGAGGAACGCCGTCATCAGCTCGTAAGGATCGCGGTGGGGCTGATCCTGGAAGATGTCGGGGATGATGGTGGACGGGTCGAGGAAACCGGCGTGCACGTCCTGCGCGTACCGCAGGAACATGTCGGAGGCCATGACGTCCGCCTGCCCGCGCATGTACGGGTTGGTGGCCTCGCGGAAGGCCGCACGGAGCGCGTCCACGTCGTAGCGATCCGCGGGCAAGCCGTGGGCATCGGCGTGATCCAAGGCGCGGATCAGGGCGCTGCGGCGATCCGCGGCTTCGGTCGTCGTCCAGACCGGTTCGAACCCACGCTCGCGATAGAAGGCGGCCAGGCGTTCATCGCCGGACGAGGTTTCGGCAATGGCTTGTCGCAGCGCCGAGAAGGCCTGCGCTTCAACCGGGGTTGCGGCCAAAGAGGTCAAAATGACCGGGGCCACCGCCAAACCGGCGGCCAAAAAACTTGCTTTCAAAAACTGCGTTGGCATCTGGCAGCCACCTTTTTCGTCAAAATTCGCGACACATCCCCAGTGTGCGTCGCCCTTCACGCCGTCGTGAAGACCTTTGCCCGTAAAAGGATTCGTGTCCATTCACGATTTCGCAAGGTATTTCCGATAGTTTGCGCAATCAACGGCGGTTTTCCTGCGCCCCCCGACGCCCGCATGGCGTCGGTTGGATCGGCCGGTTTGAAAACGTGATCGCTAACGGCGCGGACCATGGCCCACGACTCACCCGTAAACCGGCAAAAAATCGCCGAATTTTCAAGTTTACTCACAGGGGGTGCCGACAGGGGTTCCAGAAAAGTTTCGATTGTGTCATATCCCTCACACGCCTGATGGGGATGGCACGCAGACAAGACAGCCGGGTGAAACCGGGTGGGCGGCTATTAGAACGGGCAGACGATGGGGCATACCAACCGATGACCACACCAAGTTTTTCGCGTCGCGCGCTGTTGCGGGCGTTCGCCGCAACCGCTGTGACCGCAGCGCCTGTTATGGCAAATGCAACGGGTTTCCTGCGCGGCGGTGGCGATATTCGCCGGATCCGGATGTACAACGGCCGCGCTGGCGAAAGCATCGACATGATCTACTGGATCGAAGGCGACTACATTCGCCCGGCCCTGGAAGAGATCAACCATTTCATGCGCGACTGGCGCACCGACGACCAGCATCCGATTGACCTGCGCACGATCGACATCATGGCCGCGTCGCACAATCTGCTGGAAACGTCCGAACCCTATACCCTTCTGTCCGGCTATCGCAGCCCGGCGACAAACGCACTGTTGCGGTCGCGGTCGTCCGGCGTGGCGCGCAATTCCCGCCACATGGTCGGGGAAGCCGCCGACCTACGCCTGAATTCGCGCTCGGTCAGCCAGATGTTCAACGCCGCGCGTGCCTGCAACGCCGGCGGCGTGGGCCGCTACAGCCGGTCGAACTTCGTTCATATGGATTGCGGTCCGGTGCGCACCTGGGGCGGCTAAGGGTCATTTCCCACATATATGTCTTCAAAGGCGCCTCGGACACCCCGTCCTGAGGCGCTTTTTTGTGATCGGGATTGGGGTTGGACAGGCCCTGCCCCCGACCCCATATTCCCCTCAACACGCCGCATGAGGAGGTCCAATGACACAGTACACCAAAGACCCTGACGCCATCGCGAACCTGACGCCCGAGCAATTCCGCGTCACGCAACAGGATGCGACCGAGCGTCCGGGCACCGGCGCATACCTCTACAACAAGGAACCGGGCATCTACGTGGACATCGTCTCGGGCGAGCCGCTGTTCGCCTCGTCCGACAAGTATGAAAGCGGCTGCGGGTGGCCCAGTTTCACCAAGCCGATCGAGGCTGCGCATATCAACGAGTTGCGCGATCTCAGCCTGGGTATGATCCGGACCGAGGTACGCTCGACCCATGGCGACAGCCACCTGGGCCATGTGTTCCCGGACGGCCCGCGCGACCGGGGCGGCTTGCGCTACTGCATCAACTCGGCCAGCCTGCGGTTTGTCCATCGGGACGAAATGGAAGCGGAAGGCTATGGCGCCTATCTGGATCAAGTGGAGGATGTGGCATGAGCGAACGTGCTGTTCTGGCCGGTGGCTGCTTTTGGGGCATGGAAGAGCTGATCCGGCACAAGCCCGGTGTCCTGACGACGCGGGTGGGCTATACCGGCGGCGACGTGCCAAATGCGACCTATCGCAATCACGGCACCCACGCCGAAGGGATTGAGATCATCTTTGACCCCGAGCTCATCAGCTATCGGGACATTCTGGAGTTCTTCTTCCAGATCCATGACCCGACCACGCTGAACCGGCAGGGCAACGACATTGGCCTGAGCTATCGCTCGGCGATCTACTACGTGGACGAGGCGCAGAAGGCCTGTGCCCTCGACACGATTGCCGATGTCGAAGCCTCGGGTCTTTGGCCGGGCAAGGTCGTGACCGAGGTGGAGCCCGTCGGTCCGTTCTGGGAAGCCGAGCCGGAGCATCAGGACTACCTCCAGCGCATTCCGCACGGCTACACCTGCCACTTCGCGCGCCCCGACTGGGTCCTGCCCAAGCGCGACGCGGCGGAGTAAGCCCATAAAACGATTGACCTTTCGGCCCGGTCTCCGCCACGATGATGTCGGAGCCGGGACCGAAAGGTTGTGTCATGAAGTGTATTCGTTGGGTGTGTGTCTGCGGCGCATTTGCATTGGCACCAAGCCTTGCGCCCCTTCCAGCCTTCGCGGACGAGGATTGGGTCCTGCGCACCGAACATTTCGAGTGTCTGATCCAGAACCTTGAAGTCTACCGCGCCAATGCGGAGCCCGTGACCATCATCGTTCTCGGCGCATGTCCCGAAGTCGACATCACGGAGGCTTTGGCGATGATTGTCCAGAACTCGGGCATCGCGCAGGTCGACATGGTCGAAGACAGCGCCGCCCGCCCGGCCGAGATCATTTCGTTCACGCCGCCCCAACTGGAGTGTCTGGCGCAGCTTGAGGCAGCGCCCGACGGTGACCTCGTTCGCATCCCCCGGGACCCGTGCCGCTAAGATGGCGGAACCCAAGAAGTACATAAAGCTCAGCCTCGAGCAGGTCAGCCACGCGGCCGTCATTATCGGTGTCATCCTGGCCGTCTGGGGCTTTTTGATGCGTGAAGCGGATCGGCGCAGCGAAACGGCTTTGGTCTTCCTGCAAACCTTCCAAGATGCGGATATGGCGGCGGCGCGCCAGCAGTTTCGGGCCTATTGGATGGCGCAGCCCTTGGCGGCGCTCAGTGGCCGGCCCGGTAGCGCCGGGGTGATTGACGCGCTGGCCATGGAACATGTCTTCGGCTCGACCGAGGCGACCGCGGTGTTCCTGCGCCAGATCGAAAACCTGGACCTGATCGGAAGCTGCGTAGAAGGCGGTCTGTGCGATGCAGAGACGATCGACAATCAGATCGGTGACTATGCCACCGATTTCCTGTGTCTCTATCGACGCCCCATCGAGGAATTGCAAAGCCAGCATTTGATGCGCGACATCGGCCATGCGGCCCGGCATCTTGTGGATGGTACGGGATGCTGAGACCGATCGCTCTGGCCGCCGCAGCGGTGCTTGGCGGCACGGTGGCGGCTCAGGCGGCAACGATCACCGTCCTGTCGGACCGCGTTCTGCGCGGATCGGACGCCGGATCGGGCTATTGCAACCTTGTTTTGAACGGTCCCATCGAGGACGGGGATGCGGACCGTCTGCGCGCGGCGCTCGAACAGATTCCGCCCAAGCAACATGACGAAAACAACCGCGTCCTGTGCATGAACAGCCCCGGCGGCAACCTCGAAGCCGGTCTCGCTTTGGGCACCGTGATCTCCGAGGCGTATCTGGGCACCTATGTGCATTCCGAACACGAATGCCTGTCTGCCTGTGCCGTCGCCTTCATGCATGGGCGGATCGCATTCTGGGAATTCCGAACCAGCCACCGGGTGATGGAACCGGGCGCGCGGATTGGGTTTCACGCCCCATCCCTGCCGTTGCCGGACCAGAACATTCCCTATCCATCCGAGGTTGTTGGAGCCGCCTATCAAGCGGCGGTGCGCAACATCGCAGCCCTGTCCAGAGCCGCGATGCCGCCGACGATGTTCGATGCCGAGCCGATCCTGCGACAATCCTTGCTGACCGAACTGCTGGAAACGCCACCGGACGGCATGCGCTATGTGGAAACGCTCCATGATGCGTTTCTATGGGGGATTGCCGTCAATCAGGACCAGGTGGCGATCCCGGCTGATTTCGACGTCATGCAAGGCTTCCGGCAAGCTTGTGCGAGCGCTGACTACACCGAGGCGCGGAACCTTCCGGCGCCTGTGCAACCGATCGTGGAGTCCTATGCGGCTCACTACACACGTCCGGAACCAGAGCCCGGTTACACCCTGTTCCTTCTTGAAGGTCCGTTCGAAGAACAATGCGCCATCCGGTTTTCCGACGAAACGATCCTGACCCTTGCGCCGCCCTACCTCAGCGTCATTCGGTACTTGGAAGGCCGCGAAACCGACCGGCATGCGTTGTCCCCGGTCTACATGTTGCCGCCTGAGACCCGGTTGGAGAGCCTCATACCCGGTCGCTGACTCAGAGCCGTTTCGCAGCGCTGAGCGGCAAGAGCCGCTCAAAGGTGGCCCGGTTGCAGAGTTCGGTCGCTTCGGTCGTGCAGGCCGCGCTGGCCGCGGCACACCCCCATTGCAACACCTCGTCCATGCCCGCGCCACGCGACAGGGCCAGCATGGCGCCCCCCACGAAACTGTCGCCGGCGCCGGTGACCGACGCGACCTCGACCGGCACGGCGGGCGCGAACCATGCGCCGTCCGCCGTGGCGAGGATTGACCCGTCTGCCCCGCGGGCGACAATGACGATATCGGCGGCTTCCTTGTGCACGAGATTTTGGGCCATGGCCGCCGTGTCCGCACGATCCGGCAAGGCGTGTCCGATCAGGGTCTCGGCCTCTTCGGAATCCATCCGCAGCACCCGCAGCTTCGCCCCCGCCTCTGACAACAGCGCCAGCGCCGCGCCGGATGTGTCGGCCACGACGTCGCTGCCCATCGCTTGCAGATCGCGGGCCAGCCCGAGGAGCTGGTCGGCCGACAGACCCGGCGGCAGTGACCCGGACAGGATGACCAGATCGCCGTTCGACACGACGCCCTGCAGGGCTGCGGTCGTGGCCGCGAGGTCCGCTTCTGTCCAGGCCGGACCCGGGAAGATGAACCGAAACTGATGCCCGGTGCTGGTTTCGATCACGGACAGGTTTTGCCGTGTGCCCCCCGGGGCCGGCAATTCGGCCACCGGGATGTCGGCGGCGCGCAAAAGCTCGGCCAAACCGGTGCCAATCGGGCCCCCGACGGCCATGGCCGCCGTGGCCTCCCCCCCGAGGATCTTGATCGCACGGGCCACGTTGATGCCACCGCCGCCGGGGTCGCGGCGTGGCTCGGCACAGCGGAGTTTCTGGCCCGGAACGAGGTGATCGGTTTGGGTCTCGAGGTCGAGCGCGGGGTTCAATGTAACTGTTACAATCGCCATGCTAGAAGCCTAGTCGAAACGGACGCGCGCTTGGAACGCCTTGCTGGCCCCCGTGGCGCGATGTCTCAACCCGACGGACGGATTGGCCACATCCGCGGTCAGCCTAATCCAGATGCAGGGTGGCTTGGTCACCCCCCGTGTGCGAGGCCACAATGTCCCCCATGAAAATCGGCGCGGCGCTCTATGCCGAGGACATCCCGACCTATCGCGATTGGCTGTGGGCCGATGCGCGCGATCTGGAAGTCCAGGACTTCTACAAGCCGGGGCTGATGCTTGGCGATTGGCGCGGCTTCACGCAGCACGCCAAGGCGCAGCTCGACGGGTTCTCGGGGCGGTTGGGCATCCATGGGCCGTTCTATGATCTGCCCGTCCAGTGCGCGGACGCAGAACTGCGGCCGTTGATCACGAGACGATATTTGGACGCGGTGGAGGCTGCGGAGATCCTGGGCGCGACCCAGATGGTTCCGCATTCGCCGTTCACGATCTGGGATTATCTGAACTATGTCGACCACCCCGCGACGGAGGCGAGCCCGAGCCTGAAACAGCGGATCATCGACGCCTGCCAGGATCTGTTGGGCCCGGTTGTCGCGCGCGCCGAAACGGCCGGCGTCACGTTGGTTCTGGAAAACTGCGATGACGTGGATCCCATGGATCGCCTGGATCTGGCCCGCAGTTTCGGATCGGACGCAGTGCGGGTGTCGATCGATACCGGCCATGCCTACAATTCCCATAGGACCCAAGGGGCGCCGTCGGTTGCGGCCTTCGTTCACGCTGCGGGATCGTGGCTGTCCCATGTCCATCTGCAGGATACGGACGGATCGGCAGATCGGCACTGGGCCCCCGGAGATGGCACGTTGCCATGGGCCGAGGTGTTCGACGCCTTATCCGCCATCGACGCGGCGCCGCATCTGGTTCTGGAGCTTCGCAACCGGGCCGATGTGCCGAAGGGATTTGACCATCTGAAGGCCGCGGGTCTGGCGATCTGACGGGCGCTTTAAAGGGGCATCGGACGACCGGTCCGGTGGTCCGGCGCCCCGGTTGCGTTAGTCCAGCCGCAAGGATCGAACCGCCTCGAGAAACCGCTGCTGTGGATCGCCATGGGCCGCACGGACCGAGCCATCCGGCGCGTCGGCGGCAAAGGCATCGCGGACGGCGCGCACGAATTCCGCCTCGTTGCCGGGCTCGAACGTCACATCGTGGTATCCGGTGGGCAACTGGTTCGGGTTGACCGACATGTAGGCGGCAATGTGCCCGGTTTGCTTGGCCTCATACAAAAGCGACGACACCTCCCCCAAAAACAGGGATCGCGGTCCGTTAAGGAGATCCAGTTTTTCAGTCCGGTCGATCTGTCCAAAGGCTTGCGCACAGGCCTCGATTCCTTTGGGTGACCGAAACTCGAACGGGTGTGGGCGATAGAGGATTTCGATATCGTCAAACGCCGCCTCGAGGGCGCGCGAGGCGGCCAGAAACAGACCCATGGCCTTGTCCTGAAGATCGGGCATGCCCAAACCCACCAGGACCACGCGCCGTGTGGGACCGGCCGGGGCGGCCTTTGCTTCGTAGGACAGGCCCATCACGGCGGTCTTGTCGGGCCGATCAGAGATCCAGTCGCCCTGCTGGCGATCCCACACGAGGTTGTACTCGGTCAGGCGACCTTCGGGCCGGTAGGGCGGATTGAAGCCACAGTAATGCCCATGCTGCAGACAGGCCGCCCGATAGGTCGCCGTCCCATAATCCTCCAAATGCGCGAAAAAGGCGCCCACGGGCTGTGTGTCCTCGTACAGAAACACCGTGACGTCGCGGTCCTTGATCCAGGACCGCCACCGGCGCAGCGTGCGATAGGCCAATGCATCCACGCCCTGATACACAGAGAGCTTCACACTCCGCTCAATCGCGAAGTCCGGGATGAAGTGATACCCCATCGCCTTCACGCGACGACCCTCCGGGCCGGTTCCGATCACATAGACCTGGTCCTTGGGAAACAGGCCCCACAGATGTTGGGCGCGCATGCCCTGGAACAGGAAAACGCGTTTGGGTGCATTTTTTGGGGGAAACGCGAAAAGGCCGCTCAGCGCCTTTGCGATGCGACGCGGGTTTGTCCCATGGGCCGCACGGGTGTTGATCTCATCGGGGATGTACACCTTGGCCTGCGCGTTCCAGTCCCGGCAGGCGGCCACGATCTGCCCCAGGCGCGCGCGGTCGTCCTGTGCGGCGCTCAAGCTGCGCCCTTTCCGAACAGGATGTACTGATCGTCCGGGTCCGGGCTTTCGCCGGCCCCGGTCAGGGTGAAGGGCGCGAAGGGTTGGACGTGGTCCAAGGGCTGCCCTGGCGCCGGAAAATCCGTCAGGGCCGCGTCCTGGTCAACTCGCCGCTGCCATGTCCAATCGGCGTCGCGATACCAGATGTCGGGGTTCCGATGCTGGTCGGCCACGTAGTGAAACGCCTCTTCCGTGATGCCGAGCCAATCGAGGAAAAGGTCCAGATGCTGGATGGGTTTGTCCTGGTAGGCGCGCACCAACGCAATGCCGTCGTCGCGTGTCATATGCCGCAGCCTGACGTCACGGCAGGCGTGATCCAGAACCTTTCCATATCCGTGTTTGAGAACCTTGAGATAATCATGGACATCGGAATACAGCCAGCAATCCACGTCGTTGTAGCTGTCGAATGTCCGGTTCTGGGCCGCGGTTTCATACCCGTAGCGTTCGATCATCTCTTCGTGTTGCGTTCGGCTGTCCCACGGCATGAAATTGCCGAGGTAAATGCCCCGCACCCCGATGCTCTCAAGCTCCCGGTCATCGGGATATTCATACGGCCTGACATCCTCGGGCGTGATGTGGTCGATCCGGTTGATCAGGTCCTCGGCCTCGACCCCCATAAGGTCGTGCTCTTTGCGGTATTTCCGGGTCATCTCCACCTCGTCGAGGTGGGAAAACATGCCGACCTGATCCAACCCCTGGTGGGCGCCCCAAACGATCAGGGGAATTTTGAACTTCGTGGCGACCTGAACCGGGTGCACCGTCTGGCCTGCCAAAACATGCCAATACACGCTGCCAAACCGCCGGAATGTCGCGCGGGTGATCTTCTTCACCGTTTGGGGTTGGACCGTCAACGTGATGATATCGCAATCGAATACCGTCCTCAGCGTGGCCAGGTTCCGAACGCCCGTCGCGGTGTTGAAGTGCCTGTTATAGGTCACAAGCAATGGGTTCATGCCGTAGACGTTCTTGACCGTATGGACGATGAAGAAGCTGTCACGGGCGCCGCTTACGGGGACAACGCAGTCATAGTTGCGCCCCGAGGTGTTGCGATAGTCGTCGAAGATGCCGGCAAGCCGTGTGCCGCGCGCGGCCCAATCAAGCCGGTCCTTTTCCTCGTGGACACGGCAGCCGCTGCATACCCCGTCATCGTCCAAGGTCAGGAACAGAGGATGCGTCTGCGTGTAAAGGCATCTGGTGCACACGGTCATCAGATGATCTCCTTCTCGACGCGCACATAGAGCATCTGCTCCAAATCCGCGTCGTCCTTCTTGGACAGACGACCGGACGGATCCGACTGCAGGCGGTCGTAGTTGAAGGCCGTTTCGCGCCGAATATGGGCCGGGGCGCCGATCATCGCCTTCACAATCGTGACGCTGTGTTCCCAGAAGTGGAAGAAATTGCCGGCGCCAAGCGCGCTGGCGCCCGTGGCGGCGAAGGCGTCTTCAAAATGCGAGGGGCGCCCTGCCCCCCCGATGGCAATCACAGGCACCGTGACGGACTGCGCGACGCGGTCGATCAGGTCGATGTCGAACCCGGCGTAGGAGCCATCCCGATCCACCGAATTCAGCAGAACCTCGCCGGCCCCCAAGTCGACGCAGCGCTGGGCCAGGGCCACGGGCGCGACCTCGGTGGTCCCATTGGACAGGTAATTGAAGACGCGGCTGTCACCGGTCGGGCCTGCCACGGCGTCGATCGAGGCGACAATGCATTGGCTGCCGAACAGATGCGCGCCTTCGGTCAGCAGGTCCGGCTTTGTCCAGACGGCCTTGTTGACCGCAACCTTGTCGGCGCCCTGGCTCAACAGGTCGCCGATCTGCGCGGCCTCGGTGATCCCGCCCGCGACCGTCAGGGGAACGTGGCACTCCGACGCCACGCGCTGGACCATGGCATAGTCCGGGCCGCGCCCCTCCCGGCTGGCCGAGATGTCGGCCAAGACGATCTCGTCAATGCCCCAACGATCCAGATACGAGACCGCGATTTCGGGCCGTCCAAGCGGCAGATAGCGTCGAAAACCGATGCTCTGGACCGCGACCCCGTTCCGCACGGGGACAACACCGACGACGCGACGGGTCAGCATTCTGACACCATGTTGAAGAACCCTCGCAACAGCTTCAGTCCGGACTTCTGGCTTTTTTCCGGGTGGAATTGCACACCAAACACGTTGTCACGGGCGACCGCCGCCACCACCGGCTTGCCATAGTCACAATGGGCGATTTCATCGTCCGCATGATCGCAAATGTATTCGTAACTGTGGTCAAAGTAGAAACTCGCATCCTGGGGCGTGCGCGAAAACAAGGCCTGGTCAGGGTCCGCGACGACAGTATTCCATCCAACATGGGGCACGCGCAGGTCCGCGTTCGACGCCATCCGCACCACGCGTCCGGGGATCCACCCGAGACCGTCGTGGAGACCATTTTCTTCGCCGGTCGTCGCCAACAGTTGCATGCCGACACAAATGCCCAACAGCGGGACGCGTCGACCGTCCGTCGCGTCGAACAGGATTTCGTCCAGACGCTTGGCGCGCAGGTTGGTGATGCAGGTCTCGAATGCGCCGACACCGGGCAGGATCACGGCATCCGCCGTCGCAAGCGCATCCTCATCGGCGGTCACCGTGATCTTGGCATATCCAAGGGTGCGCACAGCGTTGTAGACCGAGCGTGTGTTTCCCGCCCCGTAATCGACGATCGCAATGCGGGGCTGTCGTGCCGCGGGAAAGGTCATCCGGTCTGCCCAACTTCGAATTTGCGTTCGTACTGCCCCATATCGACACGTTCGAACAGATCCCGGTTGACGTATCGGTCGATGATGCTCCAGCACTCTTCTTCGCTGATCTCCAAGAACGCGCAGAACTTCCGGAAGGTTTCGGGGTCAAAGTTTCCGTCGAACCGCTCGACCAGAGCGATCCCGTCTGCCCGGCTCATCCGGCCGAAGCGTATCTCGGTGTTCACGATGTCGGATGTTCGGCCAAAGCCGAACTTCAGATACCGAATGAACATGTTGATGTTGATGAAGTCTTCATCAAGCATGCCCGTGCCCAGATAATCCGGTTCCGTGAACGGATCAGGCGCCTTGATCGACAGACCGTGCAACGCGGCGTAGGTGCCATTCAAGGCGGACGTGAATTCGCCCATGAAATAGTCCAGGAAGACAATCCGGATCTTGGCGCGCTCCATCTCGGCATCGGTGGGGTACCGGTATTGGAGCAGGTCGGTCGTTTCAAATCCTGCCTCCAGCAACCAGTCAATCGAGCCACCACCCAACGTGTTGGTGTATTTCAACCGGTTGCCATCATAGGCGCTGGAGCCCATGGCCCCCATTTCGCCAAGCAGATGGGCCGGGCTTTCGCCCCACCAAACCAGCGGAATCTGATAGGCCACGGCCACACGCGGCACCGACGCGAACAAGGCAAACTCCGTCGACTTTGCCCAGTTCCCATAGGCGCGGAAGGCATGCAGCATCGCGCGCCGCCAGGTCTGGGGCGAGCAACTGATGTTGATGCAATCGAACCCGGATTCCATCAGGTTCGACAAGTTGTCCACGCCGCGTTTGGAGATCTGTTGCGGTGGGTAATTCATGGACACCAAGAGGGGACGCAGCCCGATCTCGTCCCGCACGAATTTCGCCTGGCGGGTGCTGTCTTTCCCGCCGGACACACCGACGATGCAATCATAGCCGGAGTGATTGTGCTCGCGCGCAAACGCCCGAATGCCGTCGAGGGCCTTGGCGCGCTCTTCCCAATCGATCTGATCAGGGTGCACAAAACTGGCGCAGGGGAAGCACAAGCCCTGATCGTCGAACTGCACATTCGGCCGGGTGCTCACGTTGAGGCAATTGGTGCAGTACCGCATCCCGCTTCACGCTCCGTTGAACGCGCCGTAGTGGAGGCCGAGGGTCGCCGACGACTCCAGCAAGCAGGGCAGCCCGTCGATGATTGGATAGATCAAGCCACTCTCATCCCCAAACAGCACATCCCGGTCGCGTTTCAGGGGCGTGCGCGTGATCGGGCAGACATAGTCGGGGTCCGATGACGCCTGCGCGCCAACCCGAATGACGGTCAGCCCGGTGGGGTTGAGTGGGTTGATGCAGATGTCGAACGGCCGCTCTTCGGACACGTCATAGCCCAGCTGCGTCGCGTGATGACCCAGATCCCGCACGTAGCCATGTTGCGTCATCCGGCGTTTGCCCTCCTCGGGAGCGGCGTCGTAATCGGGTTCGAGCAACACCACATAGGTCCGGGCAACGCGGCACAGCTCTCGGATCGCGTCCGCTTCCCGCCCGCCATTCGGTTCCAGGGAATGCGACGTGTAGACGATGTCGATGGCGTTGTCGGGCAGCGGGATCTCGAACAGGTTTGCCACGAAGATCGAGTCCGTCCGGCCGACCGCTTCGAGATTCTGGCGCGCAAACCGGCTGCGCGACCAGGAAATATCAAAACCGAAGGCCGCGCGCTCGGCGGTTGGATCGATCTTCTGCAGAAGGGGCGCCATCACGGTCGCCTCTCCGACGCCGACCTCCATGACGGATTGCCAGGGACCCAGCCCGTCAAAGACCCGGGCAATCGCGCCGGTGTACGCGTCGAAATACGCGCGCCGTTCCTGTGCAAGCTCGGTGTAGGACCCGGCCTGGAAATCGTAGCTGATCATGATGGACTGCAGATCATTCCCGCCGCCCTGCTGGCGCATCAGCTCCATAAGGTTTTCACCACGCTGAAATGCGTCGCGGATGGCTGCAATCATCGAAAGACGGGTCATCGTCTCTCCCTTTTGACGGGCGTGGCTTGCGTCGTAAGGAAAGGTGGCATCAGTTGGAACCACTTTCTTTGACTTGGCCAATGCCACCGGGCGTTGTGGCGCGCTGCCGGGCCGCGTGATGGCACACGGGGTCTGGCACCGACACGCTCACTCCAGATCCTCAAGGCGCACGGCCGTGTTCTTGGACACTGCGTGTTTGACCCGCCGCCCGAGAATGGCGTCTAGATGCTTCGGGGCAAGGCCGTAGCCGGGCCGCACGCTCCGGACATGTTCAGGGCCGACGGTTTCCCCTGCGCTCAGGTCCGCCACGAAATAGAGCGAACGGCGGAACTTCACGTTGCCCTCTTCGCTGGATTTCCGGCCGTAATCGACGTTGCCGACGGCCTGCCACGCCGTGAAGGCCCCGTCGCACAGTGCCGCAAACTCGGCCGGTTCCAGAGAGAAACTGTCGTCCGGTCCGCCCCCCGTTCGATCGAGCGTCATATGCTTTTCGATGATGCATGCCCCCAAGGCCACGGCGGCAATGGCGGTCGTATTGTCGAGCGTGTGGTCTGAAAGGCCGACCGGAATTCCGAACCGTTCGGCCATATCGTTGAGGGTCCGCAGGTTATAGTCGGCCGCCGGCGCCGGGTACCCCGAGACGCAATGCAGGACCGCAAGATCCTGGCAACCCGCCGTTTGGGCGGTTTCGATGGCTTCGGAAATCTCTGCCAGATCCGCCATGCCGGTTGAGATGATCATCGGCTTGCCTTGCGCGGCCGTGTACCGGATCAGGGGCAGATCGACAGCCTCGAAGGAAGCGATCTTATAGGCTGGCGCGTTCAGCCCAGCCAACAGATCGACCGCCGTCGGATCAAAGGGCGACGAAAACATGGTGATCCCGCGCTTGGCGGCATGGGCGAACAGGTCGTCGTGCCATTCCCACGGTGTGTGAGCCCATTCATACAGCGTGCGACCGGCCCATAGGCCGCCTTCAATCTGGAAGTCGGGCGCATCGGACAGGAGCGTGATGGTATCCGGACGATACGTCTGAATTTTCACCGCATCGGCGCCGGCGTCTTTCGCGGCATCGATGATCTTGAAGGCCTGCGCGATGTTGCCGTTGTGATTGGCCGACAACTCGGCAATGACATACGGCGGGTGATCCTTGCCGATGCGGCGCCCGGCGATTTCAAGACTGCTCATTGTTGTGCACTTTCTCGAGCGTGATTTTGTAGGTGTGTCCGTGCAGGTCAAAGAAGGCCGGGAAACGCGCGGGGTCACACACTCTCATTAGATCGAATTGCTCGGCCAGGGAAAGGTGGGGGTCCAGCTTGCTGTCCTCCGGGGTGCGCCGGGGATGGTAGGTGGCGTTTTCCTGCGCTTGCGGGGACGGCTGTTGGCCCGCTTCGATCATCGCAAGAACATCTTCCATAAGGGCGATCTCGGTCGCGAACAGGCCTGTGTTGATTTCATCATGCAGCGCGCCCGGTTCGACCCCAAACCGGCGCTTGGCCCATATGTCGCCGGTATCGACGGAGGACTCGGCGGTGAGGGCGGACACGACGATGGACTCTGCCCCGGACAGAATGGCCCATATATGCGGACTCCAGCCGCGCCCTTCGGGCAGATCGCTGGCGTGCAGAACAACGCACTGGCCGTAAGTCCGACGCAGGTCATGCCCCACGATTTCGGTGCAGGACACCAGAAACAGCACATCCCCACCGGTCAGGTCGCGCGCCTGGTGCTTGATCTCAACGTCGTGCGTGCCGTGTTGCGCCGTTTGCCAGTCCACGAGCCATGGCATTACCGGATGTGTCTCGTTCGAACACAGAATGCTGATCTTCATTGTCGGCCCTGTGCCTCCATGATGTGTGCCACGCGCCCTGCCCCAAGCCCATCACACAAGGCCTGCGCCTGATGCGACATGCGGTGCAACACGCTTGGGTTCTGTGCGCGGTCCAAGGCCGACGTGAGGCGGTCATCCAGATCCTCGGCGCCAAAACGGCCCGCGTCAAACCCGGCCCCGGCCTCCGCCAGGGCGGCCCCGATACCGCCTTGATTGTCAGCAGTCTCGACGATGATGCTTGGCAGGCCCAGGCAGCACCGCTCCCAACTGGTACTGCCGCCCGCGCTGATCGCAAGGTCCGCTTGGGTCATTCTCTCCGCCATGTTGTCCACGTCAACGGCAAGCTCGACGCGGAACCTGAGTGTGCGCGCGAGGTCCGCCACCTGGTCCAGGGCCGGCGCATGGCGCCCCATGATCACCTCGACCGCCACCCCATCCGGCAAGGACGAGGCCTGCAGCGCCCGCAGCACCCGCGAGGTCGCATCCACACGATCGACGCCGCCCATCGACACCAAGATACGTTGCAAGCTGCCGCTGCCCCGGCGCGCCAGGCTGGCCGGGCGGGCTTTGGCAAACTCTGCCCGAAGCAATGCGTAGTCGGCCCCAACAAGACAGCGCGCCCCGGGCGGCACTAAAGGCGCGTAGGCGTGCGCACTGTGGCCATGGTTCTGATCCACCAGCATGTCACAGGACAAGGGCCGGTCGGCCAGATCGTCGATCACAAGGCACCGCCCCCCCGGGCGCGAGATCGCGTCGATCCAACGCGCATCAAATGCATAGTGATCCAGCACCATCCAGTCCGCAGCAAACCCCGCGAGACTGGCCCGCGTCTGAGCCGCATCCAGCGCCCATGGCACCCGGGCCCATGCGGCATGGGCCGGAGGGGCGTCCGGTGCGGGGCCATCGGGCGCAGGCAGGTCCGCGACAGCAAAGCCTGCAGATGCGATCCGGTCGCACAGATGACCGGGCAGATCGCGGGTGACAAACCGGCACTCGGCCCCGGTCGCGCGCAGCGCATCGGCCAAAGTCAGACACCGCATCACGTGGCCTGTGCCGATCTCGATTGACGCGTCAACGCGGAAGGCGACCCGCATTAATTTATCCGTCGGAAACCAGAATGGCAGACCGGACCTTCAAGAAGTTCATCTACGTTTCGTCCGTCTTCGCACTCTGCGATCAAGGAAAAAACTGGGTCAAGCGCTTCGGTGTAGCGATCGATGATCTGGGGGGTGTGGGCAATGCAACTATAAGTTCCGGTGCTTGCCAACCACCCCGCCTTTAGCATTTCTTGTGTGATCAATGTCTTGTAGGCCAGCGCCCTTTCCCCTTCGAAAGCGAAGGTGGCAATTGCGGGTAATCCAGCGTGGGTTATCGATAGTCCGTGCCTGTCCGCCAACTCCTGCCACCGATTGCGGACGGTCTTCCCAATTCTCGTAATTTGCTCCCAAGAGCGTTCTTCGGCCATGACCTCAAGCGTTTTCAAAGCCGCCGCTGAACCGATCCGTTCGGTCCAGAACGTCGAAGAGATGAATGTGGACTGAGCGGCCTCCATAACGCTCCGCCTGCCCACGACCGCGTTGACGGCATAACCATTGCCAAGGGTTTTCCCGAACACTGCAAAGTCTGGTTCTACCCCGTACTTCAGATACAATCCGCCGAAGGTTTCGCGGAACCCGGACGTGCATTCGTCGAATATCAGAACGATACCCTTTCGATCCGCAAGCTCCCGTACTTTGTGCAGGAAACCATCGATCGGCTCTGCGTTCCGCACGACTTCCATCTTTATGACACCGATTTCATTCTGTTCCACGATTGCTTCCAGCGCCGGAAAATCGTTGTAGTTGAATGGATGAACGACGCCCCTGAGCGCACGTGGAACCCCGGCCGGGTCAAGGCCCGGCAAAAGATGGCCGGCCAAACTATCGTCGTCACCCAAGTTTGCGGACAGATACCAATCGTGCCAGCCGTGGTATCCGCATACCGCCACCCCATCGCGACCTGAAGCAGCGCGGCCGATGCGCACTGCAACCGCGTTGGCTTCGCCCCCCGACCGAGTGAAACGCGCCATTTCGCCAAAGGGGGCCAGTTCGATGAGCTTTTCTGCCAGCCAGACCTCTTCCGGTCCGTTTAGAGTACTCATGTTGCCAGACTGAATCACACCTCGCACCGCCTCATCCACCTGAGGATGTCCATAGCCGAGGGTGTTGGTCCCGACTGACATGAGGCTCATGTCCAACAGTTCGCGACCGTCCAAATCCCAAACGGAACATCCCTTAGCGCGACTGAAGTAAGCAGGCCATTGTTCCGGGAGGAACATTTCGGCGCGTTTCGACAGGAGCATTCCGCCGCCGGGGATGATCTGTTTCGCCCGTTTCCAAAGTTTTTGCCCGCTTCCCATGTGAGTTCCTTCGTTGCGGCCTATTCCAGAATTTGCTCCGAGCTCATTGATGCTTGCCTTCCAAAGAGACAACACCTCGCGCCACGAGAAATCGGTACGACCGTTGAACATTCGAACAAGGCGATCGACAACCTCGAGATCTGCGGCCTCGTCGACGGTCCAACGGATCTCCGAAAGGTTGACCTCATGCTCGAGAGTGGTGCGCGACACTGCCCCACGCCTCAAGAAGGGTGTCACGTGCTCTCGATCGCCGGGCGTTGTTGCGCGCGCCGCAGCGTCAAAAAGTGCGGCCGCCGTAAAGACCTCGACGTCAAGGCCATCGGGGAACGTTGGCGGATCAATGTTGGACGCATAGTCGACGCCGGAGTCTTGGCGAAGTCGGACCACCGCATCAATCAAGCCAGGATCAATGAGCGGGCAATCTGCCGTAATACGCACGACAATTCCCGCTCCACGCGCTTCTGCAGCCCGCGAAAACCTGTCGAGAACATCTTTCTCATCACCCCGTTCAACACCAAATCCCAGGCTTTCGACATGGGATGCCAGTATGTCGTCGCGCGGATCGTTTGAGGTTGCCAGGACAACTTCATCAACGGTTGATGCAAGACTCGTGCGCCGCATGACCCAGTCTATCATTGGCTTGTCATCGAGCAGTCGCAGAACCTTTCGTGGCAGGCGGCTCGAACCAGTCCTCCCCTGCACGAGCGCAACTGTGCGGAGGCTATTTGTCATGCGATACTCCAGCGGGACGGCGTTATGAGATCAATGTCTGGGGGACTTGGCCAATCCGGCAATCTCTCAAGTGGGACAGCCTCCACACACAGCAAGTCCGACAACTGAGACACCGTTTCCACCCCGACAATGCACTGGTCGACATCTGGCTGCGCCAATACGTACCGAAGACATGCTTCCAACGCAGAAATACCCATCTGATCAAGCCATTGATGCCAGGCGTTCCAATGATCGGACCAGCGGTCAAACCAAGCCGGGCGGTCTCCACTTTTCATCAGCAAAAGTCCTTGCAGGAACGCTGAGCGCACGTGCACTTCACATCCAACGCTTTTCAGATGCTGCGCCCAGTTCTCTTGAACCATCGCATCGTCAAGCAGGTTCAACGGCGCCTGAATAATCCCGGGGTCCATATGCTGCAAAACCGCCGGCAGGTCGCGCGCCGGATGCTGAATCGATACGCCAACCCGGGCCGCTAAGCCATTGAATTTCAACTGCTCAAGCGCACTTGCGATCTCCGTCGCGCGCGGGCCATGTAGTTGGGTCGGGTCATGTAGAAGAATCCCTTCTAATTGGGACGTCTGTAAATTTTGGAGGCTATTCTCTGTCTCACGCTCCATCCAACCACGCACATCGACAACATCATCTGGGATCGTGGGAACTTTGCTTACGACTCGCCAATCGCATACGCCAATTTCACCCAGTACTCTCTCGCTATCACCATACACGACCGCAGTATCTAGGGTTTCGACTCCACTTTGCCGTGCCCTTGACATGATGTCCTCGACCGTCCGACGGTCCGGTTGGCCAGACCGATTTGCGAGGCCGTAGTTCATGCCAAATTGAACTGTTCCCAGCGCCAGTCTTCCCACCCAACTCACTCCGTCGGCGGCGCAATTGCAGAAAACAGGAAAAGGCCCTGGCGGACACCGTCAGCACCAACAACAGCGTTTCTCCTAAATCCCTCGACGACATACCCACACTTTAGGAAGGCTCGCAGTGATCCCAAGTTGTCGGAGTAGCAACCGCCCTCGATGCGTTGGAGACCCAACTCTTGAAGTCCCCAATGCGTCACTCGATCAATGGCCTCTGTTGCGAAGCCATGACCGTGAAGGTGACGTTCACCAACAAAAAGCGAGATCTGTGCCGATTGATGAAATCTGTTTACTGGGCCAAGCTTGATGTTACCGATATGTTGGTCGTTTTCGCCAAGTGCGATCCTGAACAGATAGCTGTCCGGGTCGTCCATCTGGCGCTGCACAAAATCCAGCACACTTTTGTGGTTCTGCGGTGAGAATCGGGTCTCAAGGAACTGATTCACGAGCGGATCATTGAGCCACTCCACATAGCGCTCACTTACATCATCAGGCAATATTTCACGATATTTCAATCTCTTAGAACGAAATGATATCATATCCGATCACCCAAAGCCGCAATCACCGCATCCTGCTGCGTGTCGCTCAGTTGCTGGTGCAGCGGGATCGAGATCGCGCGCGCATAATAATCCTCTGCCGCCGGGAATGCACCGGCTTGGAAGCCCAGACGCTGATAGTAGGGCTGCAGATGCACGGGAATGTAGTGGAGGTTCACTCCGATCCCGTCCGCGCGCAGGGCCTCCAACACCGCGGTGTGGCGGTGCGCGTCGTCGAGGCGAATGACGTAGAGATGCCAGGACGACAGCGCACCCGCTTGGCGACCCGGCAATCGCAAGGGCAAGGCCGCCAATTCCGCATCGTAGCGCGCGGCCAGGGCCGTCCGACGGGCGACAAAGCTGTCCAGTCGATCCATTTGGCTCAGGCCAAGGGCGGCTTGGATCTCGGTCATGCGGTAGTTCCAGCCGAGTTCCAATTGCTGATAGTACCACGGCCCATCCGGCGCGTGCGTCATCAGAGCCGGATCACGGGTGATCCCGTGGCTGCGCAAGCGATCCATGCGCGCCGCCAGGTCGGGGTCATTGGTCAGCGCCATGCCGCCTTCTGCGGTGGTGATGATTTTGACGGGATGGAAACTGAACACCGTGATGTCCGAGTAAGGACAGGCCCCCACGGGGCGATCATCATAGGTCGCGCCGATCGAGTGGCTGGCATCCTCGATCACGCGAACCCCATGGGCCTTTGCCAATTCGGCCACGCGGCGCATGTCCGGCGACTGCCCGCCCATGTGAACCGCGATGAACACCTTGGGAAGCCGTCCAGCCTTGGCCGCGGCCTGAAGCTTGGCATCAAGGGCGGACGTGGACACGTTGAAGGTATCGGGGTCAATATCGACGAAATCGACCTCCGCGCCGCAATAAAGGGCGCAGTTTGCCGACGCAACGAAGGTGATCGGCGTCGTCCAGACCAGATCCCCCGGCCCCACGCCCAGGGACAGGCACGCGATGTGCAGCGCCGATGTGGCAGAGCTGACGGCAACCGCGTGCTGCGCGCCGCATCGCTTGGCCACCGCGGCCTCGAACGCGGGCAAGACCGGACCTTGCGTCAGGAAATCGGATCTCAGCACAGCTTCGACGGCGCGGATGTCGCTGTCGTCGATGCTCTGGCGACCATAGGGGATCATCAGATCGTTCCGATGGAGGTGCGATGCGCCTCGATCCAAGCCCCAAGCTCGGATTTCTCCATCCACTCCGAGTTGCCGTCGCTTGTATAGCTGAACCCGTCGGGCACCTTCGTGCCGTCCTTGATGCGATACGGGTCGGAGGACCATTCGTTGATGGCCGGCAGGATTTTAAAGTGTTCTGCGTACTCAAAGGTGTACGGCGCATCCTCGACGCCGATCATCTGCTCGTGCAGCTCTTCGCCGGGGCGAATTCCAACGATGTCATGCCGCGCCTCGGGCGCAATGGTCGCCGCAATATCGGTGACCTTCATGGACTTGATCTTTTTGACGTAGATCTCGCCACCGATCATGTCTTCAAAAGCGTGCCAGACCAGATCCACCCCCTGGTCCAGGCTGATCATGAACCGTGTCATGCGGGGGTCGGTGATCGGCAGCACACCCTTGTCCTTGATCGACATGAAGAACGGGATGACCGATCCACGCGAGCCCATGACATTGCCATAGCGGACCACCGAGAACCGCGTTCCGTGTTCGCCGGCATAGGAATTGCCCGCGACGAAGAGCTTGTCGGAGGCCAGCTTGGACGCCCCATAGAGGTTGATGGGCGAGGAGGCCTTATCGGTCGACAGCGCGACAACCCCCTTCACCCGTTTGTCGATGGCCGCGTTGATGACATTCATCGCCCCGTTGACGTTCGTCTTGATGCACTCGAACGGGTTGTACTCGGCCGTCGGCACAATCTTGGTGGCCGCCGCGTGGACGACGTAATCAACGCCATCAAAGGCCCGATAGAGACGCTCACTGTCGCGCACATCACCGATGAAAAACCGAACGCGCGGATCGTTGCCATACAGCTTCGCCATTTCCCATTGCTTCATCTCGTCCCGCGAGAACACGATGATCTTCTTGGGATTGTAGCGTTCCAGCGTCCTGGGCAGGAAAGCATGGCCGAAAGATCCCGTGCCGCCTGTTACGAGGATTGTGGAATTGGAAAGCATCGAGGCTCCGTCCTTGTCTTCCGACCAGCGTCATGTCGCGGCCGACTTCACTGAACGGAGCGATGTCGCGCAAAATTACATGGCTGATACGCAAAAATGCTTATCTGAAATTCATATCTCCGTCTCTTGGCAGATTGTCCAGCCCCAAGGGGTGCAGGTTGCCCTTGGCGCGGTGCGACGGGGAGGATCAGGTGTCCTCGGACGCAGAACCCGGGCGTCGGGCAGAGCCACGGATGATCAGGGGGCTTTCGATCCGTCTGACCTCCGGCGCGCGGCTTGGGGTGTCGATCTGATCCAGCATCAAGGCCACGGTTTCGGCCACCATGACATTGGTGCGCTGCCGGACCGTCGTCAGATCATAGGTCGGCCAACTGGCCAACGGGATGTCATCGTAGCCAACAATGGATACGTCCTCCGGGACGCGCAGGCCAAGGTCCTGGCGCAGGGTGTCGAGCACAGCGATGGCCATGTGATCATTGCCCACGAAAATGGCGTCGGGCGGGTCCGTCTCGAACAGCTTCAGCGTCGCGGCCCGGGCATCCGCGCGCAGGTAGTTTCCAGCGACCCGCGCGTGGAGGTCGTGACCGGCCGCGCGCAAGGCATGCACGAAGCCCGCTTCCCGGTCGCGTTGCGTCGACGCCCCGTCCCACCCGGCGATATGGGCAATCTTCCGATGCCCCCCGGCCAAGAGAAACTCGGCCACCTTGCGCCCGCCCGCCCAGTTGTCTGATGTCACGGCCGACACATCCGGGCTGTCGATGGCGCGGTTGAACAACACAAGCGGCACACCCAATCGCTGACACTGGGCCGCCATGTCCGACGTCAGGGCCACCGATGTCGCGATGATGCCATCGACCTGGTAATCCAGAAGGCGCTGCACGGCCTTGTCGATGTTTCCGGCCTTCTCCGACGCCATCATGACGAGGACATGGTAGCCCTGCGCCTGGAGCGCCTTCGAGAACTTCTCAAGACTGTCCGGATAAAACTGGTTTTCCAGATAGGCGACGACGAGGCCGATGATGCGGCTTTTGCCGGACACCATCGCGCGGGCCAGAACATTTGGCCTGTATCCAAGCTCAGCCGCCGCCTTGCGCACCTTCTCAGCCGTTTTGGCCGAGGCCGACGCGCCGGGTGTGAACACGCGCGAGACCGCAGACCGGCTGACACCGGCCCGCAGGGCCACGTCCGCAGATGTCACCTTTTCGCGTGACATGCCGTGCTCGATCTCCTCCCGCATCCGGCGCATTGGCCGGTCTTCCTACATCAGGGCGCGCCCCGTTTCCCGGTCAATCCCATAGCGCGCCTTGTTGAATTCGCGCATCCGTTCAAAGGGTTTTACGCCGATTTGGTCGTACATGTGGAGCAAATCGACAAGAACCCAGTTTTCCCGGATCTTGCCATGCTCCAGCTTCCAGAAATCCAGGCTGCGCATGGTGATTTTCTGTCCCGTGGGCGCAATGCCAAGCCACCCCGGATGGGTCAGCGTCTGGACCATGTTCGGCCACCCGGTCACGGCCGCATAATCGCCATCGCCAAAGAAGTGATAGGTGATCTCGTCCAGGTATTGCCCCCGGTCCGGCATCCCGGCGAGGAACGGGATCTGGTGCCAGTTCCGGAAGCCTTCAATGCCGCGCCCGGTGCCGATGCCTGCGGGGCCGTACCAGTTCATCCGGGGATGCCAGAAACGCTCCATCTCCATCACCTCGGGGCCGCCTTCGGTCGGGTGCTTTTTCAGATGGGTCAGCATGTCGACAATGTGCTGCCGCGTCTGGCGCGCCTTTTCGGGGTCGTGCGGACCGGGCACGAAGCCATCCTGACGGGCCGGTCCGGGGATCAGGAATTCGCGTCCGAGCGATGGCGCAAGGGGCCAGACGTCGGCCTGCATCATAACCTCGGGAATGTCCCAGATCGCCTGAAATTCCACGGCCTGTCCGTCGACCATGCGCCAGAATTCATGGAACCGCATGGTGATCTGGTGGCCCGTGGGCGGGATATCCATCCACGGGTGCAGGAACGTACCGGTGTAGTATCCCCCTGCCCCGATCCAATCATGCCCGTGTTCATCCCCCCCCGCCATTACGATGTAATCACGCCGCTCGAGATCGGGCCACGCCTTCAAAAGCGGGGCGTAGGCCGCATCGTAGAACGCGTCAGGGCCGTGCAGGTCGCCGAACGGGTCTGTGTGGCGGAACAGGCAATCCGGCCCAAGCCCCTGCAAGGCACGGCGCACGGTGGTTTCGTCAAAATCGTATTGCGCCTCGCGCAGCGGGGTCAGCTTGGCTTTGTTGGACGTGTGAATGTCGGTCATGTGTCTTGGTGTGTTCGTGTCAAAAGTCAGGGGATCAGCGGCGGTGCCAAAAGCGGGGTGGGTGTCAGGCGGCCTCCCCGGGATGGAGATGCGCCATGCGGGCAAACACATCGATGCCAAGTTGCCGGTAGAGGTCGATCATATCGACCATCACCCAACACTCGCGGATCATGCCCCGGTCGACGGACCAGAAATCAAGGCTCCGCCGTGTGATGCGGCGGCCGGTCGGGGCCAGACCCAAGAACCCGTCGCCCGAATGGGTTGCGGTGCCCGATGGCCACCCTGTGAAGGCCACGATCGGGCCATCGCCAAAGAAGACACCGTCTTCGAGATGCCGGGTGTTGTCGGACAGCCCTTCGCGGAACTGGCGGAATATGCGCCCTGCGATTTCGGCATGCCCGCGCGCGGTGCCAAGGCCTGTGGGCCCGTACCACGACGCGTGTGGGTGCCAATACCCGCCCAACCCGCGCCCGGGCGTGTCGGCATCCCCCTGTTTGAGGTCGTGGAGCATGTCCCAAACCCGTTGGACCGCCGCGTCGCTGGCGGCTGCGTCGTGGGGCCCGTGGACCAGCCCACATCCATTGGCCGGCCCCGGGCACATCCATTCCACCCCCGCTTGCGGGGCCATCGGCCAGACCCCGGCCTGCTGCATGAGTTGCGGGATGTCCCAGATCGCCTCCATCTCGACGACCTGGTCGCCGTCGAAGCGGAGGTATTCCTGATACCGGAAAAAAACCGGGCGGCCCGTGGCGGGAATGCCGAGCCAGGGCGCCTGGAATGTCCCGACGAAATTGCCCCCCAGACCGACCCAATCCCCGCTTGGGCCGTCCCCCCAACGCGGCCCGGCCATGACGATGAAATCACGCCGCTCCAGATCGGGCATCGCCGCGATTAACGGGGCATAGACGCTGTCCCAAAGATCCTGCGCGCCGTCCAGATGTTGGAACGGCGCGCAGAACCGAATGTCGGCTGTGTCTGAAATCAGGGCGCGCAGGGCCTGTGCCTGCGCCTTGATGTCCCCGGAGAGGAAGGCCCGCCGAAACGGAGCGACCAGCGCCTTCGTCTCGTCCGGGCGGGACATTACCCCTTCACTGCCCCCGCTGTCAGACCGCTGACGATCTGGCGCTGGAAGAACATGATCAGCACGAAGAGCGGTGCGGTGGCCGAGACCACGGCGGCGACGGCGAACATCACGTTGCCGGCTTCTTGCGTGGTGCCAAGGAAGCTGACAACCGCGGGGATCATGGTCTGGTTTTCGGAGCTCAGCAGCATGGCGGTGACCGCAAAGTCATTATAGGCCAGCAGGAACGAGAACAGCCCGGTGGTGATCACGCCCGGCCACATGACCGGAATGATCACGTGCCAGAAGGCCTGGAACCGCGTGCAGCCATCGACCATCGCCGATTCATCAAGGTCCTTGGGGATGTTCTTGAAGAACGAATGCAGCATCCACAGTGTGAAGGGCTGGTTGATCGCCACCAGCACGATGATCGTCGTCGGCAGGATGCCCCAGATGTTCCATTCAAAGAACGGCAGCAAGTAACCCGAGACCAGCGTGATGTGCGGCATTGCGCGGAACACCAGCGCCAGCATCAGCAGCCAGAACGCATAGCGGAACCCCGAGCGTGCCAAGGCGTAGCCGCCAAGCGTCCCGAAGGTCAGAGAGATGATCACCGTGAAGAACACCACGATACAGGTGTTCAGGACGGCGCGCCAAAACTCTTCCTGGACCCAGGCGCCGTAGTAACCGCCGGTCGTGAAGGCGCCGCCGGTTTCCTGTCGGGTGAAGACCCCATAGAGCGCGTTGGTCCAGTCGGCCCGCGAGAAGAAGTCGGCCTGCACCTTGAAGCTGCCCCACAGCGTCCAGAGGAAGGGGAAGGCTGCGATGATCAGCCAGACGACCACGAAGGTGACAGAGATGACCTTGAGCGGGGTGATGCGGGAATCTGCGGCGGTTGCCATGTCTGAAGCTCCCCCTTAGTGGCTCTTGCGGGTGAAATCGCGGTACGTCTGCACAAGCACCGGTGACAGCAGGATCACGACCCCGATGATGGTCAGGACCGAGGTTGCGCCGGCCGAGCCATAGAGCGGGTTCCCGGATTCGCGCAGGTCGTTGAAGATGATCCAGCTCAGCGACTGGGCATACGCCTGCGCCTGGAAACTGACGATCGGCTCAAAGACGCGGAAGTTGTCCATCAACTGGATCAGCGTGATGAAGACCACGAGCGGCATGAGATGCGGCACGATCACGTGGCGCATGGTTTGCCACTTGGACGCGCCGTCGATGCGGGCGGCTTCGGTGGTGTCTTGCGGCACGGTTTGCAGGCCCGCGTAGAAAACGATGAAGCTGAACGGGATCGACGACCAGATGCCGTAGACGATCAGCATGATCCACATCAGCGGACCGGAGGCCCGGATACTGAGGTTTGGATCGTTAAAGATGTTCTGAATGGTGGCGCCAATGATGCCTTCCGCGTCGACCATCCACAGCAAGATCAGCGCGCCCACAACCGGCGGCACCATCATCGGCAGGAGCGACATGAAGACCGTCAGGCCCTTGAACATGCGCGGCAGATTGTTCACCCCGACCGCGATGGCGAGGCCGAGGACCAGCACAAACGGCGTGACCACGAAGGTATAGGTCAGCGTGAAGGCCAGCGCGCGGTAGAAGGGCAAGCTCATCACCCGGTCGAAGAATTCGCCCATCGTGGCCGTGGTTTGCCAAAGCTCGCTGATTTCGGCGGTGGCCAGGTGCGCGCGGTTGGCATAGGTGCCCAACCCGTTGAAGCGGCCAAGAGGGGCGTCGTCTCGCAACGCGTCCGTAGCCTCCTGATCGACGGCGACGGATTCCGTACAGCCGAAGGGCCCGCAGTTTTCGACCGTCACCAGTACCTGTTCGTGTTCAACATGCAGTGACTGGATCACGACCGAGACAATGGGCAGCGCGATGAAGAGGATCATCGCCGTCAGCGTCGGCAGGATAAACCAGAAAAAGGTCTTATGCTTCATGGCGCGTCCTCGTCCGGATCGGATGGGGGGGGTGGCGGGGCCCCGGCATGGGACCCCACCTGGGAGAAAGGCTTACTCGAGGAAGCCGGCTTCGGTTGCGGTCGTGATATAGGCCGCTTCCACATCCGCCAGCGCCTGCTCGGCGGTTTCGTTGCCCTGCATGAAGTCAGACAGTTCTGCGCCCAGTGCGTTGTGCAGAAGGCCCATCTGAGGCTCCATCGGGTACGGCATTGCGCCGCCCTGTGCCGTGGCCGAAACGCCTGCCGCTGCGCGGCCCGGCTGGAAGCCTTCCAGCAGCCAAACAGCGTCGTCGTTGTTGGCCATGACCATTTCCGGGGTCAGGGCGCTGGCCAGAGCCGCGAACGTGGCTTCTGCTTCTTCATCCGACACATTGGCCGCGATCGTGAAGCCATCCCACCAGAGCGTTGCGCCCGGAACACCGATACCCTCAACGCTTGGCGCCGAGGCCAGAACGGTGTTTTCGGTCACTTCGGGGGTCGAGCCCTCGTCGTCGAGGATCACGGCACCGCGCGAGCCCCACATCAGGCCGAGCGCGGCTTGACCCGCTTCCCAGGCGGCCTGGGTTTCGTTGGACGCCTGGCTCAGGTGATCGGGATGGGCGTATTCGGCGATGCGCGCCATCATTTCCAGCGTGGCGATGCCGGCTTCGCTGTTGATCGCCGGGTTCGCGGTGCCGGGTTCAAAGAACTGACCGCCATGGGCAAGGAAGATGGTGTTGAAGGTTTCACCGATGTTCCAGCCGACCTGCATGTTTGCGACGATCGGGTTTTCCATGATGCCTGCCGCACGAATGGCCTCGGCCGCCGCCAGCATTTCTTCATAGGTGGACGGCACGCCATCGACGCCGGCCGCTTCCAGCACGTCGGTGCGCGCATAGAGGTGCTGCGAGTTCGCCATGAATGCGATCGCCATCACGTCACCGCCGATGGTGATCTGCAGGTTCGACGGGATGTTGTCGCCGTAGGCCGCAACAAGATCGTTGAGCGGACGCACCAGGCCGTCGTTCATCAGCTGCGTCAGGGTCGAGTTTGCGACGATGACCGAGCTGTATTCCGACGGGTTGGGCGTCAGGGCGGCGTTCATGATCTCGCGCGCGGTGGTGGTGTGGTTGCGCACGAACTCGGACGCGGCACCGGCGCAGTTTTCTTCAGCCGTGCCAGCAACGGCGTGGATCGCCGGGAAGTCGCTGGCCAGAATGCGGATCGACTGGCCTTCGGGGCCGCACGCCGCGCCATGACCGCCGGCCAGAGCCGAGGTCGCCATCAGGCTTGCGAAAGCCCCTGCAATGGCAAAGTTTTTTACGAACATCGTAGTCTCCCTGTGGTTCGATGAACGGATGTGCCTTGCAATCACACACCCGCCGTTTTGCCTCCGGCCTCGACGGGCCGGAAGATTCTGCAATGAGGCCTCAGGCCTCCATCCGCTCCCCGCTTGAGCCGTCAAACAGGTGGCAAATCTCGGTTGGAATCGCGATTGACACGGTCTCGTCAATCTCGCCCCGGAAGTTCTTGTCGGCGCGCACGCTGACGAGCGTTCCGTCGATGCGGACCGTCACCATGGTCGCGTCGCCCAAAAGCTCCAGCGTGTAGATCGGCGCATTGATCTGGCCGCCGCTCTCGACGACGCTGGCATCCTCGGCGCGGAAGCCCAGGGTGACCTTGCCATCGGCACCGGACAGGCCCGGAATGTTGGTGTCCGCCGCCTCGAACGTGCCGCCCTTCAGCGTCCCGTCGATCAGGTTCATGGCCGGGTTGCCGATGAAGCTGGCCACGAAGGTATTGGCCGGATGGTCGTAGATATCGGTCGGGCTGCCGACCTGCTGCACCACGCCGTTTTTCATGACGACGACACGATCGGCCAGGGTCATGGCTTCGATCTGGTCGTGGGTCACGTAAATCGTGGTGACCCCGATCTCGTGGCTGAGGTGCTTGATCTGCGCCCGGGTCGACACCCGCAGCTTGGCATCGAGGTTCGACAGCGGCTCGTCCATGAGGAACACGTTCGGCTCGCGCACGATGGCCCGCGCCAGGGCAACCCGCTGCCGCTGACCGCCGGACAACGCCGCGGGCTTGCGTTCGAGAAACTCGTCCAGTTCGACCATGGCCGAGGCCCGCCGCACCTTTTCGTCATGGGTGCTTGGGTCGACGCCGCGCACTTTCAGGGGGAAGCGGATGTTCTCGTAGACCGACATGTTCGGATAGAGCGCGTAGCTCTGAAACACCATGGCCACGTCGCGATCCTTGGGATCGAGATGGGTCACATCCTTGTCGCCGATCATGATCGTGCCTTCGGTCGGATCTTCCAACCCGGCGATCATCCGCATCGTGGTGGTCTTCCCGCAGCCCGACGGCCCGAGCAAAACCAGGAACTCTCGGTCTGCAATTGTCAGGTTGAAGTCATCGACACCGATGAAACTCCCCCAACGTTTGCACACTCCGCGCAACGTAATCTCTGCCATATTCGGCCCCCCGCGTTGGGTTCAATGCGTTTTTGCACACGCTTGCAAAAACGCTAGGCCGCGGGGGTTTGGTTTGGCAAGACTTTTTTGCCGCGGGTCACGACGCGAGGTGGAAACTCCAATGATGACAGGGGCTTTGCCGGTTTCAATCGTGATGCAGAATTGGGCATTCAGCGGGCGTGCCGCCCGAAAACGGGGGAGAGACGGCAGATCGGCCCGGACGCCGCCCGCGCCCAGGCATCGAATCGTAACCGGCTTTGTCAGCGGGCCAGGGCGTGTCCTGCCGCCCCTTCGATCGCGTGCAACATCCGACCCAGAACAGGTCCACAATGGCGGCGACCGGGGCCGGCCCGACAGCGGTCAGACCTCGGCGCGCGCTTTCGGATGGGAGGCCCTGGTCCTCCGGCCTTCCCGGGGACTGGCCGTTGGCGGCAACCCGCACCAACGGCTGAACCCTGTCGATGGGCGGCGCTTCCGCACAGGGTGCAACGCTACGGGAACGGGGGAAATGGCGCACCCAAAAGGAACTCCGATTGATCGGGCGTCAGATTGCGGCCATTGATCGGATATCCTTGCGAGGCCTGGTAGCGCTCAATCGCCGCGCGCGTGCGACGCCCGACCTGGCCGTCTACGACACCGGCATTGAACCCAAAGTAATTCAGCGCGATCTGAAGATTGCGCCCTTCCTGCGTGCTTGGAATGATCGGACGCGCCGGCGTTGTCGGGCGCACACCCGCAAAGCCGCTGCCGTTGCCGAAGTTCGAGTTGGGGTTCGAGCAATCGGCGGTGTCGGTGCCCCAGGCACACAGGTTCAGGCCGTTCGGCTCGTCGCAATCCCCATCATTGGTGAAGGGGCACGGGTTTGCCAATCCAGACGAAGACCCACCGCCGCTGCCCGGGCGACAATCCGCGTCATCTGTACCAGCGGCGCAAAGGCCGGTTCCAATACCCGGCTCGTCACAATCGTTGTCAAATGCCCAAAGGCAGCTGTTGTCGGCCACGGCCGGCGCTGCCGCCAATACGCAGATCGAGACGATCAACCCCCAGATTGCGTGCATGACATTCGGGCGGAGTCCGCCAGTGCGTGTGAGTGCCGTCATTGTATTCCCCCCTTCCGCCGGGCTGTTTTCAACCCTTGCGTTAGCCACAGGCTGAGCCTTTCCCCTGCGTAAAGCAAGGAAATTCACGAACGCGTGAGATGCCCAAGAGGGGGCTAAGCGTCGGTCAATACATGAAATACCGCTGTGCCATGGGCAATTCCTTGGCCGGTTCGCAGGTCAGCAACTCGCCATCCGCGCGGACCTCATAGGTCTCTGGGTGCACCTCAACTTCGGGTGTCGCCGCGTTGTGGATCATGTCGGATTTGGTCACGCCGCGGATGCCTTCAACCGCGATCGTATCCTTGGCCAGGCCCAGGCTGGCCCCGATGCCCGCAGCCTGCGCGGCCTGACTGACAAAGGTCACCGAGGACCGCTCCATCGAGCGGCCAAACGCCCCGAACATGGGACGGGAATAGACCGGCTGTGGCGTCGGGATCGAGGCGTTCGGGTCGCCCATCTGCGCCATGGCGATCGTGCCCCCAATCAGGACCATCTCGGGTTTCACCCCGAAAAACGCCGTGTCCCAGAGGCACAGATCGGCGCGTTTGCCCACCTCGACCGAGCCGATGTGCTTGGACATGCCGTGCACGATGGCCGGGTTGATGGTGTATTTCGACACGTAACGTTTGACGCGCGCGTTGTCGTTGTCGCCGGTTTCTTCGGACAGACGACCGCGCTGCTTCTTCATCTTGTCGGCGGTCTGCCACGTCCGAATGATGACTTCCCCCACCCGGCCCATGGCCTGACTGTCAGAGGCCATCACCGAAAACGCACCCATGTCGTGCAGGATGTCTTCGGCCGCGATGGTTTCCTTCCGTATGCGGCTTTCGGCAAAGGCCACATCTTCCGGGATCGCCTTGTCGAGGTGGTGGCACACCATCAGCATGTCGAGATGCTCTTCCAGCGTGTTGACCGTATAGGGCATGGTTGGGTTCGTCGAAGACGGCAGGATATTCTGATATCCCACGACCTTCATGATGTCCGGCGCGTGGCCGCCCCCTGCCCCTTCGGTGTGGAAGGCGTGGATGGTGCGGTCGCCTATGGCCTTCAGCGTGTTTTCCACGAAGCCCGACTCGTTCAGCGTGTCGGTGTGGATCATGACCTGAACGTCCATGTCATCGGCCACCGACAGGCAGCAATCGATCGCGCCCGGCGTCGTGCCCCAATCTTCGTGCAGCTTCATGGCACAGGCGCCCGCGGTGACCATTTCGACCAGCGCCTCGGGCCGCGACGCGTTTCCCTTGGAACTGAGACCAATATTCACCGGCACGCCATCGACGGCCTGCAGCATGCGCCCGATATGCCATGGACCGGGCGTACAGGTTGTGGCGAGCGTTCCGTGCGCCGGCCCCGTGCCGCCGCCCAACATGGTCGTCACACCCGAATGCAGCGCATCCTCGATCTGCTGCGGACAGATGAAGTGGATATGCGCACCAAACCCGCCCGCGGTCAGAATGCGCCCCTCGCCCGCCAGGGCCTCTGTCCCTGGCCCGATGATAATGTCCACGCCCGGCTGCGTATCGGGATTGCCCGCCTTCCCGATCCCGACAATCATTCCATCCCGTAGGCCGACATCCGCCTTGTAGATGCCCGAATGGTCCACGATCAGCGCATAGGTAATAACTGTGTCCACCGATCCTTCGGCCCGGGTGATCTGGCTTTGACCCATCCCGTCGCGGATCACCTTGCCGCCACCGAATTTGACCTCTTCGCCATAGGTGGTGAGGTCCTTTTCCACCTCGATGATCAGGTCCGTATCGGCCAGCCGGACACGGTCGCCAGTGGTCGGGCCATACATGTCGGCATAGGTGGTGCGGGGGATTTGGGTGGGCATGTTCGGGTCCTATTGACTGGGTCGGTTGCGAAACCGAGGCTGCGACGCGGCGCCTTGGCCAGATGATGGTGGTTTGAAAAAGGGCTTTCTAATCCGTGTCATAGCTGAATCCGCTACACACTTGTTGAAGAGGCGCGTCAGAAAAAACGGCGGACAGGGCAACAAGGCGATCGCGCAGATCGCGGTCCAGGTCTGACGCTTGCGCCAAATCGTCAGGCAGGTCGTCTGCGATGTAGCACACCTGATTGTACAGGAAGATGGCCTCGAACTCGGTCCACCGGCTGGCGTGGCGCCTCAATTCATCGCCGACATCCGCATGGGTCCACCCGAGGTCGTCCGCCACCACAAAGACCGTAAGGATTGCCATCGGAACGGCCGCGAATTCGTCGGGTCGCACGTTCTGATCAAGCACACGGTTCAGAACACCGCGCCGCGACGGCGGAAGCGCCCCTTCCTGCAACAGTTCCGAAGCCAGCCCGTCCGACACCGTATAGAGTATGCCCTGGGTCGGATGGCCAAGCAGGCGCAGTTGGAGCTCGGGCGACATGGCGTTCAGGATTTCGTGCATCTCGAAGTAACGCCCGCGCTCCCAAAACACATCGAGAATACGCTCAATCCGGCGTGCGGCGAGGTCGAAGGCAAATCCATCCAGGTTTTCCACCGCAGGCGCGATCTGGGACATAGCGTCGATCACAAGTTGCTCGGAATAGGTTGGGCCGGCACCGGCGATCGGGGGGCCCTCACTGTCGATGTCGATGGCTTCACCGACAACCAGCGGCAGCAAGGTCGCAAGGGACCGTTCCGCTTCGAGGGCGGCAACCGCCGCCTCCAGCTCCGCGACCGTGGCTTCCAGTTCCACGTTCATCCGCTCGATTTCCGCATCGACAGAGGCCGTGACGGTCCGGCCCTGATCATCGATTGACCGGGCGACGTCGGCTTCAAGGACACCCAGACGCTCCGACAATTGGGTCCGAACCTCGCCCC
Organism: Paracoccaceae bacterium; assembly: GCA_963921255.3. Taxonomy (GTDB): domain Bacteria; phylum Pseudomonadota; class Alphaproteobacteria; order Rhodobacterales; family Rhodobacteraceae; genus JANSYL01. The sequence goes on along the minus strand of CAWUEW020000003.1, from coordinate 1,266,786 downwards.
CCACCAGGCTTTGGACCAAAAGATACGTCCCAAGACCAAAGATCCCGAACACGACCGCGGCGACGATCCCAACAAAATTCGCAGTCGCATCAAGTCGCTCACGGGTGTTCTGGTCCACGCGTTCGCGCATGTCGAGTTCAAGCGCCCGCGCGCGAAAACTGACCTCATCGGCCACGACCTTCTCGGTCACGGGATCGGGTGGCGTGTTCGGGGTCGTTGGGTCGCTCACGCCTTGAACCCCTCATCCACGTCGACCTGCAGGCCCGTCACCAACCCGTTGGTTTGCATGGCCATCCCGATGACGGCCAGCATCTCGCCATGTTGGTCGGGCGTCATGCCCTTGGCCTTGGCAGCCGCGGTGTGGCTGTGGACGCAGTAGGAACAGCCATTCGCAGTGGACACGGCGACATACAGCATTTCCTTGACCAACGGGTCCAACGCGCCCGGGGCCATCACGTCCTTCAACCGCTCCCACGTGGCGCGGAGCGTTGCAGGATCATGGGCCAGGGCCCGCCAGAAATTGTTCACGTAATCCGTGCCGCGGACGGCCCGGATTTCGTCGAAGACGGCCCGGGCTTCGGGGCTCAGTTCCTCGTCGCTCAGAAGCCGGACCGTCCCCATCGCTCAGACCATCCCGAAGATGCGCGCCGGACCACCGGTGCCTTTGCCCGTCTTGGGCGCCCCCACGATCAAGGTCGCACCTGCGGCAGGCATGTCCGCCAAACCCGCGAGGTTTTCGATGCCGTAGCGGTTCGTGGGCAGCCACGCGTAATGGGTGGCGAAATCGGCCGAAATCCCGTGGTCGAGCGACAGGGTATCGACCCCGATCGACACCGCGCCGGTGGCCTCCATCAGCATCTGGGCGGCTTCAACATGGAACCCTGGGAAATGCAGGGCGCCGTCGCCATCTGCGTTCCGGAACGCCTCGGTGTGTACTTTTTCACCCCACCCCGAATACATCGCCACGCAGGCGCCGTCGGGGATATCGCCGTTCGCGTCGATCCAGGCCTGAAGGTCGTCCGGTGTCACCTGCGTATCCGCGTCTTCGGCGGCACGCGCGGCAATGTCGATCTTGACCAGCGGGCACACCAGATTTCCAACCGGAATCTCGGCGACCGACTGGCCATCCGCACTGAAATGAAGCGGCGCATCAATATGCGTGCCCGTATGCTCCATGATCGTCAGGTTGTAGAGGTTGAACCCGGACTCGGCGAAATCGAAGGTCTTGTCATAGGCGATCCCCGGGGTGCCAAAGAAGGTCGGGAACGTTTCGTCCAGCACATGGGTCATATCGACGACGCCACCGTGTCCACCTGCCAGGGCCGGTGTCGTTGTCACCCCCCCTGCCGCCACCGCGCCCACGGCCGCGGCCGCGCTGCCCTTGAAGAAACTTCGGCGCGAAAGCATCCTGTCTTTCACGCTGTTCATTACACAGATATCGCACATGATTGCCGTCTCCCTGATTGTGCTGTTTTTACTCGGTCTGTTCCTTTAATTCCTTGTATTTATTCATATAGTTCCACGAGATTTTCGAGGTCATCCACCCGGCGATCGGTCAAGCGCCCCAGGCACCCGAACCACAACATCGGCTCACCCGACCCGCCGCGCATTTGGGCCGCTTCGACATCACAGGCGGCATCGCGAAAGGTGATCCAAGCGCGCTGTGCCGCGCGCAGGGTGTTGGCCTCGGACGGCCCGACATTCCGCATCAGGCGTTGGTAGACATCATTCAGGCGCGCATCGGCCGCACACCAATCATCGGCAAGGCATGCGTTGATCCCCTGTTGCGGCAGGCTGGCATAGTCCTTGCAGTCCCATCCATGATCCTGCGCCGCCGCCGGCGCGGCCATTGCCGCAACACCGGCCGCAAGGGCGACAGAGGCGGGCAAGTGCGTCACGCGCGCAGCCTCCGCACGCCGCGATCGGACAGGCGCATCCGGTTTTCCGCCGCGTCCCGGCTGAGCGGCGCCACCGTGGCCGAGATCACGGTCGAGGGCGGCGCGCCCCGCATGGCGGCTTCCATGCCGCGGCCCATGGCCTCGGTGAAGGTCGACGGTTTCTCGCGCCACATGCGATAGCTTTCGTCAAAGGGCGTGTTCCAGGCGCCTGTCGCGCCCATCATCCGCATCCAGATGACGGCGTTCGCCTCAACCCCGAGGCGGGTGACCTCGAACCCGGCACGCATCACATCAAAGGGGCTCCACGGTGTCATAGTTTTCCCATCACCTGCTGGTTGAAGCCCCAAACCTCGCCGGACCCGCCATAGGGAACCAGTTGCACGTCGCGCGTCTGGCCTGGCTCGAACCGGACGACGGTGCCGGCCGCAATATCCAATCGATGCCCACGGGCCGCGTCGCGGTCAAAGTCGAGCGCCTCGTTCGCCTCGGCGAAATGGTAGTGGCTGCCCACCTGAACCGGGCGGTCACCCGTGTTCGACACCGTGAGAGACAGCGCCGCGCGCCCCGCGTTCAGGGTAATGTCACCGTCAGCTGTCAGGATTTCGCCAGGGATCATGCGTCTTCTCCTTTGTCACCCTTGATCGCGGCCAGGATCGGTTTGTGAAACAGGCCCAACATGGCGCCAAGCACCATCGGAAACGCCATCCCCGTCGCCCCGAAGACCGCCGCCAAAAACGCGGCAACCAGCATCAGGAGCAGCAGGGTCAGGATGTCGAACTCGGTATCCTTGATCTCGATTTTGCGCATCGCGATGCTTTCCATGGCCGCGCGCACCCGGGGCTCGGCGATGGGAACCAAAACACCGGCGGCGACCCCAAGAAGAAACGTGAAAATCATACCAAAACCTCTTGGTCAGCGGATGGGGTGGTGGACGGTGACAAGCTTGGTTCCATCGGGGAACGTGGCCTCCACCTGCACATCGTGGATCATCTCTGGCACGCCCTCCATGCATTGATCGGCGGTGATCACATGCGCACCCGCCTGCATCAATTCGGCGACGGATTTCCCGTCGCGGGCCCCTTCGACCACGAAATCCGTGATCAGCGCGATGGCCTCGGGGTGGTTCAACTTGACCCCGCGCAACAATCGGTTGCGCGCGACCATGGCCGCCAAGCTTACCAGAAGCTTATCTTTTTCGCGTGGGGACAGGTTCATATTCGCGTCGGTCCTTTAAGGTCAGATTTGCCAAACACGCGGCAAAGGCGCGTCGGTGAGAAGGGGGATGATGCGGGCGATGCTTCGGCGCAGGTCATGGGCAGTCGGCCCCGCCATCCGAAGCGTCAGGCGCCCACCCCAGGCCGAGGCGCCGGCGCGCAGATCAGGGTGGTGCAGGTCGTTCAACGCGGTCCGCACCGATGCCAGGCGATCGGGCGCATGGTCCGCGAACAGGCTCACCGTGGCAAGCGCCACGGCACCGTCCAGCCCGGCAACGTCCTGCCGCGCGAGGTCGGCGGCGGTCAATTCAATGGCTTCAACCAACACGCGCTGCCCTGCTCGGCGGACATGACGCCGATCCCGCAGGGTGATGTCGCGCAAGACCTCACCCATGGCCGCGCGGCCAAGGACGAGGCTTTCCAGAACAACCGCCGTCGCGGACGGCGCAAGATCAACCGACAGGTGGCGATCCAGCGCCGCGCCATCGAAAAGGATCACCTCTTGCGGCAGCCAGAACAGCGTCGCGTCGGCCCCGACCGTCAGGTGCGTTTCAACCGATCCCGTGCCGCCAGCGGCCCGATAGGCGCGTTCGGCGGTTTGGGTGGTGGCGACGGCCGCGGCCCCGTCCTCGAGCACGACATCATACCGCAGGTGATCCCCGCCCGTGATGCCGCCGGCCGTGTTCAGGAAGACGATCTCCGGAGGACGTCCATGCATCTTGGGCAGCATGACCTTTGCCGCGCCCGATTGGTGCAAGTCGCGCAAGCGACCGCCCGCGCCAATTCGCACCGCCGCGCGCCCATGGACCCGCTGCATCGGGGTCGATGGAACCGTCTCGTCAAACATCGGCTCAACCCTAGGCGGTGGGGTGAGACCAGACAAGCACCGTGCGCGAAAGGAGGTCTGTTCCGTCGCCAAGCGCTCAAGAATCGGGCAAATTCACGGGGGCGGGCACCGTCATCTGAGCCGCCAGAGCACTGGGCGCCACGCGTCTGGCGGGCGACCACGGGCCATTCGCACGCGCCAAACGCGCGCCAATGACCGCGGTGATCACTGCCACAACAAGGAACGTGATCTGGTCTGGACCTGACGCGCCACCACTGACTGTCAGCCACAGAAACAACGCCGCGATGGCGGCAAAGGCAAGCCCGAGGGCAAACAGGCCCCACCGCGCCCCACCGGTGTAGCCCAACTCGATTTCGACATCCGGGCGTGCGGTTTCGATGTCGTTGCAAATGGCGATGATCATGGGCGCATAGACCTCCAGCCCGCCCCCTTCGCCCGTGTAGGCGACACGCTCGGTCTCTGGCCCGAACGAGAGGTCCAGATGCATCATCAAGACACCGCGCAAGATGCTGTGGGCAAAGGCCGCGCCTGTCAGCTCGGACCACGGGCGCAGGGGCCCATCCCCGTGTTGCAGCCCCTCGGGCCCCGTCCTGAGCCCCCGGTCGCCGCGCAAGGCGGCGGGTCGAAAGGTAAAACTTTGCATGCCCCTGCCTCTGTCTGCGGCACCAAAAGCGCTGGCTCCGCGCAGGGGTATCGTGTAGCCGATGGGGCATGACCACAAGCCTTACGATCCGCCGACCCGACGATTGGCACCTGCATCTGCGCGATGGCGCGATGTTGGACGCCGTGCTGCCCGAAACCGCACGCCATTTTGGCCGGGCCATCATTATGCCGAACCTTGTCCCGCCCGTGGTGACCGGCGCGGACGCGGCCGCCTATCGCGACCGGATCATGGCCGCCCTGCCCGGCGATATGCAGTTCGAACCGTTGATGACGCTCTACCTGACCGAGGGCACCGATCCCTCGGACGTGGCGGCGGCTTATGCCGACGGCCTGATCCACGCGGTGAAGCTGTATCCCGCCGGCGCGACCACGAACTCGGCCTCCGGCGTGCGCGATGTCGCCCATGCCATGGCCACCTTGGAAAAGATGGCCGAGATCGGACTGCCGCTCTGTATCCATGGCGAGGTCACGACGCCCGAGGTTGATATCTTCGACCGCGAAAAGGTGTTCCTGGACACGGTGCTGGAACCGCTCCGCCAGCGCCTACCGGAGTTGAAGGTCACGCTGGAACACATCACGACATCGGATGGCATCGACTATGTGCGGGACGCTGCGGGCGATATAGCCGGGACGATCACGACCCATCACCTGATGATCAACCGCAACCACATTCTGGTCGGCGGTATTCGCCCGCATTACTATTGCCTGCCGGTGGCCAAACGGTCGACGCACCAGCTTGCGCTGCGGGCGGCGGCCACCTCGGGCAACGCCCGGTTCTTCCTCGGTACCGACAGCGCCCCGCACACGGACCCCAACAAGGAAAGCGCCTGCGGCTGTGCCGGGGTGTTTTCGGCCACCAACACCATGAGTTGCCTCGCCCACGTCTTCGAAGAAGAAGGCGCGCTCGACAAGCTCGAGGGGTTTGCCTCCCTCTTCGGCCCGGCACGCTATGGGTTGGCCCCAAATCCGGACACCATCACCTTGGAAAAGCGTGACGCGCCCGCGGCCTATCCCGAAAAGATCGACACCGGCGAAGGCCCGGTCACCCTGTTCGATCCCGGCCATCCGCTCCAATGGCATGTGCAGGGCTAAGCCCCGACTTTCTTTGACCACTCTGACCCATCGGAGGCCCGCATGATCCCCTCGACCTACCCCGACGCGGCCGTCATGGCGCAGATGAGCGCCCGGATGCTGCTCGACATAAAGGCAGTGCATTTCAACGCGACCGAGCTGTTCACCCATGCCTCCGGCAAACAGGCCCCGACCTACATCGACTGCCGCAAGCTGATCTCCTACCCGCGCATCCGCGCGACGCTGATGGACTTTCTGACCTGCAAAGTGATGCGCGCCGCCGGGCTCGAGGCGTTCGACAACATCGCCGGTGGTGAAACTGCGGGTATTCCCTTTGCCGCCTTCGTGGCCGAGCGCATGGCGCTGCCGATGTCCTATGTCCGCAAGAAACCCAAAGGATATGGCCGCACCGCCCAGATCGAAGGCGAGATGCGTGAAGGCGACCGCGTTCTGCTGGTCGAAGATCTGACCACCGATGGCGGTTCGAAGCTGAAATTCGTGGATGCGATCCGGGCCGCCGGCGCCGAATGCGGTGATACGGCCGTCATCTTTTACTACGATATCTTCCCCGGCGTCGAAGAGACCCTCGCCGATCACGGGCTGCGGTTGCACTATCTGTGCACCTGGGCCGACGTGATTGCAGAAGCCCGGCGCGGCGGCGATTTCGACGAAGCGACACTCGTCGAGGTTGAGCGATTCTTGGAAGATGCCGACGCCTGGCGGGCGGCGCGCGGCTTGGAATGATCCACCGGCGATGGGGTCAAAAATCGACGTGGCTTTTGTGACACGTCGCTGTTAGACTGCCACTATATATAGGCAACTCCTGGGGCATGATGGGCACATATTGTTGCCCGAAAGGCCCCACAGCTTATACACAGGCTTACCCAAGTTGACGCCCCCGCAGCGCCTTGGGTTATATCCCAGGCTTACGCTCGAAGACGAAAACCAAAACTCGGGCGGGGGAGATTGAGGCATGAACGAGCAGACACCGGTCCCACAATCCGCCACTCTGCCCACGGAGGCGACGCCGCTGCCCCACAACGTGGAGGCCGAACAACAGCTTCTGGGCGCCATCCTCAGCGCCAATGACGTGCTCGACCGCGTCGATGACCTGATCAAACCCACCCATTTCCACGACCCGGTCCACGCCGAAATCTTCGCGATGGCCCAGGCCCGCATCGCGAAGGGTCTGCAGACCGATGCCACGACGCTCAAGAACTTCGTGGCCGACATCCCCGGGCTGCAGGATCTGGGCGGAGCCGAATACCTTGTGCGCCTGCAACTGGCGGCCATCGCCACCTCGGCCGCACGTGACTATGCGCAACTGATCCACGATCTGGCCGTCCGCCGCGAGTTGATCGGGCTCGGCCAACGGGTGTCCGACCGCGCGCGGGCCATGCGCGACGATGTCAGCCCGGATGATCAGATCGTCGAGGCCGAAAGCGAGCTGTTCAAGCTCGCCGCCTCAGGCACCACGCAACGGGGATTCCAAAGCTTTCTGCGCGCGCTCCATGACGCGGTCAACATCGCCAACGCTGCCTACAATCGTGGCGGCGGCCTGGCCGGCACCTCCACCGGGCTGACCGATCTCGACCGCATGCTCGGGGGTCTGCACAATTCGGACCTTCTGATCCTGGCCGGACGCCCGTCCATGGGGAAGACCTCACTGGCCACGAACATCGCGTTCAACATTGCAAAACGCTGGAAACAGGGCGCGAAGCAGGATGGCACCCAAGGCACCGTCGATGGCGGCGTGGTCGGGTTCTTCAGCCTCGAGATGTCGGCCGCCCAATTGGCGCAGCGGGTCCTGTCTGAGGCCGCCGAGGTGCCGTCGGAACTGATCCGCAAGGGCGATCTGAACGAGCAGGAATTCCAACGCTACCTGTTGGCCGCCCGCGATCTCGAACGCTGCCCGCTCTATATCGACGACACGCCGGCGCTGCCGATTGCCCAGGTCGCGGCACGCGCGCGGCGATTGAAACGCTCGCCGCAGGGGCTGGATCTGCTGATCATCGACTATCTGCAGCTGCTGCGCGGCTCGGGCCGGTCGGAAAACCGCGTGAACGAAATCTCGGAAATCACCCAAGGCCTCAAGGCCATTGCCAAGGAACTGGACATTCCGGTCATCGCGCTCTCGCAGCTCAGCCGACAGGTCGAAGCCCGCGACGACAAGCGCCCGCAACTCAGCGATCTGCGCGAATCCGGCTCGATCGAACAGGACGCCGACGTGGTGATGTTCGTCTATCGCGGCGAGTACTACAAAGAGCGTGAAAAACCCGGCGAAGAGAACCTCGAAGCCATGACCAAATGGCAGCAGGATATGGAGCAGTTGCACGGCAAGGCCGAGGTCATCATCGGCAAGCAGCGCCACGGGCCGGTCGGCACCGTCGAGCTGAGCTTTGAGGGACGCTTCACGAAATTCGGCAATCTGGTCAAACCGTGGCAACAGGGCGCGGGCGATCAGGGCTTCTGACCGAACGGGCGCGGCCGGATCGCGCCGCCCCCGTCTCTGTTTTCCAAATATCCCGGGGGGCGGCCGCAGGCCGCGGGGCAGAGCCCCCTTGACCCCGCCCGCCCGACACGGGACAGAGGGCTATGGGAACCGGCCGGCTTTATATTGACCTTGATGCGGTGATCGCCAATTGGCGCGCGCTGGATGCGATGGGCAGTGCGGAGACCGGGGCCTGTGTGAAGGCCGATGGGTATGGCCTTGGCGCGGCAACCGTGGCCCAGGCGCTCGCGAGCGCCGGTGCACGCCGCTTTTTCGTGGCGGTGGCGGAAGAAGGGGTTGTCCTGCGCAAAGCGCTTGGGCCCGGCCCCGAGATCAACATCTTCTCGGGTCACATGGCGGGCGATACCGCCCTTCTGCGTGACTTTGCCCTCACGCCGATGCTGAACAGCCCCGAACAGGCCGCGCGCCATCTCGAGGCGCTGTCCGATCATCCCTATGGCGTGCAACTGGACAGCGGCATGAACCGGTTGGGCATGGAGGCCGCAGACTGGCAGGCCACGCGCGGGGCGCTCGAGGCTGGACCGGTCACCTTGGTGATGAGCCACCTGGCCTGCGCGGACGAGCCGGATCACCCCCAGAACGCTGCGCAGCTCGCACAGTTCCGCACCATGACCGAGACGGTGCAGGCGCCGCGGTCGCTGGCGGCGACGGGCGGGGTGCTGATGGGGCCCGAATATCATTTCGACGTCACGCGTCCGGGCATCGGCCTCTATGGCGGCCTGCCCTTCGCGGATGCGCGGCCCACCGTGCGCCTGTCGCTACCGGTGATCCAGGTGCGTGATCTGGCGGCCGGCGAAACGGTTGGATACTCGGCCACGTTCACCGCCGCGCGCCCGACGAAGATCGCGACCGTGTCCGGCGGCTACGCCGATGGTTTGATCCGCGCAATGAGCGGGATCGGCACGTTATGGGCCGGGGATCAGCCGGTGCAATTGGCGGGTCGGGTGTCGATGGATCTGCTGACGGTGGATGTCACCGATTTGGCGGACGTGCCGGACAGCCTTGATATTCTGGGCCCGCACCAGACCGTCGACATGCTGGCAGACGCGGCAGGGACAATTGGATACGAAATCCTGACATCGCTTGGCGCGCGCTATGACCGTCAGGTTGTCGGGGGGGCCGCGTGACCACGCTGCTGTCGCCGGTCGCCGCGGTGGGGCGGTCCGTCCTGTGGCTTCTGGCGGCGGTGGGTCGGGTGACGCTGTATATCCTCGCGACCCTCGGGGCGGCGATCCGTCCGCCCTTCTATCCCCGTGAAGTGCTGTATCAACTGCTCCATATCGGGTGGCTGTCGCTGCCCGTGGTGGGGCTGACCGCGCTGTTCACCGGCGGCGCGCTCGCGTTGCAGATCTATGCCGGGGGCTCGCGTTTCAATGCCGAGGCGGTGGTGCCGCAGATTGTGGCCATCGGGATCGTGCGGGAATTGGGCCCGGTTCTGGGCGGGCTGATGGTCGCCGGGCGGGTCGCAGCCGCCATCGCGGCCGAAATCGGCACCATGAAGGTGACCGAGCAGATTGATGCCCTGACGACGCTGAGCACCGATCCCATGAAATATCTGACGGTGCCCCGGGTTCTAGCCGCCACGCTGAGCCTGCCGGTCCTGGTGGCGGTTGGAGACGCGATCGGCATCTTCGGGGGCTATCTGGTCAGCGTCACACAATTGGGGTTCAACCCGGCGGCCTATCTCGACAACACCGTCGATTTTCTGGAGCCGTGGGACGTGACCTCGGGCCTCGTCAAAGGGGCGGTCTTCGGGTTCATCGTGGCGCTGATGGGCTGCTATCATGGGATGGCCTCGGGGCGCGGGGCACGGGGTGTGGGCCGGGCGACGACGAACGCCGTCGTGTCGGCCTCGATCCTGATACTGGCGGCGAATTACCTTCTGACGGGGCTGTTTTTCTCGGCATGATCACGCTTGAGCAAGTTCATAAGTCCTTCGGATCAAAGGACGTTCTGCGCGGCGTTAACCTTTCCGTAAGCAAGGGCGAAAGCCTTGTGATCATCGGCGGATCCGGCATGGGCAAATCGGTTCTGCTCAAATGCATCCTCGGGCTGGTGCACCCCGATCGCGGCCACATCCGTGTCGATGGACAGGACGTGGAACAGGGCGATCGCGATGCGTTTCTGGCCCGGTTCGGCATGCTGTTCCAAGGGGCCGCGCTGTTTGATTCCATGTCCGTTTGGCAAAACGTGGCCTTTCGCCTGCTGCGTGGCGCCCAGAAGCGTCCCAAGGCCGAAGCCCGAGAGATCGCGATTGAAAAGCTGCGCCGCGTGGGCCTGACCCCCGATGTCGCCGACCTGTTCCCCTCGGAACTGTCGGGCGGCATGCAGAAACGGGTGGGCCTGGCCCGTGCCATTGCCGCCGCGCCCGAGATTATCTTTTTCGACGAACCCACCACCGGGCTTGATCCGATCATGGCGGGTGTCATCAACGATCTGATCCGCGAGATCGTGACCGAAATGGGCGTGACCGCCATGACGATCACCCACGACATGTCCAGCGTGCGCGCCATCGCGGATCAGGTTGCAATGCTGCATGCGGGCAAGATCCGCTGGCACGGACCGGTCGCCGAGATCGACACCGCCGACGATCCGTATCTGCGTCAGTTCGTGACCGGGTCGGCCGATGGCCCGATCGAGGCTGTGCGCTAGAGGCGATAGACGCGCGGGAGCCAAGCCCCCATATAGGCGCCAAGACGCAGCGGTTGCAGGCAAAAGCATGGCCGACCCCAAACGAAGCCCCGACACACGGCACAATCGCCGGACGCGAGGATGGCATGTCTGAGCTTCTGTCCCCCATCGCGGTGATCGAGGCCATTGCGACCCTGTTGTGGGTTTATGCCGGTCTGACCTTTCTGGCCTGGGTGAACTTCGTGCGCCGGACGGACCGGCGCCAGCACATCCCGCACGCGGCCGATCTGCTTGGCAATCTCGTGCCTGCGATGATCATGCTGGTGGTGGTCGTTCTGCTTGGGTCGTTCATCGGGTTGCCGTCGGTTGTGGTGTTGATCGCGGTGCTGTTTCCGGCGGGCCTGGCCTTTGGTTTGCACATGTCGCTGAATGATATCCGCGGCGAGGCGCATCTGTCGGGTGAGATGGTGCGCTTTGGCCTGACGGCGGTGATTGGCGCGGCGGTGATCTATGTCCGGCAATTTGCCTGAACCGCGCGTGCCGCGCGCGCTTTTCCTCGCCAATCTGGCGCTGTTGGTGCTGTTTCCTCTGTCCTGGATCGCCCCTCTGATGCGCGCGGGGCTGTTGCCGCTGTTCGGGTTGGACGAAATCTCGGTCCTGTCGGGGCTTGGGGCCCTATGGGACGGGGGCGAGGTGGTGCTGGCCGCGCTGGTCGCGCTGTTTGCGCTGGTGGCCCCGATGGCCAAGACCGCGCTTTTGGCGGTGGCGCATCTGCGTGGGGCATCGGCGCGTCTGCTGGCGGCGCTGCAAATCCTGGGCAAGCTGGCGATGGCCGATGTGTTCCTGATTGCCGTCTATATCACGATTGCCAAGGGTCTGGCCGTGGGACGCGTAGAAACGGCCTGGGGGCTGTGGCTGTTCACGGGATGCGTCCTTGCGTCCTTTGCGATTGGGCTTGCCACGGCGCATATCGCGAAGACCCGCGTGCAGGAGGACCCATGACGCTGATTTCCCTGCTGTCTATCGTGACGGCGTTCGGTTTGGCCTACAGCCTGCTGACGGCGGCCAGTTTCGGGCGGCGCGTGATGGCCGAGCGCCCCGCGCGGCGCCGGGGGCTGCTGCTGAACCTTGTGCGGCGCGCGCTGCCGCCTGTGGTGATCGGGGGCGCCATCCTTGCGCTTGGCGGGGTGGTGGGCCGGTCTGCCGCGGCCCCGGCCGGGTGGGCGATCCTGTCGGCCGGGCTGGCCTATGGGTTGCATCGGGGGATGGCGGATATGGGGCAAACCCACTGGCGCACGATCTGGCCGCGGGTGGCGCTGACGCTGGTCATCGCCCTGACGGCGCTGTGGCAATTCGGGGTGGTGTGACCGGCGGCTCTGGCCCTCCTCCATCGGCTCGGCTACACCGGCATCATGGCCAAACCCGTCACACGATTTGTCTGCTCTTCCTGCGGGAATGTGACCCAGAAATGGGCGGGCCGCTGTGAATCCTGCGGCGCATGGAACACCATCGCGGAAGAGGCGCCGCTGTCCTCGGGCCCGGGGAAAAAGGCGCTTGGGGCCGCGAAGGGCCGCAAACTGGGCCTGAGCGACCTGCGCACCCAGGAGGTGCCACCGCCGCGCAAAACCTCGGGCATTGCCGAGTTGGACCGCGTTCTGGGCGGCGGGCTGGTGCCGGCCTCGGCCACGTTGGTGGGCGGCGATCCCGGGATCGGCAAATCGACGCTTTTGCTGCAAGCCGCGGCCAGCTTTGCCAAGGCGGGGCTGAAGGTTGTCTATGTGTCGGGCGAGGAGGCCACCGCGCAGGTCCGGATGCGGGCACAGCGGCTTGGCCTGGCCGACAGTGCGGTTCTGTTGGCCGCCGAGACGAACCTGCGCGATATCCTGACAACACTGGAGGCCGAGGCGCCGGATCTGGCCATCATCGATTCGATCCAGACCATGTGGCTGGACACGGTGGAAAGCGCGCCCGGGTCGGTCAGCCAGGTGCGTGCGGCGGCGCATGAGTTGACCACCTTCGCCAAGCGGCGCGGCGTGGCCGTGGTTCTGGTGGGGCATGTCACCAAGGAAGGGCAGATCGCGGGCCCGCGCGTGGTCGAACACATGGTCGACACGGTGCTCTATTTCGAAGGCGAACGGGGGCATCAGTTCCGCATCCTGCGCAGCGTGAAGAACCGCTTTGGCCCCGCCGACGAGATCGGGGTGTTCGAGATGACGGGGGCGGGCCTGTCCGAGGTGGCGAACCCCTCGGCCCTGTTCCTCAGCGACCGCGACGCCCCTGCCCCGGGATCGGTGGTGTTTGCGGGGATTGAGGGCACCCGGCCCGTTCTGGTCGAGGTGCAGGCGCTGGTGGCGCCGTCCTCGCTCAGCCAACCGCGGCGCGCGGTGGTCGGTTGGGATGGCGGTCGGTTGAGCATGATCCTGGCCGTGCTGGAGGCACGGGCGGGGATCGGGTTTCAGGGGTTGGATGTCTATCTGAACATCGCGGGCGGGATGCGCATCAGCGAACCGGCGGCTGATCTGGCCATCGCGGCCGCGCTCTTGTCGGCGCGCGAGGACGCAGCACTGCCCCGGGACACGGTCGTTTTCGGGGAAGTGTCCCTGTCTGGCGCGTTGCGACCGGTGTCGCAGGCCGAAAATCGGTTGAAAGAAGCGCAGAAACTTGGTTTCACCGCCGCAATCCTGCCCGCGGGGTGCAAAATCTCGGACGCCAGTGGATTGAACATTCAGTCTATGGCGGATTTACCCCGTTTCGCGGGTGAGGTATTCGGCGCAGGGTAACGGGCGGCGCAAAGGGACTTGCGCTGAAAAACAAAGGCAGGCGGGGCATGGAAGGCTTCACCATCATCGACGGCATCGTGGCCGGTGTGATCGTCATCTCGGCGATCCTGGCCTATGCGCGTGGGTTTGTGCGCGAAACGCTGGCCATCGGCGGCTGGATCCTGGCGGCTTTCGTCGCGTTCATCTTCGCGCCGGACGTCACGCCGCTGGTCCGGGAAATTCCGTATCTGGGCGATTTCATCGGAGAAAGCTGTGAGTTGGGGTTGATGGCCTCCTTTGCAGCGGTCTTTGCCATCGCCTTGGTGGTCATCTCGCTGTTCACGCCGGTCTTTGCGTCGGCGGTGCAACGCTCGGCCGTGGGCGGGGTGGATGCGGCCTTTGGCTTCCTGTTCGGTGTCGCGCGCGGCGTCCTGTTGGTTGTGGTGGCGCTGATTGCCTATGACCGCGTGGCCGCGCAGGAACCGGTCGCCATCGTCTCGGACAGCCGCTCGGCGCAGGTGTTTGCGCAGCTTCAGGACAGCATCGAAGCGCAAGTCCCGACGGACGCGCCCGGCTGGATCCTCGAACGCTACGAGACATTGACCAGCCAGTGCATCGCGCAGTAAGGCCCCGGCCTGCGCAAAGCTGCGGCTTTGGCGCGACAAAGACGATCTGAATTGTGATCCCTTCGTGACAGTGGGCCCTTGGCGTCCTATGTGTGCGGTGGGGATTCTGCGGCAGGACATCACGATGCGCGCCACCAATTCTGATGACATTGATATGGACGACGCCAGCACGTGGCCGTCCCATCCGTTTGAGCCAGTCGGCGACGACAAGCTGCGGGAAGAATGCGGGGTGTTTGGCGTCGTGGGCGTCAGCGACGCCGCGAACTTCGTCGCTCTCGGCCTGCACGCGTTGCAACATCGCGGACAAGAAGCGGGCGGCATCGTCACCCACCACCCCGAGCACGGCTTCAATTCGGCCCGCCGCTTTGGCTATGTGCGTGACAATTTCACCAGCCAGGAAGTCATGCAAACCCTGCCCGGTGCCGTGGCCATCGGCCATGTCCGCTATTCCACGGCCGGGTCCAAGGGCAACACCGCGATCCGTGACGTCCAGCCGTTTTTCGGCGAGTTTTCGATGGGTGGCGCGGCGATTGCCCACAACGGCAACATCGTGAATGCTGATGAATTGCGGCGCGAGTTGATCGAACGCGGGTCGATCTTCCAAAGCTCGTCCGACAGTGAATGCATCATTCACCTGATGGCGCGCTCGTACCAAAAGAACATCCCCGAACGCATGAAGGACGCGCTGCGCCGCGTTGAAGGGGCGTTTTCGGTCGTGGCGATGACCCGGACCAAGCTGATTGGTGTGCGCGATCCCTTGGGCGTGCGGCCCCTTGTTCTGGGCAAGGTCGGCGACGGTTGGGCGCTGAGTTCCGAGACCTGCGCGCTGGACATCATCGGGGCCGAGTTCGTCCGCGAGGTTGAACCGGGCGAGATGGTCGTCATCACCGAGGCGGGCATCGAAAGCTACAAACCGTTCGAGCCGCGCCGCCCGAGGTTCTGCATCTTCGAACATGTCTATTTCAGCCGCCCCGACAGCATCATCGGTGGCCAGTCGGTCTATGAGACGCGCCGCCAGATCGGCGTGGAATTGGCCCGGGAAGCGCCCGTGGAGGCCGATCTGGTCTGTCCGGTGCCCGACAGCGGCACGCCTGCGGCCATCGGCTTTAGCCAGGAAAGCGGCATTCCCTATGCCATGGGGATCATCCGCAACCAGTATATGGGCCGCACCTTCATCGAGCCGACCGAGCAAATCCGCAACATGGGCGTGCGTCTGAAGCTGAACGTCAACCGCGCGCTGATCGAGGGCAAGCGGGTCATCCTTGTGGACGACAGCGTGGTGCGAGGCACCACCAGTCGCAAGATCAAGGAAATGATCCTGGACGCCGGCGCGGCCGAGGTGCATTTCCGCATCGCCTCGCCTCCGACGGCCTGGCCGTGCTTTTACGGCGTCGACACGCCGCAGCGTGAAAAGCTGCTGGCCGCGACCATGACCGAAGAAGAGATGCGCGCGCATCTTCAGGTCGACAGTTTGCGCTTTATCTCACTGGATGGGTTGTATCGCGCTGTGGGCGAGGCCAAGGGCCGCGACCCGATGAAACCGGCCTATTGCGACGCGTGTTTTTCGGGCGCCTATCCGGTCGCCCCGACCGACATGATGCGCAAGGGCTTCGTGCTGCAAGACGCCGCCGAGTAGCGGCGGCGGTCAAGCCAATCCAATTCAGCGTGTGTGCGCGCCACGATTGTGGCGCGCGGAACGGGTTTACAAAAGCTCTTTGACCTTGGCGGCGACCGCTTCGGCCGTGATGCCGAAGTGCTGGAACAGCTCGCCCGCCGGGGCCGAGCCACCGAAGCTGTCCATGCCGACGAAGCCGGCCTTGGCTTCGCGTCCGCGTTCGCCCAACAGCCATTTGTCCCACCCAAGGCTGACCGCCGCCTCGATGGCGACGCGCACTGCGCCGCCCGGCAGGACGCGCTTGCGATAGGCGGGGTCCTGTGCGGCGAAGCGTTCAAAGCAGGGCATGGACACGACGCGCGTGCCGATCCCTTCGGCCTGCAACAGGTCGCGGGCCGCCATCGCGATCGACACTTCCGAGCCGGTCGCCAACAGGATTGCCTGCCGCTTGCCCTCGGCATCAGCCAGAACATAGCCGCCTTGCGCGGTGAGGTTCTTGGTCTTGTGCTCGGTCCGCACGGTCGGCAGCCCCTGACGGCTGAGCGCCAGAACACTGGGGGTGGTCTTTTCGCTCAGGGCGATTTCCCAGGCCTCGGCGGTTTCCACAGCGTCCGCGGGGCGGAACACGTTCAGGTTCGGCGTGGCCCGCAGCATGGCCAGATGTTCGACCGGCTGGTGGGTCGGGCCATCTTCGCCCAGACCGATCGAATCATGGGTCATCACATAGGTCACCGGCACCCCCATCAGGGACGACAGGCGCATGGCCCCGCGCGCGTAGTCGGTGAAGCACATGAACGTGCCGCCGTAGGGGCGCACGCCGCCATGGAGCGCCATGCCGTTCATGGCGGCGGCCATGCCGTGTTCGCGAATACCGTAATGGATGTGCCGGCCCTTGCGATCCTCGGGGCTGAAAATGCCCAGATCGGCCGTCTTGGTGTTGTTCGAGCCCGTCAGGTCGGCCGACCCGCCGATGTGTTCGGGCAGGATCGGGTTGATGACCTCAAGCGCCATTTCCGAGGCTTTGCGCGTGGCGACCTTGGGGGCGCTTTCGCTGATCTGTTTCTTCAGCGCCTTGATCGTCGATGACAGCTTCTTGGGCACGTCCACCCCGAAGGCGCGGGCGAACTCGGCCTTTTTGCCGTTCGACATCAGGCCGAGGGTGGTTTCCCAGGCCTCGCGCGCGTCGCGGCCCCGGGCGCCGACGCCTTCCCACCAGGATTTCAGGTCGGAGGGGATATCGAAGGCGGCGTTCGACCAGCCATAGGCCGATTTGGTGTCGGCGATCAGCTGCGCATCGGTCAGCGCACCGTGGCCCTTGGCGGTGTCCTGCGCGGAGGAGCCGATGGCAATATGGGTTTTGCAGGCCACCATGGCGGGGCGCGGGCTGGCCTTGGCGGCAGTGATCGTGCGGTCGATATCGGCCGGATCGTGGCCGTCACACTCGAACACGTCCCAACCGGACGCTGCGAAGCGCGCCATCTGGTCGGTCCGGTCAGACAGGGTGACTTCGCCGTCGATGGTGATGTTGTTGTTGTCCCAAAGCACGATCAGTTTCGACAGCTCGTGACGGCCGGCCAGACCGATCGCCTCCTGGCTGACGCCTTCCATCAGGCAGCCGTCGCCGGCGATGCAATAGGTGTGGTGATCGATGATCTTCTTGCCCCACTTGGCGCGCAGGAACTCTTCCGCCATGGCGAAGCCGACCGCGTTGGCGATGCCCTGGCCCAACGGGCCGGTGGTGGTATCGATGCCCTTGGCGTGGCCATATTCCGGGTGGCCCGCGGTGATCGCGCCAAGCTGGCGGAAGTTTTTCACCTGCTCCAGCGTCATGTCTTCGTAACCGGTGAGGTAAAGGAGGCTGTAGAGCAGCATCGACCCATGGCCCGCCGACAGGATGAAGCGGTCGCGGTTGGGCCAGTCCGGCGCGCTGGCATCAAAGCTGAGATGCTTTTCGAACAGCACGGTGGCCACATCCGCCATGCCCATCGGCATGCCCGAATGACCCGAATTGGCGGCGGCCACGGCATCAAGGGTCAGGGTGCGAATGCAGGCGGCGCGGCGCCAATGCTCGGGGTTGGCAGCAGCGAGGGCGGAAAGGTCCATAGCTTCGGGTGTCCTATGTCAACAAATCGGTCGGTTGCCGAGGGTCCCGGCGTGATAGCAGAGGCATGATTGAGTGCAAGCGCAAGCAAGCCGCCCAATCAACGGATTCGCCGCCGAATTGGGGCCTTTTCCGCAGAAATCCTTGCAAATTGACGCGGTTTGCGGTTGCTTGAAATGAACCGCCCACGACAGAATTGGGCACCATATCGGCACCGGGTGCGACCAGGCAGATCACCGCCCGTGCTGAAGTAGGCAAATTGGGGGCCACGGCAGACCATGGGCGAAAGTGCCGAATTCGAGAAATTGACGATGTTGGAGGCGCGCCTCGCGGCCGCTCTGGACCGGATCGGTGCGGGCATCCGCGAAACCGCGCCCCGTCTTGAAGCCTTCGACGATCCCGGGGTGACCAGTGCCGCGCTGGAGGACGCCACGTTGCGGGCGCAGTCCGCCGAGGCCGAGCGGGATGAGTTGCGGGCCCGGGTCGATCACCTGGAAGCGCAGCTGAGCGAAACCCAAGCGTCACTGGCAGAGGCACAGCAGGAGGCCGCCCCGGACACATCCGATGCCTCGGACGGCGGGCTGGCCGCCGCAGAAGTCGCACGCCTGGCCGAAGAACGCGATGAATTGAGCCGCCAGGTGCAGGCCTTGGAAGCGGCCCGAGAGGCCGACCGGGATGAGTTCAACCGCGCCCTGAATGCCCGCGAGGCGGATGTTGAAACGCTGCGGCTGGAACTGGCAGAGCGTGACGCCGCACCGTCGCCCGAACCCGAACCCGCCCCCGCGCCAAGCGCCGAGGATGAGGCGGTCACCGAGGAGCTCGAGGCTTTGCGCGAAGAGGTCCCCCTGCTGCGCATGCGAGTCAAGCGGATGCGGCAGCAGCGCCAGATGGCGCGCGCGGAACTGGACGAGGTCAAGGACGCGCTGGACGAAGCGCAGGGGTCTTCCGCGGCCCCGTCCGACACGCGCCTGCTGTCCATGCGGGGTGAGATGGCACAGCTGCGCACCGCCAATGACGGGTTGATGGAGTCGCTCGACGCGCTGCGGGCCGCGGCGCAACCCGATATCACCGATTGGGATGTTGCGTTGACGGATCAAGTGGCCGCCTTGCAGGCCGCCCGCCGGTCGGATGCCGCCGAACTGGAACGTATCCTGGCCGAACTGGAGCCTGTTCTTGCCGCGGGAGGATCAAATGCCTGAGGTGCAAATCGATATCGGAGGGCGCAGCTTTACGGTCGCCTGCCAGGACGGCGAAGAGCCTTATCTGCAGGCCGCAGCCAAGATGCTGGACACCGAAGCCGCCGTCATCCTGGGGCAAATCGGACGTATGCCGGCAGATCGGATGCTGCTGATGGCGGGACTGATGCTGGCCGACAAGACCGCCGCCCTTGAAGACGAGGTTCAGAGCCTGCGTGGCGACATCGCGGCCAAGGAGAAATCCCTGCGCAGCGCCGAAGAACGGCTGGCCGATCGCGCGCGCCGCATCACCGAATTGCAGGAGGCCGGCCCACGGACCGAGCTTCCGGACCGGTTCACCGACGGCTTGGCCGAACTGGCCGCCCGGGCCGAGGCGATTGCCGAGGAACTGGACGCCGCGAACGGTTAACCCAAAAGCACGGGCAGCAGACGGTCGGCCTCGGCTTTGGGGCTGGCCAGCTTGTCCTTGTCTTCGCCCGGATAGAACCGGGCGCGCGTCGCGGTTGGCATCGGCTTGGGCGACAAGAGATGCACCTTGGGGCCAAAGCGTTCGCTTTCCGCCTGCCAGGACTGCACGAGCGCCCGCTGCGCGGCTTTGCACATGCCGTAGGGCCCGGCGAACTTGGTGTCCCACGTGTCATCGAAGAACACCGCCTGAGGCGCAGAACTGGCCGCGATCAGAGGGGCGATCAGCGCCATCAGCCGCGCAAACGCCCGGATGTTGGTCGTGATGAGTTTATCGAGATCCTTGGGTTGCAGATGCGGCGCGGGGGTCAGGGCCGTCACGTGGACCGCGCTGTGCACCCAGATATCCGCTTTGCCCCACCGGTCATGGATCGACCGACACAGATGCGCCATCGCGCCCTCATCGGTCACGTCCATCGGTGCAAGGGTCGCCTGCCCACCTGCGGCCTGGATGCGATCATCCAGGGCCTCCAGCGCGCTGGTGGTGCGCGCCACGGCGACGACATGCGCGCCTTGGGCCGCCAACCACTCGGCGCTGGCAGCGCCAATTCCACGGGATGCGCCCGTCACCAGCGCGATTTGTCCATCAAGTGCTTTGGTCATGGTCGCGGCCAATGCACCGACTGGGCGCTTTTGACAAGGGGGGCCGCGCTTGACTTCACCCCGGAGCGCAGGGATTAAAGGCGTCAGACATAGTTGGACGACCATCGATACGGAGATTTGGATGCGCCGCGACGCCACTCTCGCCCATGCTGCCTTGGGCAACCTCACCTTGCTCAAGCAAACGGCCCTTGTTCTGGCCGGCACGCTGTTCATCGCCATCGCCGCCCAGATCTCGGTTCCGATGATCCCTGTGCCGATGACGCTGCAGACGCTGGCCATCCTGACCGTGGGCTTCGCGCTTGGCGCGCGTCTGGCGACGATCACGCTGCTGACCTACCTGGCCGAAGGGGCCATGGGTCTGCCGGTCTTTGCCAATGGCGGTGCAGGTCTGGCGTACATGTTCGGCCCCACGGGCGGGTTCCTCGTCGGGTTCGTCGGCATGGCATGGCTGGCCGGTTGGGCCGCCGACCGTGGCCTCGCGCGGCGCGCGCTTCCCGCGATCGCCATCGCGCTGGTGGCGTCGGCCTTCATCTACGTGCCAGGGCTGGCCTGGCCGGCGGCGACGCTTGGCACCGAGTGGTCGAGCCTCTGGGCGGGCTGGATGGCGCCGTTCCTGGCGGGTGACGCCGTGAAGGCCGTGATTGCCGCACTGGCCGTTTCGGGGGGCATGGCGGCGCTGCGGCGCGGCTGATCAACCCAAGATTAAACCTGATCACACCGCGCCCCCGGGGCGCGGTGTTTTCATGTTCGATGGTGCGGTTCGGTCGCCCTGTTCACTTTTTCGAATCAGGGGCACGAATTGCGCGCAAAGGGGATTCCCTTTTGCGAATCGATGTGCGAATCTCTTTTTCAACAGGGACATGACACGTTCCCTGACCCGAGGCAGAGAACAGCACACACCGCCCATGGCACGTCCGAGCACCCTTTCCAGCCTGATGCTTCCCCTGGTTCTGATCCTGGTCGGTGCGTATTTCACCTTTACGGCTGTGCAGGGGAACTATGGTCTGTTTCAGCGCATCCAGATCTCGGCCGAGCGCGACGCGCTTCAGGCGGAACTTGCGATGCTGGAGGCCGAAACCGCCGAGATGGAGATCCTGACCCGGCGCCTGTCGGATGACTATCTGGATCTGGACCTTCTGGACGAACAGGCCCGCGACATGCTCGGGTATGTGCGCGCCGATGAAGTGGTCCTGCCCTAGCCGCTCCTTCCCTCCCTTCCCTGGCAAGTTCGCGGCTATGCAACCTAAGCATGTCCGGTTTTCACCCTGCGTCAGGATGAACGCGTGCAATCTTGAACGGCGTTTGCTAAAAACCGTTCAACGTTAAACTATCTCTTTATAGGGAGGCGCGCTGCCCGATGGCCACTCGGAAAGCTGCGGCGAAATCTGCCGCGAAACCGAATGTCTCAGCGGAAGAGCTGAAACATTACTACCGTGAAATGCTGCTGATCCGCCGGTTCGAAGAAAAAGCCGGCCAGCTCTACGGGATGGGTCTGATCGGGGGCTTTTGTCACCTGTATATCGGTCAGGAAGCGGTCGTTGTCGGCTTGGAAGCCGCGGCCGAGGAAGGCGACAAGCGTGTCACCTCCTACCGCGACCACGGCCATATGCTGGCCTGTGGGATGGACCCCAAAGGCGTGATGGCCGAGCTGACCGGGCGCGAGGGCGGCTATTCTAAGGGCAAGGGCGGCTCCATGCACATGTTCTCGAAAGAGAAGCATTTCTACGGGGGCCACGGCATCGTCGCCGCTCAGGTGCCGATCGGGGCCGGGTTGGCCTTTGCCGACAAGTACCTGGAAAACGGCCGCGTGACCTTCACCTATTTCGGCGATGGCGCCGCGAACCAGGGCCAGGTCTACGAGACCTACAACATGGCCGAGTTGTGGATGCTGCCGGTCGTGTTCGTGATCGAAAACAACCAATACGCCATGGGCACCTCGACCAAACGCTCGACCAAATCGCCGTCCTACTGGGAACGTGGTGCGGCCTACGGTATCCCCGGCGAAGAGGTCGACGGGATGGACGTTCTGGCGGTGAAAGCCGCCGGCGAAAAGGCGGTGGCCCACTGCCGCGCGGGCAAGGGCCCCTACATTCTTGAGATCAAAACCTACCGCTATCGCGGCCACTCGATGTCGGACCCGGCCAAGTACCGGACCCGCGAAGAAGTGCAGGAAATGCGCGAAAAGCGCGACGCCATCGACCACGTGCGTCAAATGCTGCTGACCGGTGGCCACGCGACCGAAGACGACCTCAAAGCGATCGACAAAGAGATCAAGGAGATCGTCAACGAAGCCGCCGAATTCTCCAAAACCAGCCCCGAGCCGGACGTCTCCGAGCTTTGGACCGATATCTACGCGTAAGGGGACGACAGACATGGCAACCGAAGTATTGATGCCCGCCCTCTCCCCGACGATGGAGGAAGGCACGCTGGCCAAATGGCTGGTGAAAGAAGGCGATACCGTCAGCTCGGGCGATATTCTGGCCGAGATCGAAACCGACAAGGCCACGATGGAATTTGAAGCCGTCGACGACGGTGTGATCGGCAAGATCCTCGTGGCGGAAGGCACCGAAGGTGTGAAGGTCAACACCCCCATCGCCATCATTGGCGAAGAAGGGGAAGACATGTCGGCCGCAGCCGCCCCGGCCGCCCCTGCCCCCGCCGCCGAGCCGGCCCCGGCAGCTGACGCCCCCGCCCCGGCGGCCGCCGCGCCGGCCGCGCCGGTCGCGGTGAAGGCCGTTGAGCCCGACTATCCCGAAGGCACGGCGATGAAGACCCAGACGGTCCGCGAAGCCCTGCGCGACGCGATGGCCGAAGAGATGCGCAGCGATCCCACCGTTTACGTGATGGGCGAAGAAGTGGCCGAGTATCAGGGGGCCTATAAGGTCACCCAGGGCCTGCTGGACGAGTTCGGCGACAAGCGCGTCATCGACACCCCGATCACCGAGCACGGGTTTGCCGGGATCGGTGTCGGGGCCGCGTTCGGCGGTTTGCGCCCGATTGTCGAATTCATGACCTTCAACTTCGCGATGCAGGCCATCGACCAGATCATCAACTCGGCGGCCAAGACGCTGTACATGTCGGGCGGCCAGATGGGTGCCCCGATGGTGTTCCGCGGCCCCAATGGCGCAGCGGCACGCGTGGGCGCACAGCACAGCCAGGATTACGCGGCGTGGTACGCGCAAATCCCCGGCCTGAAAGTGGTGCAGCCCTATTCCGCAGCGGATGCCAAAGGCCTGCTGAAAACAGCGATCCGTGATCCGAACCCGGTGATCTTCCTGGAGAACGAAATTCTCTATGGCCGCAGCTTCGAGGTGCCGGACTTGGAAGACTTCAGCATCCCGTTCGGCAAGGCCCGCATCTGGCGCGAAGGCACCGACGTGACAATTGTCAGCTTCGGCATTGGCATGACCTATGCCCTTGAAGCCGCGGATAAGCTGGCCGAGGACGGAATTTCTGCCGAAGTGATCGACCTGCGCACCCTGCGCCCGATCGACTATGACACCGTGATCGCCAGCGTGATGAAAACCAACCGCTGCGTGACGGTCGAGGAAGGCTTCCCCGTCTGCTCGATCGGCAACCACCTGTCGGCCTACATCATGCAAAACGCGTTCGATTACCTGGATGCCCCGGTGATCAACTGCACCGGCAAGGATGTCCCGATGCCCTACGCGGCGAACCTTGAAAAGCTGGCGTTGGTCACGACGGCCGAGGTTGTCGACGCCGTCAAATCGGTCACGTACCGCTAGGCTGGCCCGACGATGCGCGTGCTTGGCAAGACCCGCTCGGAAGAAGCGTATCGCATCGCCATCGACCTGGATGGCGATGAGGTGATCGCGCTTCTGCCCGATGCGTTGCTCAGTGCCGAGTACGGGCAGACCGGCAAGGTCAGCCACCAAGCCGCCTATGAATGGATCGAGGCGCAGGCCCACGGCTTGCGCCGCGCAATCACCGCCCTTGCTGGAGGAACGGCACCCGCCGCCCCTTTCACGCTTCTCACCTTAGAACGCGCACCGTGAGCGCCCGCACGCACGCGACGGAGACCTGATATGCCCACCGAGATTTTGATGCCCGCGCTGAGCCCGACGATGGAAGACGGCACCCTGGCCAAATGGCTGGTCAAGGAAGGCGACACCGTCAATTCCGGCGATCTGCTGGCCGAAATTGAAACCGACAAGGCCACGATGGAGTTCGAGGCCGTCGACGAGGGCGTGATCGGCAGGATCCTCGTGGAGGAAGGCACCGAGGGCGTGAAGGTCAACAGCCCCATTGCGGTCCTCTTGGGCGAGGGTGAAAGCGCCGACGATATTGGTGCGGCCTCCGCCCCCGCCGCGGCCCCTGCCGACGCGCCCGCTGCCGCCGAGGCCGCCCCGGCGCCCGCGGCAGCCGCAGCCCCGGCCCCCGCAGCGCCGGCCGCTGCTGATGGCACCCGGATCTTTGCCTCGCCTCTGGCGCGGCGCATTGCCAAGGACAAGGGCCTCGACCTCAGCCAGATCAAGGGCTCGGGTCCGCATGGCCGGATCGTAAAGGCCGACGTGGAAGGCGCCACTGCGGCCCCGGCCGCGATGCCCACCGGCCCGCAGGCCGAGCAAGTGCTCAAGATGTATGCCGATCGCGACTTCGAAGAAGTGGCCCTGGACGGCATGCGCAAAACGGTGGCCGCCCGCCTGACCGAGGCCAAACAGACCATCCCGCATTTCTACCTGCGCCGGGACATCAAGCTGGACGCGCTGCTGAAGTTCCGCAGCCAGTTGAACAAGCAACTGGACGCGCGGGGCGTGAAGCTGTCGGTCAACGACTTCATCATCAAGGCCTGCGCGAACGCCCTTCAGGCCGTGCCGGATGCCAACGCCGTCTGGGCCGGCGACCGGATGCTGAAGCTGAAACCGTCGGACGTGGCCGTGGCCGTGGCCGTCGAGGGAGGCCTGTTCACCCCGGTCCTGAAGGACGCCGACATGAAATCA
Organism: Paracoccaceae bacterium; assembly: GCA_963921255.3. Lineage (GTDB taxonomy): Bacteria > Pseudomonadota > Alphaproteobacteria > Rhodobacterales > Rhodobacteraceae > JANSYL01. The sequence goes on along the minus strand of CAWUEW020000003.1, from coordinate 1,241,624 downwards.
CTGTCGAGCCTGTCGACCGAAATGAAGGATCTGGCCGGTCGCGCGCGGAACAAGAAACTTGCCCCGCATGAATATGTCGGCGGCACCTTCGCCATCTCGAACCTCGGCATGTTCGGCATCGACAATTTCGATGCGGTCATCAACCCGCCCCATGGCGCGATCCTGGCCGTCGGGGCCGGCGTCAAAAAGCCCATCGTGGGCGAGGATGGGGAACTGACGGTTGCCACGGTGATGTCCGTAACGCTGAGCGTGGATCACCGGGTCATCGACGGCGCGCTTGGGGCCGAGCTGCTGCAAGCGATCGTCGACAATCTGGAAAACCCGATGGTGATGCTGGCCTGACGGCCCGCATCGCGGGCGGAAAACACGTGTTTTCCGCCTGAAAATCCAATGATTTTCGGCCCTGGGACCGGGGTTGATCCAAGACAAGGTCAGGCCGGGTCCGGGTGGCTATCGAGGGGGAAAATCCCCTTCGATGGAGCCGGACATGGATTGGAAAACCCACCTCACGCATCAGAGCACCACGCTGGATGCTTTCCGCAAAACGCACCCCGACGCCGCGAAGGGGTTCACGGCGCTGCATCACGGCACGCTGGCCGACGGGGCCTTGTCGGTGCGGGAAAAAGAGTTGCAGGCGCTGGCGATCGGCATCGTGAAGCAATGCGTGGATTGCATCGGGTTTCATGTGCGGGCGGCCCATGCCGCCGGGGCCACCCGCGATCAAGTGGCCGAAACGATCGGTGTTGCGATGATGATGGGAGGCGGGCCAGCCTTCATGTACGGGGCCAAGGCGCTGGAAGCGTGGGATCAGCTGACCTAACGCCGAAAGATGGAGGGCCGCAGGTCTTGCGCCGCGCTATCTGCCACATCCGCGATGCGTTTTGCGCGGGTGTGTGCGGTCTTGGCCGTCTTGATCCACTCCAACGTGCCGCGTTTGACGCTGCGGGGATAGCCGTCCCAGACCGAGAGCAGATCACCCAGGGCCGCGGCCAGGTCGTCGGGCACTTCGAGCCGTTCGACATCGTCGAGGAAGTGCCACATGCCGTTGGCCTCGGCCGTCGCGATGGCGGCTTCGCCGGCAGCGGTCATGCGCCCCTCGGCCCGCATGCGCGCCACGATCTCCTTGTTGACGGCGGACCAGGCGGATTTGGGGTTCCGCGGCGCCACGCGGTGGCGCATCCGGTCGGCGTCCAGCGCCGCCACCTGCCCGTCGACCCACCCCCAACAGAGCAGTTCCTCGATCGCTTTGTTCCAGGGCAAGTAATTGGCATGATGTTTTTTATAGGTGGCCAGCCAAACCCCGGCAGACTGGGCGTGGTTGGCCGCCAACCACGCGCGCAGGGTTTCACGGGTGTCGACGGTGACAATTTCGGGATCGCTCATGGCGTGACCTCGCGCCATTCACCGGGGGAAAGGCCCGTCAGATCGTGGGGGCCGATGGACCACCGGATCAGGCGCAGCACCGGGAAGCCGACGGCGGCGCACATGCGGCGCACCTGGCGATTCTTGCCCTCAGTGATGGTGAGTTTCAGCCAGCTGTCGGTCACCGTTTTGCGGATGCGGACCGGCGGCGTGCGCGGCCACAGCCAATCGGGCGCGGCGACCTGCACCACATCCGCGGGGCGCGCCATGCCATCCTTCAGCATGACGCCATCGCGCAACGGCGCGAGCGCGGCGTCGGTCGGCACGCCTTCGACAAGGGCAAAGTAGGTTTTGGGCGTTTTGGTGTTGGGCGACGAAATCCGCGCCTGCAATCGCCCGTCATCGGTGAGCAGCAACAGCCCTTCGCTGTCGCGGTCGAGGCGTCCGGCAGCATAGACGCCGGGTTGATCGATCCAACGCTTTAAGCCCGGCCACTTCCCTTCGTCGGTGAACTGGCTCAGCGCATTCATCGGTTTGTTAAAGGCGATCAGCAGGGTCGGCCCCTATTCGGTTTTTTGCGACCACTATTACCCGTCGAAGGCAAAGTGCAAGGTCCGTGCCGGCATCTCGATCAATCGGCGCTGCCTGAGGCCGCATCCCAAGCCTTGAGCCAGCGCTTTGGCGCGGCCTCACGCCAGGAGCGCCGCAGCCGCGCTTCGGCCCAATCGCGCTGGATCCGACCGGCCGCCACGAGGATCAGTCCGTGTTTGGCGTAATGATCATGCAAAACAAAGGTTTCCGGGTCCGCCGCGTGCAGCATCTCCCGCTCCTCAATGCTGCCCTTGAAGACCGCTGCATCAACATAGGGCGACCACCAGCACCACAGTTACCCATGCGCTTTGAGGGTCGGATTGCCCCAACTGAGCGCCTCCGTGACCTCGGGCAAGCCCAAGCCCAGGGCAAAGCCCCGCAATTCGTCCCAAGAGGCGATGGACGCGGTCAATGCGCCTCGGCCCAGTTCGCGCCCTGCCCTGCATCCACCGTCAGGGGAACCGCCAGATGCACGGCGGGATGTGCGGCGCCTTCCATCACCTCGCGGGCGCGGTCGATCAAGGCGTCGACCGCGTCTTCGTCCACTTCGAACAGCAATTCGTCATGGACCTGCAGCAGCATCGTGGCCGGCAGGTCGGCAATGGCCGCATCCATACGGATCATCGCGCGCCGGATCACGTCGGCCGCCGTGCCCTGGATCGGTGCGTTGATCGCCGCGCGCCCCGCGAACCCTGCGCCTGGCCCCTTGGCGTTGATCTCGGGCGTGTGAATTTTTCGGCCGAACAGGGTTTCGACAAAGAGATGCTCTTTGGCGAAGCGCTTGGTGTCGTCCATGTAATCCTTGATGCCGGGGAAGCGTTCGAAATACAGGTCGATGAAGCCCTGCGCCTCGGCCCGAGGGATACGCAGGTTCCGGGCAAGGCCAAAGCCCGAGATGCCGTAGATCACGCCGAAATTGATCGCCTTGGCCTGCCTGCGGACATCTGGTGTCATCTCCTCCAGCGGGACATTGAACATTTCCGACGCGGTCGCGGCATGGATGTCCTGTCCGTCCTTGAAGGCCTGTTTGAGCGCGTCGATCCCGGCGATATGCGCGAGGATACGCAACTCGATCTGGGAATAATCGAGGGACACTAGAATCTTGCCGGGTTCCGCGACAAAGGCCTCGCGGATGCGGCGCCCATCTTCGGTGCGGACCGGGATGTTTTGCAGGTTCGGGTCTGTCGAGGCCAATCGGCCCGTGTTGGCGCCCGCGATGCTGTAGGAGGTGTGCACGCGCCCCGTTTCCGCGTTGATGTGATCCTGAAGCGCGTCGGTATAGGTCGATTTCAACTTCGATAGCTGGCGCCAATCGAGAACGCGCCCCGGCAGATCATGCACGGTCGCCAAATCTTCTAGAACATCTGCGGGCGTCGAGTACTTGCCGGTTTTCCCTTTCTTGCCGCCCTCCAACCCCATCTTTTCAAACAGGATTTCCCCAAGCTGCGCGGGAGAGCCGACATTGAAGCTTTCGCCGGCAAGCTCGTGGATCTCGGCCTCGAGCCCCGCCATCTTCTGCGCGAAGGCGTTGGACATGCGGCTGAGCACGTCGCGATCCACCTTGATGCCAGAGCGTTCCATCCGGGCCAGCACAGGCACAAGCGGCCGTTCGAGCGTTTCGTAGACCGTGGTGACCTTGGCCCGGTGCAACTGCGGCTTGAACTGCTGCCAAAGCCGCCATGTGATATCGGCATCTTCCGCCGCGTAGGGGGCGGCATCGGCAATCGGGACACGATCGAAGGTGATCTGGCTTTTGCCCGTGCCCAGAAGCGATTTGATCGGGATCGGCGTGTGCCCCAGATACCGGTCGCTGAGGGCGTCCATCCCGTGTCCATGCAGCCCCGCGTTCATTGCGTAGGACATGAGCATCGTATCGTCGATGGGCGCGACAGTGATCCCGTAGCGGGCGAAAATCTTCACATCGTATTTGGCGTTCTGCAGGATCTTCAGGACCGATGCGTCCTCGAGCATCGGGCGCAGCATGTCGAGTGCCGCGTCGAGGCCCATCTGTCCCTCGGCCAGGGCGTCGTTCCCGAACAGCCCGTCATCCCCGCCGGCCCGGTGCGTCAACGGGATGTAGCACGCCTGCCCCGCCGCGCTTGCCAGCGAAATCCCGACGAGATCGGCGGTCATTTCGTTCAAGCCCGTGGTTTCGGTGTCGATGGCGATTTCACCCCGGGCGTAGGCACGGTCGATCCAGGCCTGAAGAGCGGCCGCGTCGCGCACGGTTTCATAGCTGGAGGTGTCCATCGGCGGTTGCTCTGGCACCGCCTCTGCCTCGGGCGCGCTGACGGCCACATCCGGAATGGCGGGCGCCTCGACACCCATCTGGTCCGCGATCCGCTTGGTGAGGGTGCGAAACTCCATCTCGGCGAGGAAGGCCATCAGGGTTTCAGGCTCGGGGTCTTTGACCTCGAGCTCGTCCAGGGTCACGTCCATGGGGGTCTGCGTGTCGAGCGTGACGAGGCGTTTTGACAGTCGGATCTGATCGGCAAAGTCGATCAGTGTCTGGCGACGCTTGGGCTGCTTGATTTCTTCGGCGCGGGACAGGAGCGTTTCCAGATCCCCATATTCGTTGATCAAAAGTGCTGCCGTTTTCACGCCGATCCCGGGCGCGCCGGGGATGTTGTCCACGCTGTCGCCGGCCAACGCCTGCACGTCGATGACCTTATCAGGGGTGACACCGAACTTGGCCTCGACCCCTTCGGTGTCGATCCGCAGGTTCTTCATGGCGTCCAGCATCTCGACCCCGCCGCCCACCAACTGCATCAGATCCTTGTCGGAGGAGATGATGGTGCAGCGCCCCCCGGCCTCGCGGGCCTGATGGGCCAATGTCGCGATGATGTCATCGGCCTCGTAGCCCTCGAGTTCGAGACAGGCGAGATTGAAGGCGCGGGTGGCGTCGCGGGTCAGAGGGATTTGCGGGCGCAAATCCTCGGGCATGGCATCGCGGTTGGCTTTGTATTGGTCATAGATGTCGTTGCGGAACGTGTGGCTGCCCTTGTCAAAGACCACCGCCGCATGGGTCGGCGCATTGGGGCCGGTGTTGCGCTCGATCATGCGGTGGATCATGTTGCAAAAGCCGCTGACAGCGCCGATGGGCAACCCATCCGACTTCCGCGTGAGCGGTGGCAAGGCGTGATAGGCGCGGAAGATGAAGGCCGAGCCGTCGACCAGATGCAGGTGATGTCCCTTGCCGAATGCCATGTCCTGCCCCTCTGTTGCGCGCGACCCGGATGTCTTGCCACGGTTCAGGACGCGCCTCCAGTCCTGAAGGCTCAGATTTTCGGGGTTGTTCGACGGGGAACGCCAGTCTCGGCTTAGGCCTTGGCCTCTTCCACGAAGTCCTCGTGGATGAATTTCTTGTCACAGTAGCCGCATTCGACCTCGCCGGTGACACGGCTCAGCGACAGCCAGACCCGCGGGTGCCCCAGTGCCCCTTCACCGCCATCGCAGCTCACGCGCCAGGCCGAGACGATTTCGGTTTCAGGTGCTTCTTGGGTCATGGGTCCGTCGTCCTTTTATGCCATGGGACTCGCACAGCGGTCCCTGCCATATTGCAGGTTGGTCGCCCCCCGACAAGTCCGCGCCGAGCGCCGCAAAGCCGCAGGGGCGCGCCGGCTCAATCCATCTTTTGCAGCATCCGCCCCAAAGGCCGGCCGGACAGAATGTGCAGGTGGTAATGCGGCACCTCCTGAACGGCGACATCGCCCGCGTTCGACAACGTACGGTAGCCTTGCCCGCCATCGCCCGGCTGAATGCCAAGGTCCGCGCAAATCTGCGACGTGACCCGGGTGAAATCGACAATCTCGGCGTCAGAGGCAGCGGCCCCGAAGTGGTCGGCATTCACATACGGGCCTTTTGGAATGACAAGAATGTGGATCGGCGCCTGAGGGTAAATATCCTTGAAGGCCAGCGTGTGCTCGGTCTCCATCACGGTGTCATTCGGGATTTCGCCGCGCAGAATTTTGGCGAAGATGTTTTGGTCGTCATACGCGTAGGCCATGACAGTGTCCTTTTCGGCTTAATCGGCAAAGAGATGCGGGGTTTCGGCCAGTTGGCGGCCCATCTCGGCCTCGACCCCGAAAAACTCGGTCAGCACATCTGCGTTTTCGTCGGTGCTCCTGTCCTGTCGGACACGCCAATACCGCGGGAATTCCGCATCGCGGATACGTTGGCTTTCATCTGCGAACTGGTGGCGCAAGGTGGGCAGAAGTCGTTCAATCACTTCGGTGGGCGTCTCGGGCGTGGCGAGGCCGACCCGCTGTGCGTGCCCGACCAGATACTGATCGTCGAAGGTGCATTGCAGTTCCAGAATGCGCGCGTTGGCGCGGTCGCTCATGAAATCCTGCATCAAGGCGATGTTGCCGGGATCAAGGCAGATCACCAGCTTATCGGTGTCATAATAGTCATAGAGCATCCGGATCAGCGCGCGCCGGTGGCGGTTCCGCTTTTCCACGGTCCGTTCGATGCCACCGAGATGCGGTACAGGGCATCCCGCTTCGTCAAACAGGTATTCCAGTCCCCGAACCCCCATCCGGTCGGTGGAATTGGCCAGCAGGCGTTTGGCGACATGCCATTTCTTACAAACCAGCATGTACAGATCACGATCGGACCCGAGGGTGCTTTCGCGTTCCCAAAAGCGGGTCCCGTAGCGTTTCCCAACCCGCCCGCGCGTGGTGAGGAAGTGGTGCAATTTTGCGCCTTCCTTGGAGGCGGAAAACTCCTTCCGGTCCGACGCCCATAGCGCGCCCAGACGTTCCTTGAGTTCGGTGGCCTCGGGGCTGATCTTGCGTGCAAAGAGGAAATCCTGGCTGGTCAGCAGATCGTATTGATCGTTGTAGAACGTCACCGGCATGCCGTAGTCGCTGAACACTTTGAAGGTCAGCGTGCGGCTTTCGATTTCGCGTTCGGGCACGAGATGGCGCACCAACGTTTGAAAAAAGGTTTCGTCGGGGATCCACGTCGTCGAGAAAAACCGAACGACATCACGGCGCTTGCGACAAAACTCCAGCACGGCCTCGACGGTCCGGCGGCGCAGGCACCACCATTGGCTTCCGATCATGACTTGAATGTCGGCCGGGATCTTGCGCTCGAGCTTGAGCCAGCGCTGCACCTCGAACGAGCGATAGAACCACCATTTCTGGGTCCGCTCGTTGAACCAGTGCCGATAGTGAAGCCGTTCGCCCTTGAACCCGGTTTTGATCCAGTCCGATGTGAAAAAATCGAAGCTTTCTATGTAGTCTTTGTCGCTGCGATCCAGGAATGCCTTGGCGAAGGCGGCGGATTTGACCGACATGCAATCGCCCGACAGCATGTAGAAATGCGTGGCTTTGGGAAACGCGTCTTCCGCGGCCTCGAGGGCGTAGAGCGTGGCCTGCACAAGGCTCCAGGCGCCCCACCCGCATTTGATCCGGCGCTTGGCAAAAACGACGTTCGGGTTGTCGCGCAGGGCGGATGTGATCTTCTCGTAGTCGCTGGCCTTGGCCCGCGCATCAAAGTGGATCGATACGAAATCGCCGGTCGCAGTCAAGCGCTCGGCCTGCTGGATGATCGCCGGCGCATCCTTGTGACACAACAAAATGAAGGCTATTTTCGCCATTCGTGAAACAACGCGCCCCAAAACTTACTTATTGTTGTGGAAATAATAGCTAACGACGATTGAAGACGCACGCCTGTTTTGCTTTCTTACAGGGGCGAAGCTGCAAAAAAGCGTCATCAAGACCGCAAACGAGGCAAGGACGAGCATGGGTTTTCCTGGAACTTGGATGACATCAAGCGAAAGCGTGGTCTACCGCGTGGTGCCAAAATGCGCCTGCTCAACCATTGGGCAGATCATGTACTACGCCGACAACGGCGAATACTTCGACGGCGATATTCATGACGCGACCGGTGGCATGCACAAATGGGCGATGGAGGACAGCCAGCCCCTGATCGAAGCCAATGTCCGCGATCACAAATCCTATTCCTTCACCTGCGTGCGCAATCCCTACACCCGCATCCTGTCCAGCTTTTTTGACAAAATCTGCGGCATTCAACGCAATGGTCGCCGGTATCGCGGGAACCTTGTGCCGCTGTTGATCCAGAAATACGGGATCGAAGTCGGTGGCGACGACGGCAAGGGCGAGTTCGACCAGATCAAGAGCTTCCGCCGGTTCCTGCTGTTTGCCCGCGACACCATCCGCTGGCGGCGTCCGATGGAGCCTGACATCCATTGGTCCGCCATGTCCGGCCACGTATCGACCTTCATCGTCAATGGTGGCCGGTACGACCACATCTTCTGGACCGAGCAATTCAATGACGGGATGCAGAAGGTGCTCGACAATATCGAGCCCGGGCATCCGATCGACCTGAGCGAAGTGCCCCGCTTCAACGAAAGCGAGGGACATGGCCCCAAGCGGCTGCACCCGGTCGAGGACTACTTCGACGATCTGGCGATGCATCTGGTTTACGAGATTTATCACCGCGATTTCGAGCTGTTCAAATACGACTTCGAAGACCCGTCGAACAAGATGCCCATCGGGGAGATCGACCTCGACGAGGTGCACGCGAAGCTCGGCGATTGATGCGGGGTTTCCTTAGGTTGCCTCGAAAACGCATTGCGATGCGCCATCCGGCTTGGCAGGGTGCGGGCGTTCGATCACTGCGCGCATAAAGGCGTCACTGGGCATGGGGAACAGAACACACTGGGCGTGTCGCACCGCCCACGCCTTGGCGTGGGCCGTTCCCCTGTGCGTGGCCTTTGCGGTCCCGTCCCACGCGCAAAGCAGTTTGGCCGATGAGCGCGCGGCCGTCTTCCAGCGCATGTTCGACGACCCGGCCAACCCCGCTTTGATGCTGGACTATGCCCGTTTGTCGGCCCGGATGGGCGATTTCGAGACCGTCGCCGCGACCTTGGAACGGTTGATCGCGCTCCAGCCCGAAAATGCTGCCGCCCGTTTGCAACTGGCGCAAGCCTATAGCGCGATCGGCGCGGACCCGTTGGCGCAATATCATCTTTCGATCCTGTCGTCGGCCGGTGATCTGCCCCCCGCTGCCGCGAGCCGCGCAGCCGCCGTCGACGCCGCTGCCGAGACCCGCGCCTCTGGCTCCAGCGTGACCGGACGCGTGACACTTGGCGTATCGCGGCAGGTGAGCGCGGCCACGGACGATCTGACGGGCAGCGTCATCCTGGACTGGCGGCAGGATATGGGCGGCGCACACGACCAGGATTGGCGGACGCAGTTTGCCGCGTCGGTCAGCGCGCCCGGGGACGGCGGCGCGGGTGAACGTCAAAGCCTGCGTCTGCGAACCGGTCCGGAGCTGCGGATTTCACAGTCCACGCAAGGGCCGCTCCTGCAACCCTACCTGCAGATCGAGGCCACCCGCGACAGCGCCGGCAGCGATCTGAACACCTATGGGTTTGGCGTGGCCTATCACCACGATCTGCAAGGGGCCTGGTCGGTGTTTTCGGATGTCGCGGTGTCGTGGGCCGACAACCTGTCGACCGGCGAAGATGTCCAGATCGGTGCCCTGACGATGGGCGCCAGCTATGCATTCAGCCCGGGCACCTCGGCCCGCTTGTCGGTGAATGGACAGCGCGAAAACGGCACCACCGAAGATCGCACCATTCAGGGTGCCGGGCTGGCCATTGGACACAGTTTCGACGCCCCAGTGGGCTTTGATGGCCGTGCCTGGAGCCTTGTCGGCACGGCCACGGCGCAACGCACTGTCGTCACGGGCGGCACCACGCCGCGCACCGATCGCGACTACAGTTTCGGCGTTAACCTGCGCGGCTATATGACGGATGACCTGTTCTGGACGGTCGGCCTGTCTCGGTCGACCCGGCTGTCGGACGCCGCAGGGTTCGACAGCGCCGAAACGACCGCCTCGATGCGCCTTGGGTGGGAGTTCTGAGATGGTCCGCAGCTTCCTCACCATCGCCATCGCCGCCCTGTCTCTCGCCTGCGCCATACCTGTGGCCGCCCAGTCGATCGGGACCGTGGCCAGCGTTGAACCGAGCATGCGCGGAACGCCGCCCGGTGGTGGCGCGCGCCGTCTGGACCTCGGCACACAGGTCGTGACCGACGAGACGATCCAAACCGATGGGATCGGACGTGGCCAAATCCTGTTCCGGGACCAATCCACCTTGGCCATCGGGCCGAACACCACGATTGTACTGGACACGTTCGTCTTTGACCCTGCCACGGGCGATGGCCAGATGGGCCTGCGGATGACGGAAGGGGTCTTGCGCTTTATCGGCGGAACCCTCAGCGAACGGACCCCGGCCACCATCGCGCTGCCCGGAGCGACCATTGGCATTCGGGGATCAACGGGCCTGTTCATGGTGATCAACGGCGAGCCGATCGCCGTATTTCTGTCCGGCGGTCAGATGTGCCTGACCTCTGACACCACCAGCGCCTGCACCAGCCGTCGGGGCGGGGTGCTGACGCAGGATGGCTACGCGGGGCCGATCAACCCGGGCTTTCTGAACAGCCTGCTCGGGCTGCTGGATTCAAGCCTGGCGCTGGACGCGCTGTCTTCGGGCGCCATCAATCAGTTGGCGGAACAGGCCTTCCCGGAGATCGACGGCGCCCTGACATCGCAGGTTGGTGACACGGTCGTGCTGGACCTTGACAGGTTCTTCCTGGATTTCACCGCGGACGAGCTGATCGACCTGTTGACCAGTCCGGGTCCAAGCAATTCTGGCGGGACCGGGGGCACGTCCGTCACCTCGCCAATCTTGATCATTTGCCCTCCGGGTACGGTGCTTGATCCAACGACGGCCTTGTGCACCTAGGCTCGGCGATCGGCCTTACCGCTTCTGGTCCGCCGTCGCCGATCCGTCCCAGTGGTCCGGTGGCGGCGTGCGATAGAACCCCTCGATCCGGTCCAGATACACCTGTGCCAGCCGGTCGGTTTGGCAAAATGGCACCTCTCGCGCCGCCAGATCTTCGAAGGCCTCGGTCGCTCCGGCCCAATCCCGCGCAAGATACAGCGCGCGGGCATCCGCAAGCGCGGCGGTGAAGTCGTCAAGCCCGTCCGCACCGGCGGGCACGATCACCGACACGGACAGCGGGGTTCGAAATCCTTTCACGGCGATCAGGTCCAACGGCACGGCCCGCAGCCCGTCCGGCACCGCCTCCGCCGTCGTTGCGCCGACGCAGTTGCCTACACCGTAGACCCGGGTCAGCCCTTCGAGCCGCGCGGCCAGTGTCACGCTGTCGCCGATACACGTGTAGCTGAGCCGCTGGTGCGACCCCATCAAACCGACGGAGGCCGGCCCGGTGTTGATCCCGATCCCAACCCGGATCGGTGCATGCGCGCCGCCCAACCTGCGCGTTGCGCGGTCAAGCGCGTCTTCAACCGGCCCGATGGCGCGGATCGCGGCCTGCGCATGATCGGGCCGCGCGATGGGGGCGTTCCAAAAGGCCATTGCCGCGTCGCCCATGAACTTGTCGATCGTGGCGCCTTCACCGACCAGCGCATCCGAGACCTCGGACAGGTAGGTGTTCACCAGATCGACCACCTGGTCCGGCGGCATGCCTTCGGTTACCGTTGAAAAGCCGCGCATATCCACGAACATCACTGTCAGATCGCGCGCAGCGCCGCCCGGGGTCAGGGCCTGGTCAGGGTTGGCGGCGACCTGATCAATCAAATCGGGGGGAAGAAAATAGGCAAACCGCTGGCGGATCGCCCGCCGTGCATTGTCTTTGGCAATGACTACCAAGGTCGTGCCCGGAAGATACACGGCCAGCACGACCAGGATCGGCGCAATCGGATCGAAGAGCAGGCCAAGCTGCGCGAACGCGGTCGCCCCTGCCCCCAAGGCCCCCAGGACCGCGGCCAGCGCAAGGATCAGCCCCGACCACACCCGGCCGCGCCATTGCAACAGGGACAGGGCGATGCCGACAACCGCCGTCAGAAGAAACTCCAGCCCTCTCATCCAATCCGGGCGCGTCAGGAATTGCCCGCCCAGAATTTGTTCGATGGCTTCCGCATGCAACGTGACGCCGGCCACCTGCGCCACGAGCGGCGTCGTTCTGAGATCGAACAGCCCCTGCGCGGACGAGCCGACGAGGACGATGCGCCCAGAGAGGCGCGCTTGAAGGTCGGGGGAAATCCCGTCCGCCTCGAGGATGGCGCCGACGGGTGTCACCCGTGCCGGTTGCGGACCGGCGAAATGCAATCTGAACCCGGCGTCGGCGTCGACGGGAACGGTCAGGGCCCCGACGCGCAACGCGACCGCTGCCTGCGTTCCGCCAGAGCGTTCGCCCGAGGCCTCGCTGGTGCGCAGGACAAAGCCCCCTGCCCCTTGCGCGACCCGCAAGACCTCGGCGGACAGTGCCGGAAAGGGCTGCCCGTCCAGAAGGCTGACCATCGGGACCGAGCGGGTGATCCCGTCGCCGTCGCGCGCAAGGATGATCGTGCCCAAACCCGCCGCCGCCTGTGTCAATTCCGGCAGGTTGCCAATCGCGCCCTCAAACTGCACCAGCGCCGATGGAAGGGCTCCGGTGACGGCGATGCCGGCTTTTGGCGCCGGCACAGCGCCATCCGCGCCGCCCGCGACGCTCAGGACAACCGCCCGCCCTTCGATTGCGGCCGCGAATTGGCTGTCGTGGGGCGGCACGCCCAGATCCGGCAGCGCGGGGGGAATGGCCTGGGAAAACCGTGACCAGCTTTCGACAATGCGCTCGGGCGAGGTGCGGTCCGGCTCAGGGAACAGGATGTCATATCCGACCACACTGGCGCCGTGGTCAAACAGACGCTCGGTCAGTGTCGCCAGGTAGCTGCGGGGCCACGGCCATTGACCGTAGGCCGACAGGGCCGCTTCATCGATGTCGATGACATGGACGGGAACAGCCGGATCGTAGGCCCGCGGCGACAGGCGTTGGTACCCGTCGAAAACCGCTTCGCGCGCCCGGTCCAACAGGGCCGGAGAGATCGCCGCGAACGCGATGACGACGGCCGTCATCACCACGCCCAGGATCAGCGAGACACGCTGCATGTCGGCCCCCTTCTCGTCGCAGCGGGCACGAGGCCGGATTTGGCGCTGCAAAGCATGATCGTCAGGCCCTTCCTGTGGCGCGTGACATCATCGTGGCGGAAACCGGCGCGGCGTGCAAACCGGATGGCGCCGCCGTCAGCGCGGGCCGGATGACCAAAGGCGGTCACCCTGCCACCCCCGGGCCGTGGTCACGGCCATCCCCTGCGGTGTCGGGTTCAACGCCAGGGCACCGGTCGCGCGCAGCACGTGCGGGTCGACGACGAGGCAGCCCGACAAGTGGGCGTCGTTCAGGCGAAGCGGGGTGTCATTCGCCGCCAGGTCCGCAAACGCCAAGGCCGCACGTCGCAAATTCGGGTCATCGGTGGGCTCCGACAACACCACGAGGTCTGCCTGTCCGCAGGCCGTGGCAGCTTCGCGGGCTGCGCGACGCCCCGGCCCGTGCCAGACAGACCAGTTGCCGATCCGCGTCAGGTGCCCCGCCCCATCGGCACCCCAGATCGGGCGTGCCGCAGCGGTCGTCTGATCCGCCAGATCGCCGTCGTTCTCCAACCAGATGCGGGCCACGAACCCGTTGCCCCGCGTGCGGCTGAGACCCCGTTCAAACGTCTCGCGCACGCCCACCAACCCGCCTGTGTCGGAAATGAGGATCACCGGGCGGTCGGACTGGGCCCACAGGACGACCGCGACCAGGATCGGGAGGCCCCCCAATGCCCGGGCCCGGCCGCGCCACAACAAAACGAAGAGCGCCCCGCACGCGATGAGGCTAAGGACCCCGGCAGGCGGCGCTTCGATCGGATGGACCGCCGACGGCGTGTGCGACACGCGCTCGGCCACGAACAGAATCCAGCGCAACCCCCGCTCCATCAAGGCGAACGCAAGCCCACTGAGCCCAAGCGGCGCCAGCAGCACCGCAACGACCGCAGCGGGAATGACCAGGCTTCCCATGACGGGCACCGTCAGCAGGTTGGCCGCCAACCCATAGATCGCGATCTGGTTGAAATGCGCCGCTGCGAAGGGCGCCGTGGCCGCACCGGCCACCGCCGACGACAGGACAAGGGCGACCACGCCTTTGCCCCAACGTGGCACGCGGTCCATCCAGGCCCAGTCCCGCGCGGCGTTGAATACACCAACCAGGGCCGCTGTGGCCGCAAACGACATCTGGAACCCGGGCGACACCAGCGTTTCCGGCCGGTGCAGCAGAATGATCAACGCGGCAATCGCCACGGACCGCAGCGTGATCGCGCGCCGATCCAGCAAGACCGCCGCGAACATCACCGCGACCTGCACGAACGCCCGTTCCGTCGCGACGTTTCCCCCGGACAGGGCCAGGTAGAACGCCCCCGCCGCAAGGGCCACGACGGCCGCCCATTTGCGGATGGGATGGCGGAGCGCCAACGCCGGAACCAGGGCCAGCACGGCCCGCGTGACGGCGAAGACAAAGCCGGTCAGCAACCCCATGTGCAGGCCGGAGATCGCCAGAAGATGGGCGATGTTGGCGTCCCGCATCGCCTCGACCGCGCGTTGGTCCAGACCCGACCGGTCACCGGTCAGGACCGCGGCCGCAAACGCGCCGGGTTGGCCCGGAATCCGCGATTGAATGGCCCGGCTGAGGCGGACGCGCAGATGAAACAGGCGGGCCTCCCCGGGCTTGCGCGGTTCCAGAAGTACGAGGAGATGCCGGGTGTATCCCACACCGCCAAGAGACTGGAACCAGGCGTGCCGCTGAAAATCGAAGCCGCCGGGCTCTGCCGGACCAGACGGCGCGGACAGATGCCCTGTCGTCATCACGACGGCACCGGGGGTCGGCACAGTGCCCGGGCTGGCCGCGTGCACAGACACCCGCACCCGCAGGGGTGTCTCCTCCGGGGGCATGGTGCCCAACCGGACGTCGGCCAGCATCACGCGCAGGGCATCCGTTGCGGAGCGATCGATCGCGACAACCCGCCCCTCGATCGGGCCGTAGTACCGAAACGCCAATACGGGGCCCGCCACCGCATGCGCGCGCAGGCCCGCAGCACCCACACCACACGCCACCAAGGCGACGGCAAAACCCATCGGGGCCAGCCCCTCGCGCCGCCAAAGCGCCGCGCCAAGCCCGACCGCCACCGCGCAGACGCACAAGCCATACCCCGCCAGGCCAGGTTCGCGCGGCAGCGCAAAGTACAGGGCGACCCCGCATCCCAGGGCCACGGCGGACCAAGGCATCAAGGCGCCGCGTTGGCCTTGCTGGACCCGATTCACCGCCGCCAAGATCGCATGCAGATGCATTGGCCTTCCCCATCGGCAACGGCCAAGCTTGCGCTTGTCCCACAGGCTTTGTAAGCCGCCCCTGTCTTGCACGAGATATGGTTTCCAACTGGTAAACGCGGGCGGGCCCACCGTCCGGGAAAGAAGCGCATGAGCCAGCCCGTCGTCACCCGTTTCGCCCCGTCCCCGACGGGCTTCCTCCACATCGGCGGCGCGCGCACGGCGCTGTTCAACTGGCTGTATGCCCGTGGCCGGGGTGGTCGGTTCCTGCTGCGGATCGAAGACACGGACCGGGCCCGGTCAACGCCCGAGGCCACGCAAGCCATCCTGGATGGGCTGACCTGGCTCGGGCTGGATTGGGATGGCGAGGCAACCAGCCAGTTCGAGGCGGCCCCCCGCCATGCCGAGGTCGCGCGGGCGATGTTGGACAGCGGCCACGCCTACAAGTGTTTCTCCACGCCCGAGGAAATCGCCGCCTTCCGCGAAACCGCCAAAGCCGAAGGACGCTCGACCCTGTTTCTCAGCCCGTGGCGCGATGTCCCCGAGGATCAGCATCCGGACGCGCCCTATGCCGTGCGCCTCAAGGCGCCGCGCGACGGTGAAACGGTGATTGAAGACGCCGTCCAGGGCACCGTTACCGTCCAGAACGCGCAACTGGACGACATGATCCTGCTGCGGTCCGACGGCACACCGACCTATATGCTGGCCGTCGTCGTGGACGACCATGATATGGGCGTGACGCATGTGATCCGGGGCGACGATCACCTCAACAATGCCGCGCGCCAGACCCAGATCTATGTCGCGATGGGGTGGCCGGTGCCGGTGTGGGCGCACATTCCGCTGATTCACGGCCCCGATGGCAAGAAACTGTCCAAGCGTCATGGCGCGCTTGGAGTGATGGAGTATGCCGCGCTTGGCTATCCGCCCGAAGCGATGCGCAACTACCTCGCCCGTCTTGGTTGGAGCCATGGGGATGACGAGCTGTTTACCGACGCGCAGGCGCTGGACTGGTTCGATTTGGGTGGCATCGGTAAATCCCCGGCCCGTTTGGACCTGAAAAAGCTGGAAAACGTGGCTGGATGGCACATCGCGCAGATGGCGGACGACGCGCTTGTGGCCGAGCTATTGCGCTACCGCAGCATTTCCGGCGCGCCCACATTCTCGCCCGCACAGCAGGACGGATTGCGGACTGCGATGTATTGCCTCAAGGACCGGGCCAAGTCCCTACCCGATCTCATTGAAAAAGCTGAATTTGTTCTGACCTCACGCCCTATTTCACCGGATGACAAGGCCGTGAAACAGCTCGATCCGGTATCCCGTGGTATACTGAAAGAATTGACGCCGCACCTGCAGAATGTTAGCTGGTCTCGCGACACGCTAGAGGCGACACTGACCCAAGTGGCTGAGGCCCATGGGTTGAAATTCGGCAAACTGGCCGGTCCCCTGCGGGCCGCGCTTTCAGGCCGCAGTGTCACGCCCAGTGTCTTTGACATGATGCTCGTCATCGGCCGGGAGGAGACCATCGCCCGCCTGACGGACGCCGCTTCCCGCGACGCCTGAATGCGGGGGGCTGCATGCACAGACATGGGGCCCGGATGATCAAATGTCGGCCCCGCTCCTCGCGTCGGTGGCAGGTGCCACTGGCCCGCCACTGGGAAAGGGACGACCATGGCAGACACCAGAACCGCCACCTTGAGCTTTGACGGCAAGACCTTTGAATTGCCAATGCACTCGCCGACCGCCGGACCGGATGTGATCGACATCACGAAGCTCTACGGGACGACAGGCGTCTTCACCCACGATCCGGGCTTCACCTCGACGTCGTCCTGTGAAAGCGAGATCACCTATATCGACGGCGGCAAGGGCGAGCTTCTGCACCGCGGCTACTCGATTGACCAGCTGGCCGAGAAATCCCACTACCTCGAAGTGTGCTACCTGCTACTCTACGGGGAATTGCCCACCGCGGCCGAACTGGAAGACTTCGAGACCCGTGTGACCCGTCACACGATGATCCACGAGCAGATGGCCAACTTCTTCCGCGGTTTCCGCCGCGACGCGCATCCCATGGCCGTTATGGTCGGTGTGGTCGGCGCGATGTCGGCCTTCTACCACGACTCCACGGACATCAATGATCCCTGGCAGCGCGAAGTGGCATCGATCCGCCTGATCGCGAAGATGCCGACAATCGCCGCCTGGGCGTACAAGTACACGATTGGCCAGCCCTTCGTGTATCCGCGCAACGACTGCGATTATGCCACCAACTTCCTGCGCATGTGCTTTGCGGTTCCGGCGGAAGAGTATCAGCCTGATCCCATCCTCAGCCGTGCAATGGACCGGATCTTTACCCTGCACGCCGACCATGAACAGAACGCGTCGACCTCGACCGTGCGCCTCGCGTCGTCTTCGGGCGCGAATCCGTTCGCGTCGATCGCCGCCGGCATTGCCTGCCTGTGGGGCCCGGCCCATGGCGGGGCAAACCAGGCCTGCCTGGAAATGTTGGAAGAAATCGGCAGCGTCGACCGCATCCCGGAATACATCGCGCGCGCGAAAGACAAGGACGATCCGTTCCGCCTGATGGGCTTTGGTCACCGCGTCTACAAGAACTTCGACCCGCGTGCGACGGTGATGAAGAAATCGGCCGACGAAGTGCTCGATCTGCTTGGGGTCGAAAACAATCCGAAGCTTCAGGTCGCAATGGCGCTGGAGCAAGAGGCGTTGAACGACCCCTATTTCGCCGAGAAGAAGCTGTTCCCGAACGTCGATTTCTACTCGGGCATCATTCTCGAGGCGATGGGCTTCCCGACCTCGATGTTCACCCCGATCTTCGCGCTGTCGCGCACGGTTGGGTGGATTTCGCAGTGGAAAGAGATGATCTCGGATCCGAAGCTGAAGATTGGCCGTCCGCGCCAGCTTTATACCGGCCACACCTTCCGCGACTATGTCGAGATCGAAAACCGCTGATCCGACACGCACCAGACCATTCGAAAGGCCGCCCTGAACAGGGCGGCCTTTTTTGATTTGCGCAGCCTGGGTGCCTTGGTCAATGCGCGGGCAAACACCTGACCGGACAAAGAAAACCGCCCGCAGCGCGGGGGCTGCGGGCGGTTCGATCTTGCAGTCAAACTGGCCTTAGCGCTCGGTGATCCAGAGCTGAGCCGGGTTGTTGGACGACCGCTGGTAAGCGCCGGTCCAGATGTCGTCCTGACCCGAGAGCGGGTTGTTGAACGTGATGGTGGAGTTGAAGGTTCCGCCGGAATCATCGTTGTACCACCACGAGCCGTCAGGCGCGTTCACCAGCATGACGGTGTCGGTTGCGTTCGACACCAGCTGGAACGACAGACGACCTGTCGGCGACGTGCCATTGTAGAACAAACGGTAGTCGGGGCGGGACACGACGAACCCGGTCCAACCCTGCCCCGGGAAGCAACGCGACAGATCCTGCGTGCCACCTGCCGTGATGCGCGGAACCTGGATCGGATCCGGCATGAAGCCCGCATTGAGCGATCCAGAGCCGAAATAGGTCCGGTTGTTGTAGTTCGGGCAGGCGGTCGCGACCGTGGCCGTGACGCCCAAGGCGATCGCGGCAAGCGCGGCTCGCTTTAGGAATTTGGTGATTGATGCCATCGTGTGTTTCCCTTGCGTAATTATTATGCAGCGGAGTAAACGGCTCCCGACGGCGGTCTGTCAAACAAAACAAGGCGGCAATGGAGGAAATTCCTATCAATCCAACCGCTTCCGGGTCGGTCCGCGCCAACATGCCGCGACATTTGCGCCCGGTTCCCGGCCGTCTTGGTCCAACACGGGACCGTTTCGACCGAGATCGAGGGACCATTTTTGCCGGTCAAATCCCCCTTGAATTGCCCCGGTGGTTGCGCAGCTTTGCCATAATTCGCAGGGATAAAGCCGTCGTCCGAGCACATGGAGTACCCGTATGAACGCTGCCGATACATCCGAAATTCGCAACGCCCTTGGCCAAACCCGTGCTGAATGGTTGGATCATCTGGCGCGCATTGGCGATGACCACGGGTATTTTGAACGGATCGCGGCCCGACACATGGCCTTGTTCGTGCAGGAAGGCACCACGCTCATCGTCAGCTTCGACCGAGCCGAACGCGCCTTCGGTGAAAGCCGAAACGGCCTGCCCGAGGGCTTCGCTGCCGTGCAACGCCGGCAAATGTCGCTGTTGAGCATCATGGCGTCCGGACCAACATGGTTCCGGGACGAAAATGTCGCCGCGTTCTTCGCCGGTTTGGCCCGCGAGGGGTTTTTCGACAGCTTCAAACAAGTCGCGTTCGTCGGGTTTGGCGCGATGTGCGGTTACGCCGCCTGCGCCTATTCAGGGGCCGTGCCCGGCGCACATGTGTTTGCCGCGTCTCCCGCCGCAACACTGTCAACAGAGCACGCCGGGTTTGACCGGCGGTTCATGCGCAGCCGCAAGCTGAGCTTTTCGGACCCGTTCGGGTACGCGCCCAAAGCGCTGGAGACAGCCGGCGCATCAGCCATATTGTATGATCCCTACGAAGCGACGTCCGCCGCCCATGCGGCGCAGTTCACCCATGGCAACGTGCATCGCATTCCGTTGCGCTGGCTTGGCCAGGATACGGGCCTGTTGTTCAAGCACAACGACAGCCTTGTGCCGTTGTTGCGGGCGCTGCTGAACGGGCGTTTGAACGCAACGCGTGTATTGGCCACCTATCGGGCCACGCGCCGCAACTCGCCTGACTACCTGTGGCGCTTGGCCAATGTCGCGCAAACGCAGGGTCGCTTTGACCGGGCCGCCGCCATCGCGCGCCACGCCATTACATCCACGGGCGAAGCGCGGTTCGAATCCTTGCTCGCCCAATTGGAGCCAGAGGCGGCCGCAGCCTCGGCGTGATCTACAGCCCACCCGCGTCCTTCAAGAACCCGACAATCTCAGACACGCCGCGCCCGTCGCGCAGGTTCGCCATGACATAGGGGCGGCCGGCGCGTGCCGTCTGCGTGTCCGCCTCCAATTGCACCCCGTCGACGCCGACATACGGGGCCATGTCCGTCTTGTTGACCACCAGGAAATCCGACCGCGTGACCCCCGGCCCTTTTTTGCGCGGGATATCCTGACCGGCGCAGGTGTCGATCACATACAGCGTCAGGTCAGCCAGTTCCGGCGAAAAGGTGGCCGCCAGATTGTCACCGCCCGATTCGATGAAAATGACGTCGAGGTCCGGGATTTCGTCCCGGAAGGCCGCCACCGCCGCCAGATTGATCAACGCATCCTCGCGGATGGCTGTGTGGGGGCACCCGCCGGTTTCGACACCTTTTATCCGCTCGGCAGGCAAGGCCTGCGCCCGCAGCAGGAATTCCGCGTCTTCCGCCGTGTAAATGTCGTTTGTGATCACCGCGATGGAATACTCGGGCGACATGGCCCGGCACAGCTGTTCCGTCAGGGTCGTTTTGCCTGCACCAACCGGTCCGCCAATGCCGACGCGCAGAGGGCCGTTCTTGCTTGCCATGGGTTCACCTTTGCCGGGGCCTGAAGCTCGATCCAATCACGGGCGCATGGAATGAACAAGCGGGCGCGGCAGACCGGCGCAGGACACGCCCGTTCAGCCCGCCATTCGCACGACGCGCGCCAAAGATTTCAACACCACCGGGCCTGACGGATCGGACGATACCGCCTCCAAGCGTCCAAAAATGGCGCGCCGCCGTCCTGGACCCACGCCCCGCCGTCCGGATCGGGTCTGCCTTCCGCCATCGCGGCTTGCAGCCTGCCGCACGCTCGCCTAAACCCAAGCCGGTTCGCACAGCGGAGGCCCCTATGCTCGACCTGACCTACGAGACCCCGAAACCCAAAGTGATCGCCGGCGCCAAGCACGATTGGGAGCTTGTGATCGGTATGGAGGTTCACGCGCAGGTCAGTTCGAATGCGAAGCTGTTTTCTGGGGCCTCGACCACCTTCGGGGCCGAGCCCAATGCCAATGTCGCCTTCGTGGACGCAGGCATGCCGGGGATGTTGCCCGTCATCAACGAAACCTGCGTCGCCCAAGCGGTGCGCACGGGCCTTGGTCTGAAGGCGGACATCCATCTGCGGTCGGCCTTTGACCGCAAGAACTATTTCTACCCGGATCTGCCGCAGGGCTACCAGATCAGCCAGCTGTACCACCCCATCGTCGGCGAAGGCGAAGTGCTGGTGGAATTGGGCGACGGCACCGCGCGCGTGGTGCGCATTGAACGCATCCATCTTGAGCAGGATGCCGGCAAGTCGATCCATGACATGGACCCCGCGCTGAGCTTTGTGGATCTCAACCGCACCGGCGTCGCGTTGATGGAAATCGTCAGTCGCCCCGATATTCGCGGCCCCGAAGAGGCCGCCGCATATGTCAGCAAGCTGCGCCAGATCATGCTGTATCTGGGCACCTGCGACGGCAACATGCAAAACGGCAACCTGCGGGCCGATGTGAACGTTTCGGTCTGTCTGCCGGGCGCCTACGAAAAATACCAGGAGACGCAGGATTTCAGCCATCTGGGCACGCGCTGCGAGATCAAGAACATGAACTCGCTCCGCTTCATCCAGGCGGCCATCGACTACGAGGCGAAGCGCCAGATTGCCATCCTCGAGGCGGGCGGCTCGGTGGATCAGGAAACCCGCCTCTACGACCCGGACAAGAATGAAACCCGTTCCATGCGGTCCAAGGAAGAAGCGCATGACTATCGCTACTTCCCGGATCCCGATCTTCTGCCCCTGGAGATCGAACAGGCCTGGGTGGATGACATTGCAGCCAGCCTGCCCGAACTGCCCGACGCCAAGAAAGCCCGGTTCCTGGGCGACTACGGCCTGAGCGATTATGACGCCAGCGTCCTGACCGCCGACCTCGACGCCGCGCATTTCTTCGAGGACACCGTCGCGGTCGCCCAAGACGGCAAACTGGCCGCGAACTGGGTGATCAACGAACTGTTTGGTCGCCTCAAAAAGGAAGATCACGACATCACCGAAAGCCCGGTCAGCCCCGGGCAATTGGGCAAGATCATCAAACTGATCACGTCCGATGCCATCTCGGGCAAGATCGCGAAAGACCTGTTCGAGATCGTCTATACCGAAGGCGGCGACCCGGATGAGATCGTCGAAGCGCGCGGTATGAAGCAGGTGACCGACACCGGAGCCATCGAGGCTGCGGTGGACGAAATCATCGCGGCCAACCCGGCACAGGTCGAAAAGGCCAAGGAAAATCCGAAGCTTGCCGGTTGGTTCGTGGGACAGGTGATGAAGGCGACGGGCGGCAAAGCCAACCCGAAGGCCGTCAATCAACTGGTCGCCAAGAAGCTCGCCCAGTAGCGCGCCCCGCCGTCAAATCGGGTTTTTGTCGCTTTCGAGCCGGAACCCGGTATGCTTTCCGTGGGGGAAGGATATCACACCAGACGGACCGGCTGACCGGGCCGGACGCCAGATGCGCCCCCGTCGCGATCGGGGGGCTGTCATGAATCGTGTTCGTCAGTGGGTGTTTGTAACGCTGTTGGTGTTGGGGGTGGCCCCGCTGGCACGGGCTGACGAGTTGGGCTTTGGCGGCGCCGTCATGTTTCGGACAACCCTCAGCGCGGACTCGACCCTCAGCATCCCGCTGACCGGGTGGACGCCGCAGCACCGCGCCTTCGTCGAACGCTATCTGGCCGACATGCGCGCCCGGGCCCCGGGTCTGCTGGCGCGGGCCACGCAGGCGGGACCCATCCACATCTACCGCACGACAGAGCCGACCCCTTCGCATCCCGCCGCGGCCTGGATCCGTCGCCGACACGAAAACTCTCTCGTGTTGCAGGATGCGTTTTTCCGGGAGGGATTCCCGAACGCCCACGGGGTGGATTATTCGCATTGGCTGTTCGTGCATGAGATCGCCCATCTGGCCGACCCGGTTGACCAGTTGGGCCATGCTTCTGAATGGGTGGCGGCGATGCAGCCCATTCTTGATGGCGTCGAACGGGATCTCGCGGCGCAGGACCAGACCGTGCGGGATGCCATGTTTGCCTACAATGATGCCCCCGCCCACGCCCATGGCCTCCCCTCGGTATATGCCGCCACAAACCTCCATGAAGCCGTGGCCGAGTTGACAGCAGCGATGTACTTTCGCGTGGCCGACCCCCGCAGTGCGGCAGCGCAACGGGTTTTGTCAGAGCGCATGTTCGCGCCCCCGCCCGCGCAAGACGCGCAGATCGTGAACCGGTACCGCGCCGCCTACTATCTGTACCGCCAAGGCAGTCTGGACGCGGCGAATGAGCAGCTTGATGCGGCACTTCGGATCAATCCCGACTTCACCATGGGCTACTACCTGCGCGGGTATGTGAATTTTCAGAGGGAGGACATGCGCGCCGCATATGTCGATTGGCAGCGCAGCCTGAGTTTCTTCGAGGGCGTCGATCCCACCCTGACATCGGAGATCAAAGCCGCACTGGCCCAAATCCAAGGGGGACTTGGCAAATGAAAGCGTCCTGCAGGACACCCCATAGCGCCATGCGCCACCTTTTTGGCGTTGTCATGATGCTCGCGCTCTCAATCGCGCCGGCGCCGAAGGCCCATGCCTTTCTCGAATTGCTGATCTGCGAGATGGACGGGCTGAACGATTATTGCCTGGCCCGCACCTTGCTGGAACAATCCGATGAAATGGAAGACGGCCTGCCGCGCGACATTGCCGTCGTTTACGCCTACGGGGCGTGGACCCTGTCGACCCACATCCAAGCCGAACGCGACCTGCGCCATCCACGGCCCAGTTACTTCGCGGACCGGATCGACAACCGCCAGGCCGAAATGATCATCTGGACGTTGGACCAGATCCTTCGGGTTGAAGACACCGACGAGGCCATCGAGATTTTCGCACGGGTGGAGCACCCGATCCCTCGTATGATCGCCTTTCCCATGATCATCGAAGCGCTGGACCAAATGGGCCAGGACGACCTGGCGCGGTCCTTTCTTGATGACTACGCGACCGAAATCGAAGCCCTGCGCCGACCACCCGCGCGACAGCGCTCCTACAGCGACCTGGCCTGGATTGCGGCGCGGATCGGTGCCATCGACGTCGCCCAAATGGCCGTCGACAGGGCGCTGGAGATCACCCGTGGCCATCCGTCAGAAGACTTTCAGACTGTGCTGGCCGTGGACATTGCCGCCGCCGAATACCTTCTGACCGACGGGGCCGAAGGATTGGACCGATTGCCCCCGGCGCAGACGATCCTTGAAGAGGACACGGACATGCCCGACGCGCCGCGCCTCGAAGCGCTGGCCCGCATTGCCCGCGTCTACGGGCGTCTTGGCATGGAAGAACCCGGGCGCGCGCTCGCACAGAGCATCCTCTACGAGGCTGCATCGCTGCCCGACGAAGACCGGGTCAAGATCTATGCAATCCTCGTGTTCGCGATGTTCCAGTTCTGAGAGCCGGACAACGGCGGCCTTAGTCGACGATCGGAACCAGCCCTTGCCAGCGGCCAAAATCGGGCAAACGCGGTGCCGTGGCGCGGGACCGGGCCTGCACCGACGGGGCTCCGAATACGATGCGCATCCCAAGGCTGATCTGCGTTTCCTGCGCCCGCTGTGTGCCGCCGCCGGACCGGTTTTCCACCACGTCCAGCCAATTCAGCTCGGCGAACAGGCTGGCCTGACCGCCAAAGGCCGGACGATCGAGGCCGTGTTCGATAAAGAGCCCGATCTCCAACAGGTCGATGTCGTCGGGGCCCGAACCCGAGTCGGTGTCCTGATCCCCATCCGCGACGGCGATGCGCGCCCCGATGGCGGTCTGACCCTGATTGAGAAAGTGCACCGCGTTCAGCGCCGCGAACCGGCCATCATCCATCACTTCGGGATTGGGCGCGCGCGCGTTCAGAACACCGGCTTGGGCCGCAAACATCCAATCGCCCCTGTGATAGGCCGCGGCCAGGCCAACGGCTTCGGTCCGTGCATTCTGATCCGTGTCAAAATTCGTGAAGCGCGTCGATGCCCAGGCGCCGAAGGCCCCCAGGTACCAATCCTGCGTGGCATACCCCAATTGCAATCCAAATTGACCGCTGCGTGTGGACGAGTCATCCGAGAAGAACCCGCCAATCACCGCCGGAATGTCGTTGTCGCGCGTGCTGGCCTCCAATTGCAGACGCCATTGCGGCCCCAGGGGGATCGTCGTGAACCCGCCCACCTCGAACAGGTTGAAGGCGTCCGCTTCACCGGGTGTGCCCGATGAGTTGATCGCGGTGCCGGTGCGTGTGGTGCTGCCCAACGCAAAATCCAGACCCGACACGATGGGCGTGTCGGCCCAGAGTGTCCCAGCCATCAAGGTGCCAACGGAAAGTGACACCGCAAATGCAGTGATACGACGCATGTTCTCCCCCCAAACTGCGACCACCCTCGTGTCTATCGAAAAACTTTGGCGCCGACAATGATGGCCAATGGGTGCGAGGCTGCGGGGTCCGGACCGGCACCGCCAAACTGCCGGAAACCCACCCCTTGCCCGAACAAACCCGCGCAGTCATAACCGTGACCAAAGCCTCGGAGAGACCATGACACGCTAAGAGTACAAAATCGTCCCTGCACCCGAGAAAGCGACCAAGATCAAAGGTCTGAAGGGCGCGGCGCGGTTTGCCGCGACGCTTGAAGAGGTCGTCAACTCCTATGCCAGCGAAGGGTGGGTATACGTCCGCACCGACACCTTGCCGCAAGAAGAACGCAGCGGATTGACGTCGAAAACCGTGGTGTATCGAAACGTCTTGGTGTTCCAGCGCCCCGTGGCCGCCGACGTGGACCTGCCCGAACCGAGCGCCGAACCGGAGGACGCGATACCGGATTTGGACGCCCCGGATGCCATCGAAGAGGTCGAAACCGCGACCATGGAAGACACCGACGCCGAAAGCGCCGCGTCAGACCCGGATGGTGAGCGCAAGAGCGTGGATCTCTGAGACCAGATCCTTGCCGAGCGCGTCGTGCACGGCACGATGGCGTGCAATCCGGCTCAGGCCTTCGAACTTCTCGCTTTCGATGGTGACGGCAAAGTGGCTTTCGCCGCCCTCTTGAAATCCGGCATGTCCGCGATGACCTTCACTTTCGTCAACCACATTCAGAACACGCGGCTCAAAGGCTGCTTGCAACCGCTCCACAATTTTTTCAGTCCGTGTCATCGTTTTCCGCCTCTGGCCTCTTCACCTTGCCCGCCAAAACCTTAAACTCACGGTTCCGAGTCGAGAAGGGTGCCCCATGACCGACAAAGACCCATTCAATTTTGACCTCCGCGTGTCGACCGACAAGAAGAAGCGGCGCACCGGGCGGCGCGGCATGTCCGGCGCATTTGAAACGTCACAACGCGTGTGCGAACATCCGGGCTGCCAGGAGCCCGGCCAATACCGCGCGCCCAAGAGCCCGGACAATCTCGACGAGTTCTTCTGGTTCTGCCGGGATCACGTGCGGGAATACAATCTGAAATGGAACTTCTTCGACGGCACCACCGAAGCCGAGATGGAAGCGCAACTGGACCGGGATCGCGTGTGGGACCGCCCGACCAAGCCGTTCAAGAAATCCGTGGAAGAGCGCGCCTGGGCGCGGCTTGGCATTGACGACGCGCACCAGGTTCTGGGCGAAAACGCCACCCGAAATCCGGGCCGAAACGGTGCGGCCTCTGGTCGGAAGCTTCCACCGACGGAGCGGAAGGCCATCGAAATCCTCGATGCCAAGGACACCATGTCCAAGGCGGAAATCCGGAAATCCTACAAAGCCCTCATCAAGGTCCTGCACCCGGACATGAATGGCGGCGACCGCTCGGACGAAGAACGCCTGCAAGAGGTTGTCTGGGCATGGGACCAAATCAAGGACAGCCGCAATTTCGCGGACTAACCCTTGTCCGCTAAGCGATATGGGCCCGGTCTCTGTTTCAAAAATATCCCCGCCGGAGGCTCCGACGGCAGAAACCCGTGCCACACGCGGCCACGCCTGGCCCACCCGTGACCTTGGCACCCTGCGCAGGCCGCAGGCCTGCGCCCCCCGCGACGACGCAGTCGGCGCACCCCCTGAAGGCGCCACCCCATGACGACCAGACCCTACAACACAGTCATTCTGGGCGCGGGCGCCGCCGGTCTGATGTGCGCAGCCCACAGTGGCCCCGGAACCTTGGTGGTCGATCATGCAAAGGCCCCCGGCGAGAAAATCCGCATCTCCGGCGGCGGGCGGTGCAACTTTACCAATCTGGGATGCAGCCCCGAAAATTTCCTGTCCGAGAACCCCCATTTCGCGAAATCTGCCCTCAGCCGGTACACGCAGTGGGATTTTCTGGATCTGGTCAGTCACCACAACATCCCTTGGCACGAGAAGACCCTTGGCCAACTGTTCTGTGACACGAGTTCGAAAGACATCATCGCCATGCTTCTGGCCGAAGCCGCCGCAGCGGACCTTTGGCTCAAGACATCCATCGAAGACGTGGCCCGCGACGGCGACGGGTTCGTCCTGAAGCTGACGCGCGCGGGGGAACCGATCACCGTCCGGGCCCGCGCCGTGGTGGTGGCGACCGGCGGCAAATCGATCCCGAAAATGGGGGCGACGGGTCTGGCTTACACCCTGGCCGCGCAGTTTGGCCATCGCATCACCGAAACCCGGCCCGCCCTGGTCCCCCTGACCTTCGATGGCGCGCGAAAGGCCCAGTTTTCCGAGCTGTCCGGCAGTGCGGCGGATGTGCGTGTCAGTTGCCAGGGCGCCCAGTTCGACGAGGCCATGCTGTTCACCCATCGCGGGTTAAGCGGCCCGGCCATCCTGCAAATCTCATCCTACTGGCGTGAGGGTGACAAGATCGACGTGCAGTTTCGCCCCGATCTCGACCTGTTCGCCCATCTGCGGTCGCGCCGCCAGGACGCCGGTGCGAAGGCCGTGACCACGGTGCTGGCGGACATCCTGCCCAAGAAACTTGCCGCGCACCTCGCGGCCGAGTTGGGGGTGCAGGGCACGTTGGGCGATCAGAGTGATGCCGCCCTTAGGCAGATTGCCGAAACCCTGACGCGGTGGGAGATCACGCCAACCTCCTCGGAAGGCTACCGCACGGCGGAGGTCACGCTTGGCGGCATCTCGACGGAAAAGATCAGCTCCAAGACCATGGAGTCGTTGCTGGTGCCCGGTCTTTACATGATTGGCGAAGCGGTCGACGTCACCGGCTGGCTCGGGGGGTACAACTTCCAATGGGCGTGGTCGTCCGGCGTCGCCGCCGGCCAGGCCATTGCAAGCAAGGCGCTGGTGCAGCCCTGATCACGCCCGCCAGAAGGCCGCGGTGAACAGGACAAACACCGCCATCAGTTCCAATCGGCCAATCAACATCGCCGCCGACAGGATCCATTTGGCCGTGTCGCTCAGCCCCGCGAAGTTCCCGGCCGGCCCGATTTCCGGACCAAGCCCGGGCCCGATGTTGGCCAAGGCTGCCGCCGCCCCCGAAATGGCCGTGATCACGTCGAGCCCGGTCAGCGCGAGAAGCACGGAAATCACCCCAAGCGTCACAAAGAACAGCGCGAAGAAGGCCATGACGGACGACACCACGTCATCTGCCACGGGGCGCCCTTCGTAGCGTGGCTCGAAAATACCATGGGGCGCATAGAGACGGCGCACCTGCGTTGAAACCGACGCAAACAGCAACTGGTATCGGAACACCTTGATCGAGCAGGAGGTCGAGCCCGCGCAGCCGCCAATGAGGCCTGCAAAAAACATCACGACGACGGCGACCGCCCCCCATTGCATGTAGTCCGCGCTGGCATAGCCCGTGCCCGTGACGATCGACACCGTGTTGAACAGCGCTTTGCGGACCGCAAATTCCGTATCCGACCCCATGACCATGGACAGGTAAAGCGCCATGCCAACCGCCAGGATGGCCACCGTCGCCATAAAGGCGCGGATCTGGCTGTCGCGCCAAAGCGGGGATGCAGTTCCCGCCAGAAGCTGGACGTAACGCACGAAGGGCAGCGCGGCGAGCAACATGAACACAACGCCCGCATACTCCACCCCACGCCCGAGATCCGCGAAAGATGTGTCGTAGTTTGCAAAGCCGCCGGTGGCGATCGTGGTCATCGCGTGAACGACCGCATCGAACGCGTTCAACCCCAGCGCCGCATAGGTCAGGGCGGCCGCGATCGTCAGGGCGAGGTAAATCACCGAAATCCGGCTGGCGATCTCGGTGGCGCGGGGAAGAATTTTCCCAAAGGTATCAAACCCTTCCGAGCGGAAGATCTGCATCCCGCCAACCCGCAATTCCGGCAGGAACGCCATGGCGACAACGATGATGCCGATCCCGCCGAACCACTGCAACAGGCCCCGCCACAGCAGGATGCCTTCCGGAAGTCCATCCAGCCCCGTGAACACAGTGGATCCCGTGGTCGTCAGGCCGGACATCGCTTCGAAGAATGCATCGACAAACCGGGCATCCGTGGCCCCGAGCACAAAGGGAATGGCCCCGAAAATCGGCAGAACCAACCAGACCCCCGTCGTCATCAGGAACGTCTGTTGAATGCTCAGGCCTTTGGTCACCCCGTTGGCACAGGCGATCGTCATCAGAACACCGATGATGGAAGTGATGGCGGCCGATTCCGCAAACGCGCCCCAATGGCCGTTGCCCGCAAGCACATCGGCCAGAAGTGGCAGGCACATGGTGATCCCGAGGACGGTCACCAGCAGGCCAAGGACATACCCAACCGGGCGCAGATCAAACATAGGGCGGAGCGTTGGCCCCCTGCCCGGGCGATGTCAAGAAATGCAAAGGGCCGCGGCGCATGACGCCACGGCCCCAATTCTGCAAAATCAAGGTCTTCCGCGCGTTAACCGCGGTGGATCAGGGTCGCAAATGTCTGCGGATCCAGGCTTGCCTGATCGAAAGTCGGGCCTTCGGTCAGGACGCTGACGGCGTCGTGGCTGTGAAGGCTTTCCTGATGGCTGGCCATCACACGGAAATCTCCGATCCGGCCATCGGCCTGCAAGCGCTCTGCGAACAACCGGGCCGCATCTTCGACAAAGATCGGGTTGGCGGCGTTCAGCTCTGCGAACGCCTGCTCGTCTTCGCGCTTAACCATGACCTGCGTCTCGGTCGGCACCGCCGCACGGGCCATGTCGATCAGGTCTTCGAACCACAGACACTCGGCCGCGGAATTCACTTCGACCGACAGACGCGCAACCGACCGTTGCGAATGCGGCGTGGCCAACTGGTTGCGCGTGGCGCGGGCATGTTCGCTCAGTTCCAGCGAGCACGGGCAGGTCGACGAATAGACATAGTCGAGATGCACGATCTTCTGGCGGACACCGTCCCGTTCGACCAGTTCCAGCGCGATATCGTAATACTGATAACCCGACAGCCCCGACCGCAGGCTGTCCACCTTCATCGGGAAGCTCAGGCGCATCTGGATACGCGCATCGAAGCTTTCGAGGTCGGCCTTGTAGTCATCCAAGGCAGCCTCGATCACTTCGAAGCTGAACGTCTTTTCGGCGTGGGCGTAAAACGAGCGCATGATGCGGCTCATGTTGATGCCCTTCTTGTCGGCCTCGAGGCTGACAGTGCCGGTGACCGAGGTTTCCAACGTCAGGTCGCCATTGTCGCGCGTGTGATAGCGCAGCGGCAGGCGGAAATTCGAGATGCCCACATGCTGAATGACACGGTTTGCCCCCTTAATCAGGGAGGACGGCCCGTTCTGGAGATCGGGCAGCGACGCTTTGTAGGCGGCATCGACGCGGAACTCTTGCGGGTAGTCGCGGTCGAACTCGGGATAGTCGAGACCGTTCACCAAGCGGGCGACCTGAGGTTCCAAGGCCGCGATATCGGCGTCACTGGCCGCATCCATCCATGCCTTCAGGCGGGCCAAAGCGGTTTCGGCTTCGGCTCGGGTCGGTGTCTCGGTCACGTCGGTTACGTGGATGTTCATATGCTCGTCCCTCTCTGTCCGGTCGCGCTTCGTGAATATGGGGCGTTCGCGAGACGTTCCAATTCTTGCAATGCAGATTTTTTACGCTAGAGGCGCCGATTTGGATCAAAAATCCGGGGCTTAGCGGCGGTAACGGTCCACGAAACGGGCCAGGAATTGTTCCGGCACCGTCACGGCCTCGGCAAGGCAGGCGACCTTCAATTCTTCGGCGTCTTTCGGGTCGAAATAACCCCTGTCGCTGTAGATATCGATCCGCTTGGCGAAGTTCTCGCCTTTGGCCTCCGGGTGGAACTGGGTGGCGTAGACATTGGACTTTGCCCGCAACATCTGGAACGGACACGGGCCGGATCGCACGAGGTGAACGGCCCCCTCCGGCAACTCCTCGACCGCTTCCTTGTGACCGACCAACGCGCGAAAGGCAGTCGGCAATCCCTCGAGCAATGGATCGGATGCGCCGTCTTCGGTGGTTTCACAATCGACACCACCAATGGGTTCCCCGTATCGGCCCTTGGCGACCCGAGCGCCGAGGGTGTGCCCCAGGATACCCATGCCATAGCAGCAGCCCATGAAGGGCATATCGCGGGACAAAACCTCGGGCATCAGGCCGAGAACATCGGCTTCAATCCGCGCTTCAAGCGGGAGCTTTTTCTCGACCGGGTCGCTGATGCACCCGGGCCCACCCCCGACGATGATGCCAGCGTAGTCATCCAGTGAAAGCCCCGGCAGCGGGCCTTGGTCCAGGCGAACGCGGTGGACGTCCTGTTCCGCCAATCCCCCGCGGTCCAGCATCGCGCCGAACTCTTCGTCGGCGGCCTCGTCCTCCGGGCGCAACTGCAGGACGAGAAACCGGCTCACGCGGCGGCCTCCGACCGCGCGGTCAGGTCTTTTTCCATGCGCGCGTTCGGGATGTCGACGCCGAGCCGTTCGACCGTCTGGTGCGCCACAACGCGCCAACCGCGGCGTTCAAAAAAGCGCTCGGCCAGTTTGCTGGCCTCGGTTTCCAGCCGGTCCAATCCGGCGGCTCGGCCGCGCCCCTCCACGACCGCGTAGAGCACCTCGGCCACGCCCTGCCCCATCACATCGGGATCGACATAGGCGAAATCGAGATATCCATTTTCCAGGTTCACCGTCATGAACCCGACAATATCGCATTCCCGCTCGGCAACAATCGTGTCCGGCACCGACAGGCGCTCTTCCCAGATATCGCCCTTGGGCACAGCCGGGGACCATGCGTCGCGCTTTTTCTTGGTGTAGTGCGCTTGCGTTCCTTTGCGCACAGCGCGGTGAAACAAACGCGCCAGCTTCGTCGCGTCCTTTTTGCGATAGGGGCGAATAAGCAGGCCGTTCATACCGCCTCCAGCGCGCTCAGGATGTCGTCAAGCAGATCGTCCGCATCTTCGAGACCGACCGACAGCCGCACAAGGCCGCGCGAAATGCCAAGCGCATCGCGCTGTGCATCGCTGAGGCGTTGATGCGTGGTGGTCGCCGGATGCGTGATGATGGATTTCGCATCGCCCAGATTGTTCGAGATCGTGATGATCTCGAGGGCGTTGAGAAAGCGGAACGCTTCGGCTTGGCCGCCGTCCAATTCCAGCGCCATCACCGTGCCGCCCGCCGCCATCTGGCGCATGGTCAAGGCATGTTGCGGGTGGTCTGCAAGGCCGGGGAAGATGACCCGGGACAATTTCGCATGCCCGGTCAGACCGTCGGCCAGATGTTGTGCCGTTTGCGCCTGCGCGCGACACCGCAGATCGACGGTTTCCAGCGACTTCAGCAAGACCCAGGCGTTGAACGGGGACATCGCGCCGCCGGTGTGCTTCATATAGGGCTCGACCGTTTTTCGAATGAAGGTCTTGTCCCCAAGGATCACCCCGCCCAGGCAGCGCCCCTGCCCGTCGATATGCTTGGTGGCCGAGTAGATCACCACATCAGCGCCCAGACCGAACGTGTCCTGGAACACGGGGGTCGCGAAGACGTTGTCCACCACGACTGTTGCACCAGCCGCATGGGCCATCTCGGCGACAGCGGCGATGTCGATGACCTCGAGGGTCGGGTTCGAAATGGACTCGAAGAACACGAGTTTCGTGTCCGCCCGGATCGCCGACTTCCATTGATCAAGGTCGGTTCCGTCCACGAAACTCACCTCCACCCCGAAGCGGCTGAGCACGTCTTCCAGAACATAGAGGCAGGAGCCAAACAGAGCCCGCGCCGCGACCACGTGATCACCGGCCTTCAGCATCGCGGTCAGCGCACCACTGACCGCCGCCATCCCGCTTGCAGTGGCAAACGCGTCTTCCGCGCCTTCCAGCGCCGCGATCCGTTCTTCGAACATGCGCACGGTGGGATTGCCGTATCGGGCATAGATGTATTCGTCGTCGCCCGCCTCGATAAAGCGCGCTTCGGCTGCTTCGGCGGTGTCGTAGACAAAGCCTTGGGTCAAAAACAGCGCTTCGCTGACTTCGCCATACTGGCTGCGGCGGGTTCCGGAATGGATCGCACGCGTGCGTTTCTTCAGATGTTTCTGGGGCGTAAGGTCTTTCATACCCCGTCTCCTTCAGCCTGTGGCGGAGGACGAAAAAACCCCCGCGCCGTTCATGGCCGGGGGCGTCCCAAAGAGGGTCACGATCCTCGACCTCTTTAGCGGAATATTTAACGTGGCCCGCAATCCGGTTCACAAATCGCCACTGAGCGTCGGGGTACGCCGCGCTGGTCGGATCGTCAAGGCCCAGTTGCCGCGAACATGGATGCACTGCGCCCCGGGCGTCACAGAAGTGTTGCGCAACCATTACCTAAATGTTGCGGAATCGCCGCAAAAGGCCCCCAAACTCTGGTGGGGCAACGCCATGGGGCTGATTGAGGTGAATGCCAGTGTGACAGGGCTGTCCGGCATGGACGCCCTTTATGCCGCACTGGAGGCACAAACGACGATCCGCAGGGTCACGGTGCTGACGCACGGTCTGCGGTTTGCACCCGGCGATCCGGTGCATTGTCCCCACAGCCACATCCTGTCGTTTCAACCACGGGCGTGCTGGAAAGCGTTGAGTTGGCCGACCCATCTGCACCTCGACCGGCGCGACGATGTCCTTGGTGTCGCCTTCGGGTGGCCCGCGCGCGGCCCCCTGCCCCAGGTCGCGGATCGCGCGTTCGAAATCGGCCAGCATATGTCCCATTTGATCCGGGCCATTTCAGTCAAGCGACCAGACGTGAGGGTGAACGTCATGGCGCACTCACTCGGGGCGCGGGTCGCGCTGGCGGCGCTATCGGACGTGCCAGCCGGTCTTGTCGACACGATGATCCTGCTGTCCGGCGCGGAATACCGGGCGACCGCGCTGGCGGCGATGACCTCGCCCGCGGGTCGGCATGCGCGCGTGCTGAACGTCGCAAGCCGCGAAAACGCCGTGTTCGACGGGCTCTTCCGGCTGTGCGTCCCTGCCCCGACGTTCGGCGACCGGGCCTTGTCGGCCGGCCTGCGCGATGTTCCGGGATGGGTGGATTTGCGGATCGATTGCCCGCGGCACCACGCCGAACTGTCCCGGTTGGGCGTTCGGACCACGCGCGGCCCGGGTCGGGTTTGCCATTGGTCGACCTATCTGAAACCCGGAATGTTCAAACTCTATCGGCGCATCCTCGACCCGGAAGACCCTGCGCTCTTGCCATTTCTGGCGCGCCGACTTGCGACGACGTCGCCGTCCGCCCGCACTACCGCGCGTCCCCCGGCCCTTTGGTCCGGCGTGCGATCCTAGGCGGTTGCAGCGCCGCGCCGTCTGCCACATCCTGACCGGGATCAAGAGGACGGACCATGGCGAACACAATCGAACTATTCTATTGGCCCACGCCCAACGGCTGGAAAATCAGCATTGCGTTGGAAGAAATGGGCCTGCCCTACAATCTCAATCTCATCGACATCGGCGCAGGGGATCAGTTCAAGCCCGAGTTCCTGGCCATCGCGCCCAACAACCGAATGCCAGCCATCATTGACCCGGACGGGCCGGATGGCGCGCCGATTTCCATCTTCGAGTCCGGTGCGATCCTTCAATACCTCGCCCGGAAAACGGGCCGCTTCTACGGGGACACCGAGCGTGACCGTATTGCCGTCGATCAATGGTTGATGTGGCAGATGGGTGGCGTCGGCCCAATGGCCGGTCAGGCCCATCATTTCTTGAAATATGCGCCCCAAATGGATCCGCCCAACGACCTGCCCTATGCCAAGGACAGGTACCGCAACGAAACCGGGCGCCTCTACGGCGTTCTGGATCGTCGGTTGGCCGAGACGGCGTTTGTCGCGGGTGATTTCTTTTCCATCGCGGATATGGCGATCTTTCCATGGGCCTCGCTCTGGGAGGGACAACAGCAAACCTTGGACGACAAACCCAACATGGCCCGCTGGCTGGATGCCGTGGCGGCGCGCGCAGGCGTCGACAAAGGGCGCAACCTGGCGATCGAGAAACGCCAGGGTTTTCGCAGCAAATCGGAACAGGATCGCCTGTTTCGCCAAAAATAGGGGAGGCAAGTGCGGGGTTTCCCCCTTGTGACACAGGCCGCGAACACTGATCTGCATGGGGCGCGGCGATGGACAGGCAAGAAACCGCGCCAAACCTTGGCTTTGTCTGGTTTTTGTTAACAAACTTGCCTAACGTCTTGCCTGCGATGGGGTTCTGGATGGGTGCGACATGAGTTCGAGTTTTCTGCAAGGCGTGGCCTTCTTCGCGCTCAGCCTGGTTATTCTTGGCGCCATCTTCGGCGGGTTCGGGGTGCTTTGATCCATGTCGAAACGCTACGGTGGAGAACATAGCCCAACCGGCACACGCCCCGATCCGACCACCCGGGAGACGGTGACGGCCGAACGCATGGAGGTGCCCAGTTTCAAGGGCCGCAAACCCATGCGACACGGCGCCAAGATCAACATCCTGTTCATCCTGCCGCTGCTGGTTCTGACCACGGCGCTGTTTCAGCCCGTTGCGGTCATGGCAACCGATCTGGGCGGCGCGGCCCTTTTGTTGCTGGCCGCGTGGCTCACCCGTGATGGGGTGCGCGCAGAAGATGCCTTCGACGAACGCAAGGTTGCCCGCCGCCCCGCGATCCCGCGCAAGCTCTTCGGCTCGGTTCTGACCGGTCTGGGCGTGGGGGCCTTGGTCTTTGGGGGACAATGGGCCATTGCGCCAGCGGTGGTCGTCGGTGTTCTGGCCGCTGGCCTTCACCTGTTTTCCTTCGGGCTGGATCCGATGAAAGACAAGGGCCTCGAAGGGGCTGACCGCCTTCAGACCGAGCGGATCGCACGCAAGATCGACGAAGCCGAGCGCGTTCTGGAGCAGATGACAGACGCCATCAAACGCGCCCGCGACCGGCAACTTGAAAGCCGGGTTGACGGGTTCGAGATGACTGTGCGCCAGATGTTCCGCCAAGTGGAGGAAGATCCCCGCGACCTGACGCCCGCCCGGCGTTATCTCGGGGTATATTTGCAGGGCGCCCGCGACGCGACCATCCAATTCGCAGACCTCTATGGCCGCAATCGCGACCCGCAAATCCGGGCCGACTACATGGCTTTCCTCGACGATCTCGAAACCAATTTTGCAAAGCGCAACGCCGCGATGCTGACCGATGACCGCACGAATTTCGATGTGGAAATCGAGGTCCTGCAGGACCGTCTCAAACAGGAAAACTTGCACATTCAGGGATAAGGACGACGTCATGACAAACGAAATCCAAAAACAAGCCGCCGAAGCCGCCAAGCTTGTCGACGAGTTGAACGCCGTCGTCTTGCTGGAACCGAGCGCCGATCTGGTGCCCCTCCCCGACGCCGACGCGCCAACGGCCGAGCAAATCACCGCCCGGGTTGCAGAGATCGACATGGGCGACACCAATTCGATCGTGACCTTCGGCTCGGCCGCGCAGGCGGAGTTGCAGCAGATCAGCCAAGCCATGCTGCAGGGCGTGAAGAACAAGGATGTCGGCCCCGCCGGCGACAGCCTGCGCGAAATCGTTGGAACCATTCGCGGCTTTTCGGTCGATGAACTCGACCCCAACCGCAAGCGGTCCTGGTGGGAGCGGCTGTTCGGCAAAGCCACGCCCGTGCATGACTTCATCGCAAAGTACGAAGACGTTCAGGGCCAGATCGACAAGATCACGGACAACCTCCTGGCGCATGAACATACGTTGATGAAGGACATCAAGTCCCTCGACAAACTGTATGAAAAGACACTGGAATTTTACGACGAACTCGCGCTCTACATCGCCGCGGGAGAAGAAAAGCTGCGCCAACTCGACGAGGAAGAAATCCCCGCCAAGGCCGCCGAAGTTGATGCCGCGCCCGAGGCCGATCAGGTGATCAAGGCGCAGGAATTGCGCGACCTGCGGGCCGCGCGCGACGATCTGGATTGCCGGGTGCATGATCTGAAGCTGACGCGGCAGGTCACGATGCAATCGCTCCCTTCGATCCGCCTCGTGCAGGAGAACGACAAGTCGCTGGTCACCAAGATCAACTCGACCTTGGTCAACACAGTCCCGCTGTGGGAAACCCAGTTGGCGCAGGCGCTGGCCATTCAACGGTCGACCGAGGCCGCCAAGGCGGTGCGGGATGCCACCGATCTGACCAACGAACTTCTGACCCAGAACGCCGCGAACCTGCGCGAGTCGAACAAGATGGTGCGCGAGGAAATGGAACGCGGCGTCTTTGATATCGAAGCCGTCAAGGCTGCGAATGCCGAACTGATCGCGACCATCCAGGAAAGCCTGGAGATCGCGGATGAGGGCAAGCGCCGCCGCGCCGAAGCAGAAGCCGAGATGCAGAAAATGGAAGCGGAGTTGCGCGATACGCTGGCGTCGGCCTCGGCCCCGCGCCCCGACCCTGAAACGCCACCGGCGGCGCCCCAAGGCTAAACCCGATGGTCCGCCCCCTGATCTCCAAAGGGGCGTTGGCCGTGGCGCTGCTGGCTCTGGCTGGTTGCGTCGCGTCCCCTGCCCCCACGGTCTCGCCACGGCCCGAGCAGCGCGAAGCGGCCCCGCCGTCTGCGCAAAGCTTGGCGTTCGCGCGCTACTACCGGGGGGTCGAGGCGCGGTTGGTGCGCGATGGGTTGCTGCGCACGGACGGGGGGCAAACGGATGCACCGTTCACCCCGCGCACACTGGCGGCCAATTTCGAGCGGATCGCGCTGTTTGACGAATACGCCTTGTCCGGCGGGCGCTTCGTGGCGCAGCAAACCCCGTCGACCTTGCGGCGTTGGCGCGCGCCGGTGCGCATTCAACCGCATTTCGGCGCCAGCGTCGAACCCGCGCAGCAAGCCGAAGACCGGTCGGTGCTTAGCACCTATGCCGGCCGCCTGGCCCGCGTCACCGATCATCCGATCCGCATGGTCACGGCCAATGGCAACTTCCATGTGTTCTATGTGGACCGGGACGATCAGCAATCCCTCGGGCCCCGTATTCGCGAGGTGCTGCCAGCGGTCAGCGATGCAACCGTACGCGAAATCGAAGAGATGCCGCGGTCGGTGTTCTGCGCGGTCTATTCCTTCTCGGAAAGTGGGGCCGCACCGGTCTACGTGGCCGCGATCGCGATCATTCGCGACGAACATCCGGATCTTTTGCGGCGCTCCTGCGTGCATGAGGAAATTGCCCAAGGCCTCGGATTGCCCAACGACAGCCCGGCGGCGCGCCCCTCCATCTTCAACGATGACGACGAGTTCGCGCTGCTGACGCCCCATGACGAATTGCTGCCGCGCATGCTGTATGACGACCGGTTGCAGGTTGGCATGACGCCGGAAGACGCGCGCGCGACCGTCCGGCAAATCTCGGAAGAGTTTTTGGGAGGGCCCAGTTAGGGCGCCCCGCACACACCCAAACGCACCCCACCAAAAGGAACCCAATAGAATGCGTAAAACGACCCTTGCCGCCCTGGCGCTCGCCGTGTCTCCCATGGCCGCCTTTGCCTGCCCCGTGCCCGGCAGCGGTGTAACGGCCCTGTCGATTTCCGAGGCGGATCTTGGTGAAGACCCGTACCGTGTCGAGGTGATTGCCGGCGGCGATCAGGACCTATCGCAATGCGGCTATGCGGGCGGCCATGTGATTGAGAACCCGGATTTTTCGATCACCATGAGTGGCATCTCCGGCCCGATCCAGGTGTCGGTCGACAGCCCCGGCTGCGATACCGTTCTGTTGGCGCATGCGCCGGACGGATCGTGGTATTACGACGACGACAGCTCGGGCGACCTGATGCCCTGGATGGAAGTGGTCGCCAGCGACGGCCAGTTCGATTTCTGGATTGGCACCTATTCGGCGGGCGAATTCTGCGAAGCGCACCTCGTGCTGTACTGATCCGCGACGGTCGGGGCTGCCCCCAGTGTGCGGCCCCGTCCCAGGCGGGAAAGAGCCACGCGATTTCCCTGTAGCCCGATAGGGCATCCCCGCATACACTTGCTGCATACGTGCCAACAACAATTGGACCAAGACCATGCCAATCTTTGATTTTCTCTCTGGCCAGTTCATCGACGTCATCGAGTGGACGGATGATACACGCGACACGATGGTCTACCGGTTCGAGCGGTACGGACACGAGATCAAGTATGGCGCCAAGCTGACGGTGCGCGAAGGTCAAACGGCCGTGTTCATCCATGAAGGACAGCTGGCGGACATCTTCACGCCCGGTCTCTACATGCTTGAGACCAACAACATGCCGATCATGACATCGTTGCAGCATTGGGATCACGGGTTCAAATCGCCGTTCAAATCCGAGATCTACTTCGTCAACACGAACCGCTTCACCGACCTGAAGTGGGGCACGAAAAACCCGATCATGCTGCGCGACCCGGAGTTTGGGCCAACGCGGATTCGCGCCTTCGGCACGTACACGGTCAAGGTCGCCGACGCCGGCAAGTTCATGACCGAGATCGTCGGCACCGACGGTGAGTTCACCACCGACGAGGTGACGTTCCAGATCCGCAACATCATCGTGCAGCAATTCAGCCAGACCGTCGCGGGGTCGGGTGTGCCGGTGCTCGACATGGCGGGCAACACAGGTGAATTCGGCAAGCTGATCGCCACGCGGATTTCCGAAACGATCGCGCAATACGGCCTGACATTGCCCGAATTGTATATCGAAAACATCTCGCTTCCGCCCGCAGTGGAGGAGGCATTGGACAAGCGCACCTCGATGGGGGTCGTTGGCGATCTGAACCGCTATCAGCAATTCCAGACCGCAGAAGCCATGCGTGCCGCGGCCGAAAACCCCGGCGGCGATGGCGGCATGGGCGCGGGCCTCGGGATGGGCATGGGTATGGCAATGGCCAACCAGATGGCGAACACGATGGGCGGGCCTTGGGGCGCTCAGCCCCAGGCCCAGGCAGCCCCTGCCGCCGCTGCGCCACCGCCGCCGCCCGTCGAACATGTGTGGCACATTGCCGAAAACGGCGCGACTAAAGGGCCATTCTCGAAAGCCGCTCTTGGGCGGATGGTGACCGATGGCAGCCTCACCCGCGAAACGCTGGTCTGGACCCAAGGGCAAGATGGCTGGATGAAGGCCGAAGACGTGACCGAGTTGGCGCAGCTCTTCACGGTCATGCCGCCGCCTCCGCCGCCCCCGCCGCCCGCGGGCTAACCGCATTCAGCACAGGGCGCGCACTGAAACCGGTGGCGCGCCCTTTCGGACCGGACCGACCACAGCCAAGCACGACGCGCCAAGGGCCCCGCCATGACCGACACCGACGAAAATCCCCTCGACCGCACTGCGCCCGAGGATGAACATCGCTTTCCGTGTGACAATTGCGGGGCCGACATGCGGTTTGCCCCCGGCGGGGACCATTTGGTCTGCGATCACTGCGGCAATGAACGCAGTGTCGAACCCGAGGAAGCGGATGACGGCCCGTGGAGCGGCACGCCGTCCGAGTTGGTCGAACTGGACTACGACGCGGCCATCGCCGCCCAATTGCCAGAACAGGAGATGGAAGAAACCCGCGTCAGCCAATGCCCCAACTGCGGCGCGCAGGTCGAATTCCAACCCGAGGTGCACGCCAAGGAATGCCCGTTCTGCGCGACACCGGTCGTGACGGACACAGGCACGCACCGCCATATCAAGCCCAAGGGCGTTGTCCCCTTCCAGATGACGGAACGCGACGCCCATGAGGCCATGAACTCCTGGCTTGGTCGCCTGTGGTTCGCGCCGAATGGGTTGAAGGAATACGCCAAGAAGGGCCGGAAGATGGACGGCATCTATGTCCCCTACTGGACCTACGATGCCGACACCGCCACCCAATATCGCGGCCAGCGCGGGGATGCGTATTACGTGACCGTCAAGGATGGCGACGGAAACTCGCGGCGCGAGCGGCGCATTCGGTGGTCGCCCCAGCGTGGACGCGTCGCACGGTTCTTCGATGACGTGCTGGTCCTGGCCTCCCGCAGCCTGCCCAAAAGCTACACCGATCGGTTGCAGCCGTGGGATCTGAGCCAGCTGGATGGCTACCGGCCCGAATTTCTGTCCGGGTTCCGGGCCGAAGGCTACACGGTCGAACTGGATGACGGCCTCGACGAAGCCAAGGAGATTATGGCCGACCAGATCCGTCAGGACATCCGCCGCGATATCGGCGGCGACGAACAGCGCATCCTGGAAATGCAGACGCGGGTGTCGGATGTGACCTTCAAACACATCCTGCTTCCCGTGTGGATGGCCGCCTACAAGTATCGCGACAAGACCTACCGGTTTGTCGTGAACGGCCAATCCGGCAAGGTTCAGGGCGAGCGCCCCTATTCCTGGATCAAGATCGCCTTTGCCATCCTGCTTGCATTGATCGTGATCGGTGTGATTGTGGTGGCCAGCGAAGGCGGCTAACACCGCACTCGACTTTCCGATCGGAGACCGACCCATGCTACTTTGCGCCGGAGAAGCGCTCATTGATATGTTGCCGCGCCAATCCGAGGCCGGTGAAGCGTGCTTTGCGCCCTACCCGGGCGGGGCCGTGTTCAACACCGCCGTCGCGGCGGCCCGACTGGCCCTCCCAACCGGGTTCTTCACGGGGCTGTCGACCGATCTGTTCGGGCAGAGACTCGAAGGCGTGATGCGCGCAAACGGGATTGATGGGCGGTGGATCTCATGGTCGGATCGACCGACCACCCTGGCCTTTGTCACCCTTACGGATGGTCAGGCGAGCTATGCCTTTTACGACGAAAACACCGCCGGACGGCTGGTGGGGATCGCCGATCTGCCCGCTTTGGACGACAGCATCGAAGCCGTCTTTGTTGGCGGCATCAGCCTTGCCGTCGAACCCTGTGCCGAAGCCTACGCCCTCTTGGCGGAACGCGCCGCGGCCGCCGGCAAGCTGGTCATGTGTGACCCCAACATCCGCCCGGGCTTTGTCGCGGATGAAGCGCGGTACCGCGCCCGGTTGGATCGAATCCTCGCCGCCTCGGACATCGTGAAGGTCTCCGATGAAGACCTGGCGTGGCTCATGGGTGACGGGACGATCGAAGACATGGCGGCCGCGATGTCCGGGAAGGGACCAAACCTTGTTCTGGTGACCCAAGGGGCCGACGGCGTGACCGGTTTTGGTGGCGACGCCCCGGTGCATACCGCCGCGCCGCGCGTTGACGTGGTCGATACGGTCGGGGCCGGTGACACATTCAACGGCGGATTTCTTGCAGGCCTCGAGGACGAGGACGCCTTGAACAAAGCCGGTTTGGCGGCACTGGCGCCCGCGTCGCTGGAACGGGCGCTTGATCTTGGGGC
The DNA here is from genome assembly GCA_963921255.3 of Paracoccaceae bacterium. Classification (GTDB taxonomy): domain Bacteria; phylum Pseudomonadota; class Alphaproteobacteria; order Rhodobacterales; family Rhodobacteraceae; genus JANSYL01. Next base: position 1,198,857 of record CAWUEW020000003.1, on the reverse strand, counting down.
CCGTGCCGCCGCCGTGACCGTGTCACGAGCCGGCGCAAACCCGCCGCGTCGGGACGAACTGGCGTGAGAGCACTGATCCAGCGCATCCGCGACGCGCGCGTCGAGGTCGACGGCAACCTGATTGGCCAGTCCGGCCCCGGCGTGCTGATCCTGGTGTGCGCCATGCAAGGCGATACCGAATCCGAAGGAAGCGCCCTGGCGCAAAAAATCGCGAAGCTGCGCATTTTCAAGGATGACGCAGGCAAGATGAACCGGTCCCTGCTCGACACCGGCGGAAGCGCCCTTGTTGTCAGTCAGTTCACCTTGGCCGCCGACACGTCACGTGGCAATCGACCGGGCTTTTCAACGGCCGCCCCACCCGCGGAGGGCGAGCGTCTTTACCTGCACTTCGCCGAGGCGCTGCGCGCCCTTGGGATCGCGGTTGAGACCGGTGAATTCGGCGCGGACATGGCGGTCAGCCTCGTCAATGACGGGCCCGTTACGATTTGGATGGAAAATTAGGCATATCGCCTAATTTTTGAACGGCCGTGGTTTGCAATCTCGGCAAAACCCTTGAACCACTGGCATTTTCGGTCTGGTTTTGCAGCCTCGAACAAAGGCTGTTAACGATAAGATCATGACCGACACACCGCCGTTTTTCGACGAAATGTCCGGCCGGGGCGAAACGCCCCGCGCACCTTATCAACCCTACCGCGCTTGGTTCGACAACGAAGACCTGCGCGAGCTTCGGAAGAAATCCACCGAGGCAGAGCGGTTTTTCCGGCGCACGGGCATCACCTTCAACGTGTATGGCCAGGCCGAGGCCGACGAACGCTTGATCCCCTTTGACATCGTGCCGCGGATTATCTCGGCGCGGGAATGGGCGAAACTGACCAAGGGCATCGAGCAGCGCGTGCGCGCCATCAACGCGTTTCTCTATGACATCTACCACCGCCAGGAAATTTTGCGGGCCGGACGCGTCCCGGTCGACCTGATCGCCAAGAACGATGCGTTCCTGCCGCAGATGATCGGCATGGCGCCTCCGGGCAATGTCTACACGCATATCGTTGGGGTCGATCTGGTCCGTACGGGCGAGGATGATTTCTACGTTCTGGAAGACAATGCGCGGACCCCCTCCGGGGTGAGCTACATGCTCGAAAACCGCGAAACGATGTTGCAGATGTTCCCTGAGCTGTTCAGCCGCGTGAAAGTGCAGCCTGTCCAGAACTATCCGATCAGCCTGCGCCGGTCGCTTGCGGCCTGTGCGCCGCGCAATTGTTCCAGCGAGTGCACCGTGGCCATTCTGACGCCGGGCATTCACAACTCGGCCTATTTCGAACACGCGTTCCTCGCCGATCATATGGGTGTCGAACTGGTCGAGGGCAGTGACCTTCGGGTGGTCGACGGCAAAATCGCGATGCGCACGACCCAAGGGTACAAACCCATCGACGTGTTGTACCGCCGCGTCGACGACGACTATCTCGATCCGCTGAACTTCAATCCCGACAGCATGTTGGGCGTGCCGGGCATCATGGATGTCTATCGCGCAGGGGGGATCACCATAGCCAATGCGCCCGGAACCGGGATCTCGGACGATAAGGCGATCTACAGCTACATGCCGGATATCGTGGAGTTTTACACGGGCGAGAAGGCGATCCTAAAGAATGTACCGACCTGGCGCTGTTCCGAACCGGACGCCCTGTCCTACGTATTGGATCACCTCAGTGAGCTGGTGGTGAAAGAAGTACACGGGTCGGGCGGCTACGGCATGCTGGTTGGGCCGGCGGCGTCGAAAAAGGAACTGGCGGCGTTCAAGGCGAAGCTGCAGGCCAAGCCCGGCAACTACATCGCGCAGCCCACCCTGGCGCTGTCGACGGTTCCCATCCTGACGCAACGTGGCCTGGCCCCGCGGCATGTCGATCTGCGCCCCTTCGTCCAGGTGTCACCGGACAAGATCACCATCACGCCAGGGGGCCTGACACGGGTGGCGCTCAAACGCGGGTCGCTGGTCGTGAATTCCAGCCAGGGCGGTGGCACAAAAGACACTTGGGTATTGGAGGAATAACAGGATGCTCGGCAAAACCGCTGGCGGGCTGTTCTGGATGTTCCGCTACCTCGAACGCTCGGAAAACACGGCCCGCCTGATCGAGGCCGGGTTCCGGATCGGTCTGACCCGCCCCATGGGCGACGACGACGAATGGCAAAGCGTGCTGCAGACCGCGGCCGTGGCGCATCTGTATCACCAGAAGCACGAGACGCTCGAAGCCGCAAAAGCGATCGACTTCTTGCTGCGCGACACCTCGAACCCGTCATCGGTCATGTCCGCCATCGCCGCCGCGCGGCAGAACGCGCGCCTCGTCCGGACGGCGATCACGCGCGAAGTCTGGGAGGCCGTGAACGACACCTACATGATCCTCAAACAGGCGTTGCAGCGGCCGGTCTCGACCCGCGACCTGCCCGAGGTTCTGGCCACGGTGCGCCAACAATCGGCACTCGTGCGCGGGGCGATGCATGGCACGATGCTGCGCAACGACGTGTTCGATTTCTGCCGCCTGGGGACATTCCTGGAACGGGCTGACAACACGGCCCGTATTCTGGATGTGAAATACTACGTTCTGCTGCCATCGGTCAGTCAGATCGGATCGAGCCTCGACAATGTGCAATGGGAAACGATCCTGCGCTCCGTCGCGGGCCAACGGGCCTATCGTTGGATCACGCAAGGCGACGCCAGCCCGATGGGGATTGCGGATTTCCTGATCTTCGATGGCCGTATGCCGCGCAGTCTGGCCTTCTCGATGAGCAAGATCGCCACCAACATGACCTACCTGGAGACCGTCTATGGCACGCGACACCCGTCGCATGATCAGACGGATGTTCTGAAGTCGCGCCTGAACACGGGCACGATTGAACGGGTGTTCGAGGACGGGTTGCACGAATTCATCACGGATTTCCTGACCGACACGTCCCGGTTGGGCGCGCAGATCGAGCGCGATTTCCGGTTCCTGGGGTGATGCGATGAAGCTGAAGATCCTGCACACCACGACCTATCACTTTGACCACCCGCCAGCCTACGGGTTGCAGCAATTGCGCCTGATCCCGAAAAGCCGGGCTGGCCAGACCGTGACCGAATGGTCGATGACCATCGAAGGCGGCGAAGCACAGACAGAGTTCACCGACCACCACCAGAATCGGGTGTCGCTGATTTCCTTTGATCCTGCCGCGACCTCGATCGTTGTGCATTGCGAAGGCACAGTTGAAACAGCCGATCTGTCCGGTGTGGTTGGCAAACATGGCGGCTTTGCCCCACTGTGGTTCTTTCAGACCTCAACCGATCTGACGCGGGCTGGCCCGCAGGTTCGGCGCCTGGCGAAAGGCCTCAAGGATGAAGTGGCCGAGGACATCCCGCGGCTGCACGCCTTGTCAGAACGCATTCTGGCCGAGGTGCCGTACGAAATCGGAACGACGCATGCCACCACAAGCGCCGAAGAAGCGATCGAACATGGCTGTGGCGTGTGCCAGGATCACGCCCATATCTTCGTGGCCGCCGCGCGGTCGATGGGGTATCCGGCGCGCTATGTGTCTGGCTATCTGATGATGGAAGATCGGGTGCATCAGGATGCAAGCCACGCCTGGGCCGAGGTGCAAGTCGATCCGCTTGGATGGGTCGGCTTCGACGTCTCGAACGGCATTTCCCCCGACACGCGCTATGTCCGTGTGGCGACGGGCCTGGATTACAGGGAGGCCGCGCCGGTGTCGGGCCTGCGCTTTGGCCAGGGCGGCGAAGCGATGGCCATCGACATTCAGGTGCAGCAGCAATAAGCCTGCCAGGGGCAGGACAAGGGACAAGGGACGCGGCGGGACATGACCTATTGCGTGGGGCTCAAGTTGAACCGCGGGCTGGTGATGATGTCCGACACCCGCACCAACGCGGGCGTCGACAACATCAGCGTATTCCGGAAAATGTTCGTCTGGGAGGCCGAGGGCGAACGTTCGATCACCGTCATGACCGCCGGCAACCTGGCGACGACGCAAGCGGTTGTGAGCCTCCTGAACGAACGCGCGAAACCGGCAGATGAACGGGGCCAGCCTTCGATCATGGAGGCGCCGTCCATGTTTCAGGTGGCGCGCCTCGTTGGGGAGACTTTGCGCGAAGTGATTTCCGACCAGGCCGGTGAAGATGGCCCAAGTGCCGAAAGCGCCTTTTCCGCGACCCTGATCGTGGGCGGCCAGGTGCGGGGCGGGGAACCGCGCCTCTTCATGATCTATCCGGAAGGCAATTTCGTCAAGGCCTCGGAAGACACGCCCTTCTTCCAGATTGGCGAAACGAAATACGGCAAACCGATCCTCGTGCGCGCCTACGATGCCGACATGAGCTTTGAGGACGCGGCCAAGTTGCTGATGGTGAGCTTTGATTCGACGATCAAGGCCAACCTGTCAGTGGGCTTGCCCTTGGACATGCACCTCTACGAGGCCGACAGTTTCGAGACCGGTCTGCGCCGGCGCATCGAGCGGGACGACGCGTTCTTCGAGATGATCTCGTCCGGATGGGGCGAAGCCCTGCGCGACGCCTTCCATCGCCTGCCATCCTACAACCTGGACTGACCGGGTTTCGCCGCGCTGCGCGCGCCGACCGGGGGCAATTTTTCAGAGAAAAATTGCGGCCCGGCGTGACCGGCATGCAGAGGCGCTGATTTGCACCCCAACCAGCAGAAACGCAGGCTGACCGATCCGTGCGACACAGGCCAAATTCAGGGTTGGGTCGCGTCGAACCGGTAAATCCAATCGAACCGCCGCGTCACCGCATGAGGCGCAAACCGGGCCGCCGCGCGCAGGGCGGTATGGGCGGCAAGCCGATACGGCCCAGGCGGCAGATGGTAGTTTTTCGCGTTGTCTTCGGCGGCCTGAACGATCCGCATCGCACGCGGCCGCCGTTCGGCCTGATACCGCGCGAGGGCGTGCGGGACACTGGCCTCCGCCGCCAGGGACTGGGCCAGGACCCATGCGTCCTCCAAGGCCATATTCGCACCTTGCGCCATGAACGGCAGGGTCGGATGCGCGGCATCCCCAAGCAGCGCCAAAGCGTCGGCGTGCCAGTCCTCGGCGACCGGGTGGCGGAACAGGCCCCACAGATGCACATCGTCGGCCTTGTCCAACAATGCGCGCACCTCGGGGCAGAAATCGACAAAGGCGCGGCGCAGGTTTTCGGGATCATCCCGGTGATGCCAGCCTTCTGCCGCCCATTGATCCCGTTCCTGCACCGCAACGACGTTGATCGTCTTTCCGTCCCGCAAGGGATAGCGGACAAGGTGCCGACACGGCCCCATGAACACATGGGCTTCGTCTGGCAGCGCCGTGTCGGACGGGATCGTGCAGCGCCAGGCAACCTGGCCGGTGAAATAGGCTTTGGACGTCGGGTTGAGCACCGCACGCGATACCGAGCGCACGCCATCCGCCGCGATGGTCAGACCATGCCGCTCCACTCGGCCATCGGTGAACGCCAGATCGACCGCCCCCCCGTCAGGGGTGACCCCGGACACCGGCGTGCCCAGGCGCAGCTCGACACCGGCCTGCTGCGCCGCGGGCGCGAGAACATCAATCAGGTCGGCCCTGTGCACGAAATGATAGGGCATGCGCGGATCGCTCAGCGGCAGGGTGAACACCTCCGCCCCCCGGCGGAAATCCCGCAGGCGAACGGCCCGTGCCCGCGGACTGCGGGCCGCGAGGTCTTGGGCGACGCCCAACGCCTCCAGCACGCGCCACCCGTTGGGGCTGACCTGAATGCCGGCGCCGACCTCGGTCAGGGCCGCGGCCTGTTCCAAGACGGTGACCTGCGCCCCGCGCTGCGCACAGGCGAGCGCCGCGGCCAACCCACCGATGCCGCCCCCAATGACCGTGATCTGCTTTCCGATCAGCATTCCATGTTCCCTGCAAACCAAAGGGCACCCGAAGGTGCCCTTTAGCCTGTTCATCTGGATCGTGCCGCGCGGTCAGTCGTCGCGATGGACCTTTTCGCGACGCTCGTGGCGCTCCTGCGCCTCCAAGCTCATCGTCGCGATCGGGCGGGCATCAAGACGCTTCAGCGAGATCGGTTCCCCCGTCACTTCGCAGTAGCCGTATTCGCCTTCTTCGATTCGGCGCAGCGCGCTGTCGATCTTGGCAATCAGCTTGCGCTGCCGGTCCCGGGTGCGCAGTTCCAGCGCCCGGTCCGTTTCCTCGGACGCGCGGTCTGCGACGTCAGGGATGTTGCGGGTTCCGTCCTGCAGGCCCGCGACGGTGCCGCGGCTGTCTTCCAGCAGTTCGGATTTCCAGTTTTGAAGCTTGCGGCGGAAATATTCCACCTGGCGTTCGTTCATAAATGGTTCGTCCTCGGCGGGACGATAGTCTTCAGGCAAAAAGACTTCGGCTTTCATGTCGCTCCCCTCAGCGGCGCCGGTCACATCATGTGGTTGGTCTGTCATCCGTGCATCCGGCCCCTCGGCGCCGACTTACAAGAGCCAAAAGGGATTGTCACCCGCAATTCGAGACATCTGCCTGTAATTCCATCAATCCTTCGTGGGAACGCCCAAAGAAGAGATGCCTGGTTGAACGCGGTCTAGACCGCTCAACCAAAACGGAAATCGCGCGATGTCGGCTGGACAGTCCCCGTCGGCGCCTCTACGTCGCTATGACGAGCAAATGGCCGATCAAGGAGAGTGCAGCATGCGGTTTGACGGTTCTTCCGATTACGTCGCCACGGACGACCTGAAAGTGGCCGTGAACGCAGCCGTGACCCTAGAGCGTCCCTTGCTTGTCAAAGGAGAACCCGGGACCGGCAAGACCGAGTTGGCGCGCCAGGTTGCAACCTCCCTGGGTCTGCCGATCATCGAATGGCACATCAAATCCACCACACGTGCGCAACAAGGCCTGTATGAATACGACGCGGTCAGTCGCCTGCGCGACAGCCAACTGGGCGATGAACGGGTCAACGATGTCCGCAACTACATCAAGCGCGGCAAGCTGTGGGACGCCTTCGCGGCCGAGAGTAAATCGGTTCTCTTGATCGACGAGATTGATAAGGCCGATATCGAGTTTCCGAACGACCTGCTGCAGGAACTCGACCGGATGGAGTTCTTTGTCTACGAAACCGGCGAAACGGTGCGGGCCGAGACCCGGCCCATCGTCATCATCACCTCCAACAATGAGAAAGAGCTGCCCGACGCCTTCTTGCGGCGGTGCTTCTTTCACTACATCCGGTTCCCAGAGATGGACGTGATGAAGCAGATCGTCGAGGTGCACTTCCCCGGCATCAAGCAGGCCCTTCTGACAACCGCGCTGACCCAATTCTACGAGATCCGCGAACAACAGGGCTTGAAGAAGAAACCGTCGACCTCGGAGGTGCTGGATTGGTTGAAGTTGCTGCTGGCCGAAGACCTCAACCCCGAGGACTTGCGGCGCGACGGCGCCTCGGCATTGCCCAAACTGCACGGGGCCCTTCTTAAGAACGAACAGGACGTGGCCCTGTTCGAGCGCTTGGCCTTCATGGCACGTGGGCAGCGCTAGCGCGCGTCCAATTGCGAAACAATCGATTTCCAGTTTCGGTTTTATAAATAAAAACAAGGCACTGAGAATAACCCAGTGCCCATAAAGCCGGTTTTTCCTGTCCTATTACCCAATTCCTGCCATAATCCGCCGCAACGCTGAGCGGTGGGAAGACCCCAGGATACACACGCACAATGACCAGCACGGTTTCGATCCGCCCCATCTCGGATGGGGATCAAACGCTATGGGCCCCGCTCTGGGCGGCCTACTTGGCGTTTTACGAGACATCTCGGGATCAGGCGCAGTTTGACCTGACCTTCGCCCGGCTGGTCGATCCGGCGCGGGCGGATATGTTCGGCTGGCTTGCCATGCGCGACCAGCAGGCGATCGGTCTGGTCCATGTCATCGTGCACCCGCATTGCTGGCAGGACGCGCCGGTAACGTACCTCCAGGATTTGTATGCCGATCCGTCGGTGCGCGGATCGGGTGTTGGACGAAAACTGATCGAGACGGTGTATGACGACGCCGACGCGGCCGGTCGGCCGAATGTGTATTGGACCACCCAAACCTTTAACGACACGGCGCGGCGCCTATATGACCGCATCGCCAGCGCCACAGATTTTATGAAGTATTCTCGGAGCTGATTTTCCATGAAGCGCCTTTTCAAGATGTCCGCCGTCTTGGCTGCTGCGTTTGCCATCACGGCCTGTACGCCAACGGTTGCACCAGACGTGCCGGAGCGCCGAATGGCCGCCCTGCCCCAGTCCATGCCGTCGATGAACCGGTTCGGTGTGCCCGGCCAAACGCCGATCCGCCGGTCCAACGCGGTGATCGTGCAGGATATTCTGGATCTCAGCTTCGAAATGGAAAGCGGGCGCAGCATTCCGCAACTCAGCCGCTTCGAGGGGCCGGTCGCCATCACGGTTGCCGCCGGCGCACCCGCGTCCCTGACCTACGACCTCGACCGCTTGATCGACCGGTTGCGGCGGGAAGCCGGGATCGACATCCGCCGTGTGCCCGCGGGGGCCGAGGCCCAGATCTTCATCGAAACCCTGCCACGGGCGCGGATGCAGCGCAGCGTGCCCCAGGCAGCGTGTTTTGTCGTGCCGCGGGTGTCTTCCTGGGCGGAATTCCGGCAGGCGCGGTCCAGCCGCGATCTGGATTGGACGACCCTGACCACCCGCGAACAGGTGGCCGTCTTCATTCCATCCGATGTCAGCCCGCAGGAAATTCGCGACTGCTTGCACGAAGAAGTGGCCCAGGCCCTTGGACCGCTCAACGATCTCTATCGCCTGACCGACTCGGTCTTCAACGACGACAATCTTCACGCCGTTTTAACCAGCTTCGACATGCTGGTACTGCGGGCCTACTATGATCCGGCGTTGCGGTCGGGCATGTCCCGGGCCGAGGCCGGCGCGGCCCTTCCCGGCATTCTGAGACGGATCAACCCGCGCGGGCAATCGGTTGCCGACACGGCCAGTTTCGTGCGCACGCCGCGGGACTGGATTGATGCAATCGAAACGGCGCTTGGACCGGGCACCGGGGCCGCCGCGCGCATCGCCTCGGCCGAACGGGCCGTGAGCATCGCGCGCCGCTCCGGCATGACGGATGGGCGCCTCGCCTTCAGCTACTTTGCACTTGGTCGCCTGTCGCTGGCGCAGGACGTGGACCGCTCAATCAGTGCGTTCCTGGCCTCTGCCAACATCTACGACCGCATCGCGCCGGGCGGCATCCAATCGGCCCATGTGGACATGCAACTGGCCGCCTATGCGCTGAGCACGGGCCGCCCGCAGGAAGCGTTGCGGCTGAGCCAGACAGCAGCCCGTGCCGCGACGGACGCCCAGAACGCGGCCCTGCTGTCGACCTTGTTGATGATCCGGGCCGAGGCCCTGGACGATCTGGGCCGCGCGTCGGAGGCACGCAGCGTACGGCTCGACAGTCTGGGATGGGGCCGTTATGGGTTCGGCGCTAATGCGGCCGTGGGCGCGCGGCTGACCGAAGTGGCCGCCCTGTCGCCCTAAGATCATCGGGTGGGATCATGCTGAATTTCGTTGGCGCCGGGTTGGGCGTTCTGTTCGGGCTTTGGAGTGCGCGGCGGCGTGGTGGCAACCGTCTGGACCTTCTCCACTACGCGACGATCTACGGCATCATCGGCTTTCTGATCGGTGCATTCGGCATGTTGGTCATCCCCGCGCCGACCGGTGGCTGACCGCGACGGAAAAGCCGGCTTTTCCGTCTGGATTTGCCGGCAAATCCGCGTTCTCTGCGCTTTCCACGAGGGCCAGGCTGGCCTAGGGTGACGTCATGTTCCTTCCGTTCTTTGAAACCCTGCGCCGCGCGCGCATTCCGGTCTCGCTGCGGGAGTACCTCAGTTTCCTCGAAGGGGTTTCGCGCGGCCTGGTGACCTATGACATCGACGGGTTCTACTATCTGGCCCGCACCGCGATGGTGAAGGATGAGCGGCATCTTGATCGGTTCGATCAGGCCTTTGCCCATGCCTTCAGCGGCTTGGAGCAGATCAGCGCCGAGGACGTGCTTGAGGCCACCGAGATCCCGCGCGATTGGCTGGAGAAGCTTGCCGAAAAGCACCTGACCGAAGAAGAACGGGCCGAGATCGAGGCCTTGGGCGGCTTCGACAAGCTGATGGACACGTTGCGGGACCGGTTGCGCGAACAACAAGGCCGCCATCAGGGTGGCAACAAATGGATCGGGACCGCAGGCACCAGCCCGTTTGGCGCCTACGGGTACAACCCCGAAGGCGTCCGGATTGGGCAGGACAGCTCGCGCCATCGCCGCGCCGCCAAGGTGTGGGACAAGCGGGAATTCAGAAACCTCGACGGTGATGTCGAGCTTGGCACACGCAACATCAAAGTGGCGCTCAAGCGCTTGCGGCAATGGGCCCGCGACGGGGCCGCCGAAGAACTGGATCTCGACGGCACGATCCGTGCAACGGCCGAGCATGGCTATCTCGACGTGAAAACGCGGCCGGAACGGCGCAACGCGGTCAAGGTGATCCTGTTTCTCGACGTCGGCGGTTCGATGGACGACCATGTGAAGGTCGTTGAGGAGTTGTTTTCCGCCGCCAAGGCCGAGTTCAAGCACCTCGAATACTATTACTTCCACAATTGCCTGTACGAAGCCGTTTGGCGCGACAACCGGCGCAGATGGGCTGAGCAGATCCCGACCTTCGAGGTGATGAACACCTATGGGTCGGACTACAAATGCATCTTCGTTGGCGATGCCGCCATGAGCCCCTACGAGGTCGCCATGGCCGGCGGCGCGAACGAACACTGGAATGAAGAGGCGGGATCGGTCTGGCTGCAGCGCGCGCGCACCCAATGGCCGGACCATGTGTGGATCAACCCCACGCCCGAGCGGTATTGGCGCTATACCCAATCAACCCAGATGATCCAGGAGATCTTTGAGGGGCGCATGGTTCCGATGACGTTGGAAGGCATTGACCGCGGCATGCGGGACTTGGGCCGGTGATCGGCAGATTGCGCGCGGCGTTCGCGCAAGCCCCCTGGCTGATGACGGGGTTTGTCCTGGCGCTGGCTCTGACGCTGTTTTTCGGGACCCGCATGATCCTGGGCGCGATCTATTGGTCGGATCCCCGGCACAGCGACCAACCCATCGCCGGGTGGATGACCCCCCGCTATGTTGCCCTGTCCTGGCGGGTGCCGCCCGATGTTATCATCCGCGCCTTGGCGCTAGAGCGCCCCGAAGGTCGTTTGCCGCGACTGGAAGAGATTGCGATGGACCGCGGCACAGACCTTGCCACGCTTGCCGCACAGATCGAGGCGGCCATTCTGGCCCATAGGGCGGCTGCCGAATGACCGAAACGGCTCTGTCCCTCGTCTCGCAGTACGGGGCAATTGTTGTTGCGCTTTGCGCGTACCTGTCGTGCCTTTTGATCCCGATCCCGACCTCTTTGGTGATGCTTGCGGCGGGCGGCTTCATCGCGTCAGGCGATTTGACGGCTGTGACGGTCTGGGTCTCGGTCTGGGCCGCCGCGGTTCTGGGCGACCAGACGGGGTATTGGCTTGGGCGCAAGGGTGGCGCGGTGGTATTCCCCCGCATTGCAAAATCGCCCGCACGTGCGCGGGTGTTGGACAAGGCCAAGGCGACCGTGGACACCCATGGCGGGCTTGGCGTGTTCTTTTCGACCTGGCTGTTCGCGCCACTCGGGCCAAGCGTGAATTTCGTGGCGGGTGGAACCGGTCTGTCCTGGGCGCGCTTCACCGTTTGGGACATGGCGGGCGAGGCGATTTGGGTCTCCATCTACCTGGGCCTCGGGGTCCTGTTTGCCGATCGCATTGACGCCCTTGCGACGGTGCTTGGAAATGCGTCCGGCTTCTTGGTGGCCGGGCTGTTTACCGTGGGCCTCGGCGTGCTGGTCGTCCGACGCCTGCGCAACGTGCGGGCGCGGCAGGATTGACAGCACGTCCGGTCCCCGCTCTGGATGCAGCATGCAACCGCCGATCATCGACATTGACCCCAAGGCGTTCTGGCACGACCCCTACCCCGACCTCGCGCGCCTGCGCCGGGACACCCCCATCGCGCGCGTCCCGCAACTTGGCGGGGCCGTTCTGCTGACCAAGCGCGCCGATATCCATCGGGAGGAAAAGCGCATCCACGTGATGTCGTCGCGCCAACCGAACGGATTGATGACGAAGCTGATGGGCGAGAACCTGATGCGCCGCGACGGCGAGGCCCACATGACCGAACGTCGGGCGCTGTTCCCGGCGCTCAGCCCCAAGACCGTGCGGACGGAATGGCTGCCTAGGTTTCAGGAGAAGACCGCGCAGATACTCGATCGGCTCGCGCCAAAGGGCCGTGCCGATCTTGTAGAAGATTTTGCCATGCCCGTCTCGGGCGAAGCTCTCAAGCTTATCACCGGGCTGACGAACATGACGGCGACCGAAATGGATCGTGTGAGCCAGGGGATGATCGATGGGTGCGCGAACTACGCCGGTGATCCCGACGTCGAAGCGACGTGCCACGACTGCACAGCGTCCATCGACGCTCATATCGACGCGATCTTGCCGGCGCTGCGCGCTGCACCCAACCCGTCCGCACTCAGTGTCATGGACCGCGCGGGGTTGGCGCTGGATCGCCTGCGGGCCAATACGAAGCTGATCATTTCGGGCGGGCAGAACGAACCGCGCGATGCCATTGCCGGGGCGGCCTGGGCCGTGCTGCGCCATCCGGAGGTGCGCACGGCCGTGCAACAGGGCTCGTTGTCCTGGTCGGCCATTTTTTCGGAATACGCGCGCTGGATCAGCCCCATCGGCATGTCGCCGCGTGAAGTGGCGCAAGCCGACCGCATCAACGGCTACGATTTCGAACCCGGACTGCGGGTCTTTCTGATGTACGGGTCCGCAAACCGCGACGAAGACGTGTTCGATGCACCCGAGCGCTTCGACCCGTGGCGGGACACAAGCCATGCGATCCCTTTTGGCGCCGGTCCGCATTTTTGTGCCGGGGCCGCAGCCTCGCGCGCCTTGATCGCGGATGTTGCCCTTCCGATGCTGTTCGACCGGTTTCCCGATCTGCGCCTGATCGGAGAGGCCCCCTTTGGTGGATGGGCCTTCCGTGGGCCTCTGTCCGTTCCGGTGGCCTGGGGCTAGGGTCACGCCACCTTTCGTCGCGCGCCCATTGCCCTTCGCCGGACCGCGCCCCATATCCGCGTCATGTTGAAGTTTACCCCGATCCTTCTGGCGATCCTCTATGCGCTTGCCATGTATCAGTTTTCGGCTTGGCGGACGAAACGAGAGTTGGACGCGAAATCCGCTGAACTGGTCGACGCACGCCTGAAAGGCCTGACCGACCGGATGGCCGAGGCGCTTGGCATCGAACGCATTCGCGTGAACCTGTACGAGATCGACGTCGTCAACGGCTTGGCTGCGCCGGACGGGCGCATCTTTCTGACGCGCGGGCTTTACAACAAGTACCGCCTGGGCGAGGTCAGCGCCGAGGAAATGGCCAGCGTCATTGCCCATGAACTGGGCCACGTGGCCTTGGGGCACACCCGCCGCCGCATGATCGATTTTTCGGGCCAGAACGCCATTCGCGTGCTGCTGGCCACTGTGCTCGGGCGTCTGATCCCGGGTGTCGGCATTTGGATTGCCAATCTGGTCGCCACGCTTCTGGCCGCCCGTTTGAGCCGGCAGGACGAATACGAGGCAGATGCCTACGCCTCGGCGTTGCTGACCAAGGCCGGGATCGGCACAGGGCCGCAGAAATCACTGTTCGAAAAGCTCGAGAAACTCAGCGGTCTCGGGGGCAATGGGATGCCAGCCTGGCTGATGAGCCACCCCAAAACCTCGGACCGCATCGCGGCCATCGAAGCGCTTGAAGCACGGTGGTCGCGCGAGCTGCCCAAACCCTAGCGTGTCAACGCCTTCCCAAGCCTGGGAAGGCGCGCGCGTTTAAGCAGGGCACGCAGGGGCATTGCCGCTCCGGACAAGGATTGCGCCGTGTCGTGCACCGCGCCAACGATGTCTGTGACCCTGTCGGGATCCGAAAGCCAGAGATCGGTCAGCAAGACATCCGGGTGGAGGGCACGCACGCCATGCGCCTCCAACTCTCGCATCGGAAAATCGCGCAGATTGAGGGTGACGATCGTGGACGCCTCCGCTTGGATCGCGGTGGCCAGAACGTGAATGTCGCCCGTGTCGGGCAACCACAGCCTGTTGGTGATGTCCGGCCCGGCCTCGGGCGTAGTGGCAGATGGGAAGCGGGCCGAAAGCGTCGCAATCGCACCCCGCGCGATGAGCCCGTCGGCCGGGCCACCGCGCTTTTCGGCGGTGCGCGCCCATTCTTCAAGCAAGCGGTCAGACCAGACCGGTTCAAACTGTCCATCCGCAGCGACGCCGATCAGGATTTCCCGCAGAACGGTTGGATAAAGAACGCACGCATCGAGAACCGCCCTCATGGCGCGAGGCGAAAGGCCAAAGCCTTGAGATATCCGGTTTCCGTCAAGGCCGGGTGCTGCGGGTGGTCCGGCCCGGCAAAGCCGGTGTAAATCAGGCGTGCCTCGCGCCCTGCGCGCCCAATGCCGCGCAGGCTGGCCGCCCGAAACTTGCCAAGATCAGCGGCATGCGAACAAGAGCACAGCATCAAAACACCGCCCGGCGCGACACGCGACGCCGCCAAGCGCGCCACGCGTTCGTAGGCGCGCAATCCCTGGCTCAGCGCCTGCTTTGACGGTGCGAAGGCCGGGGGATCGGCGATCACCACGTCAAAGGTTGCACCGTCCGCCTGCAAGGCTTCCAGAACCGCGAACGCGTCACCTTGGCGGGTGTGCAGACGCTCCGACGCGCCCATTTCGGTCGCGCCCGCAGCCGCCAACGCAAGGGCCTGCGCCGAGGCATCGACGCACAGCGCATGGTCGGCGCCATTGGCCAGGGCGGCCAGTCCAAACCCACCCACATGGGAGAAGACGTCCAGCACGGATTTTCCGCTGGCAAGGCGCGCTGCAAAGGCGTGATTGGGTCGTTGATCATAGAACAGACCGGTTTTTTGCCCGCCCATCACGTCGGCCATATAGATCGCACCGTTCATCGGGACGGGCACCGGGCCGGCGGGCGCCGCGCCGCGCAGGACGGCCATCTCGTCCGGCAGGCCTTCGGCCGCGCGGGCGCGGCCGCTTCCGTTCTTGATGACCGTGCCGCACCCCGTCACCGCGACGAGGGCCCCGACCAGCATATCCAGCCGCTCCTCCAGCCAGACCGCGTTGGGCTGCAAAACCAAAACGTCGTCAAACCGATCGACAATCAGCCCCGGCAGGGAATCCCCCTCGGCATGGACCAAACGGTAAAACGGCGCGTCGAAGATCTGCGCCCGAAGGGACAGGGCTGCGTGCAGGCGCGTTTCAAACCACGCCTGGTCGATCACGGCGTCCGGATTGCGATCCAAAAGACGCAGACCGATCCGCGCCGACACGGAGGCCACCCCCAGCCCGAGAGGCGACCGATCCGCATCTTCCAGAACTGCCAGCCCCCCGAGGGGCAGCTTCTTCGACCGCCGGTCCAGCACCAGGTCGTCGGACCACGCCCACGGATGTCCAAACCGAATGCGCTTGGCATCGGCCTTGGGTTTGAGGCGAAGGGTCGGATACGCGAAAGGGGACGCAGTCATGCGTCCCCTCTACCCCCCCGGGCCTGCGGTTGGAAGGTCAGATATTGGCGACCAGCAGCACGTCGGGTTCGCGCGGGAATTCGCTTTCGGCCCAATCGACCAGGCGTTCCATGATGCGCACGCGCTGCGTGATCCCCTGGGCCTCGGCGTTGATCGCATCCTGACCGCCGTAAGCACGGAAGGTCAGGTCAACCAAGCGGGGTCCGCTGATGGACATGCCGGATTCGGCTTCGAACACGGTCAGCATAAACTCGATCTCATGCTCGCCGCCGATGGTGTAGCGGGCGCGTTCGGTGACCGCGTGGAACCGGACCAGCTCAATCTGCACGATCACAGGGTCGGCGCCGGTTTCGGGCGTCAGCACCGGGGCCAAAGCCTCGGCAAAGATGGCGCGCACTTGATCGTAGCGATCCCCAAGCGGGTCTTCACGCCACACGATGTCGGCGCGCGGTTTGATGCGGTTGGCTTCGGACACGGTCAGGCTTTCGGGCACAACGATGTCCAACCGGACAACGCCCCAATCCTGGGTCGCGAAATCAATGACGGGGGCCGTGTCAAAGGCGGCATCGCGCGACACAGGCATCGGCGCGCCACAGGCAGACACAGCCAGAGCGGCTGCAACGATCAAAAACGGGGCTTTCAGCTTCTTCAGCATGATCGGGCCTCCTTTCTAAGAGGCGGTCTAAAGTTCTCGACTGCTCGTTCGTCGCCCAGGCCTTTTGGCGACGTTGGGAATATGGCCGTCAACCGAGGCCCAATGACGCCCGCGCCGGTGCATTTCCGCGAAATTCCGAAGGTCTTTGCGGGGCATAAATGTGACAGATTTACGACGACGGCGGCCGGCCGGTTTCGCGCAACGCGGACCGCGCCTGTTCTGCCCGCTAGGCGTCCTTGAGACCGGCCATCAGCGCGCGCGCGCCTTGCAGGATCCAGGCGTGCTCGGACGCCACAAAAAACACGGTAAACCCATAGTCCATCAGGTCATGAGACGCCTGCGCGTTCGCGCTGAAGGTCATGTAGGCCTTGCCATGCTCTTTGGCGGCTGTCCCGACCCGAGCCATGGCCGCCTTAAGCTCATCGCTGATCTGGTTCGTCTTCCCGTAGGCCACGGACAGATCGGCGGGCCCCAGGAACAGCGCGTCGACCCCATCCGTGGCAGCAATAGCCTCGCAGGCATCGACACCTTCGGGGTCTTCGATCTGTGCGATCACAATGGTTTCGCTTTGGCTGCGGGCAAGAAGGTCCGGCATGGTCGAGGTCCCGAACCCCGCCCACCGGGTCGACCCGGCATAGCCTCGACCTCCATGGCCAAAACGGGCGGCCTTTGCGACGCGCGCCGCGGTCTGCGCATCGGTCACATGAGGCACAACGATGCCGTTGGCGCCCAGGTCCAGCGCGGCGAGAATGTCGGACGGGTCGGACGACGGCACCCTGACGAAGAACGGAAGGCCACTGGCACGGGCAACGGCAGCGCAGGCATTGAGGCTCGTGCGGTCGAACGGCGCGTGCTCGGCATCGAAACACAAAAAATCCAAGCCGCCGAGTTTGAGCACTTCGACGATGTCGACCGACGGCGTTTTCACAAAAGTGCCGCCCAAGACTTCGCCTGACATGACCTTGGCTTTGAACGCTTCTGCCGACATGGTGCCCCCCCAGTGCTGATCGTGGCGCCAACCTGACTTCCATGGCCGGGGAATGCAACGGCGATTGCGGTGCCAGACACCTACACCGTGGTCGGCAGCGCAACATCTGGCGGCACGGGAGGGTCGCCCTCTGCTTCGGACGTCACCCCCCTATTGACCGGCACCTGCGGTTCAACGGGATCATCGACTGGCTCGCGCGTTGGTCTGTCTTCGGACTGCCCATCGGCGACCGCGCCCTCACCAATTCGAACGGCCCGGTTCCCCGCAACTTGACCCAAGCGTCCGGACGCCAGAACCGTGCCGTGCTTGTCTTCAATCTGCACACGGTCCAGATCACCCGGTGTGAATGGCAACAGCGTTCCCGGCGCAAGCGCCTTCATATCGGTTACCGTGATCCAGCTACGGCATAGAACAGCGTCAAGGTCCAGGCGGGCTGCGAGAAGTCGGGCCCGCATCGCCCCGGCCCACTCCGGGTCGCCGCTGCCGCAGGTTCGGCTGTCGGACGCCATGTCCGGGGCACGGACCGGGAGGAGGTGCATCACCTCGGCCGTCCGCTCCGTTCCAGAGAACCCAAGCGCGATCCGGACACAATGATACCGGTCGTCCGGCAAACGCAGCGCAATTTGGCTGTGGTCTGTGACCGGGCCGCCAAACCGCAACGCCGCGGGCCACGTGCCGCCGCCGCGGTCCTCTGATTCCTTGCTGATCGCGGCCAGAAACAGATCAATGAAGTCCCGCGCCATCGCACGGTCAATGTCCGTGACGGGACGGGGCGCGAACCCCGTTTCGTCGACCCGACCCGTTGTCTGCACCTCAATCAATGCGTCGCCCAGACCGTGGGACACGCAAAGCAAACCCCGCGCGCCCCTGTCGTCTTGGAGGAAGAGGCGCATCCCGTCCCCAACCTTCGCGACCGCCGCGTCACGATCTGGGCAAAGCGAGATGTCGACCGAACCGATGTCGAGGCGCAGCCCTCTGAACGCAGCAGCCTCTTGTTGCAGCGCACGGGTTTCGACCTGTTCTAACACAGCGGACAGAACCGGTAGGGCCGAATGCGCGGTTGCATGTGCCGCGATGATGCGGGCGAGCACGGGCGGTGTCCTGTCCTGCATGAGGTTCGCTGCGCTGTTGCCAGAGGGTGTGGGAGGAACGATAGCCCGATCTGGTTAAGACCGTCTGAACAGGTGGCGCTCTAGGCCGCGCGCAAGGCCCCTGCGGGAAGACGCACCCGGAAGCGGGTCCCGGTCGCGGCGGGCAGAAACACCAATCCGCCGCCCAGACGCGCCATGATCTCTCGGCTGATCGCGAGGCCCAGACCGGCCCCAGGGGCACCCTTGGCGGTATCGGCCCGTGCAAACTTCTCGAAGATCAACGCCTGCTGGCGCGGTGGAATTCCGGTGCCATTGTCGGCAAATTCCACCTCCACCCGTCCGGGCAACGTGTGCACGGTAATGGTCAATTCAGGCCGCGTGGCGTCGCAATACTTCTGCGCGTTGGAGATCAGGTTGATGAACACCTGTGCCAAGCGGTCAGCATCGGTCCAAAGCGCCACATCTTCCGCCTCGCGGTCGCGCACGATCCGCAGACGCCCCCCCTCTTCCTGCGCACCGGCCGCGTAGACCGCCCGGTCGATGACCTCGCCCAGATCCACGGCATCCTCATGCAAGGTCACCTTCCCGTTTTCCAGAACGCTCAGGTCCAGCAGGTCGTCCAGCAGCCGGGTCAAACGCAGGCTTTCATCATGGATGATGCGCGAGAATCGGGTGCGCGCGGCGTCATCGACCGGGTCTGCCTGCATCAGGATCTCCGAGAAGGACCGGATCGAGGTCATGGGCGTCCGCAATTCGTGACTGATCTGGCTCAGGAACGCGTCCTTTTGCACCGACAGTTCGGTCAGCTTTGCGTTGGCTTCGCGCAAGCGCGCGGCCGTTTGCGCCAACTCGGTCGATTTGGCCTCGAGCTGGCTGGAGTATTCCATGATCTGCGCGGTTTCATCGGCCACGGCCAAAAGTTCCCGAACGCTGACCGTGGCGCCCCCGGTGATCTGCGTGACCATCGCATGCGCGGTCGCCGCCCCGACCGACCCGGCCAACTCCCGTTCCAGACGTTCGAGGAAGTCGGGCGTCGGTTCGGGCATATCCCCGGCCCGGCCCTGGCGCACAGCCGCAGATTGGAAGAGACGCCCGGCCCGGTTGGTGCCCATAATGCGTTGCGCCATGATCAACAGATCGTCGGCCGTACCCGCTGCGGCCTGCCATCCATAAAGGGGGCGGGAGTGTTCGTAGACATTTACGAATTGCGCGCCCTGCAAGCGCTCAAGCGGGCTTGGGAAGGTGACCAAAGACCCCAGAATGAAGAGAAGCGTGTTCACCCCGAGGGACAGGATCATGGCGGTCAAAAGCGGATCGGTGGCCTGCAGGCCCAAGGGTGTCGCCGGGCTTAGCCACCGGATGCCGAACGGGCCGTTCTCGATCATGCCGAAGATCAGGCCGCCCGTCTCCGCCACGTTGGGCAGCAACAAGAGCCAGGCCCAAATGGCAAAGCCCGCGCCGATCCCCAGGGCCGCCCCTGTGCGTGTTGCGCCACGCCACAGAATGCCACCCACCAGCGCCGGCAAAACTTGTGCGACGCCAAGGAATGCGATCAGCCCGATCTCGGCCAACGCGTCTGCACCGCCCGAAAGGCGGTAATAGGCCAGCCCCAGGAACAGGATCCCCGCAATCGACAGGCGACGTGCGGTGAGGGCCACGCGCCGCATATCTCCGGACATCGGGTCATCGAGGCGGGTCGCGCGCAACCACAGCGGCATGATAATGTGGTTCGACAACATCGTGCTGAGGGCCAAAGCTGCCACGATCACCATGGACGTGGCCGCCGAAAACCCACCAAGAAACACGAGAAGCGCCAACCCGTCCTGCCCCAGGCTCAAGGGCACGGTCAGGACAAACAGGTCGGGATTGTCGCCGGCACTGGGCAATTCAAGGCCGATCACAGCAATCGGCACAACGAACAGACTGATCAGCAAAAGATAGAGGGGAAAGGCCCATCCCGCCGTTGCCAGATGGCTTTCGTCGGCGTTTTCGACCACAAGCACCTGAAACATGCGCGGCAGGCACAGTATGGCGGCGGCGGCCAGCGCGGTCAGGCCCAACCATCGTGCGCCATTCCACTCGACCTGGCTGACCGGGCTGGCCTGAATGCGGTCGAGCATATCGGAAGGGCCGTTCGCGACCCCCCAAACCACGAAGACGCCGACGGCCAGAATGGCAAACAGTTTAACGATGGCCTCGACTGCAATGGCGGAAACCAGACCCGGATGACGTTCATTCAAGTCCAGGGATCGTGTGCCAAAGACAATCGTGAAAAGCGCCAGACCACCGGCCACCCAGACGGCCGTGATATCAGTGTCGGAGAACCCGAACGGCGCCGGGCTGGCGAACACCGAGAAACTGAGCGTAACGGACTGAAGCTGCAGCGCGATGTAGGGGGTGGTGCCCAGAACGGCCAAGACCGTCACCAGGGCCGCAAGACCACCGGACTTGCCGTAGCGGCTGGAAATCATATCGGCGATCGAGGTGATGCGCTGCGCCCGCCCGATCCGGACCATCTTTCGCAGAACCCAGAACCACCCCAGGAACACCAGGGTCGGACCCAGGTAGATGGTCAGAAACTCAAGCCCGGTGCGCGCAGCCGACCCCACGGCGCCATAGAAGGTCCAGGCCGTGGTATAGATCGACAGGCTCAGCGTGTAGGTAATCGGAGAGTTCAGCCAACGCGCCTTGCCCTCGGCCGCGCGCTTTTCTGCCAGGAATGCAACGCCGAACAGGCAGATCACATAGAGGATGCACACAGCGACGAGGCCGTTAAAGCTTAGCATCTTAGCGCGCGCCCTTGCCCGCTGGAGGATCCTCTGGCGTGGTTGCGCCCGCGTCGGGGCTGCTGCGGACCAGGGCGCGGCTGACAAGGGCCGTGATGCCGATTAGCCCAATCCAGATCACGAAGTAATACACCAGCCATTGGGAAAGGCCGGTGGCCGGCCCCCCGCCCGTCACGGCGTCGGAATCCCGAATGAAGATCGGCGCGAAGATCAGCACGATCCCCAGAACCGGCAACAGCCGCGCGGCGTCTTGCAGCCGGTTGCGGCGGTAGGTCCGTCGTTCAAGAAACAGCCGCTTGGCCATCGAAACCCTACTCTTCGGTTGCCGGCGCCATGCCGCGCAGCGTTTCGACCAGCTCGGTATTGGAAAAGGGCTTGGTCAGGAATGCATTCGCCCCGAGAGTCATCGCCATATCCCGATCCTTGGCCTGCCCTTTCGCCGTCAGCATCAGGACCGGCAGATGTTCGGTCGCGGTGTCGGCGCGCAGGTCCCTGAGGATATCGAGCCCTGAACGGCCCGGAAGCATGACATCCAAAACAACAACATCCGGGTTCAACCGCGCGATTTCATCGACCGCGCTGGATCCATTGCCGTGGCCCTGCACATCCCATCCCTCCCGCGAAAGGATGAAGCGAAGGGCCTCGACGATATTGGCTTCGTCTTCGACCAACAGAATTCGTCCGACCAAGGCACGTCCCTCCCCGTGGTGCGGTCCGGTCAGTTTGCAGAATGCCCAAGCATTAAGCAATGGAAAGGTCGTCCCGGATGTGCGTCGTGCCGCTACTGTCGCGGGATATGCGGGCTGGTGCGGCATGTGGGGCAATCCGGCCCCACCTCCAACGGCGCGGCGGCCCCGTCAGGAGCGTCCGGGGCGAGGTTCCGAATCAGCATCGTTGCCTGCACCAGCGGCGCGGCCCCAAAGCCAAGCTGCGCCACCGGATGCGCAATGGACCATGTCTTGAAACGGGCGTGGCCCGACAGGATGACCTCGACCTCGTCGGGTTGCCCAACGCGCGACAGCGCGCGATAGACGGGCCATCGCGGGCATCCGGCCCCGTATCGCGGCAAGCTGAAGCCCGCGTTTCGCCGCCGGAACAGGACCGCGCCCGTTGCATCGACGATGGCCAACCCAAAGTTCGGCCGGTCGAGGCTGGCGGGCAACGTGGCCATGCGGCGCAAGACCCGCGCAAAATCTTCACTGCTGTGGGCCGAGATCCGCGCCGGATCAAACCCTGCATCCTGTGCCTCGGCCAGGAACGGACCCATCGGCAAAACGTCGGCATCCCGCGCATAACTGCCGAGCCAATCCTCGGCCAAAGCCCGGCAATCCTCATCGACCAACTCGGGCGCACGGTCCAGCACGTCCGGAATGGCAGCACGCCCCCCGTCCTCGATCTCCGGGAAATGGTGCCCGGCGGCATCGAACATCGCCTCGACACGCTCGACCGGGCGGATGACCGCATCCGATCCTCCTGGAACCTCAAACGTGTCCAGAAGGCCGGTTGCGCGGGCGGACAGGCGCTCGGCTTCCTCGTGCATGTTGCGGTGAAAGCGACCACGCCATGCGGGGTCGATGTCGGCTTCCCGCACAAGGATGTCGGCGGTGGTTCGAATGGCGGCGACCGAGGACAAAACTTCATGCATCGCGTCCGCCAAGGCGGGATCGTGCGCGAGACGGTCGCGCAGACCTTCAATGGTGGCCTCCAGGGCCGTGATCCGGCGGTCCTGCGCGGTGATCAAGGCGGTCCACCCGGGATAACGCGCCGACAATTCGTCGATCTGGTCCAGCTCCGGGGCAGCGCCGACGCGCGTCACGCCCGGATCAGGGAGGGACTGGACGGCAGCCTCAAGCGACAGCCGAACGGCTGCATCCGCGCCCTCGCTGAGGGCTGCAGGTTCCACATCCAGCGCCCGGGCGAGATCATTGAGCAGCTTGCCCCCGATCCGCCGCCGATTGTGCTCGATCAGGTTGAGATAGCTTGCAGAAATCCCGACGCGGTCGGCCAGTTCCGCCTGTTTCAGACCGGCGAGCAATCGGCGTTCGCGAATGCGATTTCCCGTCAAAGGCCCGCGGCGTGTCGGAGGGGATTGGGTGGCCATTCCGGTCGACCTTCCGTTCGTTCTCGAAAGAAATTAACAGGATTTACAATTAGGTTCAATTTACTAGCGGCGATGACGTAAGGGCATGCCTGCGACCGTGGGCACGGTTGCGCGATGCGCCTGGATCGCCAACACTGACACGTGGAAGGGCCCGGACACGGGCCAGACGATGACCACGCTCCTTGGGAGGATTTCGATGAGCGACAAGATCACCGCGCCCAGTGCCGAGTTCGCCGCAAACGCCCACGCCAATGCCGAAACCTACGAGGCGATGTACGCCGCCTCGGTCGCCGATCCGGAAGCCTTTTGGGGCGACCACGGAAAGCGCATTGACTGGATCAAGCCGTATTCGACGGTCAAGAACACCAGTTTCGCGCCCGGCAACATTGATATTCGTTGGTTCGAGGACGGCACTCTGAATGTTTGCGCCAACTGTGTCGACCGCCACGTCGAAACGCGCGGGGATCAGACCGCCATCATCTGGGAGCCGGACAACCCGGACGAGCCGGCAAAGCACATTTCCTACAAGGAACTGCATGTCGAGGTGTGCCGGATGGCCAATATCCTCGAAGACATGGGCGTGCGCAAAGGCGACCGGGTCATCCTCTACCTTCCGATGGTTCCCGAAGCGGCCTACGCAATGCTGGCCTGCGCCCGGATCGGGGCCATCCATTCAATCGTCTTCGCCGGGTTCTCGGCGGATGCATTGGGTGCGCGGATCAACGGCTGCGACGCGAAGGTGGTGATCACCGCGGATTACGCCCCGCGCGGCGGACGCGAGACGCCGTTGAAGTCAAACTGTGATGCCGCCCTGCTGAACGTTCTGCACGAGGTGAAGGTGCTGGTCGTCAAACGCACCGGCGGACAGACCACGTGGGTCGATGGACGTGACTATGATTACAACGAGTTGCGGATGGAGGCCGACGATTACTGTCCCGTGGCCGAAATGCGCGCGGAGGACCCGCTGTTCATCCTCTACACCTCCGGCTCAACCGGCCAACCCAAGGGCGTGGTCCACACATCGGGCGGTTACATCGTCTATGCCTCGATGACCCACCAGTACACGTTCGACTACCATGACGGGGACATCTTCTGGTGCACCGCGGACGTGGGTTGGGTGACCGGCCACAGCTACATCGTCTATGGCCCGCTGGCCAACGGCGCGACGACGTTGATGTTCGAAGGCGTGCCGACCTACCCGGATGCGGGCCGCTTTTGGGCCGTGTGCGAGAAGCATAAGGTCAACCAGTTCTACACCGCGCCCACGGCAATCCGGGCCTTGATGGGCCAGGGCAATGAATTTGTGGAACGCCACGATCTGAGCGACCTGAAGCTTCTGGGCACCGTGGGTGAACCGATCAACCCCGAGGCGTGGAACTGGTACAACGACGTGGTGGGCAAAGGCACCTGCCCAATCGTTGATACCTGGTGGCAGACCGAAACCGGCGGTCACTTGCTAACCCCCCTGCCCGGCGCGATCCCCACCAAACCCGGGTCGGCCACCAAGCCATTCTTTGGGGTTCAGCCCGTCGTGCTCGACAGCCACTCGGGGGACGAGATCGACACGGTCGAGGCCGAGGGCGTGCTGTGCCTGAAGGACAGCTGGCCCGCACAAATGCGCACGGTGTGGGGGGACCACGAGCGGTTCGAGAAGACCTATTTCAGCGACTACAAGAATTACTACTTCACAGGCGATGGCTGTCGCCGGGATGCCGATGGCTATTATTGGATCACCGGGCGGGTTGATGACGTGATCAACGTCTCTGGCCACCGGATGGGCACGGCCGAGGTCGAAAGCGCCCTCGTCGCCCACGCGAAAGTCGCAGAGGCGGCCGTCGTCGGCTACCCCCACCAAATTAAGGGTCAGGGCATCTACGCCTACGTGACGCTCATGAATGGCATCGAGCCCACCGACGAGCTGCGCAAGGAGTTGGAGGTGTGGGTCCGGACTGAAATCGGGCCGATCGCGAAACCCGATCTGATCCAGTGGGCGCCGGGTCTGCCCAAAACGCGCTCGGGCAAGATCATGCGCCGCATCCTGCGCAAGATCGCCGAAAACGACTACGGCAGCCTGGGCGACACCTCGACCCTCGCGGAACCTGCGGTGGTGGACGACCTCATCGAAAACAGGATGAACCGGGCCTAAACGCCCGCCTCGCAGCGAAAGACTTCCTTGGCCACTCCCAACAGGGGGTGGCCTTTTTCGTTGCAATTTTAGGCATCTACTGGATCGGGGGTTTACTTTTTGGGAGTGTTCAGACGCGAAGGCACGCGCCCAAAACCCCGAGTACGACCCATGACGCGCATCCCCACATTGCCGCCCTTGCCCTTCAAGAAATCAACTTCCCCGCCGGGAAACCGGGGGACGCCAGCCCTTTGCATGACCGCAAATCGAGTGGCGGCATCCCGACAACCCGTATCGAACCCTGGGTGCCGCCCTCGGACCCGCCGAACATCAAGGGCCTGGGCATTCCCCCTTTGCATGTGGCCGTCGTTGGCGACGCAGATGCAGCCGACCAAAGCCCGATCAAAGGTCCGGGCACGCTGGCAGAGCGTCAGGCCGAATTGTTTGCAGGACCGCCCGTGCTGGATCTCAAGTTCTAGCGGCTGAATGCGTGCTGGAACGCCAAGCTGCACGGCTTTCCACTTGAATCCAAAGAGTTTCGTCGCGACAGTCGAATCCGATCTACCTGACAACGACGTGCAACCAGTGACAGCGATCCACATTCCTCTCGACATTCAAGGCCCTGCAACCGTCATCGATGTCTTGATCACGACCGGGGAGCCCGTGGCCTCGGGCGAGGCCGTTCTTGTGCTGCAGGACGCAAGCGGCCGGCATCAGAAAGTTGCGGCATCGAACGGTGGGTTTGTTCATCTGATGGATGGGATTGCCAAGGGCGCGCAGGTCCCGCCGGGCGCGCAGATCGGACAGATCACCGAAAGACCGCCGGGCGCCGGACAGCAATCCCCAGGGTCCGGGAGCGCCACAGGCGCGGCCACCCGCTTTAAAGTGCCCGCCGCGGTCTGGGCCTATCTCGCCGGCACGATCGTCACCCTCTCCATTCTTTCCGACGTCAGTCGACTTGATATCGGTGAGGCCGCCACTGTGGCCGGGGCGCTCGGCCTGATCGCATACGGCACCCATCTGACGATGACCTTCCTTCTGCCGCTGTTGCTCGGGTTGGCCTTTCCAGACCTGGGGGACCGCATCGCGCGGGCCCGAATGACGCATGTCGCAATGATCATCGCTGCAACGGCCGGAATTGGCGTCGCAGCCCTTGTTTCAGAAGCGGTGTCACCTCGCCCCCAAGGGCGTCTCGCGCAAGCCCTGGCGCCGACCCTATCCGGCGGTGTGCCCGCCAGCTCAACCTCGATCCAAGACCCTGTCGTCCGGCCCTCCGTCCAACCCGCTGAAGGCCGTTCGATCCCATCCAGCACGTCCGGCGCGGCGATTGGGCGCGACGGTGCGGACGCGGTCACCTACTATTTCGTGCAAATCTGGCGAGACACCCACAGATCGAATTTCCCCGACCATCGAGTGGG
This sequence comes from Paracoccaceae bacterium, assembly GCA_963921255.3. GTDB lineage: Bacteria > Pseudomonadota > Alphaproteobacteria > Rhodobacterales > Rhodobacteraceae > JANSYL01. Next base: position 1,172,054 of record CAWUEW020000003.1, on the reverse strand, counting down.
ACAATCCTGCGACGTCGTCTCGCAGAACATTGTCGGGTCACCCGGTGTGTCCTGCAGTGTCGTTGACGTCATACCCATGCTTCATGTGGAGACCTCCTGCCATGATTATGACGAACCCGGCCGGATCTCCGGCATCACACGCATTTTTCACGACCGCGCGCGGGGCTATATTTTCCAGCTGGACGGCGACAGACCGGGCGAAATCACGGACCTCCGCCGGTTTGCCAACGGTGCGCGCTACGGGAACCGTGTGAGTTCCGGAAACCCGCGGGAGCTTTTTGCCCAACACCTTGAAGATGCGCAGCAAAACGGGCGGAACACGCTCTTCCGTGGGCCCTATGAAGGCCAAAGCTATCCGAACATCTTCGACAATATCGTGGACCTTCGGCTGGAGTTGGCCCAGGTCGGATGTGACCTCGACGACTACAATGACGGCGTGTCCGGCGCGCTTGATTAAGCGATTTACACGTGCCGGGTGATGCCGCCATCCACGCGGATATTCTGCCCCGTGATATAGGCGCCGCCAGCCCCGCACAGGAATGCGACGGTCGCGGCAACCTCGTCCGAGCTGCTGCCATAGCGGCCCATCGGGATACGCGCGCGGAACTCTTCCTTTTCAGGCAAGCTGTCGATGAAGCCCGGAAGCACGTTGTTCATCCGCACGTTGTCGGCGGCATACCGATCGGCAAACAGCTTGGTGTAGGCCGCAAGCCCGGCCCGCGCGACCCCGGAGGTCGGGAAAACCGGATCGGGTTCGAAGGCGGCAAAGGTCGAGATGTTGACGATCGCCCCGCCGCCCTGACGGACCATCAGGGGGGCCACGATCCGCGTCGCGCGAACCGTCGGCATCATGTAGACGTCGATGCCCGCGTGCCACTGTTCGTCTGTCAGGGACAGGATATCGTCGCGCGGCCCGTGTCCCGCCGAATTGACCAGTGCATCCACCCGCCCAAAGCGGTCCATGGCGGCGTCCACAAGGGCCTGGATGTCGTCATTGGATTGGTTCGACCCGGTAAACCCCAGGCCGCCCAAGGACTGGCCCAAAGCCTCGCCCTTGCCCGAGGATGACATCACCGCCACATCAAAGCCGTCTGAAGCCAAGCGGCGCGCCGCGTCGGCCCCCATGCCGGACCCGCCCCCGAAAATCAGTGCAACAGGCATCGCGCCCTCCCCCTTTTGAGACTGTGAAGGCGCGCAGCGACGCCTAGGACTGCGGTCGTGTGCAGATCATCCGCCCTTCGCCCGTCAGAAGCGGGATGTAGGTGGTTTCCACCGGACCACGGTGCAGCACCCAGTAGCACCCATCGGATTCAACCCGTGCGGTGTTGATGTTTTGCCCCGGCGCCGCCACCGCCAGAACCTCGGCGCTCAACTCGATGGTTTGGCCCTCGGGCGTCTCTGGTGCTCCACAGGCGGCCAGCACAAGCGCCGCGCCCAAAGCGACAAAACTCCGCTTCATTTCAACCCTCTTCGCGAATCCTGTTCTGGCGTGGGATAGCATATTTCGCGCACCTGTCGCCCCCTCGGGCGGGCGTGGCCGTGCGGGTCGGAGAATGTGATGTAGTTAAGCCTCGCTCCGGGCGGCGGCGGCCAAGGCCTCCAGCGCCGCCAGAGCCGCGTCAGCCTGCGCCAGCGGCACGAAGACGTGGTCATGATGCGTGGCCGCGATCACGTTGGCGGGAATCCCCTGCGCCGCAAGGGCCGCCGAAACGGCGGCGGTCAGCCCCACGCCATCCAACGCGGAATAGACCTGCAGCGTGATTTGCGCCATGGCCTCGGGGTCCTGGGCATCGGTGGGCAGCAAAAGCGACGGGCCTTCCGCCTCCTGAAACAGGGCACGGGCCGTGGGCAGGAGGCTGGCAACCTCCGTCGGCAAGACAGACCGAAAGCGCCACGCGCCAGGCACACGTTCCGGGCGCATGTTGCGCACCATCGCGGCGCCGTCGCGGACAACCTCCGGTCCCGTCATACCCGCGTCCTAGTCGAGGGCGTTCAACACATCCCGCAACGTGCCAACCGCCTCGTCGATATGGGATTTCTCGATGATCAGCGGTGGCGACATCGCGATAATGTCGCCGGTCGTCCGGATCATGAGGTTTTTTTCGTACGCCGCGAGGAACGCCGAGAAGGCCCGTTTGGTCGGTGCACCGGCAATCGGCTCAAGCTCGATCCCGCCGATCAGGCCGAGGTTGCGCACGTCGATCACATGGCGCGCATCCCGCAGGCTGTGCAGCGCCTCCTCCCAGTAGGGCGCGATCTCGGCGGCGCGTTCGAACAGCCCCTCCTCCCGATACACTTCCAGCGTCGCGATCCCGGCGGCCGAGGCCAGCGGGCTGCCCGAATAGGTGTAGCCGTGGAACAATTCGATGAGGTTCTCGGGTCCGGTCATGAAGGCATCATGGATGTCCGCCGTCGCCAGAACCGCCCCCATCGGCACGGCCCCATTGGTCAGACCCTTGGCGCAGGTGATCATGTCCGGCATGACGCCAAAGAAATCCGCCGCGAACGGGGCGCCCAGGCGACCAAAACCGGTGATGACCTCGTCAAAAATCAACAGGATACCGTGCATGGTGCAGATATCGCGCAGGCGCTGCAGATACCCTTTGGGCGGGATCAGAACGCCAGTGGACCCGGCCACAGGCTCGACGATGCAGGCCGCGATCGTTTCGGCCCCGTGCAGCGCGACAACCCGCTCCAGCTCATCCGCGAGGTTTGCGCCATGGTCCGGCTGACCTTTCGAGAAGGCGTTCTGCTCGGGCAGATGGGTGTGCGGGATGTGATCCACCCCGTTCAGGAGGGCGCCAAAAACCTTGCGGTTGTTGACGATCCCGCCCACCGAGATGCCGCCGAAATTCACACCGTGATAGCCGCGTTCACGGCCGATCAGACGCGTGCGGCTGCCTTGCCCAATCGCGCGTTGGTAGGCGATCGCGATCTTGAGCGCGGTTTCGACCGACTCCGACCCCGAGTTTGTGAAGAACACATGCTCGAACGGGTCCGGCGCCATGTCCCGCAGCCGATTGGCCAGCTCAAAGGCTTTTGGATGACCCATCTGAAAGGCAGGCGCATAGTCCAGTTCGGCGGCTTGTTTCTGGATCGCCTCAACGATCTTGGGCCGGTTGTGACCCGCATTGCAGCACCACAGACCCGCGGCGCCGTCCAGCACCTTGCGGCCATCCGCCGTCGTGTAGTGCATCCGGTCGGCCGAGACCAACATGCGTGGCTCTTGCTTGAACTGACGGTTTGCCGTGAACGGCATCCAGAAGGCCGACAGATCATTCGGCACGGGATTGGGACGATCTAAAGCCATTGGAAACTCCCTCTGTTTCCCGATTCGCATAGGACCAGCTGTATCGGGGGTATTGGTGTCGGTGGACACGTCACATTGAACGCTATCAGAGCGGCGCGGGCAGTCAACGACAGGCGTGCCGTCACCCCCGTGCCGTCCGCCTGCAGGCGGGTCCATGCCGCCTTTGCGCGGGCTTTTCGCGCGTCATGTGCCAAAACACCGGCACACCGCGTGGCCAAGGACCCGGCCATCGTGCCGATCGGAATCGCCCCGAAAGGCGCAGTGCCCGTCGAGATTGGCCCCAAACCCCACGATGCGCTGCTTTTCCCCGGCGTCAGGCTGGTGTAGGAAGTCATGAAAATGAGCATTTCAGACGCGCCTCGATAAGGCGCCGCATGACACACGAGGGGTAGAATGACCAACAGCACCCACAAGGGCGACGTGGCCTTCATCAAGGCACTGGCAGAGCTGCTGCGCGAGAACGACCTGACCGAGCTTCAGGTGAAGCGTGAATACGGTGAAGCGGACGCCTTGAACGTGCGGGTTTCACGCCAGGTTGCCGTCTCCCCGGTGCAGGTCCCGGTCGCGGCCCCCGCCCCCGTGGCGGTTGCCCCTGCAGCCCCGGCCGCGGCGCCGGCTGCGGCACCCGAAGTGTCGGAAGATCCCGCGCAAGCGCCCGGTGCGGTCACGTCGCCCATGGTGGGCACCGTTTATCTGCAGCCCGAGCCGGGCGCGCCCTCGTTCGTATCCGTTGGCGACAAGGTCAGCGAGGGACAAACGCTGCTCATCGTGGAAGCAATGAAAACCATGAACCAGATCCCGGCCCCGCGCGCCGGTACGGTCAAGCGGATCCTGGTCGAAGACGGCGCGCCCGTCGAATTTGGCGCGCCTCTGATGATCCTCGAATAAGGAGGATTGGCCATGTTCAAGAAAATCATGATCGCCAACCGCGGCGAAATTGCGCTGCGTGTGGTCCGCGCCGCGCGTGAGATGGGGATCGAGACGGTTGCCGTCCATTCCACCGCCGACGCCGATGCGATGCATGTGCGCATGGCGGATGAAGCGATCTGCATCGGTCCGCCCTCGGCCACAGACAGCTACCTGTCGATGCCGGCCATCATTTCGGCCTGTGAAATCACCGGGGCCGAGGCCATCCACCCGGGCTACGGCTTTCTCAGCGAGAACGCACAGTTCGTTCAGATCGTTGAAGATCACGGTATCAAGTTCATCGGCCCGTCGGCCGAGCACATTCGTCTGATGGGTGACAAGATCACGGCCAAGGACACGATGAAGACCCTCGGCGTTCCTTGCGTGCCGGGATCGGACGGCGGCGTGCCCGACTTGGCGACGGCGCTGCAGGTCGGCGAAGAGGCCGGGTACCCGGTGATCGTGAAGGCGACCGCTGGCGGCGGCGGACGAGGCATGAAGCTGGCGCGCACGGCGGACGAGATGGAAACCGCGTTCCGCACCGCGCGATCCGAGGCCAAGGCGGCCTTTGGCAATGACGAGGTCTACATCGAAAAGTATCTCGGGCGTCCGCGCCATATCGAGGTGCAAGTGTTCGGCGACGGCAAGGGCAACGCGGTTCATCTCGGCGAACGCGACTGTTCGCTGCAGCGTCGCCACCAAAAGGTGTTCGAGGAAGCACCCGGCCCGGCCATCGACGCCGCGACGCGGGACGAAATTGGCGCTGTTTGCGCCAAGGCCGTCGCCGATCTCGGCTACGAAGGCGCCGGCACCATCGAGTTCCTCTATGAAGATGGCCAGTTCTTCTTCATCGAAATGAACACCCGGCTCCAGGTGGAACACCCGGTGACCGAAGCCATTTTCGGCGTCGATCTGGTGCGCGAGCAGATCCGCGTGGCGGCAGGCCTACCGATGTCCTTCAATCAAGGCGATCTGGAGGTGAACGGCCACGCGATCGAGGTGCGGATCAACGCAGAGAAACTGCCGAATTTCGCCCCGTCGCCGGGCACCATCAGCCAATACCATGCACCCGGTGGACTAGGCGTGCGCATGGACAGCGCGCTTTACGACGGCTACCGCATCCCACCCTATTACGACAGTTTGATCGCCAAGCTCATCGTCCATGGCCGCGACCGCCCCGAGGCGTTGGCGCGGCTGAAGCGGGCGTTGGGCGAGTTGATCGTCGATGGCGTCGACACGACCGTGCCCCTGTTCCACGCCCTGCTGGAGGAGCCGGCGGTGCAAAGCGGCGACTACACGATCCACTGGCTCGAAGGATGGCTGGCCGAGGCCCTTGGCTAGGCCGCCACGCCAACACAGCGCGCCACCGCTTGCACCGGCGGACCTCCCAAGGCTGCCCCGGGGCATGCCCATCGTGGAATTGGGGCCTGGATTGTCCCCCGCCAGAATTTTTCATTTTCCACGGGACTTCCCCGGCTTGGACACTATGTCGCAGCGCATGGCGCATGACATGTTCCGGCCGGCGCGACCGGCCCTGACCCCAGAACTGATGATGAGAGCCTACGCCGCGGGTATTTTTCCCATGTCCGACGGTGCAGACCATCCGCATATCTTCTGGGTCGATCCGCAGCGCCGCGGTGTCTTCCCCCTAGACAGCTTTCACATTTCCCGCAGCTTGCGGCGGCGCATCAAGCGCGGCGGCTTCGACGTGCATATCAACCGCGATTTCGTTGGCACCGTGGCAGGTTGCGCAGATCGCGAGGAAACCTGGATCAATTCCGAGATTTACCAGACTTATCTGGGCCTGTTTGCACAAGGCTACGCGCATTCCGTCGAAGTTTGGATGGATGGCGAGCTGGCGGGCGGGGTGTTCGGCGTGGCCCTCGGCGCGGCGTTCTTCGGGGAAAGCATGTTCTCGCGTCGAACGGATGCCTCGAAGATTGCCCTCGCGTATCTCGTCGATCGCCTGCGGGCCGGAGGCTTCCAGCTTTTTGACACGCAGTTCACGACAGAGCACCTCAAACGCCTTGGCGCCGAAGATCTGCCCCGGCTCGAATATCGGCGCCAGTTGCAGCTTGCCGTCACGAGCCCCGCGAATTTCTTCGCGGCGGATACGCCCGATCCGGAAAATCTGCTTCAGGCCCTGCGCGCGGCCTAAGCGTCCGAGCAGCGCAGCACCCAGACATCGTAGCGCGGGTGTTCCAGCGCGCTGAGCGCCGGGCTTGACGCAACCATCCACCCGTCAAACAACCCGTTGCCTTGCGGATCAAAGACTTGCAGGTGGGCAAACGCGTCCGACGTTGGGTCCTCGGCCGGATAGCGGCAATCCAGCAGACGGATCGCGATCCGGCCGAACATGACGGTTTCTCCAACCGCCATATCCACATCAGTCGGGCGACCAAGCGTCTTGTCCAACGCCCGAAGGGTTGCCCGTGCGGCTTGTGCCGTTGCCGGTTGACTGACCGAGGTGACCGGCGTGCCGGTGCCCGGGAACAGGGTCAGCCCCGTATCGTCGTCGAAGGCGTCCTCGCCATCCAGTTCAAGGCGAACACCGCCGTCGTCCAACAGCAGTTCGTCATCGCTAAGCGACGGGACATCCGCTTCGCCTTCGGGCAACTCCCCGAAATCGAACCCCTCCAGCAGCGTGTTCTCATTGTTGAAATTGTCGAATTGCTGCGCCCCGGTGGGGCCGACAAGACACACGGCGACCACGGCTGCGATCCAGGGGGACAAACGCATGGCAGGTCTCATTCCGAGCCGTCGCCTGACACGAACCGCATCAGAAGGTTCACCAGGCTGACAGAGCTCTGCGTATCCGTAATGGCATCCCCCGCTGCCAGATTGAACGGTGAGCCACCCGGGATGATCTCGACAAATGACCCGCCCAACAGCCCCTCGGACGAAATGGTCAGCGCGCTGTCATCGGGCAGTTCGAGGGTATCCTGCACCGTGAACGTGGTTTGGGCGCGAAAGGTCATGGGATCGAGGTCCATGCCGGTCACGGTTCCGACACGCACGCCGGCAAGACGCACCTCGGTGCCGACGCCGATCCCCTCGGCGCTGCGGAAGGAAGCCTGCAATTCATAGCTGCCAGCGTCACCGGAATAGCCCGTGGACTGCGCCGCGTAGACGAAGAAGCCCACGGCAACGGCCATAACCGCGCCGCCGACCAAAACCTCGGTCACCGTGTTGTCCGTCTCGGCCATACCGCTCCCTTTTGACCGGACCGATAAGCGCTTATTCGGGGCTCCACGCCTCGTAGTCGCGCCGCTCGGCCGGCTCTGCACGTCGGATCGATCCTGCGGGAACATAGGCCTGGGTGGTTCCCGTCAAATTCGGCAGGTGGGGTTTTTCCCACTCTTTGTGGGGAACCGCCCGTTCCGTGGGCGGCTCATCCCAGGTGTGGTGCAACCAGCCATGCCATTCCGGGCTGACCCGGCTGGCCTCGGCTTCACCGTTGAAGATCACCCACCGCTTGTCCCCGCTGCGCGACCGATAAAATACGTTCCCCTGGTCGTCTTCGCCGACTTTCACCCCGTTGCGGGCCGTGAAGATTTGCGTGCCGAGGGTTTGGCCGTTCCACCAGGTCACGAGGCGTTTAAGGAAGCTGAGCATGTGGCCCCTCTTTTCGGGTGCGATCGTTGACTTCGCTTTTGCCCCATGTGACCGGCACCGTCCAGTGGGTTCGGGGCGAGCGTAGTGTCGCGGCAAAGCTCAGCCGACGCCGGGCCGACACCCCCCGAAACCGCGCGCAGCACCGGTGTTCTGCAATTCCCAACGCCGTCAAACGTCGGTTCTGCCCTGCGCCGCGCAGGCGGACATCAAGACTTTCCCATCCCTCAAGAGTTGAGCGTGTCGCGCAACTGCCATAAGCCAAGCGCACCGCTTTTGCTTCACGAGGGGGAGACCTAACCCATGACCGACGGCCCATCCTACAGTTTTGACACGTTGCAGATTCACGCCGGTGCCCGGCCCGACCCGGCGACGGGCGCACGTCAGACGCCGATCTATCAAACGACGGCTTACGTGTTCCGCGATGCCGAGCATGCGGCCGCGTTGTTCAATCTTCAGGAGGTCGGGTACATCTACTCGCGCCTGACCAACCCGACGGTCGCGGTTTTGCAGGAACGCATAGCCACGTTGGAAGGCGGCGTTGGGGCGGTGTGCTGTTCCTCCGGCCACGCGGCGCAGATCATGGCGCTGTTCCCGCTGATGGAACCGGGGCGCAATGTCGTGGTGTCCACCCGGCTTTACGGGGGCACGGTCACGCAGTTCAGTCAGACGATCAAACGGTTTGGCTGGTCAGCGACGTTCGTGGATTTCGACGACCTCGATGCCGTGAAGGCGGCCATTGACGATGACACCCGCGCGGTCTTCTGCGAATCCATCGCGAACCCGGGCGGCTACATCACAGATCTGCGGGCCATTGCTGACGTGGCCGACGCCGCCGGTCTGCCTCTGATCGTCGACAACACCACGGCCACGCCGTACCTGTGCCGCCCGATCGAACACGGTGCGACCCTCGTGGTGCATTCCACCACCAAGTACCTGACCGGCAACGGCACGGTCACTGGCGGTTGCGTCGTGGATTCCGGCACGTTCGATTGGTCCGCCAGCGACAAGTTCCCGTCGCTCAGCGCGCCCGAGCCGGCCTATCACGGGCTCAAGTTCCATGAAACGTTCGGGCCGCTGGCCTACACGTTCCATGGCATCGCCATTGGCCTGCGCGATCTTGGCATGACGATGAACCCCCAGGCCGCCCATTACACGTTGATGGGGATCGAGACCCTGTCGCTGCGCATGGAACGCCATGTTGAAAATGCCGTTACCGTCGCGAAATGGCTGGAAACCCATGACGCGGTCGAGGCTGTGACCTATGCCGGTCTCGAAAGCTCCCCCTATTTCGACCGCTTGGCCAAGGTCTGCCCGAAGGGCGCGGGCGCGCTGTTTACCGTGGCGCTCAAGGGCGGCTACGAGGCCTGCGTCAAGTTCGTCGACGCGCTGGAAATCTTCAGCCACGTGGCCAACCTGGGCGACACGCGCAGCCTTGTCATCCACTCGGCTTCGACGACGCACCGGCAGTTGACCCCGGAACAGCAAACCGCCGCCGGGGCCGCCCCGAACGTGGTGCGCCTGTCGATTGGAATCGAGGACGCCGCGGACCTGATCAACGACCTCGACCGGGCGTTGTCAAACGCGTGAACCGGGGCGCAAGCGCCGATCAGATTGCAGGCCATTGACCGGATTCCGCCGATCAGTGGCCTGTGTGCTGCGGAGTGGTTTTCCCCACGCGACCAGTGCTGTATGACACGAGGCTAATTGGGGGACTCAGGGGCGCTTTTGGCGCTCCTATTCACTTGTCTGAGGTCTAGATTGGCGGCTGATTTCGCACTTTTTCTTTCCCCGGAGGGGATTGCGCTCGCGCACCGGCAAGCGTCGGGCCATTGGGCATTTGTTGGGGAAACCCGGCTGGACGTCGACGATTTGGGGGCCGCACTTGCAGAGTTGCGTGGCCTTGGCGAAGCGCGCGCCGGCAAAGGATTCGAAACGGTCCTCATTCTGCCGGACGATCAGATCCTCTACACGTCCTTCATGGCGCCGACCGCCGATGCGGGTCTGACGCTCGCGCGGATCGAAGAAGGCCTTGAAGGCCTGACGCCCTACCCGGTGTCCGAACTGTTGTTCGACCACCGCGCGATTGAGGCTGACCGCGTCAAGGTTGCGGTCGTGGCGCAGGAAACTCTCGACGAAGCCCGCGCATTCGCGGATGCCCACGGGTTCAAGGCTGTCGGATATGCCGCCATGCCCCCGGCCGAACGGTTCCCGGGCGTGCCGGTTTTCGGCCCGTCAGCGGATGCAGGGCTTGCCGCGGACGGATTGGTCTTTGGTGCCGACGATTGGGCGGCCGCCGAGGCGGATGCGGCCAAACCCACCGACGCGGACGCACCTGAAACGCCAACAGACGCCCCCGCGGACGACCCCAAGAACACCGCCGCACCAGAGGCCGCGACCGAGGCCGCTGATACCCCCGACGCCCCGTCAGTCGACATCGACGCCAGCGAGGAGCCCGAAGCTTCGGGTGAGGGCGACGCGGCAGATGCCGCGGCGACGTCGGGCGATGCACAGGATGCGGCGCCGGCTGCAGGTGAAACCAAACCAGACACGACGCCAGCTTCGGAAACTCAGGACGAAGCGGACGACGAGGGTACCGGCCCCACCGAACCGCGTGCTCTGGTCGCCGCGATCAAGGCCGATCAGGCGGGCGACACCACCGAAGCGGCGCCCACGGACGGATCAAAATCCACCGACGCCGGCAAGGGGTTGTTTGCGGCAGACACGCAAGCGACCGCGGCAGAAACACCGACCGATCGGGCCGAAGCGGACGCAAGCAAACCCGCAGCGCAGCTGTTCGAAGCCGAGAATGCCGAGGAGACGCCAGAGCCGGCGCCCCGCCCGGCCAAGCGGAACCGGCGCCTTTTTGGGGCCGACTCGGTCGCCGCCCCTGACGAAGACATGTTGCCCGGCGACGCGGAAGCTGAAGCGACCGATGATGCGGTAGACGAAACGCCCAAGCCGCCGAAACGGACGCCGCCAAAAGCCACCCGCGCGCCCGCCGCGCCTGCTGGCCCGGCGCGCCGCATAACGCCGACCATCCCAAGCGACACGGCGACCCGACCGGTTGCACCGAATGACGAAAGCGCCGGGGCCGCTGGATCTGACGCGCCTGCGATGTCGTTCTCGGCCCGCAAAGGCAAAGCCGCCCCCCCCAAATCGGACGCAGGGCGTATCGTTGGCGCCCGCAATTCGAGACTTGGCTTCGGCGCAAGCGCGCCCCAGGCGGGGCCGTCCTTGCATCCCGATGCAGCCCCTGCCGCCGAAGACCGCGCGCCCACCCCGGCCGGACCGTCCCGACTGGCATCCCAACTTAAACGCGTACGGGACATCAGCAAACCGCGTACATCCGATACAGCATCACCAACCGTGCGGCCCACGAAAGATGCGATGGGCCTGGATGGGGGCAGCCCCACCACGCAATCCCGTGACACCAGCGCACCCGCCGGAGAGCCGACGCCATCGACATCGAATCCGTTCGATGCACCGCCACCCGAAAGCCCGTCCGCCGCCAGCGCCGCGCTGTCCCGTGTGTCGGGGCTGGTGCCGAGCGCGGGCAGCGTTGCGGGCGGTTTCGCCCGCCTGATGCCGGGCCGTCGCCGATCGGACAATGCCCCATCCGCAAGTGCCAGCGCGGCTCCCAAATCGGCTCAGGACACGGCCGACGGCGCATTGTCGGGTGGGTTGTTGGCGCGCAAACCGGTGGAACCTGCCGGCCCATCGTTCCGGACGGGCCTGATCCTGACAGTCATCTTGCTGTTTCTGCTGGCTGGCGTCGCAATTTGGTCGGTCTTGTTCTTGCCAGACAGCCCGATGGCGCGCCTCTTCACCAGCCCGGATGACGACGTTGCGATCGTTGACCCACTGGACGCACCGGACGCCCCATTGGTGGTCACCGCGCCGCCGGCCATTGGCGCTTTTGACGACGGTGACACCGCGGAGGCCGCCCCGGCGGCGCCGGTCCCCACTGAAGGGGTGGACGAGACCGTTGTGGCCGCGCTCGAGGCACCGGAAACAGCACCGGCCCCGCTGGCCGAGGCGCTGGACGCGGCGCTGGACGGTACCGCTGCGGAAGAAGAGTTGCTGCCCGACATCGACGCCGATCTTGAGCTGGCCCCGTTGCCGCCATTGCCCGAAGACCTGCTGCCAAGCCCCGAAGAGGCTGAGGCGCTTTACGCTCAGGACGGCATCTGGGTTCGGACGCCCGACGGCCCCTCCCTCAGCCCGTTTGACATAACCGAGGACGTGTACGTTGCGTCGATCGACCCGAACATCGCGGGTCTGGACGCGATCGCGCTTCCGGCGGCTGCAACCGACCCGTTCGAAACCCTGCGCCGCATCGCGTCGCCGCCCGCCTTTGGGGCGGATCTGACCGTGGACGAACGGGGCCTGGTGGAAGCCACCCCCGACGGCGTGCTGACCCCGGAAGGCGCATTCGTGATTGCAGGTCGGCCCTCCGTCGACGCGATCCCACGCCCCCGGACGGTCGCGCCTGCCGTGGCCGCCGAACCCGAGACCGATTTTGGCGTTCAGGACGCGATCCTGGGCACCTTCCGACCGACGCAACGGCCCGGCGATCTGGGCGAACTGCGCGAGCGGCAATTGCTTGGCGGGCTGACGGTAACGGAATTGGCAGAGCGCCGCCCCACCTCGCGTCCTCTTTCAGCCCAGGAGGCGGCGATCGAGGCCGCCGTCCAGGCGTCGCTCTTTGTCGACGGGGATACGGAAGGTCAGGACCCGAGTGCGCTTGCCGCAGACTCCGATATCTCGGGCAGCGTTCTGGCCGTTGCGCAGTCCCGCGTCCCGCCGATCCGCCCCGGAAACATCGCCGACATCGTGGCAGCCGCACAACGCGCCCCGGCCGCCGAGGCCGCGCCAGCCGTCCCGGCCGCCGCGATCGCTGCGCAACCGTCGATCCCGTCGAACGCCTCCGTGGCTGCCGCAGCAACAGAGGAGAACGCGATCCGGCTGCGGAACGTGAACCTCATCGGGGTCACCGGCACGCCGTCAAACCGGCGGGCCATGGTCCGCCTGCCCTCCGGGCGGTTTGTGCGCGTGGGTGTGGGCGACCGGCTGGACGGCGGACGCGTGGCCGCCATCGGCGAGAACAGCCTTCAGTATGTTCGGAACGGCCGGACCATCACGCTGGACATCCCCGGGTAAACCGGACGGGCACCCGCCTTGGCGTCATAGCAAGAAGATGACCGCCAGCCCGAGGAAGGCGAAAAACCCAACCACATCCGTCACGGTCGTGACGAATGCCCCTGACGCCAAGGCCGGATCAATGCGCAACCGGTCCAGCAACACGGGCACAAGAATGCCGGCCAGTCCCGCGATCAGAAGATTGATGACCATCGCCGCCGCGATGACACCGCCCAAGGCCGGACTGCCGAACCAAATCCATCCGATCACCCCCATCACGACCGCGAAAACCAGCCCGTTGATCAGGCCGACGCCGGCCTCACGCCCGACAACCCGCAACAGGTTCGAACGCGTCAAATCCTTGGTGGCAATGGCGCGCACGGCCACCGTCAGGCTTTGGGTCCCTGCATTTCCGCCCATCGACGCAACGATGGGCATCAGGACCGCCAGCGCGACGATCTGGGCGATCGCCGCTTCAAACTGCGCAATCACCAGAGACGCGAGGATTGCGGTGATCAAGTTGACCAGAAGCCACGGGAAACGTTGGCGCGTGGTTTCGATGATCTTGTCCGACAGGCTCGATTCCTCGCCCACCCCGGCGAGACGCAGAAGATCTTCCTCTGCCGCCTCGTCCAGCACGATCATGGCGTCGTCGATTGTAATGACCCCCACCAATCGGCCGTCCTCATCGACGACGGGGGCCGAGATGAGGTGATACTGGTTGAACGCATAGGCCACCTCGTCCTCGTCCTGGGTCGCCGGAATGGCCCGAAAGCTGTCCTCCAAAAGATCGGTCAGGGCGACTTTTCGGGCGGACGACAGCAGCCGCCCGAGGGTCACATATCCCGTCGGCTTCATCCGCGGGTCCGTCAGGATGACATGGTAGAACTGTTCCGGCAGGTCCGACTTATGCGCGCGGAGAAAGTCGATCGTGTCTCCCACCGTCCAGTGTTCGGGGGCGTGCACGACCTCGCGTTGCATCAGGCGCCCGGCTGAATCCTCGGGGTAGGACAGCGCCTGTTCGACCGCCACCCGATCCGTGGCGTCGAGCGCATCAAGAATAACCTCCTGCTGCGCGTCCTCCATGTCCTCGACCAGATCGACCACGTCGTCTGAATCGAGTTCGCGCACCGCATCGACCAGGACCTGTTCAGGCAGCAGGGCGATGATCTCTTCGCGCAGACCCCATTCGAGTTCGGACAGCACCTCCCCGTCGACACGAGCGGACCAAAGGGACAGCCAGCCTTCGCGCTCGGCTGGTGTGATTTGCTCGAGAAGGTCCGCAATATCAGCAGGGTGCAGCGGCTCCATCAATGCGTCGATGGCGGCCACGTCCTGCGCATCTACGGCATCACGCAGTTCAGATCGCAGACTGTCATCCAGCGCGTAGGCGTCGCGCGGATCGTCTTTCGGTGCGTCGATCACCAGGTCGTCGTCTTGGGTCATCGAGGCCTCCTACGAAAAAGCGTGCCGTTTACGTAAGTTTGGCCCTAACATAGCTGGAACGATGCCGCTATCACGGTCCTATTGTTCAGAATACTTTTGCAGGCTCCCATGACCGAGCGTCTTATTTGCGGGCAGATTTTGGCCTTTACCGGCGACCCGTTTCATCTTGGTATCGACAGCGTCACCCACCTGAGGACAGGGGCTCTGCTCGTGCGGGACGGGCGGATCGCCGCCGTCGGTGACAAGGACGACTTGCGGTCGCGCACCCCGGATGTGGAGGTCGTTGATCACGGTGCAAACCTGATCCTGCCGGGCTTCATCGACGCGCATGCCCACTACCCGCAAACCGCCATCATCGCGTCTTGGGGCAAGCGGCTGATCGACTGGTTGAACACTTATACGTTCCCCGAGGAAATGCGCTTTGGCGATCCCGAGTATGCACGCACGGTGGCCGGACGCTATTTCGATCTGACGCTGTCCAATGGCACGACCACGACCACCAGCTACTGCACGATTCACCCTGAAAGCGTGGAGGCCTATTTCGCCGAAGCGCAGGTGCGGGGCCTGCGGGCCCTGGCCGGAAAGACGTGCATGGATCGCGACACGGCCCCGGTCGGGCTGCGGGACACGGCGCAAAGCGCGTATGACGACAGCAAGTCCCTTCTCACGGCATGGCATGGGCGGGATCGGCTGTCCTACGTCATTTCCCCCCGGTTCTCTCCGACCTCGACAGAGGCTCAGCTGGACGCCTTGGGCGCGCTTTGGGCCGAACACCCGGACTGCCTCATGCAGACGCATTTGAGCGAGCAGACCGACGAAATCGCGTGGGTCAAGTCGCTCTATCCGCAGGCGCGCGACTACCTTGATACCTACGAAGCGCACGGATTGTTGGGGGCCAACGGCGTTTACGGGCATGCCATCCACCTCGAGGCGCGCGAAATCGACCGGTTGGCCGATGTCGGGGCCGCTTTGGTCCACTGCCCGACATCGAATACGTTCATCGGCTCGGGTTTGTTCGACATGGGGCTGCGGACGCGGATGCGGGTTGGCCTCGCCACCGATACCGGGGGCGGATCAAGTTTCTCGATGCTGCGCACGATGGCCGCGGCCTACGAAATTGGCCAAGTGAAGGGGCACTCTCTGCACCCGTCTGAGCTTCTGTGGCTGGCAACAGGTGGGTCAGCGGCGGCGCTGCAGCTTGGTGACAAGATTGGCCGGCTTGCACCGGGGTTCGAGGCCGACCTCGTCGTTCTGGATCTGGCCTCAACCCAGGCAATCGCCCAAGCCACCGCCCGCGCGGACGACATCTGGCAGGCCGTGTTCCCGACCATCATGATGGGCGATGACCGGGCGATTGCGCAGGTCTACGTGGCCGGGCGGCCAGTTTCAAAGGCCGCTCATGCATGAGCAGACCGCCAACCCGCTGAATTATTTAGTATTTCAAAAAATGCTAACCTTTTGGGAGCCAATGCACAGCCTCAAGCGAGGCCAGACAACGCGCGGGTTCCGACCCTGATCTGCGCGAAAAACGGCGTCTTGGGCTGGAGATGGCGTGATCGCGTGCGATGCGTACTTTCGGAAGGATGAAGGTGGGGGTGCGTCAAAGCCCCAGATCGCGGAACACGTGCGGCAGTGTCTCGGGCAAATCCTCAGCGATGAGACCCGGGCCAAATGCGCGCGCGGCCTCCACGTGGAGCCACGCGCCCAGACACGCGGCCTCGACCGGGTCGGTCCCGCGGGCCAGCAACCCGGCAATGAATCCAGACAGCACATCGCCAGAGCCCGCCGTCGCCAGCCAAGGCGCAACTCGGTCATAGGCCGCGGGCACGACAAGGCCCGCCCCGGTCGGGTCGGCGACGACCGTGTCTGGGCCTTTGAACAGGACCACGCACCCTGCCCGGTCGGCGGCCGCACGCACGGCGTCCACCTTGGAAAACGCCGGCCCCGCCTCTGGTGGTTGATCCAGTTGTTTCGCGATATCGGGGAAGAGGCGCGCGAACTCGCCCCCGTGTGGGGTCAGCACCACATCGGGATGCAGGGCGTCAAACAACACATCCGACGCATCGGCAAAAGCGGTCAGCGCATCGGCGTCCAGAACGGTTGCGCGCTTGGCCTCCAACGCGGCCGCGACCAAGGCCCGGGTGTCCGCACCGACACCCAGTCCCGGCCCCAAGCAGACTGACGTGAACCTTGGGTCCGAGAGCGCCTCGCCCAACGCATCTGGCCCATCGCTCTGTCGGCACATGATCGCAGTCAGATGCGCGGCGCACTCCGCCATTGCCGCCTTGGGCGCTGCAACCGTGACGAGGCCCGCGCCGACCCGAAGCGCGCCGCGCGCGGCAAGGCGGGCGGCGCCGGTCTTTCCCAAGCCCCCGGCGCAAATCAACGCATGCCCGTGGGCGTATTTGTGCGCGCTGGCGGCCTTCTGCAGGTCCCAATCGTCGCTTGGGCCGACGTAGGCCCGGGCCACGTCGGACGGAAAGGTCACCGGGGGGACGGACCTGTTGTCCAACCCGATGTCCACGCAAACAAGGCGCCCGCATTGCTGCGGCCCAAGGGCGAGATAGTGACCGATGCGGGGCCATTGAAACGTCACAGTCAAATCCGCGAACGGAACGCCATCGGCAGATCCAAGGGCCCGTCCGCTGTCCATGCACAATCCGCTCGGGGCATCGACAGCGACCACCACGTGCCCCTCGCCGCCCAACCCGGCAAGCGTCTGCGCAACGGCGTCGGACGGCGCCCGTGTCAAACCGGCCCCGAACACCGCATCGACGTAGAGATCGGCCGACGTCTCGCCGATCTCGTCGGGGTCCCACGGCCGCGCCGGGCCGAGGCGCCGCCACGCGTCGCAGTTCGTTTGTGCATCCGGCGGAAGGGCGTTCGGATCCCCCAGAAGGAACACCGTGACGTCCCATCCGTCCTGACGCAGGAGCCGTGCGATGACAAAGCCATCCCCGCCATTGTTGCCGGGACCGCACAGAATGACGGCGCTATGCGGCACGGCGGCAAAGTCGGGCCATTCGCGGAAGATCGCATCCCGCACACCTCGGCCAGCGCGCTCCATCAACGTCAATCCAGCCACCGCGCCATGTACCATGGCAGCTTGCTCGATCCCGCGCATTTGAGCGGCCGTCAGAAGTTCATCCATCGCCAGATTTCACTTTCGCATATTTTTTGGGCGGAGCGCCCTATTTCGCATCGCGACCTTCGGAATCCCCCGCCCAAGCAGGACTGCACCACGCTAGCGCATGGACGCCCCTTCGGCAAAATGCTGTCATAATTCGCGCGCGGGTGACTTGGGTGAAGGAGGCACAGGCCCACATGAAAAAGATCGAGGCGATCATCAAACCGTTCAAATTGAACGAGGTGAAAGAAGCCCTTCAAGAAATCGGCATCCAAGGCCTGAGCGTCACCGAAGTCAAAGGCTTCGGACGCCAAAAAGGACATACCGAGCTGTATCGCGGTGCCGAATATGTGGTCGATTTCCTGCCCAAAGTGAAAATTGAAGTGGTGTTGAGCGACGATCAGGCGGACGCCGCGATCGAAGCGATCATCACGGCTGCCAAAACCGACAAGATCGGCGACGGCAAGATCTTTGTGTCCGACATCAGCGAGGCCATTCGCATCCGCACCGGGGAAAGCGGTGAAGACGCGCTCTGACAGGGCGTTCGGACGGCAATTCTTAACACACCGGGTCAGGCTGCCCTGACCCACGACTTCAGACCCAACACGACGAGGGAAGGTCACGATGAGCAAAGAAAACGTTTTGAAGATGATCAAGGACGAGGAAGCGGCATACGTCGATATCCGCTTCACCGATCCGCGCGGCAAGCTGCAGCACGTGACGGTCATGTCCGATCTGGTGGACGAAGACTTCCGGGACGAAGGCTTCATGTTCGACGGCTCGTCGATCGCCGGCTGGAAAGGCATCGAAGCATCGGACATGAAACTGATGCCCGACACCGAAAGCGCCTATGTCGATCCGTTCTACGCGGAAAAGACCATCTGTCTGCACTGCTCGATCCTCGAGCCCGACACCGGCGAAGCTTACGAGCGCGACCCGCGCGGCACCGCCGAAAAGGCCGAAGCCTACCTGAAGTCCTCGGGCATCGGTGACGTTGCCTATTTCGGGCCGGAAGCAGAATTCTTCCTGTTTGACGATGTTCGCTTCTCGAACACCATGAACAAGGTCTCCTACGAAGTGGACGCCCAGGACGCGGCCTGGAACACTGACACCGAGTACGAGATGGGCAACATGGGCCATCGCCCGGGCGTCAAAGGCGGCTACGTCCCGGTGAACCCCACCGACGCCTCCATGGACCTGCGGTCCGAAATGCTGTCGACGATGAAGCGCATCGGCATGTCGGTCGACAAGCACCACCACGAAGTGGCGTCGTGCCAGCATGAGCTTGGCCTGATCTTCAGCTCGCTGACCAAACAGGGCGACGAACTGCAGAAGTACAAGTACGTCATCCACAACGTGGCGCACGCCTACGGCAAGTCGGCCACCTTCATGCCGAAGCCCATCGCAGGCGACAACGGCACCGGTATGCACGTGAACATGTCGATCTGGAAGGACGGCAAGCCGCTGTTCGCAGGTGACAAATACGCCGACCTGTCCGACGAAGCCCTGTACTTCATCGGTGGCGTCCTGAAGCACGCGAAAACGCTGAACGCCTTCACCAATCCGTCCACCAACTCCTACAAGCGTCTGATCCCCGGCTTCGAAGCCCCGGTTCTGCGTGCGTACTCGGCCCGCAACCGCTCCGGTTGTGTCCGTATTCCGTGGACCGAAAGCCCCAAAGCCAAGCGCGTCGAAGCCCGCTTCCCCGATCCGTCGGCGAACCCCTACCTGTGCTTCGCGGCCCTGCTGATGGCCGGCCTCGACGGGATCGAGAACAAGATCCATCCGGGCGAGCCGTCGGACAAAGACCTCTACGATCTGCCGCCGGAAGAACTGGCCGGTATCCCGACCGTCTGTGCATCGCTGCGTGAAGCGCTCGAATCGCTGGAAGCCGACCACGACTTCCTGCTGAAGGGCGACGTCTTCACCAAAGACCAGATCGAGGGCTACATGGAGCTGAAGTGGGAAGAGGTTTACGCCTTCGAACACACGCCCCACCCGGTCGAGTACGGCATGTACTACAGCTGCTAATCAGCACACATTCAGAATTCGGAAAGGGCGCCTCGCGGGGCGCCCTTTTCTTTCGTCAGCGCAGGGTTTCAACCTGCGCCAGGGCTTCGGTCGCTTCGGCTTGGGGGGGGCGTTCCAGGAAGGTCGACAGGGCGACATAGGTCGTGGTCGACCGCACGCCCGGCAAGTCGTAGAGGCGCGACAGCAGACCCTCCAGCGCGTGTGACGACGCAACCCGGACCTTCATGATCACGCAGGTGTTGCCTGTGGCGGAATGCACCTCTTCCACCTCGGGCAGTTCGGCCAGTTCCATCAACTCGCGGGTCTTGCCCCAACCGACCGTGTCGACATGAACGAAGGCCAACAGTGGCTTTCCGGCGGCGGCACCGTCCAGCAACGCCACAGTCCCCCGGATCACCCCGGCGGCCTTCAGTCGTTTGATCCGCTCATGCACCGCCGGAGGCGACAAGCCGACCGCCGCGCCCAGAACAGCCAGACTTTGGTCCGCATCCTTGGTCAATTCGCCTAATATCTTTCGGTCCATATGGTCCAAACCCCGTGTTTGGGCTCGGTCGGACCGATTGTTTTCTGTTTTTGTTTGCATCGCTCACTCCAGTGTGGCCGATTTATTTTCCGTCATGTTATCGAACGGCAGAATATTTTTCTCAAGGTGCCGTGTTATGCCGATCCAATCCATCGCAATCTTGTTGCTGTCCATTGGCGTTATCGGGTCAAACTCGCTCCTTCTGTCGCCCATCTCGGTGGTTGTTGGTCAGGACCTCGCGGTCAGTGCAGCCCAGGTCATGCAAGCCGCGGGCGCATATGGATTGGGCGTTGCGCTGGCGGCGCTGGCGCTGGCGCCAATGGCCGACCGGTTCGGCGCCGACCGCGCGCTGCGCGTCGCAACCTGCATCTTGTGCCTGGCCTTCGTGGTGTCTGCCGCGGCGCCGACACTGCCCCTTCTGATGGCCGCACAGGCCTTGGCGGGCCTTGGGGCCGGCGTTGCCCTGCCCGCGATTTATACATTGGCCGCAGAGATTGCCCCCAAAGGACGCGAGACGCGGGTGATCGGCGCGGTCCTGACGGGGTGGACTCTGTCGATGGTCGTGGGTGTGATGGCGGCCGCCCTGATCGCGCAGGCCGTCGGATGGCGCGCGGTCTACGGCGCCCTTGCCGGGGCGATGGGTCTGCTCTTCCTGGCGCAATCGCGCCTCGTGGGGCTCAGCGCGCCGCGCGCGGCCACCAGTCCTCTGACCGCCTTGCGCGTTCCTGGCGTCGGGCGGGCGTTGTTTTCAGTGGCGTGCTTCATGATGGCCTTCTACCTGCCCTATTTCTTTCTGGGCGCGCAGATCGAAGAAGGATTGGGCCGCAGCACGGCCGAGGCCGGGCTTGTCGCCATGATCTATGGATTGGGGTTCGGCGCCGCGGTCCTGGCGGATCCCGTGATCGATCGAATTGGCGCACAGCGCGCGTTGCCGCTGGCCCTCGGCGCACTGATCGCGATCTATGGCAGCCTCGCCCTTGTGGCGCCGTCCTATGTGGCGCTTGGCGTTCTGGCCTTCATCTGGGGTGGCGTGAACCACCTGGGCATGAACCTGATCGTTGCCCGCCTGACATCCCTGGATCCGGCACAGCGTGGGGCCATCATGGGCCTGTATTCAGCGACCACCTACGCCTGCGTCTTCGCGGCCCCTTTGCTTGGGGCCGTGGTCTACGGGAATGGGTTTGCGTGGCTCGCCGCACTGGCCGCTCTGGCGATTGCGGCCGCTTTGATCGAAGCGCTCAGCCGTCCGAAACCACGGACCGCAGACTGGATGGAACGGGCCAGTTAGAAACGCCCGATCCGACGGCCCATGCGGGTCATCTGACGCATGCGCTGTGCGTTCTTGTTCACGGTCGCGCGCTGTTCCGGCGTCATGTCTTCCTCGCGGGTGGTCCCACGCGCCATGCGCTTGGTCGCAACGTCGACACCTTTGTTGATCGCCTGCCGCATAAACATGCGGGTCACCATGCGAATGATCTGATCCATCGGGTCTATGCCTTCGGTTGTTCGGGCGTTGTCGAGGCCCCCGCGTTGGTCGGAGGCGGTCCTGCACCAAGATATAGAGGATTTGCGGCGAAATTCAGGCTTCCGGGTCGTCTTCAAACATGTCGCCGGTGTTGGGGTCGCGGTCTTCGGCGTCCTCTCCGTCGTCCGGCGGCCGACTTTCGAGCAGCCCGGCTTCACGCAATTCCTTGAGACCCGGCAAATCGCGGGCGCTTTCGAGGCCGAAATGATCGAGGAAGGACTGGGTCACGACATAGGTCACGGGGCGCCCCGGCGTCATCTTGCGTCGTCCGAATTTGACCCATTCGAGGTCGATCAACTGATCCACAGTGCCCCGGCTGACCGAGACGCCCCGGATTTCCTCGATCTCGGCGCGGGTGACGGGCTGGTGGTAGGCCACAATGGCCAAGGTCTCGATGGCCGCGCGGCTGAGTTTCCGGGTCTCAACCGCCTCGCGCGCCATCAGGAAGCCCAGATCTGACGCGGTGCGCAGCGCCCAGGCATCGCCCACCCGCGTGATCTGAACGCCGCGGCCTTCATAGCGTTTGCGCAAAAGCTGCATCGCCTCGGCCGGGTCCGACCCGTGCGGCATGCGATCGCCCATTTCCTTCAAGCTCAGCGGCCCTGCGGACGCGAAGAGCATCGCTTCGACCATGCGTTCCTGCTCTGCCAACGGTGGCGCGCGGAACAGGCTGCTGTCGGCGGTTTCCGGCGTGTCGGTCATTCTGTATCGGTCCTGCGCAGCTCAATCGGGGCAAACGTCTCCGACTGACGGATGGCAGCTTTTCCCGCCTTCGCCAACTCCAACGCGGCCGCAAAGTTGGCCGCCGTCGCCGAGCGGCGCTTTTTCGGATCCAGCTGCCAGCCTTCGGGCAAGAACTGCATCAAGTCGGTCCACGCCCCGGCAAAGCCGATCTGGTCGCGAAGCCGGTCCAATGCCTGCTCCATGGTCATCACGGCGTCGCGATCCATGACATAGGGGCGGAAATCGTCGCGGGTCCGAATGCGGGCATAGGCCTGCATCAGATCCAACAGCCCCGCCGTATAGGTGATCCGACGCGCCGTGGTCATCTCCTGTTCTTCCCCGCGCGGGAAGCGGTCGCGCATCAGGCGGTCGCGGGCCATCAGCTTGGCCGCGCAATCGCGCATCGCCGCCAAACGCTCCAGCTGGAAGGCCAGATGCGCGGCGAGTTCTTCGCGACTGGGTCCCTCGTCGGACGGGTCGGGTGGCAACAGCAAGCGCGATTTCAGGAAGGCCAGCCAAGCGGCCATCACAAGGTAATCGGCCGCAAGCTCGATCCGAAGCGCGCGCGCCTCTTCGATGAAGGCCAGATACTGTTCCGTCAGCTGAAGGATCGAGATTTTCCGCAGATCGACCTTCTGCGACCGCCCCATGGTCAACAGCAGATCAAGCGGGCCTTCGAACCCGTCCACATCCACGATCAGCGCTTCGGCCGCGCGCCGCGAGGCGACGGCATCCCAATCCGCTTCCGTGTTCGCCGCGATCGGCGTGTCAGACATAAACCGCTCCGTTCAAGAGGTCGGAAAGGTCGGCCTCGGCGGCTTGGATGTCAATGGGGTCCGGGTCGGATCGGGCTGCCAGGGCGCGGGCGCACCGGTCCGCAGACGCGCCCCTCAGAACCCCGCAGTTTGACACAACGGCCTCCATCTCGGGGCGCTTGCCATTGCAATGCAGGATCAGATCACAGCCCGCCGCGCGCGCGGCCGCCGCGCGTTCCCCAATCCCACCCGGCAACGCATTCATGGAGAGGTCATCCGTCATCAACACGCCATCAAAGCCGATCTCGTCCCGGATGACGCGGATCGCCGTCTTCGACAGGGTTGCGGGCGCCTCTGGATCGATCGCGTCGAAGACAACATGCGCCGACATCCCGAGCGGCAGCGCGCCGAGCGGGCGAAAGGCGGCAAAGTCGACGGCATCCAACGTGTCCCGTGATAGCGACACGCGCGGCAGGTCATGGTGGCTGTCCACCGTTGCGGCCCCGTGACCCGGCAAGTGTTTGACAACTGGGAGAACACCGCCGTCCATCAATCCCCGAGCCGTGGCGAGTGACAGGTCCGCCACGACCTCGGGCGATGACCCATACAGACGATTGCGTAGAAACGGGTGCGTGTCGTCGCGCGCCACATCGGCGGTTGGAATGCAGTTCACGTCGATCCCAAGCGCCTGCAATTCCACGGCGATCAAGCGTGCACGCAGATACATGGCACGCGCGGCATCCTTGGACGATGTGACGTGGTCCAAAGGGGGACGCCACGCCCGCCAATGCGGCCCGAGAAGGCGTTGCACACGACCGCCTTCCTGGTCGATCAGGATGGGGGCGTGCCAGCCCACGGACGTCCGTAGATCGGCGACCAAGGCCGCGACCTGGTCGGGTGTTTCGACATTGCGCGCGAAAAGGATGAAGCCAAACGGCTGCGCGTCGGCAAAGAACCGGGCTTCATCGGGATGCAGGCGTGGCCCGGCACATCCGAGGATGGCGGCCGCCCCGGCTTGCACGCTATCGCACCGTGACGGGGATGCAGGCCGCGCCCTGAGCGACAAGCGCCGTGCAGAACCGGCGCGCGGCGGCCAGATCATCAAACCCGTGGGCCCGCAGGCGATAGAAGGCCTGCCCCCCCGAGCGTGCCTCTTCAATCACGCGGGCCCGACCGGCCAGAAAATCCGGGAAGCGATCCGAAAGACGCTCCCATTCGGAGCGCGCGATCTCAGGGCTGTCGAACGCGCCGAGCTGGACCAGGCGGGTTCCCACAGGAAGATCCTGTGGCGCAATTTCAGACCCCGGCGCGACAGCGGCGCCCGGGCTTTCCCCGTTCGTGATTTCAAGCGCGACGTCGGGTGCGGTTGCCGCGGTCGGGCGCACCACAGGGCGCAGGGACCGGCTAACGCCCGGGACGCTGGCGGGAATAACCGTGACCTGCGGGCTGGCCACGGAACTGCTGGTGGCGGTTTCAGCGGCGGCTGTCGGTTCCTCGATCGGGGCCGGAGGCGTAATCGGTCCGGTGTCCAAGGCGCTGCCTCGCTCCAACAGGCGCTCAATCAACGCTTGGGTTTCCGCATTCACATCAGCCGGCAATCCTGTCCGCGGCGTGGCAGCCGCCTCAGGGGCCGGGTCGGGCGCCACGATGGGGGCGACGTCATCCAACCCCACGGGTGCGGGCGCCAAGGCCAGTTGATCCGGGACAGCCTCTGCGGCTTCGCCTTCCGCGATCCGGTTGACCGCCAGCCCCTGGTGCGGCGCCTGCGCGCCGCCGGGATCTTCGGGCGCCACGCGCATCGGACCTTCCAGCGCCTCGATCACCGGCACGCCGGAGACATCGCGTGTCGTCAGTTGCCAGGCCCACACGCCCATGCCGACCACCAGACCAAGCGATACCAACGCGCCCGCCCAGTTGACCAGCACACCGAAGCGCGATCCGCCGGGATCGTCGGTGTCGTAAGGATCGTCCGGATGCCCATAGCTATATCCGCTCGCAGGCTGCGAACGGCGCCCATAGGCGGAAGGATCATCGAAATAATCGATTTCTGCCATGACTGCCCTTGCCTCATCCCGGGGCACGGCACGCCATGTTCTGGGCGGGTCCGGCCGGGTTTATCCTCAAACTGCCCGGCCGCTTGTCAGGTCTTACGCCTCACATTTTATCGACCGGTACGACACCCAAGATACCAAGACCGTTGGAAATAACAATCGCGACGGAACGAATCAGTGCAAGTTTTGCTTGCGTTGTGGCCGGATCGTCCTCCTGAACGAAGCGCAGATGCGGTTCGGCGTTGCCTTTGTTCCACAACGCATGGAAGGCGCTGGCCAAATCGTAGAGATAGAAGGCCACGCGGTGCGGTTCGTTCGCATCGGCCGCAATCTCGATCAGGCGCGGATACTCGGCCAGTTTCGCAACAAGGGCCAACTCCGCCGGGTCCGCGATGGCCGACAGATCGTCCGGGGCCTCGTCAAGGCCGAGATCGGCGGCCTTGCGCAGCACGGATTGGATGCGGGCATGCGCATACTGCACGTAGAACACCGGGTTGTCCTTGGACTGTTCCAGGACCTTTTCGACGTCAAAGTCGAGCGGCGCATCGTTCTTCCGGGTCAGCATCACGAACCGGGTGACGTCCGGTCCGACCATGTCCACCACATCGCGCAGGGTGACAAACGTCCCTGCCCGTTTGGACATCTTCAGCTCCTCATCCCCGCGCTTGAGCTTGACCAATTGGGTCAGCTTGATGTCGAGCGGCACCTGCCCGTCCGACAGGGCCGACACAGCGGCTTTCATCCGTTTGACATAGCCGCCATGGTCCGCGCCAAACACGTCAATCAGCGCGTCATAGCCCCGGGTGATCTTGTCGTAGTGATACGCGATGTCGGGCGCGAAGTAAGTCCAGTTTCCATCGGATTTCTGCAACGGCCGATCCACGTCATCGCCATGTTCGGTGCTTTTGAACAGGGTCTGAACCCGCGGCTCCCAATCTTCGGGTTTTTTGCCCTTCGGCGGCTCCAAAACGCCTTCGTAGATCAAGCCCTTGCCGCGCAAATCCTCGATCGCGGCCTCGATCCGGCCCATCCCGTAGAGCGATTTTTCGCTGTAGAACTTGTCCATTTCGACGCCAAGGGCGGCCAGATCCACCCGGATCAGGTCCATCATCGCCTCGGTCGCGAATTCGCGGATGGGCGCCAGCCAGACCCCTTCGTCCTGATCGAGATAGGCGTCGCCGACCTTGGCTTTCAGGGCCTCGCCCACGTCGATGAGGTAGTCGCCGGGATAGGTTCCGTCCTCGAACGCAACCTCCTGCCCATGGGCTTCAAGGTAGCGCAGATAAACGGACCGGGCGAGCACATCGACCTGCGCGCCCCCGTCATTGATGTAGTATTCGCGCGTGACCTCGTATCCGGCCGCCGCCAGCAGGCTGGCCAGCGCGTCCCCGAAGACGGCCCCGCGGGTGTGTCCGACATGGAGAGGTCCGGTCGGGTTGGCCGAGACATACTCGACATTCACCTTCCGGCCTTGGCCAAGCGTGCTGCGCCCGTAGTCCGCGCCAGCGTCGAGGATCGCGGTCACCTGGGCTTGCCAGCTTTGGACCGACAGGCGCAGGTTGAGGAAGCCCGGCCCCGCCACCTCGGCACTTGCGATCCGCTCGTCCTCGGCAAGCTTGTCCGCCAGGGCGGTGGCGATATCCCGCGGCTTCATGCCCGCGGGTTTCGCAAGCACCATCGCGGCGTTCGTCGCCATGTCCCCATGGGCCGGATCGCGAGGCGGCTCGACCGTGACATTGCGGGTTTCCAGACCGGCGGGCAGAACACCGTCTTCGGTCAGGGTTTCCAGGGCGTTCAAAACGGCAGTGCGAATGACGGCAAACGGGTTCACGGCGTGATGTCCTCAGCTTTCTTCGCGCGGGGTGTATCATGGTGCGGGCCACGGTCAATTGGGCTTGCTGTTTGAGGTGCGCAGCAGCGGCCGTCGTTGCTTGAACGCCCTGACAAACATCCCTATCCGTGGGCCCACCGCCCAATCCCGGGCGATTGATGCCAGTTTCCACGCGCGGGCGGGTTCATTTGAGAGTTCTCGAACAAGTCACCCTGACACCGGTGCGTCGGCACCGGGGGCAACCCGCGCGGGTGCTGACGCATTACGGGATCCACGATGCGACGGGTCGGAAAATCAAGACCCACCCGGTGTTGATGTCGCTCGACACGACCTATGCCTATCAATCACGCCGTCCGCCAAGCGACGCCCGCCCGCTGCCGGGCGCCCATATATACGGGGGGCTGATTTTTGGGTGGTTCGGACACTTCATCACCGAAAGCCTGCCCAATCTTCTTGCCGTCGCGCGCGCCAAGAAAACCTATCCTGACCTGCCCATCCTGGCGCATAGCCACAATCAGATTGACCCGGTCGCCTGGAAGGCGCGGCATGATCATCATTTGAAGTACTTTTTCGGCAAACTCGGTCTGGACGTGGATGATCTGCATTTTGTCACCGAGCCCGTCATCGCTGACACGTTGATTATGCCGCCTGCGCCGTTTGCACAAAAATTCAGGTACAGCGACTGGATCGTCGACGACATCGATCGGATCTGGGGACGCCCGTCGGACGGGATCAAACACTACCTGAGCCGGACGAGGGTCCAAGGGTCGCCGCGCGTGGTCGACGAACCCAGAATCGAGGCCATTTTTGCGGAGCATGGCTATGAGGCCGCCCATCTGCAGGAGCTTGATTTGGACGCCCAGTTGCGCCTTGTCGCCGGGTCCGATGCCCTTGCCGGACCGCAAGGCACCGCACTTCACTGGTCGCTCTACGGGGCAAATTGCCAATCCGTTCTCTCGCTCGGGTTCCGGTCCTGGCTCCAGAAGGGGATCTGCACCGTCCGTGGACAAACTTATGTCGAGCTGCGCGGCAAGCGCCCGCGTGGGGGCACGTACCGGCTTCGAACCATTGACGAGGCGGCGCTTCACAAGGCGTTGGCAACGCTCTGACGCGTTTCAGTCGGCAAGCCGTTCATAGACCGACTGCGCAAACCGGTCCGTCATCCCCGCGATATAGTCGCAGGTGTTGCGCGCGCGCTCGGTTTCGGTGGCGTCGGGGCGGTCGCTCAATTGCCATTCGGCCGGCAGCAACTCGGGATGTGCCATGAGCTTGGGGAACAGCCCATCCACCACCGCCGTCACCTGTTCGCGCATCCGCAGCACGGACGGTGCGCGATACATACGGGTGAACAGGAAGGATCGCACCACCTTGAGATCTGCGAACATCGCATCAGAAAACTGCACCATCGGGCGCCCGGCCGCGCGGATGTCGGCGGGCGATTGCGGCGCTAGGATCTGAAGCCGCTCGGTCGCCGTGCCGAGAACGTCCTCGACCAGCACACCGAAGAAGCGCCGCAGCGCTTCGTGTCTGCGGCGCGACGGGTCCAACCCGGGATGCAGGTCGTCGACCTCGCGGATGCAGGCCTTGAGGATCGGCAGCTCAGACAATTCATCCATCGTGAAAAGCCTGGCCCGCAGACCGTCATGCAAATCATGATGGTTGTAGGCGATATCATCGGCGATGGCCGCGACCTGCGCTTCGGCGCTGGCAAAGGTCGAAAGCTCCAACTCCAGCGTGCCGCACGCCTCGGCCAGCGCCCAAGGCCACGGCTGCGGGACCGGGCCGTTGTGCTTTGCCAGCCCTTCAAGGGTTTCCCAGGTCAGGTTCAATCCGTCAAAATTGGCATAGTGCCGTTCCAGATGCGTCACGATCCGCAAAGCCTGGGCGTTGTGATCGAACCCGCCGTAGGGCGCCATCAGCCGCTCCAACGCGTCCTCACCCGTATGTCCAAACGGCGGGTGACCCAGATCATGGGCCAGCGCGACGGCCTCGGTCAGATCCTCATCCAGCCCCAACGCGCGGCTCATGGTGCGGGCGACCTGGGCGACCTCCAGGGAATGGGTCAGGCGGGTGCGGAAATAATCGCCCTCATGCTCGACGAAAACCTGGGTTTTGTGCTTGAGGCGTCGAAAGGCAGACGCGTGGATAATCCGGTCGCGATCACGTTGAAACGGTGATCGAAACGCGCTTTCCGGTTCGGGAACGAGGCGACCACGGCTTTGGGCGGGATCACAGGCAAAAGCGGCGCGCATCTTCATGGCCTTGTGCGGCTGTCGGTCCTGGCCTGCATACATGGCACGGCCGAAACCTGCAAAGCCTCAGTTTCCATAGGAAATCCCGTGTCCCGTGCGCAAATTTCCAATCCGCGCCGGTGCGTTCTATTGAGGCCGCATGGCGACGCGCCTATATTTGTGATCCAGGACGTTTCTTCGGAGCCGACAATGTCGCTGACCCTAACTGTTCCCCCTCAGGTGACCGAACGTGCGTTTGCGCGCTTGGCCGAGATCAACGAAGCCAGCGGAGAAGAAAAGGCGCTGCGTGTCGCGGTCGAGGGCGGCGGTTGCTCGGGCTTTCAGTACGAGATCAAGCTTGATGAGCCTGCGGATGACGATTTGGTGCTCGAAGGCGGCGGACAGAAAGTCGTGGTCGACAGCGTCTCGTTGCCGTTCTTGGCCGATGCCGTGATAGATTTCACCGAAGAACTGATCGGCGCCCGGTTCACGATCGACAATCCGAACGCCACGTCGTCCTGCGGGTGCGGGACATCCTTCTCCATGTAAGCCACTGACAGTGGGCCGCGCCCTATCCCGCGGGAGGCCGCGGCGTGGGGACGTTGGGCTGCGGCGCGCGGGGAACCGGCGGTCGCGGCGTCGGGCTTTTGGGTTTGGCAACGGCATCGCCTTCGGTTGTCTTGTCACGGGCCGCCGGCGCAGGGCTGGCTTCGGGCGCGGGTGCATCAGCGTCGGTTTTCGCGCTGTCCGGGTTTGGCAGGGCCAATGTTTCATCCGAGAACCGCTCGGGGCTGTCAAAGCCGATCTGGCCCGTTTCCGGGTCGATGTAGACCCGCGGTTTCACCGGCAGTTCGGCGATCATTTCGTTCAACTCTTCGACCAGGCTGTCGAATTGTTCCCGTTGGGTTTTGATTTCGGGTTCTGAGGTGCGGGATCGAAATAGAAAGCGAAACATCGGTGTCCTGATGAATTGGGTCTTTTTGCAGTGTGTGCGCTCAGGTTAGGCGTCCGGGCGCGCATGAAAAGCGAATGTTTTGCGACACCGGGCAATCGGCGGGGATTGGCTTTCGACACGGCGGCAGGCACAAGTTATGCGCAAAGAGGGGGCATGCCATGAAGATCGCCACGTTCAACATCAATGGAATCAAGGCGCGGATCGGCGCATTGGGCGATTGGCTGGACGAAGCCCAGCCGGATGCAGCCGTCTTGCAGGAAATCAAATCTGTCGACGACGCCTTCCCGCGCGATATGTTCGAAGATCGCGGCTACAGCATCGAAACCCACGGCCAGAAAGGCTTCAACGGGGTTGCGATCCTGTCGAAACGCCCGTTGGAAGATGTGTCCCGCGGGTTGCCCGGCGATGAGGACGATGTGCAGGCCCGCTGGATCGAGGCAACGGTCGTCGGCGACAGCCATGCGGTGCGCATCTGCGGCCTGTACCTGCCCAACGGGAACCCGGCGCCCGGTCCGAAATACGACTACAAGCTTGCGTGGATGGATCGGATGGAACGCCACGCGCAAAACCTCCTGGCCAGCGAAATGCCCGTCGTGATGATGGGCGACTATAATGTGATCCCCCAGGATGAAGACGCCGCCCGCCCCGAGGCCTGGCGCAAGGACGCACTCGCCATGGCACCCTCGCGCGCGGCGTTCCGTCGTCTGCTGGCGCAAGGCTGGACCGAGGGGTTGCGCGCGCGCCATGCCGCTGCGGGGATCTACACGTTCTGGGACTATCAGGCAGGCGCATGGGATCGGAACGACGGCATTCGCATCGATCATGTCCTGCTCAGCCCGCAAGCCGCCGATCTGATGACGGATCTCCAGGTTGATGCCCATGTGCGGGGACGCGAAAAACCGTCGGATCACGTGCCCGTTTGGGTGGACCTCGCCGCGTAGACCCGGCAGAGGACATCCGGGATCAGGGGGCTTGCCGAGACCGATCAAGGATTGCAGGCTGCACGCCGCAGGCAACCAGTGGAGGTCAGGATGCCCCAGACAGCAGATGCCGTCATCATCGGCGCCGGAGTGATTGGCGCGGCGGTCGCCTATGAACTGGCCAAGGCCGGGCGCCGGACCATCAGCGTCGATGCCAAGGGCGCGGCCGGGCACGGATCGACAGCCGGATCCTGCGCGATCATCCGCATGCATTATTCAACGCCCGAAGGCACGGCCATGGCATGGGAGGGTTATCATGATTGGGCCGGGTGGCGGGACTATCTGGGCCTGCCGTCGGACGCCGCTTTGGCCGAGTTCAAGGAAACCGGCTGCCTCGTGATGAAGACCGAGGCGAACGGGTTCCTGGAAAAACACATGGCCATGAGCGCCGCGCTCGATTGTCCGTTCGAGGAATGGGATCCCGCGACCATCTCGGCGCGCCTGCCGATCTATGATCTCGCGCATTTCGCCCCGGCCAAGCGCCTTGAGGACGCGGCATTCGGCGAGCCGACGGGCGGTGCGCTGCCCGGGGCCGTGTTCTGGCCCAAGGCCGGCTACGTGACCGACCCAGCCTTATCGGCGCAGAATATTGCGGACGCCGCCAAGCAGCATGGTGCCGAGTTTCGGTTCAACACCGTGGTCACCGAAATTCTGACCGACGGCGGCCGGGTCTCTGGCGTGCGCTTGAGCGACGGGTCCGAAATTCATGCGCCCGTGGTGGTGAATGTCGCCGGCCCGGCCAGTGCGCGCATCAATGCCATGGCCGGCGTGCTGGACGACATGACCATCGAAACCAAGCCGTTGCGCCAGGAGGTCGTGCACGTGCCAGCCCCCGACGGCTTTGATTTCGAAACCAATGGCACCATCGTTTCTGACAGCGACATCGCCTGCTACTGCCGCCCGGAAAAGGGCAACCACATCCTGATCGGTTCGGAAGATCCACCCTGTGACACCCATGATTGGGTCGATGATCGCGATTGGAACCCGGACTTTACGGAACAATGGCGGACCCAGGCGCTGCGGTATGCGCAGCGGGTTCCGAGCCTTGGCATCCCAAGTCGGATGCAGGGTGTGGTCGAACTCTACGATGCGGCGACCGACTGGATCCCGATCTACGACACATCCGCCCTGCCCGGTTTCTACATGGCCTGCGGCACCAGCGGGAACCAATACAAAAACGCCCCGGTCGCGGGGCGGTTGATGGCTGAGTTAATCGCGTATTGCGAAGGCGGCGCCGATCACGATACCACGCCGCTCCAGTTCAATCTCGGCCATATTGGCCACACCTTGAATGCCGGGTTCTTTTCGAGAAAGCGCCCGATCAACGACGACTCCAGCTTCTCGGTGCTCGGGTAAACTGGGCAGGCGGCCTGCGCGCCGGGGTCAGACCGCCCGCCCTTCTCAACTACAGGCCGTTCACCGGAACCTTGAGCATCGGGTTTCCATCCTCGTCGGTTGGAATCTCCCCTGCCCGCATGTTCACTTGAAGCGACGGGATGATCAGCTTGGGCATGGCAAGCTGCGCATCCCGTTCCGTGCGGAACTTGATGAACTCGTCCCGGGTTTTGCCTTCGCCCACGTGGATGTTCTTGGCTTTTTGCTCGGCCACCGTGGTTTCCAGGAAATCGCACGCCCGCCGGGACCATAATCGTGGCAGATGAACAGCCGCATATCGTCCGGAAGGCTCAGCACCTTCTGGATCGAGTCGTACAGCTCGCCCGCATCCCCACCGGGGAAGTCGGCCCGCGCCGACCCGCCATCCGGCATGAACAACGTGTCGCCGACAAAGGTTGCATCCCCCATGACATGGACCATGCAGGCCGGGGTGTGTCCCGGCGTGTCGAGGGCCACACAGGACATTTCGCCGACCATGTAGGTGTCGCCGTCCTCGAACAGCGCATCAAATTGGCTGCCGTCGCGCTGGAACTCGGTGCCTTCGTTGAAGATTTTGCCAAAGACATCCTGAACGACGGTGATCTTGGCCCCGACGCCGATCTTGCCGCCCAGTTTTTCCTGGATGTAGGGCGCACCGGACAGGTGATCGGCGTGCACATGGCTTTCGATGATCCATTCCAGCTTCAGGTCGTTGGACTGGATGAAATCAATGACGCGGTCCGCACTCTCGGTCGTGATCCGGCCGGCGGCGTAGTCGATATCCATGACGCTGTCGACAACGGCGCAGGACTTGGATTTGGGATCCTTCACCACGTAGGTGATCGTGTTGGAGGCTTCATCGAAAAAGCCGGTCACCTCGGGGTGCAGGTCCATTTGAACGGGATAGTCACTCATGATCTCGTCTCCCTTCAAGTGATCAGTCTGAAAACGCAGCGGTTTGGCGGCTGGCGCTGTGCCTCTGCAAGGTTTTTGCCGTCAGGATACCAACGATCAGCGCCCCCATGAAGAGCAACACGTCAGGATTGCCCGTGCTCACCACTGGCAATGCGCCGCCGGGGCAGAAGCCCGCGATCCCCCAACCGATGCCGAAGACCGCCGACCCGCCGACCAGACGCATGTCAATGTCGCGCTTGGTGGGCAGATGAAACGTCCCATCGAAAACGGGATGCGGACGCTTCAGCACGACGCGATAGCCCAAGGCCGCCACGACAAGCGCGCCCCCCATCACGAAGGCCAAACTCGGATCCCAAGTGCCCGCCACATCGAAGAAGTTGATCACTTTGGCAGGGTTCGCCATGCCGGAGATCACGATCCCCACGCCGAACACCAAGCCCGAGATGTAAACCAGAAAGAGACGCATGGCTTAAACTCCGATCACATGACGCAGCACGAACACCGTGACGCCTGTGCCAATCATGAAGGTGATGGTCGCAACGATGGAGCGCGGGGAAAGCCGCGCCATGCCGCAGACGCCGTGACCGGATGTGCAACCGCCGCCATACGTGACGCCCAGTCCCACAAGAAGGCCACCAACCAGAAGCATCGGGGTCGAAACCGGAACGGTGATTTCCGGCATTCCGCCCGTGGCCAGCAGATAAATGAAGGGGCCCGTGAACATCCCGGCCAGAAGAACCGCACGCCAGGTGAAGTCCTCGCGCGATGCGGGCGCCATGACCCCGGCCATGATGCCGGTCGCGCCCATAACGCGGCCGACGACGGCCATCAGCATGACCGCCGACGCGCCAATCAGCGCGCCGCCGCCCAAAGACTGCCACGGCGTGAAAGCTGTTTCATACATATGTGTGCCCCTTCCCCAAAGGTGATGCGTTTTGCCTGTTCAGGCTGCCTGTCGTTGGCATCGAATTGATCCTTGTCCTATTCGCGTCAGGACGGCCTACAGCACAGCCGGAATTGATTCTGTGATTTGGTCACATAGGCATCGAGTGACGCGATGTCAGGTGTCCATCAACTTGTCGCCAAGGCGCGTAACCCGGCCTCGTCTTCGATCTGGACCGTGCCGCGGCCCAGCGAAATCCAACCGCGCCGCTGGAATTCGGCCAGTTGCCGCGAGATGACCTCGCGGGCGCTGCCAAGCTCGGATGCAAGCTGCGCGTGGGTCGCCTTCAGAACGCCGTTCTCCGCCTGGTCCAGAACCTTTTGAGCCACACGGATGTCCAAGCGACGAAAGGCGATATCTTCGATGACGTGAAACAACTCGGCAATGCGGCGGGAATAGGCGTGGAAGACGAAGCGACGAAAATCATCTGAGTCGGCCATCAAATCATCAAACACGCCACGCGGGATCGCCACGGCCTCGACCTCGGTTTCAGCAATCCCTTCCGCGAGGTAGTCCTCGTAGGCCAAAAGGCAGGCGGTGGTCAAAACGCAGCTCTCGCCGCCGCGCACCCGGAACAGCACCACTTCGCGTCCCGATTCCGACACCTGTTGGACCCGGACTGTGCCATTGAGCAGCAACAGAAGGTAATCCGGCGTCTTGCCGGGGGCAAAGACGGTGTCTCCTTGTTTGAATCGGGTGACGCGCGACCGTTTGGTCAGGGTCTGCTTCACGTCGGGCGCGAGTTGGGACAGGCCCTTGAACTGTTCGATCCAGGCAATTTCGTCTGCAGCGGTCGCCACGGTTTGCACACTCCTTGAGCAAGTTGACAATGACAACAGCACGCCCAGAGCGGTACCTCAAGATGTTTCGGTGTCAGTTCGCCCAACGCGTGTGCATTGGGCCCTGTGGCTCGCGCGGAATGTGTGATGCGGACAAAACCTATGGGTTCGCCGCTGGACAACCGGAAAAACCTATCCATACTCGCGCGCATAACAACACCATCAGGGAGCTTACGATGACCCGTTACGCCACCTTTGGCGCGGCCCTTCTTGCCACGACTGCATTGACGCTTGGCGCTGCCAACGCCGAGACCCTGCGTTGGGCGCGCGCGGCCGAAGCGCTGACGCTTGACCCGCACTCGCAGAACGAAGGTCCGACCACGACCCTCATGCACCAGATTTACGAGCCGCTGATCATCCGGAACATGGAAGGTCAGATGGAGCCGGCACTGGCAACCTCCTGGGCGCCCTCTGCCGACAACCCCAACGTTTGGGTCTTCGAAATCCGCGAAGGCGTTTCGTTCCACGGCGGCCAGGCCTTCAATGCGGAAGACGTTGTATTTTCGCTCGACCGGGCCCGCACCGAAGCCTCCAACTTCAAGGAACTGCTGACCGGCGTCGTCGAAGTGCGCGCGACGGGCGACTATACCGTCGAGATCGAGACCGACGGTCCGAACCCGCTGCTGGCCAACAACCTGACCAACATCATGATGATGGATTCCGGTTGGGCGGCTGAAAACGGCACCGAAGCTGTTCAGGACTATGCCGCCGGCGAGGACACCTACGCCGCACGCAACACCAACGGCACCGGCGCCTTCATTCTGCAGTCGCGCACGGCCGACGTGGAAACCGTGTTGACCCAGAACCCCGATTACTGGGGCATCGGCACCTTCCCGATGGATGTGACCGAGATCATCTTCACCCCGATCCAGAACCCCGCGACCCGCGTGGCCGCACTTCTGACGGGCGAAGTTGACTTCATCCAGGACGTTCCGGTGCAGGATTTGGACCGCGTCGCAAGCGCGGACGGCATGGGCCTGGCCACGGCGGCCCAGAACCGCGTCATCTTCTTCGGCATGAATGTCGGTGACGACGATCTGACCCTCGACAATGTTGAAGGCGCAAACCCGCTGGCCGACCTCCGTGTTCGCCAGGCGATGGAGATCGCCATCAACCGCGAAGCCATCCAGCAGGTCGTGATGCGCGGCCAGTCGGCCCCGGCCGGTGTCATTTCGCCCCCGCCGGTCAACGGATGGACGGCCGAACTGGACGCCTACCCCGCCTATGACGTGGCGGCCGCCAACGCCCTCATGGACGAAGCCGGCTATGGCGACGGGTTCTCGATCCAGCTGGATTGCCCGAACGACCGCTACATCAACGATGAAGCGATCTGTCAGGCTGTTGTCGGCATGATGGCCCAGATCGGCATCGACGTGACGCTCTCGGCTCTGCCGCGCGCGCAGCACTTCCCGCTGATCGCCAACCTGGAAACCGACTTCTACATGCTCGGTTGGGGTGTTCCGACCTACGACGCGGAATACATCTTCAACTTCCTCTACCACGGCCGCAGCGAAGGTCGTGGCTCGTGGAACGGCACGCGCTTCAGCGATGACACGATGAACGAGATGATTGCGTCTCTGACGTCGAACACCGACCTGGACGCCCGTAACCAGACCATCGCCGATCTGTTTGCGATGGCCGAGGAAAACCTGATCTACCTGCCGGTGCACAACCAGGTTCTGAACTGGGGCATCTCGGACGACTGGTCGACGGTCGTGGACGCGGATGACCAGGTGAAGTTCAAGTACTTCATCACAAACTGATCTGATAAGATCACAGTCAATGGCCGTCCTTCGGGGCGGCCATTTTCATTTCGGCGTGCGCGCACCGATCCGGACGCGCAAGCCGATTGCCTGAAACAGCCACCTCCGGCACAGTGTCCCACGCGACCGGGACCGTCCCGTCTGAGATATGAGGGAGTTTGCCATGAAGTATCGCCGCTTGGGCCAAACCGGTCTGTTCGTTTCGGAACTGTGCCTCGGCACCATGACATTCGGGGGCAGCGACGACATGTGGGGCCAGATCGGCCAGCTGCAGCAGGACGAGGCGGACAAGATCGTCGGCACCGCGCTTGAGGGCGGGATCAACTTCATCGACACCGCCAATGTCTACGCCTCGGGCCGGAGCGAAGAAATCCTGGGGCAATCCCTCAAGAACCTCGCTGTTCCGCGGGACGAGGTCGTGATTGCCACCAAGGTCCACGGTCAGATGGGCAACGGCCCGAATGCGCGCGGGGCCTCCCGTGGCCATATCCTGGACCAGGCCAAGGCCAGCTTGCAGCGGCTTCAACTTACCCACATCGACCTCTATCAAATCCACGGGTTCGACCCGGCCACCCCGATTGTGGAAACGCTTGAGGCCCTCGACACCTTGGTGCGCCAAGGGCACATCCGATACATCGGCCTGTCGAACTGGGCGGCGTGGCAGGTGGCCAAAGCCGTCGGTATTGCCGAGGCCCGGCAATTGGCGCCAATCGCCTCGCTGCAGGCCTATTATTCTCTGGCCGGTCGCGACTTAGAACGCGAGGTTGTGCCCATGTTGCTGTCCGAAGGCGTCGGCCTCATGGTCTGGAGCCCCCTTGCCGGCGGGTTCCTAACCGGCAAGTTCGACCGCGACGGCACCGCGGCGGATGGACGACGTGCCGCCTTTGACTTCCCACCGCTCGACAAGGATCGTGCCTACAACGCGGTCGACGCGATGCGCGCCATCGCGACCGAGAAAGGCTGCACCATCCCGCAGGTGGCGATCGCCTGGCTGCTCCGCCAGAACGTCGTGACATCCGTCCTGCTTGGCGCAAAACGGGTCGATCAGCTGACCGACACGATCGGCGCGAAGGATGTGGCTTTGTCGGCCGACGACCTTGCCACACTCGACGCGGTCAGCACCCTGCCCGCGGAGTATCCCGGCTGGATGCTGAAAATGCAGAACGAGTACCGCGAGGGGCTGATGAAAGAACAGCTGCGCTAGCCCGGCGGCTGTCTACATATTCAAGTCGGTCATCCGGTCCCGCAGGATCTGAGCAGACGCCCGCAGGCCATCGGCTTCGCCCGGGTCCAGATCGGGCATCAGGGTTGCGCTCACGCCGTCCTCTCCGACGACCCGCGGCAACGAAACGGCCACGTCCGGCACGCCAAGCACATCTGTCTCAACCGTCGAGACCGACAAGACGGCCTGCTCGTCGCCGGCGATGGCCTGAACAATGCGGGACAGCCCGCCGCCGATCCCGTACCAGGTCGCCCCCTTGCCTTCGATGATCGTGTAAGCGGCCCGGCGAACGCCGGTGTCGATCGTGTCGCGAACATCCTGCGTGATCGCTGATCCGATCTGGGCCGCGAAACTGGCCAGCGGCACCGATCCCACCCTGGCATTCGACCAGGCGAGCACTTCGCTGTCGCCATGTTCGCCCAGAACATAGGCGTGGACCGAGCGGCTCGAAATCCCAAGGTGTCGTCCCAAAAGCCACCGAAAGCGGGCGGTGTCCAGGATGGTCCCCGATCCGATCACGCGCCCCGGCGGCAGCCCCGAGAGGCGCCGTGTGATCTGGCCCATGATATCAACCGGGTTCGACGCGACCAGCAGAATTGCCTCGGGACAAACCTGCATGACCTTCCCGACAACCTGGCGAAAGACATCTGCGTTTCGCTCCAACAAAGCCAATCGCGTTTCGCCGGGTTGTTGCGACACACCACAGGCCAGGATGATGACCTTGGCGCCCAAGAGATCCGCGTAATCCCCATCGCGGACGATCACCGACGCGGCAAAGGGCACCGCATGGGCAATATCCTCGGCTTCGGCACGGGCCCGTTTCCGATCGACATCGACAAAGACAATCTCGCGCGCGCGGCCCTGCTGCACCAAGGCAAACCCGGCTGCCGAGCCGACCATGCCTGCTCCGATAATCCCGACTTTCATGTCTGCCTCTTTGTCTGGAGTTCACGTCAGTCGTAGGCGAGTTTGATTTCAAATGGAACCGTTTAAGGCGAGTGGCGTACCTGACGAAAAGGCCAGGCTGCGGGGCAGCGCGGTCCGCCTCTTGACGGCGCGGCTGCCCCAACGTCACATGCCAAGATGACGCGCGCTGGCCTTCCTTTGCTGACATGACGCAGACCCACGGACCTCTGCGCCGATTGGCAGCCCGCGTTGTTGGGCATGTGCTTGTTTTCGTGGCACGTTTCATCACGGCCGTTCGCGCGGACTGGCGCGGAATCGAGCCGATCCCAAAGCAACGCGTCTACTTTGCCAACCATGTGTCGAACGCGGATATGCCCATGATCTGGGCCGTCTTGCCCCGCACGTTGCGGCAACAGACACGCCCCGTGGCCGCGGCGGACTATTGGCTCAAGAACCGGCTTCGGGCCTTTGTCGGACCCGAAGTGTTCAACTGCGTGCTGGTCGATCGACGCCCCGAGGCCCGGACGGAAGACCCGCTTGAAAACATTCTGGCAGCACTCGAGGACGGATCGTCGCTGATCATCTTTCCTGAAGGCAACCGCAACATGACGGATGATCCGCTGCTGCCGTTCCGGGCCGGTCTCTACAATTTGGGCAAGGCTTTTCCGGAGGTCGATCTGGTTCCGACATGGATCGCCAACCTGAATGAAATCATGCCCAAGGGAGAGGTCATTCCCCTGCCCCTGATTTGCACCGTAACCTTTGGCGCCCCGCTGCACGTTGCGGACGGCGAAGACAAGGATGCGTTCCTGTCGCGCGCCGCGTCGGCGCTTGTCGATCTGGCACCGCCCAAACCGGACGCCGAGCCATGAGTGACACCACCTTTGACATCCTTCTTCTGTCGACCGGCGTCCTTGTGATCCTTGCGGGCTTCACCGTCCTGGGCGAAGTGTTGCGCGGTCGCAGTCCCGCCGGACAAACCAACCCCGTGGTCGAGACATTTGTCACCCGGGTCCATTCCTGGTGGGCAATGGTGATCCTGTTCGCCATCGCCGTCATCAGCGGTCAGGTCGGCATTTTGCTACTGTTTGCCTTCGCCAGCTTCGCGGCCCTGCGCGAGTTTCTGACCTTTGCCTATAAGCGGCAGGCCGATCATTTGTCCCTGGCCCTTGGGTTCTTCGTCATTCTTCCGCTGCAGTACCTGTTCGTGGGGTTGGGATGGACCAGCCTGTTTACGGTCTTCATTCCTGTCTATGCGTTCCTGCTTCTTCCGATTGTCGCGGCGCTGCGCGGGGATGCAAATCGGTTCCTTGTGCGTGTGGCCGAAACGCAGTGGGGGCTGATGATTTGCGTCTACTGCATCAGCCATGTTCCGGCCCTGATGAACGCCGAGATGCCGGCGTCCGCCGAACGGGCCGTGCTTCTTATCGTGTTCCTGGTGATGGTCGTTCAACTTGGCGACCTCGTGGAATACTTCGCCGGACGCCGGATCGGGCGCAGGCGGATCGCCGCGGACCTCTCTCCGAAGACGGTGGAGGGCGTCCTGTGCGGCGCGGCCTTTGCGGCCTTTGTCGGGGCTGTCCTGAGCTGGTTGACGCCGTTTGGTCTGCTCGGGGCGGCGTTGATGGCTGTCCTCGCCTGGGTGGCCGGGATGTTCGGCAACCTCGTCTTCGCGGCCATCAAGCGCGACAAAGGCGTCAAGGATTGGTCGCATCTGATCCCGGGTCAGGGTGGGTTCCTGGATCAACTCGACAGCGTCATTTTCGCAGCCCCCGTCTTCTATCACGTGACACATCTGATCTGGGGCTAGCCCTCCAAATTCGCACAGAGACGCCGGAAACCTGTGCGGCTGCTCACGGCACCGTGATGGGCTTTTCCATTTACAGGGCCCACCCATCTGCGTCAGGGTGCCGCACAGTGTGCGGCGTTGACCGGGGCCCGCACGATCCAACCTGGGAACCCGAGGGAAAAACACGATATGACCCGATACTTGCTTGCCACCGCCCTCGCGGGGGCGCTTGCCATGCCTGCCATGGCCGAGACCTTCCGTTGGTCCTCGACCACTGACCCACAAACCATGGACCCGCACGCCGTCTCGTCGGCGCCGGTTCTGGGATTCTTGAACAATGTCTACGAGGGCTTGGTCCGCCGCGGCCGCGATATGGCCATTGAGCCGTCGCTGGCCACGGGATGGGAACCGATTGGCGAAGGCGAAGGCTGGCGCTTCACCTTGCGTGAGGGCGTGACCTTCCATGACGGATCAGACTTCACCGCCGAAGATGTGGTGTTCTCGTACGAGCGTGCCTCGTCCGAAGAATCCGATGTCAGCAGCTGGTTCGCGCCGGTCTCCGATGTCGTGATGGTGGACGATTACACCGTCGACATCCTCACGACCTCGCCGCAGCCGATCTTCCCGGATTCCATCGCGAACTGGATGATCATGGACAGCGGTTGGGCCGCCGCAAACGAGGCGACCCGCCCGGCCCGGGACAGCGAAAACTACGCCACGCTGAACGTGAATGGCACCGGCCCGTTCATGTTGTCCGAGCGTCAGCCCGATTTGCAAACCACCTTGGTGCCGTATGACGGCTGGTGGGGCGAGGTCGAGCACAACGTGACCGAAGCGGTGTTCACCCCGATCCAGAACGCTGCGACCGCCGTGGCCGCCCTGCTGTCGGGTGAGATCGACATGATCAACCCGGTTCCGGTCCAGGATGCCGAACGCATCGACGGCAATGATGGCACCAGCGTCATCCGCGGGATCGAAGCCCGTGTGATCATGTTGGGGTTCGCCCATGATCACGCGACGCTGCGCAATGGCGCGGACAATCCGTTCTCGGATGTGCGCGTCCGCCAGGCCGTGGCCCATGCGGTGAACGTGCCGGCCATCCTGCAGACGATCATGCGTGGCTCGGCCGAACCGGCCAGCCAGTTGGTCAGCCCGGCCATGCGGGGCTTCTCGGCCGCGAATGACGCGCGCCTGGCCTATGATCTGGACGGTGCCCGCGCCCTGCTGGCCGAAGCCGGCTACCCGGACGGGTTCGCCTTCACCCTGTCCTGCCCGAATGACCGCTATCTCAACGACGAAGCGGTCTGCCAGGCCGTGGTGTCGATGCTGGCTCAGATCGGGCTCGAGGTGACGCTGGATGCCATGCCGGTGTCGAACTACTGGCCGGAACTGCGGGCCGACAACTTCGACATGTACCTGCTTGGCTGGTCGCCGGGCACGTTCGATGCCGAGCACCCGATCCGTTTCCTCGTGCACACCAATGGCGAACGCCTGGGCACCTGGAACTTTGGCGGCTACTCGAACGCCCGCATCGACGAGATGCTTCCGATGATCCAGTCCGAGATCGACGAGGGCGCCCGCCAGGCCATGCTGGATGAAGCCGCCGCAATCATTCAGGACGATATGGTCTACGTGCCGATGTATGTGCAGCCGCTGCTGTGGGGCGTGCGCGACGGTGTCGAGCTGACGCAGCGCCCGGACAACTTCTTCATCCTGCGTTGGGTGACGATGGAGTAATGCGCCCGCACCCCGTGCTGGCGTCCACAGGACGGCGCACGAGGCGGCGTTGACAACCAGAAAGGGCGGTCCCACTCAGACCGCCCTTTCCGTTTCCGGCACGGACCACCGAAATAGAAAGAAGGTCAAACCCATGGGTGTGATGATCGAAGGCGTCTACCATCAGGACGACCCCGGGCCCGATACGGTTCTGGATGGCGCCTTTCAGAGGGCGAAATCCACCATTCGCAACTGGATCACCGCCGATGGCTCAAGCGATCATCCCGCCGACGCGGGTCGATACCACCTCTACGCCGCGTGGAACTGCCCTTGGGCGCATCGCGCGCTTTTGATGCGCGTTCTGAAGGGGCTGCAGGACGACATATCGGTCGCATATGCGCGGCCCCGCCGGACGCCCGATGGTTGGGTGTTTGACGAGTCCGGCGCTTTTGCCGACCCCGTTCTTGGGATCACTGCGCTGCACCAGGCCTATACGCAGGACAAAACCCCCTACACGGGCCGCATCACCGTGCCATTGTTGTGGGACAAGACATTGGGCCGGGCCGTGTCAAACGAAAGCGCCGACATCGTGCGCATGCTGAACGATGCGTTTGACGGACCGGATTTTGCGCCGACGGACCTGCACGATCAGATCGACGCCTGGAACGCCAAGATCTATGCGCGGGTCAACAACGGCGTCTACCGCGCAGGGTTCGCGCGCACCCAGGCGGCCTACGACACCGCGGTGGCCGAGGTGTTCGAAACGCTCGATGAAATCGAGGCGGTTCTAGCGCGCGACCGCTATCTGTGCGGGGACCAGTTCACCGAAGCCGACATTCGCTTGTTCCCGACACTTGCGCGGTTCGACGTCGCCTACCACTACGCGTTCAAGTGCAACATCCGCCGGTTGTCCGATTACCCCAACCTTTGGGCCTACGCGCGCGAGATCTTCCAGATGCCGGGCTTGGCAGAGACCGTGGATTTCGAGATTTACAAAGCGGGGTATTTTTCACCATCCGAGCTGCGAAATCCGCTTGGGATTGTGCCCGCCGGTCCGATCATCAACTGGAACTTGCCCCATGGACGCGGATAGTCAGGTCGGGGCCTTGACCCCGACCGCACACCGGTGCAGCACCGTATGATGCGAACAGGGAAGCCAGGCTCATGCTCAGCTATATCATAAGGCGCGTGTTCCAATCCGTTTTGGTCCTGCTTGTGGTCGGACTCGTCGCGTTTGCGATGTTCCGGTTCGTCGGCGACCCGATCGATACGATGTTGGGACAAGAGCGCACGATGCAGGACATCGAGCGCCTGCGCGAACAACTGGGTCTGAACAAGCCCTTCTTCATTCAGTACTGGGATTTCCTGGTCCGCGCCGTTCAGGGCGACCTCGGCATTTCCTATCGGCAGGGGCGGCCTGTGGCGGAGATCATTGCCGAACGCCTGCCCGCGACACTGGAACTGGCGATCGTGTCCGGCATCTTCGCCATGGGTGGCGGCATCATTCTGGGGGTGTTCACCGCCATCCGGCGCGACGGGTTCGCGGCCAATGCGATCATGACGCTCAGCTTGATCGGGGTTTCGTTGCCAACCTTCCTGATCGGCATTCTGCTGATCTACGTGTTCTCGGTTGAACTGTCGCTGCTGCCCAGTTTCGGGCGTGGCGATGTGGTGGAAATCGGAGGGTGGACCACAGGGTTCCTGACAGGCTCGGGTCTTGTGGCGCTGATCCTGCCATCGATCACGCTTGGGCTGTATCAGATGACACTGATCATGCGGCTTGTGCGATCCGAGATGCTTGAGGTGCT
The DNA here is from genome assembly GCA_963921255.3 of Paracoccaceae bacterium. Lineage (GTDB taxonomy): Bacteria > Pseudomonadota > Alphaproteobacteria > Rhodobacterales > Rhodobacteraceae > JANSYL01. The sequence goes on along the minus strand of CAWUEW020000003.1, from coordinate 1,127,631 downwards.
GCGGCAGGATTACATCCGGTTTGCCCGTGCGCGGGGCCTGCAGGAGAAAGCGATCAATTTCCGCCACGCGTTGAAGAACACGCTGGTGCCGGTAATCACGGTGACCGGTCTGCAATTGGGCTCGATCATTGCTTTCGCCATCATCACCGAAACCGTGTTCCAATGGCCGGGCGTTGGCCTGCTGTTCATCAACGCCATCCAGTTCGTCGATATCCCGGTGATGGCGGCGTACCTGATGCTGATCTCGGTGATGTTCGTCGGGATCAATCTGATCGTCGATCTGCTCTATGTCGCAATTGACCCAAGGTTGAGGAGCTAAGGCCATGACCGACACGCCCGAAACCGTCAGCCCGACCCCGGCGCCCCCCAGTCCCCGGTCCCGCCTTGCGATGGCATGGGACAGCGATCTGGCCTATTCTTTCCGCCGCTCGCCCGTGGCGATGATCTCGGCCTTCGTGACGGCATTGCTGATCCTGTCGGCCGTGTTCGCGCCGCTGATCGCCCCGCACGATCCGTTCAATCCCGCGACCCTGAACCTGATGAACGGGTTCACCCCGCCGAACGAAGCCAACATGTTCACCGGGGAAACCTTCTGGCTTGGCACCGATGACCAGGGGCGCGACGTGTTTTCGACCATCCTGTATGGCCTTCGGATCTCGCTGTTCGTGGGGTTTGCGGCGGTGGCCTTTGCCATGGTTCTGGGCATCTCACTTGGCCTTTTGGCCGGCTATATCGGTGGCTGGACCGAAACCATCATCATGCGCGTCGCCGATGTGCAGCTGACCTTCCCGTCGATCCTGGTGGCGATGCTGATCTTCGGGATCGCAAAGGGGATCACCCCCATTGAGTACCGGGATCAGGTGGCAATCTGGGTTCTGATCCTGGCCATCGGCCTGAGCGATTGGGTACAGTTCGCGCGTGTGGTGCGTGGGGCGACGCTGGTGGAAAAGTCCAAGGAGTATGTGCAAGCCGCCCGCCTGATCGGGCGGTCCTCCTTCGCGATCATGCTGCGGCACATCCTGCCCAATGTCCTCTCGCCGGTTCTGGTGATTGCCACGATTTCACTGGCTTTGGCGATCATCGCGGAAGCGACGCTCAGCTTCCTGGGCGTGGGCGCGCCCCCGACGGAGCCGTCGCTCGGCACCCTGATCCGCATTGGCCAAGGCTTCCTGTTCTCGGGCGAGTGGTGGATCCTGTTCTTCCCGGCCTGCACGCTTTTGGCGTTGGCTCTGTCGGTCAACCTATTGGGCGATTGGCTGCGCGACGCGCTGAACCCGAGGCTGCGGTGACACAGATGAAGGTGAGATATGGATATCGACTGGGTGCGCGTCGTTCTGCAGATCGCGTTGGTCTGCGGCATCTACTACGGGCTGGTGATTTTCACCCCCTTCGCGCGGCTGGAACGGCGCAGGCAATTCCTGGTTTTTGGTGCGACCGGGTTCGTCGCGCTGTTCGTGTTTGGCCTCGTCTGGCCGTGATGCTGGTTCAACCTTGCCTGTCGGCAGCAGAGGCGGAGGTCTGAGCATGGCCCTACTGGAGATCGAGAACCTCACGGTCGAATTCCCGACCCGTCGTCAAACCTTTGTGGCGGTCGACAAGGCCAACCTGACGGTTGAACATGGCCAGATACACGGGCTGGTCGGCGAAAGTGGTGCCGGCAAATCCACGATCGGCGCGGCGGTCATGGGGCTTCTGGACCGGCCGGGCCATATCACCAACGGCGTGATCCGCTTCCGTGGCGACGAAATCTCGGGCCTTGACGCCGCCGCCATGCAAAGCTTGCGCGGCAAGAAGATCAGCATGATCTTCCAGGATCCCCTGACCTCGCTGAACCCGCTTTTCACCGTCAAGCAGCAGCTTGTCGAAACCATCCAGGCCCATCTTGGCCTGAACGACAGCGAAGCCGAAGCCCGGGCCATTGACCTGATCGACCGCGTTGGCATCCCCGACCCGGCGGAGCGCGCCAACCAGTACCCGCACCAGTTTTCGGGCGGCATGCGCCAGCGCGTGGTGATTGCGCTTGCGCTGTGTTCGGAGCCGGACGTGATCATCGCGGACGAGCCGACGACGGCGCTGGACGTGTCGATCCAGGCGCAGATCCTCGACCTGATCAAGGATCTTGCGACGGAACGGGACGTGGGTGTGATCCTGATCACCCATGACATGGGGGTGATCGCGGATACGACCGACAAGGTCACCGTAATGTACCAGGGAAAGGTCGTGGAAAGCGGGCCGACCGAGCAGGTTCTGGGGCGCCCTGAACATCCCTACACCAAATCCCTGATCGCCGCCGTTCCGCGCCCCACCAAGAAGCTCAACCGCTTCCCCCTGATTGGCTATGGGGGGCGGGTAACCGAGTTCAAGATCGAGGACCTGGCGCGCAACTGGCCCGAGACGCAGGCCGAACGCGGCACGCCGCTGGTGCAGGCACAGGGAGTCACGAAGCGCTTCATCTCGAAGCGGGCCCTTTTGCCGTCGAACCGCGAGTTTTTCACCGCGGTCGACACCGCGGCCTTCGACATCAAGCAGGGCGAAGTCTTCGGGCTTGTGGGCGAAAGCGGATCCGGCAAATCCACCATCGCGCGCATGATCGCGGGGCTGTATCCCGTCGATGGCGGCACGGTTCTGTTCGAAGGGCAGGATGTCACCAGCGGCACGCGCGGTGTGCCCGATTGGTACCGCCGTGAGATCCAGATGATTTTCCAGGATCCCTATTCCAGTCTGAACCCGCGCATGCGGGTCGACGCGATTGTCGCCGAACCCGCGAAGCACCATGGGCTGCTGGCGGGGCAGGATCTGTCGAACCGGGTTGCGGAATTGTTGGACCGGGTGGGGCTCGGGGCCGATGCCGGCCTGAAATACCCCCACGAGTTCTCGGGCGGGCAACGGCAACGCATTTCCATCGCCCGTGCGTTGGCGACACAGCCGCGCTTTCTGATCTGCGATGAACCGACCAGCGCGCTTGATGTGTCCATCCAGGCGCAGATCCTGAACATTCTGAAGGACCTGCAGGAGCATCTGAACCTGACCATGCTGTTCATCAGTCACGACCTGCCCGTGGTGCGCCAAATGTGTGATCGGGTCGGTGTGATGAAGAACGGAAAGCTGGTGGAGGTGGCGGAGACCGAAGCGCTGTTTGCCGATCCCCAACACCCGTATACGCAGGATCTTCTGTCGCTGATGCCACGCCTTGACGGGCTGAGCGATGAAGGCCTGGCGGTCGCATAATCCGAGGGATTTCGCCGCCTGCGGCGCCGATCCGCGCGAGGGGGCGGCCTGCCCCCTCGCGCTCCCCCGGGGATATTTTTGAAACAGAGACAGCGGGGGGTGTGGGAACGACTGCGCCGGCGGGCCCCTAGAAGATCAGGCGGAGCGTGACGATCTGGTAGGGCGAGAGTGGCAGGGTGACGCGTTGGTCCACCATGTCGACCGACGTCGCGTCCCGCTCAAGAAGGCCGCAGGCCTCGACCGCTTTGACATCCGGATGCAGGTGTAGTTCGACGGGGCCGCGTGTGGCGTGAGCTTCGTACAGTCGGATCACGACCCCGTTGCCATCCTCGGCCGGTTTGACCGTTTCGACAACGGCCCGGTTGCTGGTGCAGTGCACCAAGGGTGCGGGCGCGCGCGTGGCGGTTCCCGGATTGGAGAAGACGCGCGGCGGCACATTGAGCGCCGCTGCCTCCGCCCGCACTTCAACCCGCGTGTCGCCCGGGTGGGGCAGAAGCGCATAAGTAAACCGATGATAACCCTGGTCGGCGCCTGCGTCCGGCATGGTGGCCGATTTGATCAAGGACAGCCGCAGCACGTCGCCCCGCACGTCATAGCCGTACTTGCAATCGTTCAGCAGCGCGACACCGTAATCCCCCTCGCTGAGATCCGCCCATTTTTGCGCGGGCACCTCGAACTGGGCGGCGTCCCAGGACGTATTGCGATGGGTCGGGCGATCGATCTGGCCCCATTGAATGTCGAATTCGGCCCGGCTGGCCCGCACACTGACCGGGAACGCGGCCTTGAGCAGCAGATGTTGCTCGTGCCAGTCGACCTCGGTGTCGAAATCGACGCGGGCCGAGTGGCGATGGAGCGACACGCGCTGTGTCATGCGGCTTTTGCGGAAGGCGCGGGTCAACTCGACGGTGGCCCGCAGCGGGCCCTCTTCAACGATCGTGAGGCTGTTGAGCGCGGTCACCACCTCGCCGCGGTCTTCGAAGAAGATATCGATGTCCCAGGCGTCCCAACTGACCGGACGGTCTTCGAACAACTCCAGCTTGTTGCCCCAGGCGCCCTCTTTCAGCACCTCCCGCGCGACGCGTTTGTCGTAGACCGAGGTCAGCATCCCATGCGGTCCAAGCACGACACGGACGAGTGCGTTCTCGAGGATGGCGCCACCGTCCTCGGTCCTGCGCACCTGAACGCCCGCGCCAGGACCGGCCGGTGCGTCCGCCGCGGTGAGAACCCGGGCCGACAGCGGCATCGCGGCCGGCAGTTCGACCAGCGGACCATCCGCCGTCGGCTGCTCGGGAAGAGCGACGCCCCCTTCCGCGACCGGACCGGATCCTGCCGGCAGGGTGACGTAGCGCACACCGGACAATTGCGCCCCGTCCAGGATCAAATGGGCGGCGTCCGGCGGCGTGATGGCCTGTGCCGCGGCCTCCAGCGCCGCGGTGGCGTCCGCGGTGATCAGCGCATAATCGGCGCGCGCATCTTCGAACACCTCAGGCACGGATGTGCCGGTGAGGATATCGTGGAACTGCAAGGTGCACAGGCGGCGCCAACTGTCCGTTAGGTCCCGCGGCTCCGCCCCCGCCTGGCGGGCAAGCGCCATGGCAAGTTCGGTGTCATGCAGTAGCACTTCGGCCTTGCGGTTGGCGCGCTTGATCCAAGCTTGGCCCGTCAGAACGCCACGGTGGCCTTCCAGGTAAAACTCGCCCTGCCAAACGGGCAAGCCCGCCGCTGTTTCCTCGACCTTCTCGAAGAACCGCCGCACGGTCGACGGGATCACCTGGGGCGCGCCGGGCATGGCCCGATAGGCTTTGGCCGTGCGGATCAGCTCATCCGTTGGTCCGCCGCCGCCATCGCCATAGCCATAACAGATCAGCATGTCCCGCACGCGGTCCTTCACGGTGTTGCGCGTCCAGGTGCCGACCACCTCTTCCGCGGTCAGGTCCGATTTGTAGTTCGTCGGAAACGGCAGATGCTGCACCTCACGCGGCGTCGTCAAGAACTGCGCCAGAACGCGCGAGCCATCCAACCCTTCCCACCACGTCGTTGACGCGGGCATTTGGTTGTACTGGTTCCAATTGACCTTGTTCGTCACGAACCAGCGCAGGTCGGCCTGCACCATCAACTGCGGCAAGCAGGCCGGAAATCCAAAGGTGTCCGGCAGCCAAAGGACCGGCGTCTCAGCCCCTTCTCCGAACGTGTCTTCGACATAGTGCCGGGCCAACAGGATCTGGCGCACGAGGGCCTCGGGACCGGGCATATTGGCATCCGGCTCGATCCACATGCCGCCCAGGATTTCCCACCGGCCCTGGGCCACGCGCGATTTGATGCCCTCGAAGATGTCCGGGAAGTCCTCCTCAGTCCAGGCATAGAGTTGTGGCTGACTGTGCGAGAACAGGAACTCGGGGTGGCGCTCCATCAGGCGCAGGACATTGGAATACGTGCGCGCGTTCTTCTGCCGGATCTGGGAAATCGGCCACAAATAGGCGACATCCATATGCGCATGGCCTGCCGCGTGCAGCGTGATGTCAAGCGGCGGCCCGGCCTCGTCCAACCCATCAAGGAGTTTCATCGTGGCCGGCGCCACGCTGTTGCGGAACCCGTCTTCCAGGGGATCGCGGGTGTCGAGCGTCAGAAACGCGGCATCGAGGGCCGATAGGATGCGGTGTTTTTCGGGACGGTTGTCGTGGAACGCTTCGGACAGATCCAGCGCCGTGCCCGCCATCGACAGAAATCCCTGAAGCTCGCGGTCGATGTCGATGACGCTGCATTCCTTGAGGAACAGCTGCGACCGGTCCGTGGGATCGGGCGGCCACCCGGTTAGCCCCGTCCAGCCGTGCAGCAGCAGGTCATGGGCTTTCCCGTCGGCCAGATCGGTCGAAAGCTCAATGGTGTGGTGGTAGCGGTCCGCCGAGGCCACGGCGACACCGTCGATATACATCAGCGCTTCGGGATGGGTGAAGATATCGCCCGCAACCCCGAGCGGCAGGTGCAGCGCCGGGTTGCGCCAGCCCTCGGGAACAACAAAGCGCGAGCGCAACACGAAATGCAGGTTCCGCCCGCCCCAATAGCTGTTCCACTCCAGGCGGGGGCCGTCCGCCGCGCAGGCAAACACCTTCAGATCCGGCATCGCCGTCGCATCGGGCAACTCTTCCAGGACAAACGGTTCGATCGGGCGCCTGTCCCGCGCTGCTTTGGGCGCGATCAGTTTCAGACGCTGCGCGATCTTTTCCGATGTCAGCCGGAGCCTGTGGGACATGTGCTGCGCCGCCTATCCTTGGGTCAGCTCGAAACCGGGGATGGTGCCCCGGTACACCGTATCCGGCCTGCGGTCGATTTCGCCCAGTTGGTTGAGCGCGCCCCGGGCTTGCTCGGCGGACCCCCAATCGCGGTCCAGATAGGGCCATGGGATCGAGTCGATGAGCAGCCGCGTGTAGGCGTGCTGCGGATCGCCGATCACCTCCTTCGGGGGGCCGGCTTCGACCACGTGCCCCTTGTAGAGCACCATCACGTAGTCGCTGACATGATACGCCGTCGCGAGGTCGTGGGTGATGTAGATGATCGAAATGCCGTGCTGATCCTTCAGATCATGGATGTTTTTCAGGATCGTGGCCCGCAGGGACGCGTCCACCATCGACACCGGTTCATCCGCGATCAGCAGTTTCGGGCTCAGCATCAAAGCCCGGGCCACGATCAAACGCTGCCGCTGTCCGCCCGACAACTGGTGCGGGTACCGCCCGAGCACCGTTTCCGGGGCAAGACCCACATTGCGGCATGCTTCCTCCATCGCGTGCTGCGTGTGGTCGGGCCCCTCGGAAAAGCCGAACCGTTCAAACGGGAATTTCAACGCGTGGTTCACGCGGTAGAACGGATTGAAGCAGGCGTAGGGATCCTGGAAGACGGCTTGCACTTCCTTGCGGAAGGTCAGTTTTTCGGCCGCAGTCTGCGCGTAGACATCCTTGCCTTTGAACAGGACCTTCCCGGTTGTGGGCGCGTTGAAGCCCAACATCAGGCTCCCCATCGTGGACTTGCCCGAGCCGGATTGCCCGACGATCGAGATGATCTTGGGCACCTCCCCATCCAGTTTGAAGCTCATGGGATGGAGGGCGGTCACAGCCCCATAGGTTTTCGACGCGCCGTTCAATTCCAAAAGGGGCGTGCCGTCGTCCGTGGTGAACCCCTTGGCGGGCGTCGCGGGGGCCGCATCGAGAAAGCTCTCCCCCCCCACCAGGGGCACCGAGGAAATCAACTCCTTGGTGTAGGGGTGTTGGGGATCCTCGATGATCTGACGCACCGGTCCAAATTCGACCAGTTCGCCCTTTTTCAGAACCGCGATGTCGTCGACCGATTGGGCCATCAACCCCATGTCATGCCCGATCAGGATCAACCCGGCGCCGATCTTCGATTGCACCTCGCGCAAGGTTTGCATGACGTGCCGCTGCGTGATCACGTCCAGCGCGGAGGTCGGTTCATCGGCGATGATCAAATCCGGGCTCAGGCAGACACCAATGGCGATACACACACGCTGCTTCATGCCCCCGGACAATTCGTGGGGATACAAGGGGCCCACGATCTTGGGATCCAGCCCCACCCCTTCCAGAGCGGCATCGGAGCGCCGCTGAAGCTCGTCCTGCGACACCGCCCCTTCATGGGCGATGATGCCATCCCAGATCTGGTGCTCGATCCGCATGACCGGGTTGAGCGAATTCATCGCGCCCTGCGGCACATAACTGATCTTGCGCAGACGGACGCGGCGCATTTCCTCGTCCGACAGCTTCAGAATGTCGGTGTCGCCCAGGGAATGCAGATGAATTTCCCCGGCCGCCACAAATCCGGGCGAGGCCAGCATGCGCATCGCACTCAGCGCCGTGGTCGTTTTGCCCGACCCGGATTCGCCAATGAAGCCAATGCGCCGGCCCTGGGGGAAACTCAATGACACATCCGTCACCGCATGCACGACGCCCTTGGAGGTCGGGAAATCAATGGAGATATTCTTGATATCGAGAACGCTCATGCCAGCCCCTCCGATGTGACGGTCAGGGAACGCACGGGACCGTGCGTTCCGGAAAGGCCGTGCGCACGGCCTTTCGCACGCGATGTGAACATCGCGTCAGGAAGCGGTTTCGAAACCGCTTTTCGGGTGCCTTGGGTCATCACAGCTTCCTCAAACGGGGGTTCGACACTTCGTCGAGGCCGAGGTTGATCAGAAGCAAGCCGATGAACATCACCGCCAGGAGAACCGTCGGGATGCCCCACCACCACCAGAGGTTCTGGATCAGCGCGCCCGAGTTGATGGCGTCGTAGATCACGCGGCCCAAGGTGGGCACCCGTTGCGGCCCCAAGCCGAGGACTTCGAGGCCCACGGCGGTCACGATGGACGTGGTGACATTCGCGATGAACGACCCGAAGAGATAGGGCACGAGGTTCGGGAGCATCTCGCGGAACATGATATGCCCGGTCGAGGCCCCGGACAGCCGTGCCATCTGGACATACCCGCTTTCCCGCATCGACAGGACCTGCGCGCGGATCAGGCGGGTGGGCGACTGCCACACGAAACAGGCAATCAGCGCCGCCATCATGGTCAGGGTAATATCGCCATAGGCCGCCTGGAACACGACCAGGATCAACAAGGGCGGGATGGTGATCATCACATCGGCGCCCACGCGGATGACGTCATCCGTCCGGCCGCCGACGAACCCGGCGGAAAAGCCCAGGAAGATCCCGATGGACATCCCGATCACCGACGCCAGCACCCCAACGAAAAGCGAGTTCGGCGCCCCCACGATCAGCAGGGCCAGGATATCCTTGCCCGACACGTCCGTGCCAAGGGGATGGGCCCAAGTGCCCACTTGCCCGCGGATGTTCTCGACCCCCACCGGGCCCTGGCGGGGCATGCCGGACCCCGTGAAGACCAGATCGGTATCCCAGAAGATCCGGCCCAGGATACCAAGGGCGATGATGCTCAGGAGAAGCCCGACGCCCCACATCAGTTTCGGATTCATCCACGGATTGTCGAAGCGCTTCATGCGCTTGAGCTGTGCCTTGGTCAGGCCCGACTGATCCGGGGCTGCGGTTTCGGGTGCGGCTGCGTTCTTGTCGCTCATCGCTTAGCTCCCATGCCGGATACGGGGGTCGATCAGCGGGTAGATCAGATCGACAATGAAAACGGCGAGGGCAGTCATCAGGATGATGACGAAGCTGACGCCCTGGATCACGGGGAAATCCTGATCCAGGATCGCGTCGTAGAGCAGCTTGCCCATGCCCGGATAGGCAAAGATACGCTCGACCAGAACCTGCCCGGCCACCAGAGAACCGATCTGCAGCGCAAAGGCGGTGACCTGCGGCAGGATCGCGTTTCGGATCATGTAGCGATACAGGATGTAGCGCGGGCGCAGGCCCTTGGCCTTGGCCAGAACCGAGTAATCCTCGCCCTGCACGGTGATCATCAGGCCCCGCATCCCCAAGGCCCAGAACCCGAAGGTCACGATCACGATCGAAAGCGCGGGGAGGAACCCGTGATAGAGCACCGAGCCCATGAAGTCGCCGGTCCAACCGGGCTCCACATTCAACCCATACGCGCCCGTCAGGGGGAACCACCCAAGCTGCGTGGAAAACACATACATCAGGAGAAGCCCGGACAAGAGCGGCGGAATGGCGGTAAACACCATGGCCGACGGGATGGCCACTTTCCAAAGGCGCGGTGTGTTCTCCCACACCATCAGCGCGCCCAGAAGATTGCCGATCAGGAAGGTGATGATCAGCGAGATCAGCATCAGGCCCAGGGTCCAGGGCAACGCGACGCCAATCAGGCTGGCCACCGGCGTCGGGAAGCTGGCCGTGGATATGCCGAAGTCAAAGGTGAAGGAGTTCCAGATATACAGCAGGTATTGCACGATCAGCGGTTGATCGAGGCCAAAGCTGGCGCGCAATTGGGCCAAGATCGCTTCGGAGTTTTCGATCGAGCCCCCGCCGGCGGCCATGCGCCCCAACATCACGTCCACAGGATCAATGGGCGACAACCGCGGAATGATCCATATGAGCGTCGCGGCGATGAACACCGTCAGAAACAGCGTCACAAGCCTATTTATCATGTAGGATAAGGGGATACGTCCCATATTAGCCTCGCTCCTCTGACGAAGACCCGCGCGGCACGAACCGCAGCGTCAGGTCGTGAAATAGGTAAGGGGTCCCAAACTGGGTGGTTTTCGGTGTGGCGCTGATCACCTCAAACGCGTCGACGCGCCGGATCAGCGCGTCCAAAAGCGACCGAAGGATCAACCGCGCGTGCGGGGCGCCCAGACAGGTGTGATCGCCTGCGCCGAACGCGACATGCGGATTGGGTGTCCGGTCAATGCGCAGCTCGTCCGGGGCCTCAAACACCGATGCGTCCCGGTTGGCCGAAGCCCAACACAAGGACGCCCGTGCATCGGGTTCAATGGACAGCGCTCCATGCGCCAGTCCACGCGGACAGACACGCGCGATTTGCGGCAAGGGTGAAAGATAGCGAAAGAACTCTTCGGTCGCGGTCGAAATCAACCGTGGCTCGTCCCGCAGGCGCGACAGATCTTCGGGATGCGCGGCCAGATGGGCCAGGGTTCCCGTGATGGCGTTTATGACCGTGTCCCGCCCACCGGCCATGGCCAGATGACAAATGCCGCGTTTTTCGTCCTGCGTCAGGGGACGCCCCTGAAATTCGGCGTCGTGGAGATACGAAAACAGCCCCTGTTCCGGGGACAGTGCGCCTTGGTCCAGCATCCGGTCGATGAAGGCGAGATACCGCTCGGCCTTTGCCGGGTCGGTTTGTCCGTCCGTGCGGAACGCGTGCAACCCCCAGGCGGTCCATTCCTTGGCAAGGGCGCGGGGCGTATCGAGCAAGACGGCCAAGGCGGCAGATTGCACGGGCAAGGCGAGCTCGCTCACGACCTCAACCGCATCCCGGTCGACGGCATGTTCGACGGCGTCGGAGACCAGTGTCTCGATCTCGGCTTTTGGACCGGGCGCCTTGGGTCGCCGGAAATAGGGTTGGACCAAAGCCTTCCACGCCGTGTGTTCGGGGGCGTTGGTTTCAATTGGCAATTGCCGGAAGCTGCGGATGTCCGTTTCGGGCGGGGTCGGAACACGGCCAAGTTGCCCGCTGTCGAACCGGACGACATCGCGGGCCGCCGCGCGCACGTCACGCCAACGCAGGAGCATCAAGAGCTCCTCACCGTGCATCTCCTCCATCCGGGCGCCGGTCTTGGCGCGATCCCGTTGGAATGGGTCAGCAGGGATATTTGCCGTGCCGCTTGGCGTCATTGTGCGATCGAACCTCCCCTCGTCGCAGGTCCAGGCGGCCCTTATGGCGGGCCGTCCTGGTTTGTCTGTGTGCGGCGTCAGGCCGCCTGCCCCGCCGCGTGGCGGGAAATTGTGTGGTTCCACCCCCGGAGCACCATGCGCTCATCCGGGTGCTGGTTGCCGTCTTCAATCCGGTCATGGCCTTCGTAGAGCTGGCACAGGACCGTTTTGCGTGTGGCGTCCGACCGGTTCGGCATCGAGCCATGCAGCGTGAAATAGTGGAAGAACACCACATCCCCCGCCTTGCATTCGACCGGCAGTGCGTCTGCGATCGGGTATTGGTCGATCACGTCGTTCTGACGGCGACCGTCGGCCCCTTCGACCCGCCCGAGCTTGTGGGAGCCGGGAAAGACCCGCAGGCAGCCCATCTCGTCTGTGGCGTCGCTGACATGGATGATGCCGGCGATCATGCTGTCGTTTAGGGTCGGGAAATACGGCCAATCCTGATGCATCGGAAACGGTGAGCCGTTTTCGGATGGTTTCTGGAACAGCTTGGAATGGTGCAGGATGATGTCGTGGCCCAAAATGGCCTCGGCCACATCCAGAAACCGCGGGTTCAAGAAAGCGTTCAGCCACGTCCGCGAGTATTTCTGGACGTTGTGCGTGTGCAGGATCACGTCGCCCTTGCGCGCGATCTTGTCCGTTTCGCCACCGTCCCAGGTGGCATCGACAACTTCGCCACTGGCGGTCAGCTGTCGCACGATCCCGTCGAAATCACGCTCGAGCGCTGCGACTTCGTCCGGCTGGAACACGCCTTTGGCGTGGAAGTATCCGTTTTCTTGAAAGAAATCCTTGATGTCAGACATCTGTCTGAACCTTTGTCCTGGGTGAGGCGGGGCGAGGTAGTACGCCCCGTCTGGGGGCCGGTGGGCGAGGTCTCAACGACCCCGCCCGGTGACCATCAGGGAGAAACCCTTACTCGGCGCGGGTCAGATTGTGGATGATCTGATGGCCCGAGTTCCACCAGTGGAACGGGTGGTTGTAGTAGTTTTCGTTCGACGGCCAGCCTTCCCAGTAGGTGGTGTTCATCGGCAGCAGCTTCGCCGACTGCACCAGCGGGATGAACGGCAGTTCGGCCGCCATGTGCTGATAGGCGTCCGCCACCATGGCCGGGATCGCGGGATCACCCAGGGCCATACCGGCCATCTGGTCAACCACAGCCGAATACGCCTCGGCCGCGGGTCCGTCCCAACGGGCGGTGTTGTTGAAGCCCGGCGAGCGCTCGCCGACCGGCACAACATCGGCCACGGTGTAGCGACCCATCGAGGCCCACGGCTCGTTCACCGATCCGCACGACAGCCACGAATAGCTCATCTCGTAGCCACCAAATGGCAGAACCTCACCCCAGAAGACCGAGTTTTCGACCGGGACCGCCCGGGCGTCAACGCCGGCGCGCTGAAGCTGCTCGACCACCATGTCGATCGTGCGTGTGTATTCGGTCGAGGCCGAGTTCACGTGGATCGCAACGGCAAGCGTTTCACCGTCTTTTTCATAGTAGTCGCCGTTGCGGGTCCAGCCCTCGGCTTCGATCAACGCCTGGCCGGCGGCCACGTCAGCCGTCGGCGACAGGCCGTGGCCCGCGTCGATCACGGCATCAATGAACGGGGCCATCGACCCATAATCTGCAAACATGGTCCGCGAGGGCACAGTCGCGCCTTCCACGGCAATGTTCACGATCTGGGTGCGGTCGATGATGTGGTTCACCGCCAAGCGCATGTTGGCATTGTCCCAAGGCGCGATGGTGGTGTTGATTTCCAACTGGCGCGCGCAGGGGTCTGCGGCGGCATAGGGATAATCATCATACCACGCCGTAACGGCGTCGTTCTGGGCCCGGATCGCTTCGTAGGTGCCGACCGAGACGTTCTGCGCCGCGTCCAGCTGGTTCGTCGCCATGAGCTGCGCCCGGCTTTCTTCACCGCCGGATTCCAGGAACACGACGCGCTGCGGCTCGGGCATGTCGCCAAAGCCGGTTTCAGCGCCCCACCATTCGTCCCGGATATCCCAGATCGCGCGGTTCGACGCGGCCGAGGTGAATTCATACGGGCCGGTGCCGATGGGCGGGTTGAAGGTGAACGTCGCCGGATCGTCCACGACGCTCCAGACATGTTCGGGCATGATCAGGAACGAGCCGAAGATGCGAACGCCGAAGTTTTCAACCACGAAACGGGGGTTCGGGTTGTTCAGCGTGAAGGTCACGGTCGTGTCGTCAACCTTGGTGACCGAGGCCACCTGCGCCCGCAGCGTGGCCACTTCGCGCGCGTTCAGCTCTTCATTCTCCAGCGCCATGTTGACGGTGAAGACGACGTCGTCGGCGTTGAAGGCCTCGCCATCCGACCAGGTCACACCTTCGCGCAGCGAAATGGTGAACTCGCTGTTGTCGTCATTGGCCGTGAAGCCCGTGGCCAGCCAGGGGTCCAGTTCACCCGTTCCATAGTTCAGGATGAACAGCGGCTCCCACATGGTCTGGTGCGCGCCGTGCATGCGGCGAATACCAGAGCCATCGGTCATCCAGTTGAAGTTTTCGGGATCGCGGATCGTGCGGTCCAAGTCGAAGATCACGGTGTCTTCGCGCGGGACATCCTGGGCCGAGGCCGCGCCCGTAAAGGCAAGCGCAACCGCCGCGGATGCCAGAAGCACCTGTTTGGTTCGTTTCATCTTTTAACCTCCCTAGGGTTCTTTTTGATGCCACGAGCGTCCCCGTGGACTTGGTCAGACCTGCGCGCCCCCTCCCGGAACGCGCAGACCTATCTCAGGTAATCCATGACCATAACGCGCGTATGATCCGGCACGTCGCCTGGCATCAGCGTTATGGTATGGTCACATGCGAAATCGACGGCTTCGTCCTTGAAGTGGGACAGGAAGCTTTCGATCCACATGGTATTCCGGGGTTTGTAGGTCAGCGTCCGAAAATGCATCGGAATGACAAGTTTCGGCTGCACCCGATGGATCATTTTCATCAGATCGGGCAACTCGATCGTCAGGTATCCGCCGGCCAGGGCCAACAGCACGTCCGTGTCTTCGAAGAAACTGATCTGTGCATCCGTCAGCGGGTTCCCGACATCGCCCATATGCGCGATTTTGATCCCGTCCAACTCGAACCGGTACATACCGTTCTGGCCGGGCACCTCGTGTTCGGGATGATGGTCCCATTCGGCCGCCTCGATCGCTGTCACCGCAAGTCCGGCCACCTCGGAGGCGCCGCCGGATTGCGCGACCGTTAGCGCGTTCAGAACGGCGGGTTCGCCTGGGATCAGGTCAGACCGGCAGTGTGCATCGTCATCGTCCGACGAGATCAGGACAGCATCCGCCGTTTCGGTGATCGGCGGATAGCCCACGCCCTCGGGCGTGTAGGGGTCGGTGATCACCGAAAACCCCGTGCTGTCGGTCAGCTTGAACGCCGCGTGGCCAAGCCAGGTGATCTGCATGCCTTAGTCTCCGGTCGTATGGACGCCACGCGCCCGCATCAGTTGTTGCCCACGACGTGGGGGCTGGACGTCGCCAGAATGTCGTCGTTCTCGGGCCGGGGGTGGTGGCGCCACTGGCCGCTGGCATCGACGCCGCGACACAGGATGGCTTCCACGCCTTGCGCCCATTCCGGGTCCGTGATCCGAACATCGGTCGGGCAATAGCGCAGCGTCAAACCGCAGCGCCGGCGATCCGACGTGTTGGCCAGACTGCCATGCACCAGCATGTCGGCGTGCAGCGACATTTGCCCGGCCTTGAGGCTGTTGGTGAACGGATCCCCGTAGCTTTCCGCATCAGCGATCCCTTTGTGGAACACCGAATCCGCGCCCATGGCCGAGGTGGTGATTTCACCTTTGTCATGCGTGCCGGGAATGAACCGCATGGCCGAGTTGGCCTCATCCGCGTCGTCGATCGCAAGCCAAACGGTCACGGTGCGGGCGGGGCTCAGCTTCCAGAAGCTTGCATCCTGGTGCCACGGCACCTGCTTCGGATCATGGGGCTTTTTCGACAGGATGGCCGTGGCCCAACACACGATGTTCGGCCCGATGATGTCCTGAACGTGGTCAAGAATACGCGGATCCGTCGCAATATCCCAAATGCCGGCCATGCGCGCCTGGTAGCAATTGATGCCGTAAGCGCCGTCTGGCCCAAGGTCGGACATGAGCCCGTCGAAATAGTCACGAATGCGAGCGATCTCGTCTGATCCGAACACGTCGAACGGTTGGACGTAACCGTGTTCGTTGTAGTGCGAAACCTGCTCGGCACTGAGTATACGTGCCGCATTCGGATCCGAGGGTTGAAAGCTCAGATCAAGGGGTTCAGCCAAAGCTGTCATCGCGCATTGTCCTCCACACCCAACACGCTAGTCGCGGATTTTTCGCTTTCGCAGACCCAAGCTTGACAAAAACATGTACTAGATTGATCTTTTCCGCACCATGCTGCGCCTGCAAAACAGCGGAAAAACATGAGACTGCCTCAGAAACTGTTCAAGATTGATACCTACCTGACTCAGGGAGAGGCATTTCATTTCGTTCGCAAGGATCTACCTGAAACCCCTCCGGTTATTGAACATGACCACGATTATTTCGAACTGTTCATGGTCCAGAACGGCCATGTGCATCATTGGATCAACGGGGTTGAGGAGGTGCTGGAGCCGGGACATCTGGTGTTCATCCGGCCTGCAGACCGTCACGCACTTCAAGGCGTGCCGGGGACAGGCGCGCGAATCCTGAATGTCATGTTTCGAACCGAAACAGCCGACCATTTGTCCGAGCGCTATGCCTCTGACGTGGCCGGTCGGTTCTTCTGGCAAAGCGGCCCCCTGCCCGTCACGCTGCGTCTGCGCGGGCACCAGCGCGAACGCGCCGTCAACAGCATGCTGACCCTCGACAGCAGTTTCCGCAGCCTGTCCCGGATCGAGCACTTTCTGCTTTCGGTGATGACGCACGTCCTGGATGCAGGTGAGATTGTTGACGACCGCGCGCCCGCGTGGCTGCTCAGCGCGTGCCGCGCCGCGCGCGAACCACGGGTGTTCCGCCAAGGGGCCGAGGGGTTTCTGGAGGCAGCCGGCCGCAGCCAGGAACATGTCTGTCGTCAGGCCCGGCGGTATCTCGGGCTCAGCCCCACGCAATACGTGAACCGCATCCGCATCCAACATGCCGCGATGTTGCTTGCCGGGACGGGGCGCACCTTGCCCGAGATCGCCCATGATTGCGGGTTCGAGAACCTCAGCTACTTCCACAGGCTCTTCCGCGAACAATACGGCACGACCCCACGCGGCTATCGGCAACGCCATCTCCGGGCCGACGCGCCCATTTGACCCGCTGGACAGTCGCCCCCGATCGCGCCACGGTTCCCGCGACAAAGGGAGGGACAGACCATGCCGCAGCCAGAGCATATTTCGATCTACGATTTGCCCGAGTACGACGCGCTCGACGAGGACATGCAGCGCTACTTCGACGTCTGCGTCGAGAAGCTTGGGATAGTGCCCAATGTCCTGCGCACCTTCTCCAAGAACCAGGACAAGCTGCGGGGCTTTGCCCAATACTATAACACCCTGATGCTCGCACCGTCCGGCCTGTCCAAACTGGAACGCGAAATGGTGGCCGTCGTCGTGTCCTCGGCAAACCGGTGCTTCTATTGCCTCGTGGCGCATGGCCAAGCGGTTCGTGCCCTATCGGGCGACCCGCAATTGGGGGAGATGTTGGTGATGAACTATCGCGTGGCCAACCTCGACGCCCGACAAAACGCGATGCTGGATTTTGCCTGGAAGCTGACCACAACCCCGTTCGACGTTGGCGAAGCCGACCGCGCCACTTTGCGCGACGCGGGCCTGAGCCAGGATGAAATTTTTGACCTCGCCGACGTGATCGGCTTTTTCAACATGTCCAACCGCTTTGCCATCGCGTCCGACATGATGCCGAACGCCGAGTACCACGCAATGAACCGGGACGCTTAATCGCCAAGCGCCCCGGCACCGGCCAGTGTGCCGCGGCCGACGATCCCGTCGATCGGGCCATCGTAAAGGCCCCGGTCCTGCAAGATGACTTGGAACGCGCGTGCGGTTGCATCGTCCCACCGGGGCGGTGCGCCAATGGCCGCGTCCCGCAAGTCATCCGGATCGACCTCACCCGTTTCCAGCGCCCGAATGTATTCGGCGGCCGCACGGTCGGGGTCTGCCGCAACGCCGATGCCTTGTTCCAAAAGGAACGCGCGGGCCGCAATGGCATCGGGCAAGCCCTGTTCGGCCACCAGATTGATCCAGCGATACCGGGCGCGTGGGTCGGGCGCGACACCATCCGCGCCAGCGCCATAGACCCGCGCCAAGTCCAAAGCGGCCTGTGTGTTGCCGACCGAAGCCGCACTTGTCAGATACCGCACACCGCGGGCCGGGTCCGGAATGCCAAGCGCCTCGTCCGCCTGGCCCGGCACCCCTTCGCCGGTCAGGAAAATCTGGGCCAACTGATATTGCGCAAAGTGATAGCCCTGCCCGGCCGCTTGATCGAACAACGCGACCATGTGCGCGGTGTCGCGCGAAACGCCCCGTCCAAGACGATACATGAAGGCCAGGGTCGCGGTGCCCGCCGGATCGCCGGCATCGACCGCATCGCGGTAATGGCCCACCGCCCGATCCAGATCGGTGCGCACCCGCCCAATCCCGAAGTTGTAATAGTCGCCAAGGCGTGTATGGGCCGCAGCCACCCCGGACGCGGCCGCACGGCCGTAAAGCTCCAACGCATCCGCATGTTCGCCCCGAGCCTGCGCAATGGTCGCCACATGGAAAAGCGGACCCCCGGCTTCGGGGTCGAGTGTGACCGCCTCCTCGCAATCCGCGCGCGCCTCGCGCAGCGCCATGAAATAGGCGCGCTGGATATCTTCGCTGACCGGCACCTCGGCCGACGGGACGCCTGCAACATCCATGCACGCCGCGACGGCCTGGGCGATTGCGGCCAATCGCGCCTCTTCGGCCAGACGGGCTTCCTCAGCCAAGCGCGCCTCTTCGGCGAGGCGGGCTTCTTCCGCCAAACGCTCTTCCTCGGCAATCCGGGCCGCTTCGGCTTCGGCAGCCAGTCGTGCGGCTTCTTCTTCGGCCGCAATCCGGGCCGCTTCTTCTGCAGCCAGTCGGGCGGCTTCTTCCTCGGCGGCGATCCGGGCCGCTTCCTCTTCCGCGGCGATACGCGCGGCTCGGCTTCGGCCTCCGCGGCCGCGTCTGATGCCTCGGCGCTGACGCCGTCGGTGTCTGCCGCGCTCGCATCTTCCGTTTGGGCCGTGTCTGCAACGGTGTCATCCGTGCTCTGCGCCAAGGCCCCGGAAACCGTCAGGGCCAGCACACTGACGGCGGGCAACAGAAAGGATCGGCGGATCAGGTCGGCATAGGTCAAGGCAAAAACCCTTTGGTGTGAATGGTCTAGCAAGCGCGTGTTGGACAAAACGATACCGCGCGGCCCGCCGCGTGTCGATGGGCAGCACGCCGCAGAAATTGCTGGCCAATCCCCCCCCTCTGGTGCAGGTTACGGGCGCCCTTTCGGGTGACGGCAGACTGAAAACAAAGCGAAAACGACCCGTTGACCGCAGAACACACCAATGCCCAGCCGCTCCCCGTGCTGGTCGCAGACCTCGATGGGACGCTCTTGCGCAGCGATATGCTGCACGAGACGTTCTGGACGGCGGTCTCCGCTGACGCGCGGGTGATCTCGGGCAGTCTGCGCGCCATCACCGAGGGGCGCGCGGCGCTGAAGGCGTATCTGGCCAGCGTCGCTCATGTTGATGCCACCCGTCTTCCCTACGATGAACGGGTGTTGGATCGGGTGCGCGCGTGGCGTGACAAAGGCGGGCGCACAGCGCTGGTCACCGCAAGTGACAACCGCATCGCGCAAGAGATTGGCGCGCATCTGGGGCTGTTCGACGACGTTCAGGGCACAACGGACGGACACAACCTCAAGGGACAAGCCAAGGCGGACCATCTGGTCGCGCGCTACGGCGACGGAGGCTTTATTTACATGGGCGACAGCGCAGCCGATCTGCCTGTTTGGGACCGCAGCGCCGAAGCCATCAGCGTCGGCGCGACCCCCGCCGTGCGACAGGCGCTGAACCAACGCGGAAAACCCGTCGAACACCTACCCCACAAAGAGGATCAGGTGCTTGCGCTGCTGCGGGCCCTGCGTCCCCACCAATGGTTGAAGAATGCGCTTGTTCTGGTGCCCCTGGTCGCGGCGCAGGCATTTTCCATCTCGGCGCTGTGGTCGGTCATTCTGGCCTTCGTCGCCCTGAGCGCGACTGCGTCGGCCGGGTACGTGTTGAATGATCTCCTCGATATCGAAGATGATCGCACCCATCCCAGAAAACGCCACCGCCCCTTTGCTTCCGGCGCCTTGTCCGCGGGGACCGGAACGGTCCTTGTTCCCGCATTGTTGCTGTTGGGGTTTGGAATGGCCCTTGTGCTGTCCCTGCCCCTGTTCGGGGTGGTTTTGGCCTATTTCATTCTGACCACCGCCTATTCGGTCAAGTTGAAGCGCCACAGCATGGTCGATATTGTGACGCTGGCGGTTCTGTTCACACTGCGCATCATCGCCGGCGGGATGGCCATCGCATCGCCCTTGTCGGTTTGGCTTCTCGCCTTTTCGATGTTCCTGTTCTTCTCGTTGGCCGCTGTCAAACGCCTGGCGGAACTGACGGACAAGGACAGCGCCGACCGGTCCAAATCCCGGCGCGGCTACCGGTCGGAAGACAAGACCGTCATCAGCCAGATGGCGGTATCCTCCGGCTATCTCGCGGTGCTGGTCTTCGCGCTTTATATTAAGGAGCCGGTCGTCCAAACAACGTTCGGGGCGCCCTGGCTGCTGTGGGCGGTCTGCCCCTTCCTGATCTTCTGGGTCAGTCGAATGGTGCTCGTCGCGTCCCGCGGCGAGATGCACGATGATCCTTTGATCTGGGCGATGCGCAACCGCACCAGCCTGAAGGTCATGGTGGTCTCCGCGCTGCTGATTGCAGGGGCCATCCTGCTATGAGCCGGTCGACGCTGGTCCTGCGCTACAGCGCCTTTGCCGTCTTGGCGGTTCTCGCCAACTTGGCGACGCAGCGCATTGTGCTGTGGGGCACCCCCGCCGACCTGGTCACCCCCGTTCAGTTCGCGGCAGCACTGGCCGCAGGCACGCTGGTCGGTCTGGTCGTGAAATACATCCTCGACAAGCGGTGGATCTTTTTCGATCAAACCACCGGCGTCCGCGCCCAGGGGACGCAATTCTTGCTGTATTCCCTGATGGGCGTGGTCACGACCGTGATTTTCTGGGTCACCGAAACGGCCTTTTGGGTGATCTGGCAGACGGACCTCGCACGCGAAACCGGGGCCGTCCTTGGGCTGACGGTGGGCTACATCACGAAATACGCGCTGGACCGCCGCTTTGTGTTCAACACCAACGGGTCTGCGGCATGACGCGGCTGTCGGGATGGGGACGCACCCCGACGGCGGACTGCAAGGTTCTGCGCATCCGCTCGGACGACGACGCGGCCCGGGCGGTTGGTATCGCCCCTCTGATCGCGCGCGGGAATGGCCGTGCGTACGGGGATTCTGCCCTGAACCCTGACCTGACGCTCGACATGACCGGTATGGACCGCATGCTCCGTTTCGATGCCGAGACCGGGACGTTGGTGGCCGAAGCCGGCGTTCTTCTTGGGGATATTATCGCGGCGCTGCTGCCGCGCGGGTGGTTTCCCATGGTGACCCCGGGCACCAAGTTCGTCACACTCGGCGGCGCCATCGCCGCGGACGTGCATGGTAAGAACCACCATCGCGACGGTGCCTTCCGGTCCTGTGTTGATTGGGTCGACGTCATGGGCGCCGATGGCACGATCACGCGCCTCAATCGGACGGACACCCCTGAGGCATTCGACTGGACCTGCGGCGGCATGGGCCTGACCGGGATCATCTTGCGCGCGCAGATCAGATTATGCGCCGTGGACAGTGGCTGGATCGAGCAGGACATGCGCCCAACGCCAAACCTCGACGCCGCGATGGACGAATTCGAAGCCACGCTCGACCGCCCCTATTCCGTCGCCTGGATCGATTGTGCCGCGCAGGGGGTGAACCTCGGTCGGTCGCTGGTCATGCTTGGGCGCCACGCGACACTGTCCGACTTGCCGGGCCCCAAACGGGCGGCGCCCTTCGTGACACCCAGGAAACGCACAAAGCGCTTGCCGGTGGACCTCCCCACGTTCGCATTGAACCCAATGACCCTCGGCCTGTTCAACACGGCGTATTACTACAATGGCAAGCGCAACGCCGGTAAGGCGCTGGTCGATTGGGATACCTACTTCTACCCGCTCGACCCGATCCTCGATTGGAATCGCGGCTACGGGCGGCGGGGCTTCTTTCAGTTCCAATGCGTTCTGCCCCTGGAAAGCTCGCGTGCGGGGATGAAAGCCCTCGTCAAAAAGATCGCGCAGTCCCGGCAAGCCTCCTTTCTGTCTGTGCTGAAACGCATGGGCCCCCAAGATGCGCGGTTTTCCTTCCCGATGGAGGGCTATACGCTCGCGCTCGATTTCCCCGCCAACGACAGGAGTTTGCGGCTGATGAAGCGGTTGGATGACATCACGTTGGAGCATGGCGGCCGGTTCTATCTGGCCAAGGACGCTCGCATGCCGAACGAGGTGATGGCGGCAAGCGACACCCGGGCCACGGAATTTGCCGCAATGCGGGCCAGTACTGGCCTTTCCGCGGCGTTCCGGTCGCTTCAATCCGAGCGGTTGGGCCTATGAGCGGTCCGGTCCTGATCCTCGGGGCGGCCTCGGACATTGCCCGCGCCACAGCCCGTGCTTTCGCCGCAAAAGGTCACCCGATCCAACTGGCAGCGCGCAACGTGGATCGCCTGGCCAATGACAAGGCCGACCTTGAGACGCGCTTCGGGGTGACCGTCACCTTGCACGAGGTCGATGCCCTGGCGCTCGACACACACGCAGACTTCGTCAACGCACTCCCCGCCCTGCCCGAGGTCGCCGTTTCAGCCATCGGTGTTCTGGGCGACCAAGACAGCAACGCCGCGTCCCCCGAGGCCGCCGCCGCGATCTTTCGCGCAAACTTCGAAGGGCCCGCCAGCCTGTTTCTTGTGCTGGCCCATGCGATGGAGGCCCGTGGATCGGGAACGCTCGTTGGCATCAGTTCAGTGGCCGGGGAACGCGGACGCGCCTCCAACTACATTTACGGATCGGCCAAGGCTGGATTCACGGCTTATCTGTCGGGCTTGCGCAACCGCCTGGCCGTTAAGGGCGTGCATGTGGTGACCGTTCTGCCGGGGTTCGTGGCCACCGCCATGACGGACGGTATGGACCTCAACCCGGCGCTCACCGCGGCCCCGGAAGAGGTTGGAAACCGGATCGTGACAGCCGTCGCGCGGGGCCATGATGTGGTCTATGTGCGGGCGGTGTGGCGGCTGATCATGACCATCATTCGCGCCCTTCCGGAACGTATCTTCAAGAAAACATCCCTCTGACCGCAGCCTCTGCACACGCCATATCGAGGCGAAATGCTGGAAAAGCGGCTGGTTTTGCGCGGATTTCCGCCTTTGTCGGCGGACATTCGCGCGTCCGCACACGCAAATATTGTGATCTTAACCCTTTCGACATATCCACAAACTCATGAGAGGGACAGAAACCGCATCGAATGATGCGCGCCGATCGAGCAGGACCTCGCCACTGAAGGACGCCCCGAACACGGTTGTTGCGGTTGTGTCGACTTGCGTGGCGGCGCTTTGCGCGATTGTCGTGGGATCACAGCTGATACCGGCCCGCAACGGCGCGACCGAAACGGTCGCGGTGCAGCCTGTTCGCGTCGCACGCACGCCTGCACGTGACGCGGCCGAGGTCGTTCACCCCGATGCCGTGCCGGACATCGTCGACGCCATCGCGCTCGGGTTCGCCGATCCGGTCCCCAGTCGCAGCGCCCCGGCTTTCGGCCAGCCCGGCCTCGGCACGGCGCCGCGCGTCGCGCGGACCGCGCCTGTCCGCATCATCGCCGGACCGCCGCCGGTTGTGCCGGCCCAACGGCCTGATCGCACGACAGGCCCCGTTCAGCTGGCCAGCACGTTGAGCCCTGCGCGCGCCTTGGGCCTGCCCGGCCCGACACCCCGACCAACCTCGATCGGATCGGCGACCACCCAAGTGGCCAGCCTGCGCCCGGCACAACGCCCGGTGACCTTGTCCACCCGGACACCTGATGCGGTGCAGAATGACACCCAAGGCTCGATTGTTCTGGCCGCCGCCACACCAGAGCCCGAAAGCCAGCCGCGCCAACTGATCCCGCCCCGCGCTGGCGCCAACCCGTGCAGCGGGCGCCTGACGCGCGAGATCCCGCGCCGCCCCGGTTCGGCCGCGGACGGGTCTACCGTGATGGCAAGCCTCACCGGCACCAGCGGGAGCAACCGCGACAACGCCCTTCTGCGCGAAGCCCTCAACGGCAACATCCCCAGCCATTTGCGTGATCTCCTGCCTGTGCGCTTCACGGGTCTGGTGGCGGGCCGCCAGACCGAAATCACGCTGTGCGTCACGCCGGACTACGTTGCGATCGGATCAGACCGCGACCACGTACGCGTTCCCATGGGATTGCCGGCGGCGCTGCGCATGGCGGACGCGTTCGACATGATGCTGCCGACGACGCGCATGGTTGACGCCATTTACGCGCAGGCCGATGTCCGCCTCAGCCCGCGGCCGATGGAACCCGGCGCGCAGATGGCGTCCACGGCTTATTTTGTGCGCCATGACGCGACGCTGGATCAGCAAATGGCCAATGCTGGCGCCCGCGCCGGCCTCTTGGTGGCCGGACACAAAAAGGACGTCGTGATTGCCAATCGCCTCGCGCAGGCCAGCGGCCGCGTCGCGATATACGGATGGCATCGGTCGAACGGGGCACCGATTCAACCCTTGTCGACCGTCCATGGCGAATACTATGCCGACTACAGCCATGGCATTCGCCTCGTCAGCCGTACGGCCTATATCGATGGTCGCGCAGTGGACCTGCGGGGTCTTTTGACCGACACCCGTTACGCCAGTCTTCTCAACAGCGACGGGCCGCTCAGCAGCGCCACCGTTCGCTTGGCGTCACTTCAATAAACACCTTTTCGCGGGAACAGCCTGCGCAGGCTTTTCGCACGGCCCGATCCCGGGCCGTGTGCGGCGCGCGCCCGCGCGCCGACAAAGCGCCTTTCAAGGCGCTTGCCCGCACCACCGCCGACCTTTGTCAGATATCACGGAAGCAGCGGAACCCCAGGTGATAATTCCGATGGCTGCCGCCGGACATCACGCGCGAGCCGTGCCAGAACGGCGCCCGCCACCGGGCCCAATGCTCATGGGCGCGCACGGTGTCCCAGATAAACCAGGACCCTTTCATTTCCGTCACGCCTAAGGTTGTGGAACCGCGGCTGGCCATTTGATCCTCGCTCAACGGCAGGTTCATATGCTCGGCCGCGTTGCCGTCGATATCGTAGACACCAAGCGGGCTGCGGCAGTCCGGAAAACTGCCCGCGGGATAGGTGTTGGATCCGCAGCCGGTGAACGAGCCGCCGTTGCAACTCCCGTTCTTGAAGCTTCCGGTCGCGCACACGCCGCTGCGCCAGCTGCCGATGGAATAGGTGCCGGATGTGCTGGCGTAGCGGGCGTTGTGGATGCCGCGCATCGTGTTGACAGCCGCCGACGCGCCCATCCCGCGAATGCGGTCAAACGGATAATCCGGTGGCAAAAGCTGCCCGGCGGCCGCGCCTTCCCATTCGTGGGCGTCCCCGATGCGCTTGCCTTCGGCTGCGCACAGAAGCGCCGCTTCGCTGGCCCGGACCCAGACCACCGGGTACACCATCGGAACGTTGGGATACTCGAACATGTCGGCACAGACCGTGGCATCCTGTGGGCTTTGCGTCGCCGGGTCATAGAGCGGCACCATGAACGGCTCACCGCAAATCCGCTCGAATGTCCGGTTGCGGTAGCTCTGCTGCACCGACGACACCGAGCCCCCCAGACGAGAGGCCGCTTCGGACGGGGTCAGCGGATGGCGCGTCACCGATGGATTGCCCTGCCCCATCCAGCCGTTCGGCGAACCGGCGAAGATGTCCCGAATGCGCCGGAGTTCTGCATTTGAAACCCCCCGGACGTCCTGCATTTGGCGGAACATCTCTTCATTCCGTTCGGCCAGGGACTGGGCATGTGCCCCTCCGGTCGCACTGACGCACACGGCCAAAGCGATGGCCCACAGCCTCCCCAATCTGGACATACCGGTTACTGCCTCCGCAATAGATAGAAGAAATCTCGATTGTCTGCCGTCGAAATGAAGCGGGGAATTCGGTCGCCGTCGCGGCCCCGCAGATCGACCTCGGCCATGCCGCGCACAAGGTGCTGCGTGTCGATCTCATCCTCTTCGTGGACGTAGAGCGCCATGTACGTGTGTTCCTGGCTGTTCATATCCAGGATCATCGCATAATCGCATTGATAAGCCTGGAAGGTCCGCGCCATGGCCGATGGCGTCGAGGACGAGAAATACGCATAGATCAAGAATTGCGTCCCTTCGACGGTGCGCATGCACGCCCCGCCTCGCAAAGTCCGCAGATCCGCGTTGGCGGATCCAGACCAGTTGCCGCCGCCCCAGGATGTGACGCGCGGGCCGGGCACGCCATCTTCAATAATGGCCACGCCGTTTTGCCGCGCAAACATGAGGTTCGGCAGCATGGCCTCGTCCCCTTCGGCCCAGGTCCGCATGCCGACCGTGCCGTCATCCAGCATGTAAAGGGTCGACAGGTTTGGCCAGAGACGGGACAGCAGCACGCCGTGGGACATGAACCCGTAGTGATGGCCCCAGTTGAACGTCGCGTAGTCCCCGAACCGCCAGGCCCCGTGCTGACGCTTGAACCCGCCGGTGAATGTGGCTGCAACCCGATCGGTAAACGAGGGCGACAGCATCCCAACGGTCACAAGGGGATCAATCTCGCCAAATCCGTCCGGGCCTTGCCCCTGGTAATGACGTCCCGATCCCGACGGCCGAGGGGACCAGTTGACGGCCGGATGGCTCGTCCCGACTTCATACCCGATTTCGAACTCACTCATATTGAAGGCGACAAGGTACACATCGGCCCGGCTTTCCACCGCGTCCAGCCAGTTGGCGCCTGGCACATCCAGAACCTCCTGGGCAATCATCCCGGGCTGCATCACGCTGGCATAGATACCCGGGGCGTCCTCGACCGCGTACCAGGAGCCGGCCGTCATCGCACCGCCGTCCGTCCCTTCCAGGTCAAAGCCCATGGACGGACGCATGGCCGGGGTCCGGGACAACAAGGCCTGGCCGAGAAGCTCAACGCCATCAACGGCCTCTTCAAGCCCCTCGTCCTCGGAGGAGACCATGTAAGCATCCTCAAAGAACGCGCCTTTGATCAGGTTCACAATGCTGTCGCCGAACAGGACGTTGTCCCGCAGGAACTCTGCCACAGCCTCGCGGGTTGTGCGGTTGCCCGACACTTCGTTCCGCAGATAGAAGCTCCAATCGCAAATCGGAGCATAGGGCAGGCCCGTGTCGCGCGCCTCGGCAAGTTCGCCGGTCCAAGGGGTGCAATCGCGCATCTCGCCATTGCCTTCGATCAGCAGCGTCGGGCCACTGGCATCGTTCAGGGCGATCTGCCAGACCTCGGGATCCGCGTTCTCCAAATGGTAAGACCGGCTCCGCCCATTCTCGGGCGCGACCTCCAGCACGAACCAGGAATTCACGTTCGGGTTCAGCGAGGTCAGCGTGTAGGTTGTCCCGTCCTCGCCTGATACGCTTTGCGCGTTGCGAAACGGCTGAAGGGCCCAAATCGAACCAGGCACGTCGGACTCGAGAACCGACAGTTGCGCATCCAGAATGTCAGGTGCGGGGAGGTCAATGCCCTGGGCAACAGAGGCTTCGGCAATCAAAAGGGCCCCAAGGGCAGTGGAAATAAGGTGGACGCGATATGGGCCTGGCAACGGGGCCTCCTGTGGCAGTCGAGACGCGCGGGACGGGAGCAGCCCCAAGCCCTTGCATCTGAAATAAAGTCAGAGCGTGCAGCAGGTCATGCACAAATGCAACAGCGCCCTTCGTCGCTGTTGGTACGGAATCCCTGCCCTGCATACCAGACAATTCAGGCCCTTTTTTGCAATTGGACCAAGGCATTGCTCGGGACAATCGATGCGCTGCGCCGGAATCGCATCCCCGTGCAGGGCGCGCTCGGGCAACGGTCTGTTTCAACACCAAGGCCGCCGCGCCGCCGTTGCGAGGCACAACCCTTGCACGAACCTTCGATTCGCGGATGATCCGTGTCAAACATCCACCCCTACATCCCAAAAAGGCCTGATATGACCCTGGACCTCGAGGCCCACACCACACATGACGCAGAAGACGACCCGCGCAACCGCGACATCCTGATCTACGTCAACGGCGAGTTGCTCCCCCGGGACGAGGCAAAGATATCGGTCTACGACAGTGGTTTCCTACTTGGCGACGGCATGTGGGAAGGGATGCGGCTCTATGACGGGCATTGGGCCTTTTTCGACGCCCATATGGATCGGTTCTTTGGCTCCTGCAAAGCCGTCAGTCTCGATGTCGGCATGGATCGCGCCGGAATTGCGGCTGCGCTGCGCCGCACGGCCGAGGCAAACGACATGCACAACGACGTCCACTGCCGGCTGATGCTGACCCGCGGGATCAAGTCAAAGCCGTTCCAGCATCCGTCGCTCAGCCGGTCCGGACCGACATTGGTCATCATCATGGAGCATTCCAAACCCCGCGACAGCTTGCAAAGCCGTGGCATCACACTTGCCTCCGTGCCCCAGGTGCGCGGGTTGCCCCACGCCCAGGATGCAAAGCTCAACAGCCATTCCAAACTCAACTGCGTGATTGCCTGCCTGCAGGCAGAGCAGGCCGGCGCGGACGAAGCCTTGATGCTGGATCCACATGGGTTCGTGAACACGACGAACGCCTGCAATTTCTTCATCGTCCGAAAGAACGAGGTTTGGACCTCGACCGGTGACTACTGCATGAACGGCGTGACCCGCGCCACGGTCATTGATTTGTGCCGCAAGAACGGGATCCCGGTGTTCGAAAAGAACTACTCCTTGTACGAAACCTACGCGGCGGACGAGGCGTTCTTGACAGGCTCTTTCGGCGCGCAGACCCCGGTCGCAACGATCGACGGCAAAGCCATCGGCGATGGCACCCGACCGGTCACGGCCCGAATTCAGCAGTTGTACAAGGCCGCGATTGCCGCCGATATCGCGGCCCAAGCGGCCCGATGATCCGACCGAAAGGCGTTTCAAAACGCCTTTCACCGCGGGCGCGCGCCCGCGGTGGACGCGATCCGCGATCGCGTTTCAAGGCCCTTTCAAGGGCCTTGCGCGGTCAGGGCAGAAGGGCGTCGATCCGGGCAAGGGTCGCGGTGTTCACCACAACGCCGTCCCGCCGGGCGGCATCCCGTTTTGCGGCGCGCCCGTCCCCGGGCAGGCGCGCGGTCTCTTGCTGCCGGATCGCGTCCACCAAGGCCGTGATCCGCTCGGCATACCCGCCGCCCGACGCTGCCGCGGGATCGATCGCGAGAAAAAACTGTCCGGTTTTCGGCGGCCCGCCCACCGTTCCCGAGAACGGCGATGCGTCGATCCCGAGCGTGGCCCCCGCCACGGCTGAGGCCAGCACTTCGGTGATCAGCGCGACACCAACACCCTTGTAGCCGCCTGATGGCGCCATGGAGCCCTTGAGGCCAATCGCCGGGTCCGTGGTCGGACGGCCGTCCGGATCCAGCGCCCATCCCTCAGGGATCGGCTTGCCGTCGCGGGCATGTTTCATGACCTCGGATCTCGCGATCGTGCTGGCCGATTGATCGATCAGCAACACCGGGGTCCCATCCGGTCCCGGAGCGGCCAGGGACACCGGGTTGGTGCCAACGACGGGCTTGGCCCCACCGGACGGCGCGATCGAGGCCGGGGCGTTTGTGAATCCCAAGCCGACAAGGCCCGACGCCGCCAACCGATAGGTGTGGTAGCCCAAGACCCCGCAATTGTAGCTGTTGTGGATCGTCAGGGCGGCGACGCCCTGGCTGCGTGCCTGTGGGACAAGGGCCGCAAATCCCGCGTCGATGGCGGCATGCGCAAAGCCGGTCGCCGCGTTCACCCGGATCAGGCCGGGACGCACATGTTCGACGTCAGGGATGGCCTGGCCGTCCACTTTTCCGCATTGCACATGTTCGGCGTAAATCGGGATATAGGCCAAGCCATGGCTGGCAACGCCGTCCGCTTCCGTCGCGGCTGTCGCGACCGCCAGGGGGCGGGCCTGCGCCTCGCTTGTTCCGACCGCGGTGAGGGCACGAAACGCGAGATCCTCGATGTCCGCCAAACTTAAAATCTTGCTCGCCGTCATGGAACAGCCCTTTCAATCGGTATCTGGGAGATCGCCGCCGGCGCCCTTGGCCCGGGAGGCCGCTGTGGCAGGCGCGTAAGTGCGGTGGGCCAAGCGTTCGAGCGTGGCCCAGGTCGATGGCGCGGGTTTTGCCCGCCGTGCCGGTTGGCCAGGGTCGAGGGCAGTGTCCGACCGGCGCAGGCGGATCGGCGCCGGGTCAGGTGGGGGCAAGGTCGCGGGCCGGACGGCGCTGCCGCTCACGGAACAGGCGTGCCCCCCAATGTCGACCCAAAGGGGCGTGCCCCAGTGCCGGGCAATTTGGACGGCGTAGGGCAACACCAGCCCCGGGCACATCACCGGGGCAATCTCCAGTCCCGCCCCGGTCAGATCAAGGGACGCCTGGCGATCCCAAAGCGCCGTCCCCACCTGCAGGGGGCACAAGGGCCCCGCGTCGGTCGACCTCCAACGCTGAGGCGCAATGGACATCCGGGCGGTCCGGACCCGTGCGACATCCTTGGAGGTCAGCAACGCGACCAAACAGGCGCATCCGTCCAAACCCATGGACGTCAGCGTCTTGGTGGCGCGGGCGGCCTCGTCCGACAGCGACCAGGAATACCCGGCCCCGCGGGCGGCCTTTCGGGCCAGCGCCTGAACTTCGTTCAACGCATAGCTCACGAAGGAAAAACCCAGTGGTCTGCGGTCGATGGCGCAAGGTCTTCGGGATAGGGAGCGCCGGAATACATCGCGATGCGGACCCAACGATCCGACCGTGGATCAAACCGCGTCGCGCCAAAGAACGAGAGCTTGGCCCGCAGCATGTCGATGGGCAGCATGTCATGCGCGATCGTGTTGTCCCGGATCTCGGCGTAGGGCGCGAAGGTCAGGAATTGCGCGCGGCGCACGGCCGACCGATGCTCAGGGTGCAGCAGCAGGAAATCGGCCACGGTGCTTGTCCCCGGCCAATCGGACATCGCGCGATACAGCGCCGTGGCGTCGCGGGCGGGTGCCAAGGGTTGCTCATACGCAGCGACATCTTCATCGGCGCGTTCGGCTAGGCGGGGTTCGAGTTTCTCTTCCGACGTATACCACACGCGGGCACATGTTTTCGGGGCGTCCCAATCCAGGTCCAAGGCCCATCCGTAACCGTCGCGCAGCAGCTCAGCCAGGGCATCCAGGCGCATGGCCCCATCCACGCCCATGTCATCGGAGATGGGGTCAGCCAAACAGTCGGCCAGCCCGTCGACCAGATCGCCATAGGGCTCCAACAACAGGGACGCGAGGTATTCCTGCCCTTCCTCGCTCAGGGCGTCTTCAGACCAGGCCACCAGCGTGTCCCAAGGATAGGGTGCGTTCCAATCGGCGGCCGCGACCTGGGCCCACAGCCGGTCGAGGTCTTTGCGCAGCGCCGTAAGCTTTTCGATCTGGATCGGGTGCGCCGAATGCCAGCCCGCCACGCTGGCCATGCCGCGCCCGAGCAGATCGCGGAAAAGGGCGATCGCGGCAGGATCTGGCGTCTCAACGGCACGCACCCGCGCCAGGGCTTCTTCCCGCACCATGATCCAATTGTTGAACAAAACCGGATGGTTGACGATGAAGGGCGCCATCCCCAAACCTGTCGAATTGCCGATCCCAAGACGCGCGGCAAGCTCGGGGGCCAGATCGACCGCCTGTGCGCCGCCCTTGGCACGGGCCATGTGGCACACCAGATCCCGAACGAAGGTCCGGATCAGGTAGACCGTCAGCATCTCAGCCTGGAACGGGGCCTGCATTTCCGGCCGGTCCGCGATGGTTTCGCGGTCGGCCGCCCCGAACTTGCCCGACCCGTAGACCGCCGTGGTGCGCATCAGGTAGCCGACGTCGTCCAAGTGCGCCGCGT
Organism: Paracoccaceae bacterium; assembly: GCA_963921255.3. GTDB lineage: Bacteria > Pseudomonadota > Alphaproteobacteria > Rhodobacterales > Rhodobacteraceae > JANSYL01. The sequence goes on along the minus strand of CAWUEW020000003.1, from coordinate 1,095,868 downwards.
CCGGCTGGCGGCCCTGCGCAAGCGCATCGACCACATGGGCCCACAGCCGGACAGACCGGTTGGCCCGGGACAGCGTCAACTCGGTCTCGGACACCCTTCCGGCTTCCTGTTTTGGGACGTTCCCCTCAAGGCGATCGAGGTCCGCATCGGTCGGAACCCCGTCAAACAACGCGAAGGTGGCGTCCCAGGCTTCCGCGATGACGCGGTCGCTGCGCAGCGCGTCCGGGAGGTCATGCGCGAAAGCCACAAGGCTGTAGGTCCGTCCCGTCGCCTCAACCTGGTAGACGGCGCGCCCAACGCCGCGGGCGTCCACATCCCGCACCGGACGCGAAACCGTCCAAGCCTCCGACGCCATGCGTCGGGTCAGAATGCGCATGAAACTGAGCCGCGACTGGTGGAACGACCCAAGCCGCTTCAGCCGCATGACACGCGCCGGATCCCGGCGCGGGCTTTTAACCTTGTCTTGGATCATGGCGTCACCGGCCCAAAGTTCTTGTCAAAGAAGTCATACCAATTTCGCCCCATGATGCCCGCGACCTCATCGGCGGAAAAGCCCACGTCGCGCAGACCGCTTTCAATATTGCCGAAATCTCGATTGTCGCGGAACCAATTTGGCATACGAGGAAAGCCAGGTGCGGCAGCAGAGCCTTCACCATAGTCGATCTCCTTTGACCAACGGCCGACGCGCATCCACTCGACCACGCTGTCGGGTTGGTCCTGGCACAAGTCCGATCCGATCCCGAGGCACCCTGCCCCGAATTTTTCAGCCGTCTCGGCGATCATCTGGCAGAAGCTTTCGAGCGTGCAGTCGGACTTGTCCTTGAGGTGATGGGGATACAGCGAAAAGCCCAACATGCCGCCCGCGCCCGTGACCGCCCGGATGACGTCATCGGATTTGTTCCGCCGCGCCGGGCACCATGCCGCCGGATTGGCGTGGCTGATCACGATGGGCCGGCTCGAGATTTCTGCGGCCTCCATGGTCGACCGGTCGGCCGAATGGCTCATGTCGACGACAAGGCCGACCCGGTTCATCTCCTGGATGACCTGGCGGCCCATCCGCGTGATGCCCGGATCTTCGTCTTCGTAGCAGCCCGTCGCCAGCAAGCTTTGGTTGTTATAGGTGAGCTGCATGAACCGCGCGCCCAACGTGTGCAGGATCTCAATCAGGCCGATGTCGTCTTCCATCGGGCTTGGATTTTGAAACCCAAAGAAAATCGCGGTCCGCCCCGTGGCGCGCGCGCGGTCGATATCCGCCGCTGTGCCCCCCTTCATGATCAGGTCGGGATAGGTTTCGAACCAGCGGTTCCACGCTTCGAAGTTCAGGACCGTTTCGCGAAATGTCTCGTGATAGGCGATGGTGACATGCACAGCATAAACGCCCCCGTCCCGCATCTGGCGAAAGATCTTTTCCGACCACCGACAGTATTGCAGCCCGTCTATCCGCATTCCGTATCTGTCCCCCCAAGCCGGTCCGGTGCCGGGCCACTATGACGGTCTGTCGCCACACCGCCAAGCGATGATTGCGACGGACGCTTCCCTCAAGACGATCAAGCGCTTATAGACCACGCGAAGCTTGCAGGAGGCCGCCATGCGCAGCGCCAAAATCAGCCGAACGACGGCAGAGACCGAGATCTCGGTCGAGGTGAACCTCGACGGGACCGGCGCCTATGACAACGAAACCGGCGTCGGGTTCTTTGACCATATGCTGGATCAATTGGCGCGCCACGCCCTGATTGACATGACGGTGCGTTGCAAAGGGGACCTGCATATCGACGACCACCACACGGTTGAGGATGTGGGCATCGCCATAGGTCAGGCCCTGACACAGGCCCTGGGCGACAAGCGTGGCATTCGCCGCTACGGATCTTGCCATCTTGCAATGGATGACGCCCTTGTGCGCGCCGCGCTTGATCTGTCCGGTCGGCCCTTCCTGGTATGGGACATGGCGTTTCCGACCGACAAGATCGGCAGCTTCGACACCGAACTCGTGCGCGAATTTTTCCAGGCGCTCAGCACCCATGGCGGCATCACGCTGCATATCCACAAGCTCGAGGGCATCAACAGCCACCACATTGCCGAAGCCGGGTTCAAGGCTGTCGCCCGTGCCCTGCGCGACGCGGTCGAACCCGACCCGCGCCGGGCCGATGCCGTGCCGTCGACCAAGGGGACGCTTTGACGTGACAACCGTTCTCGTCGATTACGACAGCGGCAACCTGCATTCCGCAGAAAAGGCCTTTCAACGCATGGCGGCTGAAGGCGGGTTCGGGCCGGTCATCGTGACGTCCGATCCCGATGTGGTGGCCAAGGCCGACCGGGTGGTGTTGCCGGGCGACGGTGCATTTCCGGCTTGCCGCCGAGGCTTGCAAAGCTTTGACGGGTTGGAAGAGGCGGTGGTGGACGCGGTCGAAACCCGCGCGGTGCCCTTCCTCGGCATCTGCGTCGGCATGCAGATGATGACATCCTGGGGCCGCGAGTATGAAGACGTCGCTGGCTTTGGTTGGGTGCCGGGCGAAGTGGTGCGCATCACCCCAAGCGATCCGGCGATGAAGGTGCCGCATATGGGGTGGAACGACCTGATCGTTGATGGACCGCATCCGGTTCTTGACGGCATCCAGACCGGCGATCATGCCTATTTTGTCCATTCGTATCATATGCTTGTGGAAAACGAAGCGCATCTGTTGGCACATGCCGACTATGGCGGACCGGTGACTGCAATTGTCGGTCACGACAATCGGGTGGGCACCCAGTTCCACCCCGAGAAGAGCCAGGCGGCGGGGTTGCGCCTGATTTCAAATTTCCTGGCCTGGCGTCCCTAGGCGCAGAGGACGGATTCACAGGTTTGCGGCCGCCGGCGATGCCGATATCCTTCCCACCGGGAGGGACTGCCGCCATGACCGACGATTTTCAAACCGTGATCCGCAAGCGCCGCTCAACCCGAAAGTTCGAACCGGGACGCCGCGTGGATCGGGCGGTGCTGGAGCGGATCGTCGATTGTGGGCGGTGGGCGCCCACAGGCGCGAACACCCAATGCACCGAGTTCATCGTGGTCGACGCGCCCGCGCAAATCGAAACGGTCACGGCCATTTTTCTCGACCAGGCCCAACGCCTTGTGGATCACGCCAAAGGCTTTCCCGCGGTCAAGAAAACCTACCTTGCCAATACCGTGGCCATCATCCTTGTTCTGGGTGATCCGCGCTGGAAGGTCTGCTTTCCACAACCCACCACGGACGCGTTCCACGACGAATATCACCGCAACAATGACGCCATCTTTCTGGCATCCATCGGCGCGGCCATTCAAAACATCCAGCTTGGGGTCGCGGCCGAAGGATTGACCTCGGCCTGGCTTTCGGGCGGCGGGGAGGACACGACAAATGCCGCCCTGTCCGCCGCGCTCGGCTATCCCGAGTGGATGGTCGCCTACGGCACGATCCCGATTGGCTATCCCGTAGCGACACAGGACAGCCGCTACCGTCGGCCACTGTCCCAATGCCTGCACTGGAACGGCTACACCCCACAGCAGGCACGCCCCAACGCGCAGGTGGATTTCTACGAAAGCACGCTGCGGCCGTTCGCGATGTACCGCGATCAGGAACGTATTGAGGACTGGCCGGACATGGATGAAAAATTGGGCTCATGGGCGCCAAGCTTCACGGGGCCAACGCCAAACCCCAGTGGCGACCTGCCCGAAGACGCCGATTTCTCGGCGCCCCGGACACGCGGCCGCGCCACGAAGGCACGCGACCGCTGATCAAATGCATCAGTTGGCGCGGGTCCAGACGCCCCCTTCACGACAAACCGCCCCGCCCATGACGCAGCCCGAGACCGACAGGTTGCCGCCGGTCAACTGTAGACGCGAACGGTAGTTGCGATCCCGGTCAGGCGAGTAGAGCATGCCGCGGTATTCGCCCGCCTCACCGGTTGGATTGGTGTCCCAGATGATCCGGCGCCCAACATTGTCGGATTGCATCACCGCCCCGTTGGCATCGAAGGCCTGCACCAAGGTGCCGCACAGCGACTGACCGCATTGCACCACCTCGATGATGCCGGTGTTGCCATTGTCATCCGGCGCGGTGCGCCAGTTGCCCATCAGGTCGTCTGCAAATGCCGGCGCTGCGAAAGCGACAAGTGCCGCTGCGCCAAAGAGTACTTTACGCATCACATGTCTCCTCCCTTATGTGATGGGGCCAGATGGTGCGGCGCGACGGCGCGCCTGTCCAGCATGACGTCGCGGAGCCTTGCCCCCCAGGCGGGCTTGCGCCAAAAGCGCCCGGACCCGTCCCGAAGAAGGCCAAACGCCATGATCCTCTACCCCGCCATCGATCTCAAAGACGGCCAGGCCGTGCGCCTGCTGCGCGGCGAGATGGACCAGGCAACCGTCTTCAACGCCGACCCCGCCGCACAGGCCCGCGCCTTCCAGGACGCCGGATCGGACTGGTTGCACCTTGTCGATCTGAACGGCGCGTTTGCCGGGCGGCCGGTCAACGGAGACGCGGTCGAGGCGATTTTGGCGGCCACCGATATCCCTGCCCAGCTTGGGGGTGGCATTCGGGATCTGGCCACCATCGAGATGTGGCTGACCAAGGGCATTGCGCGGGTGATCCTGGGCACGGTGGCCGTTGAAGACCCCGATCTGGTCCGGGACGCGGCGCGCAATTTTCCCGGTCAGGTGGCCGTCGGATTGGATGCGCGCGACGGGCGCGTCGCAACCCGAGGATGGGCCGAAGAGACCGATGTCATGGTGACGGACCTGGCCAAATCTTTCGAGGACGCAGGCGTCGCCGCCATCATCTACACCGACATCAACCGTGACGGGGCCATGCAAGGCCCGAACGTGGCCGCCACCGCCGATCTGGCGCGGGCCACGTCGATTCCGGTCGTTGCATCTGGCGGGGTGTCGTCGCTGGCGGATCTGATCGCCTTGCGCGATACAAAGGTCATCGCAGGGGCCATCAGCGGTCGGGCGCTTTATGACGGGGCGCTTGATCTTGACGCGGCCCTGACCGCGCTCGCAGAGTAAGACCCGCGCGGCCCGCTCCGCGCGACGACGCTCCGGAGGGCTGAAGATGCGCTGGCTGACACGGATAGGGTGGCTTCTGCTTCTGGTCGGCCTCCTGCCGGTGATCTCGATCCTGGTGGCATCGGCCATTTCCGCGCTTGCGGGATGCAACGTCAACGAAGGCATCATCACCCCCTGCGTGATCGGCGGAACGGACTACGGCGAAACCCTCGCCTATCTGTTTACCTTTGGCTGGATGATCTTCTTCACGCTGCCTTTGGTCATCATCGGCGCGGCCCTTCTTCTGATCCGTCTGGTCCAGTCGCTGTTGGCACGGCGGCGCTCCGGAGGCTGATCTTCCCGCGCGCCATTCCATTGATTCCCCGGGTCTTTTGGGCGGTCGGCCCGTCGCCAAGGATTGTTGATCAACACGAAACAATCCGCTGTCTGCCGCATTCTGGTCTCAATCCGCATGCACAACACCCACAATCAATAAGCCGAATGCGGGCGACAGACCTGCACCAACAACGGCACGTAGAGCGGGTTCAGTAGCGATGGCCATCGGTGAGGCAGGCAGCCTAAGCGACAACACGACCTTCACGGGCGAACCGATCCAGGTGACCTTTGCCGAGGCCTTGGACGACCCCGTAATAGCGCTGACCAGCACCAACTATGGCGGCCACAAGTTTGCCCTCCGCGTGATCGAGGTGCAAACCGATCCCGGCACCGGCCTTGCCACGGGCTTCACCTTCACAATTGACGAATGGGAAAACCACGACGGCGCACATCCGGCGGTGGAAGACATCAATTGGATCGCGGTCGAGGCGGGGACGCATACCCTGCCTGACGGTCGGGTGATCCAGGCCGGATACGCCGACGCGGATTCCGATGGCGAAACCGTCGCGCTCGATGCCGCCTTTGCCGCGCCCCCTGTCGTCGTCTCGACCGTTGCATCCGATCGGTTTGCAAGCACGGTCACCAGTGAGCCTTCGGATGTCACGGCCGACGATTTCCTGCTGCGTGTCGAGGAAGCGGAAAGCCAGGACGGGGTACACGGTCTGGAGCGCGTGGGATGGATTGCCATCCAGACGGGCGGCGACGCGACGTCTGGCACCGCATCCAATGCAGACTCAGTCAATCATCAGTGGGACACGTACGGCCTCGGGGCGGATTTTGCGGATCCCATCGTCATCGCAAGTGCCCAAACCCAGGATGGTCGCGACACGGGCACGGTCATTTTCCGGAATCTCGATGCCACAGATGATGAGATCGACCTTCAGTTCGAAGAAGACACAACAACCGGCGATGATGGGTTCCACGTCAACGAAGTTGTCGGCGTTGCGGCCTTTGAACGGGGATTGATCCTGTGCTTCACGGCCGGGACACGGATCGACACGCCCTATGGCCCGCGGCCTATGGCCCGCGGCCTGTGGAAACGTTGCAACCCGGCGATTGGGTACTGACCCGCGATGGCGGCCCGCAATGCCTGCGCTGGACGTGCCGCGACGACAAATCCCAAGCCGACCTCGCGGCCGATCCAAGCCTTGCGCCCGTGCGGATTCCCGCACACGCCTTTGGGCCCGGGTGCCCGACCTGCGATACGTTCGTGTCGCCCCAACACCGTATTCTCGTGGCCTCGGCACAAGCCCAGTTGTTGTTTGGCGAGGACGAGGTTCTGGCCCCCGCCAAGGCGCTGTTCCGGCAAACCACGGCACCGACCGCGACAAGCTACGTCCATTTGCTGTTTGAAGCCCATCACCTTGTGACGGCCAACGGTCTGCCGATGGAAAGCTTCCACCCGGGCGACATGGCAAAATCGGTGCTGACGGAACGGGCCCGCGAGTCGCTCTTCGCGCTGCACCCGGATCTGCGGTGGGCCCCCGATGCGTGGGGTCCGACGGCACGCAATTGCCTACGCCGGCGCGAAGCGCAGCTTCTGGCCGCCTGACGCGCCGCGTCCCTTCCCTCCCCCGTCGGGATGCCGTATGGCTCGGGCCATGTTGAAGACACGCATCATCCCCTGCCTCGACGTCGCCGACGGCCGCGTTGTGAAGGGCGTCAATTTTGTCGACCTCGTCGATGCTGGCGATCCTGTCGAGCAGGCCCGGGCCTACGACGGGGCCGGCGCGGATGAGCTGTGTTTCCTCGATATCCACGCGACCCATGAAAACCGCGGGACGATGTATGACCTCGCCACGCGCACGGCCGAACAGTGTTTCATGCCGTTGACGATTGGCGGGGGTGTGCGGACCGTCGAAGACGTGCGCAATCTGTTGCTCGCCGGGGCCGACAAGGTCAGCTTCAACTCGGCCGCGGTGGCCGACCCCGATGTCGTTGCGCGCGCCGCCGACAAGTTTGGCAGCCAGTGCATCGTTGTGGCGATCGACGCCAAGACTGTCGCGCCCGGCCGATGGGAGATCTTTACCCACGGGGGCCGCAAGCCCACGGGCATAGACGCAGTCGCCTTTGCCAAGACCGTCGTCGAAAAAGGCGCCGGGGAAATCCTGCTCACCTCGATGGATCGGGACGGCACGAAACAGGGGTTCAACCTGCCGCTGACGCGCGCCATTGCCGACGCTGTCAGCGTGCCGGTCATCGCCTCGGGCGGGGTCGGCACACTCGATCATCTGGTCGAGGGCGTCACCGAAGGCGGGGCCAGCGCTGTGCTCGCCGCCTCCATCTTCCATTTCGGCACCTACTCCATCGCCGAGGCCAAGGCCCATATGGCCGCGGCCGGCATCCCCGTGAGGTTGACATGAGCGACGACACCCTGATGCGCTTGGCCGCCACGATCGAGGCCCGGAAAGGCGCCGACCCGTCCACGTCCTGGACCGCGAAACTGTTGGATCGCGGCCCCAAGAAGGCCGCCCAGAAGTTCGGGGAAGAGGCCGTCGAAGCCGTGATCGAAGCCGCGCGTGGCGACACCGACAAGCTGACCGAGGAAGCCGCGGACGTGTTGTACCATTTCCTGGTCATGCTCACGGCGCGCGGGGTCGCGCTCTCGGACGTCTACGCCGTCCTCGAAGCCCGCGAAGGCCGCTCGGGTCTTGACGAAAAGGCCAGCCGCTAGGCCGCGTTTTCGTCGACGAAAACGGCTCGGAAAACACGTGTTTTCCGCCCCCGCTCGACCGCCCGACTAGAGTTTTGACGAAATGATACCGGTCTTGAACCCGCCCATGCGCAGTTCACCGAACAGCCGCTGATATTCGATTTTCGGGCACCGGTTCTGGATAACCGTCAGGCCCGCCGCCTCGGCCTTGGCCGCTGCGTCTGCGTGTTGCACCCCGATCTGCATCCAGATCACCTTGGGCAGCGGCTCCATGGCAAGAGCGGCGTCGACGATCTCTGGCACCGCTTCGGATCTGCGGAAAATGTCGACCACATCCACGCCGCCCTCGATGTCCGACAACTCGGCCACGACCTCGGCCCCGAAGAGGCGGGTGCCGGCATGGACCGGATTGACCGGCACGACCTTGTAACCCTTCAAGGTCAAATAGCGGGCCACATAGTGGCTTGGACGCACGGGATTGGGCGATACGCCCACGCAGGCGAACCGCTTAGAACGCCGCAGGACGTCACGCAACAGATCGTCGGATGGAGACTCGGTCATTCCCTCCTCCTAGCACGTCAAAAAAACGCCCGCAGCGAAAATGCAGCGGGCGCGAGGTGCGGAACGAGGGACAGTGATGGACGCGCGGAGTTCCGAACCGCGCTGTCACATCTTCTACGTAGCGATCCCCGGATTGGATCAAAGAAATCACACGAAATCGTGAAGTCGGGCTTACCCCAGGATCGCCGGCCAGTTGGCTTCGCCCGCGGCAATCACATCCGGCAGTTCGTTCAGCCAAAGCTCCCGGGCGCGCAGGGTCGCGTTCAGGTAAAGCTTGCCCTCGTGGATATGCCACGCCTCGGGGATGGTCGGCGCGAGGTAACCGCGCGACGCCGCGAAGGCACAATAGCCGCCGAAGGCCGGGGCAAATTGTTCGGGGTTGCCGGCAAAAAGATCGCGATTGGCGGCGGTTTCAAACAGCCAGGTCGCACCGTTCCAGTCGTAGCTGAACTCCGGGCTGCCCTGCACCGGACCCAGTTCGGCCTGGTAGGCGACGGGATCCGTGCCGCCAATGGCATATCCGTTGCGTTGGAACACGTCGGGTTCACGGGCATGGGCCGGCTGCGGGCGCAGCAGCAACAGGGCGGGGGCGGTGGCGAAAACGCCAAGGGTGGCGCGGCGGGTCAACATGGGTCGGGTCCTTTCTAGGGGCGCGTGGCGCTGTGGTCTGAACCTTAGATGGACGATCCCCTGGCGTGCGCCAACCCGCCCCACGGCCTCGTGAGAGCCCGTGACAGCGGCGCGATGGACATGAAACATTTGGACCTTAGTCGAAAATGTCGTCGATGACGTCGAAGGCCTCTTCAAAGGCTTTCTTGAAGAAGGACGACTTCTTTTTCTTCTTGCGCCGCTTCGGTGCGTCCCGGTGGCCCTGCCAATCGTCCTGCGGCCAACCTGTCCCGTGCGACGCGGCCTTCTTCCCGGATTTCTTGGCCTTTTTCGAAGACGACGGCGGCTTGAGCCATTTCATCTCATGCAAGGGGGCGCCGCAGGCGCTGCAGGCCAATTCATGTCCGTCGCGCGCAGACAGAGACAGGGTCTGTCGCGATCCGCAATAGGAACAGGTCGCAATCTTCGTCGGATGGTGCATGGGTTACTCCGGCAGCTTCGCCACAGCATATAGGGAGACCGCGGCCGCATTTGAAACATTCAGCGACCCAAATCCCCCCGCAGCCGGGATTCGGACGATCCGGTCGCACAGCTCCATCGTGCGGGCCCGCATCCCTGGCCCCTCCGACCCCATGACAAGGGCGACCGGCAGATCGTGAAGGTCCGGGGCGACACGGTGCAAATCTTCCGTGCCCTGCCCGTCGAGCCCGACGCAAACGTACCCCATGGATTTCAGCGTCTCCATCGCATTGCCCAGGTTGGGGACGCGAAGGTAGGGCTGCCGCTCCAGCGCGCCGGACGCCGTTTTGGCCAGCGCCCCTGTCTCTGGCGCCGAGTGCCGGGCCGGCGCCACAACGGCCCGTGCCCCGAACACCTCGGCCGAGCGCAGGATGGCGCCGACATTGTGCGGATCGCTGACCCGGTCGAGCAAAACCAAACGCGGCGCGCCCGGCCCGGGCTCGGCCACGTCTTCAAGCCGCCCCCAGTTCAAAGGCTTGACCTCGAGTGCCGCGCCCTGGTGGACCGAGCCCGGGTCCAACGGAACCGGAAACTTGCGTGGGTCTGCGATTTCCGGGGCCAACCCGCCCGACCGCAGGGCGTCGCCCAACCGGTCGGCCGCATTGCGGGTCAGAACGAGGCGCAGTTTTTCGCGACTGGGGTTCAGGAGCGCGTCGCGCACGGCATGCAAGCCGAACAGCCACACCGTTTCCGCCGCCGCCGCCCGGGCGCGCCGCTCTTTCTCGATCACCCAGTTCGGTTTTTTTGCCATGGATCAGCCTTTCGGCGGCGACCTTGCGCCGGGCGCGCGGCAGGTGCAAGCACACCCGAGGCGCGCAGGTGCATTTCGGCTGCGTTTGGCCCTTGACCCGCCCGGGTGACCTCAGTATCTCCGCGCAAGCGTCGGGCGACGTGCTGCAAGGTGCGGCAGCGGACTGTAACTCCGCCGGGGAGACCCATGCCTGGTTCGATTCCAGGGTCGCCCACCACTTCCCCCAAACCGATCGACCGAAATTCGTGTGACAGCGCGCGCCTGAGACACGTAGCGCGACCGGGCCGAGCCGGTTATAGTCGGCGCAATCAGACGGGCTTTTGGTATCGAGCAGAGTATGCCCACAGACAGCGCACCGCCGTTCAACATCGTGATCGTCGGCCAATCCGGTCGGCTGGAATACGAAGCCATCCTCTTTTTGGCGTCCTTCCGCGCGTCCAACATTAATTTCCCGGGCCGCCTGTTCGTTGCCGAGCCGCAGCCGGGCCACAAGTGGCCCGGTGACCCGCGCATGAAGGACCCGGCCGTGCGCGACCTGATGGCCATGCTCGGGGCAGAGATCATTCCATTCACGTCCGAGCATTTTGGCGCGGACTACCCCTACGGCAACAAGATCGAGGCCCTCAGCGCCCTGCCTGAAGATGAACCCTTTGTCTTTTTTGACACCGACACCCTGATCCTCGGCGACCTGACCGAGGTGCCCTTCGACTTCGACCGCCCCTCCGCGTCTCTTCGGCGCGAGGGCACATGGCCCGAGATCCAGCTCTATGGCCCGGGCTACGGCGCCACGTGGAAAGCCCTCTACGACAAGTTCGGCCTCGACTTCGAAAGCTCGCTCGATCTCAGCCAGCCTGACGAGTACTGGAAGCGGTATCTCTACTTCAACGCGGGCTATTTCTACTATCGGTGCCCGAAAGCCTTCGGCACGCGGTTCCTTGATTATGCGCGCGCGATCCGAGACGACCGCCCCGAAGAACTGGTGTGCCAGTCGCTGGACCCGTGGCTGGACCAGATCGCCTTGCCCTTGGTCATCCACAGCTTTGGCGGCGGCCGGGACGCGCTGCCCGCGGCGTATCTCGACGGCAGCCATTCCTGCCATTACCGCGTCCTGCCCCTGCTTTACGCGCGCGAGGAGCAGCGGGTCATCGACGTGCTGGAAGAGGTCAGCGCGCCAAACAAGATCAAGAAGGTCCTCAAGGCCTACGATCCGATGAAACGCATGATCTACCAGCGCCGCGGGATGAAGGCGCGCGCGCTGTTTGACCAGGACAACCTTCCACGCCGCGAACAGAAGATCCGCAACACGCTCAAACGCGAGAAACTCTGGTTGCGCTAAGATCCGGGCGCCAGAAAAGTCGACTTTTCTGGCACGGATTTGCCGGCGAATCCGCCACCTCACGCAAACGCCCGCGCATCACTTGCGCGGGCGTTTGCAGGTTTCGGGGTATGTCGCCGAGCTTAGCTCGCGCTGGCCGGTTCCTCTTTCGAACGCTCGGCATAGATCATCAGCGGCTGTGCATCGGAGGAGACCGCCTCTTCGTTGACGACAACCTCTTCCACGCCTTCCGCCCCCGGCAATTCGAACATGGTGTCCAGCAGGACATCTTCCATGATCGAGCGCAGGCCCCGGGCCCCGGTCTTGCGCTCGATGGCGCGTTTCGCAATCGCGCTCAGGGCGTCATCTGTGAACTTGAGCTTGGTGTCTTCCAGTTCGAACAGGCGCTGATACTGCTTCACCAAAGCGTTCTTCGGTTCGGTCAGGATCATCACAAGCGCATCTTCATCCAGGTCTTCCAGCGTCGCGATGACCGGCAGGCGGCCGACGAATTCCGGGATCAGACCGAATTTCAGAAGATCTTCGGGCTCGAGGTCCTTGAAGTGTTCGCCCACCGATTTGCTGTCGGGGTCCCGCACATCCGCGCCGAAGCCCATGGCCGACCCTTTGCCGCGCTGCGCGATGATCTTGTCGAGCCCCGCGAAGGCACCGCCACAGATGAACAGAATGTTCGTCGTGTCGACCTGAAGGAACTCCTGCTGCGGATGCTTCCGGCCCCCTTGCGGTGGAACGGAGGCGACCGTTCCTTCCATGATCTTCAGAAGCGCCTGTTGGACCCCCTCGCCCGAGACATCGCGCGTGATCGACGGATTGTCCGATTTGCGGGTGATCTTGTCGACCTCGTCGATGTAGACGATGCCGCGCTGCGCCCGGTCCACATTGTATTCGCTGGCCTGAAGTAGTTTGAGAATGATGTTCTCGACATCTTCACCGACATAACCGGCTTCGGTCAGGGTCGTTGCGTCCGCCATGGTGAACGGCACATCCAGAATGCGCGCCAGCGTCTGCGCCAAGAGCGTCTTGCCGCAGCCGGTCGGACCAATCAGCAGGATGTTGGACTTGGCCAGTTCGATGTCGGACTTCCCGGCATGGTTCAGGCGCTTGTAGTGATTGTGTACCGCGACCGACAGAACACGCTTCGCGTGCCCCTGCCCGATCACGTAATCGTCGAGGACATCACAAATCTCTTGCGGGCTCGGCACGCCATCTCCGGATTTCAGACCACTGGTCTTGGTTTCTTCCCGGATGATGTCCATGCACAGTTCCACGCATTCATCACAGATGAACACTGTTGGCCCGGCGATCAGCTTGCGCACCTCGTGCTGGCTCTTGCCGCAGAACGAGCAGTAGAGCGTGTTTTTCGAGTCGCCACTGGTGGTGTTGGCCATGTCGTCTCCCCCTTGCGGGACGCTTGTGGTGCCGTGCACGCCCGAGACCACGGGCGCGCCAATGCGATTTGTGCCAGCCTAGTGCAGCACCCCGGGCACCACAATGTCAAAATCAGAACATTGCCGACCCGGCGGGATCGCGACCCTAGTCGTCGGAGTCGCCGCCGCGGCTTTCGACGATCTCGTCGATATGGCCCCAATCCAAGGCTTCTTGCGGGGTCATCCAGGTGTCGCGGTCCAGCGCACGCTGGATCGTGTCGTAGTCCTGGCCGGTGTGCTTAACGTAAAGGTGATACAAACGTTCCCGCGTGGCTTCGATGGAGCGGGCGCTGATCAGAATATCCGACGCCGTGCCGCGCGCGCCGCCGGAGGGCTGGTGCACCAGGAATTCGGCGTTCGGCAAGGCGTAGCGCATGCCCTTTTCACCGCCAACCGCGATGACCGATCCCATCGACGCCGCCATACCACAGACGAGGGTCGACACCTTCGGGCGGATGTACTGCATCGTGTCGTAGATGCTCATCCCCGCCACGACGCTTCCGCCCGGCGAGTTGATGTACATGCTGATTTCCTTGGACGGGTTTTCCGCCTCAAGATGCAGCAGCTGCGCAACCACGAGGCTGGACATGCCGTCATGCACGGGGCCGTTTACGAAAATGATCCGCTCCTTCAACAGGCGCGAGAAGATGTCGTAGGCGCGTTCGCCCCGGCTGGTCTGCTCGACGACCATGGGGACAAGGTTGTTCTGAAAATAGTCTACGGGATCGTGCATATCGCCTGCCTCGGTTTGGGGACCCATCATATGTCTCCCAAGATGTTAGGTGCGCGACCGGGGGGCTGCAAGGGCACCTCGGCAGATCGGGGGCAATCGGAGGACCGCGGGCGCGGCCAACCTGCGGCAAACCGGCTTTGGACGACGCCCGACACGGCCCTACGTCGCCTGCCATGACAGCAAACGACCCTTGTGCCTTTCCCCCGTCGCGAACCGACGCGCTCCTCCGCCTTAAGGGGTTTCTGCCCCGCGCCGGGCGCGACTACGCCGCCCTGCGCAACTACGATCTGCCTCAGGACGGGCACCCGCATGTGTCTGTTCTGTCGCCCTATCTGCGCCACCGCATCCTGACGGAACCCGACGTGCTTCAGGCCGTGCTGGCCCGGCATGCGGCCACAACGGCCGAGAAGTTCATTCAGGAAGTGTGCTGGCGCACCTACTGGAAAGGGTGGCTTGAACTGCGGCCGACCGTCTGGGCCGACTACCGCCGCGACCTGGACCGGGCCCTGTCGATCACCGCAGGCGACCCGGAGCTTGCCCAACGCCTCCACGCGGCCGAAGCAGGCGAAACGGATATTGCGGCCTTCAACGACTGGGCTCGGGAATTGGTCTCGACGGGATACATGCACAACCATGCCCGGATGTGGTTTGCCTCGATCTGGATCTTTACCCTGCGCCTTCCGTGGGAGATCGGGGCCGATTTCTTCTTGCGCCATTTGCTGGATGGCGATCCGGCCTCCAACACGCTCAGTTGGCGATGGGTTGCGGGGCTGCAAACACAGGGCAAGCACTATCTGGCCCGGAGCTCGAACATCGCGAAATTCACAAAGGGCCGGCACAATCCGGAATGGCGATTGAACACGCAAGCCGCCCCATTGAACGGCCCCCCGCCCCCGGCACGGCGCGCCGCGCCCCTGGGCGACACCGTTGATCCGGCCGAACGCAGCGTGCTGCTCGTCACCGAGGAAGACCTTTCGCCCGGCTTCTGCCTACGGCCACTGACCGCGCCGGTCCTGGGCCACGCCGCGCTCACGTCAGTGGAGGGCCGTTCCCCGCGCCCGGTGGCGGCGCATGTCGCGGCGTTCACAGATGCGGCCCTGCGCGACAGCCTTGACCGTCACGCCGATCGCATTGGGCCCCAAGGCCCGCTCACCACAGAGATCGCGGCGATCGTGGACTGGGCCCGCGGCACAGGCGCCACGCAGATCGTGACGCCTTACGCACCGGTCGGACCGACGGCATCCAAACTCCGCGCGCTGAAAAAAGCCCTGGCCCCGTTTGGCATCGCACTTGTACAGCCGTTGCGCGATTGGGATCGCGCGGCCTGGCCCCAGGCGACCCACGGGTTCTTTCGGTTCAAAAAGGAAATCCCGGCCCTGCTGGACGGCCTCGCCTAAGCGCCGGTCTGGTACCGATCCATATCCCGCATCAACGCGACAAAGCCCGCGACCTGCGCCTCGATATCCGCGGCGCCCAATTCGGCGGTTGCTGAACTGGCATCCCCAACCGGACCGTTTGGGTTCAAATCATTGGCCAGCCAACCCAAATTCGCCTCGGCCATGTGATATCCAAGCTTGGCGGACCCCTGCCGCAAGGCCGTTTGCGCGCTTGCGAAGTCTTCAGCCAGCTCCATGCGGACCAGATCCGGGTAAAGCGCTAGCATCAGCGAGGTCTCCGACAGCCCCCCATGGATGTCGACCATAGGCCCGTCCGGGTAGCTGTAGACCCGCTCGCCGCTGAGCCGCCCCCAGGATGTCGTGGCCACAGCCATCCCACGTGTCTGCCGCAACTCTCGCGCGACAATCTCCATCGGGGGGTCATTCCCGCCATGGCTGGTGACAATGACCATCTTCCGGACCCCGGCCCGCGCCACGCTGGCGCCAATCTGCAGCCAGGTTTTGATCGCGACCTCCCAATCCAGCGTCAGAGTCCCTGGGAATTCAATATGTTCGTTCGATTTGCACACCTGCTGCACCGGCAGGTACGTCACAGGCAGATCGTCCGGTATCGCGGCGGCGGTTCGGGCCACCATGGCGTCCGCGATCAACGCATCGACACCGACCGGCAGATGGGGCCCATGCTGTTCGATGGCCGCAATCGGCAGGACCGCGATCCAGTCTTCCGTCCCCCCGTCGGAAAAATCCCGCGTGGTCATCTCGCGCCAGAACCGTTTGGGCAGGGACATTGCTCACCTCCAAATGCTGCAGGTGCATAGAACCCGGTTTGGTCGGCTTTGTCGAACCCTTACCGCAAGGCGGCCAAACCGGCCTCGGCGTAGGCCGGAACAAGGGCCCCCATCTTCAGCCCGCGCTCTGGGTCCGAGGCGTTGCCGTCCAATGCGCGCTTCTTGACGCCCTGCAGGATACCCGCCATCCGGAAAAAGCAGAACGCCACGTAGAACCCGAAATTCTCGATCTCCGACAAGCCCATCCGCGCGCAGTACCGGGCCACAACCTCGGCATCCGTCGGCAGGCCCTGCGCGAACCGGTCCACCCCGCGCAGCCCACGCCCTTCGCTGCCCGGCGGCATTTGCCATTGCATGATGACCGCCGCCAGATCCGCGAACGGGTGGCCAAGCGTCGACTGCTCCCAATCCAGAACCGCGACCACATCGGCGCTGTCCGGCGCAAACAGCAAATTGTCCATGCGGTAATCGCCATGAACCAGACTGACCCGTCCGTCATCCTCGGGGCAGCCGCGATCCAGCTCCGCCATCAGCTGGTCCATGGCCGGGATGTCGTCCGTGGCGCTCTGGCGATACTGCTTCGACCATCGATCGATCTGGCGTCGGTAGTAATTGCCCTGAGGGCCATAGTCCTCAAGACCCGACGCCGCCAGATCAACCTGATGTATCGCCGCAAGAACGTCGATCATGTTGTTGATATAATGTGATCTTTCTTCTTTCGCGACGTCCTCCAGACGCGGGTCGTCAAAGCTGCGCCCTTCGACGTAGTCCATGACATAGAACTCCGAGCCCAGGACGGAATCGTCCGCGCAATAGGCCAGCATGGGCGCCACCGGCACGGCGCTGCCCGCAAGCGCGCGCTGAACCCGGAACTCCCGATCCACCGCGTGGGCGGATTTCAGCAATTGCCCCGGCGGCTTGCGCCGCAGCACGTATGCCCCGGCGCCCGCGCGCAACAGGTAGGTCGGGTTGGATTGGCCGCCGGTGATCTTTTGTGCCGTCACCGTTCCGTCGAACCCGGGCACATGCTCGGCGCACCAGCGGGCCACCGCGGCAAGCTCGGGTCCCATCATCGTTGCACGTTCGAATACTTGCGCAGCTCGGCCCGCGCGACCTGCCGCCGGTGGACCGCATCCGGCCCATCAGCCAGGCGCAGGGTGCGCAAATCCGTATAGAGCGCCGCAAGGGGCGTGTCCTGGCTCAGGCCCGTAGCACCGTGAACCTGCATCGCCTCATCAACCACTTTCAACGCCATCAACGGCGCGGCCACCTTGATCTTCGAAATCCACGGCTGCGCCGCGCGCACGCCCTCATGGTCCATTTTCCACGCGGCTTTCAGACACAACAGACGCGTCATCTCGATGTCGATCCGGGCGTTTGCGATGATGTCGTAATTCGCGCCCAACTCGGCCAAGGGTTTGCCAAAGGCCGACCGGCTGAGCGCCCGTTTGCACAACAATTCAAGGGCATATTTGGCCCGGCCAATGGCCCGCATGCAATGGTGGATGCGCCCCGGCCCCAACCGGCCCTGGGCCACTTCGAACCCGCGCCCTTCGCCCAGAACCACCGCATCGGCGGGCACGCGCACATCGGTGAAGCGGATATGCATGTGCCCATGGGGCGCATCGTCGTGCCCAAACACCTGCATCGGGCGCAGCTTTTCGACACCAGCCGTATCGCTTGGCACCAACAGCATGGTGTGACGCGCATGTTTGGGCCCGTCGGGATCGCTGCACGCCATGACGATATAGAGGGCGCAGCGCGGGTCCCCGGCCCCGGTGGCCCAATATTTCTCGCCGTTCAGCACATACTCATCGCCGTCGCGCACCGCCGACAGCGCAATCTGTGTCGCGTCGGACGAGGCCACCGCCGGCTCGGTCATCAGATAGGCCGAGCGCGTCCGCCCCTCCATCAGGTCGGGCAGCCAGCGGTCCTTTTGGGCGGGCGTCCCGTACCGCTCCAACACCTCCATGTTGCCGGTGTCCGGCGCGTTACAGTTGAAGATCTCGGGGGCGATCGTCACGGCCCCCATTTCTTCGGCCAGATAGGCGTAGTCGACCGTGCTCAGCCCATATCCCGCGTCGCTGTCGGTCAGCCAAAAGTTCCACAGCCCCTTTTCGCGCGCCGCGGCCTTGAGGTCGCGCAAAATCTCGACCTGCCGTTCGGTCATCTGGAACCGGTCTCCGGACGGATGCCGCCCCACTTCCCCGTGATATTCCGCATCCAGCGGCGCAATTTCCTCGCGCACCATCTGGCGCACCGCGTCGACCAGCGGGCGCACCTTGTCGCTCAATCCAAGATCCATGTCCGATCCCTTCCTCTTGGCGCTGACGCTAGTGTGACGGGATGGGCGGGACAAGGAGGGCTTGCAAATTCGATGCAAATGCTATGATTCAGCCACAAACCCCTGGATCGCGGAGACTGACCCATGCCTGACGGATCGACACATCACAGTGGCCCCTCGCTTGCGCCTTTTGAGTGGGCGGATCCCTTTCATTTGGAAGGTCAGCTGTCGGAAGACGAGCGGATGGTGGCGGACAGCGCGCGGGCCTATGCGTCGGACAAGCTTCTGCCGCGGGTGACGGAGGCGTATCTGGACGAGGTCGTGGCGCCCGAGATTTTCCGCGAGATGGGCGAGATGGGGCTTCTGGGCATCACCATTCCGGAGGAATATGGCGGGCTCGGCGCGGGCTACGTGACCTATGGGCTGGTCGCCCGCGAGGTGGAGCGCGTGGACAGCGGCTATCGCTCGATGATGTCGGTCCAGTCGAGCCTGGTGATGTACCCGATCCACGCCTATGGCTCTGAGGCGCAGAAGGAAAAATATCTGCCGGGCCTGGCGGCGGGCACGCTGATCGGCTGCTTTGGCCTGACCGAACCCGAGGCGGGCTCGGACCCGGCGGGCATGAAGACCACGGCCACCAAGACGGCCGATGGCTATGTGCTGAACGGGGCGAAGATGTGGATCTCGAACAGCCCGATCGCGGATGTGTTCGTGGTCTGGGCCAAGTCCGAGGCCCATGGCGGCGCGATCCGGGGCTTCATCCTGGAAAAGGGCATGGCGGGACTGAGCGCGCCGAAGATCGGCGGCAAGCTGAGCCTGCGTGCCTCGGTCACGGGCGAGATCGTGATGGACGGGGTCGCGGTGGGCGAGGACGCGCTGCTGCCCCATGTGCAGGGGCTGAAAGGGCCGTTCGGCTGTCTCAACCGGGCGCGCTACGGCATCTCCTGGGGGGTGATGGGCGCGGCCGAGGACAGCTGGCACCGGGCGCGGCAATACGGGCTGGATCGCACGCAGTTCAACCGCCCCTTGGCGCAGACGCAGCTGTTCCAGAAGAAGCTCGCCGACATGCAGACCGAGATCGCGCTTGGCCTGCAGGGCAGCCTGCGGGCGGGCCGGATGCTCGAGGAAGGCACCTGCGCGCCCGAGGTGATCAGCCTGGTCAAACGCAACAATTGCGGCAAGGCGCTCGACATCGCGCGCATGGCCCGCGACATGCATGGCGGCAACGGCATCATGGCCGAGTACCACGTCATGCGCCACGCCCAGAACCTCGAAACCGTCAACACCTACGAAGGCACACACGACGTCCACGCCCTCATCCTCGGACGCGCCCAAACAGGACTGCAGGCCTTCTTCTGAGGGGAGACACCAGATTTAGGTTACAAAAATCCGCACATCCTGGGATTTTTGTAACCTATTTTCGATCCGTCACACGGCTTCAAGGGCCAAGGCCACCCCCTGACCCACACCCACACACATCGTCGCCAGCGCCCGCGCCCCGCCGCGTTCGCGCATCTCCAGCGCGGCGGTGCCCACGATCCGCGCGCCGGACATGCCAAGCGGATGGCCCAAGGCAATCGCGCCACCGTTCGGGTTCACATGCGCCGCGTCGTCCGGCAGACCAAGCTCGCGCAAGACGGCAAGGCCCTGCGCCGCGAACGCCTCATTCAATTCGATCACGTCGAAATCGGTCGGGTCCATCCCGAGCCGTGCGCAGAGCTTCCGGGTCGCGGGAACCGGGCCGATCCCCATGATCCGCGGGGCGACACCGGCCGACGCCCCGCCCAGAATGCGGGCGACGGGTTGAAGCCCGTGTTGGCGCGCGGCGGCCTCGGAGGCGATGATCAGGGCCGCGGCCCCATCGTTGACGCCCGAGGCGTTTCCGGCTGTCACCGATCCCCCATCGCGAAAAGGTGTTGGAAGATTTCCCAATTTTTCCAAAGTGGTGACACGCGGATGTTCATCCCGCTCAACCCGGATTGGATCCCCCTTGCGCTGTGGAATGTCGACGGGTGTGATTTCCCGGGCCAACCGTCCGTTTTCCTGCGCCGCAGCGGCCCGGGCCTGGCTGCGGAGCGCAAACGCATCCTGATCGTCCCGGGACACGCCGAACGCCTCGGCGACATTCTCGGCCGTCTCCGGCATGGAATCGATCCCGTATTGCGCCTTCAGAACGCGGTTTACGAAACGCCAGCCGATGGTCGTGTCGTAGATCTCGGCCCGGCGGGAGAAGGCGGTCTCCGCCTTGGGCATGACGAAGGGTGCGCGCGACATGGATTCGACCCCGCCCGCGATCACGAGGTCTGCCTCGCCGGCCCGGATCGATCGGGCGGCGGCGGCCACGGCGTCCATCCCGGATCCGCACAACCTGTTCACCGTCAGCCCGGGAACTGCCTCGGGGAGCCCTGCCAGAAGCGCCGCCATGCGGGCCACGTTGCGATTGTCTTCCCCCGCTTGATTGGCGCATCCATAGATCAGGTCATCGACCAAGTCCCACGTGAGATCAGGGTTCCGGTCCTTGAGCGCTTTCAAGGGGATAGAGGCCAGGTCATCGGCCCGCACCGTGGACAGCGCGCCACCGAATCGCCCAATGGGCGTCCGCACATAATCGCAAATAAAGGCGTCTGGCATTCCTGATCCCCCCTGCCGCGTCTGCCCATGTGGATAGGCGCGGATCGCAGAACTGTCCACCACGCGACGCAGCGTTCTTGTGGCCGCTGGTCTTCGAGGTGATAGTCTTTACCCAACTCGAGGGAGGGGCCGGTATGGCAGAGGTCGTGTCCACGGAGATCGTGGGCCAAGTGGGGCTTGTCGCGCTGAACAATCCGCCGGTGAACGCGGCCGGCGTTGCCTTGCGCACGGGGCTGGTTGCGGCGGTCGACGCTCTGGAGGCAAACGACGCGGTCGCCGTGATTGCCCTGTATGGTGCGGGCCGCAGCTTTGTCGCCGGCGCGGACATCAAGGAATTCGGTAAGCCGCCCCGGGCGCCCTTTCTGCCCGACGTCTGCAACCGCCTGGAAACGTGCACGAAACCCGTGATCTCGGTCCTGCATGGCGCGGCCTTGGGCGGCGGTCTGGAGGTTGCCATCGCGACCCACGCCCGGATCGCGCTGGCGGGGGTGCAGCTTGGCTTTCCCGAGGTGACCTTGGGCATCATTCCCGGTGCCGGCGGCACCCAACGCGCACCGCGGCTGATGAGGATGGGCCCGGCTTTGGATCTGATCACCACGGGGCGCCGCATCGGGGCCGAAGCGGCGGTGGACGCCGGGCTGATCGACCGCGTGACATCGGGCACGCCCCGAGAGGTCGCGCTGAAGGCGGCGGCCGACGTCGTGGCGGGCCAGCTTCCGACGCGGCGCACCGGCGACATTGTGATCCAAACGGACGAGGCGGCGCTGACAGCCGCCGCAACCAGTTTGGCGAGAAAGCAAAATCACCTTTTCTCGCCGCACCGCTGCGTGGATGCGGTCGCGGCGGCGGCCTTGCCTCTGCGGGATGGGCTGGCCGAAGAACGGCGCCTCTTCAATCTCTGCATGGAAAGCCCGCAACGCGCCGGTTTGGTGCATGCCTTCTTTGCCGAGCGGGCGGTGGCCCACATTCCCGAGGCCACGGCGCAGCCGCGCGATATCGCAACGGTTGGCGTGATCGGCGGGGGCACCATGGGGACCGGCATTGCAACGGCCTGCCTGATCGCCGGATGTCCGGTCATCCTTGTGGACGCACAATCGGACGCCGCGGCGCGGGCCGAAACGCGCATTGCGGACGCGCTGGACGGTGCCGTGGCGCGTGGAAAGATGACGCCCGAGGCCCGGGCGGCCGTGCACCTAGCGACGACCACCGACCTGACCCGTTTGGCGGAGGTCGACCTCGTCATCGAAGCGGCGTTCGAAGACATGAGCGTCAAGCGGGATCTGTTTGGAACGCTTGGAGAAATCTGCAAACCGGGCACCATCCTCGCGACGAACACCTCGTATCTCGACGTCAATGACATCGCGGCGGCGTCGGGCCGGCCCGAGGATGTGATCGGGCTGCATTTCTTCTCGCCCGCCCATGTCATGCGGCTGCTGGAAGTTGTCGTGGCCCGCGACACCGCGCCGGAGGTCGTGGCCACCGGTTTCGCTTTGGCCAAACGGTTGAAGAAGGTGGCGGTGCGGGCCGGGGTCTGTGACGGGTTCATCGGCAACCGCGTGATGCAGGCCTATCGGCTTGCGGCGGACCACATGATGCTGGACGGCACGCCCCCGTCTGCGATCGACCAGGCGATCCGCGCTTTCGGGTTTGCCATGGGGCCGTTTGAAACCTCGGATCTGGCCGGGTTGGACATAGCCTGGGCCAACCGAAAACGTCTGGCCGCCCATCGCGACCCCGCGGCCCGCTATGTCGGCGGGGTGGCCGATGCCCTGTGTGAAGCGGGGCAGTTCGGGCGCAAAACCGGGATCGGCTTTTATGACTATGCGGGCGACACGCCCGTGCTGAACCCCGCGCTCGAGGACCTGATTTCGGCCGAGCAGGCGCGATTGGGCGTCACGCCGGTTGCGCTGGACCCCGACGCCGTGACGGCCCGGTATCTGACCGCGATGATTGCCGAGGCCGTTCGCGTGCTGGAGGATGGCATCGCCCTGCGTCCGATTGATATCGACGCGGTTTTTCTGTTTGGCTACGGCTTTCCCCGCTGGCGGGGCGGGCCGTTGCACTACGCCGACACACTTGGCCCCGACACCCTTATCCAAAACATTGAAACCTTTGCCGAAACCGACCCGCTGTTCTGGCGCGTCCCGACCCTTCTGGTCGAGATGCGGGACACCGGACGCCGGTTTGCAGACATGAACTAGGAGACCGCAGATGGATCTGAGCTATTCCCCCGAGGAACAGGCCTTCCAGGCCGAGGTGCAGGCCTTTCTGGCTGATCACTTGCCCAAGGACATTTCCGACAAAGTGGCCCGCCACGAGGAACCCAACAAGGACGATATGGACCGCTGGCACACCATCCTGAACGACAAAGGATGGCTTGGTGGCCCGTGGCCCACGGCCTTCGGCGGCCAGGGATGGGGTCCGGTCCAGCAGCATATTTTCGAGGAAGAGTGCGCCCTTGCCGACGCGCCGCGGATCGTGCCCTTCGGGATCAAGATGTTGGGCCCGGTGCTGATGCATTTCGGGTCCGAAGACCAGCAGGCCGAGTACCTGCCGCGCATTCTGGATGGGCGGGATTGGTGGTGTCAGGGCTATTCCGAGCCCGGGGCCGGTTCCGATCTGGCCAGCCTCAAGACCCGCGCGGACCGCGACGGCGACCATTACGTGATCAACGGGCAAAAGACGTGGACGACGCTTGGTCAACACGCGAACCGGATTTTCTGCCTCGTGCGCACCAAGTTCGACGGCAAGCCGCAGGAAGGCATCAGTTTCATCCTGGTCGATCTGGACACGCCCGGGATCGAGATGCGGCCCATTCGCCTGATCGAAGGGGGCTACGAGGTGAACGAGGTGTTCTTCACCGATGTCCGTGTGCCCGTGAGCCGCCTCGTGGGGGAAGAGAACCAGGGCTGGACCATTGCCAAATTCCTGTTGGGGCATGAGCGCACGAACATCGCCGGGGTCGGGTTCTCGACCCAAGCCTTCGAGCAAGTCAAAGCCCTTGCACGGCAGGTGCGTCGGGGTGGCAAGCGTCTGATTGATCAACCTCTTTTTGCCGCGCGGCTGGCCTCGGTCGAGGCCGAACTGGATGCGATCCGACTGACGAACCTGCGCATGCTGAGCCGGGCCGCCGAGGGCGGCACCCTGATGGCCGAACCGTCGATGCTGAAGATTAAATCAACGGTCATTCGGCAGGCGATCAACGACCTTGCCCGCCGGGCGCTTGGACCGGCGGCGGCGCCGTTCCCGTCCGAGGACCTGGAGGGGAACATGGCCGTTGCACCCGATGGTCACGCCAACAACGCTGCGAGCTATTTCAACAACCGCAAGATCTCGATCTACGGCGGGTCGAACGAAATCCAGCGCAATATTCTGGCCAAAGGGATGATGGGCTGATGGACTTCAAGATGACCGACGACCGCCGGATGCTGGCCGATAGCCTCAGCCGGTATCTGGCCGAGGCCGCCCCGGCCGACGACCGTGCCGCCATCGCCTATATCGCCCCCTTTCACGCCCCGGACATCTGGGGCGGATTGGTGGAACTGGGTGTCCTGTACGCGCTGGTGGACGAGGCCCATGGCGGCATAGGAGGCAGCGGTTTTGACATCGCCGTGGTCTTCGAAGAATTGGGCCGCGCCCTGAGCCCTGAGCCCGTGTTGCCCGCCCTGTTGGCGGCCCGTCTGCTGGCGGCGGCCGGGGCCGATCTGGAGCCGCTGCTGACCGGAGAGGCGCAATACGCCGTCGGTTTGGGGGAGTTGGACGCCCCCTATGATCTGGACGCCATTGACACCGAAGCCGTGGCCGACGGCGATGGCTGGCGTTTGAACGGGCGGAAATCGGTGGTCTATGGCGGCAATGATGCCACGACCTTCTTGATCGCCGCACGTCTGGACGGGGCGCTGGCGGTGTTCTCTGTCGCGGCAGATGATGCAGATGTGTTCGGCTACGGCATGGTTGATGGCGGGGGTGCGGCGGAGGTGATCCTGACCGACACCCCGGCGACGCTGCTCCTGCGTGAGGCCGGGGCCGCGTTGCAGGACGCCTTGGATGCGGGTGCTTTGGCCCTGTCCGCCGAAGCCCTGGGGGCCATGGAGACCGCGAACGCGATCCTGGTTGACTACCTCAAGACCCGACAGCAGTTCGGCAAACCCATTGGCGCCTTCCAGGCGCTCCAGCATCGCGCCATTGATCTGGCGATCGAGATCGAGCAGGCCCGCTCGATCGTGATCCGCGCGGCAGACGGATTGGGCGGGGCGGACGGCAGCCGCCGCGTGAGCCAGGCCAAACACCTGGTGGGAAGAATCGCCCGGCAAGTGGCCGAGGAAGTGATCCAGATGCACGGCGGGATCGCCATGACCTGGGAATACACCGCCAGCCACTATGCGAAACGGCTTGTGATGATCGATCACCAGCTTGGCGACACGGACTTTCATCTGGAGCGCCTGATGGGGCACCTGCAGGCGGAGGCCTAGCGGAATCCGCGAAATCTGACGCCCGGGCGCGCAAGCGGTCGGATTTGGGATGGAATTCAGCGGCGGGGCAGCGTTTCCTCTGCCCCAACGCATTGCTTGTGCTGGAAGGACGATCCCATGTTCACACCGCAACCCACCGCCAGTCATTTCATCAACGGTGTCTATGTCGAAGACACCAGCGGCCCCAAAATTCCGGTCATCTTTCCCGCAACCGGCGAGGAAATCGCGGTCGTCCACGGCGCCACGCCAGAGATCGTCGCGCAAGCGCTGGCCGCCGCGGATGCCGCACGGGGCGCTTGGGCCGCCATGGCCCCGGTTGAACGGGGCCGCATCCTGCGCCGGGCGGCCGACATCATGCGGGACCGCAACGAGGAACTGAGCCAGCTTGAAACGCTGGACACCGGCAAACCGATCCAGGAAACGCGCATCGCCGACGCCACAAGCGGGGCGGATTCTTTCGAGTATTTCGGCGGGCTCACGGCGGCGCTGACGGGGGAACATATTCCGCTTGGTGCCGGCGACTGGGCCTATACCGTTCGAATGCCGTTGGGCATTTGCGTCGGGATCGGCGCTTGGAACTACCCGACCCAGATCGCGTGCTGGAAATGCGCGCCTGCGCTGGCCTGCGGGAACACGATGGTGTTCAAACCCTCCGAGACCACGCCGCTCAGCGCGTTGAAAGTTGCCGAGATCCTGGTCGAAGCGGGGCTGCCGGCCGGTGTCTACAATGTCGTTCAGGGCCTGGGCGATGTGGGCGGCGCATTGGTCGGCGATCCTCGGGTCGCCAAAGTCTCGCTCACCGGGTCGGCGCCCACGGGCAAGAAGGTCTATGCGGCCGCCGCCGCGCAAATGAAGCATGTCACGATGGAATTGGGCGGCAAATCCCCATTGATCATCTTCGACGACGCCAACCTTGAGGATGCGGTCTCGGGCGCGATCAACGCCAATTTCTATTCGTCCGGGCAGGTGTGTTCGAACGGCACGCGCGTCTTTGTGCAGGGCGGGATCAAGGACGCGTTTCTGGAGCGTCTGGTCGAACGCACCTCGAAAGCGGTGATCGGCGATCCCCGCGATGACGCGACGAACTTTGGTCCGATGGTCAGCCAGGCCCAACTTGATATCGTGCTGTCCTATATCGAAAAGGGCATCGCCGAAGGGGCACGTCTGGCCTATGGCGGAGCCCGTTTGAACCAACCCGGGCACTACATCCAACCCACGATCTTCGCGGATGTCACCGACGACATGACCATCGCCCGAGAGGAGATTTTTGGCCCGGTTCTGTCCGTTCTCGATTTCGAAACGGAGGATGAAGTCATCGCGCGGGCCAATGCCACGGATCTGGGCCTGTCCGGTGCGGTCTTCACCCGCGACCTGACACGCGGGCATCGCGTCGTGGGCGCCTTGGAAGCCGGGTCGTGCTGGATCAACCAATACAACCTGACGCCCGTGGAAACCCCCTTTGGCGGCGTCAAGGGCTCGGGCATCGGGCGTGAGAATTCCAAAGCGGCGATTGAGGCCTATTCGGAACTCAAGACGGTCTATGTCGGCATGACGCCGGTCGAGGCCGCGTTTTAAGGGGGCGCACGGATGGTGACGATCTACGGGCGGGCGACGTCGTCCAATGTGCAACTGGTGATGTGGGGCGCCGCCGAACTTGGCGTGGCGGTTGAGCGTCTGGATTACGGGCATGTCTATGGCGGGCTCGACACCGACGCGTTCGGCGCCCTGAACCCGCACCGCAAGGTGCCTGTGCTGGTCGATGGCGACGTTGTCGTTTGGGAAAGCATGGCAATCCTGCGGTACCTGGCCGCCCAGTATGGGGATGGGGGGGCCTTCTGGCCGGCCGGGCCCGGCCCCCGGGCCGCGGTCGATCGGTGGGCGGAATGGGGCAAGAACGAGCTTTCGCAGGCCTTTACCGTTCCGATCTTCTGGCCCCGTGTCCGGACGGCGGCCCAGGATCGGGACGAAGCCGCCCTTTCGCGTGCAATCGCGCGGTTCGAAACGCTGTTGGATCGGCTCGACACCCCGTTGTCGACGCAGGCCTACGTGACAGGCCCGGTGCTCACCGCGGCTGATATTCCGATTGGCCATCTGCTGTACCGGTGGTTCACCATCGACATCCCGCGCGCGCCACGCCCCGCGTTGGAGGCCTACTATGCGCGCTTGTGCGGGCGCCCGGCCTTTCGGGATCACGTGATGGTCGATTACAGCATGCTTCGGGCGGTCGGAGCGTGATGGAAGCGGACTACGTCGTCGTCGGAGCAGGGTCGGCCGGATGCGCGATGGCCTATCGGCTGGCCGAGGCCGGTCGCTCGGTTCTGGTGGTCGAGCATGGGGGCAGCGATTGGGGGCCGTTCATCCAGATGCCCGGCGCGCTGAGCTTCCCGATGAACATGGCGCGGTACGACTGGGGCTATCAGACCGAGCCCGAGCCGCATCTGGACGGACGGCGGCTGGCCTGTCCGCGCGGCAAGGTGATTGGCGGCTCCAGTTCCATCAACGGCATGATCTATGTGCGCGGACACGCGTGCGACTTTGACACCTGGGCCGAGATGGGCGCGCAGGGGTGGGCCTGTGCAGACGTCCTGCCCTACTACAGGCGGCTGGAACACTGGCACGGGGGGCAGAGCGACTGGCGCGGGTCCGACGGGCCTTTGCATGTCACGCGTGGGCCGGGCACAAACCCGCTGGTTCAGGCCTTCATGGAGGCGGGGGCCGCCGTGTATGGCGGAACCGAGGATTACAACGGCCACCGTCAAGAAGGGTTCGGCCGCTTTGACATGACGGTGTGGCAAGGCAAGCGTTGGTCGGCAGCCGCGGCCTATCTGAAGCCCGCGCTGGCGATGCCGAACTGCGATCTGGTCCGTGGCCTTGTGGAACGCATCGAGATCGAGGACGGGCGCGCCGTCGGGGTTCGCATCCAGCGCGGCGGGACGCCCGTTGTCATCCGCGCCCGCGCCGAGGTTATCCTGTCGGCCGGCGCGATCAATTCGCCGAAAGTGTTGATGCACTCCGGGATCGGCCCGGGCGCCCATCTGGCCGAGCATGGCATTCCTTGCGTCGCAGACCGCCCCGGTGTGGGTCAGAACCTTCAGGACCACCTTGAGCTCTATGTGCAGGCCACGTCCCGCGAACCGGTCAGCCTCGCGCCCTATTGGAGCCTTTGGGGCAAAGCCTGGGTCGGGGCGCAATGGTTGCTGACGCGCACCGGGCTTGGCGCTTCGAACAATTTCGAGGCGACGGGGTTCATCCGGTCTTCGGAGGCCGTCGACTATCCCGACATCATGTACCATTTCCTGCCGATCGCGATCCGGTATGACGGACAGAAGGCGGAAGGCGGCCATGGGTTCCAGGCGCATGTCGGCCCGATGCGGTCGAAAAGCCGGGGCGCCGTCACGTTGCGCGGCGCAGACCCCGCTTTGCCACCCAGAATCCTGTTCAACTACATGTCCCATCCCGATGATTGGACCGAGTTCCGCGCCGCCATCCGGGCAACCCGGCAGATTTTCCGGACGGCCCCCATGGATCGGTATTTCGACACCGAGCTTATCCCCGGACCTGCCGCCGAGGACGACGACGCGTTGGATGCCGCGATCCGGGAGCATGTTGAAAGCGCCTACCACCCGTGCGGCACGTGTCGCATGGGCGCCGGTGACGACCCGATGGCGGTCGTCGACCCCGAGGCGCGTGTGATCGGGATCGACGCCCTCAGGTTGGCGGATTCGTCGATCTTTCCGCAGATCACCAACGGCAATCTGAATGCCCCATCGATCATGGTGGGGGAAAAGGCCGCCGATCACATCCTGGATCGCCCTGCCCTGCCCCGCGAAAACCTCGAACCGTGGCGCGCCGATGGTGTCCGGCCCACGGCGGTTATGGCGCCGTAGCCGGCCGCGGTCCCGACCTCAATTCAGTCCGATCTCCAACACCCGGCCAAAGGATGGGGCGTCGACGACCGCAGGCACCGCCCACAACACCGGGAAGCGTGGCTTGGGCGGAAGGGGCGCGTCCAGATCACTGAGGACCACCAGGATGGACGGGTTCACGGCGTCCGCCTTGGCAAACAGATCGGCGTAATCCGTTCCCCCGCCGGTGCGAAACTCGGGTGCGCGCACCGCACTGAGGCGCCCGACCTGTTCGCGTGTGTGCAGAAATACCACCTCGTCGAACCCCATGACATGCACCTCGGCGCCGGTGCGGCGGGCAATCCCTTCGGCCTCGGTGGCGAAGAGGTGCAAGGTTTGCCCGTCGATCGAGCTGGAACTGTCGATCCCGATCACGATGCGCGGTCGCGCGGAGCTGCGGCTTGGTCCGGGTTCGAAGACGGGCTCAGGCCCGCCGGTCGCGTGGGCGTCGGACGCCATCGCAATCCAGCGGCTTGCGGGGCGGCGGTGACTTCGTTCCGGTCTGTCGGTCAGGGCCTTGGACAACAGCCCCCGCAAGACAACCTCCCACGGGGTGCGCGACGGGGTGAGATCGGCAAGGATTGCGCCCAGTGTCCCGATCCCGCTTCCCGCTTTACGCCCGGCTTCCATGGCGCGAAGGATCTGGTTGCGCCAATCGGCTGTCTTTTGCGTATCCCCGTCCTTGTCGGGCTCGCCGATCCCGACGTCCTGCGCAAAACCGCGCGCGATGCCCAGATCACGCGCCTTCTGCGCGCGCTTCTCGTCGGCGTGAAGGTGCATCGCCAAACGGTCGGCATCCCAGTCCGACAAAGCATCGACCGAGGATAAGGCGGGGGCCCCGATCTCGGACAGAAGCTCCGTCAGAGTGACCGCCGGGCGCGGCAGCGCATGGTCGGCCAAGAGGAGCGTTTCATTGATAATCGCGTCCGCCGCGAGGCCGAACAGCGACGGGTCAAAACGGTCGCCCAGACGCTCGGCCAAGGCGGCCTGTCGGTCCGAGTGTTGCAGCGCCACATGCAAGACATGATGAGCCGTCAATCCGACCTGTTCGGGCAAGCCCAGGCTTTCGAACCCCGGCCCGTAGCGGATGGTTTCGCCTTCGGTCTGGGTGGCCCCCGCCCCGTCCCGATGCGTGCACCACAGCGCCAGAACGGCCAGCGCCGGGTCAACCTCGCCCAGATGTGCCAATGCCTTGGCCGCGCGGGGGCTCGGCTGCGTCACGGCAACCCGACCTCGGCCCTTGTGGCGGCATAGGCGGCGTAGCTGTCGGAGTCGGCAAAGGCGCCTTCCCACCCGTTTTCCAATGCCCGGCCAATGAGCAATTCGAACCCGAAACTGCGCAAATCGGACAAGGGCAAACCGCCATGCGTGGCCGGGTCGAGCGCGCCCAGGTCGGCCAGAATATCAATCGCATCGGCCATTCTGGACGCGTCGGCATAAGACACCAGCGCGTAGATCAGGGCCGTCAGACCGTGCAGCGTGGTGGGGTATTGTTCGGGCCGATCTGCGCGCGAGGTGTCCATCAGCTCGGCAATATGAACGGTGGCCGCGATGTCATCGGCAATCAGGGCGAACTCCGCGGCAGGCGCCTCGCCAACGGTGCCGGCAATCATCACCTGGCGGGTGGCCCGGTCGGGGATCGCGTGCATGATCTGGCTGACCCGGGTCCAGGACCGCGGGGTGCAGGCGACGCTCAGCCCGCGCCGGAGCGTGTCTTCGGTGGTTTCCAAAAGGTCCGGCCGGGTCCGGATGAAGCCCGCCACTGCGGGATGGATGCCCGCCGGAACCGCATAGTTCTGCAGCCAGTCGTCCGCGCCGGCCTGAACGATCATATGCACAAGACGGTCCGACAACGCCGTGCCCATCTCATAGGCGACGGCCCCATCTTCGACGGTGTTGCCCGCTGCGATGATCAACACGCTGTCCGGCAGGCGATGCCGCCCGACGCGCCGTTCCTGCAGCAGCCCGTACACGGTCGGCTGCAACGAGGGCGCGGCCGCGGTGAGTTCGTCCAGGAACAGGATCGACGGGTGTGCGGGGTCGTCCGGCAGATCCTCGGGCCGGTACCACACCGTGCGTTGCGCATCGTGATCGTAGTAGGGCAGCCCGCGCAAATCCTGCGGCTCGATCGTGGTCAGGCGCAGGTCGAACAGCTGTGCACCGATTTGGTGCGCCAGTTGTTGCACCACCTCTGTCTTGCCGACGCCGGGTCGCCCATGCAGCATCCAGGAGGCCACGAGATCGCCCTTGGCCTGCGCCGCCCATGCGGACTTGAGCGTCTCCAACGCCGTGCCCGCCGAGACCGTCCGTGCATTCACCGCCATTGCCTATGCTCCCACGGCTTTGCGCCGCTCCAATGCTGCGGCCAACCGCATATGGGTGGACACGGCGCGTGCCTCTTGCACGATATCCCGAATGAAGACCTCGTCGCGTTGATTGACGGCCATGACATCCCGTTCGGACAGTTCGGCGTCGAACAACCCGTCCACCAGGACCGCACGGTCGCCTTCGTCCAAGGGCACCACGTGGGGTTTGGGTGTGGCGGCCTGCACCGACACAAAGGTCAGCGGCGCGATGCGCGCCAGTTCCGATTGCTCGATCACAAGGCGCAGTTCGCCGTCTGCCATCTCGCGGCGGGCTGCGATCTTGCGCAGGCAGGCGCGCGCCCGAAAGGCCAGTGCATCCAAGCGGCGGGCGGCTTCATCTTCGGACACCTGCCGCAGACGGGCTGCCGGAGACAATCGCAGCACCTTCAATTCGACAAAGGCGATGACCAGAAGCATGGCGATCGGCGCCTGGCTGATCGGGCCGGCAAGGCTGCGGGCGGTCAACGCAAGGATCACGAAGGGCAGCAGCGCCGCGAGATAGCGCAGAAGCTGCATCTCCACGATCAGGCGAACCCACAACCCAAAGCCACCGCGCCGCGGGATGACCTGAACCCGTCCGAAGAACTTTTTCGGCAGAGACCGCGTGTCCAACGCAGCGCGGTTGCGAATGGTGTCGTCACAAACGATGAGCATTGCGGCAATCTCCCTTACGCGCGTAGCTAGGGCAAATGGCGCGAAGCCCAAGGGATTATCGGCGCAGGGCGCCACGCAGGAAATCTAGCGTCACACGCGTCTTGGCGGGCAAAAAGGCGCGGCTTGGATACAACGCCCATGCGGCGGTCGTGAAACTTGTGGCCGTCACAGCATGCGCGGGGAAGAGATCCACCAAGCGGCCCACGGCCACATCCACGGCGACCGCCCAATCCGCCAGAAGGGCCGGCCCCATGCCCAGAAGGGCCGCTTCGCGCAAGGCCGACGCCCCTGAAATGATGGTCCGCCCGTGTATCTCGACCTCGGTTTCCGCGCCCCGCCGGTCCCGGAACCGCCAGCGATCCCGAAACCCCGGCAGGTTCTGGCGCAGGCACGGCACGGCATGCAGGGCGCTTGGGCGGTCGGGATGCCCATGGGCCGCGATCCAGTCCGGCGCCGCCACGACCCGGTATGCGGTGTTCATCAGCTTGGTGCTGATCACGTCGCCACTTGGTTCAGGGGCCAAGCGAATGGCCAGATCGACCGCATGTTCCAGCAGGTCGACCGGGTCAACCGTGGGCCAAAGCTCGACCGTGATATCGGGATACCGGTCGTGGAAGGCCGAAAGATGGGGCAAGAGCGCCAATTGCGTGAAGGCGACCGATGCCGTCAGCCGCAAACGCCCCGAAGGCCGCCCACTGAGCGCGCGCACGTCTTCGCGGGCATGCTCGACCTCTTCAAGAAGCGGCGCAATCCGCGCCACGTACCGCGCCCCCGCTTCGGTCAGCGAGACGCGCCGCGTGCTGCGCGCGAACAGGCGCACACCAAGGGACGCCTCCACCTGCGCCACGTGTCGCGACGCAACGGACGGGTCAATCGACAGCTGACGCGCAGCCGCCGCGAAACTGCCGCGCTCGGCCACGACCGTCACCGTTTTGAGGAGAGCCATATCCATTCGTGCAACTATTGCATGAGTATATGCACTATTCCATCATTTCTTGCTGGATTATGTGGATATATCGCTTGGCTCAGGTCCCATTCCCTGGAGGTTGATATGACTGATTTCTCGAACCGAACCATTCTGATCACGGGCGCCAACCGCGGCATTGGCGCCGCCACGGCAGCGCATTTCGCGGCGTTGGGCGCGCAGGTGATCTTGGCCGCGCGCGCGCCCGATACTGCCGCCCCCGTTCAAAAGGCCATTGAGGATGCGGGTGGCACCGCACGGACGGTTGCCTGCGATGTCGCGCAGCCCGACAGTGTGGCCCAAGCCGTGCGGGCCGCGTTGGATTGGACCGGGCGATTGGACGTTTTGGTCAACAATGCGGGCCTGATCGACCCGGTCGCGCGGCTGGCGGACAGCGATCCGACCGCTTGGGGCACCGTCGTGGACGTGAACCTCAAGGGCGTCTACCACGGCTTGCGCTATGCCCTGCCCGTGATGGCCGAGCAAGGCCAGGGCACGATTATCAACTTGTCGTCCGGGGCGGCGACGAGCGCGCTGGAAGGGTGGAGCCATTATTGTGCCACCAAGGCGGCCGTGCTGTCCCTGACCCGCGTTGCGGACAAGGAATACCGCGAAAAGGGCGTCCGCGTTCTGGGCCTGAGTCCCGGCACGGTGGCCACCCGGATGCAAACCCAGATCCGCGACAGCGGCATCAACCCGGTCAGCCAACTGGCATGGTCCGCGCATATTCCGGCGGAATGGGTGGCCAAAGCCATCGCGTATCTGGCCACACCGACCTCGGACGCCCATTTGGGAACGGATTTCTCACTGAAATCTGACGCCGGTCGGGCCGAGGCCGGCCTGCCCGCCGTGGCCGCCTAGCGCGCAGCTGCGATCAGGCCGTCCATATCAAGATGCGCTTCCATATGGGCGGCCAGGTCATCCAACGCGGCCTCGACGGTTTGCCCATAGCTTCGGGCCTGCGCCGCGACCCCGAACTGCGCGAGCCAAGCGGCACGGAACCCATCGTCGCGGAACATTCCGTGCAGATAGCTTCCCTGAACGCGCCCATCGGCACTGATCGCGCCTTCCGGTGCGTGCGTGACATGGGCAAACGGGCGCGCCCGATCGGGCCCCTCGGTGCGGCCGATGTGAATTTCGTAGCCGGTGAACCCGGTGCCGCTGGCGGCATGCACGGCCCGCGTTTCGGTAAGCCGCTTGTCCGGTGTCATCGCGGTCGCGACATCCAGTAAGCCCAAACCCGGGGTGTCGCCCGCCGGGCCTTCGATCCCCTCGGGATCTGACACGACCTGGCCGAGCATTTGGTACCCGCCGCAAATGCCCAGGATATGCCCGCCCCGCCGATGATGGGCACGCAGGTCGATGTCCCATCCCTGTGCGCGCAGAAACGCGAGGTCACCCCGGGTGGATTTGCTGCCGGGAATGATGACGACATCGGCATCCCCCGGCAGGGGCTGGCCCGCCCGCAACATGGTCAGACGGACGCCCTCATCCTGTTTGAGCGGATCAAGATCGTCGAAATTCGCGATCCGGCTGAGCCCCAGGCACACCACATGCAAGCCCTTGCCGCGCGTTGGAGCATGGAGGTCGAGCCCATCCTCGGCGGGCAGTTTCCACGCATCCCTGAACCAGGGGACAACCCCGAACCCCCGCCAGCCGGTCTGATCGATGATGCGCCGATAGCCTTCATCAAACAGTCGAACATCGCCGCGGAAACGGTTGATAATAAAACCAGAAACCAGATTATTGTCGGCGGGATCCATAACGGCCTGCGTGCCCACGACCTGCGCAATCACACCACCACGATCAATGTCACCAACAAGGATCACGGGCACATCCGCCGCGGCCGCGAACCCCATATTTGCGATATCGCCCGCGCGCAAATTGACCTCCGCCGGGCTGCCGGCGCCCTCGACCAGAACCAGATCATGGGCGGACTTGAGCCGGCGGAAGCTGTCCAGCACAGGGGCCATGAGCGTGGGCTTCAACGCCGCATAGGCGCCCGCCTCCACCCGGGTCAGGCGTTTGCCCTGCACGACGACCTGCGCGCCGGTATCTGTCTCTGGCTTCAAAAGAACCGGGTTCATGTCCGTGTGCGGTTCCAATCCGCAGGCCATCGCCTGCAGCGCCTGCGCGCGCCCGATCTCGCCGCCATCGGATGTCACGGCGGCATTGTTGGACATGTTCTGCGGCTTGAAGGGCGCCACCGAGAGGCCCCGCTTCACCGCGGCCCGCGCCAAGCCTGCCACCAACATGGACTTGCCCACATTCGAGCCGGTCCCCTGGATCATCAAGGCGCGCGCCATGGGATCAGTACTCGGTCCCGCGCTGTGCGATGACGCCTTGGGTTTTGAAGGGGTGCTTCACCTCGGCCATCTCGGTGACCAGATCGGCGACCTCGATCAGCTCGGGCTTGGCGTTGCGCCCGGTCAGGCAGACATGGGTCATGGTCGGCTTTTCGGTGGTCAGAAACTCCACGACCTCGGCAATGTCCAGGTAATCGTAGCGCAGGGCGATGTTGATCTCGTCCAGCAGCACAAAGCGCATATCGGGGTTCCGGATCATGCGCTTGGCGGCCTCCCACCCGGCTTGGGCCGCCGCGATATCGCGGTCCCGGTCCTGCGTTTCCCAGGTGAACCCTTCGCCAGAGACGACGAATTCGCATTCCTCGGCAAAGCGATTGCGCAGGAACTTCTTTTCGCCGCTTTCCCAATTGCCCTTGATGAACTGGACCACACCGCACGGCATCCCATGCGCAATGCAGCGCATGATCATCCCGAACCCGGATGAACTTTTGCCCTTTCCGCTGCCCGTATGGACCATGATCAGGCCCTTCTTGACCCGCTTGGTCTTCATCATTTCATCGCGCTCGGCCTTAAGGGCCTTCATTTTGGCGGTGTGTTCGGCAGAGGTTTCAGAGGTCATCGGGGTCTTCCCTTCCGTGGTCTGTCCGGCATCTGGCACGGGCGCGGCCCGGTTGTAAACGGGTTCTGGACACCCCCCGGCCCCTGCCCCATGCTGCCCCCCGAAGGAGCGTTCGGCGATGATGTATGATCTTGTGATCCAAGGTGGCCAGTTGGTTCTTCCGGGCGGCACAGTGGCGGCCGATCTGGGCGTCAAAGACGGCCGCATCACCGCCATCGGCACGGGATTTGCAGGGGCCGACACGGTAGACGCGACCGGGTTGACTGTCACACCGGGTGGGGTCGACCCGCATTGCCATATCGAGCAGATCTCGGGCATGGGGCAGATGAATGCCGACACGTTCGAAACCGCCACGCGCTCGGCCGCGATGGGCGGCACGACGACGGTCATTTCCTTTGCCGCGCAGCAAAAAGGCGAAAAGCTTTCGGACACAGTGGCGAACTATGCTGCGCGGGCGCGGCGCGGCGCGGCGATTGACCATGCATTCCATATCCTGATTTCGGACACGTCCGTACCCGATTTCGAGGCGGATCTGACGGCCCTGTTTGCCGCCGGGCACCGCTCGATCAAGGTGTTCACGACCTACAACATCAAGCTGCACGATGCGGAGATTCTGGAGATCCTGCGGATCGCCGCCCCGCATGGTGTCCTGACCTGTGTTCACGCCGAAAATGACGCGATCATTGCGGCGGCCCGCGCACAACTGTTGGCCGAGGGGAAAACGGCACCGATCTACCACGCCGCGTCGCGCCCCCGGTCCGCCGAGATCGAAGCGGTCAGCTGCATGTGCCGATTGGCCGAAGAAACGCAGGCGCCGGTCATGATTTTCCATGTTTCGACCGCTGAAGCCGCCGCCGAAATCGCGGCCGCCCGCGCACGCGGCGCGCCGATCTGGGCCGAGACCTGTCCGCATTACCTGCTGATGACGGAAGACGTGTTGGATAAACCCGGGATTGAGGGGGCGAAATGGATGTGTTCGCCCCCGCAACGGCGCGCGGCGGACCAAGTGGCGCTTTGGCAGGCCTTGCGGGACGGCGTGCTCCAAGTCATCTCCTCCGACCATGCGCCTTATCGCTTCGACGAGACGGGCAAACTGGCCAAGGGCCCTGCCCCGGCCTTTCCCGACATTGCCAACGGTCTGCCCGGACTGGAGCCGCGCCTGCCCTTGATGATGGATCGGGGCGCGGTGGCCTCCGAGCTGTCGCTCCAAGGGTTCGCGCGGCTCACCTCCGAAGCGCCTGCGCGGATTTATGGCCTGCCCGGCAAGGGCAAGATCGAACCCGGCTGCGACGCGGATCTGGTTTTGTGGGATTTGAACGCGCGGTTCACCTATGGGCCGAACGATCTGCACGACAACGTGGGCTACAACCCGTGGGCGGGTCGGGAGGTGATCGGCACGCCCATCGCGACCCTGCTGCGGGGGCAATTCATCATGCGTGACGGGCAATACCTGGGCCAACCCGGCGAAGGCCGCTGGTTGGCGCGGCCCCCGCTTAGCCCGAAGGAGAGAGAGATTTGACGAACCGACCGGACGGGGCCAGCCTGGCCATCACCTTTCTGTACTACAAGGATCTGGAGGGCGCCCTGACGTTTTACCAGGACGTCATGGGGTTCCCCCTGGTTATCGATCAGGGCGATCTGGCGAAGATCCTCCGCATGGCCGATGGCGCGCATATCGGGCTGGTGGATGAAACCAAGGGCATGAACAACTGGCAGGCCGACAAATGCGTGCAGGTTTGCATTCGCGTCCCGGACGTGGATGCGTGGTACGGCTACATCCAAGATCAGGCGGTTGAGGGTCTGAGCCAGATGTTCGTGAATGACGCCATCGGCATTCGGGCGTTCGTGTTTAACGACCCCGAGGGCTATCAGGTCGAAATCCAATCGGCCACGCGCGAGGGCGTATGAGCGACCGCGCCCTCATCGTCATCAACCCGAATTCCTCGGTGACGGTCACCGCCGGCATTGACGCCGCCATGGAGCCTCTGCGCCCCTTGGGCCGTCCCATCCGGTGCCTGACCCTGGCCGAAGGTCCGCCCGGCATCGAAAGCCAGGCGCAGGCGGATGAGACCATCGCGCCGATGCTGCGTCTGGCCGCGTCGGTCGAAGCCGAGGCCGCAGGCTATGTCATCGCGTGTTTTGGCGATCCGGGGCTGCACGCCTTGCGGGATCGAACCGATTTGCCCGTGCTCGGCATCCAGGAAAGCGCCGTGATGACGGCCCTGACGATGGGCCAACGCTTTGGCGTGGTGGCGATCCTTCACAAATCCATCCCGCGCCATCTGCGCGCCTTCGGCGCAATGGGGGTACTGGACCGATGTGCCGGCGACCGCGCGCTGGATTTGGGCGTGGCGGATCTGTCCAACGCGGACACGACGCTGGAGCGCATGATTGCAGTCGGAACGGATTTGCGCGATCAGGACGGCGCAGATGTTTTGATCATGGGATGCGCGGGCATGGCCCGCTACCGCGCTGCTTTGGCCGAAGCCACGGGCTTGCCCGTGGTGGAACCGTGCCAGGCGGCAGCCTCCATGGCGATCGGGCGCATCGCGCTGGAACAGGAATGAGGGGAACACCACGCATGGCACGTTTGGATGAAACAGCAAAAGGGGTCTTCACCATCGCGGTGACGCCATTTTTGCCGGATGGTGCAGTGGATTACGACAGCGTCGACAGCATGGTCGACTTCTATGCCGAACGCGGCGCCACCGGGCTGACGATCCTTGGGATCATGGGCGAGGCTGGCAAGCTGACGGCCGACGAGTCGGTGGCGGTGATTGAACGCGTCACCGCGCGCACCGATTTGCCGGTTGTGGTCGGTGTCTCGGCCCCCGGGCTGGCAGCCATCCAATCCCTTGCCGCCGAAGCGCTGGACAAAGGGGCCGCGGGCGTGATGGTCGCCCCGCCGGGCAACCTGCGCACCGACGACCAGATTGTGGGATATTTCCGGACGGTTGCCGACATGCTCGGGGACACGCCTTGGGTGCTGCAGGATTTCCCCCTTGTGACCAATGTGCAGATGTCACCGAACGTGTGTTTGAAAATCTTTGAAACCTGCCCGACCTGCGTGATGCTGAAGCACGAAGACTGGCCGGGGCTGGAGAAAATCTCGGCCTTGCGCGCGGCCGAAGCGGCGGGTGCGCGGCGTGTGTCCATCCTGTGCGGCAACGGCGGCCAATTCCTGCTGGAAGAGATGATCCGCGGCGCTGACGGGGCGATGACAGGCTTCGCCTATCCCGAGATGATGGCCGATGTGGTCAAGCATATGCAGGCCGGCGATGAAACGCGCGCCCGGGACGTGTTCGACGCCTACATGCCGTTGATCCGCTACGAATCGCAGCCGGGCCTGGGCCTCGCGATCCGGAAATACACATTGGCCAAACGCGGGGCGATTGCCCACGCCACCGCCCGCCGCCCGGCCCCGGCACTTTCGGCCGCGGCGATGGCCGAAGTGGACGCGTTGATTGCCCGCCAGGAGGCGCGTCTGGCCGCTTTGGGTTAAGCGGCCGAGGCGTCTTTCTGTCCAAAGCGGCGAGACAGCTCGGCGATATGCGCCGGGCCCACCTCGCAACACCCGCCAATGATCGTCGCGCCCAGATCGACCCAGGTCTGGGCGAAATCCGCGTAGCGTTCGGGCGACAGGTCTTTGCGGGCCGTCAGCTCCTTCACGGTCGTTCCGGCCTTGGCAAAGCTTTGCACAATCTTGGTGAACCCGTTTGCATAGGCGCCGAACGGGATGGGGCTGCCTTGGACAACCTCGAGGGCCTGGCTGACGGCCTCGGGCGTGGCGCAATTGATCAGGAACGCATCCGCGCCACCAGCCAAAGCCATGTCCAGCGCGTCGGCCACCGGCTCACCCGACCGCAGTTTCGTGCCGTCGGTGTCGTCGACGGATACCGCGAGCCAGACCGGCTTTCCGACGGTCTTTCCCCCGTCCAGGGCCGCCTTGGCCTGCTCGATCGAAGCCGCGGTTTCGATCAGGTAGAAATCGACATAGGGCGCCTGCAACGCGGCAACCTCGGCGAAGCGATCGGCGGCATCCTCGGGCGGCGTGTCCGTGGTGTAGGACCACCCAAGCGGCCCGAGCGAGCCGGCGATCAGCCCCGATCCATGGGCATCGCGGGCCGCTTTCGCCAATTCGCAGGCCGCTTTGTGCAAGGTTTCGAACTGATCTTCGATCCCATGTGGCGACAGGCGATCGCGGTGGATGGCGTAGGAATTCACGGTCGCGATCTCGGCACCTGCCGCGAAGTAATCGGCATGAATCGCCTGGACCAATTCCGGCTCGTCCAGCATGACCTTGGTGGCCCACAACGGTGTCGGCTCGGCAACGCTGCGCGCGACAAGTTCCTGGCCCATGCCGCCGTCTAGTAATGTGATGGTCATCGTCGTCCCCTCCCGGATCGATGCGCCTCCAGATCTATCCAACCACACACAGCATCTGGCATGCTGCGGTCGGATCGCTTAGGCAGCGCCTAGCCCCTGGTATTTGGATGGTCAATGGCCCGCCGTATCCCCGTCGTCTTTCTCAACCGCTACTCGCGCCGGAACATGGGATCGAGCGTGATGCGTGTCGATCAACTTTCGGCGCATCTGGCCGCCCATTTCGGCGACCGATACCGCGTGTCGACCCAATACGTGTCGAACAAAGCAAAGGCGTTCCAGGCCCTGAAACTGGCGGTTCGAAACCCGAACGCCGTGTATGTGTTCTCGAAGAATGCGGCCTGGGGATGGAGCGGCGCGGACATGCGCCGCCTCCGCCGGTCCGCGCGCGCGATTCTGGTCGATTATGTGGATATGCCGATCACGGAAATGATCCCGCATGGCGTGGATTGCCACCTTTCAACGACCTATGCGGGCCTGTCGAAACAGAAGGAATGGGTGGAACAGTCGGCAGCCCAAGGCATCCAGATCGACGGCCAGCATGCACCGGTTCTGCACAACTATGACACGGCCCTGGATCAGTTGCCGCCCCCGCTGCCGATGGACGAGTTTCGGATGGCGTTTTTTGGCACGCCAGCCCTGTTTCCACACAGCCCGCTTGCCGATCGGCATGCGACCCTTCTGGATGGGTCGTCCCCGCAGACGTTCCAGGCAAGTTTGGCGCAGATCATGCAGTTCAACGCACATCTTTGCGTCCGGGTGGGCGAGCGCATTGATGGAAAATGGGTCGTGAAGCCGGCAACCAAACTGGCAACGGCCGCCGCATGTGGGGCCGTTGTTCTGGCGGATCGCAAGACGCCCGATGCGGTGCATCATCTGGGGGCAGACTACCCGTTCCTGATCGACGACAGCCAGCCGGCGACCATCGACGCGGGGCTCACGGCGATGATGGCCGCTTTTGGCACCGAGACCTGGGCCTTGGCGCGACACCGTGTCGACGCCATGAGGGCGAACTTTTCCCATGCGACCATCGCGGCCCAATTGCACGACGCGATCCAATCTTGCCTTGTGTCAGGCGTTTAGCGCCGGCTGGTCGGCAGGCCCGCGAACTGGCGCAATCGTGAGGCCGAAACCGATCATCTGTTGTTGACCTCTGAGGGCGCCGTCGGCTAAATCGTTGCCGTAGGCAACGTTTTGTGGAACCGCAGCCAACCCCGCGGGCCGGGACTGAGATTATCGCGTGAAGGGCACGTGCCACGCGACCATCATCAGAGGAGGATGCCGCGATGGGACCGTTCCCCCACGACGCGCCGAAAGCCGAGATCAACGCGATCAACATTGCCGGAACTGACGGGTTCGAGTTTGTCGAATTCGCCCATCCCGAGCCCGGGGTCCTGGAGGCCCTGTTTACGAAAATGGGCTATGTCGAAGTGGCCCGCCATAAAACCAAGGACATCTCGCTCTATCGTCAGGGCGCGATCAACTATCTGGTTAACCGCGAGGCAAACAGCCACGCCGCCCGGTTTGTCGAGGAACACGGCCCTTGCGCGCCCGCGATGGCATGGCGCGTGGTTGACGCGCAGCATGCTTTGAAATGCGCGCTGGACTACGGCGCCGAGGAATACACGGGCGACGACAAATCGCTTGATGTCCCGGCGGTTATCGGGATCGGTGGCTCGCTGCTTTACTTTGTGGAAACCTACGGCGCGGACGGGTCCTGCTATGCAGACGAATACGACTGGCTTGGGGAAGCTGACCCTGCCCCGGAAGGCGCGGGCTTCTATTACATCGACCACCTGACCCACAATGTCATGCGCGGCAACATGAGCACCTGGTACGATTTCTACGCCAAGGCGTTCAATTTCCGTGAGATCAAATTCTTCGACATCAAAGGCAAGCAGACGGGCCTGTTTTCCCGGGCGCTGACCAGCCCGGACGGAAAGATCCGCATTCCGATCAACGAAAGCGCGGATGAGAACAGCCAGATCGAAGAATACCTGAAGGAGTACAAAGGCGAAGGCATCCAGCACATCGCCGTCGGCGCCAAGGATATTTACGCGGCAACAGATTTGATTGGTGACAACGGGATCGACTTCATGCCGCCGCCGCCCGCCACCTATTACGCGATGAGCCACAAGCGCGTGACCGGCCACGAAGAGCCGATCGACCGCATGAAGAAACACGGCATTCTGATTGATGGCGAGGGCGTGGTCGACGGTGGGATGACGCGCATCTTGCTGCAGATCTTTTCCCAGACCGTCATCGGGCCAATCTTCTTCGAGTTCATCCAACGCAAGGGCGACGACGGGTTTGGCGAAGGCAACTTCAAGGCGTTGTTCGAGTCCATTGAAGAAGACCAAATTCAACGCGGTGTCCTGAAGGCCGACGCCTGACGCCATCGGTCCCAAGGACCAAGTTCGACGCCCGGCCCCAGTTCAGGCCGGGCGTTTTGCGTTTCTTGGCGCTGTGACCGCTGGACGGACCGGACAGGTGCGGTAGAACAGTCTCGGCGAACCGATTGGGGGGATATGATGGACCGGCTCGAGCGGCTGCGCGATGCAATGGCGCGCGAAAACGTGGATGTGGTGGCCCTTGGCTCTGGGACACATCTGGCGTGGCTCTTCGATCTGCGGCCCCACGGGGACGAGCGGCCTCTGGTCGCCGTGGTGACCCAGACCGGTGCCGCCGTTTTGATGCCAATCCTCGAAGCCGAAAGCGCCCGCACGCAAACCGACCTGCCCTTTTTCACCTGGGACGATGCCGATGGCCCGGACGCGGCGTTGTCCGCCCTACTGGCGGACACGGGCGCATCCGGTGCGACATCCCTTGTGCTGGATGAAACCATGCGCGCGGATCACGCGGCCCTGATCCAAGATGCGCTGCCGGGCGCGACGCGCCAGTTCACGGCCAGCACCGTGGGGGCGCTGCGCATGCGCAAGGACGACGCCGAGATCGAGCTGCTCAAGGCGAATGCCCGGATCGCCGATCGCGCGATGCAGGCCGCGTGGGCCGGGATGAAATCCGGCATGACCGAGCGCGACGTGGCCCAGATCGCGCGCGCGCATTTCACGGGCGAAGGCGCCCGCCCCTTGTTCACCATCGTGGGGGCCGGTGGGAATGGCGCGTTCCCGCATCACCATACGGGCGACACGGTTCTGGAACCGGGCCAAGCGATCGTCATGGATATCGGTGCCGGCAAGGACGGTTATTCCTCGGACATCACGCGCATGGCCATCCTGGGCGACGCGCCCGAAGGGTATGATGAGGTCCACGCGGTGGTCGAAGCCGCCGTCGAGGCGGCCCTGGCCGCCGCGCGCCCTGGCGTGCCCGCACGCACGGTGGATGCCGCGGCCCGCACGGTCATTACCGACGCCGGGTACGGCGCCTATTTCACCCATCGCACGGGGCACGGGCTTGGGGTGGATATCCATGAGCCGCCCTATCTGACCGGCAGTTCCGACACCCTGTTGGACGTCGGCATGGTCTTTTCGATTGAGCCCGGCATTTACCTGCCCGACCGCTTTGGCATTCGCCTCGAAGAGATCGTGGTGCTGCGCGCGGACGGGCCCGAGATTCTGTCCGATCTGCCCCGCGCCGTTCACCGCATCGCCGGTTGAGGTCAGGGCATGCGGATTGCGGTCGCCGGATTTCAGCACGAAACCAACAGCGCGGGCCTGACCCCGGCCGATCTGGCAGAGTTCGAAATGGCCGATTCCTGGCCGCACCTCCTGCGCGGTGCGGAGGTGATTGACACCACGCGCGGAATGAACCTGCCGATTGCGGGCTTCATCGCGGCCGCCCATGGCCGGGGCGATGACGTCGTGCCGCTCTTATGGGCCTCGGCTGAACCGTCCGGGCTGGTCACGGATCGGGCGTTCGATACGATTTCAGACGAGATCCTGGACGGGATCGCACGCGCCGGGGACGTCGACGGTATCTACCTCGACCTCCACGGCGCGATGATCACCGACAGCCACCTTGAC
Source organism: Paracoccaceae bacterium (assembly GCA_963921255.3). GTDB lineage: Bacteria > Pseudomonadota > Alphaproteobacteria > Rhodobacterales > Rhodobacteraceae > JANSYL01. Next base: position 1,051,135 of record CAWUEW020000003.1, on the reverse strand, counting down.
GGGGAAGGCGCGCTTTTGGCCCGCATCCGCGCCCGGTTTGGACCGGAACTGCCGGTCGCGATCAGCCTGGACCTGCACGCCAACCTGACGGCAAAAATGGTCGACCTGTCGGACATCATTACGCTGTACAAAACCTATCCGCATCTGGACATGGCGGACACCGGCGCACGGGCCCACCGACAGTTGCAAGAGCTCCTTCAGACCGGCCGCCCCGCAAAAGCCTTTCGCCAAGCGCCGTTCCTGATCCCCTTGCATGCGCAACACACTGGCCCGGGCGCTGCGGCCGATCTGTACGCGGCTTTGCCCGATGCTCCGGGGCATCACGTCGAACTGGCGCTCGGATTTACGGCGGGCGACATGCCGGACACGGGGCCCGCCCTTGTCGCCTATGCCCAGGATCAGGCCACGGCGGACGCGCTGGCCGACGACCATTTGGCGCAACTGGTCGCGGCGGAGCGGGCCTTCGACGCACCGCTGGTGGCCCCCGAGATCGCCGTTGCGCGCGCCATCGCCAATGACGCACCGAAGCCGGTGGTTCTGGCCGATGTCCAAGACAACCCCGGTGCAGGGGCGTCCTCGGACACCGTCGGCCTGTTGAAACACCTGATCGCCGCCGGCGCGCAAAAGGCGATGCTTGGCCTGATCCACGACCCGGCATTGGCCGCCGCCGCCCATGCGGCGGGGGTCGGGTCGACGGTCCGCCGCGAAGTGGGAGGGCGGTCAGGTGTGCCGGGCGAAACGCCCCTGTCGGCACAGTTTGACGTTGTCGCGCTGTCTGACGGACACTGCACTTACACCGGTGAGATGTACGGCGGCGGGATCGCCACACTGGGCCCAACCGCCGCCCTTCGGATCACCGAGAATGGCGCCGATGTCACCATCGTGGTCACAAGCATTCGGAACCAGTGTCTGGACCTCGCCCATTTCACGCATCTGGGGCTGGACCCAACGCGGGCCCGCATCCTTGCCGTCAAGAGCACGGCCCATTTCCGCGCCGATTTCGAACCAATCGCGTCAGAGGTTATCGCGGTTGCCTGCCCGGGTCTGTTCCCTTGCGAACTCGACCCATCACAGTTCAGGCACCTGCGCCCGGGTGTGCGGATCCGTGCCCCCCGCGAAAGCGCCAACGTTACTTGAGGATCTTCGCGATCCGGCGCACACCGACCGCCTTGTCCAGGCTTGCATAGCCGTGGTCGGCCAAGCCCACCTCGGTCAGGACATGCCACCCCCGGTAATGCACCAGGTGAATGTGCCGCCCTTGCGGCATGGGTTTGCCGCGCAGCTTTCCCCCAAGGATGAAATGCTGCTCTTCCGGAAGAATTTGATAATCCAGTTCCGCCTGTTTGATGCCCAGTGGCAAGGTCATCTGATCCAGGTACGGCCGTTTGTTTTCGACATCGACCGACCGGTCCACATGCTGCGCAACCTCCATCCACGCCTCGGGGAACCGCTGCCCCTTGGTGTTGCGGTGCTGTTCGGGAAACAGGACGAAGCCAGAGGAAAAGTACGGCACGACCGCACGCCGTTTGTCCCGCATGAGCATGACGCGTTCCTGCGGCACCTCCCACCCAAATGCGCCGTAAAGGGTCGGCCAGAGATCGTCCGGGGCCCAAAGCATCGACGCGGCCACGGACGCCGAGACATGGCCATGACGCACCAAGGTCGCAGGATCGGTGTCCCGGATCAGAAGAATGTCCGAATCCATGAACCCCGAGAACTCCGTGTCGCGTTCTTCAAGGCAGGCGAGGATCTTGTTGCCATGGGGATAGTCCGGATCGAACCGCCCTTCCGCATCGAAGGTGCGGACCTCGCAGCCCATACGGTGAAGGCACTCGATCACCGCGGGAGACACCTCGTCGCGCCGATGCGCGGGGCAATAGCCAACCAGCTTCACCGTGTCGGGCATATGGCGCCGGATCGAGGCCGCCAAGTAGCACGCCATGTTCTGATACGACGGCGGCTCGACAATGAAGAACAAGGTCAGCGAAGTCATGAACGGCTCATTTCCCCAACGCGTGCGTCTTGTTGCGCATCTCCGTGTTGTTGTGCCTGAGCCGCCACGCTTTGGCAACTGACGCAACAGGTGGCACCAGAGATCTGGCCGCCACCGGCGGCCAAGGATCCGACACGATGTTCGAAGGAGTGGTGCCCGGGGGCGGAATCGAACCACCGACACGAGGATTTTCAATCCACTGCTCTACCCCTGAGCTACCCGGGCACGGGTTTTGGCGGCGCTCCGCCGGGGTGCGATGCGTCTTAGGCGGATCACGCCGGGGTGTCCATAGGGTGGGACGCATTTTTCTGCAGGTTGGTTTGGCAGGGCTCAGTTCGGGCGTGGGGGCGTGGCGCGCAGCGCGGCTTCCGCGGCCTCTGCATCCTCGGGATCGTCAGACGGCACGGCATAACTGCCGTTCAGCCACCGCGCGAGGTCGACGTCGGCACAGCGCCGCGAGCAGAACGGACGATAGGCCGGCGCGCTGTCTTTCGCGCAAATGGGACAGGACATTGAAACCTCTGGCAAAGCATGCGGCACTCCTGTGACTATGGGGCGGGCAGCGGGTGGCAGCAAGCCGATCTGCCGCAGGACAAAAACCCCGAGTGGAGTTCAACCGATGAATCTTTCCCGGCGCAGCGCTTTGACGCTCCTGACGGCCACGGCCGGGGCGGCCTGTGTCCCAACCTTGGGGGCGCAGAACAGTGCCGTGCGTGCGGAACCGAACGCGGCCTTTGACAGCTGGATTGACGCCTTCCGCGGGCGGGCCCGTGCCGCGGGGATCAGCGACCGCGCGCTGACCCAAGGGCTGCGCGGGGTCGGCTTTCTTCCCGGCGTGATCGAGCGCGATCGCAACCAGACCGAGTTCCAGCGCACGACCGAAGACTACCTTGCGATTGTCGCGTCCGAAGAGGATGTCGCCCTCGGACGACGGAAATACCAATCCGCGCGGCGGGTTCTGGCCGAGGTCGAGGCCCGCTACGGCGTGCAGGCGTCGGTCATGGCGTCGATTTGGGGCGTGGAAAGCCGCTACGGCACCCTGATGGGCGACTTTCCCGTGATTTCCTCCGTGGCGACCCTGGCATTTGATGGGCGTCGTGGCCGGTTCTTCGAAGCCCAGTTGATCGCCGCACTCCGGATCATTCAAAACGGCGACACGACCCCAAATCGGATGGTCGGATCCTGGGCTGGCGCCATGGGGCACACGCAACTGATCCCCACGACCTATGAAGAATACGGTGTCGACTTCCGCGGGGACGGACGGCGCGAAATCTGGACGGCAGATCCGACGGACGGGTTGGCCTCGACCGCAAACTATCTGGCCCGGTTTGGATGGCGCCGGGACGAACCGTGGGGCATGGAGGTGCGGCTTCCCGAAACCTTCGACCGCGCCGCGACTGGCCGGCGGCGGCGCCGATTCGTCAGCGCCTGGCGGGGCCTTGGGGTGACGCGCCCGGATGGATCGGCCATCCCCGATTTTGGCGAGGCGGCCCTCCATGCGCCGGGTGGAGCCGGTGACCCCGGCTTCATTTTATATCACAATTTCAATGTGATCCTACGATACAACCTGTCGACCAACTATGGGGTCGGGGTTGGGTTCCTCGCCGATCGGATCGCAGGGGCGCCGCCGTTGCAAGGGGTGTTTGGCCCGGATGAAACCGGTCTGACCCAAGCCGAACGGAGAGAGATCCAACGCCTTCTCGGCGCCGCCGGACATGATGCGGGCACCCCGGATGGCGTGATCGGGTGGCGAACAGAAGAGGCCATCCGCGCCTACCAGCGCGCGCAGGGCCTGCCTGTCGACGGGCGCGCGTCCCCTTCCCTTTTGGCGCGCCTGAGCGGACGGTAGATGCACCGGTCATAAAGGATTCGCAGATGAACACCCCGACCCATCCGGCCCACATCCCCTGGACCGTGCAATCCGAGCGCGAGATCTTTGCCCGCCCCCCCTTCTTCCACGTGGTCGAACAGACCATTGTGACCGGGCGGGGAGAAGTCATCGAGGATTTCTATCAGGTCCGCTTGCGCAGCTTTGGATTGGTCGTGCCGATCCTTGAAAACGGCAACGTGCTGCTGATCCAACAGTATAAGCACGGCCCCGGGTCTGTGTGCGTGGGCTTCCCGGCGGGGTTCCTGGACCCGGAAGAGGCCCCGGATCAGGGCGCTGCCCGGGAAATGCGAGAGGAAACCGGGCTTGTTGCGCGTGCTTTGACGCCCCTGGGGCGGTTCGTCGACAATGGCAATCAACGCGGATGCGAGGGGCACTACTTCTTGGGGACCGGGTGCCATGCCGTCGCGGCCCCGGACAGCGGAGATCTGGAGGATTTCGAGTATCTGGAGATGACGCCGGACGACGTTGATGGCGCTGTATGGGAAGGACGATTTGCTGTCATCCACCATGCGGCGGCCTGGGGCCTTGCCCGCCTGAAGCTTGGCGCGGACGCCGGCTAGCTGCGAGGGGACGGCCAGGCTTGCGTCAGCGGGAGACGGTCACGCTTTTTCTGTAGCTCAAGGTGGCCCAAAGGCGTCCAGCCCGCCACAACCACGTCCGCGCCATCGTCGCGAAACGCCTTGCGCGCGGCCTGTTCGATCACCCGGCGTTCTTTCTTGGGCATCGGCGCGAGATCCAAAACGATCTGCCCCCCAATCCCTTGACCCGCAACACACGCGGCAAATCGCGGACCAAGGCAAGGTTTGCCTTCAGCCCGGCCGCCAGCGACGTGTCCCCGCCGGTGTTCACATCCACCGCGATCAGCGCGCGCGTGGGTTCCACAAAGGCCGATGCGCCGCCGGCCAGCGCCACCCGAGACGCCAAAGCCGTGTCCACGGCGTCCAAGGCGCCATGCACCTCAAAGCAACCGGGCTCGGAAATCACTTCATCCGGATCCGGCACAGACCAATCGCGCCACGCCAATGCGTGCGCGCCCGGAGCCTCGACCAGGCATTCCGGTGGACCGGCAGCATCGGCCACAACCGCGGCGGCAAGGTCGCGCATGGCCGCAATGTCTTCGGTCAGGGCCGCGTCATCGACATCCTCGGCCGCACTGCGCAAAATCAGGCCGTGGCCGTCGCTGGCCCCTTCCATGGCGGCATGCGCGATTTCGAGAAGCCGGTCGCGTTCGGCGTCGTCCTTGATGCTGCGCGAAATGTTCAGTCCGGGCGCGTCAGGCGTCACGATGGCATAGCGGCTTTTGAACAGAAGCCGCGTTGTGACGGGCACAGCTTTTCCCGGTTCGGCCACGCCACTGACCTGCACCAGCAGCGTGTCACCCGGGGCGACCCCCTTGGATTGGCGCAAGTAGGCCCGTCCGTCGGGCAATCGCAATGTCACCCCGCCTTGCCCCTTCATCGGGCGATCGGCCGTGGCGCGGAAAATCGCACCGGGACCGGGTGGGGCGGTGACGGGTGCGTCGATCACGAGGTCTTCCAGACGCCCATCCACCATCAACGCCGCGACATCGCGCGCGTCGACGCGGTCAAGCAGGACGACACGCCCCTTCATGCCGCGGTCCAGACGGGATAGCCCGCCGCCGCCAGAAGCTGCGCGGTTTCCGTGAGGGGCAGACCCACGATGGCGGAGTGGCTGCCCGACATCCACGGGATGAAGGCCCCGGCCGGTCCCTGGATGGAATATCCACCGGCCTTGCCCTGCCAATCGCCCGTCGCGAGATAGCCATTCAATTCAACGTTCGACAACGCCTTCATCTGCACGCGGCTTTCGACGACGCGTTCCCACAGGCGGTCCCCACGTTTCACGGCCATCGCAGTATAGACCCGATGACGGCGCCCGGAGAGGGCCGTCAGGAACGCCGCCGCTTCGCCTGCATCCTGGGGTTTGCCCATGATGCGGCGCCCCAAGGCAACGGTGGTGTCGGCGCACAAGACAACGTCATCCGGCCCTGATGGCACCGCCGCCGCCTTTTCCCGCGCGATGCGCGCGACATAGGTGCGGGGCAATTCCGATGCGCCTGGGTCTTCGTCGATGTCAGGTGGGGTGATGGCATCCGGCGTGATGCCGAGCACGCCCAAAAGCTCCAGCCGCCGCGGGCTGCCGGAGCCGAGAATGAGCGTGGGTTTCGGATCAGACATCAGCTTCTCTTCATGTCGCCACGCATTGGCCGCTGTCGCTGCGCGAAACGGTAGTCCACATGGGCGCGCCGACACGGCGCCGAGTTACTTGAACCGATAGTTGATACGGCCCTTGGTCAGGTCATAGGGCGTCATTTCAACTTGGACTTTGTCGCCGGCCAGAACGCGGATGCGGTTCTTCCGCATCTTGCCTGCCGTATGTGCGATGATCTCATGGCCGTTTTCCAGCTCGACCCGGAATGTCGCATTGGGCAGGAGTTCCTTCACGACGCCGGGAAATTCGAGCATCTCTTCCTTGGCCATGGTCTCTCCATTCGTTGTGGGCCCGCCTGTTGTGCGGGTGTGCGCTAAATGCGCCCGGGCGCACAGGTTTTCAAGTGAAATCAGGCCAAATCCACGATCTTGGGGGGCGGTGTGACTTGGAATTGCTCGGTCCAATGGGCGAAATTCCCCACTTGGCCGCTGTGGCGGGCGGCGGTGACGCTTGTCACCTCCCCCTCCCAAACCACAGGCGCCGGGCTATCGGTTTCCCCTTGGGTCAGGATGCCGTCGGGCGGCAAGCCATGGTCCGGCGGCGCGAAAACCCCGGCCCGCCCCGTGCTGTGGTCGATGATATCGCACTCGAGCACGGCCCCGATCAACGGGACCTGAACGACAAGGCATTGATTTTCAATTGCTCTGGCGCGCGCCGATTGCCGGACACGCGTTTGCCCGGCGGGCAGTTCTGTGCAGGACGGCACCAGAAGAAGATCCGCGCCCGCTTCCACCTGGGCGCGGGCCAGCAAGGGGAACTCGCTGTCATAGCAGATCAGGATGCCTATCCGCCCCAAGGCCGTGTCGATCACGTGAAGCGCCTCACCGGGCGTCATCTGCATCGTGTCACGCTCATAGGGCGTGAGAATGATCTTGTCCTGATGGGCCACGCCCCCCTTGGGCGAGATCAGCCACGCGCGATTGACCACACCACGCTCGGTCGCGACGGGGCCGGAACCGGCGAGGATGTGGCAGCCATGTTTTTGCGCAAGCATCTGGAACTGCGCGACCCATTCATCCGCGCGATAGGCCCCCCGGTCGCGCCAGTCCACCGGTGTTCCCGTGGTCGGGTCGGACATCAGGGCCGCTTCGAGGGCCGCATATTCCGGCAAAACCACCAGATCCGCCGCCGCCGCCTCCAAAAGCGCCGACAGCTTGGTCTCATGCGCCACCCACCCGGGTTGGCGGGTGCAGGCATAAGGAAGGGCGGCAATCCTCATAGCGGTTTCATCCAGAACTGGAGCGGTTTTTCGGTTTCATCCGTGTCCCCGATATCGCGCCATTTGAAGCGTGCAACAACACCGGGCAACGTCGCATAGCCTTTCGCAGCCCAAAACGCATCCAGAGGCCGGTAATCCACAGGCCGCGCCGTATGATCGTCCGGGCGCAGCACGCCGCAAAAGCAGATTGACCGGAAGCCAAGCGCGCGGGCATGTGCCTCGCGCCGATCAAAGAACGCGTGGCCAGCCCCCTGGCCGCGATACGCCGGCAGCAAAACCGACTCGGCGCAATAGAACACCGTCTCGAAGTCGATACTCTGACCGTCGAACGCCGCCGCGAAATCGTCGGCATGCTCCGTCAAGGGCATCCCGGTGCCAGCGCCAACCATATTGTCGCCATCGAACGCACCGACCAGGATCGTATCCCCTTGGGCGTACCGCGCCAGGTAGCGGCGTTCATACGTGAAGTTACCATCGTAAAGATATGGAAAATCACGAAAAACAGAGATTCTGAGTCGCGCAAAATCGTCGAGATACGGGCCTATGTCCTGCCCGGTGATGTCCTCGAGGCGGAGCGTCACGCAGACACCTGTCGCACCCAATCCGCAAGGTTGTAATAGGTCACCACGCGCGTGATCTGATCGTCGGCGACGGTGAAAAACGCACCGGCGGGCAGCACGTAGGTTTGGCCCTGCGCCTCGGGAAGCCCCTCATCGGTCGCAAGGTAGGTTCCATGGACGGTGAACTCTGCCGCCGCCCGCGTGCCCGTGTCATCGACCATGATGGTGATGTCCTTAAGGTGTTCGGCATAGCAGCGGTTCATGTGGGCGCAGAACGCGGTGAACGCCTCCTTTCCGATGCGCACTTCACCTTCATTCACGTGATGGGCGACGTCGCGCGAGAGACAGGCAACCATCGTCTCTGCATCCCCTGCGTTGAACGCGTCACAATACTTTTTAATCAGAGATTTAGTCACCATCTTTAAGCCAGTACATCAGTTTCCGTTGGGGGGCCGAACCGGTCGATCATCCGCTCAACAATCTGGTCACGCGCCTGCCGATAGGCGGCCAGTTTGGCCTCGCGCGTTTCCCCAAGGCCGGTCGGATCAAGGATGGGCCAGTATAGGACATCAAGGTGATAGTGACGCGTCAGGTCCAGCGCGCGCCGCTGGCTGGCCGGAGACAGCGCAACAATCAGGTCGAACCCGGACAGATCATCCCCCCATTCTTCCATCTCATCGAAACTGCGCACGCGGTGGCGCTCCAGCTCCACGCCCATCTCGGCGCAGACGGCAACCGCGAAGCCGTCGATCTCGAGTTCATGCTTCACACCGGCCGATTGCACATAGGCGCGGTGCCCATAAAAGAGCTTCATCAGCCCCTCGGCCATGGGCGAGCGGGTGGCGTTGTGATCGCAGCAGTAAAGGACCGACTGGGGAAAGTCCTGGGCCACGCCTCACCCGCCGAAATGCAGGACGCAGATAAGGGTAAACAGGCGTCGGGCGGTGTCTGTATCGACGTCGGCCTTCCCTTCAAGGCGCTCTTGCAGAACCCGGGCCCCTTCATTGTGAATCCCACGCCGCGCCATATCGATCGCTTCGATCTGACTGGGCGGCAGGTTCTTCACCGCCGCATAGTAGCTTTCGCAGATTTGCCAGTAATCCTTGACCACCTGGCGGAACGGGCTGAGCGAGAGGTGAAACTCCGCCGCTTCCGCGCCGTCCTCGGTGTCGACATCAAACACGAGGCGCTTGTCCTTGATGCCCAGGTTCAGGTGGTAGGGCCCTGCCAGGTCACCCGAAGCCCCGGGCAACGCAAACTGGTTGTCTTCCAGCAGATCGAAGATGGCAACGCGGCGTTCCTGTTCGATCTCTGGTGTCGGTGCGGGCATGCCGCTGGTGTCGATTTCAATATGGGTAATGTGCATCGTCATCTTCCGTCCCCGTCACCCTCGCCCCCTGCGTTGAGCCGGTCAAGCCGCGCACGAACGGACAGCCCATGCGCCTCAAGGCTTTCGGACCGTGCCAAAATCTCGGCCGCGGGGCCTATGGCGCCAAGCGCCGCAGGGGTCATTTGCGCCAGGGTTGTGCGCTTCATGAAGTCCAGAACGCTGAGGCCCGAGGAAAACCGGGCCGAACGTGCGGTCGGAAGCACATGGTTCGGCCCCCCAACGTAATCCCCGATGGCCTCCGGGGTCCAAGCGCCAAGGAAAATCGCCCCGGCATGCCTGATCTTGGCGGACAAAGCGTCGGGATCGGCCACGCAGAGTTCCAGGTGCTCGGGTGCAATCCGGTCACTGAGGGCCGCCGCCTCCTCCAGATCCCGGACGATGACAATGGCACCGAAGTCGCGCCAAGACGCGCCTGCGATCGCGCGGCGTTCCAACGTTTCAAGACGCGCGCTGACGGCCGCGCTGACCGCCGCCCCAAAGGCCGCGTCGGGTGTGATCAGGATCGACTGTGCGCTTTCGTCATGTTCGGCCTGACTGAGCAGATCGACCGCGATCCAGTCGGGATCGTTGTCCCCATCAGCGATGACCAAAATCTCGGACGGGCCGGCGATCATGTCGATGCCGACCTTGCCGAAAACGCGCCGCTTGGCGGCGGCGACAAATGCGTTGCCCGGTCCGGTGATCTTGTCGACCGGGTGGATGGTGTCCGTGCCATACGCCAAGGCGGCGACGGCCTGCGCCCCGCCGATCCGATAGACGGTATCGACGCCCGCAAGACGCGCGGCGAGAAGCACCAACGGGTTCGCCACGCCATCGGGTGTGGGCGCCGTGATGACCAGACGCTCAACGCCGGCGACCTGTGCCGGTATCGCATTCATCAGGACCGACGACGGATAGGACGCCAATCCGCCAGGCACATAGAGCCCTGCCGCCTCGACCGGCGTCCAGCGCCAGCCAAGGCGCGCGCCCTGTGGGTCGGTCCATTCCGCATCTTCCGGCAACTGACGTTCGTGATACGCGCGGATGCGCGCGGCGGCCTGCTCGAGCGCCGCGCGCTCATCGTCCGGCACCTGGGCGATGGCCGCGTCGATCTCGGCCTGCGAGAAGGCCATGGTCTGAGGCGTCAAGGACAGCCGATCGAAGCGTTCGGTCAACTCGATCACAGCGGCGTCGCCCCGCGCCCGCACATCCGCAATGATGTCGGCCACGGCAGCGTCCACATCGGGCGCGTCTTCGCGCTTCATGCTCAAGAGCGCTTGAAACTGCGCGTCGAACCCCGGGTCGGTGCTGTTGAGAACCTGCGGCATGTGGGCAAACTCCTGTCCGTCCGCGCGGATGTAGCGCGGTGCGGCGGTGGCCTCAAGCCGTGCCGGGGGCCAGCGACACGCCGTCCAGTGCCTTCACCATCATGACATCGTCGACAAAGCCGTCATCGTCGCGCATCGCCCGCGGGACAATTCCCACTTGCTGGTAGCCCGCAGCGCGGTAGGCGGCGATGGCAGCGGCGTTCCATGTCGGTGTTTCAAGTTCCAACTGGAGGATGTCCTCGCGGGTTGCGACGTCCTCCATGTGGGACAACAGCCGCCGTATATGACCCTGTCGGCGGGCTTCGGGCCGGGAATACACCGAAATGATCAACGCCCGGTGCCGCGCCTTCGCCCCCGGTTCCCGGTTGTAGGCCGCAACGGACAGGCAGCGATCCGCGTCGAGGATGGCGAACACGCTGTTTGACGCGATCCAATCGCGTTTCTCCGCTTCGGATTTCCGTTGCCAGTTCGCAAGGGTCGACCCAAAGGCGCTCGGCTTTTCGGCCAGCATCGCGCATCGGATAGAATCAAATGCACGCCAATCGTCTGGGGTCAGCGCCCGGGGGGTCATTCGGGATGCTGCGGCGCCTGGCCCGACGGCGCGACGTAGGGTTTGGTCACGTCCCGCAGCGTGACTTCCAGCGCCTCGACATCCAGGGCCACCGCGCCATCCCCGGCCAGCACCAACGTAATCCGGCCGGTGCCATCTTCGCCCGCGGTCCATTCCAGTGCCAAAAGGGACAGGATCAGGTCATTGTCTGACCGGTCGACGCCCTGGCTTGCCACCCGGATCACGTCTTCAATGACCAAGACGGACTGGACCCGTTCCGGCGCCGTGCGGCGGCCGCGATCCTCCCATCGGAACCGGTTCAGCAGGAGGGCGAACCGGCGGCGCTTTCGATCCCAGGTCATCTCGGAGATCGGGAAGACCGCGTCTTGGGTCAGGGTCGACACCACGCGCAAATCGTCGGCGTCGAGGGCGCGCAGCGCCATCGGGGTTTCCCCACCGTCCTCAAACCGTGCGTCTTCAACCATCTTCCTGAACCCGTTCGATCTTGGCTCCGACATTCGACAGTTTTTCTTCGACCCGCTCGTACCCGCGGTCAAGGTGGTAGACACGACTGACGACCGTCTCCCCCGCGGCGGCGAGGCCCGCAAGTATCAGGCTGACAGAGGCACGCAGATCGGTCGCCATGACGGGTGCGCCCTTGAGCGTCTCGACGCCATGCACCGTGGCGGTCCCGCCATGGACATCAATATTGGCCCCCATGCGCAGCAGCTCCGGCGCGTGCATGAAGCGGTTTTCGAAGATTCGTTCTTCCAAAACGCTGGTGCCGTCGGCAAAGCACAGCAGCGCCATCATTTGGGCCTGCAGATCCGTCGGAAACCCCGGGAACGGCTCGGTCACCACGTCGACGGCTTTGACGCGGCCGGTTTTGTGCGTGACCGTGAGCCCCTTTTCGGTTTCGGTGACGGAGACGCCGGTTGCTTCCAGCTTATCAACAAAGGCCTGCACCAGGGACAACTTGCCGCCGAGAAGGGTCACCTCGCCGCCTGCAATGGCCGGCGCCAGCATGTAGGTCCCCAATTCGATCCGGTCCGGAACCACCGGATGGGTGGCGCCCTTCAACCGGTCGACGCCCTCAATAGTGATCTCGGATGTCCCCTCGCCTTCGATCTGCGCGCCCATCGCGCGCAGGCATTGGGCCAGATCGACAATCTCGGGCTCGCGCGCCGCGTTCTTCAGAACAGTCGTGCCCTTGGCCAGGGTCGCCGCCATAAGCGCGTTCTCGGTGGCGCCCACGGATACGAAAGGAAAGTCGACCACGGCGCCCTTGAGACCGCCATTGGCATCCGCGTGCACATAGCCGTCGCGCAGCTCCAGCGTTGCGCCCATCGCCTCCAGGGCCTTGAGATGCAGGTCCACCGGGCGGGCACCGATGGCACAGCCCCCGGGCAGCGACACGACGGCCCGCCCTTCCCGCGCCAGCATCGGGCCAAGCACGAGGATCGAGGCGCGCATCTTGCGCACGATGTCGTAATCGGCCGTGTGATTGTCGAGCCCATGCGAGGACATGGCCAACACTTTGCCGTCGTTCAGTGCCGTGACCTCCGCCCCCAGGGACTGGAGCAGTGTCGTCATGGTGCGAATATCACTCAGCCGCGGGGCATTGGTGAGCGTAAGCGGTTCATCGCTCAGCAGCGTGGCCGGCATCAGGGTGAGGCAGGCATTTTTTGCACCCGCGATCGGGATGTCCCCGCTGAGCGGACCGTTGCCCGTAACGACGATTCTATCCACCTGCTCTGTCCTCGCTCATGCTTCGTTTTTTGGGGAATTATATCGCAAAGTAACACTGCTCTGGATTATTCCTGTTCCAGCTTTGGCCTCCCGGCTTTGAGCGGATTAAAGAACGCGCCGCCCAAGTCTTCCATATCCGCACCCGGCATGTCGTATTCAGTTTCCATCTCGGCCTTGGTTGGCTGGAAGTGAGAATCGGCCAGCTTTTCTTTAAGCGTTTTGGGTTTGTTGGTCATGTTTGGCGCTCGCGTTTAGTTGTTTGATTTTCGGCGGTTACAGTACTTGCAAAGCATTTGGCAGTTATCCGCCACGGTCTTTCCACCTTGTGACCAAGGCTTGATATGGTCACCTTCCATCTGACTTATGTCAAATTGCTCGTTACAGATCGGGCAAACACCGTCTTGACGCTCAAACGCCTCAAGCTTCATCGCGCCTGTGAACGCCCTAATGCTCAGGTGCCGCTCATCGCCGTCCAGCACGTAAGGATAGACGCCCGCTTTCCGTGTCACGTCATCATCCATGAGCAGACGCTTGATCTCTGCCTCAAGCGTGTCAGGGTCCAGATCGGTCTCTTTGAATTGGTTGTAGAGCGGCCCCCATGCAACGCCTTTCATCTCTTTGCGATACTTGGGAAACGTCGCGTGCACCCAATCGATGACAGAGCGGAAGTGGTTCCATAGCGTAACGGCGCTGTTGTCGCGCTGATGCGCCGACATGTAGCTTTCAACATCACCGTCATTGATCCACCTGATCGCAGTTTCAAGGTAGTCCTGACGGATGGAATGGCCTTTCAGGTACTTGCTGCCGATGCTGTAAGCTGGGCAGTTTGGTCGGCTGAAATACCTCTTTGCATCCGACACCCAAAGCCCGTGATAGACGGCGTTTCGCAATTCCTGGTCGGTCAGAATCTCGCCCGCAATGTTGATCACCTCGAACCACTCCAGTCTCTCGCTGTCCGTCCCGGAGCAGGTGTAGATCATGAGATCATAGTTCAGGATTTGCTCTTGATGGTCAGCTTGCAGGTTGTGGAAAGCCAGCCCGTCAATGGAAAAAGCACCCTTCACGTATTGGCAAACCGAGATGGTGCGCTGCTGGCCGTCAATGATCTCGAACCTGTCATTGCCAATATCGGCCCAATACATGGTGTTGAGGGGAAGCCCGTTGCGGATCGTGTTGATCACGGCGTCACGCTGCTTGTCGCCATAGACAAATTCGCGTTGATAGGCAGGCCGTATATCAAGCTTGCCGCCATATCCCCGGACACCGCCGTCCCCGCCGTCGCAGTAGCCTTCAACCAGTTCCCGGACGGTCACTGTACGCAAGTCAATTTTCATGACTGGAACTTACGGGATTTTATAAAAATTCGTCTATAAATACAATGAACTACGTCGTTTCCACTTTCATCCTCCAGATAGTTTCCCCGGGAAGGCTTCCCTTTGAGCATAGGGTATCCATTCGCCTTTTGGCCTGACAATCCGGTTTTCCTTCCCCCATCCAGCCTCTTTTCAACGTAGTCGTCATAGAACTTATGGCTTTTGAAGCCATGGTCCCACAAAGATGAAAACCCCAATATCTCGAACTGATCGGGATTGTACTTGTCCAGAAAGGTGATCGGCACACCCATCGCTCCGGCCCAATCCATCGGAATATCATTGGTCTTGCTGACCTCGATAGCGTCGTAATTGTCGTAAGTCGGGTAATCCTCAGGCGCATACCTGCGGTACAGGATCAGTTCCTCGTGCCGCTTGTCATGGTCGAGGTTCGTGAACCAGCGAACGCCTTTGACCTTGATAAACCTGTTTCCACCTTCATCAATCCATGCCGTCGCAGCATCAAGTGGATAGTGATCCGGAACTCCAAACGTCCGATCCCCGCTCTTGATGCTGGGGCCGAACCAGACCTTGTTATCCTTGATCAGTGGGAAAAAGTCCTTGTAGGTGACAGCGTTCATGTTTCCGATAATCAGAAATTTTTGTCGTATTTCATCAACTGCGCGACGTATTCGCGGAACAATGAAAAGGGCGGGTTCGTCACCACGATGTCCGCTTGCTTGAGAATGTCGATGCATTCCTGAGTGCGAAAATCGCCGTCACCATCCAGATGGGTAATGCCGATATCCTCGGCCCTTGGTACAACATCCCCGTCCCGGAAACCGTCATATTCCAGTTTGATCGCCCGCTCGCAGTCATGCCGCGAAAAAAGGTCCGGATTCTGGTTCTTGTAGCAGGTGGTGATCAGTTTCCTGAGACCCAGAAACTCGAAGTTGTGACTGAAATAGTGAAAGAAGTTGCTGACGCGCGGATCGTCGCAGTTGCAATAGACAACCTTGCCTTTGAAATGCTTCTTATAGTGACGCAGTTCGTTTTCTATGTCTGACAGTTGCGTGTAGAACTCATCGTTCTTGGCCTTTCTGGCCGAGATAAGGTTTTGTGCCATGATCACGCACCATTGCGCGTGATTGGCTTTGCTCCGCTGCTCAACCCGTTATCGGCAATCAGGTCCACGTAGCGCAGCCGCTTTCCGTCCATCCCCGAGACCAAGCTGCCCATCTGGTCGATGGTATCTTTTGGGCGGTTGTTGTGGCGCCCCGAGAACTCGTCCACGTAGCGTTGCAGGTGTTTGGGCGACATTTTGTGATACACGCCATCAACGCCGCGCTTCATGGGTGCCCAGAAGCTTTCCAGCCCGTTTGTATGAGCCATATCGCGGACGTACTCGCCCGCTGAATGGTTTACCGCCTCATGGGGCCTGTCGATGCCCTTATACGCCTTGGCCTCATCCGTGTAGACTTGTGCGCCATCGGCGGTGTGATCGGTCACGAAACCCTGCAACGTCTCCGCGTCGGTCCTCTCAACCACCTTGGCATGAACCTTTCCCGTCGCACGGTCGCGGACACCAGAAACGGCGCTCTTGCCCACCGCCCCGCGCCCGGCTCTCAACTTCTTCTTCGCGTGCTTGTTCTTCTCCTTGCCACCCATATAGGTCTCATCGGCCTCAACCGGGCCGTCAAAGATCGGCGTCTTGGTCGCATAGGCTTCCCGAAGGCGATGCAGCATGAACCAAGCAGCCTTCTGGCCGATCCCAAGTTCCCGGTGCAACTTCATCGAAGACACACCCTTGAGGCTGGTTGTAAACAGGTAAATTCCAACGGCCCAAACCCGGTAAGACAGTTTGGAACTCTGCATGACACTGCCAATCCGAACTGTGAACATCGGCTTGTTGGGGCAATCCCGGCAACGGTGGGTCATGCTCTTGTGGTTAACGCCAACCCGAACATTGTCCGATCCGCAATGCGGGCAATAAGGACCATCCGGCCAACGTTGTTCCTCGATCCACTCTCGCGCTTTGGTCTCATCGCTGAACATGTCCGCGATTTGCAGAAGCGTCAAACCTTTGCGCTGATGCTTGCCGGGTGCTTTCTGTGTCATAGCTCACCTCTTGAAGTGACTATATGTTATATCACAGAGTCACTAGGGGCAAGGAAAATGTTACTTTGCGATATAATTCCCTTTCGTTGGACAACCGCACGCCCAGTCGGCGCGGTGCTTCCCGATGCACGATATAAAGGATGCCCTCAGGCACCTCGCGCAATTCATACCGGACCACACTGGTCCAGAGGCGAGCGTAACGCTCGACCCGGGTCATGGATCCGCGCAGGGTTGGGGCCGCCTTCCAGGCGAGGCCGAGTGCGCCATACTCGTCGCAACGCATGGATGCCCCAACCTTGACCGGAAGGTCGGTGACGTCGATCTGGTCGGCCATCCATTCCAGCATGCCGTAATACGCGTCGGCGGCGATCATTTCCTTGGGGTTCCAGGGCGCGTCCGGTTCCAGGCCCACCGACGCCAAAGCAGCCCCCGCATCGATACCGTCGGCGGCAGCAACCATCTTTCGAGCAAAGAGCGAGGTGATCTGGCCCATGCCTGAAGCCTAGGTCGTGTCCGTGGACTTGACCAGAGATCGGCAGTTTTCGCGCAGAACGGACAAAAGGTGGCCCTGAGGACAGGGCCGCCAAATCGGGGCGTCGGGTTCTGGTCCGGGTTTAGGCACTGCCGCTAGGCCGGCAGTCGCCCCGTCATGCTTTCCATCACGCCATCCTTGCGCACGACCTTGTGCCACAGCGCCCCCGCGACGTGAGACAGGAGCAAACCCGGCAACACGATCAGGGCCACCTCGTGAACGCCGATCATCACTGCGGTGAACATGCCGCCGAGCACGGGCACCGACACGCCCAGAGCGATGCCAAGCCCAGTCAAGACAATCGCGAAAACGCTGGCACAGAGGCCCCAGTGCACAGCGCGGGACGCCAGTTGCTCCCATTTCGGGGCATCGGACGGAAGGCGCGTCGCGCCGGCCACACGCTTGGTCCAGAACAGGCGGAACAAGAACAAGGCGCCGAGGCCGAGTGCAAACACAACCTCGAACTGAAGCAGGGCCGGATCGGCCAGTTGGGCCACATTGTCGAGCCCCTTGAAATACCCATATCCAAGCAGGACCGCGGACACCCAGTGGATGCCCTTGGTCACGAACCCATGCGGTTCTGCAGTACGTTTCATGGTGAAGTGTTCGCTGATCCTGTTTGGAAATCAGGCCGCAGGCGCCGGCGCGGGCTGCGCGGTCTCAACCGGCTCGACCGGGTCGACCGCTGCGGCGCGGACGAAGGGGGCCGCCAGGAGCGCGAGCCCAACCGCGGCCAATCCGAACATGGCCAGAAAGCCGACAACCGACAGTCCGATACCAGCCATCACACAGCCAATGCAGAACAGAACCACGCCGGACACGGTTGCGGCAGCTTTGTTGATCAGGGTCGTCACTTCGTAGTCTCCAGTTTCTTCGTTGTTGCGATGAAACTGATATGGACCCCGGGTTTCACGGGGGCCTGACCCCAAGTTTACAATTCTGCAAACTTCAAGGCGACGCGCAGCCCCTGCGGCGTTTCCTGACCCAGTGACAGATGCGCGCCGTGCCGATCGGCCACCGCGCGCACAAGCGCGAGCCCCAGACCTGTACCTTCTGTCGAACGCGCCGCATCCAGGCGCACCATGGGCTTAAGGATCTCGGCGAATTGGCTCGGGTCAACACCGGCCCCGTTGTCCGAAACGCCAAAGCTAACCCCGTCTGCAAACAGGGTGATTTCCGAACCACCATGAACCAAGGCGTTTTGCAGAAGGTTGGCGATCACCTGAACCAGCATCTGCCGGTCCGCCTGCACGGTTGCGGCCGAGGTGGTGCGCACCGTCAGGCTCTTGCCGCTGTCCTCGACCACGGGGCCAAAGGTCTCGCCCATCTCGTCCACAAGTTCGGCCAGATCGATGGAGTCAAAGCCCTCGGTGCCCTGTTGTGCCTCAATCCGCGCGACGCGCATTATTGTGTCGAAGATTCCTGACAGGCGTGCCGCCTCTTCAAGGGCCGCCCCGCGGGCCTCTCCCTCGGGCAGCATTTCCAGCTGCGCTCGAAGACGCGCGAGCGGGGTGCGCAAATCATGGGCGATGCTGGCGCTCAGGTGTCGTGTCTGGGCAACCAGGCGTTCCAGTTCAGAGGCTGTGGTGTCCAGTTGCCGCGCCAGATCATCCAAATCGTCGGAAGACCGTTCGACACCGGTCCGCGCAGTCAGTTCACCCCGGGCCAGCCGGTCCAGCGTGGTGGTGATGCGGCGCAGACGACGCTGCGCCAGAAGGCCCGCCAAAAGGCCGATGGCCAAGGCCACGCCAACGACGATGATCGCCGTGGTCCAAAGCACCCCCCCAAGCAATTCGAGTGCCTCTTCACTGTCGTCTATCGGGACAGCGATGAGCACCTCAGTGCCGTCGGTGTCTTCCGTGACAATGGCGCGCCAAAGTTCCGAGAAGCGATAATCATTCTCCAAAAAGACGGTGCCGCCCCCATTGCGGGCCACACGCGCAAATTCACGCGGCAGGTCTTGCAGCTCCGACATGGGGCGGATGATCACCGAAAAGGAGTCCTCGGGCGCATCGTCAGCTGCAACCGACGCGGCAAACCCATCAAGCGTTTCGTCGATCCTTTGCAACACCGCATCCCGCCCAAGGTTCAGGGCAATGGATACGGCAACGGTCATGCCGATGGCGAAGACGATCGACAGCATCAGCGTCAACCGCAACGTCGACGACCGAAGCACCCAAGGTCGGCGTTCTGTTGGATTATTTGCCAAAAACGTATCCTTCGCCGCGCCGCGTCCGGATCAGGTCTTCGTCAAAGGGTTTATCGATCTTTGCCCGCAGACGGCTGATGTGGGTTTCAACGACACTGGTCGTCGGATCAAAGCTCATATCCCAAACCTGTTCGAGCAACATCGTCCGGGTCACCAAACGCCCTGGGCGGCGCATGAAATATTCGAGGAGTTTGAACTCCTTGGCCATCAGATCAATGGGTTGACCCTGGCGTTCGCACCGCCGCGCCAAAAGATCGAGGCTGAGGTCACCATAGCGCAATACAGTTGTTTCGGGTGTGTCCGCACCACCGGTGCTGCGCCGCCGCCCGAGGGCGCTGACCCGTGCCGACAGCTCGGCGAACGCAAATGGTTTGGTCAGGTAGTCATCTCCACCGGCCTCGAACCCTTCAACGCGCGAATCCACTTCGCCCAACGCCGTCAGGAACAAGGCCGGCGTCGCGTTCTTCGAAGCCCGCAAGGACTTGAGAACAGCCAATCCG
Source organism: Paracoccaceae bacterium (assembly GCA_963921255.3). GTDB lineage: Bacteria > Pseudomonadota > Alphaproteobacteria > Rhodobacterales > Rhodobacteraceae > JANSYL01. Next base: position 1,031,575 of record CAWUEW020000003.1, on the reverse strand, counting down.
TCCAGCCCCGGCACCATGCGATCCAAGATCAACAGGTCGAAGTCTTGACCCATCGCGGCCAAGAGCGCCTCTTTTCCGTCGCTGAAGTGATCAACGACATGGCCTTCTTCGCGCAGACCGCCGGCAACCCAAGGGCCAAGCTGGCGGTCATCTTCAAGCAATAGGATGCGCATGTGCCCTCTTTCGGTGGTTGAGCGACTGGGAAGAGGCCGCCTTATGGCGACCTCTCCCATTGTGCAGGTCTCCGGTGATGCGATCAATTGTCGTCGTCGTCGTCCTCATCGTCATCATCGTCGTCCTCATCATCGTCGTCGTCTTCGTCTTCCGCTTCGACCTCAAGCACTTCTCCGGTCTCGGCATTGATCTCGACGTAGAACTCTTCCCCGTCGGCGGTGAGGATCTCGATCTCGAAGATCGACATGCCGTCTTCGGTTTCAAGTTCGACCTCCTCGACCTCACCCAACACTTCGGCAAGCGCGATCTCAACCGCCTGCTCTTCGGTGATGCCGGTGGCTTCGGCCGCCGATTGGGCCGAGACGGTGCCCGCCACTGCTGTTGCTGCAATCAGGCCTGCCAGGACGCCGCCGGTGATCAGTTTCGTACTCATGTCTTTTCTCCTTATGAGTGTTTCCGATGACATCAATCTGGGAGACATGGTTTGCAGGCGCCTGATCCGAACTTTACAATTTTTGTCAGGCGGCGCGACGGGGGGCGTCACACGAAAAAGGCCACGTCAGCGTGGCCCTTTTTTGTGGTCTGTTCTGTAGCAGTTGTCGCTCAGGGGTCCGATCCCGGCTCGGGCGGATCATCATAGACAGACCAGCCATAGGCGTCCTTGCGCTCGGGCAGGTCTTTCTCCTGCAGGTTCCGCGCGAGATAGGCCTTGGCGATAAAGTTTGCCGTGATCGGCGCCGTCAGGAACAGGAACAGCGTGATCAGAAGCTCATGAACCGAGATGTGTCCGGTCTTGGCGTAGAAGAAGATCATCGACGCGATCAAGACACCGCCCACCCCCAGGGTCGTCGCCTTGGTCGGGGCATGCAGGCGCTGAAGCGTGCCCTTCAGTTTGATCAGCCCGTAGGATCCGACAAAGCCAAATATGCCGCTGATGACCAGAGCGATGGAGATAAGGAGTTCCGCAAAGAAGTTCATGGCCCCGCCCTATTCGATGATGTCGCCGCGCAAAAGGAAGCGGCAATAGGCAACTGTGGACACGAATCCGACCATCGCGATCAGCATCGCCGGCTCGAAATAGATCGCTGTTCCCCGCCATACCCCGTAGAGCACCAGCAACGCGATCACGTTGATGACCATCGTGTCCAACGCAAGAATGCGATCGGCCGCGTCCGGTCCAATGGCGATGCGCCAAAGGTCCAGCAGAAGAGCCACACCGTAACATCCAGCCGCGAAAAGTAGGGCATATTCGATCATGGAAAGATCTCCAGAAGGCGGCGCTCGTAGCGGGTCTTGATCTCATCCCGGACATCGTCCGGGTCATCGGTGTGCAGACAGTGCACCAGAATGGCGCTGCCATCCGCGGCCAGCGTGCCCGACACGGTTCCCGGCGTCATCGTGATGGTCCCGGCCAACACGGTTATCGCCTCGGCCGAGGTCAACTCCAGCGGCACGGGGATCCAGTGCGAGCGGATCTCGCGTTCGCGCTTGAAGAGGATGATCATTGCAACCTGCACGTTGGCCACGATGATGTCCCAAAGGACCACGAGGATGTATTCGGCGATCTTGAAGGGCCGTGCGATGGCCGGTCGGTTCGGCCAATAGGCCGCCGTCAGCATCGGAATCACCAGTCCAAAGACCGTCCCAAGGATCAGGTTGCCCAAGGTGAAGGTGTTGACGAGCCCGAGCCAAACGAGGATCAGCATCAGCGTCAGCAGCGGATGTGGGATCAAACGGGTCAACATGACTTATCCCTCCTCGACCGGGCCAAGCACGGCCTCGACATAGCCGGCCCGGTCAAAAAGCTGCGCGGACGTGCCTTCGAGATAGGCCGACACCGGACCGGCGAAAACGGCCAGGAATGCGAGCACGGCCAGCGTCAGCATCGTCGGCGCGACCTGCATGACCGTGGCAGGCGGTGGGTCCGCAACGGCGACCTCATCCTCGTCAGACGGGTCCGGGTCTGGCGCGTCCACCGATGTCGATTTCCAGAACAGCGTGCTGCCGGCCCGCGCGAAGCCAACCACGGTGAACAGCGAGCCGACCAGGATGGCCGTCCAGGCCCAACCCATCACGCCCGGGTCCCGAAGCGCATCGAGCACCAGAAGCTTGCCGAGAAAGCCGCTGAGCGGCGGCATCCCCGCCATTGCGATGGCGGCCCCGAAGAACAGGGCGGCAAACAACCCGTTCTGAACCGTGGCCGGTTCGGTTCTGAGCGTATCGGCAGACCGGCGGGTGATCACCAGATCGGCAATCAGGAACAGGCAGGCCGCCGCAAACGTCGAATGCACCATGTAGTAAAGCGCCGCGGCAGTGGCCGTGCCCGAAAAGGCGGACACTGCCACCAAGAGCGTCCCCATGGAGCCCACGACCGAGAACGCGATGAGCGGCATCAATCTCCGGGCCCCCAACACGCCCAATGCCCCCACGGCAATGGTGATGATGGCGGCAGGAAACAGCCACGTGCCTGCCAAATCCTCCGTTCCGGCAATACCCGGCCCAAAGGCGATGGTGTGCACCCGCAGGATCGCATAGGCCCCAACCTTTGTCATGATCGCAAACAGCGCCGCCACGGGCGCGGGGGCGTTCGCGTAGGTGGCAGGCAGCCAGAACTGAACCGGGAAGAGCGCAGCCTTCACGGCAAACACCACCATCAGCAGGATCGCCGCCACGCGGACCAGCGCCGCTTCTTCCGGCGGGATCTCGGGAATACGCGCTGCAAGATCGGCAATGTTCAGCGTGCCCGTCGACGCATAGAGCGTGCCCAAGGCGAACAGGAACAGGGTTGAGCCCGCAAGGTTCATGACCACGTATTGCAACCCGGCGCGCATCCGCTCTTTGCCACCGGAATGGATCATCAACCCGTAGGACGCGATCAGAAGGACCTCGAAAAAGACGAAGAGGTTGAAAATGTCGCCCGTCAGGAACGCCCCGCAGATCCCCATCAACTGGAACTGGAACAGGGCGTGGAAATGGCGACCGCGTGCGTCCCACCCGGTCGAGATGGCGTGGATCAGGACGATGAGCGCCAAGGTCGAGGTCAACAGCACCATCAGAGCCGACAAACGGTCCAGCACAAGCACGATCCCGAACGGCGCCGGCCAGTCCCCCAGACGATAGACATGGGTCGTGCCATCCGCCGCCCACAAGGCCAGCCCGATCGCCGTTGCCAGAAGCAGGACCGTACCGGCCACCGACGCGACCCGCGCCAAGGTGATGTCGTGGCGCATGACGAACCCGATGATGGGCGCCAGCAAGGCCGGCAAAACCACGGGCAGAATTATCCAATGCATCAGGCGTGCCCCTCCGAGTCAGAGGTTGCTTCGCCCTCATCGGCATCCATGTCGATCCGATCGCTCTCGGCCTCGAGGAAGGCGCCAAGACCGATCATCACCAACACGGCCGTCATACCGAACGAAATCACGATTGCCGTCAGAACCAGCGCCTGCGGCAGCGGATCGGTGTAGGTTGCCTCGCCGTAGCGCGACAGGATCGGGGATTGGTCGATCGCCAGACGACCGCTGGCGAACAAGAAGACGTTCACCGCGTAGGACAACAAGGCGAGGCCCAGAATGACCGGGAACGTCCGCAGGCGCAGCAGGAGGTAGACCCCACCTGCCGTCAGAACGCCGATGCTGCTGGCAACGAGAATTTCCATCTTAGCGCTCTGCCTCTTCTTCCACGTGTTCCCCGGGGTCGTAATCCATCGGGTCGACATTGACGGTCTCCCCTGCAAAGCGCGCGATGCGGCTGAGGCTGTAGAGCATCAGCATGACCGCCCCGAGCACGGTCAAGAAAACGCCAAGGTCGAACAGCATGGCCGTGGCCAGCTCAAATTCCTCGATGGGCGGCAAGTGGACGTAGGTGTAGGCACTTGTCAGGAACGGCGTCCCCGACAGCCATGACCCGACACCGGTGAGGCCCGCGATCACGACACCCAGGCCAATCATCGTGTGATACTCGATCCGCTTGCGTTCCTGGGTCCAGGCGAAACCCGACGCCATGTACTGCATCAGCAGGGCAATCGCGATCACCAGCCCCGCCACGAACCCGCCACCGGGTTCATTGTGGCCGCGCAGGAAGATATACAAACCAACGACAATCGCGATGGGCATCAAGATGCGGGTGACGACCACCATCATCAACGGATGGCGATCCCGCGACCGGTCTTGAGAATAATCCATGTTCTTCAGGCGCCGCGCCGCCGGGCCATCCAGCAAGGCGTGCATCAGGGCAAAGATCACAAGGCCCGCAATGCCAAGGACGATAATCTCGCCAAACGTGTCGTATCCCCGGAAATCAACGAGGATGACGTTAACGACATTCGTGCCGCCCCCGCCCTCATAGCTGTTGGCGACATGGTAGTCCGAGATCGTCTCGATATCGCGCATCAGGAACGCGTACGCCAGCGCCGCCACCCCGCCGCCTGCGCCAAGTGCAATGACCGCATCCCGCAGCTTCAACCCGAGCGAGCTTTCTTTTGGGGTGGTCTTTGGCATGAAGTGCAACGCAAGAAGCAGCAACATGATGGTGACGGTCTCAACCGAAATCTGGGTCAAAGCCAAATCCGGGGCCGACAGATAGGCAAACCCGGCCGAAATCGACAGGCCGATAATCCCGACCAGGATCAGCGCGCGGAACCGGTGGTGGTGCATCACGACCACAGACACGGTGGCCACGATCAACATCACCCACCCAACCGCGATGACCGGGGCCACCGGCAGATGTCCACGGGTGGGGGCAGACAAACCGCTTGAGGCGTAGGCCATCCACCCAAGGGCAACGGCCGCGACGGTGAAAATCGCCAGATATCGGCTGATCGCGCCATTGTGGCTGACCTCGGTGATCGTGCGGGCCATGGCGACGATGGCGCCGACGAACCGGTCGAAAATGGCCTTGGCTTCGGGCCGCGGCGCGGCAATCCAGGCCGTGTCGAGCGGGCGGTGCATCATCAAAAGAACCGCACCGCCGATGATTGCGATCACCGACATCCACAGCGCCGGTGTGACCCCGTGCCAGATTTTCAGATGCGGGTGGAGATCGGCGCCGGTGACCGCGTTTGCCGCCGCCGTCACGATGCCTTCGGCCAGGAACGGCGCCACACCGATCACGATGACCAGAACAACCAGCAACGCCGGAGATGCCCACATGCCGAACGGTGGATCATGCGGCTTGTGCGGATAGTCGTCCCGAACGGGGCCGAGGAAGACATGGGCCACGAAACGGAACGAATAAGCGACCGACAGCAGGGCGCCCAAGGTGGCCATGACCGGCACCGCATAGTGACTGCCCCACCAGTCGGTGTGGGAGGCTTCCTCCAGCATCATTTCTTTCGACAGAAAGCCGTTGAACAGCGGAATGCCGGCCATAGACAGGGCCGCGACCGTGCCAATCAGGAACGTGATCGGCATCAGGTGCCTCAACCCTCCCAGACGCTTGATATCACGGGTATGCGTTTCGTGATCGACAATGCCCGCTGTCATGAAGAGCGCGGCCTTGAAGGTCAGGTGGTTGATGATGTGAAACACTGCCGCAACGGCCGCAGCCTCGGTTCCGAACCCCAGAAGCATGGTCAGCAGGCCGAGGTGGCTCACGGTTGAGAACGCCAAAAGCGCCTTCAGGTCATCTTTGAACAGCGCAATCAACGCACCCAGAACCATGGTCACAAGGCCGGTGGTCGCCACGATGTAGAACCAGGCATCGGTCCCCGACAACACCGGCCACATCCGCGCCATCAGGAACACGCCAGCCTTCACCATGGTGGCCGAATGCAGGTAGGCCGACACCGGCGTCGGCGCGGCCATGGCGTGCGGCAGCCAGAAATGAAACGGGAACTGCGCGGATTTGGTGAACGCCCCCAGAAGGATCAGGATCAGCGCGGGCAAGTACCATTCGGATGCGCGGATCTGATCACCGGCCTGCAAGATGTCGGTCAGATTGTAACTGCCCACGATGTTGCCGAGGATCAGCATGCCGCCAATCATGGCCAGGCCGCCGGCCCCGGTGACGGCAAGCGCCATGCGCGCGCCCTGTCGTCCTTCCGGCAGGTGCTTCCAATACCCGATCAACAGGAAGGACGAGAGCGAGGTCAGCTCCCAGAAAATCAGCAAAAGCAGGATGTTATCCGACAGCACAATGCCAAGCATCGCGCCTTGGAACAGCAGGAGGTAGGTATAGAACTGCCCCATCGGATCGTCGCCGGAGAGGTAGAACCGCGCATAGAGGATGATCAGGGATCCAACGCCCAGGATCATCCCCGCGAAGAGCAGGCCCAAGCCATCGAGGAAGAACGACGCGCTCAACCCCAATTGCGGGAGCCATTCGATCTGCGCTTGGATCACCTCACCGCGCAGAACAGCGGGCGCCAGGATGACGAGCATCGTCAATGCCAGAAGTGTCGGCACCGCCGTCGAGATCGCACAAACCGTCCGTCCCGCCCGGATCATCAGCCCCGGAAGCAGCGCGCCCACAAAGGGCAGCGCAGCAATTAGAATAAGGAGAGTCCCCCCGTGGCTCATGGTGTAGCCTTGCCGTTCTTTTTTTGTCCGGCCAATGCCTAACCGGACAGAATACGCACCACAACGAAGCGTTTTGCCGCGCGCTGCAACTTTGGGACGGAACCTAGAAACGGACGCCGCGAACCACAAGTCCCGCGCAGGCTAGGCCGCCAACGTTTGCGCGAGCAGATCGAACACCAGCCGGATCCGCCGGCTGGTCTGCAACTCGCGGTGAGCCACAAGCCAAACCGGAATGGAAAACGTCTCGATATCTGTCAGAACAGGTTGGAATTCCGGAAACTGCGATGCGATCCGGTCGGTCATGATCGCAATGGCATGGCCGTTTCGGGCGATCTCCCATTCGACGAACTGGGAATTTGACGCGTAGCGAAAATTCTGTCGGCCCAGATCAAGGCCCACGAGTCTCAGGTAACCGACCACGCGCTCGAAATCGCCGAAGCTGACGAACTGGTGCGCCGAGACATCCGCCCCCAGTTTCGGGTGCCCATAGGTATCAAGGTATTTGCCAACGGCGTAGAACCGCATCGGGTCTTCGCTTGCCAGCTTTCCGATCAGGGCCGGTTGCTCGGGTCTGACATGACGGATCGCGATGTCGGCTTCCCGCATCAACAGATCGCGTACGGAATTGTCGGCGGCAATTTCGATCTCAAGGCGCGGGGCCATTGTCCGCAATTGATCCAGCATGGGGGGGCAACAGGTAGGCGGCCGTCATATCCGACGCGGTGATCCGCACCTGCCCCTCGATGGTCTGGGATTTTCCGGAGGCCGCCAACGACATCATATTGGCATTCGCGGCCATGCCCTTGACGTGGTCCAGCAACTCCATCCCGGTCTGGGTCAGCGCCACCGTTCGGCCCGTGCGTTCGAACAGGGCGACGCCGAGTTCGGCTTCAAGACCGGCCAGATGCCGCGTGATTGTCGGCTGTGTCACCTTGAGGGCCGACGCGGCTGACGACAACGAGCCCTCTTCGGCAATCGCCAGGAACGACCGGGCCTGGTTCCAGTCAAACGAAATTGACGTCCAGTTCATCGGGCCAATACCACCTATTTATGCATACTAAACCAACATGTTTCACTGATTACACCCGAATTTCGCATTGGTAAACAGTGACCAACCGGCGTGACCGGACACCTGAAGCGAAGAAAGGTATGCAATGAAACTTGTCCTCTTAGGCGCCAACGGGCGCACTGGCCGATTGGTTCTGGAGATCGCGCTTGAAAAAGGGATCGATGTCACCGCTGTCGTGCGCTCTGCCGGGAAGGCTCCAAACCTTTCTCATGAGCGGTTGAAGGTGGTTGTCGGAGACCCGTGCGATCCGTCCTTTCTGAAGACCGTGTTTCACCGGCATGACGTTGTCGTCTCGACGTTGGGTGGGCGTCGGCCGACCCGGGCTGCGACATCCGTCTACCCACGGTCGGCGGACGCGATCGTCGAGGCCGGGTGGGAAAGCGGGCTGCGGCGTGTCCTTGTCACTTCGACGGCGTTGCTCTTCCCGGACCAGACGTTCGTGGGCCAGATGCTGCGCAGCATCGTCCCGCACATCGTCCGAAGCGCGACGAAGATGGAGGCGACGCTGGCATCTTCCGGTTTGGAGTGGACGTCGGTCCGACCCGGGTTCCTGACAGACGCCGATACCGCGCGTTACTGCGCGACGCGCGACAAGGCGCCCGAGGGCGGAATGTCAGTATCCCGGCGGGCCGTCGCCCAATTTATCGTGGAGTCACTCAGTGCACCGGACACATATCAGGCGGCATTCGGCATCTCGAACTCTGAACAGTCCGCCGCGCGTCAGTCGACCGGCGGAAACCACGTCAGCGAGGAATGATGAAGGGAAATCAGCACGCGCCCATTCAATTTGTGATAGGCAAAGGTGTAGTCTGCGCGGGTCGCGTTGCCGTCCCCGTCGACAAAGGTGTAGTGCCCCATATCCTTGTATCCCAGGCCCCCGGCCTTGAGGATCGGTCCAACGGCGCTTTGAAACTCGACCGTTTTCCAACCGCGTTTTAGAAACCCGCTGTCTTGGGGATAGTTCGGATCGCCGCCAACAAAATAAGCCTTCGCGCCCTCCCGATCGAGACGGATCACATCCGCAAGCGTCGGCTTGAAAAGGACGGGGGCGTCCGGGTCGCCGAAATCGTACAGGTCAAGCAGGCTTTCCACGTCTTGCTCTGTCACACATCTCGCCCAGTTGCGCTGCGCGGTGATGACCTCGGCTTTGGTCATCGGCTCATAATTGCGTTCCGATATTGTCCCGATCCTCCACTTGCAGGGCGCGTCAGGCGGCAACGGGGAGACCGTCAGGCAGCGCGCGCCAAAGTTGTGTTGTGCGCCGCAATTACCGCTAGCGGCGAACTGAGACAAGTCGCCTGCGATGCGGCTCAACGCCCTAGCGACTGTATCGGTTCGCGCGTCATGCGTTGATGTCAGGCCATCTGTGCAAGGCAAAGTTCGGTGTGATATGGGTTTGCGAACGCGCGCCAAAGGATTTGTGCAGGCAGTATGGCCCAGGTCGACGATCTTTCCCTGATCGCCCGGATCGCCCAAGGCGACCGAACGGCCATGGCCGAATTGTATCGCGCCCACGAAGCCAGCGTTTTCAGATTTATCCTGTCGAAATTGAACGATCCGCACGAGGCAGCCGACATACTCCATGACGTGTTCATCGATGTCTGGCGCGCCGCCGGACGTTTCGAGGGGAGATCGAAAGTGCAGACGTGGATTTTTTCAATGGCCTGGCGAAAGGTCGTGGACCGGATGCGCAAGTCTGGCCGAATGGCCCTGACGGACGAGCCGCCCGACACGGCGGATGACGCCCCTGACGGCGAAGCCTGCTTGGCCGCAGGTCAGGAGGCCGAGCATGTCCGCCATTGCCTTGGCACCCTGAAGGAAGACCATCGGATGGCCATCACCCTCGCGTTCTGGGAGGACATGAGCTACGGCCAGATCGCTGAGGTTGCGGACGTGCCCGAGGGCACGATCAAGACCCGGGTCTTTCACGCCAAGAAACTGTTGTTGCGCTGCCTGTCGGCGCTCGTTGACCGGAGGGCCGCGACATGACCCTTTCGAAAGACGACATCGAGGCCCTGCTTCCGTTCTATGTGAACGGCACACTGGAGCCATCCGAAATGGCCGACGTCGAAGCGGCGCTGGAACAGGATGACGAGCTTCGGGCGCAGGTCGAGGCACTGGCCGCCATCCGGGACACGATGCAGGCGGACAGCAGTGATGTGCGCAGCCCGGGGGAATTCGGCCTCGCCCGGCTGATGCGGGACATCGAGCGCGAAGAGGCCACGACCACCCCGCCCGTTCAGGCAGGCCGGGATCGCAGCCTTCTGTGGAAGGTGGCCGCTGGTGTCTTGCTTGCCATCGGGGTGGCGCAAGCGGTCCTGCTTTCCCAGTCGGGCGATAGTGACTTCCGCCTCGCCGGGGACGGCGGTGGCGCCGAAGCGGCCATCGTGGTCACATTTGTGCCGGACGCCAGCGAACAGGAGATCCGCGATCTGATGCTAAGCGCAGGCGTGGAGTTCGTGGCCGGTCCGTCGGCGCTTGGTTTGTACGAGGTGTCCAACCTGCCAGGGGTCGACACGGACGCCGCTCTTCAACTGCTTCTGGCGGCTGAGGGCGTGGTCGAGTCCGCCCAAAGGATCGTTGATGAGTAGTCTGTTCGCGTTTCGTCGTCTTTTCGTGGTCGGTCTCGTTGTCCTGTTGTCCGGAACGATGGCCCTGTCCCAGACCGGGGGCGTCACCGGCGGCATCGGTGGTCTGACAACCGGCGGTGCGGGCGGCGGGGGCGGTCGCGGCGGGGGCGGCGGCGGAGACGAAGACGACCGGACGGTTTCGCGCTCCGACGCCGTTCACAGCAATGGCCGCGCAGAATATATCCTCGTGACACCTCCGGCCGCGGCGCAGGCGGCCGTCGATGCATTGGTGGCGGCGGGCGCGCAACCGTTGCGCCAGCGCGCCCTGACCGCCCTTGGGCGCCAGGCCGTGATCTTCATTCTGCCGCGCGGCCTGGGGCGGGCGGCCGCGCAACAGGTTCTGGACGCGGCAGCACCCGGGGCCGTCATCGACGTTCACCACCTGTATCGCTTCGCCCAAGGCGCGCCCCGGCTCTATGCACCACAGCTGGTCGGCGATCCCGGCCCCGGCGTTTGCGACGCACCCAGTTCCGTAACGGTCGGGGTCATTGACGGACCAGTGGACGCCGCGCACCCGGCCCTGTCGGGCGCGCAAGTCGTCGTCGAGGGCGTGCTGAACGACGGTCAGAGATACGCCGCAGCGGGTCATGGCACTGCGGTAGCAGCCTTGATCGTCGGACGGGATGGAAGTGGCGCGCTTGCCGGCTTTGCAACCGGCGCTCGCCTGCACGCGGTGGCCGCCTTTCGCCGAAACGGCGGAAGCTCGGCGTCGGACGTCGAGCTGATCGGCGCGGCGCTGGATCGGCTTCTTGCCCGCGGCGTTCGGCTGGTCAACATGTCCTTCGCCGGTCCGCAGAACCGGGCCTTGGCAGATCTCCTCTCGGCGGCGGCAGGCCGAGGGGCCGTGATGATTGCCGCGGCCGGGAATGACCGCTCTGCGCGCGCCGCCTTTCCTGCGGGCCACCCCGGGGTGATTGCCGTCACGGCGGTTGACGCAGCCTCGCGTCTGTACCGCTCCGCCAACACGGGCGACCATATCGAGTTCGCAGCGCCGGGCGTGGATCTGTTCGTGGCCGGGGGCAGCGGCGGTCGGTACGAAAGCGGCACATCCTATGCTGCGCCCATTGTGGCCGCCATGGTTGCGCGGATGGGGAACGTGTCCACGACAACGGCGCGACAGCGGCTGGCGCGCGCGGCCCGTGACTTGGGAAACCCTGGACGCGACGCCCAATTCGGTTGGGGTCTGGTGCAAGCACCAACCTGCTGAACTTTAACTGTTTTGACGTTTTGAAGAAGATGCGCCCACCGGGCGCATTTTTTTTGAACCCCTCTCCAGGTCGCACGACCAACGGGCACAGGACGGCCAACCGCCGGGCCCAACAAACCCAAAGGAGAGACAACATGACCACCCTGATCCAACTGCCCTTCCGCGCCGCTGCCATCGCCGTTGCGCTCAGCAGCCTTGGCGCGACCACCGCCCATGCCGGCAACGCGGGCGCATCGCTTCCGGATTGCTACAACCACGTGATCGCTGCGTGTAACGGAACCGCCCACCCGGATTCCTGTGCTCAAGCCGGTATGGACGCCTGCGACGATTACCACTCGGCCAACGGCGCCATGGGCGAGCTGGAGCGCATCCGCATCATCGTCGGTGGCGGTGACAACCCCACCTATCGCGCCGTACTGCAGACGCAGTTTCCACGTCCGAACAACACTGACCGCCATGACGACGATGATGCGCCCTCGGGGGGATCGGCGACGCCGAGCACGACCATTGTTCCTCCGTCGAACCCGTAAGACGGGTCACCCGGTGGCGTCGGAACACGCCACACCCGATCAGCCGCGCCCGGACCGGGCGCGGCTTTTTTATGTGCCGCGGAAAAATTTTTGAACCTCTCACCGGGTCACACGACCAACAGGCATAGGACGGCACATGCCGGGTCCGACACACACCAAAGGAATACACCATGACCAAGTACACACGCATTCATCTTCCCCTCCGCGCTGCCGCGATTGCTGTTGCACTCAGCAGTCTGGGCCCCACGGCCAGCCACGCCGGCAACGCGGGCGCATCCCTTCCCGACTGCTACAACCATGTGATCACAGCGTGTAACGGGACGGCGCATCCGGATTCCTGCGCAGAGGCCGGTATGAACGCCTGCGACGATTACCATGCCGCCAACGGCGCGATGGGCGCGCTTGATCGCATCCGCATCCTGGTTGGGGGCGGGGATCGCCCGACATATCGCGCGATCCTGCAGACCGAATTCCCCCGCCCGAACGATCCGGCGCGCGGACGGGATCAAGATGACGACGACGACCGGGGCAGTGAGCAAACTGCCGTCCTTGGCACCCCGACGCATCAGCCACAGCAGAGCGCTGCCGCTGCCGGTATGAACTGATCCGGACACACCCAATTCTCCGGTCCCCACAGGCCGCGCCCTCCCCGGGGCGCGGCCTTTTTCAGCACGCGCCTCAGGGGGGCTGCGCGGCTGCGCCTGAAATGGGGCTTTTCGCCCACGCCCGGGATTGGTTAAATCAGACCTCTGAAACCGACGCATGTGAAGGCCGCCCGCATGGACATCTCCCAAATCGTCGACCTGGAGCGCTACCCGCTCGCGGACACCGATTTCGGCGCATCGGCAAAATCCGCCCTGGATGACGACGGCGTTCTGGTCTTGCGCGATTTCATTCGGCCGACCGCTCTGGCCGACATGCAGGCCGAGGCGCTGGCCGGACAAGACCAGGCATATTTCTGTGCGCAGGACCACTCGGTGTATCTTACGCCGGATCAGCCAGAGTTTGATACCGCCCACCCCGCGAACCGAAAGGTGATTTCGTCCAAGGGATGCATTTGCGATGACGTTGTGTCGTCTGCATCCCCGTTGCGCACGCTCTACAATGATCCGGACTTTCGCGCCTTCATCCTGCGGACAACCGGCGAGACGGAATTGCACCCCTATGCGGACCCGCTGTCGTCGATCAAAATCCACTACGCCAACCGGGGCCAGGAACTTGGCTGGCACTTCGACAATTCGTCTTTCGCGATCACCCTGCTGATCCAGAAACCGGATGCCGGCAGCCGCTTCGAGTATGTCAAAGACTTGCGTGATGCCGATGCCGGCGACATGAACTATGATGGCGTTGCTGATCTGCTGAACGGCGTGACGCGGCCGGAGGTTCTCGACATGGAGCCGGGAACCCTTGTTCTGTTTCGAGGCCGCAATTCAATTCACCGCGTCTCGCCCAACGAAAGTGACACCACCCGCATGCTGGCCGTTCTGGCCTACAATGCCGAGCCCGGGGTCGAACTTTCCGAGAGCGCCCGGATGACCTTTTACGGACGCTTGAGCTAGCTTGCGGCAACGCCCGCCCATCGTGAGATCAATATGCTGATACAAGACCAGATTGATGCGTTCCAGTCGCAGGGCGCCGTGCTTCTGAAAGGCGCGTTTCGCGCGTTTGTCGACGGCGCGCGAACGGCGATCGAAGAAAACATGGCCAACCCAAGCTGGCGCGAACGCACCTACCGTCCGGATGACGGCGGGCAGGCCTTCTTTCAGGACTACGTCGTGTGGGATCAATTCGACGGCTACCGCGCATTGGTCCGCGACAGTTCGATGGCAGAATTGGCCGCGCGCCTGATGGGATCGAAAACGGCGCGCATTTTCCACGACCATATCCTTGTGAAGGAGCCGGGAAATTCCGTGGTGACGCCCTGGCACCAAGATCAGCCCTATTACCTCTGCGAGGGGCGCCAATCGGTCAGCTTCTGGGTGCCCTTGGACGACGTGCCCCGCGAACGGACGATCGAGTATGTCGCCGGATCGCACCGGTGGGGGATCGACTACAAGCCGCAGCGCTTCGATGGCACCGACCTGTTCCAGAACGACACAAGCGAAGCCGTGCCCGATGTCGAAGCCCTCAAGGATCAGATGGATATCCTGGCCTGGGACATGGAACCGGGCGACGCGGTGGCCTTCAACTTTCGCACATTGCACGGCGCGCCGGCCAACGCCTCGCCCAGCCGGCGGCGGGTGATCTCAATCCGGTGGGTGGGCGACGACGCGGTTCTCGCCAAACGCCCGGGGACAACTTCCCCCGCGTTTCCCGACCTTCAGTACGAGGACGGCGCACCGTTTGACGCGCCGCAATTCCCGATCCTTTATCGGTCGGCCTGACCGCGCAACACAGGCCGCTCCGCCCGCAAAACCCCTGCCCTGCGGATCGTCACGCCGCAGGCGGAACCTGCACAAAAACACGACCGCCTTCGACCTTGACCGGATAGGTCTCGAGATCCACCGTCACGGGTGAGGACAGGGCCTTTCCGCTGCAGATGTCGAACCGCCCCCCGTGCAAGGGGCATTCGATAACGCAGTCAATGACCAACCCGTCCTCAAGGCTTTGGTCTTCGTGGGTGCACATCAGGTCGGATGCAAAGTAGCCCTTGTCGGTGTTGTAGATCGCATAGCGCCGGCCCGCATGCTCCCAGGCAATCAGGTCTTCTTCATCAATGTCGTCCGTCGCGCAGGCGTCGATCCAGGTGCTCATGGGGCGGCTCCTTCACAGGCAGTTTTGGTGGGGCAATGGCGTCACGCGTGGGGGGACGTCCAGGCATCCAAGGCCTCGAGGAACTTGTCCTGTTCTCCGGGATGCATGCCGATATTGGTTGGCGCGTAGGGGAACTTGCCGGCGGCAACCTCGCTGTGGAAAGCCCCGAGGGCGGCCACGCGTTCCTCATGGATTTGTGTGTGCAGGCGCCCGACATTCCCAAAAGCGTGGGCGTGCTTGGGCGGCGTGTCTTCCTCGCTCGCCTCGCCGCAGACATCCGCAACAAACGAAAAGATCGCGTCGCCCCCGGGGCCGGAGCCAAGCGAAAAGGTGACCACGGTTGTTTTGTCGTTGATGGCCGTCAGCACCTCTTCGGCGATGCACTCCGCCTCGACGGCGAACACCCCGACATCCTCCATCCGCTTGAGCGTCTCCCATATCTGCATGGCCTCGTCCGCCTTGCGTCCGAACGCCCGCAGACCGCCGCAATAGTGGCTGAAGGTCGGGATCAGACCGATATGGCTTTGCACGGGGATGCCTTCGCGCGCCATGCGTTCCATCACATCGAACGACCGCAGCGTGTAGTACATGTCCGCGCCCCGGCGCATCGCCTCGAAAGCGTGGGCCACGATCTCATCATCCGAGCCGAATTGTGCCCAGCTCGATCCCACGCCCGTGAAATGGGTCGGGGCAAGTTCCCGCACGTCCTCCATCTGATCCGTCCCCACAACGAACAGATCGATCCCGGCCTCCACGCAGGCGCGGATCTGGTCGCGGTCCGCCGGGTTCGCCATCGACAGTTTGCGGTCTGACCCTTTCAACGCCTTCAGGTCCGAAACCGTGAAATTGCGCGCGGCAGGATTGCGGCTGAAATCATAGATGCGCTTCATCTCACATTGTCCTTTGTGCGACGCGGACGACCGGACCGCCATCGGTGATCATATGGGGCGCCTGTCGAATGCTCGGGGCCTTGGTGGGCAACCCCAGAGACCGGCGCAGAACGACGATTAACACCTCGAGATTGGTCTGGAAGAACCCGGGATCAGGCTCGGGCAATTGATCTTTCACGGCCTCCGCCAGTTGCGGCAGGGCATGGAACGGCACCTGCGGATAGAGGTGATGTTCGACATGGTTGTTCATGTTCATGTAGAGGAACCGGCCCAACCACCCTGTCCGGAACGACCGCGTGCTGTCCAGAATGGAGGGTGAATTTTCTTGTAACTCAACATGCTGGATGAGCGTGAACAACAACATCACAGGCGCCCCAAGCACACGGGGCAGCACGAAAAACCAGATCGGCCACCAAACCCCGAAGACCGGAGCAAGGATGGCCGCCGCGTAGACGACACACATGATCCGGGCATTGCGGCTCATCTTTGGCAGCTCATGCTCGGGCGCGACCATGCGCATGGTGTCGGTGTAGCGACCGATGGCAAGGTTCCAGAAGACCGAGACGTGAAACCGCAACAGCGCAAGACCGGTGATTTCGGCAATCCACCCGCCAAACCCCATGGGCGTGTCAAAGGGCATCTGGCTGTCCTTGCCGACATGCCATGTGTGGGTGTGGTGATTTGTATGGGTGTAGCGCCGGTGCAGCGGCTCTTCCATGTACAGAAGCGACGTCACCCAAAGCACGGTTTCATTGAGCCACCGGGTGCGGAACGCCGTGCCGTGCGCGGTCTCGTGGCTGGCGGAATAGGCCGGGACCGACAGGAAAACGCCATGCACAAGCATGGCGGGCCACATCCACGCCGTCCCGAGGGAGACCCAGACAAGCGCACTTGTCGCAACCAGCGACATGGCCCATTGCGCCAGCCAGATCAGACCGGGCCGATCACTGCGTGCGGCAATGGACTTGAGGGTTTTCTTGTCCAGTTTGACACCGGACGAGGCGGCGTTGGTCGGCACGTAGTCTGGCATCCGTCAGCTCGCGTAGTTCGATCCATCCTCGTCGAGGATGGCTTTCAGTTCGTCCAGATGACGCTCGGCCTGACCCGGATAGTCCTCAAGTTCGCGCGCCGTCTTTTCGGCCACTTCATCGGACAGGACCCGCAGCGGTTTTCCGGTTTGCAGCGCCTGGATGTAGGTTTCGGCGGCGCGCTCGAAATAGTAGAGCCGGTTGAACGTGTCCGCGACGGTGTCGCCGATCACCAGAACCCCGTGGTTGCCCATGATCATGACCTTGACCTTCGGGTCGGTCAGCATGCCAGCGCAGCGCGTGCCCTCTTCCTCAAAGGCCAGCCCCCCGAATTCCTCGTCGATGACGGTCCGTCGAAAGAAGGTCGCAGTGTTCTGGTCGATGGGCGGCAGCGTGCTGTCGGCGAGGCTGGCCAAGACCGTCGCGTGGATCGAATGCACATGCATGACGCAGCGCGCGTGGGGACAGTGGCGATGGATCGAGCCATGCAAGCCCCAGGCCGTCGGATCCGGCGCATCGGGCTGATCCATCGTGGTTGCGTCATTGGCATCGAGCAGCAGCAGGTCCGAGGCCTTGATCCGCGCAAAGTGCCTCTGATTTGGGTTCATGAGGAACTGCGTGCCATCGTCGTTCACGGCCAGACTGAAATGGTTCGCAACCGCCTCGTGCATGTTCAGGCGTGCGGTCCATCGGAACGCGGCGGCCATATCCACCCGCTCCTCCCAATGGGTCAGGTTTGCGGTCTGTCGTTGATCCAGCATGTCGCGCCTCCCTCGATCCTGCCCTGTGAGGCATAGAAACCCTCTGCCGGGCTGACAAACAATGGATTCAAGGCTAATACATAAGTCAAACTTATGCATAGATGATGCTTAGTATGCAGACCGACGGATTGCCCCCGCTGAATTGGCTACGCGCCTTCGATGCCAGCGCCCGGCACTTGTCCTTTACGCGGGCGGCGGGCGAATTGAACCTGACGCAATCGGCGGTCAGCCAGCATGTGCGCAGCCTCGAGACCTTTTTGGGCCGCGACCTATTCCTGCGAAAGACGCGCGCGATCGAGCTGACGGAAGCCGGGGCGAATTATCTGCCGGTCGTGCGTGAGGCCTTCAATATGCTTGCCAGCGGCACACGCGCGTTTACCGGCGGTGACCGGGGCCGGAATCTGACGCTTCATTGCAATATGGCGTTCTCGGTGCTGTGGCTTGCCCCGCGTCTCAAACGCCTCTACGCGGCGCATCCCTGGCTTGTGCTGAACATCGTCACCCCGATTTGGGACCCACAGCGCAAAGCCACGAATGCAACGATGGAGATCCGGTTTGGCCGTCCCGAAGACATGTCCGCCTCGGACGAACGGCTGACGCATGAGCGGTTCTTTCCAGTCTGCACACCGACCTACCAAGATGGACAGGTGAACCTTGAAACCGCAGTTCTGATGGATTGCGTCGGGCTTACCGGGTCGTGGGGCACGTGGTTCAAGTCGCAAGGAATACCCTTCGAGGCAGAGGGGACCGTGACGCTCGCCTCAACCTTCGTGATTGCCGTGGCAGCGGCGCGCCATGGCGCCGGGTTGACCATGATCCACGACACGCTGGCGTCGGACCTTTTGGCCAGTGGTGCGCTTGTGCGCCCCTTCGACCATGCGCCGGCCCTGTCTGAGGCCTATTTCCTCAGCGCGCCACCCGAACACGGGACAACGCCCGCGTCCCGGGCGTTCGACGCGTGGCTGCGCGCCGAATTGGAGGCATTTGCCCGACCCGCATGAGGCAGCGCCACACTAGGGAAGCAGCACCGTCGCCCCGAGGGTCTTGCCAGACTCGATCGCCTCATGTGCAGCGACGGCATCTTTCAACGGATATTCGTAGTTGATGTTGGCATCGAGGATGCCGTCTCCGATCGCCTTGAACAGGTCGCGGGCTGTCCACTCCAGATCTGCGCGTTTGGCCACGTAATGCATGATCGCGGGCCGCGTGATGAAAAGCGATCCGCGGCGCCCGAGGTCTTGGATGATGTCCACGGGGTCTGGGGGGCCCGACACATGACCGTAGGCGGCGCACACCCCCATCAGGCGCAGACTGTCGAGCGAGTCCTGAAGCGTGTCCTTGCCGATTGCTTCGTAGACCACCGCGCAGCCTTCACCGTCGGTGACGTCGCGCACGACATCGACAAAGCTTTGCTCGGATCGAACCACCGGATGGTGGCACCCCGCCGCGCGGGCCACCTCGGCCTTTTCATGGGTTGAAACCGTGCCGACGACGGTTGCCCCCATCGCCTTGGCCCACTGACAAAGGATCAGCCCCATTCCCCCCGCGGCAGCATGGACGAGGATCGTATCGCCCGGTTGAACAGCATAGGTGCGGTGCAGCAGGTAGTGCGCGGTCATCCCTTTCATCAGGAGCGCCGCAACCTGTTTGTCGTCCAGCCCGTCTGGCAGATGGAGCAACTTGTCCGCCGGGTAGTTGCGCACTTCGGCATAGCTGCCCAACGGGGGAATGCCGTAGGCCACACGGTCACCGGTTTGAAAATCGGTCACGCCCGCTCCAACGCCTTCGACAATGCCGACCCCCTCGAACCCGATGACAACCGGCGGCTCGGGCACAGGCCAGGGATGGGAAATGCCACCCCGATGGTAGGTGTCCGCAAAATTCACGCCGACCGCCGTATGCCGCAGCCGCACTTCCCCGGGCGCGGGATCAGGGACCGCCCAATCTTCCCATTGCATGGCACTGGGTGGGCCAAGCTTGTGGATCACTTGTGCTTTGGACATGGGTTCCTCCTCCCCCCTTTTGCGTGTGTGCCTAGGCCGCCGCCTCGGATCGCAGTTGGCGCAGAATGTCAGAATAGACGCCCTCTCCTTGGGCACCGCTGACGAGATACCGCTGCTGGAACACCATCGCCGGAACACCTTGCACGCCGCGGCTGGTCCAGAACCGCTCTTTCTCGCGAACCATGGCGGACAGTGTGCCGGACATCAGCGCGTTCCGAGCCGCGACGTGATCCAAGCCGATGGATGCGGCCACGTTGGACAAAACCTCGATATCCGAGACGTTCTCGCGGCGGGTGAAGAACGCTTCGAACAGCGCGAGCTTCATGTCATGACCGCGATCCCGCTCGGTCGCCCATTCGATCAGTTGATGCGCGCGGAATGTGTTCCACATCCGCATGTCATCGGCGTAGGAGAAGGTGAAGCCAAGGGCGGCGCCCATGTCGGTCAGCCGGGCCCGGGCCTTCTTGGACTCCTCTGGCGTCGTGCCGTACTTCGCCGCCAGATGATCCCGCAGATTTTCACCGTCTTCCGCCATGTCCGGGTTCAGTTCGAACGGGTGCCAATGGACATCCAGCGCAATCCCGGTCTCGTCGCTGGCGCGTGCCAATTGAGCGTAGCCGATCGCGCACCATGGGCACACCACATCCGACACGATGTCGACGCGAATGGGGGCCACCGCTTCGTTCATGGTTCAGCCTTTCTTCACATCACCCGAGAACCGGGCGGCATTTTCCTTCAGGAATGCACTGGCATCGGCCGTCGCATCCCAGAATTGTGGCTGTGCCTTGGGAATGGTGAGGGCCTTTTGCACAGCCGGTCGCGCATCAATCCGATCGAACCATGCCGTCAAATTGGGCAGGTCGTCTACCTCCACCCGGGCCCAGGGGAATGCACGGGCCCACGGGTAGGTCGCCATGTCGGCGATCGAGTAGTCCCCCACCAAAAAGTCCCGCCCGGCCAACCGTGTGTCGAGCACCTCGAGAATGCGTCGAGATTCATTGACATAGCGCGTGATCGAAAACGGTTCGACCTGCCCGTTGGGGGCCGCGATGCGCTGAAAGTACATCGCCTGCCCCATCATCGGGCCGACATGGCCAACCTGAAAGAACAGCCATTGCATCGTTTCCGACCGCACCACGGGATCGTCCGACAGGAACTGCCCGTATTTCTCGGCCAGATGCCACAGGATCGCGCCGGACTCGAAAATCGCGCGCCCTTCTGACCGATCATAGATGGTCGGGATCTTCCCGTTCGGGTTCAGCTTCAGATAGTCCGGCGCCTTCTGTTCCGATTTCGAGAAATCCACGAAGGTCAGATCGTATGGCACACCGGCTTCTTCGAGGAACAGGACGGGCTTGTAGCCGTTCATCGTGGCGGCGGTATACAGATGAATGTCAGGGGACGGCATGGCAGGTCTCTTGGACAGGGCACTGGGGTGGGTTTCGGCGCGCGTCCTTGACGGGATGCGCGTTGGGGATGAAGGTGCAGGCCAAGAGAACGAAATTCAACCAGTATACTTTTGGTAACCTATCCGAGGAAGTTTTGCAGATGCGTGCCCGGATCCAGGAAGACGCCAAAGGACGGCGCACCGTTCAGGAAGCGTGCCTCACGCCCTGCGCCATCGAGCGGGGCATGCGCATCATCGGCGGCAAATGGACCGGCTCGATCCTGTGGCATCTGAAAGACGGGCCGGTGCGCTTCAACGATCTCGCCCGCATGGTGGGCGGCGCCAGCAAGAAGATGATCACGGAACGCCTCAGGCAGCTGGAAGCCCAAGGTCTGGTCACCCGGGAGGTGATCGACAGCGCGCCGGTCTCGGTCGAATACGAGATCACCGAGTTTGGCCGCACGGCCTTGGGGTTCCTCGACGAATTGCGCCAGTGGAGCGAGGGGTTGCCGGCAGAGTTGCAGGGCCATGACTGACCGGTTGCCGCGGCTGAAGCCGGATCCCATCCCCGCAATTCACCCGGTGCCGGAATACGCCGCAACCGGCCCCTTGGCCGAGGTGTATGCCCGCACCAAGGCAGGTCTTGGCGTGCCATGGATGGGTGTCGTCGCCATGGCCTTCGCGCATTACCCAACGTTTTACCGGACGCTCTGGGCGGCGTTGGACCCCTTGGTCGGGCATGCACGGTTTGGGGACGCCTGCACCGCTGTGCAGCGCGCGGCCGAGGCGCAGGCCGCCAATTTGGGTGCAACCAAGATCGAGGCGTCGCTCACGTCCCTCGGATACGGGGCCCGGGAAGCGGATGATATCCGCGCTTGTATCGAGATCTTTGCCGCCGGCAACATGCCCTACATCCTGATGGCGACGGTGGCGCGGCGCCTGCTGGAAGGGCACCGGTGGGACGTCGGTGGTGATCCCGGGGCACCCTGCATGGCCCCGGCAGCGCCCAAACCACCGTTGATGGAACCGCACCACGCCAGCGCGGAGACCCGGGCCCATTTCGGCGATATCAAATCCACCCTCGGGCTGCCGTTTGTGAACACCGACTATCGCGCCCTCGCCCGCTGGCCGAGCTACCTTGAAATCGCGTGGCTCGACTTGCGCACACGCGTGACGTCACCCGGCTATGCGGCCTCGGTGCACTCGGTGCATGATCTGGCCGATGCGCTTTGCTGCGCCTTGCCGAACCCCGCGCGTGTAACACCTGATCAATTGGCCGACGCCGCCCGCCGCGACGGACCCGTGGAGGACATCCTCAACACGGTCCGCCTGTTCCAATGGCTCCTGCCCGGGCTTGCCGTCAACGTGGCCGTCCTTCAGAGGCAAATGGCGCAGGATTGAACGCCGACCGACTGCGCCCATGCGGCTTGGTCAGCCCGCTTTCACCGCTTCAAGCAGCCGCGCAATCTCGACACTGGTTTCCAGAGGCCAAACCGCGCTTTCCCCGGTTCCGTTGGCAATGCACTGCTGCACTTCCATCGCTTCGTGGGCGTAGCCGTTTCCAAGCGCGGGAAGATGGATGATCTCCTCGCCATCCCCGCGCCGCAGGATGAGTCTTTCCGGATGATGGAACTCGTTCGGCACCTCCAGCACGCCCAGATCGCCAGTCACATGGATGGAAATTGGCATTTCGACCCGAAATCCAAACGACAGATGCGACATCGTCCCGGACGCATGACGGGCGGTTACGCCGACCATCTCGTCGACACCGGTTGGGCCGCGTAAAACCGTCGACGCCGCCGCCTCGATCGGTCCGGCCAAAAGCAAGGCCGCCGTGATGGGATAGACGCCCAGATCAAGGCTCGCCCCGCCACCCAGGCTTGGATCAAAGAGGTTCGGGAACGTCTCAAGGTCCCGGTAGGACACAAAATTTGCCGTCAAGTGGCGCACTTCGCCAATAGCGCCGTCCGCGATCAACGCGCGCGCCTTGATCATGGCCGGAAAGAAGGCGGTCCACATGGCCTCCATCAGGAACAATCCAGCCTTTCGGGCCGCCTCAGCGCACAGCGCGCTGTCGGCGGCTGAGGTTGTCAGGGGTTTCTCGCAAAGAACGTGCTTCCCCGCAGCGAGGGCGGCGAGGATGTTGTCCTTGTGCAGGGCGTTGGGGGTCGCGACGTAAACGATATCGATCTCGGGATCGGCGAGAAGCGCCTCATACGTGCCATACGCCTTGGGAATGCCCCATCGCGCCGCAAACGCATCAGCCGCCTCCTGTCGCCGCGACGCGACGGCCAGCAGCGACGCGTCCGGCACATGCCGCAACGCGGCCGCCATCGACGACGCAATGTTGCCAGTGGCGAGGATGCCCCATCGGAACTGGGTCACTGCGCCGCCATGCCGACCTGCGCGGCCACCATGCTGGCAATCTGGGCCGGATCCGCCGCTTTGAACTGACGCGCCGGTTCCCCAGCGAGGATCGCCTTCACATCTGCCAGAAGCATGTCCCCGATCGGGTGACGCCCGCCGGGAACGGCGGCGGCCCGGTGGGGGGAAAACAGGATGTTTGTGCTCCGGCGTAACGGGTCATCCTTGGCGACAGGTTCATGGGGAAACACGTCGGTGGCCAGACGGATGTGACCGGCATCCGCGGCCTCGACCAGTGCTGAAAAATCAGTGCACCAAGCCCGGCTGATGACCACCACCAGGGCCCCCTTGGGCAGGGACTGGATCAATTCGGCGCTGAGCAATTCATGCGTTTCTTCCGAGGGGACGGCCGCAACGACGACGACCCGGCAGGACGCCACGAGATCATTGAGATCCACATTCTCAACCCCTGGCACATCAGCGGGCAAGAACGGATCATAGGCCATGACACGCGGCGAGAACGGTGCGATCAAGCGGTGCGTTTCCCGGGCGATCTGGCCGTACCCGATAAACCCAACAGTCTGGCCAAACAGGGAAAAGTCACGCCCGTCCCAATCGTCAAGCCACCGCTCATTTCCGGCGCGAAACGCTTCGTGCTCATCCACCAGTCCGCGCCCTGCCGCCAAGATCATGGCCAGGGTCATTTCTGCCACGGATTGGCGGAACCCCGGCGCGCAGGACAGCACTTCGACCCCATGCTCAAAACAGGCCGTGTAGTCCAAACCCTCGTTGAACCCGCCCGCCACTTCGAACACAGCCTTGAGGGCTGTCGCCCGTGCGATCTGTGCGCGCGACAGGCGCGGCATGGCTGCCACGTGGAACGTCGCCTGATCGATCAGGGCGTCGACGCGGTCGGGGTCCATCGCCCAATTCTGTCCGCCTTCGATCCGACAGATGTCGGCCAATTCCGCATAGACCTCGGGCCGGAAGAGTTCCTCCAGTTTGCGAAAATGCTGATCGAGTATGAGAAGCGGTTTCTCCGTCATCGGGCCCTCATGCTGCGGATTGTGCGGCGGCCTGTTCTTCGGCCGTCGCCGGGGCAAAAAGATGCGCATGCGCATGATCGAAATCGAGCGAGATCTCCTCGCCCGGCGTGAAAATACGATCTTCGGCAAGAGATGCCAAAATGCGTGTCCCGTCCTTCAACGCGATATCGACCACAGTCTCTGTGCCCAGACGTTCCGCCAGGGTCACTGTGCCCTGCAGAACGCCACCGGTTTCAACAGGGTGCAAATCCTGCGGGCGAATTCCTAAGGTTGCCCGCCCCGAAGACGGCACGTCGGCGCGCCACGCTGGCGCTGCGAACTCGGACACAAGATCCGACCGCACCCGCGCCATGTCGCCCTCCTTCGAGACAACATCGACATCCAGAAAGTTCATCGACGGTGCTCCGATGAACCCGGCCACGAACAGGTTCTTGGGCCGGTGATACAGCTCCATGGGCGAACCGACCTGCTGCACATACCCGTCTTTCAGCACCACGATCTTGTCGGCCAGCGTCATGGCCTCGACCTGATCGTGGGTGACGTAGACCATCGTTGCATTGAGCGACTTGTGAAGTTTCCCGATCTCGATCCGCATATCCAGCCGCAGGGCGGCATCGAGGTTCGACAGCGGTTCGTCAAACAGGAACACCTCGGGTTGGCGCACGATGGCCCGACCGATGGCGACCCGCTGGCGCTGACCGCCCGACAATTGGGACGGGCGCCGGTCCAAGAGATGCTCCATCTGCAGAATGCGCGCGGCCTCGGCGACCTTTTCGTCCTTTTCTGCCTTGGATGCACCGGCGATGGTCAAACCGAAGGCCACGTTTTCGCGCACCGTCATATGCGGGAAGATTGCGTAGGACTGAAACACCATGGCGATGCCGCGTTGCGACGCTGGCACTTCGTTCACGACGCTGCCGCCGATTTCCAGTGTGCCGCCAGAGATGTCTTCGAGCCCCGCAATCATGCGCAAAAGGGTCGACTTTCCGCAGCCGGACGGGCCGACGAAGACCACGAACTCACCATCGTTGATTTCGATGTCGACACCCTTGATGACGTCGACGACCCCATAACTCTTCTTGATGCCTTTCAGCAGTACGTCCGCCATGTTCCCATTCCTCCCTTAAGCCGCGTCCACCAGGGTGAGACGCCCATCCGGTTCGACGCGGACGTCCACCGGGTTGTCGATTTGTCCAATGAATGCGCCCGTATCGCGATCGAACCAGTTGAAGCCCATCAGCTTCATGCCCTCTCCGGTCTCGACAATGCGCGCCGCATAGCGGTTGACGGGATCAGCCCCGTCCAGCATCGGACCGGGCGCCACCGTCCAGGGCCCGCGTGGTCCATCCCCCACGAGGTAGTGGCTGCCCGTCATCGGCGCGCCGCCAACGATCTCGACCGCGCCGGGCGTCCAGAACCGCTCATTCGTGCAGAACAGGCAATACCACCGCCCATCCCGCTCGAACACTTGCGGGACCTCCAACTCCCCAAAGCCACCGACGAAGACCGGATCCTGCAGCGTCCAGTCATACAGATCAGGCGATGTAGCCAACCCGATGGCGCCTGCGTCCAGCCAGCCGGGCACACCCGCCTTGCGCGCTGTGAAGTACATCAACCAGCCGTCCCCATTGGGATCGCGCATCACCCACGGATCGCGGAAGGCCCTGTCATGCCAGCGGTCTTCCTTGAATTCTTCATAGCGGTCGTCGATGTCGAGGATCAGACCGCTCCCTACCCTTTCCCAGCTGTGCAGATCGGTCGAAACGGCGTGGCCAAGGCGCTGGTGCTTGCCATCTTCCTCGCGGCTCGTGCCGGTGTAAAACAGGTGCCACAGTCCGTCTTCGCCCTGCAGGACCGAACCGGTCCAGGTGGTGTAATCGTCCCAGGCCGGACCTGCTGCGGGTTGAAAACAGGTGCCAAGGTAATCCCAATTGGCCAAATCGCGACTGGTGGCATGTCCGTAGGAGACATTCCAATGGCGCAGTTCAGGATCCCCGATGGACTTGTCCGCCTGCAGAAAGAAACAATGCCAAAGCGCGCCGTCGCGGACATACCAGCTGTCCCAGATCCATTTATCGGTCAGTGCAAGTACCATCAGCCCTTTACTCCAGTCGATGCCACCGAGGCGATGAAGACGCGTTGAAGCGACAGATAGAAGGCCAGAACAGGCACTGTAATGATGGTCAGGTAGGCCATCACCTCGCCCCAGGGCACGTTCAATTGATCGGTGAAGTATCCAAGGCCCACCATGACGGGGCGGATCGCTTCTTCCTGAACCACCATGAGGGGCCAGAGATACTGGTTGTACATGAACAGGAACTTCAGGATCGCCGCTGTCGCGATGACCGGGCCCGAGAGTGGCATGACAACCCTGCGGTAGATCAGCCACCAGCTTGCCCCCTCGACGCGGCTGGCTTCGATCAATTCCTTCGGCAGATCGCGGAAGTACTGCACGAAGAGGAAAATCGACAGGCCATCCGCGATGAAGGGGATGATCTGGACGCGGTACGTGTTGAGCCACCCCACTTCGAGACCCTCCGTCCCGATCCAGGGCAATTGAGAAGCCATCAAGAGCAACGGAATGAAGATGGTCTCATAAGGAATGATCAGGGTGGCCAGCAGGATCGAAAAGATGATCTCCTTCCCTTTCCAATCAAGAAAGACGAAGGAAAACGCCGCCAGCGAACAGACGAAAAGCGTCAGCAAAACCGTCGCGCCGGTCACGAGCACCGAGTTCAGCACGAACACCCCAATCGGCGCACGGTCGAACGCGTCCCAGTAATTCTGCAATGAGATATCACCCACCGGCAGGAAGGCGCGCAAACTGTTGGTGTCATTCAAGAGTTGCTGGTCAGGCTTCAGGGATGACATCGCCATGAACAGCAGCGGGAACACGAAGATCACGGCGACCAGCAGGAGGACGGCATAGCGCGTCGCCAGGCGCAGGCCGCGATTGTCTTGGGATACGGCAGCCATCAGTTCTTCTCCCGTGTGAGGTAACGTTGGACCAGCGAGATGCTCAGGACGATCAGGAAGAGCAGCACCGAGATCGTGGAGCCGCCGGCAATGTCATTGCGCTCGTACCCGCGCTCGACTGCCTGGAAGACCAGAACCTGCGTCGAATCGAGCGGCCCGCCCCCGGTCATCACGTCAATTTGGGCGAACAGGGCGAAGGCCTGCATGGTGATCACGATCAGGATCAGAACGGCGGTGTTCCGAAGACCGGGCCATGTCACGTACCGGAAGGTCTGAACCTTGTTCGATCCTTCGATTTCCGCCGCTTCGTACAGTGTCGGCGAGATGGTCTGAAGGCCCGCCAGCCAGATGACCATGTGGAATCCGACCCCCTGCCAGATTGACATTGCCATGATCGACGGCAGCGCCGAGGAGGTCGTCCCAAGCCAATCCCTTGGTTCGAAGGCGCCAAAGCTCAGCCACCCAAGTATGTTGTTCAACAGCCCGTCGCCGGGCGAGTAAATGAACTGCCACAGCAGCGACACAACGACGATCGAGACGACGACCGGCATGAAATAGACGGCGCGGAAGAAGCTGATCCCGCGCAGTTTCTGGTTGATCAGCAGGGCAAGGCCCAACGCGATCCCGGCCTGGACCGGGGCCACGATGACTACGAAGAAGAACGTGTTGATGAGCGCCTTCATGAACACCACATCCGAGGCCAAAACGACGGTCCGGTTTTCGCCGGATTGCCAGCCAAACCATTCGCGTTTGCCGTCAAGATGCGGGTAGTCGGGGTTGTTGCGGGTGAAGTTTCGCAGGCGCGGATATTCAATGGCACCGTCTTCGTCGCGCACCACCGCGCCGCTGTCGTCGCGCTCGGGCTCGAGCGTGAAAATCGCAAGCCCCAAGAGACCCCGATAGTTTTCGAAGCCCACATACTCGGTGGGGTTTGGCGAGGCGAGGCGCTGGTTGGTCAGCGAAAACGCAAAGGCCAGAAAGAACGGCAAGATGATGAAGGTTGCGATCAGGGCAATCCCCGGAAACGCCATCAGCCAGCCGGCCTTGTTGGAACGGGTCAGTTTCGACGCCATTTTGATGCACCTCTCCTGTGGCCCCGGGGCCAGTGCGGCCCCGGGGTGGGTTTGGATCGATTGGGTCCGGGATCAGTGGCCGTAGCCGCTGTTGGCTTCGATATCGTCTTCGATTTCGTCGACGGCGGCGTCGAGGGCGTCAATGACATCGGCGCCGTTGGCAATATCGGCCAGGGCTCCCTCAAAGATCTGCGCCTGCACGATGTAGCCTGGTGTCACCGGGCGCACGAGCGCCTGGGCTTCGGACAGACCATAGAACACCTCCAACGCGCCACCCGGGGCATAGTTTGCGGTGTCGGCAGCCGCCGATGCGGTCGGCGGGATCAGGCCCGTACCATCCGAGAACGCCGAGAACCAGCGATCCTGCAGGGCAAACTCGATAAAGGCCCGCGCGCCCTCGGGATGTTCGGATGTGGCCGAGACGCCGAATTGCCAGGACGCACCGCCGATGGTCGAGCCATTGCCGAAGTCAGGCGCTGGAAGGAAAAGCGCGTCGTCGCCAAAGGCTTCAACCACCGGAAGTGCGGCCCAGTTGCCATTCCAGGAAATGGCGTAGGTCCCATTCAGGAGCCCCGCATCGCGATCGGCGGCATCCTGGCTGGTACCCGGAGCAAGATTTTCTTCGAACAGCATCTGCCACCATTCGCCGAAGGCGATGGCCTCGTCGCCGTTCAGGACCCCATCGGCGGTCTGGTAGGTCGAACGATCAATGATGTCGCCGCCAAAGCTCTGCAACAGGGGCGAGAACGCATAGGGGTACCACTCCCCGCGCCAGGCCATGCCCAGATCCAGCGGATACTCAAAATCGCCGGAGTCGCGGATGGTCATCAGCGCCGCGGTGAACTCATCCCCCGTCCAGGGCTCGTCCAATGTGGGCACACGGATGCCGTAGGCCTCCAGCGTCGAACGCCGAGTGGTCATCGCGACCGCGGCATCCCACAGACCGACCGAGTAAACCTCGCCGTTCCAGCGGCCGATGGTGCCGGGCAGGTAGTCCGCCAACATGGCGTCATCGATGCCAAGCGGCTGCATATAGCCGGCCCATGCCCAGTTCGGCATGACTGGACCATCAACGTCGAGGATATCGGGCAATTCGCCGGCCAAAGCGGCGGCCCCGACGGCGTCGTTGTAGGCCAACTGCGGGAAGGTCTCGATCACGACCTGCCAGTCGCTTTGGCTGGCATTGAATTCTTCCACAAGTTGGTTGACCAGGGCCTCCTCGGCATTGGCGCTGCCGGCACCGTGGTACCACAGGCTCAGCTCGGTTTGTGCCACCGCCGGAACGGCAAGGCCGACGGCGCAAAGCGCGGTCGTCAGGGTCAGGTTGCGTGTCATGTCTCAGTCCTCCCTTTGAGATTGATGATGTTGTCGTGCTGTGCGCTTGGCGCGACGAGAGAGTCGCGCAGGTGAACCTGACCGCTGACGCGGGCAGGTTCGGAAGCGTCCGGCGCCGCAGGATCGGCAATCAAATCCAACAGCCACTGCGCCGCCCGTGCGCCCATAGCGCGATAGGGCAGCTCGGCGGTGGTCAGCGATGGATAAAGCGTTTCCGCGATCAACCGGTGGTCGTCGTATCCCACGACCGAGACTTGCTCGGGCACGGAGATGCCGCGTTTGCGCAGTATGCCATAGACGGCCATCGCCAGTCGGTCGTTGCCGCACAAAAGAACTGTGGGCGGGTCGGCGCGGTCAAAGAACTGATCCAGGGCATCCCAGATAAGCTGGTGCTCTCCGGGACGACCGAACAGGTCGGTCGCTCGAACGAGCGTTGGGTCATAGGCAATCCCCGCCTCCTCCAGCGCGCGCCGGAACCCAAATCTCCGAAGACGGGTCGCCTCCTGACCTTCGGCCAGTGTCAGATACGCGATCCGGCGGTGCCCCGCTGCAAGAACCGATTTGGTCAAGGCATATTGGCCGGCCTCATCATCGGGCACGACGGCCGGGGTGCCCGCGTCGTCAAAACAATTGACCAGCACCTTGCGAATGCCTTTGCCGGGTAAGGTCACTTCCAACGGCTTGTGAAAATCCGCCACATACAGGATGCCTTCAACCCGATGCTCCTGAAACGTCCGCACGAGGTCCGGCACACGGTCGAGCCGCCCACCTGTGTCCGAGATAAGCAGCGTCTTGCCGGACGCCGAGATGATCGATTGCGCGCCCTGAACAATTTGCAGTTCCGGAAGACCGGCATGCGACGCGACCTCATCGGCATTGCTGATGGCGCCGGTGATCAATCCGACAAGGCCCGAGCGATTGGATTTCATGGAGCGCGCGGCATGTGAGGGAACGAAGCCAAGTTCGGCAATCGCGGTTTGAACGGCCTCGCGCGTCTTTTGCGAAACCGGCGCATCTCCGTTCAGCACACGGCTTACGGTCTTGGGCGACACGCCCGCCGCTTTGGCAACGTCGTAAATCGTGGCCACCAGCATTCCTCCCCTGCAGGCGTTTGGATTCGCCCGTCTATGACACCGATGTCATGACACCGGTGTCATAGTCAACGATGAAATTTGCGCCTGCAAGCAAGGACAGCGATCCCTCACATTGCGTGAGAGTTGACCACGCCCCCTCAATTCCCTGTTTCAAATATATTTTCTGGAGCGTTGCGCTCCATCCGAGACACAAACCCTCCCAAAACGCAGAGCCGCGACTCCCCCCTGGTCCGAATGGCACTTCGCGCCGCGCCTTGACGGTCTCGGCGCACAGCAACCCTCAAGGCACGGCCGTCGGCCCCGCATTCAGGATCTGCTCGGCGCACCATTGGATCGCGGGATTCCGACGATCCCGTGCATGGGAAAGAACCCGAATATCGAACGATCGAATGTCGAGAGGCGGCGGCTGGAAGGCGAGGTCGAACGTCTCCGCGTAGCGTCGCACCAAAGTGGCGGGGAGCGTTGCAATGGTGTCGGACTGGGCCACCATGGCAAGGGTCGGCATGAAATGCGGCAGCGCGAGCACAACGCGCCGGCTATGACCCTGCTGCGCCAGCGTCTCGTCGACGATGCCTCGCAGGCTTCCATCCGATGATACCAGCACATGATCGGCTTGCCTGTAGTCCGCCAGCGTCATGGGCCGGCGCATGATCGGATGACCCGCGCGCGCGACCACAAGGTACGCTTCTTGCCGCAGCAACCGCTGATCGATGTCGGGCGCGTTCCGCCGGAAAAACCCAAGCGCGAGGTCGATGTCGGCACCTCGCAACGCGCGCACGGCATCAGTGGCGCCCATGGACCGGACGGACACCCGCACGTTGGGCGCAGAAGACCGAATACCGGACAAAATCTGCGGCAGGATTGCCGCGATTTCACTGTCACGCGCCGAGAGGCGAAGGTGCAGATCGGCCGTGCCGGGGTCAAAGGCATGGGTATCCGACAGAGCGGCCTGCATGGCGTTTAGAGCGTGCTCGACATCTGCCGCCACTTCCTTGGCATAAGCGGTCGGTTCCAACCCGTGGGGGCGGCGCAAAAACAGGTCATCCTCGAAGATGTCGCGCAGCCGCCCCAACGCATGACTGATCGACGAATTGGTCAATCCCAGTTGCGCTGCCACGTCCACAGCCTTTCCGGTCCGCATCAAACCCTGGAACACGAGGAGCAGCGTGCCGTCCAAACGCCTGATTTTATTTTTGTCGAAATCAGCCATGAATTCATTTCAGTTTATTTGAACTCAAGGCCTCCTTACCTGTCCGGTCAGACGATGCGCAAGGAGGCAATCTCGTGAAACTCGCAATTATTGGACGTGGCGCGGTTGCGCAGGCTTTGGCGGCGTCGCTGGCCCAACACGATCTGCGCTTTGGTGTCCGAACGCCCGCCGCCCCAACCGAGGCACCCGTTGCGGATGCGGCGGCCTGGGCGGATGGTGTGGTGTTGGCGACGCCTTGGTCGGCTCAGGACGACGTCGCCGCCGCATTGGCCCCCGTGGTGGTCGGAAAGCCTGTCATTGACGCGACCAACCCAGTCGGCATGACCGACCACGGCCTCGACCTGATATCTGGCCCGGCGCTAAGCGGCGCGGAAACGCTCCAAGCGGCGCTGCCCGGGGCTCAGGTCGTCAAGTGCTTCAACACGATCGGGGCGGAGTATCTGGCCGCACCCACGCGCCTGGCACACCGGCCCGTCATGTTCGCCGCCGGTGACGACGACAAGGCCCGTGCGGTTGCCCTGTCTCTGGCTGAGGATGCCGGGTTCGAACCCGTCTCGGCCGGGCCACTGTCGAATGCCCGACACCTCGAACACCTTGCGATGCTGTGGATCTGGACCGCCCTCCGCGGCGATCTGGGACGCCGGTTCGGGTTCTCGCTGTCTCACCTCGAACATTGAAGGAACGCACTCATGGAACTGTACCATTGGCCCATGTCGCACAACGCGCGCAAGGCACGCGCCCTGGCCCGGCACCTGGCCCTCGACGTTGAAGAAATCGCGCTCTCGATGCAGGAGAAAGAGCACAAGACGCCAGAATTTCTAAACATCAATCCGATGGGTCAGGTGCCCGCAATCCGGGACGGGGACTATGCCGTCTGGGAGGCAAACGCGGTCCTGATCTATTTGGCGGCGCAGGCGCCCAATGACCTTCTGGGGGCAACCCCACAGGAATGGGGCAGCATCACGCAATGGATGATGTGGCAGAGCACCGAGTTGTCGCAAACCGTCGTGCCGCTGCACGTTGAGGGCTACTTTAAACGTGTGCGCGGCATTCCTGCCGACGCCGAGCGGCAGGCGGCTGCCGAGGCGCGGCTGCGCGATCTGCTTGGCGTGCTTGACGCAGCCCTGGATGGGCGGACTTGGCTGGTGGGCGACCGTCTTACCGTCGCTGATTTTGCCGTTGCGGGCGATTTCACACACGCCACCAACGCGGCTTTCCCCCTCCACGACTTTCCGAATGTCGATGCGTGGCTCGCCCGTATCGAAGCCCTGCCCGCCTGGGCAGACACCACCCCCCCAACTCTCTCTTGATCCATAGGAACTTTGACATGACCAAATCTGTCCTGATGATTGTGGCGAACGCCGCCACCTCACCCGTCACCGGTTGGCCAATCGGCTTTTGGTGGGCGGAACTCTCGCACGCATGGCTGGAGTTCAACCACGCCGGCTATGACATCACGATCGCGTCGCCCGAAGGCGGCGACCTCATGGCGGACGGGTATTCCGACCCCGAGGATGAAAGCGGCTACTCGGCCGATGACATCATTTCGCTTGGCTTCAAGAAGGCCGCCCTGACGCGCGATCTGATCAAGGATACCCCAAGTCTGAGCGATCTGGACGTGAGTGCGTTCGATGCCGTGTTCGTTGTTGGCGGCCAGTCCCCAATGGTGACGATGGTCGACGATGCAGACCTTCAGTCGGTGATCGCGGGGCATTACGAGTCCGGCAAGATCACGGCCGCGGTCTGCCACGGAACCCGTATCCTGCTCAAAACCCGGTTGTCTGACGGCACCCTGCTGGTGGACGGGAAAACATGGACCGGCTTCTCTGACGCCGAAGAGCGCTATGCCGAACATGCCGTGGGCGGTAAGATTCAGCCGTTCTGGATCGAAACCGAAGCCAAGGCGCTCCCGAACACCAACTTTGTGACCGGCGGCCTTCTGGCCGAGTTTGCGGTGCGGGACGGCAACCTGATCACCGGCCAGCAGCAAGTCAGTTCCGGGGCCGCAGCGCGCAAAGTCATTGCGGCCCTCGGCGCGTAGGGCGGACCATGAACACCACCACCTTGACCCTTTTGGCGCTGGCCACCGGCGCAATTGTTCCCCTCCAACTGGCCTTTAATGGCCAGTTGGGCACCGCGCTGCGGTCTCCCTATCTGGGGGCGCTTGGCGTGTTTGTCGTGGGGACACTTGCGGTCTGTGCGCTGTTGGTCGCGCTCCGCAGCCCGCTTCCCAACCTGGCCGAGATGCGGGCCGTCCCGGTGACGGCCTGGGTCGGCGGCTTGATCGCGACGGCCTATATCGTGGCGGTTGTGTTTCTGGTCCCCCGGCTCGGGGTCGGGACCACGGCGGTCATGATCATCGCCGGTCAATTGGTCGCCGCGATGATCCTCGACCACTTCGGGGCGTTCGGGGCTGTCCAATCGTCCCTCACCTGGACAAAGGCCCTTGGGGCAGGATGCGTCCTGCTCGGGGCGGCCATCGTCAAATTTGCCTAGCCCACGGGCGCACCTATGGCCGCGTGCCACCCCTTAAACAAAGGACACCACCACATGAAAACTGTCTTGATCACCGGCGGCAATCGCGGTCTTGGCGCCGCGCTTGTGACGGCCTTCCAAGCGGCCGGATGGTCCGTCGCCGCAACGACGCGCCAAGGGGGCGCCATCGAAGGCGCCGCGACCTATGCGCTGGATTTGAGCGATGCCGCCAGCGTCGCATCTTGCGCGCACGCGCTTGCGACGGACGGACGGACCCTCGACCTCGTGATCCACAATGCGGGGTTCAATCCCAAGGACAGGAAGACGCCCGACGGATACTTTCAGTCGACCTTCACGATTTCGCAATTCTCGGGCGCCCATGTGGCGGAGTCGCTTTGGATCAACGCTGTGATGCCGATGGAACTGACCGCGCGGCTTCTTCCGATCCTTGCACCGAAGGCAACCGTTCTGGGCATATCATCCTGGCTCGGCTCCATCGGGGGCAAGACGGGCGGCGGACACTATGGCTACGCAGGGTCCAAGGCGCTTCTCAACATGTTCTTGCGCGGCCTGGCCTTGGAATTCGGCGACACGGGGCGGTCTGCCGTGGCCCTGAACCCGGGATGGATGCAGACGGATATGGGCGGCGGTCGCGCGGATCTCAGCCCGGATGAAGTTGCGACGCGGATCGTCACCCTGGCCGAAACGGGCCTGCTGGCCCGTTCAAACGGCGCCTTTATCAACTCGGACGGAAGCCCACATCCCTGGTAGAACGTCCCCTGCACGCCGCCGGATTATGGGATCCACGTCGCCCGCGCGAAACCGGCCAAAGCCGCACAGCGTCAGACCTTGGCCCACGCGGTCCGAATTTGTTCGCCAAGCTGCATGGGATCGAAGGGTTTCGTGATGACGGCAAGCGCGCCGATCCCGATCAACTCGTCCGCCATGGCATCCTCGGCCATTGCAGTCATGAAGATGGCAGGAACGTCTGATTTTCCGGGGGCCTCCCGGATCTTGTTCCAAAGATCAGGGCCGGTCATGCCCGGCATCATGACGTCGAGCAGCAGCAAATCCGGTTTGGCATCACCGATGGCGTCCAGCGCATCCTGCCCCGAGCTGTGTTGCTGCAAGGAAAAATTGTCGATGACACTGAGCGCCACGCGCGCAATCTCCAGAATATCCTGGTCGTCATCGACATGAAAAATGTGGGTCAGATCGGACACGTTTCGCACTCCGCATGCATGGGTCTAGGCCACAGCCGAATGGGGGGTGTTGTCGATGACGGCCGTCGGAAAGGGCTTCTTTTTCAGATCGAAATAGAAGGTGGTGCCCTTCCCGAGCTCCGTATCGAAGCTGATCTTGCCGTTGTGCCTCTGGATGATCTTCTTCGAGATCGTCAGCCCAAGCCCGGTGCCCGGGCGCGAATGCTCGGCCGTGTCTTCGACCTGGAAGAAGCTGTCGAAGATGGTCTTTCGCGCGGCCACCGGAATACCCGGGCCATCGTCCTTCACGCAGACCCGCCACGCCGCGCCGTGGTCCTCGACATACAGCTGCACGCTGCCGCCCGGGGGTGAAAACTTGGACGCATTCGACATGAGATTTGACAGAACCTGCATCAGCCGGGTCGCGTCCGCCGACACATAGGCCGGCAAATCCGGCTTGGTGACATCGAAGCTCACCTTGAACTCTTCGCCGTAGCCGGCATTGGCCTCGGCGGCCTCGTCCAGCAGGTCGCCCAGATTGACGGTGTCGAGATTGAAGGCCATTTCGCCCGACTCGAGCTTTTGAAGCGACAGGATATCGTTCACGAGATCCAAGAGCCGGTCACTGTTGCGATGCGCAACCGACACCATCTTTTCGATCTCGGCCGGCAATTGGCCCAACACGCCGGATTCGATCAAGCGCAGCGCCCCCTTGATCGACGTCAGGGGCGTCCGCAACTCGTGGCTGACCGTCGACACCGAGCTCAGCTTCAGGCGTTCGGCCTCCTTGCGCTCGCTGATGTCCCGCACCACCGAAATCAGGTTCGGGCGTCCGTCCGCGCCTTCATCCATATGGGTCAGAATTTCCACCGGACCGGTGTCATGGAGCACCTCGATAGTCACCTCTTTTTCCTCT
The DNA here is from genome assembly GCA_963921255.3 of Paracoccaceae bacterium. GTDB lineage: Bacteria > Pseudomonadota > Alphaproteobacteria > Rhodobacterales > Rhodobacteraceae > JANSYL01. The sequence continues at coordinate 994,933 of CAWUEW020000003.1, read as the reverse complement.
CCGGTCAGGATCGGGGCCAGATGGCGGCGGAACAGATCGAGATCGAATACCTTGAACGTGTCGGTCATGTTTCGACCGCTGTATTCCTCGTTCGACCATCCGAGGCGTTTGCGGCCGTTCTTGTTGATGTAGATGATGTCGAACGTCTCGGGGTCATAGACGATCACGCCATCGGGCAACCGTTCGATCACGGCGTTCCGGCCCATTTGCGCCCCTTCTTCCCGCGCTCGGGTCAGGTCGGTCCGGATGGACACGCTGTCGACATGGCGACCGGCCTTGTCGAATCGCGGAATAATCGTCGTCTGGACGATGATCTGGCGCCCCGATTTCGAAACCAGGCGCTGTTCGCCTTCCCAATGGCCGCCGTTCGAAACGATCTCGCTGATCTCGCGATAGGCAGGGTTGTCGTGCTGGTTATCGTACAGAACGGCCGGGCATTGGCCGATGGCCTCACCGGGCTCAAACTCGAAGGTGTCGACGAACTTCTGGTTCACCTCGGTGATCCGGCCATCGGGGCCGGCAACACTGACGATGGTATGTTCGCTCAGGGCCTGCTCACGCAGATCGATGGCTTCCTGCCAGATCCCCATGAACCGGGCATATTTCGGGTCAATGCTGCGCGCGTAGGCGATGCTCATGACGGTGATCACGGCCACGAGGCCCGAGGTGAGCGCGAACAAAAGCAGGAACCGCCCGAAGCTCGCGCCTTCCATCGACGGGATCCACAGGTAGAACAGGGTGGTCAGGGCCAACGCCATCGTGGTGTTGCTCAGCACCAGGGCGAACAGCGAAAGCGGCTTGATCTGTCGCATCAATGTATCCTCGCGGCGCGGGGCATTCGCCGGACTGGGGGGAGCGTCTGCCGGTGCTGGCATCAGCCTTTCAATCGCACCCGTGGTGGCGCGGTCGGGGTTCGACTTGGACGGAAAAAGGGCAGTCATGCAGCTTCCCCTTGAGCAGATTCGGGAATTTGGAGTTCAAGTGTGAAGACCGAACCTTCGCCATCGACGCTCCGCGCGACGATGCCCCCGCCCTGCAGTTCGGCCAGTTGTTGGGCGATCGGAAGGCCGAGGCCCAAACCGCCGTGCCGACGCGTGCTGGATGCATCGACCTGATTAAATTGCTCGAATATGTGGTTGAGGTGATCTTCTGGAATGCCGGTGCCCGTATCGATAACCTCGACGGACGCGCGTCCATTGACGGTTTTGCTGACGACCCGGACCGATCCTTCGTCCGTGAACTTCACTGCGTTGCCCACCAGAATCTTCAGGATCTGGCGCAGGCGCCGCGGGTCCGCATGGGCCAGCATCCGATCCCCTTCAGCCGACAGGGCGATGCCTTTTTCCGCCGCGTCGTCTTCAAAGTCGGACACGGTGTCCGCAATGACATCCGACAGGTCAATCACTTCGGGTCGAAGATCGAGGGTGCCCTGCTCGATCGCTGCCATATCGAGGATATCCGCGATGTGCCCCAAAAGCTGTTTGCCCGATAGCTCGATCTGGCCTGAAAACCGCGCAATCTCGGTTTCGAATTCCTCAAGGCATTTCGCGGTCCGCACCGTATCCTGTGATTTGAGGCTGTCGATCAGGCGGCGGTGACTGGGCAACGCGTCAATGTTTTGCAGAAACGAACTGTAGCCCAGCATCACGGTAAGTGGCGTGCGCAACTCGTGACTGACGGTGTTGAGGAATTCCGTTTTCGCCTCGTTCGCCGCTTCAGACCTGGCCAATGCCTGTTTCAACTCTGTGATGTCGACCCGAAAGCCCGCGATGTTTCCCGACGCCGTCCGGCGTTCGACTATGCGCAACCAGCGCCCGTCGGCCAGTTGGGTTTCCATCGCCTCGCCGGGATTGCGCTGCGCGTCCACGCGTTCTGCAATCCATTCTTCCTCGCGACCTTCGGCCAGCGGGTACTGCCCTGTGTCAATGCCCCGGCGGAGAAGGTCCGAAAAGTGGGTGCCCGGCACCATCAGGTCGGCAGCCGACGGATAAAGCTCGCGATACCGCTGGTTGCTCATGACGAACCGGCTGTCGGCATCATAAAGCGAGAAGGCGTCATCCAAGGCGTCAACGGCCTCTGACAGGCGGGCCTCGGCCATGTGCTTGCGATCCAATGTCCATCGGAAAGCCCGCATCAGGGCCAATGCCACCATGGCGGCCCCAAAGATGATCAACCAGTTCTGCAATCGGTTTGGTGGCGCTGTGATCCAGCCCTCTTGAGGATAGATCGAGAGCCGCCAGTCCACGCCAGGCGCGCGAATTTCGGTGCTTGACGGTGACCGCGTCAGGACGCCCAGCGTCCCTGCGATGGGGGCACCGTCGGCATCCTGCACGATGAAATCGAAACCGGAGTCGCCACCTGAAAGACCGGCCACCTGAAACAAGCTGGCGGCATCAAACTCGATGGAGACCACGCCCCAGAAATCGGACCGGAAAGCCTCGGCGTAGAATTCGATGACCGCGGCGCTGGTGACAAAGCCCCGGCTGCCGTGGATCAGATCGACCGGCCCGTACAGCGACGTCTGTCGGGTGGCGATGGCCTGCTCGACGGCGTCCAGCATGTCAGCACGTTCGCGCAAATCCGTTCCGACGGCGTCGTGGCTGGCACTGAACGGGTAAGCCATCTCGACCACCAGCCCGGGCGCGGCAGTGACGCTGATGACACCATCAACATGGTGAACCAGACGCCCCGAAGCGCGAAGGAACTCTTGCTGTGTGATGTCCGGGCGCGCCGCAACCGTGGCCGCCAAGCCTTCGGTCACGAGAATCTTTTCTTGGATGGCCTGCTCAAGCGCAGACCGGAACCCGTTGATGGCTTCGGACACGGCCAGTCGCTGGTCGGCCTGGACGCGGTTTGTCTGCTGCCAATCCAATGCCAGCGCGACAGAGAACGCCGCAACCATAATGCTTGCGGTGCCTATATTGCGTGCGAGGGCCGAATTGTACGGCATAACAAACCCAATACCGAGACGAGAAAAATAATCGCATCTGTCCCCCAATTAACCCGGAAAAATGGGGCGAGAATGTGATCTCGGATTGTCCAAAATCCATCAAAGTCACACGGCGTTCGACGGCCTTTCGCCACCTCACCCGCGCGGGATTGGCTGGATCAGGGCGTCGCGACAGAGCCTGGGACGGCCCCTTAGCCGTCGCGTCCGGGGTCGTTCGGATTGCTGGAAAACAAGGCGATCTTGTTACCTTGCGGGTCGCGCAGATAGGCCACGTAGAACTGGGCGCTGTAGGCGGCACGAAACCCCGGCGCGCCCTCATCCCGCCCGCCAGCGGCCAGCGCCGCGGCATGCAATTCACGGACTTGGTGCTGGTTGTGCGCTTCAAAGGCGACCATGGACCCGTTGCCAGAAGACGCGGGTCGGCCGTCAAAGGTCGGCTTGACGTAGAAATCGGGCGGCTGGACGGGCTGCCCGGACGACACCGGTAAGGTATAACTCAACCCCTCCGATCCTTCCGAAACGGTATAGCCAAGCGCTGGAAGAAAGGCGCCGTAAAACCGTTTTGCAAGGGCGAGATCATCGGCACCCACCGTGACATACGAAATCATGTCGATCCCCCTTGCTCACCCGCGCCCATGACGGTGGATGACCAGACCGACGCCGTGGAGGTGGCCCGGTTTCATCCCGGCCCTGTCGAAGCGCCGGGCGGCCGCGTTGGGCCGCCCGGCATTTTGCATCAGGCCACGAGGTCGAAGCGGTCGGCTTCCATGAACTTGGTCCATGCAGCAACGAAGTCGCGCACGAACTTCTCTTTGTTGTCGTCCTGGGCATACACCTCGGCATAGGACCGCAGGATCGAGTTGGACCCGAAAACCAGATCGGCGCTGGTGGCCGGCCACTTGATGTCGCCGGTCGCACGATCGCGCAGTTCATAGGTGCCGTCGTCGATCGGATGCCAGCTGTAGGCCATGTCGGTCAGGTTGACGAAGAAATCATTCGTCAACGCGCCCACGTTGTCGGTGAAAACACCGTAGCTGCTGCCCCCGTAGTTGGTGCCAAGCACCCGCATGCCGCCAAGCAAAACAGTCATCTCGGCCGCCGTCAGACCCAGAAGTTGGGCACGGTCGAGCATCATTTCCTCGGCCGAAACGGCGTAGGCGTCCTTCTGCCAGTTGCGGAACCCGTCGGCGACCGGCTCCAGCACGCCGAAGCTGTCGGCATCCGTTTGGGCGTCCGTGGCGTCACCGCGGCCCGGCGTGAACGGCACGTCAACCGAATGGCCGCCAGCTGCGATCGCCTGCTCCAGACCGACATTGCCGGCCAGCACGATGACATCCGCGACCGAGGCCCCGGCCTCCGCTGCGATGGGTTCAAGAATGCCGAGCACCTTGGCCAGCCGGTCCGGCTCGTTTCCGACCCAGTCCTTCTGCGGGGCAAGCCGGATGCGCGCACCGTTCGCGCCGCCGCGCTTGTCCGAACCACGGAAGGTCCGCGCGCTGTCCCACGCGGTTGCGATCAACTCGGCCGAGGTCAGGCCGCTGTCCGCGATCTTCGCCTTGACGGCCGCCACATCGTAGCCGGTCGGGCCTGCGGGCACCGCGTCCTGCCAAATCAGGTCTTCGGCCGGCACATCGGGGCCATAGTAGTTGGCCTTGGGGCCCATGTCGCGGTGGGTCAGCTTGAACCAGGCGCGGGCAAACGTATCGGCGAAGTACTCGGGATCGGCGCGGAACTTCTGGCAGATCTCGTTGTAGATCGGATCCACCTTCATCGCCATGTCCGCGTCGGTCATCAGGGGCATGGCGCGCCCGGACGGATCGGACGGATCCAGCGGCTTTTCATCCTCGGGCATATTGACCGCGGTCCACTGGTTGGCACCGGCCGGCGATTTGGTCAGTTCCCAATCGTATCCGAACAGATAGTCGAAATAGCCCATGTCCCAATTGGTCGGCTCTTTGGTCCACGCCCCTTCGATGCCAGACGTGAAGGCGTTGGATGCCTTGCCATTGTGGCCCGGGTTGTCCCAACCAAAGCCCTGTGCCTCGATGCCAGCGCCTTCCGGCTCGGCCCCGATGGCGTCATGGGCGCCACCACCACCATGCGCCTTGCCGACGGTGTGGCCCCCACAAGTCAGCGCGGCGGTTTCTTCGTCGTTCATCGCCATCCGGGCAAAGGTTTCGCGCACGTGATGCGCCGTCCGCGCCGGATCGGGGTTTCCGTTCACGCCCTCCGGGTTCACGTAGATCAAGCCCATGTGGACAGCCGACAGCGGGTTCTCCAGCGTCGATGCATCGTCGAGATCGCCATATCGGTTCTCGGAGGGTGCGAGCCACTCGCCCTCGGAACCCCAATAGACGTCCGTCTCCGGGCCCCAGATGTCTTCGCGGCCAAACCCGAAGCCAAAGGTCTTCAGGCCCATGGACTCGTAGGCCATGTTGCCCGCCAGAATGATCAGGTCGGCCCAGGACAGCGCGTTGCCGTATTTCTTCTTCACCGGCCACAGCAGACGGCGCGCCTTGTCGAGGCTGGCATTGTCCGGCCACGAGTTCAGAGGCGCAAAGCGGATGTTGCCCGAACCTGCACCACCGCGACCATCCTGCATCCGGTAGGACCCGGCCGAGTGCCAGGCCAGACGGATCATCAGGCCGCCATAGTGGCCCCAGTCTGCCGGCCACCAATCCTGGCTTTCGGTCATCAAGGCTTGGACGTCGGCCTTCACCGCGTCGTAGTCGAGACCTTTGACCGCGTCACGATGATTGTAGTCGGGATCCATCGGATTCGTGCGCGCACCGTGCTGGTGCAAGATGTCGAGGTTCAGCGCGTTCGGCCACCATTTGGTCACCGGTTTGTCCATCGACGTGTTGCCGCCGTGGTTTACGGGGCAGCCGCCGAGACCTGGCATTTTGTTTCCGTCCATCTGACGCTCCTGAATTTATAGTGATTCTAAGATTGGCCGCATTACCGCTGTGGCTACCGAAGAAACGGCATAATTTCCAATTGAATGATCTTAACGCGGTGATAATTTCAGATTATGATAAATTTTACGCTCAAACACTTCCGCTACTTCGATGCATTGGCCCGTCTGGGGCATTTTGGACGCGCGGCCGAGGCGTGCTCGATTTCGCAGCCGGCACTTTCCGTCCAGATCAAGGAGCTTGAGACCATGCTCGGCTCTCCCTTGGTCGAGCGTCATGCCCGCCAAATTCGGCTCACCACCTTGGGAGAGGAATTCCTTGTCCGGGCGCGGAAGGTTTTGAACGAAGTCGAGGAAATGGCAGAACTGGCCCGTAAGCCCGACGGACCGCTGACGGGACGTCTGCGCATGGGGATCATCCCGACCGTGGCGCCCTATCTGCTCCCCGAGATCATCCGCAGCCTGTCCGTCGCCCTTCCCGATCTCGAACTGCGCCCGCGGGAATCCGTGACACAATCCTTGCTGGAGGACCTGTCCCAAGCACGGCTTGACTTCGTCATTGCGGCGCTGCCGGTATCGGAACCCGGCCTGAGGGAATTTTCGCTGTTCGACGAAGACTTCGTCCTGGTCCGGGCCGCCGAAGATGCACAAAAGCCGATCCCGGCACCGGACAGGCTACAGGAAATGAAGCTTCTGCTGCTGGAAGAGGGGCACTGTTTTCGGGATCAGGCCCTGTCTTTCTGCGAGATGAATCCGTCCGACCCCAGTCTGCTCATGGAGGGATCCTCTCTGGCGACCCTGGTGCAGATGGTCGATGCCGGACTGGGGTTGACGCTGCTGCCCGAGATGTCCGTCCAACTGGAAACCAAGGGGACCACCGTCGCCATTTCGCGATTTGGACAAAACCGACCGAAACGCACGATCGGCATGGTCTGGCGCAAAACCAGCCCGCTCGAACACCAACTCATGGAACTGGGTGCCACGATCCGTCAGATCGGTCAGGCGCAAAGGGACCGGTGCGCCGTTTGACACCGCTGCGCGCCGACGTCGTCCCCGCCAAAGGATCGCATCACCCGCGTTGGCCGGAACAGCCCCTTGACCTTTGCGGCCACAGGACAGCACCCTTCGTGCGCCCGGCAGAAGGACTGAACCGATGGGACTTCGATTCATTTTCATGCTCACCCGCAACGACAAGACCGTCGAAGACGCCGAGCAACATTTGAAGACGGCGCTTGCCGCAGGGGTGCATCACATCGGGTTCAAGGATGTCGGCCTGCCCTTTGAGCGGCTCAAGGATTTGAATGCAGCCATCAAGGCCGGCGGCGCCACGAGCTATCTGGAAGTCGTCTCACTCGACAAAGACAGCGAAATCTCGTCCGCCCGGGCGGCCGTGGACATCGGCGTCGACGTGCTGTTGGGCGGTACGAATGTTGATGCCGTCCTCCCGATCCTACAAGGGACGAACATCCTGTATTTCCCGTTTCCCGGTCGGATCGAAGGCCACCCAAGTGTCCTGACGGGAACAATTGACGACGTGGTGGAAAGTGCCGTGCAACTGGCCGCACGCGACGGGGTGCATGGTCTTGATTTGCTGGCGTACCGGTCGAGCGAGAACGTGACCGGCCTGATGGCAGCCGTGTGCGCGGCCGTCGACAAACCGGTGATCATGGCCGGATCATTCGCATCGCGCGCGCAGATGGAAATCGCGCGTCGATCAGGGGCGGCCGGGTTTACGATTGGCACCGCGGCCCTCGACGGGGACTATCCTGCCGACAGTCCGGAACTCGAAACGCAGTTGCGCTCCATTCAGCGCGACATGGCTGGCGTCAACAACCACCTCTCACCGCACGCTCCCAAGAGCCTCGATCAGGCGTTCGCCTCCTTCTCGGAGACCTGGAGCCCGCGGATCGCCGGGGAGGTCAACAACATGATGCTCAAGCTGGCCAAGCTGGAAGGGGCCTTCGTGTGGCACCACCATGACACCGAGGACGAGTTGTTCCTGGTCCATAAGGGCCGCCTGATGATGAAGTTCCGCGACCGGGACGAAATCCTGGAAGAGGGCGATTTCATCATCGTTCCGCACGGCGTGGAGCATTGTCCCGTCGCCCTGGACGGCACCTGCGAGGTGATTTTGCTCGAACCCGCGACGACCGTGAACACCGGGAATGCCGATGATGCGCGCAAGGTGACGACCCTGAAGCGCATCTAGGCATCGTACCCTCAGAAGAAGGCCTGTAGTCCTGTTTGGGCGCGTCCGAGGATGAGGGCGTGGACGTCGTGTGTGCCTTCGTAGGTGTTGACGGTTTCGAGGTTCTGGGCGTGGCGCATGACGTGGTACTCGGCCATGATGCCGTTGCCGCCATGCATGTCGCGGGCCATGCGCGCGATGTCGAGCGCCTTGCCGCAATTGTTGCGTTTGACCAGGCTGATCACCTCGGGCGCGCAGGTGCCTTCCTCGAGCATCCGGCCCGCCCGCAGGCTGCCCTGCAGGCCAAGCGCGATCTCGGTCTGCATGTCGGCGAGCTTCTTCTGGAACAGCTGCGTCTGCGCCAAGGGGCGGTTGAACTGCGTGCGATCCAGCCCGTATTGCCGCGCCCGGTGCCAGCTGTCCTCGGCCGCGCCCATCACCCCCCAGGAGATGCCGTAGCGCGCCCGGTTGAGACAGCCGAACGGCCCTTTCAGCCCCTGCACATGGGGCAGCAGCGCGTCCTCGCCCACCGCGACCCCGTCCATCACGATCTCGCCCGTGACCGAGGCACGCAGGCTCAGCTTGCCGCCGATCTTCGGCGCGCTCAGTCCCGCCATGCCCTTTTCCAGGATGAAGCCCCGGATCGCGCCGCCATGGGCCTCGGACTTGGCCCAGACCACGAACACATCCGCGATCGGGCTGTTCGAGATCCACATCTTCGCCCCGTTCAGCACATAGCCATCGGCCGTCTTGGTGGCCGTGGTCTTCATGCCCGCCGGGTCCGAGCCCGCCTCGGGTTCGGTCAGGCCAAAGCAGCCGATCAGCGTGCCCGCCGCCAGGCCCGGCAGATATTTTTCCTTCTGCGCCTCAGAGCCATAGGCGTGGATCGGGTACATCACCAGGCTCGACTGGACCGACATCATCGAGCGATAGCCGCTGTCCACGCGCTCCACCTCGCGGGCGACCAGCCCATAGGTCACGTAGCCCGCGCCGAGCCCGCCATATTCCTCCGGAATGGTGATGCCCAGAAGCCCCATCTCGCCCATCTCGCGGAAAATCTCGGGCGCCACGACCTCGTCCAGATACGCCTCCGTCACCCGCGGCAGAAGCTTGTCCGACGCATAGGCCCGCGCGCTGTCCGCCACCATCCGCTCGTCTTCCGACAGCTGACCTTCCAAATGAAAGGGATCCGCCCACTCAAAAGGCGCAAGCGAGGGGCCACTGTGATGTGTCGATCCGTCAGGCATTATGTCGGTTCCTTCAAAGTGTCTTTGGCCGCGGTCGTTCCCGCGACATGCCCTAGCACGATCGCGGACAGCAGCCCGTTTCCAGATAGATATCCGCTGTCGCCCTTCCCCGAGACCCCGACCGCCGCGCCACCGGCGGCAAAGAGGTTTGGAAAGGCGCCACCGTCGCGGCGCAGGACGCGCGCATCCGTGGTGATGTTCAGCCCGCCCTGTGTGTGAAACAGCGCGCCGGTCACTTTCACGGCGCAATAGGGCGCAGTCAGGGCCGTGTCGCCATACCGCCGGCCGAACGGGTCGGTTTCTCCAACCGCGACCGAGGCGAAGCTGTCGGCCAATGCCGCCTTTGGCAGGTCTGTGACCGCGGCCAGATCGTCCAGCGTGTCGGCGGTGCGGATCGCACCCATGCGTTCGGCATCCTTGAAATCCTGGAATTGCCGCGCCACACCGGCGATGCGGCTGTCAAAAATGGTCCAGGCCACGCCCTCGGGCTGCGCCAGCACGGCGCGCGCGGCCTCGGAATAGCCCTGGCTTTCATCCCAGAAGCGGTCGCCGCGCAGGTTCACCTGAAAGCCGCCTTCAGTGATGACGGCCCAGGTGATCAGGATGCCCTGGGGCGTCGCAACATTGCCGTGTCCCTGATAGGCGCCCAGGTGCAGGCTTTCCGCCCCAAGGTCCTCGCCCCAGATCACCGCGTCGCCGCGGTTGCCATCATGGCCGAACCACAACGCATCCTCGATGTCCGGCATGTGGCGGGCCACCATATCGCGGTTGCCGCCATATCCGTTGCAAGCCAGAACCAACGCATCGCATCCGACCCGTTCGACACCGTCCGGCCCGTCCAGCTCCACACCGGTGATCCGGCCCGCCTCCGCGAACAAAGCCACGGCGCGCCGGTTGCAGATGATATCGACCGAAGCCGCCTCGCAGGCCGCGCGCAAGCGGTCCACCAATTCCCGCCCGGCCCGGGTGGGCAGCCCGTGCATGCGGCGGCGCACATGGCCGGGGTAGTCGAAATCATCGACCACCGAGAACGGCAGGTCGAACCGGTCTGCAAGCCACTCAATCGTTGGTCCTGCCTGCGTGGCCAGAAGATCGACCAGAGGCTGCGGGTTTTCCCCTTTTGCCTTGCGCTGAATATCGGCGGCAAAAAGATCCGGCGTATCCTCGATCCCGGCCGCCCTTTGAAACCGCGTCCCCGCCGCGGGGATCAGGCCCGCCGACAGTGCGGTGGACCCGGAGGGTATGGCATCTGCCTCCACCACCAGCGGCGTGCCACCCGCGTCCGTGATCGACAAGGCGGCGGTCAGCCCACAGGCCCCTGCCCCGATCACGACGATCGGCACGTGGAGGTCGAACCCCCCGGACGGTGTCGGCCGAACGCTCATGGATCAGTCGGTGTCTTTGGCTTCGTATTGCTGTCCGAGCGCAAGCATATCGGCCGTTCCGATCCGCGCGTTCAACCCGTCGAAATCGAACATCTGATCGGCAAACGGCGTGTTGCTGCCATTGCCGCGCAGACTGCCGTAATAGGCCTCCGCGGTCCGGGCCAGGGCACGCACGATCCCACCGGGGAAGATCACGATGGAAAAGCCGAGCGCCTCAAGATCCGGCGCGCTTTGGATCGGCGTCGCGCCCCCTTCGACCATGTTCGCCAGAAGCGGGATGCGGCCCCGGAACTGTTCGGCGGCGGTGCGCAACTCTTCGTCCGACCGCAGCGCTTCGATGAAAAGGACATCGGCCTCCGCTTCGACATAGGCCTCGGCCCGGTCCATGGCGTGGGAAAACCCTTCCACCGCGACCGCATCGGTCCGCGCGATGATCAAGGTCTCATCCGAGGCGCGCGCATCGGCCATGGCGGTGATCTTGCCGACCATCTCGGCCGTCGAGATCAGGGATTTGTCCGACAGATGGCCGCAGCGCTTGGGAAAGGTCTGGTCTTCGACTTGCAATGCGTTTGCCCCGGCGCGCTCGTACTGGCGCATGGTGCGCTGCGCGTTCAGCGCGTTCCCGAACCCGGTGTCGGCATCAATGATGATCGGCAACGCAATCCGGTCCCGGATCAGTGCAAGGGTATCGGTCATTTCCGAGACCGAGGTCAGGCCGATATCCGGTCGCCCCAACCGCGTGTAGGCAACCGCCGCACCCGACAGGTAGACGGCTTCGAACCCGGCTTGCTCGGCTATGGCGGCGGTCAGGCCGTCAAAGACGCCGGGGGCGATCAAGATCTCATCCTGCTTCAGGCGATGGCGAAGGCTCATGTCAGCGCCTCCACCACTTCCGCGCAGGTCTGGATCGGCGTCACCGACCCGAGGGACATCAGCGTCGCCTCGTGCACCTCGGGTTTGAAGGCGGCGCACCCATCGGACAACAAGACCGTGTGGATGTTGCGCAGATGCGCGTCCCGAACCGTGCTGGCGACACCACCGTTGGTCACGATGCCCCCGATGATCAGCGTATCAATCTCCAGCGCGCGCAGGATGTATTCCAGCCGGGTTTGGTAGAGGGCGGAATAGGCGACCTTTTCGACCGTGTAATCGGCTGGCGCAAGCTCATCGACCAGCGCGTGCCCGAAGGCCCCGGGCGCAAAATCGCCCTTGCCCAAAAACGGGCGCAGCTTCTTGAGATGTGGCGCAATCAAGGGCGCGCCGCCCGGCCCGGGCACCAGAGTGAACTGGGCGCTGATATAGACGCCACCCTTGGCGCGCAGTGCGTCCGCGATGGGTTTGATCCGGGTCGGCAGGGCCGAAATGGCATCCGAGGTCTGGCCGGCCCGGCCATAGGCGCCGTCGACATGCAGAAAGTCGTTCTGCAGATCAATCGTCAGCAGCGCGGTACGTTTTGGGTCGATCATGTCGCTCATCTCAGGCCCCGCTGTCTTGCGCCACTAGCGCGATGATTGTGTTGCCGCACGCGTCCACAGTGCCGACCAACCCGGGGTCGATCAGGACGGTCGTATCGGGCTGCACAAGGATCGCCGGTCCGTGAATTTCGGCCCCGACTGGCAGCGCCAACCGGTCATAAATGGCCGTGTCGGACCAAGCATCCCCGAAATGCACCTGTCGGATTCCGGTCAGGGCGTTCTCGACGCGCCCATCGTCCGGCGCAAGCGTTGTCAGATCAAATTTAGGGCGTCGCCCGATGACGGCACTGCGTAAATTCATCACCCGGCGGGTGCCGTTCTTCAGAAGCCGCCCATAGGTCGCAACATAGGCCGCATCAAAGGCTGCCTCGATCTCGTCGATGGTTGGGGCGACAACAGTGCCGGCGTTGACCGCAACCGGGATGGGCACGGCGACGGTGTGGGTCTGGCCGACATAGGCCATATCCAGTTCGAATCGCGTGTCGCGGGCTTCGAACCGGGACTTGGCCGCATCCAGCAGGGCAAGGCCGTCATCGACATGCCGTTGCATCACCGCCCGCAGGTTTTCGATGTCGAGGCCCGCAGTCAGGCTGTTGACCGTTTGCACGAAATCCTGCCGCATATCCGCGATCACACAGCCCATGGCCGACGTCACACCGGGATACCGCGGCACGATGGCCCGCCCGATCCCCACCTCCTTGAGCATCGCACCGGTATGGAGCGCGCCGCCGCCGCCGAACGGCATGAAGGCGAATTTCTTCGGATCAAACCCGCGTTCGATCGAGACCAGGCGGATCGCACCGGCCATGCGCGAGTTCGCGACCTTCAGGATGGCCTCGGCCGCTTGGGTCGTCGACAGGCCGAGTTTTTCGCCCACGTGGCTGTCGATGGCCTTGGCCGCGCCTGCAACATCCAGCCGGTCCAGTTTGCCCCCGATTGGGTTGTCAGGGTCGATCCGGCCCAAGACCACGTTGGCGTCGGTCACAGTCGGGCGCGTGTTCCCAAGCCCATAGGCCACAGGCCCCGGGGTCGAACCCGCGCTTTCCGGCCCAATGTTCAGAAGACCGCCATTGTCGACCCAGGCGATGGACCCGCCCCCGGCACCGATGGTCGTGATCTCGATCATCGGGGTGCGGACCACCATGCCGAAGTCGATCGAGGTTTGCGGAGCCAGTTGCGATTGCCCATCGGCAATCAACGCGACATCGAAACTTGTGCCACCCATGTCCCCAGTGATCACGTTCTCGAAGCCTGCGGTCTGGGCAATGTGCCCCGCTGCAATAACGCCGGCTGCCGGGCCCGAAAGGGCCGTGCGCACTGGCAGCCGGCAGGCGGTGTCAGTCCCCATAACACCACCATTGGATTGGACAATCATGAACTCGCCGCCAAAGCCGCCGTCGCTCAGCGCGCCGTCGAGCCGGTGGATATATCCGGACACTTCGGGCTGAAGGTAGGCGTTCAAGGCCGTGGTCGAGAACCGTTCGAATTCTCGAATTTCAGGCAAAATTTCGGAAGAACAGCTGACGTGCGGGTTCGGCCAGATCTCGCGCACCGCCGCCACGGCCTTGGTCTCGTTCTCGGGGTTGGCGTAGGCATTGGCGAACAGGATCGCCACCGCGCTACAGCCCTGCGCCAGAAGGGCCTCTGCCGCGCCGCGCACAGCGTTCAGGTCCACCTCGGTGCGCACCGTCCCATCGGCCAGCGTGCGTTCTGGCACCTCCAACCGCAAATCCCGGGGGACGACCGGATCGAAGTCTCCGCGCAGGCCCCAGGTGCGCGGCCGGTCGCGGCGGCGCATCTCCAGAACGTCGCGCAGGCCTTCGGTCGTGATCACTCCGATGCGCGCGCCCTTGCGTTCCAGAAGCGCGTTGGTGCCTGCGGTCGTGCCGTGCACCACGACATCGACGGTCGACAGATCGTCAACCTGCCGCGCGATGCCGTCCAGAAATCCGCCCGATTGGTCTGGCCGGGTGGTCGGCACCTTGGCCACGCGGGCCGTCCCTTCGGCTTCGTCCAGCACGAACACGTCGGTAAAGGTGCCCCCGACATCCACGCCGATCATGCGGCTCATGGCATCACCTCCTGCCAGGCCGGTCCATAGGCTTCGGTCGCGCGGTCGGCGGTCAGGTAGCCAAGTGCCACATCGCGGGCGACGGCCTCGGGCGAACGGTCCGCAGCATGGCCATATCCGCCGCCGCCGGGGGTTTCGAGGCGCACGGATTGCCCCTTCCGAAGTTTGATGCCCAACATTTTCGAGGCCAAGGGCGGCGCGTGCCACCCGTCGGCTTGCTCGTAATGGAACGCGTTCATCGCGCTCTCGGATCCGCCGGCAGCCCCTTGCGGCGCGAACCGACCGCGTTCGCCAAAGAGAAACGCCTCGGCTTTTTCTTCCAGCAATTCAATCTCATAGACGGCCCCCAGACCGCCGCGGTTCTGACCAGCCCCGGCGCTGTCCGGACGCAAAGCCCATTGCCGGAACATGACGGGATAGGCGGCCTCGAGGATTTCCATCGGCGGGATTGTTGCCGTCGAGATCGGGGCATTGCCATGGTTGAGCCCATCGCTTTCGATGCTGCCCCCGTGACCCCCACCATAGAAACTGAACATCACCCAAGGTTGCCCATTGGCCCGTTTGCCCGCGATCGACAGCGCATTGATCGTGCCGTAGGCATTGGCCACAACCCGGTCGGGTGCGGCCTGCGCCGCCGCCGAGAAGATCACGTCGATCATGCGCAGGATGGTTTCGGTGTAGCCGCCCACCGGCGCCGGGAATTCGGCCGACAGCAAGGACCCGTCGGGCACCCGGACATCGATCGGCCGCATCACGCCCGCATTGGCGGGAAGGTCCGGAAAGATGTGCTTGATCGCGACATAGGCCGTCGCAACCGCGGTCGGCAACGCGATGTTCACCGGGCCGGCGGTGACAGGGGCGGTACCTTCGAAATCCAGCACCATCCGGTCACCCTTGATCTCCAACGCGACCTTGATGGGGAGGGCCGCATCCGTGATCCCGTCATTGTCGAGGTAATCCTCGGCCTCCCATCGACCGTCCGGCAACGCCGTCAGTTCGGCCCGCATAAGCGCCTCGGCGCGGTCTTGCAGCGCATCGAGCGCAGCCTTAACGGTCTCGGGCCCATATTCGGCCAGCAACTCGTCCAAACGCCGAACCCCAAGGTCCAATGCGCCCAACTGCCCGTTCAAATCCCCCATCGCCGATTGCGGCAGGCGCGTGTTGCGCAACAGGATGTCGATGATGTCCTGCTGGACCTCTCCTTTGCGCGCAAGCTTCACGGGCGGCAGGACGAAGGCCTCTTGAAAGGCTTCGGTGGCGGACGGATTGTAATTGCCCGGCACAGCGCCACCCACATCGTGCCAATGGCCAACCGACGCGAGATAGCAGAACAGCTTGCCGTCATGAAAATAGGGGCGCACCAGCCGCATATCGGACAGGTGCGTGCCCCCCATATGGGCGTCATTGAAGATGTAGATATCGCCATCGGCCAGATCGCCCGCTTCGGCGGCTTTGTCGATCACGGCCTTCACCGCGAAAGACATGACGCCGACGAAGATGGGCAGCCCGGACTTGCCTTGAACGAGCGTGTCACCGGTCGACGCGTGATAGAGCCCGTGGCTGGCGTCATGCGCCTCGGCAATGATCGGGTTGAAGGCGGCCCGAAACAGGGTCGCGTCCATTTCGTCTGCGATCTGTTCCATGCGCCCGGCCAGAACGGCCAGCGTGATCGGATCAATTTCTGCCGTCATGTCGGGCGCACCTCGGCAATGTCATTCCACACGTCCTGACGCGTGATCTTTCCACCCGTCACTTCGAAGCGATCAATGAAGCGGATGCCGGAAAACGGCGCACCATCCGGCCATTCGCCCGAGAGCGTGCCAATCGTGTAGACGACCGCCACGCCATCGGAATGAAACGCTTCAATCGTGTCATAGGTCTTAGTGACAAACCGATAGCGCCCCGTCGCCCAGTCGATCAGTTCCGCCAATTTGGTCATGGCAGGTGTCCCGGGAAACCGCATCTCAAATCCCTCGCCAAGCATGGACTGGGCGACGTCGATCTCGCGGGTTTCCATCGCGGCCAGATAGGCGCGCACCAGCTCAGCCGGGTCCGGCAAGGCTGGCGCGGGCGACCGGGTGACGCCGCCGCGGGCATAATCCTCGGACGGGTATTCATGAAGCATGACCGTCACGGCCTCATCGGGGGCCGGAACGACGAAACGAATCGCGTTCGTCAAAGCCGACATGAGGCGTGTTTTGTCGTCTGGCGCGTATCCTTCAAGGATATGAGCCTCAACAATCGGCATTGCATTCCTCCCAAAATCTGCACTTTTCATATAACAGGTTTTGGGGTAATTAAAGCCCAAATAAGATGGCGAAAAGCAATCTGGTTGGTGGACCAATGGCGCAGCCGCGCTATGTCACCACCATCAAAGGGAGACATGCTGCCGTGAATTTGCGCGCGCAACCGACACTACCCGAAGGCGGCAAGGCCCGCCGGGTTTACCTGTCTCTGCGCGATGAGATTTCAAATGGCACGCTTGCCCCCGGAACGCGTCTTGCAGGCGAAAACAAGTTGGCCGCCTCCTTCGATGTCAGCCGGATCACCATTCGCCGCGCACTCGACGCGCTGGCTGCAGATGGCTGGATCGAGAAGCGCACGGGCTCGGGCTCGGTCGTGTTGCGCCGCGATGACAGCGGCCAACCCATCGCCGCCGACTTCGCCACCCTGATTCCCCATCTGGTCGAGATGGACCGCACCACGACGGCGCGGCTGCTGTCGTTCTCCTACGGCCCGGCAACCGAAACAGTCTCGACCGCACTTGGGCTGGCGGCGGGGGCAAAGGTTCAGACGGCGGTCCGCGTCCGGTTCCTCGATGACCAGCCATTCTCGCACCTCACTACGCATGTGCCCGAAGACATCGCCCAGAGCTATGACGAGGCGGATCTCGCGACGCAGCCGCTGTTTCGGTTGCTGGAACGCAGTGGCGTGTCCGTCGCAGGCGCACATCAATCGGTGACCGCTGCCTTGGCGGTGCCGGATGTGGCCGAAGCCTTGGGCGTCTCGGTCGGATCGCCCCTGCTGTTCGTCCAGCGCATTGTGAAAGACGCGGATGGGCGCGGTGTTGAACATCTGTCGGCGCTGTACCGGCCCGAGCTGTTCCGCCTCGAAATGACCCTGACCCGTGTCGGCGCGGGCGATGCCCGCCACTGGGAACCGGTCATCGGAGAGCGTGACACATGACCGGCCGCACCCTCCTCGATAAGCTTTGGGCGGATCACGAGATCCTGCAGCGCGAGGATGGCGCGTCGCTCCTGTGGGTGGATCGGCACCTGGTGCATGAAGGCTCCCACCACGCGTTTGGCAAGATCGCAGCGCGCGATATCCCGGTGGCAGAGCCGGGCCTCACATTCGGCGTCGTCGATCACTACGCGCCAACCCGCGGCGGCCCGGCAACGGACGCGGTCGCGCGCATGATTTCTACGTTGGAACGCAACACGCAGGCGCATGGCATCACCTGCTTCGGCATGGGCGATCCGCGGCAGGGCATTGTGCATGTCATCGGGCCGGAACAGGGCCTGACCCTTCCCGGCCTGCTGATCAACTGCGGCGACAGCCACACCTCGACGCATGGCGCCTTTGGCGCGTTGGCCTTCGGGATCGGGGCGACAGAGGTCGCCCATGTTCTGGCCACCAGCACGATCTGGCAAAAGCGCCCCGCAGCAATGCGGATCACCGTCGAGGGTGCGTTGCCGCCCGGCGTCGGCGCCAAGGATCTGGCGCTGTCCTGGATCGCCAAACTGGGCTCGGACGGCGCGCGCGGGTATGCCATTGAATATGCAGGCTCGACCATCCGTGGATTGTCGATGGAAGGGCGTATGACGCTCTGCAACCTGTCGATCGAAGGCGGTGCCCGGTTCGGGATGATCGCGCCGGACGACGTGACATTCGACTACCTCATGGGCCGGCCCTACGCCCCGGACGGCGACGCCTGGACCAAGGCCTGTGCCTATTGGGCCGGGCTGCGCAGCGATGACGACGCCACGTTTGACCGCGAGGTCCGGATCGAAGCGGCGGATATCGCGCCGATCGTGACATGGGGCACATCACCCGATGACGCCCTCCCCGTCACAGAAACCGTTCCCGACCCTGCGCGCCTGCCGCCGCAGGATGCCGCGCGGGTGTCTGCGGCCCTTGACTACATGGGCCTCGTGCCCGGCCGACCCTTGTCCGACGTGGCGGTCGATCAGGTCTTCATCGGCTCGTGCACAAATGCGCGGATCGAGGATTTGCGGGCCGCGGCTGCGGTTCTGGCGGGCCGGACCGCGAAGGTGCCCGGGTTGGTTTCACCTGGTTCGGCCCAAGTGAAGGCCCAGGCCGAAGCGGAAGGGCTGGACACGATCTTCAAGGCAGCCGGGCTCGATTGGGTGGGTGCAGGCTGTTCGATGTGCGTGGCGATGAACGGGGACACGGTGCCAGCGGGGAAACGTTGTGCCTCAACCACGAACCGCAATTTCCGGGGCCGTCAGGGCCAAGGTGCGCGGACCCATCTGATGTCGCCACCGATGGTGGCCGCCGCCGCCGTCACCGGCTACCTGACAGATGTCCGCGACCTTCTCGACGGGAGGCAGGTTGCATGAGCGGATGGACATCCCATACGGGCACGACTGTCGCCCTGGACCTTGAGAGCATCGACACGGATCAGTTGATCCCGGCCCGCTTCATGTCGACACCGCGCGCCGCGGGATATGGCGGGTTCCTTCTGCATGACATGCGGTTCGACGCCGACGGCACGACCGACGACACGTTCCCGCTGAACCGCGTGCCGGACGCCAGCATTCTGGTGACCCGCCGCAATTTCGGCAGCGGCTCGTCCCGCGAGGCCGCTGTTTATGCGCTGGTCGATTTCGGCATCCGGGCGGTGATCGCGCCAAGCTTCGGCGACATCTTCGCATCGAACGCGGTGAACAACGGCCTTCTTCCGGCCCGTGTGACCGAGGACGAGGTCGACACCATCATCAAAAATCTGTCCGACGGCACAGCAACCGCGACAGTCGACCTGGCCGCAACGAGCATCGCGATCGGCGGGAAAAGCTTGAGCTTCGCGATCGACGAGGTCTGGCGCCAGAAACTGATCAACGGGTGGGACGATATCGATCTGACCCAACAACATGCCGGGGCCATCGCGGCCTTTCGCGCCGAGCGCGTCCGGCTTCATCCTTGGGCTATTCCGCGAGGGGAGGCTGCCCGATGAGCGCGCGACGGAACACACCGTCCGCTACTATGACGGCCAGGGCACTGGCGAACAGGGAGAGGAGTACGAACCCATGAAAATGCAAATGTTGGCTGGTGTCTTTGCCGGCGCAACGCTCGTCGGGGCGACAGCCCAGGCGCAGCAGACCATCACCGCGGTCCACGCGTTTCCGGAAACGCTGATCTATACGCAGAGCTTCCTGTCCTTCGTCGACGCCGTGAACGAGGCCGGCGAAGGCGTGATCCAGATCGACGTCCGCGGTGGCCCGGAAGCCATCGGCATGTTCCAGCAGCCCGACGCCGTGCGCGACGGGATCGTGGACATGGTCTATACCCCCGGCTCTTTCTATGGCGGCGCCCTGCCCGAGAAGGACGCCCTGGTTGCGTCGAACCTGACCGCGATCGAAACCCGCGAAAACGGTGGCATCGCGCTGATTGACCAGCTGCACCGGGAGCGCATGGGCGTCATGTACCTTGGCTGGTTCGACAGCGGCGTTTGCTACAACCTGTGGACCCGCAACGAGCCGACCTTCGACGCCGATGGCAATCTGGAAGTCGACGGCCTGCGCCTGCGTGGCAACGCGGTCTACAACGCCTTCTTCACCAACTACCTTCAGGCTCAGGTGATCGATATGCCGTCCTCGGACGTCTACACCGCCCTGCAGAACGGCGTTGTGGATGCAACCGGCTGGACTCAGATCGGCCTGATCGACCTGCGCTGGAACGAGTTCCTGAACTATCGGATCGAGCCCTGCTTCTTCTCGACCGACCTGGGTGTCATCATCAACCTGGAGACCTGGGAAGGCCTGACGCCGGAAGCACAGCAAATCCTGCAGGATGTCGCCATCCAGCATGAAATCGACAGCGTGAACGCGCTGCGCGCCAAGCGGGACGAAGACTTCGCCGCACTGGACGCCGGTGGCATGCAGGTCGTCGAACTGGAAGGTGAAGCCCGCGCCAACTATCTGGCCGCCGCCCGGACCACCACGTGGGAGCGGATGCGCGAACTGATGGAAGCCAACCCGGCCCCGTCCTCTGACTACGACCGTCTGATCGAGCTGTTCTACGATCCGGCGGCCGACTGATATGTAACGATCCCGGTTGGGGCTCAGGTCCGATGCGCCCCAACCACTTTCCGTCCCGGAGGCCACATGCACCTCGTCGTCCGTGCCTATAATTTTATTCTGTACGCGATGGCCTTTATCGCCGCCGCTGCGCTGGTTTGGCTGATGATCTCGGTCGTCGCGTCCGTGGCGATGCGGAATTTTGGGGTGCAGCCGTTTGCGTGGCTTTTCACCTCGGCCGAATACGGCCTGCTTTACATGACGATGTTGGGCGCCCCCTGGCTGGTGCGCGAACGCGGTCATGTTCATATCGAATTGGTCACAGCTGCCCTGCCCCCGCCTGTCCGGCGTGTCGTGAGCCGGGGCGTCGCCCTTGCGTGCGTGGCCGTGTCCCTGGCGCTGGCTTGGTACGGGCTCCAGCTGTTCCTGACCAACATCGAGCGAAACGACTATGACGTCCGCGCGTATTTCTACCCGCGCTGGATGCTGACAATTACGTTCCCGATCGCCTTTAGCCTGATGGCGATCGAATTCTCGCGCTTCGTCTTCGGACAGGAGCTGCTGCACTCCGGAGAAGCGGGCATTCACGAATGATGGAATGGTACGAAGCCCTCGGCCTGCTCGTGGGCAGCATCATGGTGCTCATGGCACTTGGGATGCCGGTCGCCTTGGCCTTTCTGGCCGCAAATATCATGGGGGCCTGGGTCTTCATGGGGGGCGAACGCGGGGTCGTTGGCCTGCTCAATAATGGGTGGGGGGCGCTGACCACGTTTGCACTGGTGCCCATTCCGCTGTTCCTGCTGATGGGCGAGGTGTTTTTCCAAACCGGCCTGGGGCAGCGTATGTTCACGGCCATCGACCGATTACTGGGCCGCCTGCCCGGCCGCGTGAGCTATGTCACCGTTTTGGGCGGCACCGGCTTTTCGACCTTGTCCGGATCGTCCATGGGATCGACCGCGCTGATGGGGTCTCTCATGGTGCCCGAGATGGGCCGGCGCGGCTACAAGAAGCACATGTCGATCGGACCGATCTTGGGCACGGGCGGTCTGGCCATCATCATCCCGCCTTCGGCCCTTGCGGTGCTGTTGGCCACGCTGGCGCAAATTGATGTTGGCGCCCTTCTGATCGCGGGGGTGATCCCGGGTCTGATCCTGGCCAGTTTCTATGTCGCCACGATCTACGTCCAAACCCGCCTCGATCCCGAGGCCGCGCCCGCCTATGATGTTCCGCCCATTTCCTTCGGCGAGAAGATGATGCTTCTCCTGCGGGATGTGGTGCCGATGATCGGATTGATGGTGGTGATCGTCATCATGATGATCAACGGGATCGTGACGCCCTCCGAAGCCGCCGCATTCGGCGCCCTTGGTGTCTTGATCCTGGCCGCGCTTTATCGCTGCCTGACCTGGGACGCGGTCAAGAAGTCGGTGCGCGGCGCGCTGCGCGTGACCCTCATGGCCTATCTGATCGTCTTCGGGTCGGCGACGTTCAGCCAGCTTTTGGCGTTCTCCGGGGCATCCCGAGGCCTGATCACATGGGCCACGGGCTTTGACCTCGACCCGATTGCGATGTTGCTGGTCATGTTCGGCGTTCTCCTGATCCTGGGCATGCTCATGGAGCAGATTTCGATCATGCTCCTGACCGTTCCAATCTTCTTCCCGCTGGCCCTGCAACTGGGCTTCGATCCGATCTGGTTCGGCCTCATCATGCTGTTGGCGCTGGAGATCAGCTTCACCACGCCGCCGTTCGGCTTGCTGTTGTTCGTCATGAAAGGCGTTGCGCCCTCCGACACGACGATGCGCGAAATCTACCGGGCCGCGATCCCGTTCATCCTCTGTTCGCTGCTGCTGGTGGCCCTGCTGATCATTTTCCCACCGCTGGCGACATGGCTTCCGGGTCTGTAGGCGGCGCTCAGTGGTCGAACATCGCGCCAGCATCCAGCATCGCGTGAATAAGATCCCGCTTCGGAACCAACGATGTCGGATACGCGGCGCGGCTGTGCGACAGTCCCAGGCCGAGGCAGGCCTCGGCCAGCTTGTAGGACAAGGGGCCGGGGTTGATCACCGGGACCGGCAATCGCGCGGACAAATACCCGTGGGCCTGGTGCATGGTGGTCGACCCCAGAACGATCACTTCGGCCCGGTCTTCAGTGATGCACTGGCGGGCCGCGTCTTCGATCAGGGGGAAGAGGTCCGCCTCTTTGCCCGTCATCAGCGATTGGTTGTCCGGCGCGATGTCGAGCGCTCGGATCGATGCGCAGGCGTGGCCGATGCCAAGCTCGGTCAACGTCGTGTCGTAGAGGTGCCGCCAATGCTCCCACATGGTTACGATGGAAAAACGCGACCCCAACATCATCGCCATCAACATCGCCGCGCGCCCCGGACCGATCACCGGGATCGACAATTCCGACCGCAACGCGGCCACGCCGCTGTCGCTGACCGTATCAATGCAGACGGCATCAAAACCTTCGGCCTCCGCCTCCATACCAGCCTCCAACATGCCGATCTCGGCCAAGGCCAGATCTGCGCCGCTGATGTAGTTGCGTGGCGCCGCGCGGGCCGAGCGAAACTCAAACTGGATGTCGGGACCAAGATCGACGGCATCCACCTGTGCAGAACGCAGGGCGCGGTTCTCGTCCGACATCGGGAACGGAACAATCACCAGAACCTTCTTCATGACATCCCCCTTCGTTTGTCCGATGCGTGAGGCAGAGTATCATCCAACGGGCGGGGGGAAACAAAAACAGGGGGGCACGTCATGACCGCAGAAGACCTCATCACACGCGTTGAGCGCTATTTCGCAGCCGTGGACGCCGAGGACCTGCCTAGGGTTCTGGCCACGTTGTCCGAGGATTGTGTCTTCTCGGTCGAAACCCACGGTGTGGTCCTCAACGGCCATGCCGAAATATCGGGCATGTTTCACCGCCTGTGGCACAACCATAGCGCCGTGAAACACCATACGTTCACCCATGTTCCCGACCCCGCCAATGGTCGGATCGCAAGCCAGTTCAAAGTGGAAAACACCGAACTGGACGGGCACGTGACCCACAAATCAAATTGCAATTTCTTCGAGTGCCGTGACGGTCGGTTTGCACGGGTGGCCGTTTATATGGCCGGGGCCAATACGCTGGATCACAGCTGACCTCCGGCAATCGCCCGGATGCAAGCGCAGTGTCGGCGCGCCTTGATCGTGGTCGGTCAGCCCCCGCAGATCGGACCTGGCCGCGCGATGGGCCGCTTTCTGATGTCACGACGATCGCCCGGGCGCAGCCGCCGTGGCGCCAATTAACGGAAAAATAACAAACTGAAGGTCCGTTCGTGTATGATCGGGGGAGTTTTCAGTCAGGGCGACGCATGAACCAACCGTTCAAGATCGCCGGTATTTCAGGGGGTTTGGAACCCACGGCACGAGGTCCATATCGCGCACGGGGACGGCGCTACCGCAATTCATGACGTGCTGAAGGCACCCGTCTTGCGGGCCAGCACCTCGAACAATTGGCGCGTCGGGTCCCTGTCAAACGCCATTGATGGAGGACGACGGACATGCACTTTATGGCAAGATCGCTCCTTGCGGCGGCAGTCATGCTGATGGCCACGCCGGCATCCTATGCGGCGCCCTATGTCCAAACGGGACACACGGCCAACCACGGGGCACAGGTGATCCCGTGGGTCACGCCGGCCCAGTCCGATGCGGGCTTGTACTCGCGCGATATATGGCGGGAAGCACAAGAAGCGCTGCGGTACTATGGATTTGACACCGGGACACCGGATGGCCTTCCCGGACCACGGACCCGGACGGCCATCAGCGACTATCAGTCCGCACAGGGCGCGCCGCGAACCGGCACCCTCAGCCGCGCAGAAATGGGCCTTTTGCTTGAGCGCTACCGCACCGATATCGCAGCAACACCTGCAACGCCAACCGGGACGGGCTTGCCACAACCGGTGTCCGACGAGGTGAATTCCATTGCCACCATGTGCGAGATGTCCCCCGACAGCTTGCTTGCCAACGACGCCTTCCTGCTGCGGCCGGATTTGAACGGCGATGGGGTGCCGGATTACGTGCTGGACGGCGCGCAATCCGGCTGCCGGTTCACCTGCGGTGTGTCCAACTGCACGGCGACGGTTTTTGCGTCGTCCCGTTCCGGGTCGCTGCAGCGCTCCGACTTTCTGGCGCCCGGCGTCTCCGCCGACACGTTTGTCTGCAACGCGGACGGGACCTGTCGCTTCCGGCGCGCAGGCGAGGCGCAGCCGCTTGCCCCGTCGACCGCCCCTAGCGCCGCGACCGCCGCCGCCGATCCCCCGTCCGCGCCACCAAGCGGGGCGCCCGCACCGTCCATGTTGGGATCGTCCGTGCTTTTGGCGGATGGGCCGCGCTGGCCCAGCCTTGATGGGCGCCCCTCCTCCGGGATCGGCAACGCCTTCATCGTCCAGATCACGCATTTTGCGTTCAGCCATGAGGCGCCCCATTTTTCTGTGTCTGCTGCGAACCAGCTCGACCGGGCCCTCAAGAACGTCACACTTTTTCTGGTCGACATCCCGAACTCGGGCGCCAGCACGGCGATCAGCGCACCGATCGGGCCCGCGATCTTCGCACCCGAAGACGATGTCACGGTTGACCTTGCCCGAGACACGCCACCACCGGCCGTCGCGCTGTGTTGGGAAGCCATCGATGCACGCAGCAATCAGCGGGTTATCGGTGCGATGGAATTTGTTGGCCAAGCCAGCACCACGGATCGCCGCATCACCAACTATGCGGCCGTGCGCCCGGCCGACCCCGTGCTTGCCAATGCCTCCGATCGGTGCGCCGATCTGACCGGCATCACAACAGCGGCGCGTGTGTCAATCGCACCCTCCACGCCATTCGAGCGGGATGTGGCGTCTGGCGCGCGCACCGACGCCCAACCGAGTGCAGTCTCGCAACCGTCCGAGGACGCAAGCCACGTGTTGGCCGCAATGAACATGTTTTACCAAGGCGACGTCGCGGTGAGCTATCCGCAAGTACCGCCGTTCCTGCTGGACATCTCGCACACAACGGGCATCGGCACGGGCCCGCACTATACGCTCGAGATGCAGAGCCATCTCAATGTGCCGTTGGACGGGGTCCGGGTCTTCTTCTTCGACGACAGCGGGACCAGCTTGCTTGTCAACGGCCCGGTGGATGCGGGGTTCTTTGACCGTTGGGATTACCGAACCCGCTACGTCGCGTCCGAGACAGCCGCCGATACAATTCACGTCTGTTGGGAAGGCGTGTTTGTAAGCGACGGTCAGCGTCGGGTGGGACGGCTTACCTATTCCGGATTTCACCATGCAGGGTTCGAGCCGATCACCCACTATGCCGCGATCCCGCAGACCGCGCCCTTGGCACGCGACGCGGCGAACGGATGCGGGGCGGGCGCGTCGCCGCCGTCACCGCCTGCGGCCGGTGGGCAGATCGACCTGACGGCAGGTCTGCCTGCAGAGCCGATGACCACGCCAGAGCACCTGATGGTCATGAGCGTGAGCTACGCGGCGAATGGTGGGTCATCCGAGCCTGCGCAATTCATGTTCGAAACGGGCAACATGAACGGCCAGGCGCCCCTCAGGAACGTGGCGTTCAGTCTGTTCGCGGTCGCACCAGATGGGCAATTGACGGAAATCCACACATCCCGGGGCACAGGCCAATTCATTGATTTCCCCGCCAGTTGGATGCCAACCCTCCCGCACCCCAACCCCATTTCGGAAATCCTGTTTTGTTGGGAACATGACCAGATCGGTGGCCCGGGTCGCGTTTTCGAAGCCATTCCGATGCAGGCCAGATCGACAACGGAACCCGGCGGGCCCGAACTTGGTCGCTACATCTACGAGAAAACCGGGGCGACGCAGGTCAGGATCACCAGCGACCCGACCCCGTGTGATCGATTTGCCAACTAAACCATAGCAGTCGACCGACACGCCAAAGCCTGCAGCGGCCAACACACCGGCGCGGATAGGCCTACTCGGCCGGATCTGTCGTTTCGTCGTACCATTTCGCGCCATGGTGGGAGCCATCGCAAAACGGCTTGTTCTTGGATAGGCCGCAGCGGCAAAGCGAATACTTCGCGCGGCTGGCGCCCGCACCATTGAACTCCGCATCCAACGGGATGTTCGTGACGTGGTACGGACCGTTTTTCTCGACCTCGATGCCGACGTCACCCGTCGTCATATGTTGGGCCGGCTGATCCCCGATCGACATGCGGAGCGCGCCGGAGGGGAGGCCCCGATCACGTCCGCGATGCTTTCAAGCGTGCCGTTTTCCGGTTGGATCCAGGGCCGTTTGGTCGGGTCGAACACGGCAATGGCGCGGGCCTGGCACCGCGCGGCGTGCGTGCACAGAACCGGCGTATAGCTGACGGTGACGGCCACACCCTCCACGACCCCTGCATAATCGATGGGCGCATTGCGCAGCTTGCTGCGATCCGGGGCGCTCTCGAAGCCGATCTTTGCATGAGACCCATCGCAAAACGGCTTCTTGGAGGAGGCGCCGCACCGGCAAAGTGCAACGCGGGGGCGCCCGGCCAAATCTGCTCCGCCCGCGCCGGTCAGGTCCGGTGGAGTGTCAACGATCAGTGGGCCGTTTTCGGCAGGCGTGATCTTGGGAAAGTCCGTCATCGTGTTCTCCTTCGGGGAAGACCGACCGACGACCCGCGCCGCACATCAGAACCTATGCATGAACGACAGGCTGAATTCCTCGGTTCGATCGTAGCTTTCGCTTTGGAACGGATGTGCCCAGTTCAAGGTGATCGGACCAAACCCCGTTCCAATTTGGAGGCTCAGGCCCGCCGACGCCCGCAGGCCAAAACTGTCATCGACCGGGTTGGCCCCGGCAAGGCCGCCGGCCGTGTCGTCCAGCCCCCAAAGGCTGCCGACATCGACAAATACCCCGGGCAACAGCCGGCCGCCTTCGATCGCGGTCGGAAACTGAGCGTCAAATCTGGCAATCGCATAGGCGTTGCCGCCCAAGGCCGGTTGGTCTGCGACGCTCAGGTCCCGGGGCCCGAAGCCGCCGAACGCGAACCCACGCAGCGAGGCTTGCCCCAAGAACGCCCGGTCGCCGATATGGGTCGTGCCCTGGGTGCTGTTCGTCACGCCGGACCGCACAGACGCCCGCAAAAACAGGCTCTCTTGCGCGCCCAACGCCCAACCCGCCGTGGCGCGTCCGGACACCGACGTGAAGCGGTGATTGTTATCGTCTTGTCCGGCTTCGGCCGTCAGACCATAGCGCAGCCCCTGCAGGCCACCCGATCCACCGGGCACGCGGCCGTTCAACTCGGCCCCGAGAACAGTGCGCGTTCGGGCCCCGGCATCGTTCCGGATCAGTATGGAGGTCGTGGCCGGGACATTGCTGATTTCCCCGCGCGACAGACCGACATAAGTCGACAATTGGAGGTTGGGTTGCACCGACCACGTCAACCGCGGCTCCACGCCCACCGTCGCGCTGTCAAACCCATAGGCCTCGCTTTGGTCGGTTTGCGCCGCGAACAGGCTCAATCCAAAAACCGGGTTGTCCCCAAACAAGGCCGGCGCCCTGTAGAACAGATCATAACGCTGGCTGTCTTCGGACAGTTCAACGCCGAACCGCAAGGTGTGATCGCCGAACAAGCGATCTGTTTGAACGCCCAAGCCCAACAATGGACCAAGATCGGTGTTGTAGGCCAATCGGGCGTTGATGTTTGCGATCGGTCCCTGCGCCTCGGAGGCGGGGTCCACCAGATCCACGTCATTGATGGTCTGCGCGGTGGCCGGGACAAGCGCGAACGCCGCAGCCAGCGACGCAACTGACGCAAGTGTGACAGCTCTCCGGATCATGTTGTACCTTTTCGGTTTTTTTGCGTTCGACCGCGCTGCTCATCCGCGTTGCGGTCACCATACAACAGCGCCGTCAATTCGCCAGAGCCGGGTGGCGCTTCCACGGCGTGCTGTGACAAATTAGGTATAGCTACAGACCGGACCCGCACCCACGCATGACACAGTCCCCTTCGTCCTGGCAGATTATGCGCCGCCTTGCCCGCAGCGCCGGCGCCATGGAACGATCATGGTCCGTCACCGACACCGAGACGGAACGGCGCGCCTTGTTCTTCTTCGACGCCACGCCCGACGCGATCGAGCTTGTGGGCGGCGCCGCGCGGCGACTGGGCTTGGACCCACGCCTTGTCGACGCCTGGACCGAAGCCTTGCCGGGATGCGATGCCATCGGACTGGCGGCGCGCGACGACCTGCGATCTGTCCGCCTTTACACCCAGTATTGGGATGCGGTGGTCGATCGTGTCCGGTCAGGCAATGCCGATCCGGCCCTCGTCTACGCGGGTTTCAAGGCTTTGCCGGACGCCTCCATCCGGGTCGATCCCTATATCTGCCTGCCGATGGCACCACGCGCCTTGTTCATGCCCCCCATCCGAGAAGCCTTGACCGGGCTCGGCGCCGACCCCGAAGCCGTTGAGACCGCTTTTGCCCCGCTTGGCGCGGACAGCTGCATCTACACGCGCACCGAGGGGCAAGGCCGGAAATCCTGGCTGGCGACCGTGCGGCGCGCCGATCTGGTGCAGGCTCAAGTGGGACGAATGTTGGCGCCACTGGCACATTCCGTGCCGCACGGCGCCGAAATTGCGCAGGCCGCCGCACACCGCAACATGGTGCATGTGGCGGGCGGTCAGGACGGGACAAAGGGCCGGTTTACGACCTTGTATTTCGAGGCTGAACCAAACGACCTCGACGGGTTCTTTACCCCCCGGTGATCCGGCAACTGGCCCCCGCGGGCAGGGCAAGATCGGCATTCGGGATTTCGGCCACAACCGAGAACGTGTTCGAAGCCGCATCGAGGAACGGGTCGATGACCGTGATCTGCCCCGTCACGGACGCGTTCACCAAATCCACGGCCATTGGCACCGTTTGGCCCAACTCCAACTCTCCAAAAGCCCCGTCGAGGAACACCATCTCGGCCTTCAAGGTGCCGACATCAATCAGCACCAGCAGCGGTTCAGTGCCGGTCAGTTCCCCTTCGGTGACATTGACCTGCGCAATGTAGCCCGCGAAGGGCGCACGAATGGCCGTGCGTTCAATTTGCAGCGTCACACGGGCGAGGTCGGCTTCGGCGAGCGCCAGATCAGTGCGGAGTTGCTCGACCTCATCCATGGAGATCAGGTTGCGCGACACAAGCTGATCTGTCCGCGCGAGGCGATCCCGCAGTGACTGAGCGGTGATTTCGGCCACGTCCCGTTCGGCCCGCGCCAGAGATTGGTCGAGAACAACCATCACGTCCCCCTCGGCCACGAAATCCGCGCGCGAGACGGGCACATCGGTCACGATACTGCGCAACTCGGTGCTGACGGCACTGACCCGAGCGGGCGCCAGAAGGCACGTCAGCGGTTCAGGCGGCGGAAGGGTTTGTCCGCCCGCCAAACTGGCGGACAGGGCACCCCCGGCGATGCCGATGAGCAGGCGGGAAAAAGCAAAGCGTGTCATGGGCTAAGCCTAACCGTAACCCAAGTGACGCGCTAGGTCTTGCTCGCGGATCAGGGATTTGCGACGCATGCCACGCGCCTGGGCATCACGGGCGGTTTGCACCCGGCCGAGCGCCCAACGGGGCGCCAATCGCAATCGCAGCAACGTCTTGAAGAACGCGCGGCGCATGCCGCGGGCCCCTTCGATCAACCCGCGGTCTTCCAAGCTGATATGGCGGGTGTAGCTGCCCGGGTCGCCCTGCCGACCAGCGCGGCCGTAGAGTTGCCGCTCCAATCGTCCGGACGCCATGGCACTGGCCAGGATCACATGCAAACCGCCCGCCGCACGGACATCGTCGTGCAGCATGATATCCGTGCCACGCCCGGCCAGATGGGTTGCGATCGTGATGCGTCCGGGTTGACCGGCATCGGCAACTAGCTCGGCCTCTTGCGCTTCGGTCAGGGCATCCAGAACAGCGACTGTACGCCCGTCGCCGGCAAACACCGCCTGCAGCGCCGCACTTTCGGCCACGTCGTTCACGCCGATCAGAACGGCGCGGTCCTTAGCGATCCGGTTGGCTTCGGCCGCGACGGCCTGCCACTTGCGCGCTTCGGTGCCATAGAGGCGAAAGCCGCGATCCCGCAACAGGGATGGCGCATGCGGGGCGACCGGTCGGACGGCCAAGCCGTAGATCGACCAGAACTCCCCCCGGCATTCACGGGCGGTGCCGGTCAGGCCTGACAAATGTCGGTACTGGCGGAAGTAGGTCTGCTGCGTGATCTGGCCCACGGTCCGGAATTCCGAGCTTGGCGCCAACCCTTCCTTTAACTCGATCATCTGCTGCATGCCGTAGGCCCATTTGCGGTCATCCATCAAACGACCAGTGGCCTGGTCGATCATGACGATCTCGCCCTCGCGGATGATATAGGCGACGCCATTGCGAAAGCCGTGGATCGCGGACAGCGCGGTTTCGGCCAGATCAATCAATCCGTCATCCCGCGCCGACGGGTGCATCCAGCCCTCGGCCGCCCGTGCCAGCTTTGCGATGCCGGTCGGCGTCAACCGCCACGTGCCCCGCGTGTCGCGTCGCCGGTCGCGGCCGTCCCGCGTCGCGTGCGCAAAGGCAAGAAGGGCCTCGAACAAGGCGAGGTCTGCTGCCGGTGGTGGATCGGTGGGTTCCGACAGGATCATCGGAACCGTCGCGTCGTCGATCATGACGCTGTCGGCTTCGTCGACAATCGCAAAGGCCTGCCCCATCTGGCGCGCCGTCGACGCATCCCGCCCAAGGCGTTTTTCGCGCCGGTCACGCAGGGCATCGAACACAAGCGTCTTGTTGGTGCCGTACAGGATATCGCTGTCATGGGCCGCCTGCTTTGCGGCATCTTCATCCTTTTGCAGCACGACGGCACTGCGCAGCCCAAGCTGCCGGGCCATCGGCGCAATCAAGTCATGGTCGCGCCGTGCCAGATAGTCATTCACGGTGATCACGTGGACAGAGACCCCGGTGCGGGCCGCGACCAGCGCCGCCGCGGCGGCCGCAAGCGTTTTGCCCTCGCCGGTCCGCAGTTCAACGCATTGACCCAGGATCAGACGCATCGCGCATTCGAT
Source organism: Paracoccaceae bacterium (assembly GCA_963921255.3). Taxonomy (GTDB): domain Bacteria; phylum Pseudomonadota; class Alphaproteobacteria; order Rhodobacterales; family Rhodobacteraceae; genus JANSYL01. The sequence continues at coordinate 963,383 of CAWUEW020000003.1, read as the reverse complement.
CTGGTTGTCGCGCAACGACAGGCCCGTGTGGCGTCGAACGACCTCGAGCACCAGCGCGATCTCGAGCGCCCCGTCTTCGACAGACAGCAGCGCCGCGGGCTGGCAGGCGGGCTGGCTGATCCGACGGCGCAGGTCCGTTTCTTCCAGGCCGCGTATGTCGCCCCACGCGGCCTCAATCGCCCGTTGCATCCGGCGGAGGCGCGCGCCGTCGCCGGACCCACTTTGAGACCAGCGCCAGCCAAAGTGTTCCTGCCAGAACAGCCACGGTTTCGACAGCAACGGCACCGTTGCGCGCACCGGCTTGCGCCGCGAGCGCGCGAAGGGAAGGAGCCCGCGCTTTGCCTCGGTGGCGCCCATCACACGCGGATCACGCGCACCATCAGGCGGCGCAGTTGAAAAACGATTTGTTCAAATGCCGTGGCTGTCCCCAGATCAACCCGAACATCGAACCGCATACCGGCATAGGGGGTCAGATCCTGCGCCGGTGTTGCCCAGGCAATCCAAGCGGTGTCCAACGCATGTCCTGGGTTGCCTGGTTGTTCCGGCACGACCCCACCGCCCGAGGTCAGCAACTCGGGCGGGACCTGGCCGCCAATGTCGACGATCCGCTCGCGGTCAAACGGCAAGTCGAGACGCCTTCCATCGGGCAGCAGGATCGCAGCCCCCGCCGTTTCGCGGGCCAGACCGGAATAGGCCGCCGGCAGCGCCATCACCAGTTCCAGCGCGTCAGGCGAAATGACATGGCCCAACACCTGGCCACGCGGCAGGAACCGGCCCGGCAGCGGGGGCGCCGCCCCCTCCCACGCGATTTCCCCGGCCAACGGCGCGGTCACGGTCAGGGCGGCCTGCCGGATCAAGGCATCGGCACGCGTTTGCGTGGCGACCTCCATCTCGCGCTGCAAACGCTGGCTTTCGGTTGCGGACAGGCCAGACCGCGCGGACGCCTCGGTCAGGAAATTCAAACTGACGGTCAGGACGTCCAGCCGCGCGGCCAATTCGGGATCGCTCAGGCGCAAAATTGGTTGGGCCCCGTCAACACGGGCCCCATCGCCCGCCAAAGCCTGCGCCACCTGCCCCGATGTACCGACGATGATCTGCGCTTCGGGCACCGGCACGACCTGACCCTCGCCCCGCGCCGAGAACGGCAGCGGCACAAACCCAAATGCGCCGACCAGAAGGGCGGCAAACACTGTCAGTCGCACCAACGCAGTTGGCCCCCTGTTTTGCGCGCGGGACCGATCCCACCCCTTCTTGGCCAGTTTGGCCAAGGGCCAGACCAACCCCATGACAATGGCCCATGCTGCCAGCATGAGCCCGACAACAAAGAACCAGCGTGATACGATCAGTGCAATCGTTAACGTGAGAAAGACGCGGTAGCCCAAGGCCAATGTGCCATAGATCGCCAGGATGCGCGCTTCGTCACGCGGTGGCTCGTCCTCGGGCCGGAGGCCGATGATCCGTGTCAGGAACCGGTCACCCAGATAGGCGCCGGCGCGTTGCGCGAGGTTGGGCATCTCCAACCAATCGGCAAGTACATAGTAGGCATCGAACTTCAAAAGCGGGTTGCCGTTGAAGAGCAAGGTCGAGACCGATCCGATCAGAACGAAGTTGAACACCACGGCCCGTTCCACGCCGGGCTCCATGCCCAACCAGATCAAAAGCGCCAAGGCCGCGATCGTCAGCTCTGCCAGAATGCCCGCTGCGCCAACCAACATGCGGGCCCGCTTGTCGGGGAAGGCTGTCGCTTCGGACGCTTCGACATAGGGCACCGGGAAGAAAATCAGCAGCATGATCCCAAATTCCCGCACCCGTCCGCCGAACGCGTAGAGCGCGTAGCAATGCGCAAGTTCGTGCAGGGCCTTCATCACGGGGTAGGCCAACGCGAGCGACAACAGGCCGATCTGGGACAACAGAAGGCTGTCCAGTCCGCCCCGCAACTCGGCCGCGTTCAGACCTGCAAGGACAATCGCCGTCACCAGCAAAACCGCGATCGCCACGGCGCCCGACCGGGTGAACAGCATCCGGGCCAGGGGCCATGTCACGCGCACGATCGGATCGGGGTCAAAAAGCTTGATCTTGATGGCCAGCGGGCTGGCCGCGCGTTGCTCGATCATGCCGCTGCGTTTGCGGACCGTGCGTTCCGTTAGGTAGCGCGCGTCGAGGTCATGGTCCGACAGCACAAGCCCCGACCCCACAAGATGCATCAACCATTCGACCAATTCGGCCTGACTGGGCGCAGTCGCAGGGCGCTTGATCAGATCAGCCCAGATTTGCTGCGCGGTGCGCGCGCCATCCAGCATGCGCCACAGATCCTGCGCCCGCGCGCTGAGGCGCAGGTGTTGGCCGGTGACCTGATCGCTGAGAACGATATACGGCTCGCCGCGGAACACCTGCCGTGTGGTGGTCACGGCCGAGCGGCGGCGGAACCGCTGTTCGGCGAAGACATGCCAGTCGAGATGGCGCAGCGCGCTCACCCGAGGCCCTCCTCCAGGCCGATGCGCCAGAGGAACCGCTCTGCCCATCGGCGCAGGCCCCGGCTGTAGGCCTCGAGCATCGAACGCTCCCCCACATCCATCCGGATGACACCGCGCATACCATCTAAGATCTGAGCATCCACCGGGCCGGTCATTTCGAACCACGCCGGAAAGGTGTTGGCGCCGTCGACCGTCTGGGGGTCGGCCCCCAGATCCACGAGGCGCACCGGGATCGGGGTCTCAGGATACGCCGTCAAAAGGGCGTCGCCCGTCGTGCCGACCGTCGCGTTCGACACCCAGTCTTCCTCGACAAACGCCAGAATGCGGAAGCTGTCCACCGCAGCCAGTTCCAGCAGAGGCTCCCCGATCCGGACCCGATCGCCGACGCGGCGCCAAGCATCCCCGCCCACAACAATGGCCGGCGTTTGCGCCTCGAAGCGCGACAACTCCAGTTGTCGATCCAACAGGGACAGCGTCGTCGCCTGTTCGCGCCGGGCCTCCAGCAGCCGCACCTGCGCCGCATCCCGTTGCGCGCGGGCGGTTTGAAGTTCGGCGTCGATCTGGGCCAGTTCGGCCCCGATCTGGGCGCTTTGCAGGCGAATCTCGCTGTCTTCCATCGCGACCAGCAGGGCGCCGGCCTCGACGCGGTCGCCCAATTGATAATCCGCGTCGGCCACAAATCCATCAAAGGGGGCCGACACGATCCGCCGCTCCCCCGCTTCGACACGGGCTGTGAACGAGGGTTGATACGTGGACGGCACAAAGGCCGATCCCGCGATCGCAGCCGCCAAGAGCACCGCGGCCAATTTCAGCTTCCAGGCCGTTTTGCCGAAGATCGCGCGCACCATGTCGGCGCCCCAGGTGAACACACGCCGAACCGGGCGCGGGTGGGCGCGGCGCTGGATCGTCATGGCCTCGCCGAGGAGGGTTGCCACAACCTCGGCCCCTTCCGAGCGCAGGCCCAATCCGTTGTCGCCCTGAAACACAAGCACAACCACGGCCGCCGTTTCCTCGCGTTCGTAGATCGGCAGCACCAAGGCCCGGTCACCCCCCACGCGCGTCACAAAATCCATCGCTTCATCGCGCCGTTGCTGGTCAAGCGATTGGTCGTCGTCGCCTGTGTCCGGCTGTAATCCATCCGGCACGCGTGTCGGACCCGGATCGTTCGGGATCAACATCGGGGCACGGTGGGCAATGGCGACTTTGGCAAGACCTTCCAGATCCCCGCGCGCATCCGACGGGCGTTCAATCAGACCGCCGCCCGACACAGCCGCCAGTTTCGGCGTTCCGGCGGTCACCCACAACACGGTGACGAGGCCCGGGCGATAGGCCGTCTCCAAACGCGCAATCCATTGATCCGCCAGCATCCGGCGGGTTCGGGCCGTTGCAGCATCCAAAAGGATTTGTGCCCCGATTTCGCTGCCGGCGGCGCGACCGTCTCCGGCGGCATGGCGATCGGCCAAGGCAGCCACCATCATCCACCCGACCTTGGCCTCAATGGATGACAGCTGCTTTTGCAATTGACCCGGATCGGCCGGCCCGAGAACAAGGATCAAAACCAGATCCAGGCCCGGCCCGCCAAGCATGTAGGTGGCAAGCCACCCAGCCCCATCCTCCATGGCATCCACGGCGCCACCCGCCTCTGGGTCGAAAGACGCCAACACGCGCCGATGCACATCGCCGGGCACGTCACCGCGGCGCGTGGCTTCGGTCCATTCGCCCTGCTGGCCGATAAACACCTGAAGCCCCGTGATGCCTTGCACATCGGACAGGTGGCGCAATACGGCGCGGGTCAGCAGCGGGGTCGTCGTGCCCTCGATCATCAGATCTCCTCGACGGGTCGTCTCTGCGCCGAGTTAAGCCGCATCGTGGCCGACACGCCAGCCCGTGATACGCCATCCGCCCTCGGACTCCCCGGCGACCTGCCGGGGCGCTTCCGCTTCTCCAAGGGGATCCGACGTATCGGGCGCGAGGTTTGCGTCTTCGACCGGGGGCGCCGTGCCGCCCTGGTTGTCCGGTGTCGGCGGCGTCGGGGTTTCGCCCTCGGCCGGTGGCCCCGGTGGGGTTGTCCCGCCATCCTGGGTTTCAGGCTCGATCAAGGTTTGCCCGGATAGCAACGGTTCACTCGACAAGTTGGTGAACCCACGCAATCCGGGGACCACTTCGTCGAAGTCCGCCAACTCGAAGCCGGACGCACGCAAGAGCCGCGCAAGCTCTCGAAGCTCGTTGCTGTCTTCGACAAGGACCAAATCCAATCGAATATTGTCGAGCACTTCCCGCAGATCGACCGTCGTTTCGGTGTCGTCGCCGACCGGGGTCACTTCGGTTTCCCCGGAGGACGCGTTCACCCCAAGCGTAATCTGGGCAAAGAGGTCCAGATCGCGGACAGCGGGCGTTAGGAAGGAGGTCACGAGATCGCTGCTGCCGTCCGCACTCGGCTGCAGACGAATGCGGGCAAATTCCCCGACCACGATGTCTTCCGCGATATTGAGATCGAACGCGTCGCGACCGAACCCGCCGAGCATCGCATCGAAGCCATCGTCCCCGATCAGCGTGTCCGCACCGCCAAGCTGGATGTCACGGCTTTCGAAGGTGATCTGGCCCAAGACACCGCCCGCCGCGTCCCGCTGCACAAGCGCGCCGTCCCCGGACAGGTAGTCGTTGCCATCGTTGCCTTTCAGGTAATCGTCACCTGCACCGCCAATCTGGAAATCCCGGCCCGTGCCGCCGATGATCCGATCGTTTCCACCGGTTTCCGGCTGCTGACTTTCGGCTTGAAGATAGAGGCCGTTGGTGTCGCCTCGAATGTAACCGGCATCCCCGATGACGATGTTCAATCCACCGGCTTGCGTGGATTCGTCATCGCCTTCTCCGAGAATGATCCATGCATCGCCGGACCCGGTTTGAACCGTATCATTGCCTCCGAACGAGGGGTCCTCGATCGGGGAGACAAAGTTCGACCGCACCCCGCCCACGAAATCCAGCGTGCCGACATCGCCGGCCACAACGTGATCGCCGTTGCCAAGCGTCATCTGATCGCCATCGCGCCCACCAAAGATGAAGGTGATGCCGGTGCCCGAAGTGACCGTGTCGGCGCCACCGATGCTGGAGTCAGAGGTCGCAATCCGTGTCAGATTGCCGGTGTTGTCCGCGTCGATCCGGCCCATATCGCCAAGGATGACCGCGTTGTCGCCGTTCCCGCGGGTGATGTCATCGCCCCCAAGCCCACCGATGATCCAGCTCGCGCCGGTTCCGACATCGATCGTGTCGACATCCCCGACGGTCGTATCTTGCGTCACCGCGCTGAGCGGGTTGCCCGTGGTATCCGTTGTGATGATGCCGTTGTCGCCCAGGACAATGCTGTTGCCGTCATTCACGGTGATGCTGTCCTGACCAACGGCGCCAACGACCCACGCATCCCCGTCACCAAGGGTGATCGTATCGTCACCGCCGGTTGCCGGATTGCTCGTCGACGTGCTGAGCACACCACGCAACGTGCCGTTCAGAACCGTCAGGCTGCCCACATCCGCGAGCACGATATCATCGCCGCCCGTGCTGGTGACAACATCCCCCTGGTCGCCGCCGAAGATCCAGTCACTGCCCGCGCCCGTCGAAATCGTATCCACGCCGCCTTCGGCTTCACGGGTCGTCGCGATGCGCGTCATGCTAGCGGTATCGAAGGCGCGGTTCACACCGGCGCTTTGTTCGATGATGCCGTAATCCGCGAGGATCACGTTGGTCCCATTGCCGGTGATGCTGTCATTGCCCGGTCCGGTCAGAGGATCACCTGTCTGCGCCTCGTAATCGGCCGCGGTGACATCCTGACTGACCGCGATTGAAATCAGTTGCGGCTGCAGCGAACTGCGCACGGACAGGTCGATGTTCAACCCGTTGTCGCCGTACACATGATCCGACCCGCCGCCTGCGTTCAGCGTATCGTTGCCCGACCCACCAAGAATGTGGTCGTTGAACGCGCTGCCGGTGATCACGTCATTTCCGACGCCGCCATAGGCCAACACGAACCCTGAGGCGGCACTTGCATCAATGATGTCATTGCCGGGCGCTGTGAAGACGCGGCCGGTGCCATTCAGATCGGTTGTCCGGGTGGTGTAGCGATCGCCCTTCTGGGTCGTGTCCCCAAAAAGCGCCAGCACGCGGCTGTTGCCGCCGGCCTGCGCCTGTGTCTGGCCGGTCGCGGCATCCAGCGTGATGCGGTCGTCGCCGCCACCGCCATGGACGACGGTGATTGCGTTCTCCGCACTGCTTTCGATGCTGAGCGTGTCGTTGCCTTCGCCCAACATCAGCTCGACCACTTCAAGCTCGCTGTAGGTCACGCCGGCTTTGTAGGTCTGGTTGATCGGGTTGGCGACAGTGCCGACATTCAGCACCAAGTCATTGACGCGCATGCCAAAGCCGGTGATCCGGTTTTCGGTCAGCTTGCCCGATTGCCCGGTGATGTCGCCCGCATTGAACATGACCAGACGGTCGGTCTGCTTGGTTTCGTCCGTTGGGTTCGTGACGATGGGAAGCGCCGTATCGGTTTCGCTCGGCAGGGTAACACCCACATTGGCCGTCCGGTCCGCGCCCGGCCCCGTGCCACCAAAGAGTTCCAGCGGCCTACGAATGGCATCCAGCCGTTGCGGCTGCGCGCCCACTTTGACCGTCGGCTGCGGACCGGTGGCAACGGTCCCGACGGCGAGGTCGATCGTGACCGGCACGTTCCAGTCGGCCGTTGTAAAGGTCACCTCGCGGGTCGTCGCGTTGAACCGCGCGTCCGTGCTGCTTGCGACCACCTGTCCATCTGTCAGGATCGCGACCGTTACATCGGCTGTCGGCTGCTTGGACAGAACCATCTGGTAACTGTCGGGATTGCCCGGGCTGACGATCGTTTCGCCGCCGGTTTCCGTAATCAGCACTTCACCTTTGTCGTTGTCGGCAATGCTCACCTCGATCTGGACCGGATCGCCATCATCAACCCAGGTCGCTTGCGTGGTCGCCACGGGGTCGATGGTCGCCTTGAAGGTCTGGCGCTCGCGGTTCTCGACCGTGCCGTCGTCATCAGCGGTCAGGACAAGGTCAAGCGGGATGTTCCAATTGGTGCTGTCGAAGGTCACAAACGCAGGGGTCGCGCCCGCAGCCGCGGTCAATCGACCAAGGGCGTCCGTGCTGCTCAGCAGGATGTCCGTTCCACCCAGATCGAGGGTGTAGACGACGCTTTGACCCGCATCGGGCGCGCGCGACAGCGTCAGGCGCACCGTTTGCCCCACGGCTCCCTCGGCGATGGTCATCCGTGCGGGGTTCCCGTCGATCAGAATGCGATAGGCGTCGTCGTCATAGACCGTGGCCTCGACATTTGCCAATCGGGCGGCGGCGGCTTCGGGGGTGCCCAAGGCCGAATGCCCGATGACCACATCGCGCGTGCCTTCGGCCGCGTCGTCGTCGGGGGCCTGCACATAGACCGTCTGCCATGCCGTCGTGTTGGTGAAGGTCAGCACCTGCGCGCTGCGATAGGCGCCACCAGATGTCAAAGCGATCAGGGCCGATTCCGCGGCGCGCGCACCGGGCAACGCCCGATCTGCACTGGACGACCGGGCGGCCGACACGGTCAGGAACACCGTAGAGGCGATCGCCTGGGTCATCCGAACCCGGTATTCCCCGAATGTGCCACCTTCGTTCAAGACGGTCAGGCCGCTTGTGTCGATTTCGAACAGGGCCGTGTCACCCGTCGCGACGTTGGTCCGGAGCCCATTCACGAAGATCTCGTTGTAGGTCGGATCGGCCGATGCGACCGAGTGGTTCACGACGCTGGACGTGCCTTCGACCTCCAGCGCGACGATGTCGCCGGTCACGTCGCCGGCCACGTTGAACGTGTCAGATCCCAAACCGCCGATGACGCGCACCGCCATGTTTGCCGCCGTGGAGGCGATGAAGAACGTGTCATCGCCTTCCAGACCGTCAATCTCGGCTTTCTCGACACCTTCAAATCCGACGTTCAGGCCAGCACCATAGATGCCGCCCTCGGTGATCAGGAAGTTGTCGGCAATCTCGGTGCCGATCACGACCACGGTGTCGACGCCCGACCCACCGTCAATCGAAAGCGGTGCGTTGATGTTGTAGAGGACGCTGTCGTCGCCCCCACCGCCGAAGACCTCGGTCGAGCCGCCACCGGCGCTCTTGGTCGGATCGGACTTCAGGACAAAGGCCCGGACGACGAACGTGTCGTTGCCAGCTTCCCCGAACAGTTTGGTCACCGCCTTGTTCGAGTAGACCGTGAACAAGTCTTCACCGTCGCCGCCGAAGATCACCATCGGGTTCGAGTTGCCGACAGACAGGAAACCTTGCGTGGTTTCGTTTGTCTCGATCTCATCGCCAGCGGCGACCGCCGGGACCACACGGGCCGACCCGAAGAGCTGGCCAACCTGGAACTGGTCGGCCCCCGCGCCACCATCGAGGGTGAACTGGGTGCTGGTGTCATCACTGTAGAACTTGTCGTCGCCGCCAAGCCCGTTGACCCGCACACGGCCATTCATGTCACTGCCGTAGTTCAGGCGCTCGACCTTGTCGATGTGGCCGCCCCCGCCATCCGAGTTGAGAAGTGCCACGAAATTCTTGCGCACGAGGAATTCGTCCGCCGTGGCCCGCCCATTGATCGTCAGGATATCGGCCCCGTCGTTCATGGCACCACTGTCAACGAAATCAACAACATAGCTGACCGGCGCGCCATTTCGATTGACGATGTATTCGTCGGCCGCTGCCTCACCATCGACAAGGAAGCTGTCAGCGGGATCGCGCTCGTTCAACGCGGTCAGGATGAATGTGTCTTCCTCGGCCCCCAGTTTGACAGTGATATCCCCGTCAATCCGCTGTGGTGCCAGATCGACGGTATCGCGATCCCCGAATGTCGTGACATTGATCGTGGTGGCATCCCACGAGCCGCGCAATTCAATCGTGCCACCGGCGGCATCCGCCGCAAATCCGGGACCGTCAGCCGAGACAGTCAATGTGCCGGCGGCGGTCACCTTGCTGTCGCGTGCAAAGCTGACTTTGTCGGCCGCGCTGAGGGTCACGGTCTGCGCCGTGAGATCTGCGTTGGCAGTCTTGAAGTCGAGGTTTCGGTCCGCCGCCATCGTCACGGTATGACCCGTTGCGATCACGTCTTCTTCTACAAGAATATCGCGGTCAGCGGTCAGTGTCAGGTCGCCGGCCATCCGGACGGCCGCGCCCGTGAAGCGGGCTTCCGACAAGCGCACATCATCCAGTTCATGGATCACGGCAGCACCGGTCGTTGTCTGCAACGCCAGTTGATCGACGTTGATGGTCAAAGGCTTGACGCCCGTGCCCACCGTTTGCCCCGTGATCCGGGCACGGTCGGTTGTAATCGTGGCCAGACCGTCGCTGCGCGCATTCAGGACTGCGCCCAGGACATTCACGGCAACAACATCGGCCGCACTCAGGAACTGGATCGGCAGATCGGTGTCGCTGAACATCCAGATTTCATTCACGGCCCGCGCCGTGACCGACCCATTGGCGCCCACGATCCGAACCTCGAAGTTCGTCGCCTCGCTGCCGATGTTGCTGGTCTGTGATTGCAGATCGATGATGTTCGCCTGAAGGCGTGTGCCAGCCGCCCCAAGGAACGCATTCTGTGCAACGATATTGGCGGTGCCCGTCACGTTCAAAGCCTGGTTGGCTTCAAGGCCAAAGATCGCGAAATCCCGGACATAAAGATCGCCGCCTACCGTGCCCTGAACGCCCGTGGTTACGTCCATTTCCACCCGGTTGGTGCTGGTCCCGAAGGATCCGCCGACGTTCAGAATGACCTTGGCCGCCCGCAAGTCGAGGCTTGGATCGGACTCGTCGCCCGCGTTGTCGGTGACGTTGCCGCCGACCTGCAGCGTGGCCGTGCCAGTGATATCCATACGCCCGATCGACAGGTTGGACGGCGTCTTGAGCACAAAGCTTCCGCCCACCAGCGCCCGGGTCACGAACAGGTCGCCGCCCTTCTGCTCGATGAAGCTGTCTTGCGCCGATTGCAGCATCAGGGTCGAGCCGCCCGCGACATTCACGCGGAAGAAGTTGCCGCTGGTGCCGATCTGGCCATCCGAAATCAGGCTGATGTATTCGCTGGCACTGGCCGCGAACGCATTGGCCGAGACGTCGAACAAGTCACCGGTTGTGACGATCCGGAGGAAGCCGCCAGAATTGGCGTCGCGGACGTTCAGCGTCGGTCCATCATGCCCGATCCCGGCCATGCACGCCGAGGTCATGGTCAGGAAGGTCGGCGTTGAGGTGTCGACCGAACGCAAGTTCACATCGGCAAAGGGCCGAGCCGACACGCGCAGGATCGTCCAGATATCCGCCACGATCTCGCCGGAGGCAACGGACAGGTTCGGTTGCGTCTTGTCCTTGAAGAACTTGGGCTCGGACAGCTCCGTCCATGTCAGGGTGACTACGTCCCAGTTGACCGAGTCCGCCTTGAATGTAATCGGTGCGCCGCTGGTGTTCTGGAACAACCGATAGGTGCGATCCGGTTCGGGCTGGCCGGGCACGGGCCAAGCCGCCCAGATCGCCAACACATCGCCCGCCGCGATGGTCACCGTGCCGGGGTTGTCCAGATCGGTGAAGGTCACGGCCAGCTTGTCCCAACCGGCAGCACCGTCGAGGCTGTCTTTGTCCGGCTGGCTCGACAGAAGGATGTCTGCGCCGGTCCGCAGATACACCTGATACACCGTGTCGAAGATATCCTGGGCTTGAAGACCGCGCCGCAGGTTCTGCTCGGCGATGCGCTGCGCATCCGGAAGCGCCGTCAGATCGACGGTGAAATCAAGCTCCACCGGCTCGGTCAGTGTCCCGATTCGACCTTCGCCAAGCGCCTTGTCGCCGTTCGCGGTCAGGATCACTTCGGGCGCGACGACATTCGCGTTCTCGGCGGCCGCCGCGGCGCCGCCTGTGATCGCACCGACATCAAGCAGCGGGTACAGGGCAAGCGCAACATTCGCTGGCAGGGTCGAGTCCACCGAGCCCACTTCGTCCAGTCGGGCGTCGATCGCCGCCTCGCGCGCGGCCCCTTTCAGGAACAGCGTTTCGACATAGTCGTTCTCTTCGACCGCGTTGCCATACCGTTCGTAGATCGCGCCAAACTCGTAAACGAGGTCGGCGATGATCCCGTCCCGCGTCGTCGCGGCGCTAAACCCGGTGAGGATCGATTCATAGGCGGCATCGCTCGTGTCTGTCGCCGCCTTCATCTGATCGGCCGCGCCAAGATACTCGCCGTTCGACTTGGTGCCTTCGGTCTGGGACCCGGCGCGCACAACGTCGATGTAGTCGACCAACGCGTCCTTCTCGTAGGTCCAAAGCTGGTTGTAGACCGCGCGCAATGCATCGAGTTCGGCATCGGTCGGGGAATTGGCCGTGATGTAGGCCTGCACGGCGGGCAGCAGGTCGAAATCGGGAATGCCAAGCGCCCCGTTCGGGTTATCGGTGTGGATATCCTCGATATAGGTGCGCGCGGTGCTACCGGCGCCCACGGGATCGTCGGCCAGCAAGATATGCAACTCGCCAAAGCGCGCGTTCACGCCGCCGTCCTTGGCCAAGTTCATCTGGCGGTCGAGTTCGTTGGTGAACCCGGTCAGCGTCCGAATATCAGCCAACGGGTCGGTGAACTCCCCGGCCGGCGTCGAGTCGACGATGACGTCGTAGTACCGCTTGTAGAGCACATCATTGGTGAACGGTTTGTCGTGCCATTCCGTGTTGATCGCCTGGAACCGGTCGACGAGGTACTGCCGCGCCTCCGCCTGCGTGTCGAGCGCCGTATTGACCGGGGTCAAGGCCAACGACGCGTTGACCAAGTTGTTCACAACACTGTCGAAATTCGCGATTGCGGTCAGATCAGCCGGCACAGCGCCCGTGCCGTTCGGCGCGCGGAAGAGGTTCCAGTACTCGGTATAGAGCGCCTGCTCGGCCCGCACCTTGTTGTCCAACTCGGCACCGATCACGGTGCGATTGCCATTGGTCAGCCCCATACGTTCCTGGAACGCCGCAATGCGGGCATCGGTCAGGGCCGCATCATCTTCGAAGTTGTAGTCGTAAATCGACCCGTCTTCGGCGGTCAGCCGGACAGTGCCCTGACTAGAGCCAACCGAAATGACATCGCCGGACCGTACGAAGTCGGTCCGCAGCGTGTCGGGCTTGACCAGATGCAGATCGCCCGCGATTTCGCTGACGTTCATCTGGTACTTGGACGCCCCCGAGAAGCCCCCGTTCGGGTCCGTGTGGTCGGTGTTGATCCGCACGGCCTGTGTCGACGTACCAACCACACCGAAGGATGCTTGCAGTTCGACAAGGTTGCCCGAAACGGTCGCTGCATTTGACTCGGCATAGATGCCCTGGGCTGCGCTGATCGCGACATCGCCGCCTGTCGACTCCACGTTCCGGATCAGGGCCGACCCATTCGCGTTCGTGTTCGACCCGACACGCACCAGGATATCGCCCCCGGCCCGAATATCGAGAACCCGGGCGTCCGCGTAGGGCGTCGCCGATCCTTCGGTCGGAAGCGCCGGGGTGCCGTCGATGATATTGACCAGCGTAAGGGTCACGTCGCCGGCTGTGTCGATCCGCTGCAAATGACCACTGACGCTGACGCCGTCCTGCGCTGTGATCGACCCGCCGCGCACGACATTGTTCAGGTACACGTTGGCATTCTCTGCCGTTCGGATATCGCCTGCGATGACGACATCGCCGACGCTTTCGATCCGCACGGTCGGTGTCGCGGCCCCTTGCTGGAAGGCAATGGCAATATCGTGGTCGGCGCGCAGGCCGATATCCCAATACTTCTTCTGCCCCTCGACCTTGGTTTCTTCGTTGTACTGGGTCTTGGCCTTCATATACCCGCCACCCTCGGTCCAGTCGCGGGTGGTGATGATCGTGCGATTAAAATCCGACAGGAACTGCCGGGCGTCGAAACTGTTCGTCGTGAACGTGCCGGTCGTCACGGCAAAGGACGAAGCATAGGCGGCCTTCAGGGAATTGTCGGCCTCGAAGAGGTCAGGCAACTTGATCTGAAGCGACGTGCCCGAATTGTATTCGTAGTAGATGCCGGTCGTGATGTTCCGGACAACATCCCCGCTTTTCAGCTCGATGATGTCGTTGGCCACGTTCTGGAAGCGGACAAACGCCTCGGTGTCGCCGGTCGGCACCGCGGTCCAGCCGCCTTGCGACAGGATGGTGGCCAGGTCGTCCAGCCCTTCACTTTCGACCAGCGGACGGTCGTCCAGCGCCGTGATCTCGGGCGGACCAACCAGCGTCCCACTGCCGGCGGGCCAGTTGATGATGAAGCCAAAGGTCCGACGGTATTCCGTCTTGATGGTTTGCGAGATTGTCCGCTGACCTTCGGTCCAGACATAGAACGTATCGGTCTTCGGCGCGTAACTTGTCGTCGAGGTGGGCCCACCGGACAGCTTGGTGAACTGAACGCCCTGGAACGCCCCACCCGACGTTTGCACAGACCCGCGGAAGTTTTCGCGGACGGTGCCCGACGCGGTCTGTGTGAACACCGAGCGGAAAGCGTCGCCACCAAAGACGAGGTTGCGGGTGTCGGTGATCTGAATCACGCCGCGCCGATCCCGGCTGGTGTCGATGCCGTTGACGATGATGTCGTAGGACGAATCGTTGCGGATGTTCACACTCGCGTAGCCCGACGCGACGATCAATCGCCCGTTGCCGGTGCTCATGACCTGGCCGGTAATCTCGATCCGACCGCCGGCAAAGTCCATTTCATCCAGCACGATGGCCTGTTGCGCCGCATCCCAAATCCCGTTGATCGGAACGGGCGTCCCGTTCACGTCGCCGAAGGTGACGCCGCTGATGCCCTGATTGCCGCGCCCGACAATCGACGTGGTGAAGGACGGCGGGGCGAAGGTCGACGCGACGGTCAACTGCGCCTCGGTGACGCCAGATTGGATCAGGCCGTTGATGTTCACATAGGTGGCAAAGATCGACACGACACCGCGCGCCACAACGGCCGAGGCGCCCGCTGCGGTGTTCCGTTCGCTGATGTACGACCCGTAGGCACCGGCATAGGGCGACGCGCTGCCGGTGTGATCCGGGTGGAACACGGCCGATGGCGTGAAGAACGCGGTGGCCTTGTCCCCGATGCTGGACTTGCCCGAGTTCGGTTCGGTGCCGCGGATGAACCCGCTGATGTTGTCGACCGTTGTGCGCGGGTTCGGGCCCGCGTGATACCAGTCGGTCGTGACGGTAAAGTCACCCCCCGCACTGATGTTGACGGTCTCGGCAAGGATCTGGCCCGACACACGGATGGCGCCCTGGGCATTCGCGATGGTGGCGTTCCCAAGGTCGTTCACGACCGAGCCGAGAATGTACAGGTCCGGCGGCAGGGTCGGCAAACTCGCGGTCGGCCCGATGAAACCGGCATTGCGCAGGATCGTCGTCAGATCGCTGATGTAGGAATAGGAGTTCCGGCTTTGCGTCGTCAGCGAAATGGTGATCTGCGCCGTGCCGCCCGAACTGGCCCCGCCATCGCCGGACACCCTGATGTCGTTGACGTAGATATTGCCCGGGAAGAACTCGGTGTAGTCGCCGGTGAATTCGCTGTAGCGCGCAACTTTGGTGTTCTCGACCACCACGTCGCCGACGCGGTGCATCATGAACAGGTCCGAGAACACGTCGATCGTGACATTCCGGTGGGCCAGAAGGATCGGATCCGCGCCTGATGTCATCGCCTGGTAGGTTGCGGCGCTGGTTTCGCTTTCGATGAAGATCGACCCCGGTGCGGCCGTGATGTCCGGGATGGTCAGGAAGACCGTCTCCAGCGCTTCGTCAACCACGAGGTTTCCGGCCGCATTTTTCTGGATTGGCACACCCAGGTCGGTCAGTTGCCGCTCGATCTGATCAAGCTGCACCTGGTAGCGGATGAGTGCTTCGGCATTGGTGCTGTGCTGGCGCATCCATTCGCGGACCTGCGCGTAGCGCGATGCCAGCAACGTTTCCAGACGCCCGATGCTGATCAACGGAAGGCCCGCGTTTGCCGCCCGCACGACAACAACGTCGCCGGCAAAGGCCGGGGCAAGGTTCAGCGCCGCATCCGACAGGAAGGCGTCGTTGATTTCCTTCTGGGTCGGCGTGATGGCGAGCCAAAGGGCGGTGTTGGTGTAGTCCTGCTTGTGCATCGAAACTGCGACAGGGCCGCCATTTTCGCCGCCGCCAATAAAGCGATAGTAGGTGCCGGCCGTGCCGACGGCGCCGTTGGTGTCGATATCGCTCTGCAGCAGCTGGACGACATCGCCGTTATACATGTCGGTCGCGATGTTCGACGCATCCCAATATCCGACGACGTAATCCTGGTTGCCCGTAATGCCCAAGGCATCCCGTTCGGCCTGCGTCAGCGCCCGATCGGTGGCGGACACGGTGCTCGACCACGGTTGGTTGTCATAGTTGGTCGCGTAGTAGACGTGATAAACCGTCTCGTAATTGACACCCGCGCGCAACTTCGCGGTGGCGTCGATGTCCACCGTTTTGCTGTTCGAGTGGGACCCCTGGTTTCCGACGCTGTAGCCGTAGGGCGGCAAAGCCAGAACGATGACGGTGCCGTTTGCACTGCTTTGGAAAATGCCGTCTTCCGCTTCGAGGAAAATGTTCCCCGCGCTGAGAAGCTGCGTGGTGCCCGTGATGTTCACGTCGCTGATGCGATTGGTGGTGTTGGTCTGCAAGGCCACGCCAAGCGAGATGAACAACGACGCCAGGCTGCCGTTGGCCGCCGTGCGCGAGACCATCGTGTTGGTCAGACCATTGGCCTTGCCGGCCAGGACACCGATGCGCTGCGCTTCAATCAGGCTGTTGCCGATATCCACGCGGGTGGTCGAGTTCGAGATCGAGCGGACATCAATGCCCATGTTCGCGCTCAACACGCCGGCCTGGAAGATCGCCGCATCCGCCGTGTTCCGCACAGCCGCGCGCGTTTCAAGATCGACCCGGCCCGATTTGTTTAGGATTTCCGCGCCGTCCATGGCCACGTTCGTGTCGGCTTCGACAGTTTGAATGGTCGTTGCGACCGCGATCCCGATGCCGCCGCTGACGGCGTCGACCTGGCTCGCATCCGCCGCCGAGATGTTCGAGGTCGAGCGCACGGCCACTGACGACGGCGATTTGTAGGACCCGACCCCCACGATCCGCGTGTTGCCAAGATTGACCTGGCTTTGCATTTTGTCGCTGGACGTCCCGATATTGGCGCGCGTGCCCAAGATGGCGAGCCCGCCCAATGCCGTGGCCGAGCCGGTGGTCACATTGTTGGACGCTTTGGCCGCCGCCCCGTTCTGAGACACGATCGCCTCTTTCAGGAACTCGTTGTAGGTCTGGATGCTCACCTGCTGACCGGTGACCGTGGTCCGCGCTGCGGGCGCGCCGGACTTGTTCACGAAGCGGACGGTCGAGTCGCCCAAGCTTTCCAGATAGATATACGCGCCAGAGCCAGCCGCCGCGGCAAAGCTCAGGGCGTTCGCGGTGCCGTCGATCGAACGGGCCGCGCGCGAGAAGATGCTGACCCCGGTGCCGGTGATCGTGGTGCCATCTTCGATCTGAATATCCGCAGTCGTCGAGTCATTGAGGTTGGTGACGGCACCGACCCCGACCAAACCGCCACCGCCCCCGGCTGTCGTCTCGCCAAAGCTGTCATTGCGAATATCGGCGGTGATGCTGACCTGAGCCGCCAGTAGGCTGGTGTCGCCGCTGATGCGCACCTGCGCATCCGCGCCGCCGCCGAGGCCCGAATTCAGGAAGGCGTTCATAGACCCGAACGCGCCAAGACCGGCCGAAACGCCAATGGTCTGCGCCCGCAGACGCATATCGTAGGTCGCCCGGGCGGTGATGTTCTCGGACGCGACGATGCTGGTGTTGTGGATCTCGGTGCTGACCAAGGCATTCGCGGTGGCGCGGGACACGTTCACGACGGCCGCAACTGCGCCGACACTGATGCCGGTCGAATCCACACCCCGGATATCCAGCTTGGAATAGGACGTGATTTCAACGCTTTGCGCCGTTACGGTCGCATTCGCGACACGGGCCTGCACGTTCGATGTATGGCGCGAATTCATCACCGCTGCGCCGATCGCGATCCCGATGGGCGCGGCCGCAATGGCGATGTTGGCGATGTCGGATTTCATGTCGACATCTTCGCTGGCCGCCACCGTCACGGTGCCCGAGCGCGCGGCCACCTGGCGGGCGCGATTGCCCAGATCGATGGTTGCATCAATGTCGTTGGCGACGTCGATGGTGATTTCCAAACCGCCCCCGGTGGCCGCAAACCCGCCGCCTGCCAGAGCGACGCCCACACCGCTGAGGTCGACAATCCGCGTGATCTGATCGGCTTTGACGTCAATCTTGCCGCCAGCAACGACGATTTGCCCGGTGCCCGTCGTGCCCGTGATCGCGGCCTTGGACGCATTGCGCACATCGACCTTCAGAATGGACACGTTGATCGCGATTGCGGCTGCGCCGACCGAGGCGACAACGCCAATCATCGACGAATTGGCCATGCCCGAGACCACTTCGTCGACGCGTGTGTCCGACTTGGTATCCAGCACAATGGCTCCGCCGGCGGCCAGTTTGGTGTTGGTCGCGGTGGCTTCGACGGTGGAGTAGTTGCTGACATCGACCCCGATCCCGGCGGCGGCAACGCTGGCACCGACACCGATCGCGATCGCGACGGATGCGGCGGCAACCGCCACATGGTGATCCTCTTCGGCATCCGCCATCATCAGGATGTCGCCCGACGCATCGAGGTTCGAACCAGACACCGCGACGCGGGTCACGTGGTTTCGGTCTGACAGGGCATCACCGCCAATGCGGCTGTTGCCAATGCTGACCCCAATGGACCCCGCACCCGCAATCAGGCCAGCGGATGCAGCAACGGCGGCTGCCACCACCGCGCTGGTCGAGGTCGTGTTGCTTGTGGCCGAGAAATCGATGTCGCCATCGCTGGCACCCGAACCGGTGCCTTCCGTCTTGAGATAGGCGTTCGTGAACACGACCTCGGTCTTGTTCCCGATTTCATTGGTCGAATTCGCACCGGCGCCGGACAACGCGATGCCTCCAAAAAGACCAAAGGACAATGCCACCGACGCCGCAACGGTCCGGGCTTCGGCTGTGGTGGTGTTGGTTGCCGAGCCCTTGATGAAGCCGGGTGAAGCCACGCTGCCGGCCTTGATCAGGGGCGATGTGCTCAGCGCGCTGTCGCCAATCGAAATGCGCGACCTGGCGTCGATCTCATTGCGGGCCAGGGCCACACCGATCGAAATGGCGCCGGCAAATCCGTACCCACCCACTGCGGCAGAAATGGCTGCGCCGACAGCCGTGGCCTGAGCCGTTGCGGTTTCGGTCACCGTTGCCGTCAGGTTCCCGACTTCGAGGAACTTGGTCCGATCCGCGACCGAGGCGGTCCGCTCGATCACGATCGAGGTGTCGGTGTAAATCCGATTGCGGACATCGGCGCCTGCGCCGGAGGCCGAGGCCGCGAGATCACTGGACACCGCGACGGCCGCGCTGACCGCGTTCGCGTTCCCGAAAATGTCGCTGGTGTTGGTGGCGGTGAAGTTCGCGGCGCCCGTCACGGTGAGGGCCGCGTCCCGCAGGCGCGCGGTCACGTCGAAAAAGTCGTCCGAAGCGCCAACGCGGTTCGATACGATCGCGGCCCCGATGGCCGCCGCGCCCGCGCCGCCCCCGGACGACGCGCCAATCCCGGCGCCCACGGCAACCACGACCGCCCGGATCTTGGCATTGTTGATCGCAACAATATCAAGGCTTCCGGCGGTCCCCGACACGATGTCGGTGACCTCGGCGATCGTTTCGCCCGTGATGCGGTTCCGGGCGTCCGCGCCCGCGCCCGCAATGCCAACGCCTGTTGCACTCGACGCACCGATGGCAACCGATGCGGCCACGGACACCGCCGTGATCTCCAGTTTCTTGGTGCTGCCCGGATCGTCGGTCAGAGCGGCAACGCGCATGTTGCCCGTGATGTTCACCTGCCCCGCGCCCGAGAACCCGGTGATCCGTGCGTTGGTTTTGGCTTCCATGCGGTTGTTCGAAATGCCGACCGCGATTGACACCGCCACAGCCGAACCGCCCGCCACCGAAACCGCCACCGCGGCGCTTCCCAAACCGGCCGTGATGCTGGCGAGGTTCAACGCTTGGACGTTCACCGATCCGGCATGCAGTTTGTGCGCGGCCGTGCTGCCGGAAATCTCGGCAATCACGTTCGAACTGCCGCGGTTCACCGCCACAGCGCCCGCGCCGGACACCGACAGCCCGAACCCGCCGGTTGCCGCGACAGCCAACGACGCGGCGACGACAGTCGCACTGATGGTCTGTGTGGATTTCGCAGAGACGGTCAGCGCACCGCCGAGGGTCAGGGTGCTGTCGTTGATCTTGGCCGCCATGACGAAGCCCGGATCGCTGGTGAAGACGTCCTTCACCGCTTTCGAGCTGTTGTAGTCGACGCCGTCCATCTTGTTGTTCGTGACAGCGACACCGATCGCCACACCGGCGCCAAAACCGGTGCCGGCAGCAACGGCAACCGCAAGGCCCAACACGACGGACGTGATGCGGCTGGTGCTGTCCGCGACGACCGACATGGCGTCGACGCCCGTGACGGTCAGGGCGTTCGTCGCGGCAAGTGTGGCGCCGAGGATGGTGTTGCCCGAGCCGGCCCCACCGCCGGCAAAGCCCAAAACGCCTTTGGTCGCGGCTACGGCGGCCGCGATCGAGACGCTGGTGATCCCGGCGTCATTGACCGCGCGCACAAAGACGTTGTTGGTGCCCGCGGCCCCAGTGACCGAAATGGTGCCCGACAGAAGCGCCGCGGTCTCACTCGACACCTTGTTCACACCGGCCGAAAACCCAACGGCCCCCGCGCCAAGCGTCCCGCCAAACGACGCGGCCGCGCCCAGGCCGACGGCCACCACCTTTGCCGAATTGCGTGCGTAGACGGCGACATCGGCCTCGTTCTGCAGGGTCAGTGTTGCCGATCCGACCTTGGCCAGTACCGTGCTGTTGATGTCGGTCACCGCGACGCTGCCCGCGACGGCGATGGCCACCTTGGACTCGATCCCGATGGCGGCCGCTGCACCCACCGACACGCCTACGATGCCGCTGGCATCGTCGGCCTCAACCGTCAGACCCGGCGTCTGCCCCACATCCGCGTCCACGACGCTTGTGCTGGTGGATGACAAGTTCAGCGTGGCGCCACCGGTCACCTCCGCCCGAATATCGCGGTTGATGGTGGTGACGGCGACGTTGATGCCGATCCCAACCATTTTCGAGCCGCCAATGGCCGCTGCGATGTTGACCGACTGGGATTTGAGATCGTTGGTGGACACCGCCCCCTGATCAAATGCGTCGGTTGGCAGGCCATTGATCGAATTGGTCAGGAACTGGTTGTCGTTCGGCGTCCCCGTCGGGGCACGCGCGCCCGCGTTCACGGCGACCTGCCCGTTGGCATTGATGGTTACCGTGCCGTTGATCTCAGAGGTCACCGAGCGGGTATTGGTCACAACGCCGACGGCCAGTCCGACACCGCCGTAATCAAGACCGATGCCAAGCGCGCCCGCGATCGACGTGAGGTACGAACTGTCCGTGGCCGCGATGGTCAGATCGGTCACATTCCAGGTTTTCCCGCTTGCGCCGACGCTGACGGTGACGTTGCCGCCAAGCGTGGTCGTCGCAACCGACCCGCCCAAGGCAAAGCCACCGCCCCCCGCGCCACCAAGGGCCACGGTGACAAGGCCCTGTTCGGCGCGCCCGTTGATGGCCACCGCGCCGGGGCCGGCGGTCAAGGAGGCATCGACCGACACGTCGACCGAGGTATCAATCAGGTTCAGCGCGATGCCCGCGCCGCCGGCGGCACCGCCGGTCCCGCTGAAGTTCAGGCCAAACCCGCCAGCAACAGCCGTGAATCTGGACAGCTCTGCGGCCTCGATCCGGATGGTGTCATCCCCGGAAATCGCGCTGCCCGCGTTGATGGAGACCTTGGTGTTGACGGTCACGCGGTTGGCGGCCGCGCTGCCCGCAAGCGCCACGTTCTTGGCGACCGCAGCCCCAATTGCCACGGCGACCGTGGTCAGATCGGTAAGGGCCACGATGGCCGTTTTCTCAACACCGGCGTCGAGGTTGCTGTCCGTGATCAGGACTTCGGTCCCGCGATCCTGTCCGAACTTGTTGCCTTTGACGGCAAAGTTCAGCGCAACCGCGACGCCCACAGCGGCGCTGCCGGTTGATCCTGCGAAACCACCGGCCCCGGCGCCGAGATACCCATCTTCAAGCGCGCTTATGACCGTGTCGCTGTCGGTGATCCCTCCGGTTATGAAGCCCATGTTGTTGATCTTCGTCACTGTCGACGAGCGGTAGTGATTGATCACCACCATTCCGACGCCGGCCCCCGCAGCGGACGAGCCGCCGGACACCGCGGCACCAAAGGCAACGGAATTCAGGGCAATCTGGTTGAGGGCCTGAACGTTGAGAGACTTGCCGGATTGCCCGCCGACATTCTGGACATAGCCCATTTCGGTGCCGACCAGGCTTAGGACAACCGCAACAACAATCGACACCCCGACACCCAGGGTGCTGCCATAGGCCACAGCACCGGCCACTTGCAGCCAGTTGGCGTCGTTCGTCGAGGTAATCGTCACGGCCGGGCTGCCAGCCAGCGAAATCACGTTGTTGGCTGCGCCGCGGAAACCGGCATCGATCTCGGTCTTGTTCACCGCAACGATGACCGAGCCGGACACGCCCACGCCCTTGGCGCCCCGCGCAACCGCCAGGCCAGCCGCGAAGTTGTAGTATCCGGCGTTGTCACGCGCCTTGATGTCAAACCCACCGGTGGTGAAGGTTGCGGCCGTGGCCGCGTTCACGATCAAAGAGCTGATCGCCTTCGTGCTGTTGATGGCGACGATGGCCCCTGCGATCCCGACTGCCGATTGTGCTGAGGATGCGACCGACCCGGCCCCAGCCACGAAAATCTTCGTGGTTTTGTCCTCGGCATTGAGCGTGACGTTCGACGCGCTCAGGGTCGCGACATCCTTGATCTCGGACTTGATGGTGACATCTTCAAAAAGCGCCACGGCCGAGCCAGACACAGCCAACCCACCAGATGAGGTCGCAGCCGCCTGGGTGACCCCGGACGGCGGCGCCACACCGGCACCGCTGGCGGCCGATGAGGTCGAGGCCCCCGATCCGACGGCACCAACCGCGGTTTCCGGTGACGGGGCCGAGACGGCGGCCGCGATTGCGCCTCCGATCAGGGCGCCCAAGCTTTCCGAATGCAGGGTCAGCGCACCGCCAATGGTGAACGAACCACCGCTTCCACCGGCGATCTGCGCGACCGTGTTGCGCATTGTCGACATCGTTGCACCAGACAGGCCGACCGACGCCCCGCTGGATGTCGCAACCGTGCCTGCAAACTTCACCAACGTGACGCTGTCGGTTGCATCGATATCCAGCTTGCCCGCGAGGTTGACCGTGCTGCTGGCCGCGATTTCGGCGCGCGCCTCGGTGTTGACCTCGGTGTAATTCCACGCCCCGTTCAACGCGAGGGAGCCGGCCCGCCCACCGGCAGCAATCACCGCGACGCCAATATGGCCAGTGTCCGCATCAATGGTCAGATCGTTGGCGTCGATGGTCGCGTTGCCAATCGAGGCAATCGCGTCGGTTTCTTCCAGCAGGACGGTCACGACACCGCCAACCGCGCTTTCCGGGCGTGTCGCACCAAGCGGGTTTTGAATGGCCTTGGAGGACTTCAGGTCCTTCTTGAACTTGTCAAAATGTCCGCTGACGGCGACCTTGGCGCCTTTGTCGACGGCGGGATCCGCGCCAGCCGACCCAAGCGTGAAGCCAAACGGCCCGAAGTTCCCGGACCCGGTGATCATGTCGGACTGCGCGTCGGCGATAACACTCACATTCTGACTGGACGTGTGGGTGCCGGCCGCTGTCCCATCGCTGGATACGATGACGCTCGCGCCGTCTTTGATCTTGGCGTTCGACTTGTAGGTCAGGTCGAGAACATCCACCGCAAAGGCGATGCCCGCTTTTTCACCCCGTGCGAAGGTTTGGGACCAGACGTCGAACAGGTTGTTAAACAGACCGGAATTGTCGTCGAGATAGGTGGTGATCAGACCGATGTAGCTGATGACATCCCCGGCGACCTTAACCTCGTCCCAACTGGATGGTTCACCGGCAAAATCCTCGGTGGACAGGTCTACCTTGAGCAGGTCGATCTTCGCCTTGTAGCGGGTGCCATCGCTGGCCTCGACCGTCTTGCCGGTGCTGACATCCTGCACCCCGTCGCGGTGGGTAAAGTCGGCATCCTTCCCGATCCCCAGAAGCGGTGTGATCAGGTTGACACCCCAAAGCCCAAGCGGATCGATCTGGTTGCGCGATGCCGAACTGACCTGAACCGCCCCTTGGGCGCGCACGACGGCGTTCTGCTCGATCGTGGCGTCGGCGGTGACATTGAAGATCGCAACATTGACAGCCAGGGAGCCGGCAAACTTGGTCTGCCCTTTGTCGCTGCCTTCATTGCTGGTGAGGGCGACGGCGGCCATTTTCGGCCGTGCACTTGCCGTGCCGACCACATCCGTCGTGCCGCCGATCTTGAACAAGCTGGCGGTGCCGTCGGAATACCCCAGGGATGCCGTGGACGTGTCACTGTCGACCACGACGCCAATGGCGCCGCTGATCTGGACCTTGGGTTGGACATAATCCTCGGTCATCTTGCCACCAAGCCAGCGAGCAAACCGGCTATAGAAGGCATCGCCCTTCGCACCTTGTAGCTTCGTGCCGGCCTTCTGGTTGGCGACCCCGCCCAAGGCCCCGGCGGGCAAGATGCTTGTGACGATGTCATCCACAAGGTTGCCGCTGGAGACGGTCCCGGTCGACGCCGAGGTCGACATGTAGGAGGCACTGGGCTGCAAGGGCAGGAAGGCCGCGCGCACCGTGACATTGCCCTTCACGGTCTGCGCGTTGACGATCAGGTTCCCGTCCACGGTCAGATTGGGCGAGGACACCCGGACGTTGGTGTTGTTCACACCGATCTCGACACCCACGCCCAGGGCGAAGGTGCCGTTTTCACCCGCCGATGCCGATGCAATGACTTGGATACGATCGATGGTGACCGCTTGCGTCCGCATGTCGCCGCGCACATGGCTGCCCGAGCGGGCGTCGACCACGACCGAGTTCGTGTTGTTGGT
Source organism: Paracoccaceae bacterium (assembly GCA_963921255.3). GTDB lineage: Bacteria > Pseudomonadota > Alphaproteobacteria > Rhodobacterales > Rhodobacteraceae > JANSYL01. The sequence goes on along the minus strand of CAWUEW020000003.1, from coordinate 938,659 downwards.
GATGTTCACAGCCACACCAACCCCAAACCCGGCAAGTCCGTCACTTGTGCCGTCGGTCGTGTTGGTGATGTCGATGTTCGACCGCAGATCAAAGTCGCCCGCGATGTCCAGTTCGCTGCTGATGCGCACCGTGTGATTGGTCTCGGCCAGACCGAATGCGACGGCGGCAAGAATGCCAATCGGGCGCGCGATGATCACGCCATTGGTGACCGTCCGGACAACCATGTTGCCCTCGGTCCCCGTCCCGGTCGTCTTGAACTTGCTGTTGGCCGTGGCCGTCAGCGTGATGTCCGACATGATCCGCGAATTGGCCGACAACAGCGACAGGCTTTCCAGCCAATCCACGATCGCCTGTCCGGCGGCCGGAAGAATATCGTCTTTGAAGCTGGTGCCGCCCGCAGGGTCACCCACGCTGATGTTCTTTTTCGGAAGTTTGCCGGCCCGCAAATCGATCCGAATGTTACGCGCTTCGACAATCGCGTCGCTTCCGCTGGCACCAGCCCCGAAAGTATACGAAATATCAAGATCTTGAACGTTGTAGAACCCAGAGGTCCAACTGCGATCTTCGGACCGGCCCACAAAAATCACGTCACCGTTGCTGGTGATTGTCGTTCCCCGGTTCTGCGTGAAATTCGTCGTTTCGAACAGAATGCGGTTCGTCGAGGCGCTGCCACCCGACTGGGTCATGTTCTGCGTGACGGTGATGCTGTTCCCGTCGAACTTCTGCTTGCCGGACGGAACGGTCAGGTCGCTGCCAAGCGACAGGTTGACCGCGGCGCGCGCGGACACACCGGCGGCGCGGACACTGTCGGCGCGATCCGGCGACCGACCCACGGTGAAGCTCGCGGTGGCCCCGCTCCCGCCGGCGCTGTAGGCAACTTTCGAGAAGTCGGCCGTGGTCACAGCACCATCGGTTTCAAGGAAAACCTCGTCATTGGCGTTTTCGGGATCGCTGTCCGCCGCCGCCGAGGTGATGCTCACCCCGCCTACGCCGACACCGCCCAGGTCTTCGACAATGATTGTATCCTTGCCTTGGGCCTTGCTGATCTGGTCGTCACCGCCGCCGGTCCGGTAGATGAAATCGCCCGTATATCCGCTTGCGTCGATGGTTTGGGCAGTCGCATCGCCCCGCAGCTCGATGACCTCGATCGTTGTGGCGACAAGTTCGACCGCAGCCCCGACGGTGACCGTGTGAACGCCCGCGGATGTCGCGATTGTCATGTCGCCCGCCAGCGGCGTCTGGCGCACGATCACGTGGTCGCGTCCGGCATTGCCGGTCACGTCATCAATGCCCGCGCCCGCGACCACCAAATCGTCGCCCGCCGACCCAAGAACGGTGTCGTTCCCCGCGCCTGCGTCAAACAGGACCGATGTGCCGCTGCCCATGCTCGAGACGATCGTATTCCCCGTGGCCGTCACATCCGACAGCCCCAAGGCTTCAAGCATCCGTGTATCAAGCCACGTCCCGTTGCCCTGCGCCGACGCGCCGTCGGCATCGGACGTGTCGACCAAGACGCCTTCAAACCGGAAGGTGTCCGCCCCCGTTTTGCTGGACGTGATCGTCAGCGCATTGTTGGTGATCGTGGCGGTCAGCCCGGCAACCGCGTTGAAGGCATCGAGGACATCCTGCATCGTCGCGGCGGTGCTCAGGATATCGACGTAGTCCACTTCGCCCGACCCGTGGACGACCTTGAGGTCATAGTAATTCGCGCCGAGATCGAATTGCGCAGTCGATGCAATTCCATTGTCGTCGCGCGTTGTGACACTGAGGTTCTCACCGTCGCCGGTGCGAATGGGAAGCCCCATACCCCGGTTCAACGCCTCAACCTTCGTCGCCGTCGTCAGGGCCGATCCCGTCAGGCCGGACGCATCCAGCTTGTCGGCGGCGCCGGTGCCCTCCATGACAAAATCTTCGAACCCGGCAATCTCGACCTTGTTCGTTGACGCCGCGGGCGTCGCATCGAAGGACAGGGTGGTGTCCGTCAGGGTCTGGTTTGCGTTCCCCGAGGACGTCAGCCGGTCATAGCCGTCACCGCCGTCCACTTTGACCGAACTGGGCGCGTGTGTGCCGGCCGCCACGACCGTCACATCGTCATCGCCAAGACCGGCGCTGACACCGTGATCTGCCCCAACCGTGATCGTATCGTTGCTGTCGGAGCCTGTGATCTGTGCGGTGCCCGAGAACCCCGACACATCCGCCCAACCGGCCAGATCGGTTTCAAAGGTCAACTCGGCGCGATCAATGCCAGAAATCGCTTCGCGCGCCCCGCCATTGTCCCGCGCGCCAAGCTGTTCGACGGCTGACGCGGTGAAGGCGGACGTGACGTTGGAGCTGTTCGTGGCCGACCCCACCGCCGCCAGGGCAAGGCCCAGATCCCGCCCGGTGTAGGCGTTCACAAATTCCAGTACGATCCCCGTGATGACGCTGCTGGCGTCGCGCGTGGTGGTTATATTGATGCTTTCGGCGTCGAATTGCTGCAATGCGTCGATCGCAATCTGCACATCTGCGTCGAAAGCCGTGAACTTGATGGCCGCAGTGGTCAGCACGTTGCCGTCCGGCATGGTCACCTGAAGGCGGAATTCGTCATCGGCCGCCGTGGACTCGGGCAGGCTGAGGGTCAGTTTGTAGGGTGTGTCCGTGTCCTGATCGTGGTGCAGGCCGGCACTGGTCAGGTCATAGGCCCGCGCGCCAACCTCCTGCAAAACGTCAGTGCCCGCGGCCCCGCCGTCAAAACTGTCTTGACCGTCTCCGCCACTGACCGTGTCGTCCCCGGAGCCCCCGATCAGCGTATCGTCCCCACCGCGCCCGAACAGGCTGACATTGGCCAGCGTCAGCCCGGTCGCATCGAAGGCGTTCGCGTTGTCGTCACCCAGAAGCCGGATCTCCGAGTAGAACCCGCGCAGGGTATCGGTTTGGCTGGACGGTTTCTGAACGCGAATGTTCGATGTTGTCACGTTTACCGGCGCGCCACCGGGCCCGGTCGATGAAACGGTCCAGCTGCCGAAATCATTGACGGCGACATCGCCGACGACATCGACGCCCACGTAAATGTCTTCATTGCCCGGGGGCGAGTTGTCCGAGAAGGACTGGATCGTGTCCGAGCCGCCGGATTGGATGAACGTGTCGCCGGCCATGGACGTCCCGATCAGGATGTCGTCTCCGGCGGCGCCTTTGAGGAACACGGTGCCAAGCGTAAAGGCCGAGGCATCAATGGTGATGCCGGTCGCAAAACCGTCCCGAGCCGTTATGACCGCGTTGTCGATGCTGGTCAGAGTCGCCGCGCCTGCACCCGACACAGACAGAAGCCCGTCCGTCAGCGTGGTGTTCGCCGTCGCATCATCAAACCCGACGGTGTCGGTCCCTGCGCCCCCGTCGATCGTTGTTCCCGACACGCGTTTGGTGGTCAGGATGTCGTCCCCGCCCAGACCGTCAATCCGGGTGGTCGTGGCGCTGCCGCCGAGGGCGTCGTTCTTCGACGTCCCGATGATCCGCACGACGTCGCTGGTGAAGCTCTCGAACCCCGCCGCGACATTGTTGGCCAGGTCGGTGATGACGTCGCCGGTATATTCCGAGATCGTGCTGCCATTGCCCTGATAGCTGAGGGTCAGGCTGTTCGAGCCGCTCTTGGTGCCGCGCGCGACCCCGCTATAGGCCAATTGCTGCGCGCTTGCGACAACGAGACCGGCATACACATCTTCGACGTTCCAGGTCAGCGCCCCGGAGCCGGGCAGCGCCATCTCGATCGTGTCCGGATCATCCGAGCCGCCCTGGCCTTCGATCGTCTCTATATTTGCGAACGCGGCCGCGGCGCCCTGCTGCGTGCCATCGGCCAGTCGGGTGGTAAAGGTGCCATCGGCGCCATTGCTGTCCAGTGTCGTGACACGGAAGTAGCTGCCCAATGGATCGCGGGTCTGGATGCCCGGGGTCGCTGTATCGAGGTCATCGGGACGCGGGGCTTCGGCCAAAAGCCCCGTTTCATCGAACGTGTACTGGTCCGAAAGCGCCTCTGTGTCGCCACGCAACGTGTCCGACCCGCTGCCGGCATCAACCGAAGCACCGGCCGAGAACCGCGCGAGTGTGATGATGTCGTCGCCAGCACCCGTGCTGATTTCAAGCGTGGAGGAATCGGCCACGATTTCGTCGGCGCCGCCGCCGGTTCGGACCACGTTGAACCCCGCAATCGAGTCAAAGCCAGAGGCCGACCCAATCCCGAAATCGACCGAAATCCCGTCGCTCAACCCGGTGTAGTTGAGGACCTTGGTGCCGGTCCCCTGCGCCTCGAGGTTTTCAATCCCCCGGGCCACAAGGGCGGCCCCGCCGGTCGCGTAAGTGATGCTTAGGGTCGGGGCGCTGAGATCGCCTGAAATGGCGGTTTCGATCGCGCCATTGTGGTTCAGGATCAAACGGTCGGCCGCATCGCTGCCGCGAATTTCGTCCAGTCCCCACACCGTCGACGATGTTCCGAGCGACACCCAGGTTTCGGCGTCCTCCGGGGTTGCCGGGTTTTCGATGAACTTCGAATACCCCACCGTGACATTGGCTTCGGGCGAGCCCGACGTGCTGCTGCTGTTCACCGTCCAGGTCAGCAGATCGTCTGTCCCGCTGACAAGGTCGCTGCCGCCCGCGAGGTTGAAGTCGACCCCCTGGGCCAGGCGCACGCGGTCCGAACCGCCGGTCGCGGTGAATTGGGTCACACCCCGGACGTCGATCGCGTGGAGCGGGTTCTGGAACGTGGTGTCAATCGCGGCATAGGTGCGGATTTCACCCGCCTCTGCGTTGATATCGGCCCCCGCGCCGCCAAGCAGGCGGGTTTCGCCACTTAAGTTCAGGTGGGTTGTCCCCTGCCCCTTGAACGCCTCGATCCCGTCAATCTGAAGAACGGTCCCGCGCCCCAGGTTGGTGTGCGAGCTTGAGGAAACCGCGACCCCGGTGGCGTATTTCTCAAACTGGATATCGCCTGCGCCCCAGGTCATCTTCCACTCGGACACGCCCGCTCCGGCGCTGCGGTCGACCAACACATCGCGCGTGGCCTTGAGGTCGAATTCCTCCACACCTGCGAAGGTCAGGAAATGATCCCGCGACCCGCCCGGCGCCGTGCTGTGCACGACCCGGTTGTCGATGGTTGTGTCGGCCTTGTTCGGATCGTCCAGATCACCGGTCGGCGTCAGCAGCGACACCTCCCCGCTCGCCGCGCCAGCCGACACCGTGTCCAGCGACCAGATCAGGGCGTCCGATTTTTCGGGGCCGGTCAGCTTGTCCTGGGAACCGCCGCCCAGGTTGACGCGGACCTCCAGCTGGTCGGCCAGGCTCAGGACCGACTGGTCAATCACGAGGTGGTCGTTGCCGCCCGACCCCGCCACAGAAATGAAGTTCAATTGTGCCGGATTGACGACGCCGACATCGCCAGTGACCACGCGCTTGTTGTCGTCAACTTCGATGATCCGGCGTTCCGCAATCACATTGGCATTGCCGGTGGGGTTGATCCCCTGAACCAGCTGCACCCGCAATTCTGTCTTCTTGTCCGGGCTGTCGGCCGTGCCTTCGTCGTAGTCAACCTCCGCCACACGCAGGGTCGCGTCCCCCGACAGATTGAACGCCGCGCTGATCGGATCGCCCGACAGCAACAGACGCGGTTCGAGCATATCGACGGCTTTGCGCCGCTTGGGCAGGCGGGCGGGTGTGCGGGGGAACACAGCACGCACCAGTTCGTCCAAACGGTCGGAAAGAGAGGGGGTCTTGGCCGGACTGGCGCCATCGGCGTAGGGGACCAATGTGGCCCCCTTCAGGTCTCTGTTCTTGAATTGCCGACTCATCGCCACCCCCATGGCTCTGATTGAAAGGTGCGTCGCCCGCAGACATGCGGGCGCCGACTTGGTCTTAGTGGACGCCCATATCCTCGGCGTCACCGGCACTGGCATCGCCGTCCGCATCACCTTCGGCGACATCGCCAAGGGAGCGGGCAATCAGCGCCTCTGCGTTGTGCATCGACAGCATGTGCAGCTGGATCAGGTCCAGATCGCCCATGCGGAACATCTCGACGATGTCCTCGTCCGGCAGCGCCCGCAGCTTGTCATTCGACACACGCCAGAAGCCGGTCACGCCACCTTGCTGGCCGTTCGACAGCCGGTAGTCGATCCGCGCCTCTTCAAGCAGATCGCGGTCCTGCAAACGGTCGCAGAACTGCTGCGTCCGATTGAAGGTCGACTGGTACTCTTCCATGAAGTTCAGCACGGTCGTCAGATAGGTCGTCTCCGTGCCCTCGGCATCGAAAAGACGCTCACCGATATTGTCTTCATTCAAACCCGAGAACGTATCATCGACGCAAAGCGTCATCTGATCGCTTTCCTGGTCCACCGCGAAAACAAACGGGTAGCGCCGCAAGAACGCGGGCACGTATGTCCCGGACCACGCGCCTTCATCGTCCACAAAGGAATTGCGGTTTTCGGCCGCCCCCAACAGCGCCAGCGACACCACGCCGGTGTCGGTCTTGGCAAATACGATCGGCATCTCAAGGGCGACGCGCGCGAACTCGGCGTCGACAATCGGCAGCGAGTTCAGGTCGCGCGCGAAATCAAAAGACGTGGTGCGTTTGACGGACAAGCCCCGGTGTTCTTGACGGTTCACCGGAACGACCTTGTCGTAGATCAGCAGTTGTTTGTTCATCTTACCCTGTTGTGCTTGGTCCACCTTGGCGGCGGCCAATTTGATAAAAACCCAAACGGCACCCTTTGGGCGCCGCCACTCTTTAAAAACACTGTTTGGCGCCCCTCAAAGGTGCGCCGTGCTGTCAGCCGGAAAAATCCTGCGACAGCGTTTCGATATCCAGCGCCCCGAAAAGCGCATAAAGTTCAGCCTGATAGCCGAGAGCACGCAGTCGCGCAGACTGCGACCGCAAGGCCAGCGTATCACGGCGCAGCTCAGCTTCCAGCAATTGTTCAAGCGTGCCGACACCGGCATCCAGTTGCTCTTGCACGTTTTGGGCGCGTTCCGCGGCGACACGGCGATCCTGCGCGTTGGCGTTGGCCACGGCAAGCGCCTGCTCCAGCGCACGGATCAAGGCCTGATACCGGCGCTGCGCGAGTTCCTGCGCCTGTTCGACCCGCAGCCGCGCGATCTCAACCTGGTGTTCGGCTTCACGCACCTGGCTGCGACGCACGCCGCCTTCGTACACCGACCAATTCAACTCCAACGCCAGTTCGGTGCTTTGCACATTCGACCCACCCCCGAACAGCGATCCCTCTGTGCGTTCGTCTTCGAATTCCAGAGTGAATTGCGCCGTCGGATTGAAGGCGCCCCGGATGCGATGCAGACGCGCCTCGGCCACATCAAGCTGCGCCCGGGCGATCTGGATACCGGGGTTCAGCTTGTCGAGGCGATCCACCGAAAACTCTTGCTGGAACGTGCGCAGGTTCGCGACCCCCACGCCGGAACGGAAGTTCACGCCTTCCACTTCGGTGCCCGTAAACCGGTGGAGTTCGAACAGCGCTTCGGCCAAATTCAGTTCGGCGTCGGCGAGGTCGGCGCGTGATGCAAAAATATCACCTTGCGCGCGCAGTTGCCGATCCGCGTCCGCGCGACCGGCGGAGACAAGCAGACCAAGGTCGCGCTCAAGCTGCGTCCGCGCGCCCAGAACGGCGCGGGCCTGACCGATCCGCAACTCTGCGCGGGCCACATTCAAAAACGCCGACACAAGGAGGTTGGCCAACTCGATCCGGGCCTCGTCAGCCTGCAGCGCGATCAGCTCTTCCTCGGCCAGCGCCAAGGGCAACGCCCGAAAGCGAACAGGATCATAGACGGGTTGGGTCGCGGCCAGGGTCACGTTCATGGTGGGGTATTGCGACGTCCCCTCCTGAAAGGCCGTGTTGTCCTGATTCACGATGTTTTGTTGGGTTTGAATGTAGGAAAACGTAAGCCGGACACGCGGACGCCGTTCGCCACGCGCCTGAACAGTGACCTCGGAGGCCACCGCTTCTTCAAGGTCGAGAATCTCGTATTGAAGCTCATTCCCCTGCATCAACGCAGCGGCCTCGGCAAGGGTGACATCCTGCGCAAAACCCGCCGCCGGGACAGAGGTCGCCGCTGCCAAAATCAGGGCCCGGAACCCCAAATTTCTGGTCGTCGATCCGAATTTCAAAAGCATTATCCTGCCCAAAGTTTTTTGTTGTCGCGCGACATTAACCGAAAGTTAACGGAAATGCCCAACTTTTTGTGCGCGTTGGAAAAATTTGAACGTGCCTTGCCGCGCGTCCGCCCCTGCCAGCGCCTTCGGCATCTGTTAGACTGCACGTGCCAGCATCAGGGGAACAGCGGTGCCCATTGACCCGTACATCACGAAGCGTCTTTCGGTGCGCGACTGGCGCCCGGTGATCGAAGACGAACGCGCGCGCGTCCAACTGGAGGCCGTTCTTTTGGCGATCCTGAACGCCGACGTGCTTGCGCATCTGCCCCCCTCCCTGCAGCTGAACGAAGACAAAAGCGACCTTCCCGAGTGGATCGAAGCCAGAGCCCGGGAAGGGGATGTTTGCCTTGTGGAGACGCGGGACGGCGGCGACCTGATCGGATTGCTGTTTCTGGCCAGCGCGTCTGAGGCCGGCGACGTCCCGTCCGTTCATATCGGCTATCTTTTGGCAACCTCTGCGTGGGGTCAGGGCATCGCCACGGAACTCGTCGCCGGGCTGGTTGACGCCCTGAAGGCGCGCGCCAAAGTGAGGCTGGTCGGCGGGGTCGACACCGCAAACCCGGCTTCGGCGCGGGTCTTGGAGAAAGCGGGGTTCAAGGTCGATCCGAACCGCGCGCAGGACGGCGTTGATTTCTATGTGCGGATCGTGGCGTGAGGCGCCCGACCCCCGGACCGCGCTGGCGCGCGGCTGCGCGTTACAGGCCGCCGGTCCCCCGCCTTGCCTGCAACGGCAAGATGCGCCCCCATGGTGTGTCGCGCGGCGGGCCAAACGCGCGGAACCCCGCCTTCTTGTAGGCCGCGATCGCGCGCGCATTGTTCGGGTCGGGATCTGTCGCAACAACCGGCGCACCCTCATCGAACAGTGATTTCAGACGCTGCGCAATGAACGCCGGGCCATGGCCTTTGCCGATCATATCAGGCTCGCCGATGAACTGGTCGACACCGCGGGAGCCCTCGGGCAGCCCGAAGAAATGATGGTTGTCCCACCCATGCACCGTGTAGTCCTGCATGTAGCCAAACGGCCGCCCGTCTGCCGAGACCAGCCATCGCGCCACGCGGGGATCGGCCAGATCCTGTTCATCCGCGGGCTCAACTGCATCCCACCATTCGCGCACATGGGGTTGGGCTTGCCACGCGAGCAGCAAACCAAGGTCAGCCGGCGTCACCCGTCGAAATTCATATCTGGCGCTTGCGGTCATGCAGAGTTTTTTAGCGATTGGCCTGCTGGCTGAACAGATAACACCGGGGTCGGACGCGCCTATCCACCAGTTCGAACGAACTGGCCGAAGGTGCTCTGTACGGGGCCACCGATCACCGGATGAGTCGGCAGCAGGCTAAAGCGGATTAGTTTACCTTCCGCTACCAGACACCGTGGCGATCGGACGGGGTGGAAGCTGATCACGGTGGCGGTGCTGGCAGACCTGGTCGAACGCGTTTCTGCTTGGACCTGTTAAACAGGGAAACATAAGGGCACTTTTGGGACAATCCGCTGTTTTGCCATTCAGCGTTCCGAATTCTTTCGTGAATTCAATCTATTCACGCAGAGTTCGCTAAAACTGGAACAGGGAACAACAACGAAAGCCCACTCCGCGACACTCTAGCTCGCGACATGCGCAAGCTGCGTGCCGAAGGAGGGTGGTCGCAAGTGCGGTTACGTGTCAGGCCCAAAGGCCGCGATCGGTGCGGGCCCGGACGTCACGGCGCATCCGGCGCATCCGGCGCATCCGGCGCAGAGCGAAACAATCGGCACATAGGCAAGGGAACGCACGGCTTCACTCCAACAGATCAATCATCCCGTAGGCTACGATCCAACACCGACGGAGACCCGGCGCCATTTTGGTACAACGCCAAGCGCTGAAAAGGCTGCCACGCCATGACCGGCCGGGCAATTTGCGTTCTCCGCTGGCGAGGGGCGGTCATCTAAACAATTGCGGATGCGTTGCCGACATCCCTGTGCAGATCTGAACACTGATCCCGCGACACGCGCCGGCTGAGTTAGTTCGTGATTTTCTTCGGCGAACCGATAAAATCACCGACAGAGATTTTTTGATTGACCAAATTCATAGTGTTTCGTGGAGGTTCACGTGTTTCGCGCTTTGCTCTTTTCATCCGCTTTGGCCTGTTTTGGCGCACCCGCCGTATCCGAATGTCCAGAGTTGGGCGGCGGTGTCCCAACGATCTTGAGGGTGGGGTTACTTGGATACTCCTTAAGCGGACTTGACCCCATGACGGCCCAAAGCGCTGCGGAATGGACCGTGGTACGCAATACCCACGCAAGTCTCCTCGACCAAATCAGAGTGACTGAGACCGAATGGCGCCTCGAGAACTTCCTGGCAAGCGATGTCCGACGGGCCCTGCAGCAGGATAGTGAAATCGTAACCATCCAACTCAGGCAAGGCGTCGAATTCATGGACGGGACAGCCATGACCGTTGGCGACGTCGCGAGCTCAATCCGTTGGGTGTTGGACCTTCTTGACGCCTACGATGGCATGACAGTCGATCCGCTGGACAGCACCACCATTCAGCTGACAGCACCAGTGGGTCTGCCCGAGGACTTTGAAACGAGGGTCCTCACCCTGCCCTACGGCATCATCTTACCCGACGACTATGCGCGGCCGAGCCCTGACGATTTACAGAGCTATCGAAAGGGAATTATATCGCAAAGTAACACTGCTCTGGATTATTCCTGTTCCAGCTTTGGCCTCCCGGCTTTGAGCGGATTAAAGAACGCGCCGCCCAAGTCTTCCATATCCGCACCCGGCATGTCGTATTCAGTTTCCATCTCGGCCTTGGTTGGCTGGAAGTGAGAATCGGCCAGCTTTTCTTTAAGCGTTTTGGGTTTGTTGGTCATGTTTGGCGCTCGCGTTTAGTTGTTTGATTTTCGGCGGTTACAGTACTTGCAAAGCATTTGGCAGTTATCCGCCACGGTCTTTCCACCTTGTGACCAAGGCTTGATATGGTCACCTTCCATCTGACTTATGTCAAATTGCTCGTTACAGATCGGGCAAACACCGTCTTGACGCTCAAACGCCTCAAGCTTCATCGCGCCTGTGAACGCCCTAATGCTCAGGTGCCGCTCATCGCCGTCCAGCACGTAAGGATAGACGCCCGCTTTCCGTGTCACGTCATCATCCATGAGCAGACGCTTGATCTCTGCCTCAAGCGTGTCAGGGTCCAGATCGGTCTCTTTGAATTGGTTGTAGAGCGGCCCCCATGCAACGCCTTTCATCTCTTTGCGATACTTGGGAAACGTCGCGTGCACCCAATCGATGACAGAGCGGAAGTGGTTCCATAGCGTAACGGCGCTGTTGTCGCGCTGATGCGCCGACATGTAGCTTTCAACATCACCGTCATTGATCCACCTGATCGCAGTTTCAAGGTAGTCCTGACGGATGGAATGGCCTTTCAGGTACTTGCTGCCGATGCTGTAAGCTGGGCAGTTTGGTCGGCTGAAATACCTCTTTGCATCCGACACCCAAAGCCCGTGATAGACGGCGTTTCGCAATTCCTGGTCGGTCAGAATCTCGCCCGCAATGTTGATCACCTCGAACCACTCCAGTCTCTCGCTGTCCGTCCCGGAGCAGGTGTAGATCATGAGATCATAGTTCAGGATTTGCTCTTGATGGTCAGCTTGCAGGTTGTGGAAAGCCAGCCCGTCAATGGAAAAAGCACCCTTCACGTATTGGCAAACCGAGATGGTGCGCTGCTGGCCGTCAATGATCTCGAACCTGTCATTGCCAATATCGGCCCAATACATGGTGTTGAGGGGAAGCCCGTTGCGGATCGTGTTGATCACGGCGTCACGCTGCTTGTCGCCATAGACAAATTCGCGTTGATAGGCAGGCCGTATATCAAGCTTGCCGCCATATCCCCGGACACCGCCGTCCCCGCCGTCGCAGTAGCCTTCAACCAGTTCCCGGACGGTCACTGTACGCAAGTCAATTTTCATGACTGGAACTTACGGGATTTTATAAAAATTCGTCTATAAATACAATGAACTACGTCGTTTCCACTTTCATCCTCCAGATAGTTTCCCCGGGAAGGCTTCCCTTTGAGCATAGGGTATCCATTCGCCTTTTGGCCTGACAATCCGGTTTTCCTTCCCCCATCCAGCCTCTTTTCAACGTAGTCGTCATAGAACTTATGGCTTTTGAAGCCATGGTCCCACAAAGACGAAAACCCCAATATCTCGAACTGATCGGGATTGTACTTGTCCAGAAAGGTGATCGGCACACCCATCGCTCCGGCCCAATCCATCGGAATATCATTGGTCTTGCTGACCTCGATAGCGTCGTAATTGTCGTAAGTCGGGTAATCCTCAGGCGCATACCTGCGGTACAGGATCAGTTCCTCGTGCCGCTTGTCATGGTCGAGGTTCGTGAACCAGCGAACGCCTTTGACCTTGATAAACCTGTTTCCACCTTCATCAATCCATGCCGTCGCAGCATCAAGTGGATAGTGATCCGGAACTCCAAACGTCCGATCCCCGCTCTTGATGCTGGGGCCGAACCAGACCTTGTTATCCTTGATCAGTGGGAAAAAGTCCTTGTAGGTGACAGCGTTCATGTTTCCGATAATCAGAAATTTTTGTCGTATTTCATCAACTGCGCGACGTATTCGCGGAACAATGAAAAGGGCGGGTTCGTCACCACGATGTCCGCTTGCTTGAGAATGTCGATGCATTCCTGAGTGCGAAAATCGCCGTCACCATCCAGATGGGTAATGCCGATATCCTCGGCCCTTGGTACAACATCCCCGTCCCGGAAACCGTCATATTCCAGTTTGATCGCCCGCTCGCAGTCATGCCGCGAAAAAAGGTCCGGATTCTGGTTCTTGTAGCAGGTGGTGATCAGTTTCCTGAGACCCAGAAACTCGAAGTTGTGACTGAAATAGTGAAAGAAGTTGCTGACGCGCGGATCGTCGCAGTTGCAATAGACAACCTTGCCTTTGAAATGCTTCTTATAGTGACGCAGTTCGTTTTCTATGTCTGACAGTTGCGTGTAGAACTCATCGTTCTTGGCCTTTCTGGCCGAGATAAGGTTTTGTGCCATGATCACGCACCATTGCGCGTGATTGGCTTTGCTCCGCTGCTCAACCCGTTATCGGCAATCAGGTCCACGTAGCGCAGCCGCTTTCCGTCCATCCCCGAGACCAAGCTGCCCATCTGGTCGATGGTATCTTTTGGGCGGTTGTTGTGGCGCCCCGAGAACTCGTCCACGTAGCGTTGCAGGTGTTTGGGCGACATTTTGTGATACACGCCATCAACGCCGCGCTTCATGGGTGCCCAGAAGCTTTCCAGCCCGTTTGTATGAGCCATATCGCGGACGTACTCGCCCGCTGAATGGTTTACCGCCTCATGGGGCCTGTCGATGCCCTTATACGCCTTGGCCTCATCCGTGTAGACTTGTGCGCCATCGGCGGTGTGATCGGTCACGAAACCCTGCAACGTCTCCGCGTCGGTCCTCTCAACCACCTTGGCATGAACCTTTCCCGTCGCACGGTCGCGGACACCAGAAACGGCGCTCTTGCCCACCGCCCCGCGCCCGGCTCTCAACTTCTTCTTCGCGTGCTTGTTCTTCTCCTTGCCACCCATATAGGTCTCATCGGCCTCAACCGGGCCGTCAAAGATCGGCGTCTTGGTCGCATAGGCTTCCCGAAGGCGATGCAGCATGAACCAAGCAGCCTTCTGGCCGATCCCAAGTTCCCGGTGCAACTTCATCGAAGACACACCCTTGAGGCTGGTTGTAAACAGGTAAATTCCAACGGCCCAAACCCGGTAAGACAGTTTGGAACTCTGCATGACACTGCCAATCCGAACTGTGAACATCGGCTTGTTGGGGCAATCCCGGCAACGGTGGGTCATGCTCTTGTGGTTAACGCCAACCCGAACATTGTCCGATCCGCAATGCGGGCAATAAGGACCATCCGGCCAACGTTGTTCCTCGATCCACTCTCGCGCTTTGGTCTCATCGCTGAACATGTCCGCGATTTGCAGAAGCGTCAAACCTTTGCGCTGATGCTTGCCGGGTGCTTTCTGTGTCATAGCTCACCTCTTGAAGTGACTATATGTTATATCACAGAGTCACTAGGGGCAAGGAAAATGTTACTTTGCGATATAATTCCCCAAAAATACATGTCGTGATCTTGGCCATCCGCCCCTCCTGCGTGTGCGCCCGACCCTGACATGCCGGACCCCGGGCCGCAATCACCCCCGGCGCCCAAGCGGCATGATTTGCATCCCCCGGGCGGGGCCGCTAGGCTCCGCCACGCCCCGCGGCCCGGGGACACAGCCTCCGCCGTCCGCCGCACGATCCATCCTGACACGCGAAAGCACGCCCATGACAACCGCATCCGACGGCAAGACCGTCTCCATCCACTACACCGGCACCCTCAGCGACGGCGCCACCTTCGACAGCAGCGACGGCCGCGACCCGCTCAGCTTCACCATGGGCCAGGGCCAGATCATCCCCGGCCTCGAAGCCGCGCTTCAGGGGATGGCCGTGGGCGAGACAAAGACCGTCACCATCCCGGCAGATCAGGCCTATGGCCCCCACATGGCCGAAGGCGTGCAAGCGATCCCGCGCTCCGTCGTCCCGCCCCACATCACGCTGGAGCTCGGCGCGCAGCTGCAGGTTCAGACGCCCGAAGGGCATCAGACCATGGTCACCATCACCGACCTGACCGAGACCGAGGTCACCCTGGACGGCAACCACCCCCTCGCCGGCAAGGACCTCACCTTCGCGGTCGAGGTGGTGTCGATCGCCTGACCCATCGCGCGACCGCCCGGCGCCGCCCAGTCGCACCTGGATTGGTCCACTGGACCCATCCTCGACCTCCGGTCGAACCGGTGCTCATTCTCCGTTTCTCAAATATCCTGGGGGTCTGGGGGTGAAACCCCCAGAAACCTGAGCGTCAGCGAGGCAAAAGGAACGCGCGTCAGCGCCCCTTTGGCTCAGAGGTTCTCGGGCTGGAGCATGCCCAACACGTGATACCCGCCATCGACGTTGATGATCTCGCCGGTCGTGCAGGCCCCGTAGTCCGACGCAAGGTAAACAGCCGTGCCGCCCACTGCTTCTAGCGTGGCGTTGGCGCGCAGCGGCGCATTGGCCTCGGTCGTCTTGAACGTCTTGCGCGCGCCGCCAATGGCCGCCCCGGCCAGCGTTTTCATCGGCCCGGGCGAAATGGCGTTCACCCGGATGCCCTGCGGGCCAAGGTCATTCGCCAGATACCGGACCGAGCTTTCCAGGGCCGCCTTCGCAACCCCCATGACATTGTAGAACGGCGTGACCCGGTTCGACCCCTGGTAAGTCAGCGTTAAAAGCGTGCCGCCCTCCGGCATCAGCTCCGACGCGCGCCGGGCCACGTCGATGAAGGAATAGCAGCTGATCGACAGCGAATTGCGGAAGTTCTCGCGGCTGGTGTTGATGAACCGTCCGGTCAGCTCGGCCTTGTCGGAAAACGCGATGGCATGCACGACGAAATCCAGGTGCCCCCAGGCCTCACCCAGTTTCGCAAAACACGCATCCATCGAGGCATCGTCGGTCACATCCACATCGACCATCAGGTCCGATCCGACCGAGGCCGCCAAGGGTTCGACCCGCTTTCCAAAGGCCTCGCCCTGGTAGGAAAACGCCAGCTCGGCGCCCGCCTCATGCAGCGCTTTCGCAATGCCCCAGGCGATTGAGCGTTCGTTGGCAACCCCCATCACGAGGCCGCGCTTGCCTGCCATCAAATTCGTCATAATCCACTACCCGTCAAACCGGCTCAGCAGCATCGAGCCATTCGTGCCGCCAAACCCAAAACTGTTCGTCATCACCGTGTCCAACCCCGCCGCCTCCACGGTCGCGGTCGCGATCTCCGACGCCTCCAGGGCCGGGTCCAGTGTCTCGACATTGATCGAGGGGGTGATGAAATCATCCTTCAGCATCAACAGGCAGAAGATCGCTTCCAACGCCCCGGCCGCCCCCTGGGCGTGGCCGGTCATGGATTTGGTCGAGGAAATGGGCGGGGTCGCGCCCTGGCCAAAGACCCGGCGCACCGCTTCTACTTCGCCCACGTCGCCCACGGGCGTCGAGGTGCCATGCGCGTTGATATAGCTGACCGACCGACCCTCGGGCAGCGTGCGCAGGGCGCCCCGCATGGCCCGCTCGCCGCCCTCGCCCGAGGGGGCAACCATGTCCGCCCCGTCCGACGTGGCGGCAAATCCCGTCACCTCTGCATAGATCGGCGCCCCGCGCGCCAACGCGCGGTCGAGGCTTTCCAGCACCACCATGGCGCCCCCGCCCGAGATCACGAACCCGTCGCGCCCGGCGTCGAAGGCACGGCTCGCCCGCTCGGGCGTGTCATTGTATTTCGACGACATCGCCCCCATCGCGTCGAAGAGGCAGGACAGGGTCCAGTCCAACTCTTCCCCGCCGCCGGCAAACATCAGGTCCTGCTGGCCAAGGGCGATTTGCTGTGCGGCCATGCCGATGCAATGTAGGCTGGTCGAACAGGCCGAGGTGATCGAGAAATTCATCCCCTTGATCTGGTAGGCCGTGGCGAGGTTCGCGCTGACGGTTGACGACATGCATTTCGGCACCGCGAAGGGGCCAATCCGTTTGGTGGCCCCGGATTTCAAAACCGTCTGGTGGGCCTGCAGCATCGCACTGGTCGACGGCCCGCCCGAGCCCGCAATCAGGCCGGACATCGGGTTGACAATATCCGCTTCGCTCAGGCCGGCATCGGCAATCGCCTGCCCCATTGCGATATGCGCATAGGCCGACCCCGGCCCCATGAAGCGCAGGGTGCGCTTGTCGATATGCTCGGACAGATCAATGTCGATCGCCCCTGCGATCTGGCTGCGGAAGCCGTGTTCGACCATATCGGCATTGGCCGAAATCCCCGATCGTCCCGCTTTGAGCGAGGCCGTGACCTCGTCCGCATTGGTCCCGATGCTCGAGACAATCCCCAATCCAGTTACGACAACTCGGCGCATGCGGCCTCCCCATTTTTCTTAGCTCGTGTGTAGGCCAGCCCGCTGCAACGGGCAAGGCGGTAGGGCCCGGTGTCACGCCGCAGGCCGCCCCCGCGCAAAGCGTGCAGCCCCCCATCCGGCGAAGGACGCCGCGAACATCAAGCCAAGCAGCGTCGCCGCCGGCGCGTCTGTGGGCAGGATCGCCCCCGTCACGCTGGTCAGCGCGGCCCCAACCGCCAGCACCAGCGCCCCGGTCCAGCCCGCGGCGCTGCCGGCCAAGGCGGGCTTCAGCGACAGGATGGCCGCATTGGCACTGGGCATGGTCAGGCCGTTGCCCAATCCCACGCAGACGGTGCTGGCAAAAAACACGATCGCCGAGGTCGTCCCCACCGTCACCGCCACACCACCCGCCGCCAGCCCAAGGCAGGCCACCAGGCGCCCGGCCAGGATCAGGCGCATGGGCGGGGCCCGGGGCGCGAGCCGGGCGGACAGAAAGCTGCCAACGGCAAACCCGACCGTGATGCTGCCGATTGCAACCCCAAGGGCGGCGGGGCTGACCCCGAACTGCACCTGCGCCACCAGCGGCGCGCCCGTGATGAATATGTAAAACGCGCCCGTCGACGCCGCCACGCAAACCGCATAGGCCCAGAACTGCGGAACGCGCTGCAGGTCGGTGGCGCGGTCCGGCGGCGCCCCGGGTGCGGCGGGGGCCGCGCGCCGTGTCTCGCCCAGGTCTACCCAGACCCAGATGAACAAGGCCGCCCCGGTCAGCGCATAGAGATAGAAATTGGCGCGCCATCCCAAGGTTGCGTCCAGCAGCCCACCGACCACCGGACCCACCATCGGCGCCACGGCCATCGCCATCGAGATGTAGCCGATCAGACCCGCCGCCTCGCCCTGCGGGCGGGTGTCCCGGACAATGGCCATCGACAACGCAAAGCCCGCCGTCATCGCCCCCTGAAACAGGCGAAACGTGAGAAAGACCCAGACATTGCTGGCCATCGCACATCCCAGCGAGGCCAGTGCGAACACCCCAAGCGCCGCCAGGAGCACGGGCCGCCGCCCGATCCGGTCCGACACCGGCCCAAGGATCATCTGCAAGACGGCGGTGACCGCAAGGAACCCGCCGATCGACAGACTGACCACCCCGTAGCTGGCCTCCAGATCCTCGGCGATCTGGGGCAGCGAGGGCAGGAACATGTTCAGCGCGAAGGTCGACGACGCCGCCAAAAGGATCAGCGTGACAAGGCGTGGTGGTGTGGAAGCAGGGGTCATTTCAATCAAAGGTCCGGTCAAACAAAAACGCCCCCGACGGGGGTCGGGGGCGCGTGCAAACACAGGCGGGAGCGGTCACTCCCACACGCGCCTGACGCTCTCCTGTACTCGGATCATGTGCATCGCTGTCATCTCGCCAGCCAAAGCTCAGCTTTCGCTGAGCGCCACTTTCATGTCCTTGACCTGATAGATCACTTCCCCATCGGCCTCGACCCGGCCGTCCGCGACGCCCATGGTCAGGCGGCGAGTCTGGATCGCCTTCGTGAAGTCCACGTAATAGGTCAGCATCTTGCGGTCGGGCCGCACCATGCCGGTCAGCTTCACTTCGCCCACGCCCAAGGCATAGCCGCGCCCGGTCCAGCCGCGCCAGCCGAGGTTGAAGCCGGTCAACTGCCACAGGCCATCCAGCCCCAGGCAGCCGGGCATGATCGGGTTGCTGGGGAAGTGGCACTCGAAAAACCAAAGATCGGGGGTGATATCGAACTCGGCCACCACATGGCCCTTGCCATGTGCGCCGCCATCGCCCGAGATATCGGTGATCCGGTCCATCATCAGCATCGGCGGTTCCGGCAACTGGGCATTGCCCGGTCCGAAAAGCTCTCCGCGTGCGCAGGCCAGCAGGCCCTCTTTGTCGAAACTGGTCGGATAGTCGCTCATGTCCCCCCGCTCATTTGCCCATGGTTTTGGCTTTGATTGTCTAGCCGTCTAGCACCGCGCGTTCCACGCATGCAAGGACCGCAAAGGCGAAGCAGACAAGGGATTTGCTCTCTTTGCGATTGAATCTCATGTCGATCCAGCCATATATTGTGGACAAACGGCATCAAGGCACCGCACCCATGACACCCGAAGTTCTGGAACGCAGCAAAAACTGGCTGGCAGGCTCATCCCTGCGCCCGACCCGGCAGCGTCTGGCGCTGGCCGCGCTTTTGGTGGGCGACGGTCAGGACCGCCACGTCACCGCCGAAGGGCTGCACGATGCGGTGCTGAATACCGGCGACAAGGTGTCTTTGGCGACTGTTTACAACACCTTGCGGGCCTTTTGCGATGCCGGCCTGATGCAGGAAGTAACGGTCGACGGCTCGCGCAGCTACTTCGACACGCGCATGGATGATCACCCGCATTTCTACATGGAAGACGCGGCCCATCTGACGGATGCGCCCAAGGCCGGCGTGGATATCACGGCCCTTCCGGATGTGCCCGAAGGCTACGAGATCGCCAAGGTCGACGTGGTGATCCGCCTGCGCCGCAAAGCGTGAGTCGCCGCACACGGCGGCTTGTGTTCGCCGGCGTGTACGCGGCCCTGACGGCCTTTTTTTCCTGGGTGTTCTACGACCGCTATTACCAGTGGATCGACTGCTTCAACGATCTTGGGCGCTGTTGGGTGTCCGAAGAAGGGATCGTCTACACCGACAGCAGCGTGGTTTGGGGCCTGTTTGCCGGGGTGTTTTTCCTGTTGTTCGTGGTGTCGGCCGCGCGGGCGTGGTGGGCAAAGGCCTGACCGCGGGACACGCGGGCGGAAAAGCCGGCTTTTCCGCGCCGGATTTGTCGACAAATCCGCTTCCCCCCTAGCCAAGCCGCGCGCGGGGCTGTAACGGCAGCGCAACCTCTCCTCCTACTGCGAAAGCCACCTCCCATGGACCTGCGCAACATTGCGATCATTGCCCATGTTGACCACGGCAAAACCACCCTGGTCGACAACCTGCTGAAACAATCCGGCGCCTTCCGCGACAACCAGGCCGTGGCCGAGCGCGCGATGGATTCCAACGACCTGGAGCGCGAGCGCGGGATCACCATCCTGGCCAAGGCGACCAGCGTTGAATGGAATGGCACCCGGATCAACATTGTCGACACCCCCGGCCACGCCGATTTCGGCGGCGAGGTCGAGCGCATCCTCAGCATGGTCGACGGTGTCGTTCTGCTGGTCGATGCCGCCGAAGGCCCGATGCCGCAGACGAAATTCGTGACCTCCAAAGCCCTGGCCCTGGGGCTGCGCCCGATCGTCGTTCTGAACAAGGTCGACAAGCCCGACGCGGATCCCGACCGCGCGCTCGACGAGGTGTTCGACCTGTTTGCCGCGCTCGACGCGAATGAAGAGCAGCTTGATTTCCCGCATCTCTACGCCTCGGGCCGGTCCGGATGGGCCGATGCCGAATTGGACGGCCCGCGCGCGGATCTCACCGCGCTGTTCGATCTGGTCGTCAAGCACGTTCCGGCCCCGGCGCAGGTGTCGCGCGCGGATGAGCCGTTTGAAATGCTGGCTGTCACGCTTGGCGCCGATCCGTTCATTGGCCGCATCCTGACCGGGCGGGTCGAGGCCGGCACGCTCAAGACGGGCGACACGGTCAAGGCGCTCAGCCGCGAGGGGGAGCGGATCGAGCAATTCCGCGTCTCGAAAATCCTGGCCTTCCGCGGGCTCAGCCAACAGCCGATCGATACCGCAACCGCCGGCGATATCGTGACCCTTGCGGGCATGACCAAGGCCACCGTGGCCGACACGATCTGCGCCCCCGAGATCGACACGCCAATCCCCGCGCAACCCATTGATCCACCGACGATTTCTGTCACCTTCGGCATCAATGACAGCCCGCTTGCGGGCCGCGACGGCAAGAAGGTCCAGTCGCGCGTCATTCGCGATCGCCTGATGAAAGAGGCCGAAACCAATGTCGCGATCCGCGTCACGGACACGCCAGGCGGCGAAGCGTTCGAGGTCGCAGGACGCGGCGAACTTCAGATGGGCGTTCTGATCGAAAACATGCGCCGCGAAGGGTTCGAACTGTCGATCTCGCGCCCGCAGGTGATCTTCCGGGATGAGGGCGGCCAGCGTCTGGAACCGGTCGAAGAGGTCACCATCGACGTCGACGACGACTACACCGGGGCGGTGATCGAGAAACTCACCGGTCCCCGCAAAGGCGACCTGGTCGAGATGAAGCCCGCCGGCTCGGGCAAGACGCGGATCGTGGCGCATGTCCCGTCGCGCGGGTTGATCGGCTACCATGGTGAGTTCATGACCGACACGCGCGGCACCGGCGTGCTGAACCGTGTGTTCCATGAATGGGCGGTCTACAAAGGGCCGATCCCGGGCCGCCGCGCCGGGGTTCTGATCTCGATGGAAAACGGGGTCAGCGTGGCCTATGCGCTCTTCAACCTCGAAGACCGGGGTCGCATGTTCATCGGCGCGCAGGAACAGGTCTATGAAGGCATGCTGATTGGCGAGCATTCGCGCGACAACGATCTCGAGGTGAACCCGCTCAAGGGCAAGAAGCTCACCAATGTGCGGGCCTCGGGCAAGGATGACGCCGTCGTGCTGACCCCGCCGGTGAAGATGTCGCTGGAAGAGGCCATCGCCTATATTGACGATGACGAACTGGTCGAGGTCACGCCAAACGTGGTGCGCCTGCGCAAACGCTATCTCGACCCGCACGAGCGCAAGCGGCAGGCGCGGGCGGCCAGCTGATGCGGATCTGGGCGCTGATCTGGGTTTTGCTGTGCGGTCCGGCCGCGGCGCAGAACCTGGTCATCGCCACGACCGGCACCTTCCCGCCCTATCTGTTCGAAGAGGGGGAGACCGCGCGCGGCTTTGACATCGACCTGATGGATGCGATCTGCGCGCTAAACGGGTTCACCTGCACCTACCGGATCCTGCCGCTGACCGAAGGCTTGGAGGCCGTGCAGAACGGCGCGGCCGATGTCGCGCTTGGCGGCATCGGCGCCACGGATGAGCGCGAGGTCTACGGCGATTTCACCTGCCCCTACCGTGTCGGCACACCGGCCAGCGTCCCAATTTTCGCGCTGGACCCGGACATTGACCTGCGCACAGCGCGGATCGCGGTGATGGGGGATACGCTGTCGCATCGCGATCTGGTCGATCACGGGTTTACCGCTGTCCCCTACGAAGATCTGGCCAGCGCGATCCGGTCCACCCTTTCGGGCGACACCGACGCCTATCACGGCAACGACAACAGCCTGCCGCTGGTCGACGGCGCGATGGAGCGGTTCGTGGTCGTCGGCACGATCACCGGGCGCAGTGGCGGCGCGGCCTTCTTGGTGTCGTCGATGCGGCCGCGCCTTCTGGCGGCCATCAATGACAGTTTCGGGATCCTGGAGCGCGATGGGCGGCTGCAGCAGATGGGCGACCGCTGGTTCGGTCCGGGCCGCTATGCCCCGCCACCCAACATGGGCGTGACCTGCGGCACGATGATGTCGCGCCTCTGACACACGAAAAAGCCGCGGATCTCCCCGCGGCCCTTTCAATTAAAGTGAACTGGGTGCGCTAGGCGTCCGCTTGGGCGCTGCCGCCGAACAGATGATCCATTGTCATGGACGGCTGCGCGCAGCCCGCCTCACCCACGACCTTGGCCGGAACACCCGCCACGGTTTTGCACGGCGCCACATCCTCCAGCACCACCGACCCTGCGGCAATACGGCTGCAATAGCCGATATGGATGTTGCCCAGAACCTTGGCCCCGGCACCGATCAGGACACCGTCGCCGATTTTCGGATGGCGATCCTCGGTCTCTTTGCCGGTCCCGCCCAAGGTCACGGAATGCAGCATCGAGACGTTGTCGCCCACGACCGCGGTTTCGCCGATCACGATGGAATGGGCGTGGTCGATCATGATGCCCTGCCCGATCCGCGCGGCGGGGTGAATGTCGATCCCGAACATCTCGCTCACGCGCATCTGCACGAAATACGCCATGTCACGGCGGCCGACACTCCACAGCCAATGCGCGATGCGATAGGCTTGGATGGCTTGGAACCCCTTGAAAAACAACAAAGGCTGCAGGAACCGGTGGCACGCCGGATCGCGGTCGAACACCGCAACGATATCCGCGCGCGCCGCCTCGCCCAGTTTGGGTTCGGTGGCATAGGCCTCATCCGCGATCTCGCGCAGGATCTGCTCGGACATCTCGCCCGAGGCCAGCTTTTGCGCCATGCGATAGGCCAGCGCCTTTTCCAGGCTGGAATGGTGCAGCACACAGCCATGCACCAGCCCACCCAACAGCGGTTCGTCCTGAACGGCGGTTTCCGCCTCGGACAGAATCCGGGTCCAGACCGGGTCAATCTCGGTCAGTTTTCTGCGGGGATCGGCCATGGTGCACTCCTGCCCTTCTGCACGCGTGTTCTACCCAAGATAGAGTGCGCCGTCCATTGTGGAAGGGTCAGACCGCGTCCGGCAGGGTCAATTCCGCGTAATGCGCCGCCAGCCGCAGGGTGCCGCCGCCGAAATCGCCCCCAAGCGCCGTGATCTCCAGCGCGGTCGGCACCCAATAGACAACGGGGGCCGACGGGCCGCTGACCCAGGTGTTTTGCGCCACGCCCAAGCCACTGCCATAGCGCTGCAGATCGTCGGACACGCCGATTTCCCACCCCGTGGCCGGACCCGGGATTGCCTCGATCACGTGCCCAGTCACGCCAAAGGCGATGGCGCGCGCCGGAAAGGCGATCTGGGTCGTAACGGACGACCCACTGGTCAGCGCCACATCGAAGTCCACGCTGCGGATCGACACCCCGGCCCCGGTTTGCGTCAGGCTTTGCGCCCCCAGACGCCAGTTGGCCCCATCCCAGATCGCCGGGGCGCCCTGATCCCGCACCATCGCGCGCCATCCCACCGTGGGGGTCGTGAAAACCCACCCGCCATTCTGCGCCAGGGCCAGCCTGCCCGCCTGCCCGGCCCAGGCATTCACCGCCCCCGGCGGTACGGCATAGACCACACCATCCGGCACGCCCTCGGGCGGCAGGGCGGTTGTCGCTGACGCAAGGGTCAGGCAGGCCAACCCGTCCAGCTTCGACAGGGCCTCGTTGACCGTCACATGTTTCTGGGCCTGCGCCGGCTGCACCAAGGGCAACGCCAATACCGGGGTCTCAGTCATGGAACACACTCCTTTGGAAAGGTCCGGGGCCAAACTGTTCAGACAGTTGTGCCACCTCGATCTCAAGCGCGCCCAAGGCCCCATCCGCCGCGCGCAGCGCGCCGGTGTAGAGGAACTCCGGCGTGTCTAGGGTTTCTTCGCGGACCGCGTCCCGCAGCCCATCCACGGCGGTTTCGAACGCCTCCTGCGCCCGCACCACAAGTTCCTCCGCCCGCTCGGGGGACAGATCCAGATCAATCATTGCCGTCATTGAAAATACCTCGTGTCGAAATCGTCTCCCGAGCACGAGCAGGACATAAAAAAAGGGAATTATATCGCAAAGTAACATTTTCCTTGCCCCTAGTGACTCTGTGATATAACATATAGTCACTTCAAGAGGTGAGCTATGACACAGAAAGCACCCGGCAAGCATCAGCGCAAAGGTTTGACGCTTCTGCAAATCGCGGACATGTTCAGCGATGAGACCAAAGCGCGAGAGTGGATCGAGGAACAACGTTGGCCGGATGGTCCTTATTGCCCGCATTGCGGATCGGACAATGTTCGGGTTGGCGTTAACCACAAGAGCATGACCCACCGTTGCCGGGATTGCCCCAACAAGCCGATGTTCACAGTTCGGATTG
Source organism: Paracoccaceae bacterium (assembly GCA_963921255.3). Taxonomy (GTDB): domain Bacteria; phylum Pseudomonadota; class Alphaproteobacteria; order Rhodobacterales; family Rhodobacteraceae; genus JANSYL01. The sequence continues at coordinate 913,758 of CAWUEW020000003.1, read as the reverse complement.
GCAGTGTCATGCAGAGTTCCAAACTGTCTTACCGGGTTTGGGCCGTTGGAATTTACCTGTTTACAACCAGCCTCAAGGGTGTGTCTTCGATGAAGTTGCACCGGGAACTTGGGATCGGCCAGAAGGCTGCTTGGTTCATGCTGCATCGCCTTCGGGAAGCCTATGCGACCAAGACGCCGATCTTTGACGGCCCGGTTGAGGCCGATGAGACCTATATGGGTGGCAAGGAGAAGAACAAGCACGCGAAGAAGAAGTTGAGAGCCGGGCGCGGGGCGGTGGGCAAGAGCGCCGTTTCTGGTGTCCGCGACCGTGCGACGGGAAAGGTTCATGCCAAGGTGGTTGAGAGGACCGACGCGGAGACGTTGCAGGGTTTCGTGACCGATCACACCGCCGATGGCGCACAAGTCTACACGGATGAGGCCAAGGCGTATAAGGGCATCGACAGGCCCCATGAGGCGGTAAACCATTCAGCGGGCGAGTACGTCCGCGATATGGCTCATACAAACGGGCTGGAAAGCTTCTGGGCACCCATGAAGCGCGGCGTTGATGGCGTGTATCACAAAATGTCGCCCAAACACCTGCAACGCTACGTGGACGAGTTCTCGGGGCGCCACAACAACCGCCCAAAAGATACCATCGACCAGATGGGCAGCTTGGTCTCGGGGATGGACGGAAAGCGGCTGCGCTACGTGGACCTGATTGCCGATAACGGGTTGAGCAGCGGAGCAAAGCCAATCACGCGCAATGGTGCGTGATCATGGCACAAAACCTTATCTCGGCCAGAAAGGCCAAGAACGATGAGTTCTACACGCAACTGTCAGACATAGAAAACGAACTGCGTCACTATAAGAAGCATTTCAAAGGCAAGGTTGTCTATTGCAACTGCGACGATCCGCGCGTCAGCAACTTCTTTCACTATTTCAGTCACAACTTCGAGTTTCTGGGTCTCAGGAAACTGATCACCACCTGCTACAAGAACCAGAATCCGGACCTTTTTTCGCGGCATGACTGCGAGCGGGCGATCAAACTGGAATATGACGGTTTCCGGGACGGGGATGTTGTACCAAGGGCCGAGGATATCGGCATTACCCATCTGGATGGTGACGGCGATTTTCGCACTCAGGAATGCATCGACATTCTCAAGCAAGCGGACATCGTGGTGACGAACCCGCCCTTTTCATTGTTCCGCGAATACGTCGCGCAGTTGATGAAATACGACAAAAAATTTCTGATTATCGGAAACATGAACGCTGTCACCTACAAGGACTTTTTCCCACTGATCAAGGATAACAAGGTCTGGTTCGGCCCCAGCATCAAGAGCGGGGATCGGACGTTTGGAGTTCCGGATCACTATCCACTTGATGCTGCGACGGCATGGATTGATGAAGGTGGAAACAGGTTTATCAAGGTCAAAGGCGTTCGCTGGTTCACGAACCTCGACCATGACAAGCGGCACGAGGAACTGATCCTGTACCGCAGGTATGCGCCTGAGGATTACCCGACTTACGACAATTACGACGCTATCGAGGTCAGCAAGACCAATGATATTCCGATGGATTGGGCCGGAGCGATGGGTGTGCCGATCACCTTTCTGGACAAGTACAATCCCGATCAGTTCGAGATATTGGGGTTTTCGTCTTTGTGGGACCATGGCTTCAAAAGCCATAAGTTCTATGACGACTACGTTGAAAAGAGGCTGGATGGGGGAAGGAAAACCGGATTGTCAGGCCAAAAGGCGAATGGATACCCTATGCTCAAAGGGAAGCCTTCCCGGGGAAACTATCTGGAGGATGAAAGTGGAAACGACGTAGTTCATTGTATTTATAGACGAATTTTTATAAAATCCCGTAAGTTCCAGTCATGAAAATTGACTTGCGTACAGTGACCGTCCGGGAACTGGTTGAAGGCTACTGCGACGGCGGGGACGGCGGTGTCCGGGGATATGGCGGCAAGCTTGATATACGGCCTGCCTATCAACGCGAATTTGTCTATGGCGACAAGCAGCGTGACGCCGTGATCAACACGATCCGCAACGGGCTTCCCCTCAACACCATGTATTGGGCCGATATTGGCAATGACAGGTTCGAGATCATTGACGGCCAGCAGCGCACCATCTCGGTTTGCCAATACGTGAAGGGTGCTTTTTCCATTGACGGGCTGGCTTTCCACAACCTGCAAGCTGACCATCAAGAGCAAATCCTGAACTATGATCTCATGATCTACACCTGCTCCGGGACGGACAGCGAGAGACTGGAGTGGTTCGAGGTGATCAACATTGCGGGCGAGATTCTGACCGACCAGGAATTGCGAAACGCCGTCTATCACGGGCTTTGGGTGTCGGATGCAAAGAGGTATTTCAGCCGACCAAACTGCCCAGCTTACAGCATCGGCAGCAAGTACCTGAAAGGCCATTCCATCCGTCAGGACTACCTTGAAACTGCGATCAGGTGGATCAATGACGGTGATGTTGAAAGCTACATGTCGGCGCATCAGCGCGACAACAGCGCCGTTACGCTATGGAACCACTTCCGCTCTGTCATCGATTGGGTGCACGCGACGTTTCCCAAGTATCGCAAAGAGATGAAAGGCGTTGCATGGGGGCCGCTCTACAACCAATTCAAAGAGACCGATCTGGACCCTGACACGCTTGAGGCAGAGATCAAGCGTCTGCTCATGGATGATGACGTGACACGGAAAGCGGGCGTCTATCCTTACGTGCTGGACGGCGATGAGCGGCACCTGAGCATTAGGGCGTTCACAGGCGCGATGAAGCTTGAGGCGTTTGAGCGTCAAGACGGTGTTTGCCCGATCTGTAACGAGCAATTTGACATAAGTCAGATGGAAGGTGACCATATCAAGCCTTGGTCACAAGGTGGAAAGACCGTGGCGGATAACTGCCAAATGCTTTGCAAGTACTGTAACCGCCGAAAATCAAACAACTAAACGCGAGCGCCAAACATGACCAACAAACCCAAAACGCTTAAAGAAAAGCTGGCCGATTCTCACTTCCAGCCAACCAAGGCCGAGATGGAAACTGAATACGACATGCCGGGTGCGGATATGGAAGACTTGGGCGGCGCGTTCTTTAATCCGCTCAAAGCCGGGAGGCCAAAGCTGGAACAGGAATAATCCAGAGCAGTGTTACTTTGCGATATAATTCCCCGGTTTTACATCAATTTTCGACGGCGAGTCACGCGGATATCGAGATCGGTGATCTTCTTGCGCAGCGTATTTCGGTTGATCCCCAGAAGGTCGGCGCATTTCGCCTGATTGCCGCCCGTGGCATCCAACGCAATCTCGATCAAAGGTGTTTCAACCTCGCGCAGAATACGGGTGTAGAGGCCCAGCGGCGGCAAGACCCCGCCATGCAGATCAAAGTACCGGCGCAAGTGCTTCGCGACCGAGGCCGACAATTTGTCCCCCTCGCCCCCACCCATCAGAGGTTCGATCGCCGGCTGGTTGCCAAGCACCATCTCGACCTCGGTTTTCCCGATCTCCTCAACCTGGCTGGTCACGGTCAGACGGCGGATGGTGTTTTCCAGCTGGCGCACATTGCCCGGCCAGGAATAGGCGCGGATCAAATCCATCGCATCGTCGGAAAACCGCCGCACGGGCGCACCGTCCCGCTCGGCCCGGGTCAGGAAATGACTGGCCAGGAGCGGAATATCATCCACCCGTTCCCGCAACGCAGGCACAGCAATCGTGACCCCGCCCAGGCGATAGAAAAGATCCTGGCGGAACTCGCCCGCTTCCATCTTTTCCGTCAGGTCTTTCTGACTGGTGGCCATCACGCGGGGCGCGCTGTCGGACATTGCATCCAGCATGCGCACGATCTTGGCCTGCGTGTCCTCGGTCAGGTCGCCCACTTCGTCAAACAGGATCGAGCCGCCCTTGGCCCGCGCCATCACCGCCGAGGGGCCGGCGACCCCTTCCAGGTCCGAGGCGGCGGCGACCACGAACGGCAAGGTCCGCCGGTCGGAAAAATCGTGGATCGCGCGCGCGATCAGGCTTTTGCCCGTGCCCGTTTCCCCTGTGATCAGGACCGGCAGATCGGTGTTCATCACCCGCGCCACCAACCGGTACGGCGCCTGCATCTGCGTGGTGCGCCCCACCAGCGGCAAGTCTTCCTGGGTGGTCGGCGCCGCCGGTTCGGCGGCCTTGGGCGGCTGCACGCGGCGTTTGACTTCCAACGCCCGCGCCGCCCGCTTCATCAGGTCCGGCAGATCGAAAGGTTTCGGCAGATAGTCGTAGGCGTCGGCCTCGGTGGCCTGGATCGCCGTCATGATCGTGTTCTGGGCCGAGATGATGATCACGGGCAAGCCGGGGCGCTTTTCCGTGATTTGCGGCAGGGTATCCAGCCCGTTGCCATCGGGCATCATCACATCCGAGATCGCGAGGTCACCTTTGCCTTCATCCACCCACCGCATGAGCGTCATCAGGCTGGAGGTGGCGTGAACCTTGCAACCCGCCCGCGTCAGGGCCTGGGTCAAAACGGTGCGAATGGTGCGGTCGTCGTCGGCGACGAGTACGGTGCCGTCCATCAATGGGTGCTCCACATCGGTCAATTTCAGTGTCAGGCGGCTCACAGCGTGGCCTCCTTCGGGGCGATCGGCAGCGAGATGCGGAACACGGTCCGTCCCGGCACGCTGTCTACGGCGATCCACCCCTCGTGATCCGCGATGATCTTCGAGATCAGCGCCAACCCCAGGCCCGTGCCGTTCTCGCGGCCCGACACGAAGGGTTCAAAAATGTCACTTGCGATCTCGGGCGGGATGCCGGGCCCGTCGTCAATCACCTCGATCTGCAGCGGCACGGCCCCGCCCGAGCCATCGCGCCGGCGCACCTTCAGGCTCAATTCATAGAAGGTGCGCAGTTTGATCGTGCCCCCGGCTTTACCGGCCTGCGCCGCGTTCTTCAGCAGATTCACGAACACCTGCTGCAGCTGATCGGGATCGGCCCAGGTCGGCGGCAGCGACGGGTCATAGTCATCTTCGATCTGCATATGGGCCGCAAACCCCACGGCCGCCGATTTGCGGGCGCGGTCCAGCACGTCATGGATGTTCACGGCGCGGCGCTCGGGCGGGCGGATGTTTCCGAAATCCTCGACCTGCTCCAGCAGTTTCAGGATGATGCGGGTTTCCGCAAAGATCAGATTGGTCAGTTCGCGATCTTCACCGCTGGCGTTCATGCTGATCAACTGGGCCGCGCCCGTGATCCCGGCCAACGGGTTCTTGATCTCATGGGCCAGCATCTCGGCCATGCCGATCGCCGATTTGGCCGCCGATTTCGACGACATGGCCCGGTCGAGCCGGCCGGCCAGTTCGCGGTTTTCCAGCAGGACAAGCACGTGGTCCGGCTTGTCCGCGAGGGGCGAGATCTGGACATCGCAGCTGACAGGTTTGCGGCTGCCGGTGCCGACATCGACCGCATTCACGAACAGCGCGGAATGCCCGCTGCGCACCCGACCGAACGCATCTTCCAACGGGGCATCCATGAAAATCTTGTCCCAGACAGGGAAGCCATCCAGCGACTTTTTTGAAGCGTTTAGAAAGGTTTCGCCAGCGGGGTTCACGTCCCGGATCAGATCATTCGCATCAATGATCAGCGCCGGGATCGGCAAGGACGCCCACAGCGATGTTGTCCATTTCGTCATGCGGCCACCCTTTTTGCGTCGCCGGTCAGCGCCTCCGCCAGCCGCGACAACACCACGTCCGGGGCGGTTTCCGTCAGAATGGCGCGTCGCATCTCGGCCGATGTGCCCGCGCCGTCCATGTACCAGCCCAGATGCTTGCGCGCGACGCGCAGGCCCAGACCCGGCCCATAAAAGGACAGCATCGCCGCGTAGTGCCCGGCCACGAGGTCGACCAAGGCATCCCCATCCGGGACAACGGGCGGCACGCCGCCGAACAGCGCGGCGGCAATCTCGGCCAGCGCCCAAGGCCGACCCTGGATGCCGCGCCCGACCATCACCCCCGCAGCGCCAGACTGTGCCATCGCACGGCGCGCGGTGGCGGCGTCGACAATGTCGCCATTCGCGATCACCGGAACCGAAACCGCATCGACAACCGGTCGAATGGCGGCCCAATCGGCGGCACCTTTGTAGAACTGGCACCGTGTTCTGCCGTGGATGGTGATCATCTTGACCCCGGCCGCTTCGGCCCGCCGGGCCAACGCGGCGGCGTTGCGTTGGTCATCATCCCACCCAAGCCGGGTTTTGAGCGTCACCGGCACGGAGACCGCCCCGACGACCGCCTCGATCAGGGAAACGGCGTGATCCAGATCCCGCATCAGGGCCGACCCGCTCAACCCGCTGGTCACCTTCTTGGCCGGGCAGCCCATATTGATATCGATGATGCGCGCGCCCTGATCCTCGGCGAGACGCGCCGCCTCGGCCATCCAATGGGCGTCTCGTCCCGCCAACTGAACGGCGGTGCGGTCCTGCCCAAACCCCAGCTCGGCCCGCGCCCGGACCGACGCCTTGGCTTCCACCATTTCCTGGCTGGCCACCATCTCGGACACGACAAGGCCCGCGCCAAAGCGCGCCACCAAATCGCGAAAGGGGCGATCCGTGATCCCGGCCATCGGTGCCAGCAAAACCGGCGGTGTCAGCGGTATATCTGCCAGATAAACCGACAAATGCTCAATCCTTGTGCAATCAACCCCACGGAATAGAGACATGGCGCCCAGAGTTCAAAGGAAACTCTTGTGACACTTCGGCCCGAGCGGCCCACATGCCCATTACACAAGCGGTGCGATTAATTTTTGTGCAAAGCGACTTTCCGTTGTGCCGCCACGGTCAAGCCAGTATCACCGCCCTATGGTTGAATGCCCCCCTTCCCACACACCTACGCACGCGGCAGCCCTGATCGTTGCGGCCGGGCGCGGCACCCGCGCAGGCGGCGGAATGCCCAAGCAATACAGAGACTTGGCCGGGGAACCCGTGATCGCCCGCACGATACGCGCCTTCGATTCTCACCCATTGGTTAGCCAAATCGTGGTCGTTCGCCACGCCGATGACACCAAGCTTTACGAGTCCAGCGTGCCACGCACCGACACGCCGCTGTCCGACGTGATTGGCGGGGCGACGCGGGACGCCTCGGTTCGGGCCGGATTGGCGGCGATCGACCCGACCCTAACCCACGTCTTGATCCATGATGCCGCGCGCCCTTTGGTGTCGCGCGCCGTGATCGACGGTGTCCTTGACGCGCTCGCCACCCACGACGGGGCCGCCCCGGCGCTGGAAGTCACGGATGCGCTGTGGACCGGCGACAACACGGTAACAGGCACCCAGGATCGAACCGGCCTCTGGCGCGCGCAGACCCCGCAGGGCTTTGGCCGCGCTGCAATCGTTGCGGCCCACGCGGCCTGGGACGCCCCCGGCGACCGCCCGCCCGCCGCCGATGATGTGGAAGTGGCCCGTGCCGCAGGCTTGGCGGTTGCCATCACCAAGGGCGCGGAAGACAATCTCAAACTCACCCGGCCCGAGGATTTCGCCCGGGCCGCGCGCATGATCGGAGACCCCATGGACATCCGCACCGGAAATGGATTTGACGTGCACCGCTTTGGCCCCGGGGATCACGTGATGCTCTGCGGCGTGGCCATTCCGCACGACCGCGGCTTGCAGGGCCATTCAGATGCCGATGTCGGTCTGCACACGATCACCGATGCCATCTACGGCGCCCTCGCCCAGGGGGATATCGGCACCCATTTCCCGCCGTCCGACCCGCAGTGGAAGGGCGCCGAAAGCTATATCTTCCTGTCGCACGCGGTCGATCTGGCCGCCGAGATGGGCTTTGCCATCACCCATGCCGATCTGACTCTGATCTGCGAGAGACCCAAGATCGGCCCCCACGCCGCGCCGATGCGCGCGCGGCTGGCAGACCTTCTGAAGCTTGAGACCGACCGCGTATCGGTCAAGGCAACCACGACCGAACGCCTGGGGTTCCCGGGCCGCGAAGAAGGCATTGCGGCCCTGGCGACCGTTACACTGGTGAAATCATGATGCGCCTGATCGCAACCGTTGGTGGCGTGGGCTACCTGCGTCCGGCGCCCGGCACCTGGGGCAGTCTGGCTGCCCTGCCCCTGGCCTGGGGGCTGCACAGCCTGGGCGGCTTCTGGCTGTTTTTTGTCGCCACGGGGCTCCTGACCCTGCTTGGCTACTGGGCCACGCAAGCCATGACCGCCGACCAGTCCGAAAAAGACCCGTCCGAAATCGTGGTCGACGAGGTGGTCGGGCAATGGATCGCCCTTTGGCCGGTGTCGCTCGGCGCTCAGGTGGCCGGGGCCAATGTTCTGGCGCTCTGGCCCGGCATTCTCAGCGCGTTCGTCCTGTTCCGGCTGTTTGATATCCTGAAACCCGGGCCCGTCGGGTGGGCCGATGACCAACCCGGCGCATTCGGTGTGATGGCCGATGATGTCATCGCCGGGTGGTTGGCCGCCCTTCTGGTCGCGGTGCTGGCCGCCGTGGCGCACATGGCCATCTTGTGAGGGCGGAAACCGTCATCGCCGCGCTGAAGGCCAAAGGCTGGATGCTGTCCACCGCCGAAAGCTGCACCGGCGGCATGATCGCGGCGCGCATCACCGATGTGGCGGGCTCGTCGGCCGTGCTGGACCGCGGCTATGTCACCTATTCCAACACCGCCAAGATGGAGATGTTGGGCGTGCACGCCGACACGCTCGATGCCCACGGCGCCGTGTCCGAGGCGGTGGCGCGGGAAATGGTCGACGGGGCCTTGGCGCGGTCCGGCTGCCAGATCTCAGTCTCTGTCACCGGCATCGCAGGCCCCGGCGGGTCCGAGCACAAGCCCGAAGGCCGCGTCTGCTTTGGCGTGGCAACCGCGGCCGGCACCCATACCGAAACCGTCGATTTCGGGGCACGAGGGCGTGCGCAAGTCCGCGAAGCCACGGTCGCGCACGCGTTCAACCTGATCCTGACGGCGATGTTCTAGGCCCGCGCGGTGTCGGCGGTCACGCGGGGGCCGCCGCCCCGTCCCCGTAGAGCGCCTCGGCCCGGGCTTCGAACGCACGGACGATCCGCTGCATCGCCTCGTTGAAGAACAATCCGGCTGCACCCTGCAAGATCTTGTTCTTGAACTCGAAATCCACGTCAAAATGCACATTGCACCCGGTCTCGGCGTCGGTGAACCGCCAGGTCGAAATCATGTGCTTGAACGGGCCTTCGATATAGGCGGTGTCGATCCGGCGGTCGTCTTCCCATAGCGTGACCTTTGACAGGAACCGCTCCCGGAACATTTTGAACCCGATCACCAGATCCGCCAGCATCACGTCATGGTCGCCCTCGGGCGTCACGGACCGCACGCGCGAGGCGCTGATCCAGGGGATAAAGCTTGGGTACTTCGCCACGTCAGCCACCAGATCGTACATCTGGGCCGCGGAATACGGCAGCGCGCGGGTTTCGGAATGGGTGGGCATGCCTGCCTTTCGTCTTTCGCCTGTGACGCTGATGTCATAAACCCAAAGCGATTTTTCAAGCTTTTCGCGCGTTTCCAAGGGGGGGCACAATGGCGCAGCCAGCCTACGCGGTCGACCAGATGATCTCGGCCAAGGCCATCGCGGCCCGGATCGAAAGCCTCGCCCGCGAGATCGAAACAACCTATTCCGACACTGACAAACTGGTCCTTGTCGGGTTGCTGCGCGGCTCGTTCGTGTTCATCGCCGATCTTGTCCGGGAACTGGATCTGCCCGTCGAGGTCGACTTTCTCGAGGCCTCATCCTACGGAAATTCAACCGAAAGCTCGCGCGAGGTGCGCATCCTCAAGGACCTGCGGGGCGAGATCGCGGGCCGGGACGTGCTTGTGGTCGAGGACATCGTCGATACCGGCCACACGCTGGCCCATGTAGTGCACCTGCTGGAGGCGCGCGAGCCCCGGCAACTGAACACGATCGCCCTTCTCGACAAGCCCACCCGGCGCGAAGTTGACGTGAAGGCCGACTGGATCGGCTTTGAAATCCCCGACGAATTCGTCGTCGGCTACGGGATCGACTTCGCACAGCGCAACCGCAACTTGCCCTATATCGGGAAAGTGCGCTTCCTGTCGGACGGCGACACCTGATGCCGTTCAACTGGCTTCTCCGGGCCGTTCGGTGGGTGCGCAACCCGCCCTCGATGCGGCAGGCGCTTATGCTGCTGGCGCTGGTCAGCGCCTGTATCGCGCTGGCTGCGTATGAACGTGTCTACGGCTGGCCCGAAATCCTGACAGTGGAACCGCTGCGCCCGCCCCGCTGAGCGGCCTGGGCGTCGTCAAAATTAGTTGACGGTGAAAGTGTCAGGATTGTGTATTGACCGACCGGGCCAAGCGCCTAGCCTCAGTGGGGTGACGACCGCCACAAGGACCGCCAGGGAGCCCTTGCATGAAATCTCGAATCCTCTTCACAGCCGCCGTGTCGGTTGCGCTTGTTGCCGTTGGTGCAACCGCCACCGCGCAATCTGACGTGCCCTACCCGGTGCAAGCCCGGCAGGGGCAATTCACGCTGATGCAACTCAATATTGGGGTCATGGTCGGCATGATCCGCGGTCAGGCCGATTACGATGCCGCGCGGGCGCAGGCCGCGGCCGACAACCTTGTCGCGCTGAGCACGCTGGACCAATCGTTCCATTGGCCCGAAGGCACGGACAACGCCTCCATCTCGGGCACGCGCGCGCTGCCTGCGATCTGGGAAAACATTCCAGATGTGATCTCCAAATGGAATGATTTCGGCACGGCTGCGGTTGCCTTGGCTGACGTGGCCGGGGATGGCCTCGATGCAATGCGGGGTGGGATCGGGCCGGTTGGCGCGTCCTGCAGCGCCTGCCACGACGCTTATCGCGCCAGCCCGTAATGTGACGCACCGCACCCGCACCCCTAAGACGGAGCAGTAGATATGCGACGGTTTCTTGTTGGTGTCGGTGTTTTGGTGCTGGCTGGTCTGGCCGGGTTCTGGGGGCTGAGCCGCCCAAGCCCGGCGGCGCCCGAAGACCTCGCCGCGCTCAGCGCGCTGACCCCGGATGCCCAAGCCGGGGCCGCGGTGTTCTGGGCGGGCGGGTGCGCCTCTTGTCACGCGGCAGACGGGGCGGACGGCGACGCCCGCCTCGTGCTGAGCGGGGGCCAGCGGTTCCCGTCCGATTTTGGCGTGTTCCGCGCCCCCAATATCTCGCCCGATCCGGTACACGGCCTTGGGGGCTGGAGCTTGGCGGCCTTCGCCAACGCCATGCGGCATGGGATCAGCCCCGAGGGGCAGTTCTACTACCCGGCGTTTCCCTATACCGCCTACCGGCTGATGACCGATCAGGATCTGGTCGACCTTTGGGCGTTTCTGGGCACGCTGCCCGCGGCGGCCGTCCCGTCCAAGGCGCATGAGATCGGGTTTCCCTTCTCGATCCGGCGCACGGTGGGGGTGTGGAACCGGTTGTATCTCAACGACGATTTCGTGGTGACGGGTGATCTCGGGGCCGAGGCCAATCGCGGCCGCTACCTGTCCGAGGCCCTGGCCCATTGTGCGGAATGCCATACGCCCCGCGACGCGCTTGGCGGGTTGGACCGCAGCGCCTGGATGGGCGGTGCGCCCGTCATCGGGGGTCAGGGCCAGGTGCCGTCCCTCACCCCGTCACAGCTGCGTTGGAGCCAGGGGGATATCGCCGCCTATCTCAACGACGGGTTCACGCCCAGTTTCGACACCGCAGGCGGGCACATGGTGTCGGTGATCGAAAACTTCGCCATGCTGCCCGAGGCGGACCGGCTGGCCGTTGCCGCCTACCTGCTGGCGTTGCCAGAGATGCAGAACTAGGCGCGCGGCGCCGGTACGTCACACGCGGCCGAGTTTCGCCAACCGGTTTTCCCGCAGGCGCGCGAAATCATCCCCGGCATGGTAGCTGGAGCGCGTCAGCGGCGTGGCCGACACCATCAGGAAGCCCTTGCCGTAGGCCGCTTTTTCGTAGGCGGCAAACTCGTCCGGATGGACGAACCGATCCACCGCGTGGTGCTTGGGCGTCGGCTGCAGATACTGACCGATGGTCAGGAAATCGACATCCGCGGCCCGCATGTCATCCATCACCTGCAGGACCGACTGCCGGTCTTCACCAAGGCCCACCATGATGCCGGACTTGGTGAACATGGACGGATCCAGCTCCTTCACCCGCTGAAGCAGGCGCAGCGAGTGGAAGTAGCGCGCACCGGGGCGCACCTCGGGATACAGGCCGGGAACCGTTTCGAGGTTGTGGTTGAACACGTCCGGGCGGGCCTCGACCACAACGTCCAACACGCTGTCATCGCATTTCAGGAAATCGGGCGTCAGGATTTCGATCGTCGTGTCGGGCGAGCGTTTGCGGATCGCGCGGATCGTCATGGCAAAGTGCTCGGCCCCGCCATCCTCAAGATCGTCACGGTCGACCGAGGTGATGACGACATGGTTCAGACCAAGTTTCTGGACGGCATCGGCCACCCGGCCCGGTTCGAACACGTCCAAATCCTGCGGCTTGCCGGTGGCCACGTTGCAGAAGGTGCACCCGCGCGTGCAGATTTCGCCCATGATCATCATGGTGGCGTGGCCCTGGCTCCAGCATTCGCCGGCATTGGGGCAGCCCGCTTCCTCGCAGACGGTGACCAGCTTGTGCTCGCGCATGATCTTGTGGGTCTGCTTGTAGCCTTCGCCCACGGGCGCCTTCACGCGAATCCACGACGGCTTCTTGGGCTGCGCCTTGTCGGGGCGGTGGGCCTTTTCAGGGTGGCGTTGCTCGGGGATCGTCAGATCGCGCATCGGGAACCTCTGGGCTGGTGTCCCGCCGGGGGACAACTGGTTTAACGTTAAATAACCTCAAAGTTCCGGATTGTAACCGCGCAACATGCGCACAGGCGGGTTGCGTATCACGCATATCACTCGCGCAGCGCCGGGACGAAGCCGTAGCGGTCTTCGTAGTGGGTCAAAAGCCGCTGCAACCCGATCTTCAGCACAACCTTGCCGGACCGGGCCGACCACCCCAGGCGCTTTTCGGCGGACTCGAGGCCTTCGAGGAAACAGCAGACGCGCAACACGACATCCGCCTGGCCCGGCCCCAGATCGTCCAGTGCGCTGGACACCCGTTCGCGGGCGGCGCGCGGCCCCTCCGCCAGTCCGGCATCGTTGAGGAACCCGCCCCGATCGCCCCCTGTCAGGAAACGATCCCAGTTTTGCCCGACCCGCGGCCCCATCTGGGCGCGTTCAAAATCCTCGCGAAGTTTCTCGCCCGCTTGCACCAAGTCCGGGGTCAGGAAGGGTTTCCCGTCCGAGCCGCGCCGGCGCGCCAACCCGGCCAGCGGAGATTCGGCCAGATTGACCCGCATCGTCCGACGCGCCCCATCCGCATCCGTGATCGCGGCCTCCCCCGGAAGCCCATGTTGGGCCTGGAAGGGCCCGGCCGCTTCGGCCAGGCCCGGCGCCCCGTGGCGGCGACGGCGATCCTCGTCCAACAACCGCTTCAGCGCAGATTTTCCAACCGTTGTAATGGCATAGCGCGCGATACGGCCCTATTTAAGGCAGGTGATCCAATCCTTCACGGCGAAGGCCAGCGCCACCTTCCGGTCCACCACTGCCGTGCGGGTTTGCGTCCCGTCCGGCGCGGGACGCAGAACCACGGCCTTGTCCATGTCCTGCGCCACCGCCAGGACCGCATCGGTTTCGCACAAGCGGCGCAGAATGCGGCGCGCTTCGCGGTCTAACGTGGTGTCATCGGCCATGGGGGATCGAAAAGGGGCTGACATCGACCGGGTCTCCTTGGGTCGGCATACGGTCTCCGGCGTCGCCGCATGGGCGGTCAGAACCTCGAGGGCTTCATCGACCAGGGGGTCATCGCGTTTTGCCTCAAGCGCCTGCACACGGCGGCTGATTGTCGACGGGGCCTGTCCATCGGCCCGGGCAATCGCGCGCATGGATTGCCCATCGCCTGTATGAGCCACGTATTGTCGGGCGTCCGCCGGCACCCAAGGCGGCAGCGGGTCCGCCGCAGGGCCCCGTCGCGTCGCGCGGTTTCGATCAGCGTTGGCCGATGTCATGGGTCTGTCCCTCCTCGCTCGTTTCCGAACAACGCACACGAGGCTTCGGCGAATTGATTACGTATTGGTTAAAATGTGCCGATATTTTCTTAATTGTTTCTAAAGAATGAACAGATTGCCGACCTCCGCGCGGTGGTTCGCCTCTTGCGCAACACCCCCGACGCCTCGGGCAGACTGTTGGTCCTTTCGCCACGAACGGACGAGGACTCATGTCGATTCTACTGGAAACCCTGTCTGAGATCCGCCGCCCGCGGCTTCTGCTGCGGGCGGCCCGACTGGCGGCCGAAACGAAGGCCGCGGACCGACGGGCGCGGCGCCGCCCTGCCACTGCCTTGCTGGCAGAAGAAGCCACGCTCAACGCCGCGCGCATCGGCGGCGGACTGGGATATTCCGCCACCCGCCATGTCGAAGTGCTGAGTGCGCTGTTGCGGGCCGCGCGCGGTGCGCCCCGCCAACAGGCCTAGATAAACGCGTCGGGCATCGCCGCTTTGCGTTCGGCCATATAGGCCTTGAGGGCCTCGTCGATCACGGGATCAAGCTGCGGGGCCTGATAGTCGGCCAGCATCTTGTCGACCTTGATCGCGGCCAGTTCCAGCGTGGTGCGCTCGCCCTCTTCGGCCCAGGTCTCGTAGGGTTTGTAATCCAGAACACCGGTGCGCCAGAACGCAGTTTCGTAGTTCGCCTGCGTATGCGCGCAGCCCAGGAAGTGCCCGCCCGGGCCAACCTCGCGCAGCGCATCCATGGCTTGGGCATTCGTGTCGCTGGACACCCCTTCCGCCAGTTTGTGCAACACGCCCAACTGGTCGGCATCCATCACGAATTTCTCGGGGCTGGAGACCAGGCCACCTTCCAGCCAACCACAGGAATGCAGCATGAAGTTCACGCCGGACATCAACGCCGCGTTCAACGAGTTGGCGGTTTCATAGGCCGCCTGCGCATCCGGCAGCTTCGAGCCGGTGAACGACCCGCCGGAGCGGTAGGGCAGGTTCAGGCGGCGCGCCAATTGGCCTGCGCCATAGGTGATTTGCGAGGCTTCGGGCGTGCCAAAGGTCGGGGCGCCCGAGTTCATGTCGATCGAGGTCACAAAGGCCCCGAAAATGGCCGGTGCGCCCGGACGGATCAGCTGGCTGTAGCTGACGCCCGCCAAAACCTCGGCCAAAACCTGGGTCAGCGTACCCGCGACAGACACCGGCGCCATCGCGCCACCCACGATGAAGGGCGAGATGATGGCGGCCTGCCCTGCGGCGGCATATTCTTCCAACGCACCCATCATCACCCCGTCAAACGTCAGGGGCGAGTTGATGTTGATCAGCGAGGTCATCACGCAATTCTGGTCGACAACGTCCGCCCCGAACAGGATCTTGGCCATTTCAACCGAATCTGCGGCGCGGGAGGGTTCGGTGACCGATCCCATGAAGGGTTTGTCGCTCAGGCTCATATGGGCGTAGAGCATGTCGAAATGGCGTTTGTTGACCGGCACGTCGGTCGGCTCGCACACCGTGCCGCCGGAATGGTGCAGCCACTTGGACATGTAGCCCAGTTTCACGAACTTCTCGAAATCGGCCATTGTCGCGTAGCGGCGGCCGCCGGCCTGGTCGCGCACGAAGGGCGGGCCGTAGACCGGCGCCAGCACGAGGGAGTTTCCGCCAATCTCGACATTGCGCGCCGGGTTGCGGGCAATCTGGGTGAATTTCGACGGGGCGGTGGCGCAAAGCTGACGCGCCAGACCGCGCGGAATGTGCACACGCTCGCCTTTCACGTCGGCGCCTGCGTCGCGCCAGCGCTCCAGCGCGGCCGGGTTTTCTACGAAGTTGACGCCATTCTCCTCCAGCACGATTTCGGCGTTCTCTTCGATGATCTCGATCGCCTCGGCGGTCAGAATCTCGAAATTCGGGATGTTGCGTTCGATGAACCGCGCAGTTTCAAAGCTGACAGCCGATCGTGCCGCGCGTCGCGCTGCCCCTCCGCCGCCGCGGGCCCGCCGCCGTCCTGCTGCTTCTGCCATGTCACGCCCTCCCTCTGCTGGATGATGGGTATCTAGCGCGCAGTCCGGAACATCCACAGGCGGATTGCGGCAGTTCGGGTGGGAAAGCGACATTCCGGCCAATGGGCGCAGGGCAAACCGTGTCCAGCCGCACGCTGCCTGCGGACCGCGCGCAGGGTGCCCGGCGGGCGGTGTTTTTCTGTGCAACGCGCCGGCAATCCGAAGCTGCACAGTCGGACACCTTGCAGCGGCGGGATCACGGCACTATTGCAGCGACATGGAAGCTTCGACCCGTCCCCACGAACGCCTGCTGATCATCGACTTCGGCAGCCAAGTGACGCAATTGATCGCCCGCCGCCTGCGCGAGCTGAATATCTATTGCGAGATTCACCCCTATCAGAATGTCACCGACGCCTTTCTGGCCGAGTTTGCCCCGAAGGCGATCATCTTCTCGGGTGGACCGGACAGCGTCACGCGCGATGGATCCCCCCGCCCGCCGCGATCGGCCTACGATCTTGGGGTTCCGATTCTGGGGATCTGCTATGGCCAGCAGGTCATGATGCAGGATCTGGGCGGCCAGGTAGAGGGCGGCAAAATCTCGGGTGGGGGCGGCACCGCCGAGTTTGGCCGCGCCTACGTCACGCCGTCGGACGACCGGGTCGAGCTTTTGGCCGGGTGGTTCCTGGATGGGCGCGAACAGGTCTGGATGAGCCATGGCGACCACGTCAGCCAGATCGCCCCGGGCTTTGAGGTCTACGGCACCTCACCCAACGCGCCCTACGCGATCACCGCCGATCTGGCGCGCAATTTCTATGCGGTGCAGTTCCACCCCGAAGTGCACCACACCCCCAACGGCAAGGCGCTGTACGAAAACTTCGTCAAGCTCGCCGGGTTCAAGGGCGACTGGACCATGGCGGCCTATCGCGACGAAGCGGTCAAGGCGATCCGCGCGCAGGTCGGGGACGCCAAGGTGATTTGCGCGTTGTCCGGCGGGGTCGATTCCTCGGTCGCGGCGGCCCTGATCCACGAAGCGGTGGGTGACCAACTGACCTGCGTCTTTGTCGACCATGGCCTGTTGCGGCTGAACGAGGCCGACGAAGTCGTCGGTATGTTCCGCGACCACATGAACCTGCACGTGATCCATGCCCAGGAACAGGAACGGTTTTTGGGCGCCCTTGAGGGCGAGAGCGATCCGGAAACCAAGCGAAAGACCATCGGCAAGCTCTTTATCGATGTCTTCCAGCACTACGCGGACCAGATCGACGGGGCCGAATTCCTGGCGCAAGGCACGCTTTATCCGGATGTCATCGAATCCGTCAGTTTTTCGGGTGGTCCGTCCGTGACCATCAAATCCCATCACAATGTGGGCGGCCTGCCCGAGAAGATGGGCCTGAAGCTGGTCGAGCCGCTGCGCGAGTTGTTCAAGGATGAGGTTCGGGCCCTGGGCCACGAGCTTGGCCTGCCCGCCAGTTTCATCGGGCGCCATCCCTTCCCCGGGCCGGGTCTGGCCATCCGCTGCCCCGGCGAGATCACCCGCGAAAAGCTCGACATCCTGCGCAAGGCGGACGCGGTCTATATCGACCAGATCCGCAAGCATGGCCTTTACGATGAGATTTGGCAGGCGTTCGTGGCCATTCTGCCCGTGCGCACCGTCGGTGTCATGGGCGACGGGCGCACCTATGACTACGCCTGCGCGCTGCGGGCCGTGACCTCGGTCGATGGGATGACGGCAGACTATTACCCGTTCAGCCATGAGTTCCTGGGCGAAACCGCCACCCGCATCATCAACGAGGTGCAGGGGATCAACCGGGTGACCTATGACATCACGTCGAAACCGCCGGGCACGATTGAGTGGGAATAACGCCTGCACCCGGATCGGGCGCGCGCGTATCCTGTTGAGTTGACTTTGGTTTGCGCAGCGCGTGTCGGCATGCTGCAGCGATTTGCCGGGCCCGGACAGGGCCGCGGCATTCGCGTTAGCGGTAGGCGTGCAACCGCCCGTCCTGGCTGACCACGAAGAGCGTGTTGTTCACCACGATCGGGTGCGACGCGGCCCCGCCGCGCAAGGCCAGACTGCCAACCTGGCTGCCGTCTTCCGGGTTGAACATGCGAATCTCACCGTCACCCGAGGCCACGACCAAGCGACCGCCCGCGAGGATGGGGCCGAAATGGGTGAAGACGGCCTTCCGGCGGCGTTCGCGTGGACGTTCGTAGAAGGGAAGCTCGATTCCCCAGATCCGCGCACCTGTGCTGGCGTCGATGCGGATCAGCTCGTTGCGGTCCGACACGAAAAACAGGCTGTCGCCTGCGGGCATGACCGGCGAATAGGCGCCATCGCGGGCTTGCCACTGCCGCTCACCCGTGCGGGCGTCGATCGCAACGACGCGGCCCGACTGGTTGCCCGCATAGATGGTGTTGCCGACAACGACCGGATCCGAGGTGATGTCATTGATCGACGCATAAGCCACGCCGGGACGTCCACCGGCGACATGCGTGCCCCAGAAGCGGACGCCAGATTGCGGGAAGACGGCCTGAATCTCGCCTGTCGCAAAGGGCAGGATGACATAGCGGTCGCCAATCGCGGGGGCGGCGCCGCCCGCAAGAATGGATTGCGCTTCGGCGGCGGGGATCTGCCAGCGGAGACGGCCGTCATCCGCATCGAGGGACCACGCCTGGCTGTCGGCGGCCATCACGTAGATCGTATTGCCCGTCACGGTGGGCGCGCCCAAGCCCGAGCCGAGGCGTTGGCGCCACTGCACCGCTCCCGTGGCGGCGTCCAGGGCGACGATTTCACCATAGTTGGTGGTGGCGTAGACAACGCCACCGGCGACAGCCAGACCGCCGCCGGAAATTCCGCCGCCGCGGTCAAAATCCGGGGTCAGGTTGACCGACCAAAGGGGCGCGCCACTGTCGACCGCCGTGGCCACAAGGCCGGCGTCCGCATCCATCGTGAAGATACGACCATCCGCGGCCACCGGGTCGGTTGCGATGCGCTGACGGCGGGTGTTGCCCTGCCCGATGTTGACGGCCCAGATCTCGGCCGGGGCGGCGGACAAGGCGGCGTGGGGCAAGCGATTGCGGGTGTTCATGCCCCGCTGACCCCAATCGGCCACGGTTTGGGCATTGGGCAGCGTGATCGCGCGCGAAACGTTCTCTGCATCCGGCGTCACGACACCCGCGAACCGATCGGCCAAGGGGGTGCGAGCATCCAGACGTTCACCGGGCAGGATCAGTTCGCGTTCGCAGCCTGCAAGGGCCACGATCAATCCGAGAACAAGGGCCGCGCGCCCCATCGGTCGTGGCAGGGTCGGTGATTGGGTGTGTGCCGCGCTCATGATGTGCCCTGGCCTTCCATTTGTCCCGTCTGCGGCGCGTTGAACGTCCGCTTAGTTCTCGTCCGTGCCGGTTTCGGTATCGGACGTTTCGGCCGGGGCGTCCGATGGGGTCTCTGTTGGGTCAACAGAGCCATCTGCGTCCGTTTCCGAAGACTGTTCGACGTCCCCCTCCGGCGCGGTGTCTTCCACCTCAACAACAGGCGAGACATCGACCAGAACAGACCCGGCTTCGAGCGCCACAATCAACTGTGAGGCGCGTTGTTGCAAGCCCGGCGTCGTCGCGGCACCGTCTTCGATGCGCCGCAGCAACGCAACCGCACCGTCCACGTCGCCTTCCCGCAACGACAGAAGGGCCAATTGCTCCTGCGCCAAGGCGGCGTAGGGCGCACCGGGCGCCGCGAGTGCTTCCAGCAGAAGCCGGGCCGCTGCAGGCTCGGACGGGTCCATCATCTCGGCCCGCAGCAGCGCCAGGTGGCGGTAGCGCACCGGCAAATCAGCGACATCCGCCGCGGCCCGCAGCCGCGCGGCGGCCGCTTCCGGGTCGCCGGCCTGCGCAAGTTCCCCTGACGCGAGAAGCGCGAGGATCATCCCGGCTTCGGCGGTGTCCGGCGTGATCTCGGCCAGAGCCGCCACGCGGTCCTCGACCACCGGTTGTTCCAACGCCGCCAAAAGTGAGTCGCCAAACGCCTGGGCGCGCGCCTCCTCCTGGCTGCGGGTGAATTCGACATAGGCCGCCGTTCCGACGATGGCGACGACCACGACGCCAGCCACCCATCCCCACCGGCGCATCAGGCCAAACAGCCGATCGCGGCGGACCTCTTCGGTCACTTCATTGATGAAACTGTCGCTGTCGGACATGCCCAATCGCCCCTAAAAATAAGGCGCGCTTCCATGGCGCCGCCCCTCACCCGCGCGTCTTAGCCCGAGCGGTCGGGGCACTGCAAGTGTCGGCGCATGTGCCACACCGATTGGGACAAATCTAAACCGTTCAGTTCAGTCTTGTCGCCGCAGTGCAAAAAGACTAATCTGAACGGGACGGTTTAGCGTATTACAAACGATTGAAAGAACGACAAAGCCGGGCGCGCCCAACAAAACCGCGTCGACCCGCTTGAGAGGTGCCATGAAACTGTTTCCGATTGTGACGGCCACGCTGGTCTGTGTCGCGTTGTATTTTGCGATTCTTGACCGCGAAACCCTGGTCAGCTTTGCCAGCCAATTCGGCGCTGCAGCAACCGAAGAGACCACCGAGGAGACGGTCGAGGTGGCAGAGGCCGCGGCCCCCGTCGATGAAGACCCGCGCGTGCATGTCACGGTGCGTCGGTCGCTGGCACAGCCGGCCGAAAATGCCGTGATCCTGCGCGGCCGGACGGAAGCGGTGCGCCAGGTGACCGTGGCCGCTGAAACAAGCGGGCGCATCATCTCGGATCCGATCCGCGCCGGGGCCAGCGTGACCGCCGGTCAGTTGATGTGCGAGATTGACCCCGGCACCCGGGCCGCCGCCCTGGCCGAAGCCGAAGCCCGCCTGCTGGAGGCGCAGGCGCGTCTGCCCGAAGCACAGGCCCGTTTGCCCGAAGCGCAGGCCCGCCTTGCAGAAGCCCGCGCGAGCGTCTCGGCCGCCGAAATCGACAACACGGCCGCCACACGCCTGTCGGAAAGCGGATTTGCCTCGGAAACGCGGGCGGCCTCGGCCAGCGCCGCCCTGGCCAGCGCCAGCGCCGCCGTTCAGGCCGCACAAGCGGGCGTCCAGGCCGCGGATGCCGGCATCCAGTCCGCCGAGAGCGGCATTCGGGCCGCCGAAGCCGCGGTGATCCGCGCCGAAGAGGATATCGCGCGCCTGACGATCACGGCGCCGTTTGACGGCATTCTGGAAAGCGACACGGCCGAACTTGGCAGCTTGATGCAGCCCGGCACGCCCTGCGCCACCATCATTCAGCTGGATCCGATGAAACTGGTTGGCTTCGTGCCGGAGGCGCAGGTCGACCGCATCGAGTTGGACGCGCGGGCGGGCGCACGGTTGTCGACCGGATCCGAGGTCATCGGCAACGTCACATTCATTTCGCGGTCAGCCGATCCGCGCACCCGCACCTTCCGTGTCGAGATCCTGGTGAACAACGCCGATCTCCGCATCCGGGACGGGCAATCCGCAGATATCCTGATCGAAACCGCGGGCACCCCGGCGCATCTGCTTCCGGCCTCGGCCATGACACTGAACGATGACGGCACCCTGGGTGTGCGGGTCGTCGAAGATGGGATCGTGCAGTTCGCGCCCGTGCAGATGCTGCGTGACACGGCGCGCGGCGTGTGGCTGGCAGGACTTCCCGATGAGGTCGACGTCATCACCGTGGGCCAGAATTTTGTTACTGAAGGTGTCTCGGTACGCGTCACCTATGAGGAGCTCACGCAATGACGGGTATCGTCGATTGGGCCGCGTCTCGGGCCCGTATGGTCGTGGCCTTTGTGATCTTGTCGCTGACGGTCGGGGCCGCCGCCTATGTGGGCCTGCCCAAAGAGGGCGAGCCGGACATTGATATTCCGGGGCTTTTCGTGTCCGTCCCCTTCCCCGGCATCTCGGCGGAAGACAGCGAGCGCTTGCTTGTTCGCCCGATGGAGGCCGAATTTCAGGACCTCGACGGGCTGACCACAATCACCGCAACCGCGTCCGAAGGGTTCGCGGGCGTGTTCATCGAGTTCGAATTCGGGTGGGACAAGCAGGGCACCATTGCCGATGTCCGTGACGCCATGGGCCGGGCCGAGGCCGAGTTCCCGGACGGCGCGGAAAGCTGGCAGATCTCGGAGATCAACTTCTCGGAGTTCCCGATCATCATCGTGTCGCTGTCCGGCGAAGCGCCCGAGCGTACGCTGATCCAACTTGCCAACCAGATGCAGGAAGCGCTTGAGAGCCTCACGCCTGTGCTGGAAGCGGGCTTGGCCGGCAACCGCGAAGAAATGTTGGAGGTCATCGTCGATCCCCTGGCGCTGGAGGCCTATGACGTCACGGCGCAGGACCTGATCAACTCGGTCGTCAACAACAACCAGTTGATCGCAGCGGGTGAGATTTCCAACGACAACGGGGCCATCTCGGTCAAGATCCCGTCGAGCTTCGACACGGCCGAGGATGTCTACAACCTGGCCGTGACGGTGAATGGCGACCGGGTCGTGACCTTGGGCGAACTGGCCGAGATCCGCCTGACCTATCAGGACCGCGCTGGCACCGCCCGCTTCAACGGGGAAACCACCATCGCGCTGCAGGTCGTGAAACGGCAGGGGTTCAACATCATCGATACCGTTGAACTGATCCGACAGACGGTCGACGAAGTCAGCGCCGCGTGGCCTGCCGAATTGCAGGCCGCGGTCGAGGTGGACACGTCGCTCGACCAGTCGGTTCAGGTGGACGGCATGGTGCGCCAGCTGGAAGGCTCGGTCCTGACGGCCATCGCGCTGGTGATGATCGTGGTTCTTGCGGCGCTCGGCACGCGCTCGGCGCTGCTGGTGGGATTTGCGATCCCGACGTCGTTCCTGCTGTGTTTCATCCTGTTGGGTGTGATGGGCATCGCGATTTCGAACATCGTGATGTTCGGCCTGATCCTGGCCGTGGGGATGCTGGTCGACGGGGCCATCGTGGTGGTCGAATACGCCGACAAGCGCCTCAAGGAAGGGGCCCGCCCGATGCAGGCCTACACCGATGCGGCCAAGCGGATGTTCTGGCCCATTGTCAGTTCGACCGCGACGACGCTCTGCGCCTTCCTGCCGATGCTGTTCTGGCCGGGCGTGCCCGGGGAATTCATGGGCATGCTGCCCGTGACCCTGATTTTCGTTCTGTCCGCCTCGCTGATCGTGGCGCTGGTCTATCTGCCGGTGGTCGGGGGTGTGGCTGCGCGCTTCAGCCGCGTCATCGACCGCAGCACCGCCGTCTTCAAGGCCATCGTGCCTTGGTATGCCGCGCGTCTCCTGGTGGCCGCCGGCGTCGCGTATTTGCTGTTCCTGTCGGCCATGCAGACCGTCAACCCGGGCGTCTTGTTGCCTGCGCCGGGCCCGGAAACCTCGGCCTTTATGGCGATGCTGCCCGGTGCGCTGCTGTTCGTGGTCAGTTCGGTGTTGATGTCGATCGCGCTGAGTTCGGTCACGATTGAGCGCAAGGCACAGAAGGTCCGGTCCGGGTACCGGCGGTCGCCCTTTGGCTGGTTCATCCATGCCCTGACGGGCAACCCGATCATGCCGCTGGTGTCCATCGCCGTGGTCGCGGCCTTCGTGGTGAACGTGTTCATCTACTTCGGCCAGAACAACAACGGCGTGGAATTCTTCGTCCAGACCGAGCCGGAACAGGCCATTGTCTATGTCCGGGCGCGCGGCAACCTTTCGCTTGATGAGCAGGACGCGCTCGTTCGGCAGGTCGAGGACATCGTCCTGCAAGAGGAGGGCGTGCGCGATGTCTTTGCCTTTGCGGGCGATGGCGGGCTGAACAACAACACCGGCGGCGTCTCGGCACCGGCCGATACCGTCGGTCAGATTCAGATCGACCTCGAACCCTGGGGGCAGCGCGATGATGGCAACGTCATCCTTGATCGCCTGGCCACCCGTTTGGCCGTGTTGCCCGGGATCGAGACCGAAATCCTGGAACAGGCGCAGGGCCCGGGCGAAGGCAAGCCCGTCAATCTGCGCCTGACGGGCGAGGATTGGGCCGACCTGCTGACAGCCGCCGGCACGGCGCGTGGATTTTACGACGCGTTGGACGGCCTGACCCTGATCGAGGACACCCGCCCCCTGCCCGGCATCGACTGGCAGATCAATGTCGATGTGGAAGCCGCCGGCCGATACAACGCCAGTGTGGCCACCGTGGGTGCGATGGTGCAGTTGGTCACGCGGGGCATCCTGCTGGATACGATGCGGGTCCCGACCTCGGATGAAGAAATCGAGATCCGGGTCCGGTTCCCGGACGAGGCGCGTGTCTTGTCCACCCTCGATACGTTGCGGGTGCGCACGAATGAAGGGCTCGTCCCGCTGTCGAACTTCGTCACCTACGAAGCGACGCCGCAATTGGCCGAGATCAACCGGATCGACCAGGCACGCACCTTCGACGTGAAGGCCGATGTACTGCCGGCGTTGTTCCGGGTCGATGACGCCGATGGCACCGCGGTCGGCATGGTGCGGGACACTGCGGAGCCGACCGTCACCGGCGGCGCCGATTTCCGGATCGGAGATGTCGGCTGGCAGATCTATTCGCTTTACGGCGACACCACGGCGGAGGCGCTTGAAACCGGGTTGACGGACGGATCGTTGACCACGATCCCGGTCACCCCGAACGAGCGGATCGAACAGATCACCGCCTGGCTTGAGGCCGAAAACCCCCTCCCCAACGGCGTCGAATGGGAATGGGCCGGCGACCAGGAAGAACAGGAAGAAAGCCAGGCCTTCCTCAGCTCGGCCTTTGCGGCTGCGCTTGGCCTTATGTTCATCATCCTGTTGGCGCAGTTCAACTCGGTCTACAACGCCGTGTTGGTTCTTTTGGCGGTTGTTCTGTCCACGACCGGGGTTCTGATCGGCATGCTCGTGATGGATCAGACATTCTCGATCATCATGACCGGGACCGGGATCGTGGCCTTGGCGGGGATCGTGGTGAACAACAACATTGTTCTGATCGACACCTACCAGGAATACAGCCGCTACATGCCCCGGCAGGAGGCGATCGTCCGCACGGCCGAGGCACGGATCCGCCCGGTTCTGCTGACCACAATCACCACGATGGCGGGTCTGGCCCCGATGATGTTCGGCGTCAGTCTGGACTTCGGCGCAGGTGGCTACACCGTCGACAGCCCAACCGCCCTGTGGTGGAAGCAGCTGGCGACCGCCGTGGTCTTCGGGTTGGGTATTGCAACGGTTCTGACCCTTGTGTTCACGCCCTCGCTGCTGGCGCTGCGCATCTGGTCGACCAAGATTGTCTCGTGGATTGGCCGGGCCCTGGCGCGCCTGGGTGCCAGCCGCCTGAGCGCGCGGGCGCAGGATTGGGCGCTGCAGCGCGAAGCACGGCGTGTGCGCGAGCCCACGATCTACTGGGATGAAGACCCGCGCCCGGATCCGGTACCGGAGGCGGACCCGGAAGACAGCGCCCCAGACGACGGCTCGGAGGACATCCCCGAACCGCCCGCGCCGGAGGACATGCCCGAAAAGCAGGACCCCTACGCGGATACCGAGCTTGACAGTGATGTCGGCCCGCGCCCTCCCCTGCGTGCGGCCGAGTAGCCGGTCCGTCCCCAAAGACCGGGCTACTGAATTGAGCGGCATCGTATCCCCGGTGCCGCTCTTTTCATTGGGTGATGGGATTGGCCGGCAAACCGCACAGCGGCGGCCCTCGGCTGACGGAGCGTGACCCTAGTCTTCTTCGGCCATCTGGCGGTGCCACATCGAGGCGTAGCGGCCTTCGGAGGCCAGAAGGCTGTCATGGGTGCCGGATTCGACAATCTCGCCCTTTTCCAGAACAAGGATCTGATCGGCCTCAACCACCGTGGACAGGCGGTGGGCGATGGTGATCACCGACCGCCCCTGCCCCATCGCCTTAAGCTCCGTCTGGATGTCGCGCTCGGTCTCGGTGTCCAGGGCGCTGGTCGCCTCGTCCAAAAGCAGGATCGGCGGGTCCTTCAACAGCGTGCGCGCAATGCCCACGCGCTGCTTTTCCCCGCCCGAAAGCTTCAGACCGCGTTCACCGACCATCGTGTCATAGCCTTCGGGCAAGGCGGTGATGAAGTCGTGAATCTTCGCGGCCCGCGCGGCGGCCTCGATCTCGGCCGCGCTGGCGTCCGGGCGGCCATATCCGATGTTGTAGCGGATGGTGTCGTTGAACAGCACCGTGTCTTGCGGGACCACGCCGATGGCTTGGTGCAGGCTGTCCTGCGTGATGTCGCGGATGTCTTGCCCGTCGATGCGGATCGCGCCCGAGGTGACATCATAAAAGCGGAACAAGAGCCGCCCGATCGTCGATTTGCCCGAGCCGGATGGCCCGACCAACGCCACCGTCTGACCGGGCGCCAAGGTAAAGCTGAGCCCCTTCAGGATGGCGCGCGTTTCCTCGTAGGCGAACTGCACGCCTTCAAAGCGCACTTCGCCGCCCGACACAGCCAGCGGGTCCGCGCCGGGACGATCTGACACTTCCTGGGGCTGTTCCAGGAGATCGAACATTTCGCCCATATCAACAAGGGCTTGGCGGATCTCACGATAGACCGTGCCGAGGAAGTTCAGCGGCATGGTGATCTGGATCATGTATGCGTTGACCATGACGAAATCGCCGACCGTCAACTCACCCGACTGCACGCCCATGGCGGCCATCACCATCACAAGGACAAGGCCGGTGGTGATGATGAGGGACTGACCGAAATTCAGGAAGGCCAGCGAGTAGGACGTCTTGAGCGCCGCGGCCTCGTACCCTTCCATCGCGCTGTCATAGCGGGCGGCTTCCCGGCCTTCTGCCCCGAAATACTTGACCGTTTCGAAATTCAGCAGGCTGTCGATGGCCTTTTGGTTCGCGTCCGTATCCTGGTCGTTCATGACCTTGCGGATGCGCACCCGCCATTCGGTGACCTTGAAGGTGAACCAGATGTACAGCGTGATCGTGGCCGCCAGCACCAGCAGGTAAGAAATGTCGAAGACAACGGCCAACACGATGCCGGTCAACATCAGTTCGAGGATCAGAGGGCCGATCGAGAACAACAAGAAGCGCAGCAGGAATTCGACGCCTTTCACACCCCGTTCAATGATGCGGCTGAGCCCGCCGGTCTTGCGCGTGATGTGGTACCGCAGACTGAGCGCATGGATGTGCTGGAACGTCTCCAATGCCAGTTGCCGCAGGGCGCGTTGGGCAACCTTGGCGAACACCGCATCGCGCAACTGTTGAAAGCCCACATTGGCCAGCCGCGCGACGCCATAGGCGACCGTCACACCGATGGCGCCCATCCCAAGAAGCCAGGCGGCGGACCCGTCGGTATCTCCCGCCAGACTGTCGACCGCTGCCTTGTAGAGAAATGGCGTTCCGACCGCGACGAACTTGGCGATGGCCAGCATCGCCAGGGCGACGACGACCCGCTGTTTGACCCACGGTTTGTCGGCGGGCCAAAGATATGGCGCGACCTTCTGGATCGTGCGCCAGCCGCTTTGGCGTTCGCGCGATTCCAGGGCCGCGATCTCATCCACCGCGGCCGCGGCTTCGGGCTGCGGGGCGGCGTCTTGCGTCTGGGCTTGGGGGCGGGCGGCGGGCGTATCGGCTGGCATAGGCAGAACCTATGGTCGCGATCGGACAATGACCAGAGAGAGCGGTGGATTTATCCGTCGTCCGTCGTCGCACCCATGCGGGGCAAATCCGGAAGGCGGAAGATCTGGCCCGGGAAAATCATATCCGGATCGCGGATGCGGTCGCGGTTTTCCTCGAAGATCTGCACATACAGCACCCCATCGCCAAAGTTGGCCTGGGCAATGCCCCAGAGCGTGAAATCCGGCTGGACCGTGATGACGGACGCGCCGGGATCAACCAGCATCGGGTTCGCGGCAATGCGCTCTGGGTCTTCGCGCAGAAACGGCGTGACGATATCAGAGGTCACGCTGCCATCGCTGGCGATCTGCTCGACCCGCAATGTGTAGGTGCCCGGGTCGACATCCGGCAAATCGAGGCTCCAGGCGCCACCCGGTCCGATCTCACCCATGTTGATGGTTTGCTCGTTCAAGGAAATCCGGACAGACGCATCGGTCGGGCCACGCCCGGCGACGGTGACCTCTCCGGTCACGTCGTAGGAGATGGCATCAATCTGAATCTCGGTTTGAGCCACCGGCGCGCCGCCCTGAACGACGCGAATGCCCTCGGCACTTGCGATCATGACGGTTGGGGCTTCGGGTTCGGCCGCAGGCGTCTCGGGGTCCGCCGCAGCAACATCTTCCGCAACAACCGGTGCCTCGGGTTCGGCGACTGCGACATCCGTCTCGGCCGGTTCGGCCGGTTCGGGCGCGGGCGCGTCGTCTTCGGCGGTTGCCACGTCACTCTCGGGTACGGGCGCGGGCGTTGCGTCCGCGGTGGGTTCCGGGTCGGGCGTGGTATCGGCCAGCGCCACATCGACACCCTGCGCAGGGGCGGCGTCGGTATCTGACGCAACGCTTGGCTCGGGCGATGTGGCGTTGATCCCCGGTTCGGCCACGGCGACGGTCGGGGGTGGATCGGGGGGCGTGCCCTCTTCGATCGCGCCAAACGGGGCAATGATGACGGTTTCCTCGCCGTCGATCACGACGCCCCCATCAAGCGCGGCGGACAGGCTCAGGACACGCGGCGCTTCGGACGGGCTGAGCGACACGAGCGATACAAAGTTCCCGCCCCCGTCGGCGCGCGTCACTTCGATTGGCGCGCCGTCGAGGATCAGCGTCACGTCCGCGTCTGTCATGACAAACCCTGCGATGACGGCGGCGCCCTCTGCATCCACCCGCACCACGTCAAAGCGCGGCGGTGTCATGGCCGGGGTGTCCGGGGTGGTCTCAACGTTGGCCTCAGGGGCCGCGGCCACCGCGGCCGGCGTGTCTTGCTCGACCGGGGCCTCGACAACCGGTTCGGGCGCGACAGAGACCTCCTCCGTGTCGCCTGAGCGCCACACGGTTACGCCCACGGCGGCGGCCACCACCACGGCCGCACCCGCCGTCGCGCCGACAACAGCCGTCGAGCTGCTTCCAAAAAGACTTGCCAGTTTCGTCGCCATCCGGCCTTCCCCCCACCTTCCCCAAAAGGTTTCTGGGCTCGATCTGCTCGCTTTGCCGCGGGTGTGGTCACACACCACGGCGCGCTATCGCTTGAGCGATGGTTTTATCAGGTCTATCAGCATCGAAAATACACGAATGTGCAAGGGACCGCGATGTCGAGCTTTTCTGTCTGTGTCTATTGTGGCGCGCGTCCGGGCGCATTGCCCGAATACATGGCAACCGCAACGGCCATGGGAACCGGATTGGCAGAGGCCGGAATGCGCCTCGTTTACGGAGCGGGCGACGTCGGGATCATGGGCGCCGTCGCGCGGGCCGCCCAGGCCTCAGGCGGCGATACATTCGGCGTGATCCCCGAGCATCTGCTCAACTGGGAAGTGGGCAAACGCGACCTGTCGACCTTCATTGTCACCGAAACCATGCACGAACGCAAAAAGGTCATGGTGATGAATGCCGATGCCGTGGTCGTGTTGCCCGGCGGGGCGGGGTCACTGGACGAGTTTTTCGAGGTCCTGACCTGGCGGCAATTGGGGCTGCACGGCAAACCCATCTATCTGCTCAACGTGTCCGGGTACTGGGATCCGCTGGTCGGGCTGCTGGACCATCTGATCCGTCAGGGCTTTGCCGAGGACAGCCTGCGCGACTTTGTGCAGGTTGTGGACGATGTGCCCACCCTCATGCGGGCGCTTCGGGCCGTCGCCGCAGGCTGACCCAGGAGTAAATCGCCAGCGCCAGCCAAATGAGCGGGAACGCGATCGCGTGCCATTGGGTGACGGTTTCGTGCAGGATCAGCACCGCAACCGCGAATTGGAGCGTAGGGTTGATGTATTGAAGCAGGCCGATGGTCGACATGTCGGCGCGTTTCGCAGCATAGGAAAACAGCATCAACGGGACCGCCGTCATCGGGCCCGCGGCCACCAGGAGCGGCATGTCAGACAGGGCGAATTGCAGACCCGTGGCAGAGCCGGCCCAGACAAGGTAGCCAACGGCGAAGGGCAGGAACAGCAGCACTTCGGCCGCGACAGAGACGACCGGCCCCGCAGCCACCCATCGCTTCAGCAGGCCATAGATCCCGAACGTGACGGCCAAGGCCAAGGAGATATAGGGGGCGACGCCCAAGCCAACGGTCAGCACCAGAACCGCGATCCCGGCGAGGCCCACAGCCAGCCATTGCCAAATGCCAAGCCGTTCCCGCAGCACGACGGCCCCGATGGCCACCGCCACAAGCGGGAAGATGTAGTAGCCAAGCGAGGCTTCGACCGTGCGCCCTGCCCCGATTGCGAAAATGAACAGGAACCAGTTCACTGAAATCATCGCCGCCGCCGCCGCGGTGAAGGCAAACTTTCGCGGTGATGCGATGGCGCGGGGGAGCTCTGCCAAACGGCGTTGAACCAACAGAAACAAGCCAAACGTCACCAGGGACCAGACCGTCCGATGCGCCAGAACCTCGGCTGCGGGAATGTGGGACAGCAGGGCATAGAAGATCGGCGACAGCCCCCAAATGGTGCAGGCCGCGACCATCGCCAGGATCCCTTTGGCCGCCTCGCTCATGTGGTTCCCTTCTCTCCGACGCCCCGGACTACGCTTGATGGGAACGGTCCGCAATCCTGCGCTTCTGAAAGCCGGTCTTTGTCGCTGCATAGCCCGCCGCCGCATAGGTCGCATGGCCCGCGGCGTTGTGATTGCCCGATACGATCATGATCCGGTAGCACCCCGCGGCCCACGCGCGGCGCTCGGCCTCGTGCAGGAGGGTCCGGGCCAGACCTTGGCGCCGGTGGTCGCTGTGGGTCACCACGTTTTCGATGAAGGCGTAGGGCGCGCCATTGCGGGTCATGTTGGGCACCACGATCAGGGTCACACTCGCGGCAAGACCGGCCGTGGTGTCGGCCACAAGGATGACACTTCCGGGGAAACTTCCAAGCGCGTCGATCCGGGATTGTGCGACCGGCAGGGGGGCCGGTTCTTCGTCCGGGATCAGATGGCGATAGAGCTGGCGCAGCGCGTCGGCATCCCCCCGCTCGGCCGGTCGGATCGTGGCATCCATGGTGGGTCCTCCAAAACAAAAGGCCCGCCGAACCGGGCGGGCCTTCGACATGCGACTGTCGCGCCGGTTACATGCGGCTGGCGACGTTCTCCCAGTTTACCAGCTTCTCGAGGAAGTTGCTGAGGTAGGCCGGACGCTTGTTGCGGAAATCGATGTAGTAGGAATGTTCCCACACGTCGCAGCCCAGAAGCGCGGTCTGACCGAAGCACAGCGGGTTCACGCCGTTTTCAGTTTTGGTCACCTTCAGGCTGCCGTCGGCATCCTTGACCAGCCAGCACCAGCCCGAACCGAACTGGCCGGCACCCGCGGCGGAAAACTGCGATTTGAACTCGTCGACCGAGCCGAAGCTTTCGACCAGCGCGGCTTCCAGTTCACCCGGCATGGCACTTTCGCCCGGACCCATCATTTCCCAGAACTGGTTGTGGTTCCACAGCTGGCTGATGTTGTTGAAGATGCCGTTTTGCGCAACGGCGCTGGCGTCATAGGTGCCGGTGATGATCTCTTCCATCGACTTGCCGTCCCATTCGGTGCCGGCGATCAGCTTGTTGCCGTTGTCGACATAGGCTTTGTGGTGCAGGTCGTGGTGGTATTCCAGCGTCTCCGCGCTCATGCCGAGATCGGCCAGAGCGTCGTGGGCGTAGGGAAGATCGGGAAGTTCAAATGCCATGGGAAAGCCCCCTCGTTGCGGTGTCCTGTCGCAGCACAGATGGAGGTGGGAGGGGGGAAAGGTCAACCCCGCCGGCCCAATAGAACGACCAAAATCGTCAGATTTTTGCCTCCGTGCTCATCCGCGAAGCGGTATGCGCAGCCCGCCTAGAAGTAGCCGACCTCGCCGCCCGGCTTGGCCGAGGTGGACAGCAGGTCAAAGGCATACTGCGCCACCGAACGGAAGCAGATCACGAAGGCCTTCCCTTCGGTCTCGAACCACAAGGCCGCCGGGATCTGCGCGATGCGCGTGCGGCGCATTTCGCCGGGCACAAGCACATCAGGGCGCATGTCGGCCGGGGTGATCTTGGCCAGAACATCCCGCACTGCACCCGCGTCGCCCGACAGCTCGAACATCGCCCGCGCATCGGACACATTGACCGCCAGGTGATGGTGACCGGCCAGGGCCGCCGCCAGATCGGCCACCATTGCATCCGCCTTGGCATGATCGCACAGGATGAGAAGTTCGTCCGGCGCCATCCACGCCACCTGCACCTCGGGTCCGGCGGCCACGCGGCGAACAGCCGGCACGTCGGTGCCACACAGCTTTTTCACGGCCTTCTTCACGGCGGCAGCCTCGAGGTCGGCCTTGAGCGTGACCATGCCGCGCAGTCCAGCTTCGGACACCGACACGATCCCGGTGAAGGCGGCGCCGGCCAGGGCACTGACAGCGATATCAGACATTTTGCTTCTCCCCCTCGGGGTCGTAGAAGACCGGGCTCACGATTTTGGCTTTGACCGTTTTGGGCTTTTCACCTTTCACGATCTTCTTCGTCGTATTGAAGGTCAGCACTTCGCCCATCCGGTCAGGTCCGTGCAGCACAAGGCCCATGGCAATGCCCCGGTCCAGCGTGGGCGAGTAATAGGTCGACGTCACCCGGCCCTGCGTGTTGCCCTGCCCGTTCGCATTTTCGCCTTCGGCCAGCGCATAGGACCCATCGGGCAGGACCGACCCATCAAGCGTCTCCAGCCCCACAAGCTGCCACCGGTCGGGGTCGGTCATGTGGCTGCGGCTCTGGGCGCGTTTGCCGAGGTAGTCCTCTTTCTTCTTCGAGATGGCCCAATGCAGGCCCAAATCCTGCGGGATCACCGTGCCGTCGGTTTCGTCCCCGATCATGATGAAGCCCTTTTCCGCCCGCATCACGTGCAAGGCTTCGGTGCCATAGGCGGTGGCGTTGAACTCTGCCCCTTCGGCGTGCAGCGCATCCCAGAACGCACGGCCCTGGCTGGCGGGCACGGCAACCTCGAAGCTCAGCTCGCCCGAGAAGGAGATGCGGAAGACACGCGCGTAAAACCCGCCAATTTTTGCATCCGTCCACGCCATGAAGGGCAGCGCTTCAGCGCTGAGATCGGTGTCGGAGCCCAGTTTGTCCAGCAAGGCCCGGGCGTTCGGCCCGACTACAGCGATCTGGGCCCATTGTTCCGTCACATTGACGGTGAAAACCTCCCAATCCCACCATTCACACTGGAGCCAGTCTTCCATCCAGCCATGGATGCGGTCCGCGCCGCCCGTGGTGGTGTGCACCAGGAAGGTGTCGTCGTCCAACCGGGCGACGACCCCATCGTCGATCAGGAAACCGTTTTCCGAACACATCAACCCATAGCGGCAGCGCCCCGGTTTCAGGCTGCTCATCATGTTGGTGTAGAGCATGTCCATGAACCGACCGGCATCGGGACCCTTGACGATGATTTTGCCCAGTGTCGAGGCGTCGAGCAGGCCCAGAGAGCTGCGGGTCGCGTTGATCTCGCGGGTGACGGCACCGGAATGACTTTCGCCGTCCCGCGGGTAGCAATATGGACGACGCCAGTGGCCAACCGGTTCCCAATAGGCAGCCTGATCGTCGTGCCAGGCGTGGATCGGGGTGCGGCGCAGGGGCTGGAAGATCTCGCCCCGCGCTTCGCCCGCAATCGCGCCCATCGAAATCGGCGTGTAGGGCGGACGGAACGTCGTCGTTCCCACGCGCGGAATGTTTTCATTCAGCGATTGAGCCAGGATCGCCAGGCCATTAATATTGCTCAATTTTCCCTGATCTGTCGCCATGCCGAGCGTGGTGTAGCGTTTCGTGTGCTCAACGCTTTCGAAGCCTTCCCGGGCGGCCAGTTGCACGTCCGAAACCTTGACGTCGTTTTGGAAGTCCAGCCACATCTTGCTGCGTTTCTTGACGCCTGCGCCTTGCGGCATGACCCAGATCGGCTCCAATGGCGCCTCGGGACGCGCCGCAACAGACAGCGGGCTGCCGGCGTCCGCCGCAGATCCGCCAAGCTCTGCCACGACCGCACGGGCAACGCTGTCGGCATTCGCAACGGTGTCCTGCAGCTGGAGCGCTCCATCGGCTGCGCCCAGGCAGGTGACAAATCCGGCGCCGTTGTGATCGGTCGGCGGCCGGGCATGGTCGGGGCGAAAGAAGGCCTGATCGGCATCCCAGGTCAGTTTGCCGCCGCAGTGGGACCACAAGTGGACCACGGGCGACCAGCCACCGGACATGGCGACCGCGTCGCAGACGATTTCCTCGGTGACGCTGCCCTCGCCCGCCTGGGCACAGAGTTGGACGGCCACGACACCGCGCAGGCCTTTCACGCCGGCAATGGCCGTGCCGGTCTTCACGGTGATGCCAAGCGCGCGGGCCTCTTCGACCAAAAGGCCAGCCGCGGTGGCGCGGGCGTCGACAATGCAAGGCACGTCAAGACCGGCCGACTTGATCGCGATCGCCGTGCGATAGGCATCGTCATTGTTGGTCACGACGACGGTCCGATCCCCGACCGACACGCCATAATCCACAACGTAATCCCGCACGGCCGAGGCCAGCATGACCCCCGGCTTGTCGTTGCCCGGAAAGCTGAGCGGGCGCTCCAGGGCGCCCGTGGCTGCAATCACGTGCCGCGCCCGGATGCGCCACAAACGGTGGCGCGGGGTGTCCGCGTCCGGGGCGTGATCGGCCAAGCGTTCGTAGGCCAGAACATAGCCGTGGTCGTAGACACCCGAGACCTGCGTGCGCGGGCGCAGTTCAACGTTGGGATAGCCCGACAGTTCATCGGCGGCCTTCGCAATCCAGTCGGACGCGCTGAGTCCATCAATCTCGGCCCCGTCTACGGGCAATCGGCCGCCGATGCGGGGCGCCTGCTCGCACACCAGTACCTGCAGCCCGGCCCGCGCCGCGACCAACGCCGCCTGCAGACCCGCGACCCCCGCGCCGGCGACGACGAGGTCGACATGGGCGTAGAAATGCTCGTAGCGATCTTCATCGCGGTCTTCTGGATGGGGCGCTTTGCCCAGACCGGCGGATTGCCGGATGAACGGCTCGAACACGTGCTTCCAGAAGGGGCGCGGATGGATGAACGTCTTGTAGTAAAATCCGGCCGGCAGGAACCGGGCGGCCAGCGCGTTGACCTCGCCGATGTCCCAGTCGAGACTTGGCCAGTGGTTTTGGCTGGTGGCGCTCAGACCATCAAAAATCTCGGTCGTCGTTGCGCGCTGGTTCGGCTCGAACCGGCCCTTTTCACCCAGATTGACCAGGGCGTTGGGTTCTTCCGCGCCGCTTGTCACCACGCCGCGAGGGCGGTGGTATTTGAACGAGCGCCCGACGATCTTCTGCCCGTTCGCCAAGAGCGCCGACGCAAGCGTATCGCCCTCGAACCCCGTCATCCGTTTGCCGTTGAAGGTGAATTCGATCTGTTTCTGGCGGTCGATGCGCAAACCGCCCTGGGCCAAACGTGTGGTCATTCTGGGCTCCAATCCGGGTGTTTGGCTTGGATGGTTTCGATGATCTCGGCGGGCGGCTTGGTGGTTTGGGCCGAATAGGTGCCGAACACTTCCAAGGTCGCGGTGTCGCGGGCGGCCAGGAACCATTTCCCGCACCCATAGGCATGGCGCCAGCGCTCGAAATGAACGCCCTTCTTGTTGGGACGCAGGAACAGATACGCCTCGAAGTCTTGGTCGGTCGACCCAGGGCCATAGCGTTTCAGATGCGCCTCGCCGCCGGGCGTCAGTTCCGTCTCTTCCACGGATGCACCGCAATAAGGACACGTTAGCAGGAGCATAGCAGCCTCCATTGGGACCAAGCGCCACGACGCGTTTTCGAAAACGCGTCAGACGCGTCTGCGCAGACGCGTCCGAACGGGCTTTGCAAAGCCCGTTCCCCCGTTGGCGGCCCGCCGACAAGCGGCTGACCGCGCGTCAGGTAGGCGTCGGTCAAGAAAAAGAGATTTCGATCCATCAATGCGCCACCCCGGCTGCGACGCTTTCATCGATGAAGCGTCCTTCGCGGAAACGACCCATGGAAAACTCGGCCGCCAGCGGGCTTTCGCCCTTGGCCATCAGTTCGGCCATCGCCCATCCCGAGCCGGGGATGGCTTTGAAGCCGCCTGTGCCCCATCCGCAATTGATGAACATGTTCTCAACCGGGGTTTTCGAAATGATGGGCGAGCGGTCGCCGGTCATATCCACGATGCCGCCCCACCAGCGCAGCATTTTCAGGCGGCTGATCATCGGGAAGGTTTCGATCAGCGCGCGCACGGTTTCTTCGACATGCTGGAACGAACCGCGCTGCGTGTAGTTGTTGTAGCCATCCGCCCCACCCCCGATGACCATTTCACCCTTGTCGGATTGGCTCATGTATCCGTGCACCGTGTTGGCCATGACCACGACATCCATGCAGGGCTTAATCGGTTCGCTAACAAGGGCCTGCAACGCAACGGATTCGATCGGAAGCCGGAAACCCGCGCGCTCGGCCATCACGCCCGAATGCCCGGCCACGACCACGCCAAGCTTGGAGCAGCCGATATAGCCCTTCGTCGTCTCGACGCCGACCACCTTGCCGCCGTCCCGGCGCACCCCGGTCACCTCGGTTTGCTGGATGATATCCATGCCCATATCGGAACAGGCACGCGCATAGCCCCAGGCCACGGCATCATGCCGAGCCGTGCCGCCGCGCGGTTGCCACAGCGCACCGAGCACGGGATAGCGCGGGCCCTTCAACTCGATGATCGGGCACAGTTCTTTCACTTTGCGCGGGCTGATGAATTCCGTTTCGACCCCTTGCAGCGCATTGGCGTGCGCCGTGCGCTGATAGCCCCGGATTTCGTGCTGCGTCTGGGCCAGCATCATCACGCCGCGGGGGCTGAACATCACGTTGTAGTTCAGATCCTGGCTGAGCGTTTCGTAGAGGCTGCGTGCCTTTTCGTAGATCGCCGCCGACGGGTCCTGCAGGTAGTTCGAGCGGATGATGGTCGTGTTGCGGCCCGTGTTGCCGCCGCCGAGCCAGCCCTTCTCGATCACCGCCACGTTCTTGATGCCGTGATTCTTGCCAAGGTAATACGCCGTCGCCAGACCGTGCCCCCCCGCGCCGACGATGATGACGTCGTAGGACGCCTTCGGCTCAGGCGACCGCCAGGCGCGTTCCCACCCCAGATGGTGGCGCGCAGCCTCGCGGGCGATGGCGAATGCAGAGTAACGGCGCATGTGTGGCAGGCTCCTTCAAGCGATCCTGTTCGATGTGCGGCAGACGGGCGTGTCGTTGGCGACCCGGCGCGACATGATTGGCGCAAAATGCGACCCCGCTGCAAGATGTCTCGGACATATCCACCGTTCACGGGTTTTCGCACGCGCCATGGCGCCTTATGTCTGTGAAACGATCACAGGAAATCGGACCGGATATATGGCGTTTTGGATCGCAGCGGCGGTGTTTTCGGCGCTTGTGGCGCTGGCCTTAGCGGCCGCGTTTTTCCGTGCGCGGGCCGAAGGGGTTCCGGCCGCGGCCTACGATCTCAAAGTCTATCGCGATCAGTTGAAGGAACTGGACCGCGACGTCGCGCGCGGCGTGGTGTCGGAGGAAGAAGCCGGCCGCGCCCGGACCGAGATTGCGCGACGCATTCTCGAAGCGGACCGGGCCCTGCAGACGGCAC
Organism: Paracoccaceae bacterium; assembly: GCA_963921255.3. GTDB lineage: Bacteria > Pseudomonadota > Alphaproteobacteria > Rhodobacterales > Rhodobacteraceae > JANSYL01. The sequence goes on along the minus strand of CAWUEW020000003.1, from coordinate 876,048 downwards.
GACAGAACGCGCCGCGCCGGGGCGGGATTGACAAGGCGGTCCTGGGTCTTGGCCTGGGCGCGACGATCGCGGGTGCCTTTGCGGTCTATCTGCAAGTCGGTGCGCCCGGGTATCCCGACCTGTCCCTCGCCACACGGATCGAGATCGTCGAAGACGCGCGCGCCACGCGCCCCGACCAATCGACCGCGGAACAACAGGTCCCGTTCCGCGAGGGGATGCCGCCAGACCCTGAACACGAAGAGCTCGTGCGCCAGTTGCGCACCGTGATGGAGCAACGCCCCGACGACATTCAGGGCCTTGCCCTGCTTGCCGTGAACGAAGCGGCCCTGGGCAATTTCCGCGCCGCGCGCCTGGCGCAGGGGCGGTTGATCGGCCTTTTGGGTGAGGATGCGAGCGGCTTTCACCACATCGACCACGCCGAGATGATGATCTTGGCCGCCGGGGGGTATGTGTCCCCGGAAGCAGAACAGGCCCTCGTCCAAGGGCTTGACCTTGAACCCAGAAATGGGACCGCGCGCTACTATGCGGGGTTGATGTTCGCGCAGCAGGGGCGCCCCGATCTGGCCTTCCCGATCTGGCGCAACTTGCTGGCGGATTCGACCGCTGACGCGCCCTGGGTGGAACCAATCCGACTGCAGATCGAAGAGATCGCCTTTCTGGCCGGCAGCCCGATCTCGGTTGACGACCTGCCGCAACCGCCGCCCCCTGCCCGCGCGGGTCCATCGGCCGAAGACATCGCGGCCGCCGAAGCGTTGCCCGCCGAAGACCGTGCAGCCATGATTGAAGGCATGGTGTCAGGCCTCGCGGCCCGACTGGCCGAGGAAGGCGGACCGCCCGAGGACTGGGCCCGGCTGATCACCGCCTACACTGTGTTGGGCCGGCTGGACCTTGCGCAATCGATCTATACCGAGGCCCTGGTTGTCTTTGACGACCTGCCCGAAGCCATCGCGATGATCGAAGACGCGGGTGCCGCCTTGACCGAGCCAGCAGAATGATCACGGATGATCTGACCGAGTTCGCAGGCGCAGTGGGCACGCATGGGGCCCTGATCGGTCTGGATCTTGGCACCAAGACCATCGGTGTGGCCGGGTCCGACAGTTTGCGCACCGCGGCATCGGCGATCGAAACGGTGAAGCGGAAGAAGTTCACGCTGGATGCCGCGCGTCTGGCCGAGATTGCCACATCCCGCGGCGCCGTCGGGCTGATCCTGGGATTGCCGCGCAATATGGACGGAAGCGAAGGCCCCCGGGCACAATCCACGCGGGCGTTCGCGCGGAACCTGGGGCAAGTGGCCGGTCTGGCGGGTCTGCCAATCGGATTCTGGGACGAACGCCTGAGCACCGTGGCGGCCGAAAAAGCGCTACTTGAGGCGGATACGACGCGAAAACGTCGCGCAGAGGTCATCGACGCCGTCGCGGCCAGCTATATCTTGCAGGGAGCCTTGGACCGACTGAGGCACATACGGGCAGAGCAATGACCAACGATCCTTCCAAAAGCGACGGCGTGTGGAAACGCGACGAGATCGAAAGCCCTTGCGTGAAGATCTGCGTGATCCATCCCGAGGCCCGGTTGTGCACAGGGTGCCTGCGGTCGATTGACGAAATCACGCAATGGACAAAGATGACCCCTGAGCATCGCACAGACGTGATGGCCGCCCTGCCCGCGCGGCGCGCACAGCTGGTCCGTCGGCGCGGCGGGCGTGCGGCCCGCGTGGCGCGGGACGCCACGGGAACCGACCAGTAAGCGCGGCTCAGGGCAACGCCAACCAATCCGCAACGTCCGGGAAGCACGGTCGGAAATACGCGATGGCCCGCCCTTCGGGCGCCGCGTGCGCGCCCTCGGCCCACGGCGCCACGCCATGCAGACACAGGCGGTGGACCAAGACGCAGTCCCCCGGCCTGAGCGGGATCTCCCGGCGCGGGCATGCCTCAAAGCACCTGCGGCGCGCGGCCTGGTAGATATCGGTGACGTCCATCCCGGACCATTGGTCCGCGGGGGCTTCGGCGAAGGCCTCTGCCATCGCGGCCCGTAGAACCTGATGACTTCCATCGTAGACGACCAAGGGCGCGGCACCGGCATCCGCCTCGGTCAGGGCGACGCCAAGGATATAGGCGTGCGGTTCCTTCAGATACCGGCGCCGGTCCGGACCAAGGGGCAACAAACCATCCAGATGGGCCGCATCCCGGAGGCGACGAAACCTGTGATTGGCCTCGGATTCATCGGGATCGCGCTTTGGATACCCGGGGTAGGTCACTGACAGTTGGCCGGGATGAAGTGGCAAATCCCCGGTCACCGACCGCGCCATGGCCAATGCCGCGCCCGCCAAGGGGCCCGACCCGAAGGCCCGCCCCGCGGCATCGTTTGGAATCAGATCGACCCCGGGCGTCCAGGTGTTGCCATGCCGGCGGGCCCCCGCAGGCCCGTCAAGGCGCGACAAGACCGGCCCGCGGATGGCCGCAACCCAGGCTTCGACAACCGGCTCGGCCGGAAACACCTGCCACCCACGGTCAAGCCAAGGGCCAGACATGTCAGCCGAAAAACGCGCGGCGCAACATGTTGAGCGCCATCAGCATGATGAAGACCGCAAAGATCCGCTTCAGCGGCTTGGGGTCCATGGCATGGGCCAGCTTCACCCCCCAAGGCGTCGTGATCAGCGTCATGGCAATCACGGCCACAAAGGCCACGAGGTTGACCTGCCCAACGGTGAATGGCGGTCGGTTTCCGCCATCCCCTGAGACCAGCAGAAAGCCAATCACGGACGGCACCGCGATCACGAGACCAAACCCCGCTGCTGTCGCAACCGCGCGGTGGATCGGCACGTTGTAGAGCGTCATCATCGGCACCCCGAAGCTACCGCCGCCGATTCCCATCAAGACCGACAAAAAGCCCAGAACCGGTGAGGCGATCAGACGCCCGACCCCGGTCGGCATGGCATCGCCCAGACGCCACTCGGACCGTCCAAAAGCCATGTAGAGCCCAACGCTCAGCCCGAGGACACCGAAGATCGCCATCAGGACTTCATTGCGCAGCCCCGTGGCCGCAACGACCCCAAGCGCCGCGCCGACCGCGATACCAACGCCCCACCCGCGCAGAATGTCCCAATCCACAGCGCCCTTTTTGTTATGGGCCAGGACCGATCTGATGGATGTCACGACGATGGTCGCAAGCGACGTCGCCAGGCAGATCTGCATCAGATCCGGTGTGTCGTAGCCAAGCCCATCAAACGCAAAGAAAAATGCGGGCACCAGAACGATCCCGCCGCCGACGCCCAACAGCCCGGCAATGACACCCGCCGCGGCACCGATCGCAAGGATCAACGCCAGCATGGGCAAGAATTCTGAAAGCTCTGGCATGTCCCCTCCACCGCTCACTTGGCGCGGCCTACACCATTGATTTGGTCTTGGCAAAGCGCAGGTCCAGACCGCGCTTGGGCTTAGGCGGCGCGGGCCACGACCTCGGCAAGCGCCCCTTCCACCACCTCCGGCCCGGCGCCCGTACGGTGCGCGCCTTCGCTCAGCCGGCGTTTCCAGTGCCGCGCGCCGGGGCGACCGGCAAACAGGCCGAGCATATGGCGGGTGATCTGGTTCAGCCGTCCGCCCTTGGAAAGATGCGCCTCGATATAGGGCAGCATGTCGAGAACCACGTCCTCAGCACGGCGCGGGGTCGGCGCGGCGCCAAAGATCACCTCGTCGGCGTCCAGCAGGATATCGGTTGGCGTATGATAAGCCGCCCGTCCAATCATCACGCCACCGACGCCCTGAGACAGGTGCATGCACGCCGCCTCAAGACTGTCGATGCCGCCATTGATCGAGACGTGGAGGTCCGGAAACTGCTGCGTCATTCGGTAGACCAATGGGTAATCCAGGGGCGGAATATCGCGGTTTTCCTTGGGGCTCAGCCCCTGCAGCCATGCCTTGCGGGCATGGATCGTGACGCGCCGCACGCCCGCGCCCTGAACAGCCTCAAGGAATTGGGGGAGAATGACCTCGGGGTCCTGCTGATCCACCCCGATCCGACACTTGACGGTGACATCCACGGGGCTGGCGTCGATCATGGCCGCCACGCACTCGGCCACAAGACCCGGCCGTTCCATCAGGACCGCCCCAAAGCACCCAGATTGCACCCGGTCGGACGGGCACCCGACATTGAGGTTGATCTCGTCATATCCGTAGTCTGCCACGATCCGCGTGGCCTGCGCCAAATCCGCCGGATCAGAGCCGCCCAATTGCATCGCGACGGGATGCTCGGCCGGATCGAACCCCAATAGCCGATCCCGATCGCCGTGCACCACCGCGGCGGCCGTGACCATTTCGGTATAGAGCAAGACCTCGCGCGACATCAGCCGATGGAGGTACCGGCAATGGCGGTCGGTCCAGTCCATCATGGGCGCGACCGACAGGCGCGCCGCGGCTGATATATCGTTGCGTTGGGTCACAAGGGGCTCTTTGAACACAGAAAACACGCGTATGACCGGCGATGTATCACGATGTCAATTGGCGACCAAATCGGCCACGGTGGATTGGACAGAGCACGCGCCTGTTTTACGGACTCCGCATCCGACGACCGCCGATGGTCAAGGCGCGCGTCCTATTCTAAGACGTAGGAACGATGACGAACCCACTTTACGACACCCTGTTTGCCCCGCATGCGGGCAAAGCCAAACCGTTCCTTGTGCTCAAGGGCGGAGAAACTGTCAGCTACGCAGCGTTCCTCGCGCTGGCGGCCCAGTTTGCGCACCAATTGGCCCAGACCGGGTTGGAACCCGGCGACCGGTTGGCGGTGCAGGTTGAAAAATCCCCCGCCGCCCTTGCGCTCTATGCGGCTGCGGCGCAGGCGGGGGTGGTCTTTCTGCCGCTCAACACTGCCTATACCGGCGATGAGTTGGCCTATTTCGTCGAGAACAGCGGCGCAAAGCTGCTGATCTGCGATCCGGCCAAGGCCGATGCCTATGCCGAAATGACCGCGCGGTGCGGCGCGCAGCTCCACACGCTCGATGCGCATGGCGCGGGCAGCTTTGCCGAGGCAGCGGCCGCGCAGCCAACCCAGTTCGACACAGTTCCGCGCGACGGCGGGGACATCGCCGCGTTCCTCTATACCTCGGGCACGACCGGCCGGTCCAAAGGGGCCATGCTGACCCAGGACAACCTTTTGTCAAACGCCCGGACGCTGACCGATCTGTGGCGGTTCACCGAGCGGGATACGCTGTTTCATGCGCTGCCGATCTTTCACACGCACGGTCTGTTCGTGGCGACAAACATCCTGCTTCTGGTCGGCGGCACCATGCAGCTTTTGCCGAAGTTCGACGTGGATGACGCCATCGCGATGCTGCCGCAGGCGACGTCGATGATGGGGGTGCCGACGTTCTACACCTGGCTTCTGGAAGATCCGCGGTTCAACCGGGACCTCGTCGACCACATGCGCCTGTTCGTTTCGGGGTCGGCGCCGCTGCTGGCCGAAACGCACGTTCAATTCGAGACACGGACAGGTCACCGCATCCTCGAACGCTACGGCATGACCGAGACCAACATGAACACGTCCAACCCCTATGACGGCGAGCGGCGGGCCGGCACGGTCGGCTTCCCCCTGCCCGACGTCGAGGTCAAAGTGACCGACCCGGAAAGCGGCACGGATATCCCGCCAGGCGCGGTCGGGATGATCGAGGTGCGCGGGCCGAATGTCTTCAAAGGCTACTGGCAAATGCCCGAGAAAACGGCGGCCGAGTTGCGGTCTGACGGCTTCTTCATCACGGGCGATTTGGGCAAGGTCGATGCCGACGGGTATGTCCATATTGTCGGGCGCTCCAAGGATCTGATCATCTCGGGCGGCTACAACATCTACCCGAAGGAAATTGAACTGGTGCTCGACGATCAGCCCGGCGTGCTGGAAAGTGCCGTTGTCGGTGTGCCCCACCCCGATTTCGGAGAGACCGTTCTGGCGGTCATCGTGCCGGACGCGGGCGGCGCGCCAGATGACGCGCAGCTCATGGCCGCGATTGCGGCGTCCCTGGCCAAGTTCAAACACCCGAAGAAGATCGTTGTGGTCGACGCCCTGCCCCGCAATACGATGGGCAAAGTGCAAAAGAATATCCTGCGAGATCAGTATGCCGATGCCTTTGCACCCCGTTCTTGATCCGCGATGTGCGCGGCGGGCCCCATGACCTGCTGCGCCCCGTCAGCCGGTCCGCGCGACGCCGCCGCGTCGGAGGTCGAGATCAAACCGGCCACGCTGGACGTTTCGGAACGTGTCGGTCTGAGCGGCGGCAAGTTCACCATGGGCACCGATGACCGCATTCTGCCGCAAGATGGCGAGTATCCGGCCCGCTCCGCGCGGGTGAAGCCCTTTGCCATCGACGCCTGTGCCGTCACGAATGCGCGGTTCGCGCGCTTTATCGAAGACACAGGATATATCACCGAGGCCCAACGCTTCGGATGGAGCTACGTGTTTTACAACCTGCTGAAATCCCCAAGCGCGCATGAACCCCTGCCCGGCCTCGAATGGTGGCGGAAGGTCGATGGCGCGACATGGGACGCCCCGGAAGGGCCCGGCAGCGACGTGTCGGACCGGCCGGATCACCCGGTCGTTCAAGTGTCCTGGAACGATGCAGTGGCCTTTGCGGACTGGGCTGGCGGACGCCTGCCCACCGAGGCCGAGTGGGAGTTCGCCGCCCAGGGCGGATTGGCGGCCCCGAAGTTCCCGTGGGGCGACCGCGAACCCGATGACGCCGATCACCAGCCCTGCAACATCTGGCAAGGCGCCTTTCCACGGCAGAACTCCATGGCTGACGGGTATCTGGCGACGGCGCCGGCGCGCAGCTTCGCCCCGAACGGATACGGGTTGTTCAACATGGTCGGCAACACGTGGGAATGGTCCGCCGACCGGTTCCGGGTGCGATCCCTGTCAAAAGCGGCAAAAGCGCTGAACGCGACGGCCCACCAGTCGGGTGCGCGGGTCATCAAGGGCGGCTCATACCTGTGCCACATCAGCTATTGCTACCGGTACCGGATCGCCGCCCGCACGTCGAACACGCCCGACACGACCCTGAGCCATACCGGGTTCCGGGTTGCCTACGCCCCCGACCGCGCAACCCGCGCCGCCTGAAATCTCGCCCAGTTTTCTGACCAAAACCGAACCGGCCCTCGCCCGGCCGTGTCGGTGATTCAGCCTTGACAGGCCCATGGGATTTTCACTACTTGGATATATTGGTTAAAAAACTTGACCAATTTAGAGGCGGAGGGGAGAGCGCTGATGGGATTGAACGACTGCCACAATTTTCAGGATTTCCGGAAACTGGCCAAGCGGCGGTTGCCGGGCCCGATCTTTCACTACATCGACGGCGCCGCCGATGACGAGATCACCTATCGCCGGAACACCTCGTCCTTCGACGAGGTTGATCTCGTGCCCAACGTCCTCGCGGGCGTGGAAGAGGTCGATATGTCGGTCGAGGTGATGGGCCAGAAACTGGACATGCCGGTTTACTGCGCGCCGACCGCCCTGCAACGACTGTTCCATCACGAAGGCGAACGCGCCGTCGGCAAGGCCGCCACCAAGTATGGCACCATGTTCGGGGTGTCTTCGCTGGCCACGGTCACCGTGGAAGAGATCGCCAAAATCGCGCCCGGCCCGAAGATGTTCCAATTCTACTTCCACAAGGACCGCGGCTTGAACGATGCCCTGCTGGAACGCGCCCGGGCGGCCAATTTCAACGTGATGGCCCTGACGGTGGATACGATCACGGGTGGCAACCGCGAGCGGGACCTGCGCACCGGTTTCACCTCTCCGCCGAAGCTGACGCCGTCTTCGATCCTCAGCTTCGCGACCCACCCGATGTGGGCGTACCACTGGTTTACAAAGGAAAAATTCGACATGCCGCACCTGTCGGGGCATGTGAATGCGGGCACCAACGTGGCCGTGTCGGTGGGCGAATACTTCTCGACCATGCTGGACCAGTCGATGAACTGGAAAGATGCCGAGAAACTCTGCGCCCAGTGGAACGGACAATTTGCGCTGAAGGGCATCATGTCGGTCGAAGATGCCAAGCGCGCGGTGGATATCGGATGCACGGGCATCATGGTGTCGAACCACGGTGGCCGGCAGCTGGACGGCTCGCGCGCGCCCTTCGACCAACTGGCCGAGATTTGCGATGCGGTCGGCGACAAGATCGACGTGATCTGTGAAGGCGGCATCCAACGCGGCACCCACGTCATGAAGGCGCTGTCTGTGGGCGCTAAAGCCTGTTCCGGCGGACGTCTGTACCTCTACGCGCTGGCGGCCGCAGGTCAGGCCGGCGTGGAACGCGCGCTTGGCAATCTGCGCACCGAGATCGAGCGTGACATGAAGCTGATGGGTGTGACGAAGCTGGACCAGTTGAGCCGCGACAACCTGCGCTGGCGGGACCCGGCGATGCAGAACATGATGCAGCAGGGCCGCGCCGACTGGGCGCAAGCGGCGGAATAGATCGCGGGCGCCGCGCTGTCATGGCGCGGCGCTAAGGCCCATTCCGTCACGGGCGCGCGGGCGCGATACTGAGGCATCGCGCCAGACATTGCCCGGGAAGTGGGAAGCCGAGACATGCCCTTTGATGCCAAAGACCGCACCAACACTGACCTGATCGCTGACCTGCAGACGATCGTTGGCGCCAAGCATGTGATCACCAATCCGAAATCCATGGAACGGTTCTGCAAGGGCTTTCGGTCCGGCGGCGGTCCGGCGCTGTGTGTCGTGCGTCCGGGAACCCTGTTGGAACAATGGCGGGTGCTGCAGGCCATCGTCGCCGCCGACAAGATTGTCATCCTGCAGGCCGCGAACACGGGCCTGACCGAAGGCTCGACGCCGAATGGCACCTACGACCGGGATACGGTGATCCTGAGCACAAACCGCATGGACCAGCTGCAGCTATTGCGGGACGGACGGCAGATCGTCAGCTTTCCCGGTGCCACGCTGTTCGCGTTGGAGAAACTGCTCGCCCCGCTCAAGCGTCAGCCGCATTCGGTGATCGGGTCTTCCTGCATCGGCGCCTCGATCATCGGCGGGGTCTGCAACAACTCGGGCGGGTCTTTGATTGAACGCGGGCCCTCCTACACGGAACTTTCGCTCTACGCGCAGATCACGGCCGACGGCACGCTGGAGCTGGTCAACCATCTCGGGATTGACCTGGGCGAGGATGCGGAAACCATCCTGACGCGCCTGGAGGCCGGCGATTTCACCGAGGCCGACATCCGCGACAGCAATGCCAAGGCGTCGGATACCGAGTACCAGGCCCGGGTCCGTGACGTCGATGCCGACAGTCCGGCGCGGTTCAACGCCGATACAAGGCGCCTGCACGAGAGCGCGGGCTGCGCAGGCAAACTGGCGGTCTTCGCCGTCCGCCTGGACACCTATCCCATGAACGACGCCGAGCAGGTGTTCTATATCGGCACGAACGACACTGGCATCCTGACCAAGCTGCGCCGCGATATCCTGAGCGATTTCAAGACCCTGCCGGTCTCGGGCGAATATATGCACGCCGAGGCTTACGACATCTCCAAGAGCCACGGCAAAGACACACTGGTGATGATCGACAAACTGGGCACCGACCGGTTGCCGATGATTTTTGCGATCAAGGGATGGTGGGACGCCCGCCTGAACAAGCTGCCCTTTCTGCCCAAGAACCTGATTGACCGGATCATGCAGGGCGTCACGCGCCTATGGCCGAACCCGCTGCCCAAACGCATGGAAGCGTTTCGCGACCGGTTCGAACATCACCTCATTCTGAAGATGCGCGACGACGGAATCGCCGAGGCCGAGGCGTATTTGTCGGCGCATTTTGATGGGCAAGCCGCGGATTGGTTCGCCTGCGAAGCGCGGGAAGGCAAGATCGCGGGCCTGCACCGGTTCGCCGCCGCCGGAGCCGCCGTGCGCTTCCAAGCGGTGAACGACGCCGCGGTCGAAGATATTCTGGCCCTCGACATCGCCCTGCGCCGCAATGACACCGACTGGTTCGAGGTGCTCCCCCCCGAGGTCGAAGCGGGGATCAGCCACAAGCTTTATTACGGGCATTTCTTCTGCCACGTGCTGCACCAGGATTACGTGGTGAAGAAGGGGCACGATCCCAAGGCCCTCAAGGCTCAGATGCTGGACCTTCTCGATCAGCGCGGGGCCAAGTATCCCGCCGAGCACAATGTCGGGCACCTCTACGCCGCGACCGAGGATCAGGCCGCGTTCTACAAGTGCTGCGATCCCACAAACAGCCTGAACCCCGGCATCGGCAAAATGTCGAAGAAAAAGCACTACGCCTAGGCTCGGCGCCGTTTTTGTCGACAAAAACGGGCCGGAAAACACGTGTTTTCCGACCCGCCATGGTGTGATCCGCCCGCCTTGTGGGGGCGGCCGGTCCGGTCAGCCGCGCCAGGTGGCGCCCGCCGGATCATCGGTTGTGGTGACCCTGTAGAGGCTCGCCTCACCTGTCATGGACGGCGCGAGCGCATAGGTCTCACCCGGATAGATCAGGGCCGTGTCCCCGGCGTTCAGCACGCGCGTGCCGCTGTCAGTCGCCAATTCCCAATTCCCGCGCATCGGCATCAGAACCGTGTGCTTCTGGGGCGTCTGGGCTGCGTCGGGCAGCGACCCGCGGGTCAGGAAGTCAACCTCGAACCCCGGGCGATCCTTCAACAGGGCGTTCGCGCCAATGACCTTGGCCGGACCATCGGCAGCCAGCGCCATCAAGTCCCAGTAGCGGGCCACGTAATCGCGCACGACGCCGGCATTCGGCACTTCGGGGAACGCCTTGAGCTCGTCCTCGCTGAGCAGCGGCATCGGCGCGATCCCGTCGGGCAGCGCGGCGCCTTGCTTGGTGTCGTAGAGCACGCCGTTTTCACCCAGGACCAGCCCGTGGGCTTGCGCATCCTCGATCACCTGCGGCGCCCAGGTCACGCCGCCGCCGGCATCATCGCCGCCAAGAATGGCCATGATCATCCCGTAATCGGTGCCGATGTTTTCGAACCCGCGGAAGATACCGGTGGGGATATTGAAGATGTCCCCTTCTTCTAGAACAACTTCGCCAGCGGTCCCCCACCGGCCCCAGAAGAACCGCCAGCGGCCCTTGAGGACGAAGAAGACCTCGGCCGTGGTGTGGCTGTGCAGGGAGTTTCGGCATTTCGGCGGCTGGCCCGCGGCACCGATGTTGAAACCCGGCGTGTCCTTGATATGGACGTGTTGATCGGGGCTTTCACTGACCCCGCCGCCGATAATCGTGAAGTTTTCCTTCTGGTCCGAGCCCGGCGTATGGGCGTCGATAAAGGCGGTTTTGCACGGCTTCAGCTCGCCATACCGCACGATGCGGTCATACAGGCTCAATTGCGGACGATCTTGCGCGTTCATGGGGGTGTCTCCTTACTCGGCCGCGTCGCGGTACGGTGCCCCTTCGCCATAGGGCACGTTGATGCCCCCGTAGCGGCGGACACGGACATTGCACTGCTCGGCATGGCCGACGAAACCTTCGAGCATGCACAGACGCGACCCATATTCGCCAATTTGGGTCGCCGCCTCGTCGGTCAGGATCTTCTGGTAGCTGTGCGTCTTGAGGTATTTGCCGACCCACAGGCCGCCGGTGTAGCGTCCCGCCTTTTTCGTCGGCAGCGTATGGTTGGTGCCGATCACCTTGTCGCCATTGGCCACGTTCGTGCGCGGACCCAGGAACAGCGCGCCGTAGCAGGTCATGTTGTCGAGATACCAATCGTCCCGGTCCGTCATCACCTGAACATGTTCCGACGCGATCTTGTTGGCGACCTGCAGCATCTCGTCATGCGTGTCGCACAGGATAACCTCGCCGTAATCCTCCCACGATGTACGGGCCGTTTCCTTAGTCGGCAGGATGGTCAACAGCCGCTCGATCTCGGCCAGCGTATCCTCGGCCAGTTTCCGGGAATTGGTCAGCAGCACCGCGGGCGAATTGTAGCCGTGTTCGGCCTGACCCAGGAGGTCGGTTGCGCACATCTCACCATCGACCGTGTCATCGGCGATGACCATGGTTTCCGTCGGACCGGCAAAGAGGTCGATGCCCACCCGACCAAAGAGCTGGCGCTTGGCCTCGGCCACGAACGCATTGCCCGGTCCGACCAACAGATGCACCGGATCAATGGTTTCGGTCCCAAGCGCCATGGCGCCAATGGCCTGAATGCCGCCCAGAACGTAAATCTCATGCGCGCCGCCCATATGCATGGCCGCAATCACACCGGGGTTTGGTTCGCCTTGGAAGGGCGGTGTCGCGGCGATGATCCGCGGCACGCCCGCCACGGATGCGGTGCACACCGACATATGGGCCGAGGCGACCATCGGGAATTTGCCGCCGGGCACGTAGCAGCCCACCGATTGCACCGGGATATTCTTGTGGCCAAGAACCACGCCCGGCAGGGTCTCGATCTCGATGTCCAGCATCGAGTCCCGCTGCGCCTGGGCAAAGTTGCGCACCTGGTCATGGGCGAACTTGATGTCGGCCATTTCGCGGTCGGACACCTTCGAAATGATGGCCTGAATTTCGCTGTCGCTCAGCTTGAAGGCTGGCGGGCTGTAGTTGTCGAACTTCTCGGACAGTTCGCGGACGGCGGTGTCGCCGCGGGTTTCGATATCTTTCAGCGTCGCTTCCACCACGGCGCGGATCTTTGCGTCATCCTCTGCGCGGTCGGCCTCCGGTTTGCCGCGTTTGAGATATTCGATGGTCATCTGTCCTGTCCTTGATCCTACCGGGCCGCCTTTTGGCCCCTCCTCCACAATCGGGCGACTCAGTTTGCACCCAATTTGCACACGTATGCAAAAACAGCCTAGCACCAAAAGCCGGTCAGCCAAAGCCCCTTTATCTGCAACGAATTTGGAAAGCGTCGGCGGGACGGTCAGGTCGGGTTACCCACCCTCGGCCCCCTGCCCCACGCGGGCCCGATGCGGGCCAAAGACACAAGCCATGGCCAGGATCACGCCCGACACAGTCGCAATCATACCGGCCGCACTTACGGCGTTCTGCCCCCCAAGCCACAATGGCCCATATCCGGCAAGCACGTAGCCCAGAACCGCCGACACGGTGGCGAAGCCCACGCTCCACCAAACCTGGGCGGCAAGGCTGTTGGTCATCAAGCGCGCCGCCGCGGGGGGACAAATGAACATCGCAATGACGATGATCGATCCAACGGCGTCGAAGGCCGCAACGGCGGCAACCGCTGCCGCAATCACCAATGCCAAGCCGATGACATTGACCGGCAGCCCCACCGCCCGTGCAAACGCTTCGTCGAAGGTGGACAATTTCAGGGGGCGCCAGAAGATCACCGTCAGGAGCGAGACCACGGCAGCGACCACGGCGATCCGGGGCAACTCGTCTGGCACATGGGACAAGGCGACCGGGTCCACCAAAGACCGCCATCCGTCCGCGCGGAACCAGACGAGGCTTTCGAGATTGCCCATCAAAGCGTGTTCGACATCCAGATGCACTCGTGACGTGTCGGATTGCTCCAGCAGCAACACCCCCGCCGCGAAAAGCGACGTGAACACCACCCCCATGGCCGCGCCGGGTTCGATCCGTCCCAGGCGGCGCACCGTTTCGATCAGCATGACCGCCACGAGGGCGGCCAGCCCCGCGCCAATCAACATGGGCACGGCCGCGACCGTTCCGGTCACCAGAAAGGCAACAACGATGCCGGGCAGCACGACGTGGCTGATCGCATCTCCGATCAGGGCTTGTCGGCGCAGGATCAGGAAATTCCCCGGCAGGGCGCAGGCGATGGCTGCAAACACACCAATCAGGATTGGCGTCAGCGAGAACTGAACGAATTCGGCGCCCATGCTCAGCCCCCGACCATACGCGGCGGCCCAAGTTGGGCGTCGAAATGCGCAATCTCATCGGCGGTGAACACGTCTTCGATCGGGGTAAGCCCATCGTAGCGCCCGGTCAGTGCCGTATCCTGGTGGAGTTCCCGGGCGATTTCCCAACGTTGTTCGTCGCGGGAGATCTTGGCCGCGAGGGCCGTGCCGGTGTCCGTGGCCACCCCATCTGCGCGAATCAACCCCTCCCGCGACAGGACGCGCAAGGTATAGCCGTCATGGATTGGCTCCGAGCGCGCCAAGGCCAGCAAGCCCTGCCTGCGGTAGACTTGTGCTTGGAAGCGCCCGCGCCGCAGGACAGCGGCCACCACGCCCCGGGCCGGGGCAAACAGCAGCGACAGCGCGAAGGCCCCCGCCGCGACGAGAACAATGATCGGTCCGGTCGGCATCGCCGGGGCCGACGCCGAAATCGCCGCCCCGACATAGCCCGCGCACGCGCCGATCGCACCGGCGGACCACAGGACTGTATCCGCCCGTTCGCTCCAAAACCGCGCGGTCACCGCCGGAATGATCAAAAGCGCCACGATCAGGATCAGCCCGACCAGTTTCAAGCCAATCACCGTGACGGCCATCACCAGACCCATCATGGCCAGATCGACACGGCGGACATTCACGCCGCGCGCGGCGGCAAAGTCCGGATCGAACGCGACAAGGGTCATCGGTCGGCGCAGAATCCAGATCAGCGTGATCACCGCTGCGCCCGCGCCAGCGATGATGACGGCGTCCTGAAACAGCATGCCGGCGGTCGACCCGAGAAGGAAATCCTCCAAACCGGCTTGGCGGCCGCGGTTGAGGCCCTGAATCACCGTCAGCAGCACCACGCCAAGACCGAAGAACACCGAAAGAACCGCGCCAATCGCGGCATCCTCGCTCAGCCGTGTGCGCCGGGCCATCCAATCCACCATCCACAGGCCGATCCATGCCGACACCGCAGACCCGAGCAGCAAGCCCACAAGGTTGCGGCCGTCCCCGCCTGCGAACACCATCACGATGAAAGCGATCCCGATCCCGGGCAGCGTTGCGTGGGCCACGGCATCCGACACCAAGGCCCGTTTCCGCAGAAAGAGAAAGACACCGGCCGTGCCCGCCGCGAAGCCCAAGAGCGCCGCGCCAATGGCGACCAGGGCCGCGTTGTATCCCGCTTGCAAGAGCAGCGCATCGAGAAAGCCCTGCATGGCGGGTCAGCCCCCGGCGGAGGCGAGGGTCAAGTGATCGATATGGGTGGCCGCCAACCGCCCGCCATAAGTTTGGGCCAAAGCGTCCGGGGTGAAGGTCGTCTCAACCGGGCCTTCCGCCATGCGACGCACGTTGATCAGGAAAACATGGTCGAAGTACTTGGGCACGGTCACAAGGTCATGGTGGACGGCGATCACGGTTTTGCCCTCGGCCTTGAGATCCTTGAGAACCTCGATGATGGCGCGCTCGGTTGCGGCGTCGACACCGGCAAACGGCTCGTCCAGCAGATACAAATCCGCATCTTGCGCGAGGGCCCGCGCCAGGAACACGCGCTGCTGCTGGCCGCCGGACAATTGCCCGATCTGACGATTGGCAAAGTCGGCCATCCCGACCCGATCGAGCGCATCGGTGGCGCGGGCGCGCTCGGCGGCTGTCACCCGGCGAAAGAGGCCCAGCGACCTGTAGCGCCCCATCAGAACGACATCGATCACCGTTGTCGGGAAGTCCCAGTCAACGCTGGCCCGTTGCGGCACGTAGGCGATTTGATCACGCGCCCGGTCGACCGTGCGGCCATAGACGGACACCTGCCCAGAGACCGCGGGCAACAACCCAAGCACGGCTTTGAGAAAGGTGGATTTGCCCGCACCATTGGGCCCGATAATGGCCGACATCTGACCCTTGGGAAACGTCGCATCGACTGAGAACACCGCCGGTTTCTCGGCGTAGGACACGGTCAGCCCACGCACATGGAGCGGGCTGGACGCATCCGGAGCGGGCGGGGCGAACCGTCCGTCCGTGGATGCAAGTGTCAGGGCGTCGGCCGTCATGCCCGTCCTTTCCTCAGTTGATCGCCAATTGCTCGGACATGCCGCGCACAGGTGCTTCGCCCCCAAGGGCGCGGGAGATCGTGGTCACGTTGTGATCGATCATGCCCAGGTAGGTGCCTTCGTAGGTGCCAAACTCGCCCATCGCGTCCGAGAACAACTCGCCCCCGATGATGACCTCGTGACCTTCCGCAGCTGCACCTTCAATCAGGGCGCGGATGTTGCGGTCACTGACCGAGCTTTCGACAAAGACCGCGCGGATATCGCGGTCGACCAGCAGGTTGACCAGTTCGGAAATGCGCTGAAGGCCCGCTTCGCTTTCGGTCGAAATACCTTGGATGCCGACCACCTCGAACCCGTAAGCGTTGCCGAAGTAGTTGAACGCATCATGCGCCGACAGCAAAACACGGCTTTCTGCGCCCACCGAGCTCAGGACGTTCTGCGCATAACTGGCCAGTTGGGTCAGCTCGTTCAGGTGGGCCTCGGCGTTGGCGGTGTAGGTGTCTGTGGCCGCAGGATCGACGTCAATCAAAGCGTCGCGCACCGACAGGACCACGCGGGACCAGAGGTTCGGGTTCATCCAGACATGGGGATCGAACCGCCCGTCATAGTCTTCCGATCCGATCAGCAGGTTTTCCGGGATGGTTTCGGCCACCGCCACCACGGGCGCGCCGGTATCGGCCAACTCCAAAAGGAAGTCTTCCATCTGGGCTTCCAGATAGAGGCCGTTCCACAAGACGAGATCGGCTTGCGCCGTTGCCACGATGTCCGTGCGGGTCTGGCGATAGGCGTGCGGGTCCACCCCTGGCCCCATCAACGCGGTCACATCGATCAGATCGCCCCCAACCTCACGCACAGCGTCCGCGATCATGCCAGTCGTCGCAACGACCGTCAGACGATCTTCGGCCAGAGCGGCCAGGGGCGCCAACGCGGTTGCGGCCGCGGCGGTGAGCGAAAGAAACAAACGTTTGGTCAGCATAGTCCAGGTATCCTTGATAGCAGTGCAAGCAAGCAGTGCCCTGGCACGGGGCGACATTCACAGCCCTTAATAATGAGAGCCATTCGCAAGAAGTCAATGCTGTTGCGACTTATTCGCAAGAAAAACGCGTGCGAAACGTTTGAAACGCCGCGGCTTTGGGCGGTCTCGTCACGGCATCAGTGAAAAGCGGCAGGTTATGCAGACAGGGCCGCCATGATGCCGCGCAGTTCTGCCAGCCCGCGCATACGGCCAATCAAAGGATACCCGGGCATCATATCGCGGTCCAAATCACTCAGAAGCGCGTGGCCATGGTCGGGCCGCATGGGGATCTCGGCATCGGCCCGCCCTTCGGCGCGGCGGCGGGCTTCCTCGGCCAACAACGCCCGGATGGTGGCGACCATGTCCGTGTCCCCGCCCAAATGATCGGATTCCACGAAACTGGTGCGGCCCAGGGCCATCTCACCCTGACGCTGCGTGTTGCGCAGATGAACGAAGTGGATGCGATCCCCCAAGCGTTCCACAAAGCGCACGGGATCAAAGGCCGGATCAACGCCCAATGATCCAGTGCACAGCGTGATCCCGCTCGCCGGTGACCCCACGGCCTCCATGATCGCCGCGTAGTCCTCCTCGGTGGACATCACCCGCGGCAGACCCAAGAGCGGAAAGGGCGGATCGTCCGGGTGGCAGCACAGGCGCAGTCCAAGCCGCTCGGCCGTTGGGACGACCTCCGACAGGAAATCGACCAGATGCGTCCGAAGCCTGTCTGCATCAATGTGGTCATAGTGGGTGAGCGCAAGATCGACATCGTCGACCGTCCAGTGTTCGGCCGCACCGGGCAACCCGGCCAGAATGGTCTGGGTCAGGGCCGGGCCCAGTGCGTGGCCCACATTGGCAAAATCGCGCGCGGCGCGGGCCTTGATCTCGTCCGGGTAATCCTCGTCCGCCCCCTTGCGCTTGAGCACATGCAGATCAAACAACGCGAAATCGGCCAGCTCGAACTGCATCGCGTGGCCGCCCTTCGGCACGGGATAGGACAGGCGGGTCCGCGTCCAGTCGAGGACCGGCATGAAGTTGTAGCAGATGACCTTCACGCCCGCCGCGGCCAGATGTTCCAGACTGGCGCGATACGCATCAAGATGGGCCCGCCACGCCCCGGACTGCGTTTTGATATCCTCCGAGACCGGCAGGCTTTCCACGACATCCCAGGTCAGCCCGGTTGGTGCGTCGGCCGACCCTTCGACCAAGCGTTTCCGCGCGACAATCTCGTCCCGGGTCCAGACCTCGCCCGTCGGAACGTGGTGCAGAGCCGTGACAATGCCCTGCGCCCCGGTCTGGAGAATTTCATACAGGAAGATCGTGTCGTCCGGCCCGAACCAGCGCCATGTCTCGCGCATCAGTCGGCCCTCAGCGACAACCCACTTTCCGTGTCGAACAGATGAATCTCCTCGGCGGGGGCGCCCACATGAACGCTGTCGCCGAAGTCGATATTGGTCTGGCCACCAATATGCACCGTGATCGGATTGCCGGTCGCCGTATGGCCGTAGACGTAGCTTTCCCCGCCCAATTGTTCGACGGACTTCACTTGGACTTTCACCGGGCCATCGTCGGACACACGCAAATGGTTCGGGCGAATACCCAATGTCACCGGCTCACCTTGTTGATGGCTGAACCCAGTGTCGGGAAGGGTCATGGTTTCCCCGGTGTCCAGATGCAGGATCGACCGGTCCGATCCGTCGACGTGCCCGGTGATGAAATTCATCTTGGGGCTGCCGATAAACCCGGCGACGAAGATGTTGCGCGGGCGGTTGTAAAGCTCCAGCGGTTCGCCGAACTGCTCGACTTCGCCCAATCGCAGGACGGCGATCTTGTCGGCCATGGTCATGGCTTCAACCTGATCATGGGTCACGTAGATCATTGTGTTGCCGAGGCGGCGGTGCAGGCTGGCAATCTCGCCGCGCATATCGACCCGCAATTCCGCATCTAGGTTCGACAACGGCTCGTCAAACAGGAACACACGGGGTTCGCGCACCACGGCGCGCCCGATGGCCACCCGCTGGCGTTGCCCGCCGGACAGGTCCTTGGGCCGACGGTCCAGCAACATGTCGATCTGCAGCATCTTGGCGACTTCGTCGACCTTGGCGTTGATCTCGGCGCGCGGCGTGTTGATGTTCTCCAACCCGAAGCTGAGGTTCTGGCGGACGGACATATGGGGGTAAAGCGCGTAGCTCTGGAACACCATGGCAAGTCCACGATCCGCCGCCGGGATGTTGTTCACCACCTCGCCGCCGATTTCGATGTCCCCACCGGTGATGCTTTCCAACCCGGAAATCATCCGCAACAGCGTCGATTTCCCACAGCCCGACGGGCCGACGAAAACGCAGAAGTCGCCTTCCTTGATGTCCAGATCGATCCCCTTGATGACGTCAACCGCCCCATAGGATTTCTGAACCTTCTTAAGCTCAATGCTGGCCATGAACGCCCCCTCTTATTTCCCGCCGGTCGAGGCGATGCCGGTCGCGATGTATTTCTGCAAAAAGGTGAACACCACTGCGATGGGCAACAGCGTCAGAACGGTCATGGCAAGCAGGCTTGACCAATCTGTCCGCAACTCTCCCTGGAAGGAGTTCAGCGCCAGTTGCAGGGTGAAGTTTTCGGATTGCGTCAGAACGATCAGCGGCCAGAGGAAATCATTCCAGCGCCACATGATCGCGAGGATCGCAAGGACGGCAATCGCCGGCGCCGACAACGGCACCATGATCCGCCAGTAGATCTTCCATTCGCTGGCCTTGTCCATTCGGGCGGCATCGAGGATCTCATCCGGGATGGTCAACATGTACTGGCGCAACAGGAAGACGCCTGTCGGCGTGGCCGCCCCGGGGATAATCACCCCCCAGAGCGAGTTGGACATCCCCATTTCCGACACGATCAAAAACAGCGGAACCAGCACAACCGTCTGCGGGATCATCAATGTCCCGATCACCAGAAGAAGGACGAATGTTCGCCCTCGGAACTGGTATTTCGACAATGCAAAGGCCGCCATCGAGTTGGTGAGCAGCATGATCAGGGTGGCCGTCACCGTGATGAAGGTCGAATTCCAGAAATAGAGCAGGAAATTGAAGCGATCGAACAGACCGGTGTAGTTCTCCCAGGCCAGCGTCACGCTTTCCACACGCTCGTATTCGTCGATCGACACACGCAACCGTTCGCCCGGATTGGTGGGGTCGACCATTTGCGCCTGCAGCCCGACACGCCGGACCTGGGCCAGGATCATGCCTTCGTAATCGCCACTGACCATTTCGAACAACGGCAACGGATCGTCATACCCGTCCACCGACAGCGTTTGCTGCTGGTACGGCAGGAAGGTCGGCGGGAAGCGCTGGAGGTCGGCTTCGGTCTTGAAGCTCGACAGCACCAGCCACACCACCGGGAAGAACATAAGGAACACGCCCGCACACAGGTAGCCGTAGCTGGCCCAGTCGGTCCAATGCAGCCGCCCTTTGCCGCGCGTCGCGGTCAGGAATTCCCAAGTTCTACCCATCGACGTTGTTCCTGTTCACCCAGAGTTGGATCAGCGTCAGGATCACAAGGACGATCGCCACAAGGATCGACGCGGCCGCAGCCATGCCCCAGATGCGCGGCGCACCGGCAAAGCCCTCTTCATAGATGTATTGGATGATGAAGGTCGTCGCCGTGCCGGGACCACCCCCGGTAAAGGCGTAAACTTCATCAAATGTCTGCACGCCCTTGATCAACGCCAGGATGAGCACAACCAGCATGGTCGGCGCCAAGAGCGGCAGCGTGATCCGGCGGAACACCCGCCAGGGCGACGCGCGGTCCATCGTGGCGGCTTCGTACACGTCACGTGGGATCGCCTGCAGTCCCGCAAGCAGGATCAAGGTGTAGAAACCCATATGGGCCCAAACCGACAGGAACACGGACCACGCAAAGGCCCATTCCGCGTCGACCAACCAATTGACCCCGCCGATCCCCGTCCAATCCAGGAAGGCATTCAAGACCCCTTCGCGCTGCAAGATCCACTTCCAGATCAGCGCCACGACCACCGGGGACAGTAGCACTGGAAAGAAGAAGACCGAGCGGAAGAAGCCCCGCGCCTTGATATCGCGGTTGAGGATGATCGCCGTGAGAAGTGAAAACCCGACCATGATCCCGACCTGCAAGGTCACGAACCAAACCGTGTTCCAAATGGCGCGCCAGAACTTGTCCTCGCGGCAGGAATTGGGATCGAGATAATTGCTACAGTCGACCAGGTTCAGGAAGTTCCGCGCCCCGACATAGGGGCGATCGTCCAGCAGCACATTGTCGCCGCCCGTGGTCGCGTAGAAGAAATTCAGAATGATGGGCAGGAACGCGAACAGCCCAAAGAGCAAAAGGTTCGGCACCAAGAACACCCACGCCAAGCGATTGACCCCCAAGAGGCGCTGAAGGCCCAACATGGGGATTTCGATGACCCGCATAATCGGAGAGATCAGCGTCAGGCCGATGCCATCTCCGCGCACGGGGGTGCCCCTTTGGGGCGGCTGCGGTCCGGGGGTGGGGGCGGGCGCCGGAGCGCCCTGCCCTGTCGTATCAGCCAAGGTTACTGGCTTTCAGCCATGGCCGCGGCAAGGTCTTCTTCCATGCGCGCGATTGCTTCCTCGACGGTCAGCTCGCCAACAATGGCCTGGCTGACGCGCTCAACGGTGATGCCGAACATGGCGCGGTTGCCCGCGTAGCCCTGGTACCAGAAGGCCGCCGGATCCACATCCGGCAGAGCGGCGGCAAAGCCGTTCAGTGCACCGGCTGCGCCTTCGGACACGCCTTCGTAGTTCACACCGGCAGATGCAACGCCAAGGTGCGCCGGCAGGTTCCGGGTGCGTGCGGTGGCTTCGGCATACACGTCTTCCTGTGCCAGGAAGTCGATGATGGCGGCGACGATTTCCGGGTGCTCGGTGTCGCCGAAGCCGACGATGCCGGAACCACCGGGCATGCCCGAGCATGCGCCAGCCGGACCACAGGGGCTGTCGACCACCTGCCAGTCGAAGAAGTCACCAACGTTCTCTTCCATACGGCCGATCTGCCAGGAGCCGGAGTAGTAGAAGACCAGTTCACCATTGATGAATTCCTGCGCCGCGTCCTGGTAGGTCGCGCCACCCTGACCGGCCCACACGTCGCGCGCGATGGTGCCGTCATTGTGCCAGGCCACGAATTGCTCAACGAATGCCGCGAAGCCTTCGTCGGACAGCGTCGGGCCATCTGCGCCATTCAGGGCTGCCCCGTAGGAGATCGCCGGACCCGCAACGCGGTGGCCGGAGCGGTCAATCGCCATCGGGAAGTCGGTGCCGGTGGCTTCTGCCACGGCCCGCGATGCGGTTGCCCAGTCGTCCCAGGTTGCGCCATCGCCCGGCATTTCCACGCCGGCCTGTTCAAAGAGCGTGGCGTTCACGAAGGGACCGGTGATGGTCAGCTGCGTGTGCAGGCCGTAGACGCCGTTGTCGTCCGCGCCGCCGCGATACCAGCTCAGGAAGTCGCCGAAGCTTTCTTCCCAGTAGGCCCGGTCCACGTAGGGATCGAGGTCAAGGTAGTACTCGTTCAGGCCACCAAGGTCGGTGATCTTGGCCATGTCAGGCCCATTGCCCGCTGCCAGCTGGACCGGCAGGTTTTCGAGAATGGCCTGGTAAGGCACGATATCGACGACGACGTCGACACCGGGGTTTTCGGCTTCGAAGCGGGTCAGGATGTCATCGTAGACTTCGCATTCGTTGCCATCGGTCGAGCACATAAAGCGAATTTCCTGCGCCTTGGCGGGTGCCGCCAGGCCCAGGACAAGCGCCGTGGTGCCCAGAAGTTTCAGTTGGGTCATCATTTTCCTCCCTTTGGACGGGGCCCCATACGCCCCGATCTTTGTTAAGCTGACCTCCGCCGTGCTTTTCATGACGCACGATCTTCTGGCAGCCAGCTTCGATAAAACTCTGCGCCGAATGTGAGCGGTAACGCAACACCTTTGGCATGGTGGGCCGCAAGGTAAACTGCGGTCACCAATTCGATGGACGCCCGCCCATCCTTGAGAGTGACTTCCCGCCCTGCGCGGCCATCGAGCGCATCGGCAATGGCCGCGAAATACCCTGCAAACCCGTCAAATCCTTGTTTCTGCGCCGCAACCACGGCGTCGACGTCGGCCTGCTTGGACGGATCGCGCGCCGCAAAGGTCCAATCGCCCATGGCCGGTGCATAAGGCACGTCGCCGCTTTCGGCGGTTAGATCCGCGAAGACCATGCGCAGCCGAGACGTGTCTCCGGCCGCGCCCAACGTAGCGGACGAGGTGGCAAGAGCCCCGTTGTCGAACCGCAACGTCAAGGCCGCGCAGTCTTCGGTCTCGATCGGGTTGACCCGCGTCGCAAGCTCGGCCTGCACATGGGCGATCGGTCCGAAATACCGGCAGAGCAAATCATGGTTGTGGATCGCGTGGCCCAGAACCGCGCCGCCACGCTCGCCTGCCCAGGTGCCGCGCCATGGAACGGCGTAGTAGTCGGCGCCGCGGTTCCAATGGGTCTCGAGGCTCGCAACCTGCGGCTGACCGGTCAGCCCGGCCGCGATCAAGGCATCCAAGGCGGTCGTCGCCGGCCCATACCGGTATTGAAACACCGGGAAAATCCGTCCGGCACTGGCCGCCTCGGCCTCGGCCAACGCGTCACAGTCGGCCAGCGAGGGGACCAGGGGTTTCTCACACACAACATGCTTGCCCGCCGCCAGGGCCTTCAGGGCAAAGGGCAGGTGCAAATGCGGTGGCAGACACACATCGACGAGATCGACATCGGGGTCGCCAAGAACCTGCTCAGGGTCGTCGGTGACGGTGGGGCCTGCGACACCGCCCAATGCCATTTCGGCCCGGGCCGTATCCAGATCGCACATCCAGCGCACCTCGTAGCGATCGGGCAAGGCGCGGTAGCCGTCCAAGTGCTGCTGGCCGATGCCGGCCCCCAGGATGCCGACGCGGATCATGACCGCGCCTCCGCCATGGCCTGTGCGGTCAACGCAAGCTCCATCACCTTGAAGGCGTGCGCTTGCGGCATTGCCGTTTCGGTGCGGTCGCGGATGTCGGCCATCAACCGCGAAAAATACGGCAGACCTGCGTCCCGCGCGTCGATGTTTTCGCAGCGGGTTCCGTTGACGAGGATCAGATGATCCGTGCCGTCGCGGGCGCCCACATCCACATATTTCCGAAGTTCAATATACCCCTCGGTCCCAAGGATGGTCAGGCGCCCATCCCCCCAGTTCGGCAAGGCATCCGGCGTATACCAGTCAACCCGGATATACCCGTGCCCCTGGTCCGAGCGCAGGGCAATCTCGCCGAAATCCTGCAAGCCGGGATCGTCCGGGTTGGCAAAATTGCGGACGCTGGCCAGGGTAACCTCGGCATCCGTCGACCCTGTAAAGAACAGAAACTGGTCGATCTGGTGACTGGCAATATCCGTCAGAATGCCGCCGAAGGCGTCGCGGTCGAAGAACCAGTCGGGGCGCGTTGCACGGTTCAAGCGATGCGGCCCAAGCCCGACGGTCTGCACAACCTTGCCAATCGCGCCCTCGGCCACCAAATCGGCGGCCATCGTGACGGACGGGACTTCAAAGCGTTCCGAAAAATCAATCGTCCAGATCCGACCGGTCCGCGCAACACAGGCCTTGATCTCGTCCAACCGCGCCAAGGTAGTGCAGCCGGGTTTGTCGACCATCACATCTTTCCCCGCTTCCATGGCGCGGATGGCATACCCGGCCCGATCGCGGGGGATGCAGGAAATCATGATCAATTCGATCTCGGGGTTGCTCAGCAAGGCGTCGATCTCGTCGACCCGGGGCACATCTGGAAACCGCTTCTGGAACCCGGCCAACGGTTCGGGGTCACCTTCGGTCCACCACCCCACGAATTCAGCCCCTTCGGCCATCATGTTGGCCGCCATGCCAAAGATATGGCGGTGGTCGATTCCGATTGCGCCGAACTTCACGACGAGACCTCCACAATTTTCCCCGCCACCGAGGACGCCACGATCGCATCAATCAATCGGTGCGCAATCAAGGCATCCCGGCCCGTGATCATCGGCGGGCGCGGATCGCGGACCGCCGCCACAAAATCCTCAAGCACACCCTGGTGCCAGTCATGGGTGAAGGCCATCGGATCCGCGCCACCACCCGTGCCGGCCTGCGCCCCGTGATGCTCGACCCGACCGTCGCGCCAGGTTACGGTCAAAACGCCGGCTTCAAGATGCAGCGTCGCCGCTTCGAAATGCAGGGTGATGGTTTCGGCCTTGCCCGGGAAACTCGCGGTTGAGGCCGTCAACCACCCCACCGCGCCGTTCGCAAAACGCAGCCCCGCGCAGGCGACATCTTCGGCCTCCATCTCGTGGAAGGCTGTGGTGGCCGTCATCGCCTGAACGGACTGCACGGGGCCCGTCAGGCTCAGGGCGAGGTCGATCGTATGGATCGCCTGGCTGATCAGAACGCCCCCACCGTCGCGGGCATAGGTGCCGCGACCGGGCTCATCGTAATAGGCCTGCTCGCGCCACCAGGGCACCGCAATTTCCACCAACCCCAAGGCCCCAAGTTCGCCTGACAACGCAAAATCACGCGCCGCACGCGACGCGGCCCGCATCCTGTGTTGAAACACGATGCCAAGCGGCACACCCGCCGCCTCGCACAGTGCAACCACCTCTTCGGCCTCGGACGTGTTTCGGGCGACCGGCTTTTCCAGGAGGATCGGTTTGCCGGCCGCCGCCAGCGGCGCGATCAATTCAGCCCGCGCATCCGGCGGGGTCACGACCACAACCGCAGCCACCTCGGGATCCGCCGCGATGTCCTGCGCATCGGCGTAGAGCCGCGCGCCCGGCCAGTCGGTCAGCAAGGCACGGGCGCGGTCGGGCGTCCGAGCCGCAATGCCGCGCAGCGCCACGCCATCGGCGTCACGGATCGCCGCGAGATGGGTCTTTGCGACCATCCCCGCACCGATCAGGGCAACGCCAAACTCTGAGCTGCTGGACACTGTCAGACACCCCTCCCACGGTCTCGCCTCCAGTCACAGCATACCGGTATACCGGTTGTCAATAGGCCTGTATACCGGTATGCAGAACAAGAACCGGACGCCCGCAAAAGCGCACACGCCATGGACGAAACCCAGATCGCCCCCCTTGATAACCTGTCCGTCCGCGGGCTCGATCCGGCGCGTCCACCTGCCGAACAGATCCAGGCGCACCTCAAGGAGGCGATCTTGTCCATGGCGCTGGCGCCGGGGGTCTTGGTGTCGGAAACCGAGGTCGGACATCGGTTCGGCGCAAGTCGCACCCCCGTGCGGGAAGCCTTCGCCCAACTGCGCGAAGAAGGATTGATCGTCACCCGTCCAAGCCGCGGGAACTATGTCTCGCGCCTGTCTGTACACGGAATCAAACAGGCCCAGTTCTTGCGCGAAGCCCTTGAACTGGGGACCGTTGCGCGGCTGTGCGAGATGGATCTGGATGGGGTCACGCAGCAGGCCGTCGACAAGACCCTCGCAGCCCAGGCAGACGCCGTTCGCGACAACGACAACGCGGCATTCCAGCGCCAGGATGATGCCTTCCACGCCCTTCTGGCGCGGGCGACAGGATACGCCCGCGCTGAATCCGTGCTGCTGCGCGAGAAGGCCTCTCTCGATCGGTTGCGGGTGCTGTCGCTGTCCACACCGCAGACCAAAGCGCGGCTCTTGACGGAACACACCGAGATCTGGACCGCCATCCGCGGGGGCCAAACGGCGCGCGCCACGGATGCGATGCGGCAGCACCTAAGGTCGATTCTGGCGACGCTGACACATGTGGTCACTCAAAACGGAGAGTTCTTCGAATGACCGGCCATCCGCTGAGCGGTCTTGCCGCCGCCCTTTACGACCAGATCGCACCCCTCCCGATCACGTCACCCCACGGGCATTGCGATCCCGCCTGGTTTGCGGAGGACACCCCCTTTCCCGACCCGGCCAGCCTGCTGATCATTCCGGATCATTACGTGTTTCGGATGCTTTACAGCCAAGGTGTGCGGCTGGAAGATCTGGGGATCGGCGTCCCCGACGCGGATCGCGATCCAAGGGCGATCTTTCAACGCTTCGCCGACAACTGGCACCTGTTTTTGGGTACGCCATCGCGCGGTTGGATCGAGCATACGCTCTATCGGACATTGGGGGTCGAAACCGCGTTGACGCCCCAGACCGCCACCACCGTCTATGACGCGATCGCCGCGCGTTTGGCCGACCCGATCTGGCGCCCCCGGGCGGCGTTCGCGCATCTGGGCATTGAAACGCTTGCGACGACCGACATGGCACTTGATCCACTTGCGGCGCACACGGCATTGGCGGCCGATTGGCCCGGTCGCGTCATCCCGACCTTCCGCCCCGATGATGTGTTGAACCCGGCAAAGCCGGAGTTTGCAACAAACGTGGCAAGACTGGCGGAATTGACAGGCATCCAGACCGATACGTTTGCCGGGTATCTCGATGCGCTGCGGGCGCGCCGCCATGCGTTCCGCGACCTCGGTGCGACAGCCACCGATCATGATGTGCCGGACCTGCACACAACCTGGATGGATCGGACCGAGATCGAGGGTCTCTTTGCGACAGCCCGGACCGGGCACTTGTCCCACGACCAGGCGGTGCGGTTCTACGGCCATATGCTGTGCGAGATGGCGCAGATGTCGGCCGAGGACGGGCTGGTTATGCAGCTTCACGTCGGATCGCGCCGCTCAACCAACCCCCTGCTCCTCGCGCGCTTCGGTCCGGACAAGGGCGCTGATATCCCCGTCGCCGTCGACTGGGTGCGCGGCCTTGAGGCGTTGCTGTCGCGCTGCGGGAACGATCCGCGCTTCCGGCTGATCCTGTTCACACTCGACGAAAGCACCTACGCCCGCGAACTGGCCCCCATGGTCGGTCACTGGCCGTGTTTGCGCCTTGGGCCACCCTGGTGGTTCCATGACAGCCCCAATGGCATTCGCCGGTATTTCGACCGCGTTGTGGAAACCGCCGGGTATTTCAATCTGGCCGGCTTCAATGATGATACCCGGGCGTTCCTGTCCATTCCGGCCCGCCACGACATGTGGCGTCGCGGCGTGGCCCTGCACCTGGCCGACCAGGTCGGCGAAGGCGCGCTGGCCCGCGCCGATGCCGAGCGTCTGGCGCCCTTGCTCGCCCGGGATCTGGCCCGAGAGGCGTATCGGCTGGATCCGACATGACGCGGATCGTCCATCTGGGATTTGGGAACTTTCACCGCGCGCACCAAGCTTGGTACACGCAACGGGCCAATGACCTGACAGGTCGCCCGTGGCACATCACGGGCGTGTCCATGTCCCGGCGGGATTTGGCCTTGGCGCTGGCCCCGTCCGATGGGGCCTACACGCTTGGCTTGCGCGGGGCCGATGGGATCACGACAGAACGGATTTCCGTCCATGACCGTCTGCTGGTTGCGCGCGATCAACCCGATGCGGTCGTGGCGGAGATTGCGGATCCGGCCACGCAGATCGTGACCCTGACCATCACGGAAAAAGGCTATGCCGTGGGCGGGGCGCACAGGCAGGGCGCGTTTGACCTGTTGGTGCGCGGATTGGCCCGCAGGGCTGACCGGGACGCGCCGATCACCGTCATGAGCTGTGACAACCTTTCGGGCAACGGAGGCGTCACCGCGCAGCTGCTGGCCCAGGCCGCCGAGACCCACGGGTATGACATCGCGGATTACCTGGACCGGTCGGTGACCTGTCCGGACACGATGGTGGACCGGATAACCCCGTATGTGACGCAGGAGATGGCCGCCGAGATCACCGCGGCCGCCGGGCGATCTGATCCCGCGCCCGTGATGACGGAAACCTTCACGGAATGGGTGATCGAAGACCGCTTTGCCGCCGCCCGCCCTGATTGGGACGCCGCCGGGGCCGTCTTCGCCCCAGACATCGCGCCGTTCGAAACCCGCAAGCTTCTGTTTCTCAATGCGGCGCATTCCTTGCTGGCCTATACCGGATTGCTCAAACGACACACGTTCGTGCACGAGGCCACGGCGGACCCGGACCTTAATGCAACGATGACCCGCCTGTGGTCCGAAGCGGCCCCGGCTCTGCCCGAAGAGCTCGCTGAAAACCTGCCCGCCTACCTCGATGCGCTACGGGCGCGGTTTGCCGTGCCCGGGATGAAACACCGCCTGGACCAGATCGCCGCGGACGGCAGCCTCAAGCTTCCGGTTCGGATCGCCCCAATCATCGCGGCGGGCCACGCATCCGGGCGCGCCACGCCCGCCGCACGGTCGGCCGTTGCGGCGTGGATCGCCTACATCCTTCACCACGGCCCCCGGGGAACCGCGTCGCCTGATCCGAAGCTCGCCGACCTGTTGCCGCGCCTCGATCCCGCCGATGTGGACGCGTCCGTGCGCGTGGCCTGCGCCGTAATCGGTGTCACCCTCGGCGCTGCAGAGCTGTCTGACCTCTCATCGCAGGTGCGCCGGCATTTGGCGGGGTGATCACTCTTGTCTGGACCTGCCGCGCCGCTGCACGCAGAGTGCGCGGCACCAAGGACAGGAAAGAGACCCCAGGATGAGCGACCCGCAACTTGACGCCGTCTATTCAGCCGAAACACCCGACGAGGCCAAAGCCGCCTATGACGGATGGGCCAGCGCCTATGACACAGACCTCATGGCAATGGGCTATCGCCTTCCCTGGCACTTTGCCGCCACGGTGTTGGCCCATGTGCCGCAGGAGGGTCCGATCCTTGATGCCGGCTGCGGCACGGGTCTGCAGATCGAACCGCTTCACCTACTGGGCTGGCGTGGCTTTGTCGGGGTGGATTTGTCGGACGGGATGCTGGCCGCCGCGCGCAGCAAGGGGATGTATGACGACCTTCTGTCCGTCATGTTGGGCCAGACACTTCCGTTCGAGACGGATCAATTTGCGGCCGCCTTCTGTGTCGGCACCATGACACCGGGGCACGCCCCCATCGAAACCCTGGACGAACTGATCCGCGTGACACGTCCCGGAGGCCACATCGCGTTTTCTCTCAGGGTTGATGGCGGGCAAGACCCCCACTACCCGGCCTATCTCGAAGAGGTGCTCGGCAGCGGAGCGATGGTCCGGCGCTTCATGACACCACCGTTCCAAACCATGCCGCTTGGGGAGCCAAGCGTTCAGAACCGCATCCATGTCTGCCAGGTCACGGGCGACTGATTTCCCAAGGTTTCACGCCCAACGTGTGGCGCGCAATTATCTGGGGAGAACTGTGACTAGATCACCTTGCGGCCCGCGCGAAAGCTGCTAGCGTCAGGCACCACAAAGCAAAAATGCCATAGGGGGGATTGGGTGGCATTCCAGCAACCAAAGCTCGATCTGTCGCCGAAAGTCTCGGACGAAGTTCGCAAAACAACCTGCTACATGTGCGCCTGCCGGTGCGGGATCAACGTCCATCTCAAAGACGGAAAAGTCGCCTATATCGAAGGCAACCGGGACCATCCTGTGAACCAGGGTGTTCTGTGCGCAAAAGGCAGCGCCGGGATCATGCAGGTGAACGCACCGTCGCGCCTGCGCGCCCCCTTGAAACGCGTCGGCCCCCGAGGCTCCGGCGAATTCGAGGAAATTTCGTGGGAAGAGGCCTTGAGCACGGCTGCCGAATGGCTTGGTGAGATCCGCGCCAAGGCACCCGAAAAGCTGGCCTTCTTCACGGGGCGCGACCAGTCCCAATCTTTTACAAGTTTCTGGGCGCAGAATTTCGGAACGCCGAACTACGCCGCCCATGGCGGGTTTTGCTCGGTCAATATGGCTGCGGCGGGCATCTACACGATGGGCGGCGCGTTTTGGGAGTTCGGCCAGCCCGATTGGGAACATACAAAGCTGTTCATGATTTTCGGCGTGGCCGAAGACCATGACAGCAACCCAATCAAGATGGGACTGGGGCGCCTGAAGGAACGCGGCGCCAAGGTGATCGGCGTCAACCCGATCCGAACGGGCTATAACGCCGTGGCCGACGAATGGGTCGGTATCACGCCCGGGACGGACGGCCTGTTCATCCTTGCGCTTGTGCACTGCTTGCTGAAAGCAGGCCGGATCGACCTGGACTACCTGACCCGCTTCACCAATGCGCCGGTGCTGGTGAACGGCGACAAAAGCTCGGCCGAACACGGGCTTTTGCTGCGCGATGACGACGGAAAGTTCCTCGTGCTCGATCGCCGGACCGGCAAACCTGCCCCGTTCGATGATCCGGAGGTCAAACCCGACCTGGCCGGAACCTGGCGGCATGCCGGCGTCACCCACCGCCCCGTGTTCCAGCTCTTGGCCGAGCGGTATCTGTCCGATGATTATGCCCCCGAGGCGGTTGCAGACCGCTGCGGTGTGTCCGCCGAGCGCATTCGGCACATTGCCGGTGAACTTGCCCGGACCGCGTTCGAAGAAACCGTCGAGATTGACCAACCCTGGACCGATTTCCGCGGTGTGCGTCACGAAAAGATGGTGGGCCGCCCGGTCAGCTTCCACGCCATGCGCGGGATCAGCGCGCATTCGAACGGCTTCCAAACCTGCCGGGCGCTGCACGTGCTGCAAATCCTGCTTGGGTCGGTCGAGGTTCCGGGCGGGTTCCGCTTCAAGCCGCCCTACCCCAAGCCGGTCGAGGCCCATCCAAAGCCGCACGGGAATGCCTCGGCCAATGGCCCGTTGGACGGACCGCATCTGGGCTTCACCCACGGCCCCGAGGACCTCTTGATCGACGACGAGGGCCGCGCCAAGCGCATCGACAAGGCCTTTACCTGGGAAAACCCCATGTCGGCCCATGGCATGATGCACATGGTCATTTCCAACGCGTATGCGCAGGATCCATATCCGATCGACACGCTGTTCATGTACATGGCCAACATGGCCTGGAACTCGACGATGAACACGTCGGGTGTGATCGAGATGCTGACGGCTCAGGACGACGACGGCGGATATCGCATTCCAAGGATCATCTATTCTGACGCCTATTCGTCCGAGATGGTGGCCTATGCCGATCTCGTCCTGCCGGATACCACCTATCTGGAGCGGCACGATTGTATCTCGTTGCTGGATCGTCCGATCTGCGAAGCCGATGGTGCCGCTGACGCGATCCGTTGGCCGGTGATCGAACCGGACCGCGATGTCCGCGGGTTCCAATCGGTGTTGATCGACCTGGCGAACCGAATGGGCCTGCCGGGATTCGTCGAGGCGGACGGATCCCCAAAGTGGGTCGACTACGCGGACTACATCACCAATCACGAACGCCGCCCGGGTGTTGGGCCCTTGGCGGGCTTCCGCGGAGATGGCGACGCAACCGGGCGCGGCGCGCCGAACCCGGACCAGATCGACCGCTATATCGAAAATGGCGGGTTCTTCATAGATCACGTCCCGGAGGACGCGCAGTACTTCAAACCATGGAACAAAGCGTACCAGGACTGGGCCGTGGGCCTGGGCCTTTACGATGCGCCGCAGCACTATCTCTTCAGCCTGTACGTCGAGCCGATGCGCAAGTTCCAACTGGCCGCAGAGGGCCATGGCGAGCGGCAACCGCCCGAGCACTTGCGCGCACGCCTGAAGCACGTGATGGACCCGCTGCCGATCTGGTACCCGCCGTTCGAGGATGACGCCGTCGACACGGATGAATTCTCGATCCACGCGCTGACGCAGCGACCGATGGCGATGTACCATTCCTGGGGCACGCAAAATGCGTGGCTGCGCCAGATCCACGGCTACAACCCCCTCTACCTGCCCACGAAGATCTGGGAAGCCAAGGCGTTTGCCGACGGGGATTGGGCGCGCGTCACCTCCGTTCATGGCGCCATCACCGTGCCGGTGGCACACATGGCCGCCCTGAATGACAACACCGTCTGGACGTGGAACGCGATCGGCAAACGCAAAGGGGCCTGGGCGCTGGAGAACGACGCCCCTGAGGCCACCAAAGGGTTCCTGTTGAACCATCTGATCCACGAACTTCTGCCGGCGAAGGGCGACGGTCTCAGATGGGCCAACTCGGACCCGATCACGGGTCAGGCCGCCTGGTTCGACCTGCGGGTGAAGATCGAAAAAACCGCGGCCCCGGCGGAAGCGCAACCCAGTTACCCGCCGATCACCTCGCCGGTGGGCAAAGGGGCCAAATCCCTGGCCTGGAAGGTGGCGAAATGACAACCCTGCCCACCCACACCGAAAAGAAGCTTGGCCTCGTCATCGACTTGGACACTTGCGTGGGCTGCCATGCCTGCGTGATTTCCTGCAAAGGGTGGAACACCGAAAATTACGGCGTCCCCCTGAGCGACACCGATCCCTATGGCGCCGATCCGACCGGCACCTTCCTGAACCGCGTGCATTCCTACGAGGTCATCCCCGATCTCGGCGGTCCGGCGCAACTGGTCCATATGCCGAAATCCTGCCTCCATTGCGAGGACGCGCCTTGCGTGACGGTCTGCCCGACCGGCGCAAGCTACAAGCGCGTTGAAGATGGGATCGTGCTGGTCAACGAAAGCGATTGCATTGGCTGCGGTCTCTGCGCCTGGGCCTGTCCCTATGGCGCGCGCGAGATGGACCAACTGGCCGGCGTGATGAAAAAATGCACCCTGTGCGTGGACCGCATCTACAACGAGAACCTGCCCGAGGAAGATCGCCAACCCGCCTGCGTGCGCACCTGCCCCGCCGGGGCCCGCCACTTCGGCGATCTGGGAGACCCCGACAGCGACGTGAGCCAGTTGGTGGCCGAGCGCGGCGGTGTCGATCTGATGCCCGAGCAGGGCACGAAACCCGTCAACAAATACCTGCCGCCGCGCCCAAAACAGGACCGCGCGGAAGAGGTGGATATTCTTGCGCCCTTCCTCGAACCTGTCGCGGACAGCCCACAGGGGCTTCTGGGCTGGATTGACCGCGCGTTGGAGAAACTCTGATGCATCCCGCTCCGTCTGTCATTCTCTTCACGACGCTGTCCGGTCTGGGCTTCGGCCTTCTGGCGTTTCTGGGCCTCGGGATGCCGCCCGTCACCGGGTGGGTCGCGTTCATCTTCTATGTGCTGGCCTATGGGTTGGCGGTTGGGGGGCTGCTGGCCTCGACCTTCCACCTCGGCAACCCAAAGAATGCCCCCAAGGCCTTTACCCAGTGGCGCAGCAGCTGGCTGAGCCGCGAGGCCTGGCTGTCGGTGGTTGCCCTGGTCACGATGGGCATCTACGCGGCCGGGGCGGTCTTTCTCGGCACGCATATCGCGGTGCTTGGCTGGATTGGCGCGGTCTTGTCCGGGGCCACGGTCGGCAGCACGGCCATGATTTACACGCAGCTCAAAACCGTCCCACGGTGGAACCAGGCCCTGACGCCGGTTCATCTGCTGTCCCTGTCCCTGGCCGGTGGGGCGTTGCTGGCGGGGCAAATGACCGTGGCCGCGGTCCTTCTGGGGATCGCCCTGGCCGTTCAACTGGCCCATTGGCAGATCGGCGACGGAGCCTTCGACAAGGCAGGGAGCACGCTTGGCACCGCGACACGTCTGCCGGGCGAGGTGCGCAGCTTTGAACCGCCGCATACCGGCACCAACTACCTCCTGAAGGAGATGGTGCATGTGGTCGGCCGGAAACACAGCCGCAAGCTGCGGATGATCGCGCTTGGGTTGGGGTATGTGGCGCCGATCGTGCTGTTGGTCCTGCCGGGGCCGCATCATCTGTTCGGCGGCATCGCGGTCCTGAGCCATCTGGCGGGCATTCTGGCCTCGCGGTGGCTGTTCTTTGCCGAGGCTGAGCATGTCGTCGGCCTCTACTACGGCAAGCGCGGCGTCCCTGCCCCCGCCTGAGGAGAGCCATCCATGACTGACGTTGTTCCAGCCGCCGATATCCCGCGTATTCCCGTCCTGGGCACGCAGGCAGGCACCTTCCCGGTCGGGCAGGTCTATTGCGTGGGCCGCAACTATGCCGACCACGCACGCGAAATGGGACATGACCCCGATCGCGAGCCGCCGTTCTTCTTTCGAAAGGATCGCGCGCACTTGGCAATCGGCGGCGGCGATGTCCCGTTTCCGCAAGCGACATCCGACCTGCACTACGAAGTCGAGTTGGTGGTCGCACTGCAGGCGGGTGGCACGGACCTGACGCTCGAGGCCGCGGAGGCCGCGATCTACGGCTATGCCGTTGGCATCGACCTGACCCGCCGCGACCTCCAAGGCGCGGCCAAGAAGCTCAGCCGTCCGTGGGACATGGGCAAGGGATTTGCAGGCGCGGCCCCCTGCGGCCCGATCGTGCCGCGCGCCGAGGCGCAGATTGGCCCCGACACGCGCATCCGCCTTTCCGTCGGGGGCGATATGAAACAGGACGGCACCGTGGCGCAGATGATCTGGTCTGTCCCGGAAACGATTTCTTATCTCTCGACCCTTGTTCCGCTGGCCCCCGGTGACTTGATCTATTCGGGAACCCCGGCGGGCGTTGGCCCCGTCACACCTGGCGAAACCATGCTGGCCCAGATCGACGGTCTCCCGGATTTGACGGTGACCATGCGATAACAGGCCGCGCGCAACCAACAACGAGTACGCCCCCATGACTGAGACCCTTCGCGCCGCCGATATCGTGGCGAAACGGCTGTATGAGGCGGGGTGCCGCCATGCCTTCGGGATGCCGGGGGGCGAAGTGCTGACCCTCGTTGACGCCCTGACCAAGGCCGGCATCACCTTTTCGCTGGCGAAACACGAAAACGCAGCCGGCTTCATGGCCGAGGGCGTGCACCACATCGACGGCGCCCCCGCCATCCTTGTTGCAACTGTCGGCCCTGGCGCGGTCAACGGGGTGAATGTGATCGCCAATGCCGAACAGGATCGCGTCCCGCTGATCGTTATGACCGGTTGCGTCGACGCCCACGAAGCCGAAACCTATACGCACCAGGTGCTTGACCACCGCGCCGTGTTCGCGCCTTTGACGAAGGCGACCGTCACCCTGACGGCGCAGGCCGCCGACGTGACCATCGACAAAGCCCTCGCCATTGCGACCGAGGGGCGCCCGGGCCCCGTCCACATCGACGTTCCGATTTCCGTCGCCGATGCCCCGTCGCAGGATCGGGGCGCCTATCGTGCCACCCCAAGCGCGACCGCCCCGGCGGGCCCCGACCTTGAAACCGCGCGATCCTGGTTGGCGGACGCGGAACGTCCGATCATCATCGCGGGGTTGGACATTCTCTACGACGACAGCAGTGCTGCGCTTCAGAGCTTCGCAGAACAGTTCCAGATCCCGGTGATCACGACCTATAAGGCCAAAGGCGTCTTGCCCGAAGATCATCCATTGGCCATGGGCGGGGCGGGCTTGTCGCCGCTGGCGGACAGCCACCTCCTGCCGTTGGTGAATGCCGCAGATCTTATCCTGTGCGTGGGCTACGATCCGATTGAGATGCGCACCGGCTGGCAGGCGCCGTGGGACCCCAAGACCCAACGCGTGATTGATATCCACGCAACGCCCAATCACCACTACATGCATCACACCGGCCTCAGCTTCATCGCGGACACCGGCGCCGCCCTGACGGCCTTGGCGGACGGCCCTGCCCCGCGCGCCACGTGGGACGACGGCGCCCCGGGCAAGACCCGGGCGGCACTCGCGCGGGCCTTTCCAACCGATGATGCGTGGGGGCCCGGTGCCATTGTTCAGACATGCCGCGACGTTCTCCCGGCCGATACGATTGCAACCGTCGACAGCGGCGCGCATCGCATCCTGCTGTCGCAAATGTGGACCTGCCCTGCCCCGCGCACATTGCTGCAATCTTCGGGCCTGTGCACCATGGGCTGCGCAGTGCCCTTGGCCCTTGGGGCCAAGCGCGCCGCCCCGAACCGCCCGGTCATCAGTTTTTCGGGCGACGCCGGCTTTTTGATGGTGGCTGGAGAAATGGCAACCGCCGCAGAAGAAGGATTGGCGCCCATCTTCCTGGTGTTTGTGGACGCCTCGCTTGCCTTGATCGAGTTGAAGCAGCGTCAAAGGCAAATGCCGAATGTCGGCGTCGATTTTGCACAGCACGACTTCGCCGCGATTGGACGGGCCTTTGGCGGCAATGGGGTCAATGTCGCGGACCGTGCGGGCTTGCGCGATGCACTCGAAACGGCGCTGACGGCGGACCGCTTCACCATTATCGGCGCCCATATTGAACCCCGCGCCTATGACGGAAGGATCTGACCCATGGGCGCGTTGAGCGGTCTGAAAATCGTGGATCTGAGCCGGATTTTGGCCGGACCGACCTGCACCCAGTTGCTTGGCGATCTTGGGGCCGAGGTGATCAAGATCGAGAACCCCAAAACCGGCGGCGACGACACCCGCGCCTGGGGTCCGCCCTATGCCATGGGCACCGACGGCGCGCCGACTGATCTGTCGGCCTATTTCTTGTCCGCCAATCGCAACAAACTGTCGGTCGCCGCAGACCTGGGCACCGAAGACGGACAGGCGCTGATCCGCGCCCTTGTTGCCGATGCGGATGTGGTGATCGAGAATTTCAAACCGGGCGGGCTGGAGCGGTTTGGGTTGGACGCCAAGACGCTCCTGGCCGCGCATCCGAGCCTTGTCTATTGCTCGATATCGGGATTTGGGCAAACCGGGCCAAATCGCGAGAAACCGGGCTACGACCTCATGGCGCAAGGCTATGGCGGGATCATGTCGCTGACCGGCGCGCCCGATGGCGAACCGATGAAGGTCGGCGTCGGTATCGCGGATGTCATGTGCGGGATGTATGCCTGCATCGGGATTCTGGCGGCGCTGCGCCACCGGGACCAGACCGGCGAAGGCCAGCATGTCGAACTGGGCCTGGTCGATGCGCAAATCGCGTGGCTGATCAACGAAGGCGTCAATTTCCTGACCTCGGGCGAGGTTCCCAAGCGGCGCGGCAATGGGCATCCGAATATCGTGCCCTACCAGGTGTTCGCCACCGCCGACGGGCATGTGATCGTGGCCGTGGGCAATGACAGCCAGTTTGAACGGTTTTGCGAGGTCCTTGGGGCCCCGGAGCTGCCCAAGGACCCGCGGTTTGCCACCAATCCAAAACGCATCGAACACCGCGACGCATTGATTGCCGCCCTCGAGCCGTTGTTGGCCGCCCGGTCATCGGCGGACATTGTCGCCGGTCTCGAGGGGGCCAAGGTGCCGGTCGGGCCGGTTCAGACGTTGGATCAGGTCTTTGCGTCCGATCAGGTCGCGGCCCGCGAGATGCAGGTGGATATGCCGCGCGACGACGTCGAGGGCGGCGCGGTGTCCTTGATCGGGAACCCGTTGAAGTTTTCGGCGACCCCGGTGCGCTACCGACGCGCGCCGCCCCGGTTTGGTCAGGACACCGATTTCGTTACATCGCGGCTTAAGTCTGACGACTAATCTCCTGGTTTTTGGGCGCAGGACTGACACAAACCGCGCCCTAGGCTCACGTTCCCGTCATTCACTTTAGTGTGACGTGCGTGTGTGTCGCCCGCCGCGTAAGGCAAGCTTGACAGCGATGCCAAAGCGATAGGCGGTACACATGCAAATTGACGGTTTCGGGCAGACAGTTTCTCTGCCTTCTGCAGAGGCAGCGACGGCGTGGACCCACCTCCAATACGCGTTCCTGGCCCACAGCGCGTCGGCGCCCGAACACTTGGCCAAGACCTTGGAAACCAGTCCGAATTTCGCCCTGGGTCATGCTGTTAAGGGATTGTTCTGCATCTTGCTTGGCCGCCGAGAGCTTTATGCCACGGCCGCCGAAAGCCTCAAGACGGCCCGCGCGGCCGTTGCGCGGACCGGTGCGACGCGGCGCGAGGCTCTGTACGTCGAAGCGCTGGCGGCTTGTGTAAACGGCCGCCCCACCGCAGCGATTGCAACATTGTCGGCCGTGTTGGCCGCGCACCCGGACGATCCGCTGGCCATGAAACTTGACCACGGCTTGCGCTTTGTTCTTGGCGACAACCACGGCATGCGGCGCAGTCTCGAGTCCGTTCGGCCGGCCTATTCCGATGACCATCCCGCGCTTGGATATCTCCTGGGCTGCTACGCGTTTGCCTTGGAAGAAACCGGCGACTACGCCGAGGCCGCAGCGACCGGGCGCGCCGCGCTCGACCGTGCGCCGGACGACGCCTGGGGGCTGCACGCCGTGGCACATGTGCACGACATGACCGGTGACGCCTTTGGCGGCCTGAACTGGCTCAGTGGGCGCGAAAACGCCTGGGCGCATTGCAACAATTTCCGGTTCCACGTGTGGTGGCACAAGGCGCTGATGCATCTGGACCTGGGCCAGGTGGACGCGGTGTTCGCGCTCTATGACGACGAAATTCGAAGCGAGAAAACGGACGATTACCGCGATATCTCGAACGCCACATCGCTTCTTATGCGGTTGGAGTTGGAAGGCGTCAACGTAGGCGACCGGTGGCGCGAACTGGCAGACCTGTCTGCGGCACGCACCGAGGATGGCTGCCTGATCTTCGCGGATCTCCACTATCTGCTGGCCCTGGTCGGGGATGATCGCAAGCAAGCCCAATCCAACCTGATCGCCCGCATCCACGCGGATGCCCAACGCGCCAGCGTCGACAGCGATGCCGCCATGGCAAGCCCCGGCATGTCGGCGGCCATTGGTTTGGAGGCGTTCGGCGATGGGCGATACGCGCATGCATTCCTCGCGCTGTCGACCGCTCACACGCACATGCAGCAAGCCGGTGGCAGCCACGCACAACGCGACGTTTTTGAGCGTTTGGCCATCGATGCAGGCATTCGCGCGGGCTTTTTCGCGCAAGCAGGGCACCTTTTGGCCGATCGCACGGCCAAGCGCGCGGGGACAGTTGACGGGTATGCTGCAGCGCGGCATGCCCTGATTGAAGCCGGGCGTGCCGACGCTGCGCAAATGGCGCAGCCGGCCGAGTAACCGAACACTTTTTTGCGGGGGCAAGACGAGGGGTTATGAGTGTAGTTTCGACGAATGCGCGGGACATGGGAGCGGGTGAACCGCCCCGCGCCGCCGCCTCCGGCACCAGTGCCGTCCGGATCAGAGATCCAAGATTGGACTTCTTCCGCGGCATTGCGATGATCATCATCCTGTTCGCACACACACCGGGCAATTTCTTCACCAGCTGGATCCCCGCACGTTGGGGCTTTTCCGATGCGACCGAGATGTTCGTGTTCTGCTCGGGCATGGCATCGGCCATCGCCTTCGGCAACAGCTTCGACAGGTCCGGTTGGGCCTTTGGGACCGCCCGCGTCGGGTACCGTGTTTGGCAGGTGTATTGGGCGCATATCGGGATGTTTTTCTTCATCGCCGCCATGCTGGCCGCCATCGACCTCAGCGACGTGTCCGAGACGGTCTATATCGGGACGCTGAACCTGTGGCGGTTCTTCTCCGATCCCGGTCCGCAACTGGTTGGCCTGTTCACGCTGACCTATGTCCCGAACTATTTCGACATCTTGCCGATGTATCTCGTGATCCTGGCCATGATGCCCCTGGTCATGGCCTTGGCGAAGCTGGATCTGCGTATCGTGGCCCTCGTTTCTGTCACGGTCTGGATCTTCGCGCAGCGACGTCTTCTGGAGGATTTTGGCCTCGGGCACCTGCACCTTGCCCTCCCCGCCGAACCCTGGTCGGACCGAAACTGGTTCTTCAACCCGTTTGGCTGGCAGCTGATCTTTTTCACGGGCTTTGCCTTCATGCGAGGCTGGATCCCTGCACCGCCGCTCAACAAGTGGCTGATCGCACTGGCCCTTGTGATCGTGATTGCCAACGTCCCCCTCAGCAACATCGGGATGCGCGAATTCGGGTTCGATTGGGCACGGGATTGGCGCCTTGAGAACAGGGGCTGGTTCAACAAGTCCGACTTTGGGATTTTGCGCTTCGTTCAGTTTCTGGCGCTGGCCTATCTGGCCTATGCCGCATCGGGTGCGGCCGGCCGCAATCTGATGCCCTCGGGCGCGTCCCTTGGCGGGCGGGTCTGGGGCGTGGTCGTCACGCAAACCAGCAAGATCGGGCAACAGTCATTGGCCGTCTTCCTGTTCTCGATGGTCTTCGCCCGGTTCCTGGGCTTCCTGTACGATGAGATCGGCCGTTCGACCGCCGTTGTCACGATCGGCAACCTGATCGGTGTGGCCCTGCTGCTGGCCTGTGCGCATACGGTGGCATGGTTCAAGTCGCAGCCCTGGCGCAAGAAGGCGGCCTGACGATGCTGACGCGGCGCACCCTTCTCGCCCTCCTCGGCGCGGCAGCGACCGCCCCGCGGATGGCATCTGCGGAATACGCGGACGGCATGCCGTTTTCCAGGGATTGGCTGGTGGCCGAGGCCGAACGCCTCGCCAGCCGCCCGTTCCGTGCGCGGACGCCCGTTCCGCAGGCGTGGCGCGATCTCGATTACGACCAATTTCGGATGATCTGGTTCAACCACCAGAACGCGTTATGGCGCGGCACCGAGCGTCCGCTCGAAGTCGACATGTTCCCCGCTGGTTCGTTCTTCGACCATCCGGTTGAGATCAACACGGTCGTCGACGGTGTCGCCAGAAAGGTGCCGTTCAGCCTGGATCTGTTCGACCGGACCGATCAGTTCCCGGACATGCCCGTAAGCGAAACGATGGGCTTTTCCGGTCTGCGGCTG
This sequence comes from Paracoccaceae bacterium, assembly GCA_963921255.3. Taxonomy (GTDB): domain Bacteria; phylum Pseudomonadota; class Alphaproteobacteria; order Rhodobacterales; family Rhodobacteraceae; genus JANSYL01. The sequence continues at coordinate 834,677 of CAWUEW020000003.1, read as the reverse complement.
AGAGCCGAACAAACAACGCCCGGTATCTTTGAAGAATTCATGGTGTTCCAAGGCGCGAGCTATTTTCGCGCCATTGCGCGCGGGCAAACCTATGGGCTGTCGGCCCGCGGTCTGGCCATCAAAACCGCCGATCCGATGGGCGAAGAGTTTCCGGATTTCACGCGTTTCTTCATTGAAGCGCCCGCCCCGGGCGCCGAGCGGTTCCGGGTGCACGCCATCCTGGACGGGCCATCGGTTGCCGGGGCCTACAGCTTTGACATCGCCCATGGACAGCCCGCCACCGTCGCGGTGGAGGCCAGCCTCTTTCCGCGTGTCGCCCTCGACAATGTCGGCATCGCGCCGCTGACTTCGATGTTCTTGTTCGACGAAACCAACCGCACCCGGTTCGACGACTTCCGTCCGGCTGTCCATGACAGTGAAGCGCTGATGATCTGGAACGGGGCGGGCGAACGCATCTGGCGCCCCTTGGCCAACCCGACACGCCTGCAAAGCAGCTTTTTCGTCGACGAGGACCCGCGCGGTTTTGGACTGGTCCAGCGGGACCGCGATCTCGAAGCCTATGCCGATTTCGAGGCGCGATACGAAAACCGTCCGTCGCTTTGGATCACGCCCCACGGATCGTGGGGCCGCGGTTCGGTCCAGCTGGTCGAAATCCCCGCCGATCGCGAGATTTACGACAATATCGTCGCCTATTGGCGGCCAGCCGAACCGCTGCGCGCCGGCGAACGCTTTGACATGGCCTACGATATGGAATGGGGCGGTGAACCTGTCGGGCTACCCGACGTGGCGCCTGTGACCAACACGCGGATCGGGGCCGCCTTTGATCAGGTGCGTCAGGTGGTTGCCATCGACTTTGACACTCACCCCGCCCTTGCGGGCGACGTGTCGGATTTCACCCATCATATCAGTGCGTCGGCGGTCTCCCTGTCGGACGGCATACTGCAGCGCCATCCGAGCACAGGTGGCCTGCGCCTGGCGTTCAGCTTTGACCCGAACGAGGCCAACGCCAGCGAAATGCGGGCCCAACTGCGCAAAGACGGTCGCCTTGTGTCGGAGGTTTGGCTCTACAGGTGGACGCGGTGACGGCGCAGTCCGACATTGACCTGATGCCCGCCCGGGCACCGATGCACCGCCCCATTCAGGCGTTGAACCGGCCGTATCGCGATGCCGCGGCCCCCGGCACAGAGCCATCGACCTGGGCGCGGCTCAGTCGCCTCGCAACCTTTGTGCCCACGGCCCTGGTCACGTTCGCGCTCGTGGCGGCATTGACGGATTGGTTCGCAATGGACGGCTTGTTGCCCATTGAGACGGCCCTGATCGCAATTGTAGCCGTGACCGCGTTTTGGATCGCGCTCTCGGTCTCTACGGCCGCTGTCGGCCTCGCGACCACGGCCTGGCCAAAACGCCCACCGGAGGATGCAGATACCATCCGCGGGATGGACGTCGCGCTTCTGGTGCCGGTCTACAACGAGGCGCCGGCGGATGTTTTCGGCAACGCGGCGGCCATGCTCAACGCGCTCCGCACAACGCCAACACCGCATCGCTTCGCGTTTTACGTTCTGTCGGACACGCGGGATGACCGGATCGCAATCCTCGAAGGACGCGCCGCACGCCATCTGCGGGCGAGCTTTCCAGACTTGCGCATTCACTATCGGCGGCGGCTGGACAACATTGATGGCAAGGTTGGGAACCTCGCGGACTGGGTCGAGGGATGGGGCGGCGGCCATGAAGCAATGCTGGTTCTGGATGCCGACAGCCTGATGAGCGCCGGCGCGATCACGGCGCTGACCGATGCCCTGTCGCGCGATCCCGCCGCCGGCCTGATCCAATCTTTCCCCCGGCTGTTCGGAGCGCAAACCGTGTTTGGACGCATTCAGCAATTCGCGGCGCGGGTTTATGCCGGTCCGTTGGCCGAAGGTCTGGCCAATTGGACAGGCGCCGAAGGCAACTACTGGGGACACAACGCCATCATCCGTAGCGCGGCGTTCGCCAGTTGCGCCGGTCTGCCCAAGCTCAAGGCGCGGCGGGGCGAACGTTTGATCCTCAGTCACGATTTCGTCGAAGCCGGCTTGCTGCGACGGGCCGGATGGGCCGTCCGGTTCTTGCCCCGTCTCGAAGGATCGTACGAAGAAGCACCGCCAACGCTGATTGACTACGTCTTGCGCGACCGCCGCTGGTGCCAGGGCAATCTTCAGCACCTCAAGCTGCTGGCCACGCGCGGTCTTCACCCGGTCTCGCGGTTTCACCTGTTCAGCGGGGCCATGGGATACCTTTTGTCGCCAGCATGGTTTGCGCTCTTGGTGGCCTGGGCGGTCATCGGCACCAGCGATGAAGACAACCTGATCCGCTATTTCACCGGCGAAAGCCCGCAGGTCACATGGCCCGAACTCACGGCGTTCGATTCCGTCTGGATCCTTGTGTTCATGTACGGCCTCTTGCTTGCGCCCAAGATCGCGGCGGCCGGAACCGTGGGCCTCATGGGCACCCGTCTGCGCGATTTGGGAGGGCCTGTGCAGTTCCTGACCTCGCTGAGTGTCGAGATCGTGCTCTCGGTGCTCTATGCGCCAATTCTGATGATACAACAAACACTTGCCGTCGGGCGCACCTTGATCGGAAACCGCATCGCGTGGCGTCCGCAAAGCCGTCGGACGGCAGGGTATCCACTGTCTACGCTGCTGCGGTTTCACTGGGTCGAAACCCTGCTTGGGGCCCTCCTGGTGGGCGGTATGCTGGCGGGCGTGGTGAGCCCGTGGTTGTCCCCGATCGCCGTCAGTCTGTTTCTGGCCGTGCCGCTGTCTTGGTTCAGCGCAGTCAACCTGTCGCAACGGCGTTGGTCCCATCGGCACCTCGGAACGCCCGAAACATTGAACGCTCCGTCGATCATTCGACGCGCGCGGGCCGAGCGCCGGCGCTTTGCTGACATTCTGGCAGACCCCGCCGTCGACCGTATACCCGCAGAGTAAGCTAGCCGCGTCCGAAAACCGGAAGGCCGCGGCCGATCCATCCGGGCCCCGCTGCAGAGCCCAACATGCCTTCGGATACATCCCGTATGTCGGTAAAGCCGGCCGCGATCAGATCATTGGTCACGCGGGCCGAGCGCACGCCGCGCATGCAGATCACGGCCAGCGGCGTGCCCGGGGCAGCTTCGCGAATGCGGCGCATCTGATCTGCGAAATCCGCGCTGCGCATATCGACCTGGACGGCGCCAACGGGTGATCCCGTCGCCGCCCATTCGTCGGGGCGGCGAATATCAATCAGGATCAGGTTGCCGGCCTGCACGAGGTCATGGGCCACGTCGGCCGCAATGGTTTCGCCCGCCAATTCCGGGGTCAAAGCCCTGTAAAACAAGGATTGTCCGCCCAGAGTCCAACCGGCTCCGACGACGGCAATGCCGCCCAATCCAACCAGCAATCTGCGCCTGTTCATGATCTCATCCCGCATTGCTTCAAACACGCCGCGCCGCCGCCGCAATTCCACCACATCGCTCGCAGAAAAGGCCCCCATGGTCCACACACATGGCCGTTACTCACAGTTTCGCGAGAATTGTCGCATCCGAACACAACCCTTCCGCAATTTTGCCCAGATTGGGTCGCAAGGGTTAACACAGTAAATTTTTGAATCCGTATCGCGCTTGGAGACCAGAATGGTCTTGAAAGTAATCAACGTCGAAGATGATCCAGTGGTCGCCCAACTTATTCAGGCGTTTATCACGTCTATGGATGGGTTCGACCTCCGCCATTTTGAAACGGCGGAAGATGCCGAAGACGCGCTTTTGGACGGCGAAGATGCCGATCTTTTCCTCCTCGACATCGACCTGCCCGGCATTAGCGGGCTCGAGTTGCTGTCACGCATTCGCCAGATGCCGCAGTTCACCGAAACGCCCATTTTGATGGTCACGCTGCGCGGCGACGAAAAGGCCGTGACAGATGCGTTCTCGCTTGGCAGCACCGATTATCTGCAAAAGCCCCTTAATCCGTTGGAGTTTCAGTCTCGGTTGCGGATCTTTGAACGCCTCGCGCTGGCCCAAAAAGGCGAGCCGAGCGGGCCGCGGACCGACGCAAAGGATTGCCTGTTTCGGGGCGCGACGAACACCTACCGTCCGTTCGATGTCTTCTGCAACTTCGTGGCCACCCTGTCCCGGATCGAAAGCGCCCGGTTCCAATTCCTGGCATTCGGGATCACCGGTGTGTCCGACTGGCTGGAACATCGTGGGCCTGACGTGGTCGACGACATCATGGCCGCGATGGCAACGGCCCTTGCCGTGTCGTTCAGGAGCGATCTGCAATTGGTCACCCGCCTCAGCCATGGCGTCCTGATCGCCGCATGCGCCGGGCCGGAAGTGGTGGATGACGAAGCGCTGCAAGAGGCGCTGGAATTCGAACTGCGCCATCGCCTGGGCGACGACCTGACCGCGCCCGACTGGCCGCAGGTGGTTGTCGGGAACTGCCGGGGCGGCAGCATCTTTGCCGTGGCCAGCGGGCAGATCCTGATGCGCGCCGTCGACAGCTTGGCGCGCCGCTCGGAAGGTGCAGGCGAAGTTCTGCGCCTCGAAGAGGCCCGCACGAAGCTGCAAGAAAGCTTTGGCGACCCTATCCCACCGCGCCGCAAATCCACAAAGCTCTTCTCGAACAAGTCAAAGTCTCAGCAAAAGGTTCAGGAAGCATGAAGACTTTTGCGCTAGAGACAATAAGCGGTAGTGTTTCCGCGGAGGTGCATCATGGCTCCAAGTGACATGTCTGAAATGTCGGAAGCATTGCGTGCGGCGCTGGCGCCGATCCGCCAGAATTTCGTGGCTTCCGTCCCCGAACGGGTGGCCATTATCACGTCCAGTCTGGACGCGATCGCGGCTGGCAGTGACTTGGACAGTGCCCTGTTCAACTTGCGTTCAGAGATCCACAAGATCGCCGGCATCGCCGGTTCAATCGGCTTCCAGAACCTCGGTGATCTGAGCGCCGAAACGGATACGGCCCTGCGCGCCCTGATCAGTGGGGATGATGCGGCGCCGGATATCGACGATATCCTGAACCACATCGACCTGATCCTGATGAAGCTGGCGTCTATCGCGGCGAAAAGCGGGGGCTGACCCATGGGACGCCCGCAATCGCCGCGCCTGCTTCGGGCGGATGCGCCCGAGTCGGCGGCTGCGCCGCGCCCCATTGCCGAACGGGCGCAAGCCCTGGCCGCCCCCGCCTTGCATGGCCAAGCCCTTGAAGGGTTCATCGTCCGTCTGTTGGCCGACCTCGTGCGCGTCAAACCCGAAGATGCCGACACGCTGATCGACGGGGCGCTGGAACGCCTCGGGCATTTTGCCAACGCAGACCGAAGCTATGTATTCCAGGTGATCTCGCCGACGACGATCCGCAACACACATGAATGGGTCGCCGAGGGCACCGAAGCCTTTATCGACCAACTCCAGAATTTTCCAATTGATGTCCTCGGCCCTTGCCTGACGCAGATGGAAGGCGATCAGCCCGTCCACATTCCCAATGTTCCGGCTTGGAAATCCGGTGGCGCGCTCAAGCCGGTTTTGCTGGAACAAGACATCAAGGCCATCCTGCTGGTGCCCTTCCGCGGCGATGATGGCTTGGCCGGGTTCCTCGGCTTCGACAACACCCACACGGCCGAGCCGTTCGACCCCTCGATCGTGTCCCTTCTGAAGGCCGCGACCGACGTAATCGGCACGACGCTGCAGCGTCTGAAGGCCGAGGCCGAACGCAAGCTGGCGCAAGAGGAACTGGAGCGCAGCACGCAGCGCATCGGCAGTGTTTTCCAAGCCATCCCCGAGATGATTTTCGAGCTCGACCGCGACCGGCGTTATACCGGTCTTTGCACCGGCAAGCCCGAAAACATGATCGTCCCGATGGAAGAACGTATCGGGCGCCATGTTGACGAAGTTCTGCCCGCCGATATCGCGGCCATCGTCAATCGCGGTGTGGACGCAGCGGAAACCGGTCGCATCTCCGAGCCAGAGCGCTATCCGATCTCGCTCAATGGGCGCGATATGTGGCACGAGTTGACGATCGCACCCGTGGGCGCGCCGGGCCACGACGATTTCCGCACGATCATCATTGTGCGCGACGTCACCCAGGATGAGGTATCGCGCAGCCGCCTAGAACGCCTGAGCCAGGTTGCGCGGATGATGACGAACCTCGTCATCCTGACCGACGCAGACGGCAACGTGTTCTGGGCAAACCCCGCGTTCACGACGCGGTCGGGGTACTCCGTCGAAGAAATGCGCGGCAAGCCCCTGGTCGATTTCACCCGCTCTCCCAAATCTGACCCGGAAACAGGTGCCGCGATTGGACGTGCGATGGCGGCGCAGGAACAGTTCTGCGGTGAAATCCTGAACGAAACGCGCGACGGTGAAGAATACTGGGTCGATCTCAATATCTCGGCCATGCAGGAAGATCTGACGGGCCAGACTGTCCTGATCCACGTTGCAACAGACATCACCGCGCAGAAATCGGCCCAATCCGACCTGGCGCATTACCAGGGTCTGCTCGAAAGCGCGCTCGAGGCCCTGCCCGATGCCTTTGCCTATTTCGACAAAACCGACCGCTTGGTGATCTGCAACGATCGCTACCGCGAGTTCTATCCAAAGTCGGCCTCCATGATCGTGCCCGGGGTCCTGTTCGAGGATCTCATCCGATTTGGTGTGTCCCAGGGCGAATACGCCGAAGCCATCGGCCGCGAAGAGGAATGGACGCTGGAACGCCTCGAGCGGCACCGCAACCCCGGCGCGCCTTTGGAACAGCAGCATACGGACGGACGGTGGCTGCAAATCCTGGAACGGCCCACGGCGGACGGCGGGCGCGTTGGCATGCGGGTGGACATCACCGCCTTGAAACAGGCCGAGGACCGTCTGGCCGGGATCATTGACGGCGCCGAAGTGGGCACATGGGAATGGGTCCGGGGCCGCGATGAGATCGTCATCAACGAACGCTACGCCATGATGCTCGGGTACCCGTTCGACGACCTCAACCGCAGGACCGTGCTGCAATTCATCGGCCATGTCGTGCAGGACGACCAGTCCAAAGTCGCCAAATCCATGCTGTCCCTTCTGCATGGCGAGACCGAGAATTTTTCGAGCGAATTCCGCATGCAACATGCGGATGGCCGCACCGTATGGGTCGAAACCCGCGGACGCGTCGTGACGCGCAGCGCCGATGGCCGCCCGCTGAAAGTCTCGGGCGTGCAGGTCGATATCAGCTCCCGCAAGGCCTCGGAACTGGCCCTCAAGAAAGCCAATTCCGACTTGACAGAGGCTTTGGAACAGCGGGACGCGGCCGAGCTGCGCTTCCACGACATTGCGAGCCTGTCGAACGACTGGTTCTTCGAGGTCGACCCGACACTGACCCACACCTATCTGTCGCAGAACTTTGAACAGGTGACGGGGCTGGACGTGGCCGACTTCCTCGGTCGTCCGGTGCACGATTTGCGCGACTTGTCTCCCACCGCAAAATCCGGGGACCGCGAGTGGCCGGAACTGCAAGCCAAGTGCAACAGCCAGGAAGGCTGCCGCAACTTCATCTTCCAGGCCAAGGCCCGCGATGGCAGCCAGCGCTGGTTGCGGTTGTCCGCAACACCCATCCGGTCAGCCTCTGGCGAGGTGTCGGGCTACCGCGGCGTCGGAAGCGACGTGACCGAGCTGTACACCGAACGCCTGAAGGCCCTGCAGGCGAGCGAAGCCAAAAGCCTGTTCCTCGCGAATATGAGCCACGAAATCCGCACCCCTCTGAACGGGGTGCTCGGCATGGCGGAACTGCTGGCCCCCACCCTGGTGGAGGAGCGGCAGCAGTCGATGATTTCGACCATTCGCAGCTCCGGCGAGTTGCTTCTGAGCTTGCTGAACAACATCCTCGACATGTCCAAGATCGAGGCCGGGAAACTGGAACTGGTCGACGCCCCGTTCGCGCCCAAATCCCTTGGGGACGAGGCGCGGAATGTCTACGGCGCACTGTCACAAACCAAGGGCATCAGCTTTGAATTGTCGGTTGGGGATGGTGTCGACCAAGGCCGCCTCGGCGACGTTCATCGCTTGCGCCAGGTGCTCCATAACCTGCTGAACAACGCGGTGAAGTTCACCTCGGAAGGCTGCGTGAAGCTGCATATCGATGCGCCCAAAGCGGGCCCGCTTCTGATCGAAGTGTCCGACAGCGGCATCGGCATGACCGAAGACCAGGTTGGCGTCGTGTTCGAAGCTTTCCAGCAGGCCGACAAAACGACCTCCGGCCAATACGGCGGCACCGGCCTGGGGCTGGCCGTCGTGCGCGAACTGGTCACCCTGATGAAGGGACATATCGAGATCAAAAGCGCGCCGGGCAAGGGCACGACGATCCAGATCATGTTGCCCCTGCCCGAGGTCGAGTTGGCGAGCGATGTCAGCACGACGGTCGAACACGCGCCGTCGGTCCACATCGCCGACCGCTTCGCAAACCAACGCATTCTGCTGGCCGATGACAGCAAGACCAATCGCATGGTCGCCCGCGCCATGCTCGAGGAGACGGGCTGCGACATCACCGACGCCGTCGACGGCTTCGCCGCAATCGATGCCGTAACCGCGCGGTTCGACAAGGCGCCAGATGCGGCGTTCGACTTGATCCTGTTGGATATTTCGATGCCGCATATGGATGGCGTCGAAACCATCAAGCGCATTCGGGCGCTGGAAACGGCCTACGGACGCCCCGCAACGCCAATCATCGCCGTGACGGCAAACGCCATGGCCCACCAAGTGGCCGACTATATCGTGGCCGGGTTTGACAGCTTCCTCGCGAAACCCTTCAAGCAAGTCGAACTGGTCGAGGTGATGGGCGCGTTCCTCCCCCCGATTGAGGAGCAGGACACATGAACAAGCCCGCCCCCGTGTCCATGGGCGACAGCGCGCCAGTCACGGAACACAAGCGCCGCGTCCTGATTGCCGACGATGATCCTGTCGTTCAGCAAATTCTGACGCAAATCCTGGAACTTGCGGGCGGGTTCGACCTGACCGTGATCAGTGACACGCACACCGCACTGGTCGAAGCGCTGTCCCATCCTTTCGATTTGCTGATCTTTGATCGGAACATGCCCCCGACCCAGGGCGACCGCGTGATCTGCGCCTTGCGCAGCGGCGCGACACCCAACCGCAAGTCGCCGATGATCCTGATGACGGCAGAAGTGGATGCGCCCTACCCCGGCGACACCGCCCGCGGCGAGGCAAGCCTGTACCTGCCTAAGCCGATCAATCCGGCCGTTCTTCTAGAAGAAATTGCACGTCTGACAAAGCAGGACTGACCGCCGCCGACAGCCGTCCGTTCAAAACACCCCCGCGAACCGCTCGGGGATGCGGTACAGGTATGGCGTCCGGATATGGCCAAAGACAAACTGGTCTTGGTACTTTTCGGTCTGCTGCATCATGGCGGCCCGGTAGTCCTCGAGGCGAATGTCTTCGCCCCGGATTTCGGTCTCGTCCAGAATTTTCCGATGGCTCTCCACCAGCGCCCCCCAGTTGTGCCCGGATTTGAAATGGTCGTTTGTTTCGGCTGCGGTCTGGACCGTTTCGGTCTTTACCTTGCTGCGCGCCTTCATCAGATCGAGGTCCACGAACTTCAGGTGCAGCAGATACAGTCCGTCCGACAGGTGCCGCGGCCCGAGGCTGTTGCGATGTCCGCCGGGGCCAAAAACCGTCGGGGCCCGCACGAGGCAGGGCTTGCTGTAGTTGAAGTTGGGTCGAAAAATGCGGCGGCGCGATAAGATGGTTTCCCCGTCCACCAACGGCTCCGGCTCTTCGTCGGGCACATGGATCAATTCCAATGCAAACGGTGAGATATTCTTGGGACCGGTTTTGAAATCCCCGTATGTCGCCGTGATGTAGCTCAACAAATCGGGCGCGAGATCCGGGTCGACAATCATGATCTCGTCCACGTCGGACAGGATCATCCAGTTGTAGAATTCCATCATCCCCGAAATGAAGAAGCTCATCATGCGCCAGCGGCGACGGTCGAACTTGAACAGCGCCGGATCGCGCGGCACGTGGATGACACTGGCACCGGGCGCAATCTTTTGGTGTTCCGGATCGCCGCCATGGCTGAAAATATAGAGGTTCTCGGCCCCGAATTGAGCGGCGTAGTATTCATACCAGCGTTTGAGAAAAACATAGTTCTTGTAGACCATGGTTGCGGCGCCGATTGGTTTCTTTGTGCTGTCCATCGCGTTCACACCTGACCGGGGCGGTCCGGAATCTCCAGCCCGCACGCGGCGCAACTGGCGACCAATTCCGCGTACATCCAATCAAAATCAGGATGATCCTGACCCAAATCGTGATGCTGCCAATAGTCTGTTTCTAAATCGAAAAATTGGGTGCTGCCATCCTCGAAGCGGATGATCCTGTAAGGTCCTTTCCGGATGGCCGCATTGTTGAAATAGAACGTGGCGACCGCCCGGTCCGGGTCGCCGCCGCCGTCCAGATAGGGGCGCACCGATCGCCCCAAACTGCCGTCGATCGGGCCCAACCCCGCGTAGTCCAAAACGGTCGGCCCCACGTCCAGAAGCGCAACCGGGTCGTCGATATCCTTTCGGGTGCGATCGTCTGGATCGTAGATGATGAAGGGCACCCCGGCGGCCTGCTCCCAGACGGTCGATTTGCGATAGCGGTTGCGGTTGCCCAGGTGAAACCCGTGATCGGAGATGATGATGACGATTGTGTTGTCGGCATGTCCCGACGCCTGAAGCGCATCCCACACGCGACCCAAATGGTAATCGCCATGGCTGAGGGCCGCGAAGTAGTTGCGCACGCTGCAGCGCCACCAATTCCAGTCCCCGGCTTTGATCGCATCGTTCTGCAGAGAATGCTCTTCGGTATACGCGTTCAGATCGAACCCCTCCGCCCAACTTTCCGGCGGAGTGAAGTTATCGACATCGTACATGTCCTTGAACCGGGCCGGCGTGTAATGCGGCCCGTGCGGGCTGAAGAACCCGACCTCACGGTAAAAGGGCTGGTCGCCGTCGTAAGTCTCGAAAAACTCGACGGCCGAGTCCGCGGATTGGGCGTCATAGTACCACCCGTCATCGTCAGGATTGGTCGTCCCCCATCCGCCACGATGCCCGCCGTAGCGGTGCTTTTCGATCTCGGGGGTCAAGTTCATATCGTCCTGAAAGCGTTTTTGCGCATCGGAATAGAGGATGGTGTGAAAGCGGCGCCGCACCGGGCGATACCGGTGGTGCATCTTTCCCCCGGACGAGCAGAAATACCCGTCTTCCTTCAGCCGATACTGCCAAAACTCACGCGTGGGGAAGATGTCGAAGACATCCGTATAGTTGTCGAGGATGCCCAATTGGTGCGGCGTGCGCGCTGTCATGAAGCTGGATCGGGAGGGGCCGCACACCGGGGCCTGGCAATAGGCCGAGTGAAACGTCGCCGCCTGCCCGGCGATCCGGTCCAGGTTGGGGGTCTGAAGCGGTTCTTTGAACACGGTTTTGTATTTTTGATACGCCATGGCGTCATCAAAACAGATGAGCAGGATGTTCTTTTTGCGCGCTGCCATGCCTGTCGCCGACCTGTGTGGGGCTCTGCTCTTTTGCGCTAGGCTGACGGATATTGGCCGCCAGTGCAACAACGCGCGAGCGCGGCGGTTCAGATCAGGTCATTGCCGAGCGCATCTTTTGGAATGATGGCCCCCTTCCAGCGGATGACTTCGGCAGCCACGGCGTGGCCACGGGCCGCTGCTTCGGCCGGCGTGTGTCCTGCCACGCGGGCGGCAATATACCCGGCGTTGAAGGAATCTCCGGCGGCTGTGCTGTCCACGACCTCCGTCACCGGTTGGGTTTCGATGGCCCGCCACGCGCCATCTGCAGCGATACAGGGCCACGAGGCCCCACGCTTCAGAACCATCTCGCCCGCGCCCACGCCAAGCAACCGCGTCATCGTGTGGGCATCATCCGTTTCGTCGAAAAGTGCCGCCTCGTCATCTATGGACGGCAGGCCGAGTGTGCTGACCGACCACATGTTCGAGATGCTGGATCGGGCGGTTTCGGGATCCGGCCAAAGCGCCGGACGGTAATTGCTGTCAAACTCAACCTGCGTGCCCGCCGCCTGCGCAGCGCCAAGCGCTGCAATCAATGCCGCGCGGTGATCCTCCGGCAAAATCGCAAGGCTGATGCCGGACAGGTAGATGATGTCAAACGCTGCCACCTGCGACAGCGTGAGCGCCCCGGGCGCAAACATCCCACGCGCCGCACTGTTTTGACGCCAGTAGTGGAACCGGCGTTCTCCGGTCGGATCGGTTTCGATGGCGTAAAGCCCGGGCAACATGCCAGCGCGACGTGCAATGTGATCCGTGCGAACCCCCTCGCCCGCAATCTGATCCATCAACGCCCCGGACAACGGATCATCCCCCAGAGCCGTCAGATAGCTGATCTCGGCCACGTCCGATGGCAGCAGTCGTGCGAGATAAATCGCGGTGTTGAGCGTATCCCCGGCGACGCTGACCTTGCTTCGACCCTCCGGGATCGAGAAATCGGCAAGTTCGATCATGCATTCGCCAAGACAGGCAATCTTGAGCGGGCGGCCTGTGTCGGGACGGTCAAACATAACGGCAGATCACAGGCTCAACGTCATTTGGCACGCGACATGGCCTTGTCCAACACCTCGGCCAGAACAGACACCGCGAGGGTGCCAGCATCCCGGGCCGAACGGATCAGACCAACAGGACCGTGCAACCGCGCCAAGTCGCGATCAGACGCGCCCATTGCACCCAATTCGGCATGCCGCGCATCGCGCGCGCGTTGGCTGCCTTGGGCTCCGATATAGAATGCGTTGGTGTCCAGTGCGCCCAACAGCAAGGGCGGCTCCCAGTCGTGGTCGTGAAAAAACAGGACAATGGCGGTGCGATCATCCACCGCCAGATCGCCGGGAAAGCGCTGGCTGACAAGGTGATGCGTGTCACACCCCGCCAGCCGCCCGTTCTCGAGCGTTTCGATGTCAGGGGACAACAACAGGTTGGGATATCCCGCCGATTGCACCAGCGCGGCAAAGGTGCTGGCCTCGGGTCCCTTGCCAAAGACCAGAAAGCGGATCTCCGGCTCGAAGAGGACTGTAAAGTGGTCGCCTGCGCGCGCCGTCGGGTTCGGGTCGGTCACCGTCATCGCACCCGAGGCGATGTCGATCTGCAAAGCACACGGAACCCGCGCAGCCCGATTGTTCGCGATGGTTTCAATGGCCGTGCGGTCTGGCTCTGGCAGCAACAGGATGTCGAGCCCGCCACCGCAGGGGAGTTGGATGTCAATGAACGGGGAACCGCGCCCATATCGCACAAGGCGGGGCTGGCCCGTTTCCCGGGCCTCCATCGCATGCAGCGCGATATCCGATTCCACGCAGCCCGACGACAACGTGCCAGCCCGGTCCTCTTCCGAAAACACCGCCATCATCGCGCCCACGGGCCGGTAGGACGGGCCTTCAACGCCTGCGATCACCGCAAGAACGGCTCCGCCGGGGGCGGAAAGCAGTGCCTCGATCGGGTCGCGTGTGGGTGGGGCTTTGGTCAACATGATCGGGTACAAGAATGGGCCTTTGGCGGGGCGACCACAAGGGCGCGCGGACACGACAGATGGACAGCCCCGCCTGTGCGACTTATGTCGAAAGGGCCGACCGGGGAGGACAGCGTGCAGAAAAGCCCAACCAGTATCGACGCCACAATTGACGCGCTTGCCACGCAAAACTACGTGTGCGGGCGGGACTTGGGCACCGTCGCCTACCTGTCGCTAACGCTCGGCAAACCTTTGTTTTTGGAAGGGGAAGCGGGCGTCGGCAAAACCGAAATCGCCAAAGCCTTGTCGTCCGCGCTTGGGCGCCGGCTGATCCGACTTCAGTGCTATGAAGGGTTGGACGCGGCGACCGCGATCTACGAGTGGAACTTTGCCGGACAGATGATTGCCATCCGCACTGCCGAAGCGGCGGGGGCCAAGGATCGGGCCGCCCTGCAGACGGAATTGTTCTCGGATGACTTCCTGATCCGGCGGCCGCTACTGGACGCGCTTGAACCCCATGCCGAAGGGCCACCCGTCCTATTGATCGATGAGGTCGACCGCACGGACGAACCCTTCGAGGCGTTCCTGCTGGAGCTTTTGTCCGACTTCCAGGTCACGATTCCCGAAATCGGGACCGTCAAAGCGACCGAGCCGCCGATTGTCATCCTCACCTCGAACCGCACGCGCGAGGTGCATGACGCGCTCAAGCGTCGCTGCCTGTATCACTGGGTCGACTACCCGGCCTTTGAACGGGAGTTGGACATTCTGCGCAAACGCGTGCCCGAAGCGACCGAGGCGCTATCGACCGAAATCGTGCGCTTTGTGCATGCTTTGCGCCAACAGGACCTGTTCAAATCGCCCGGTGTGGCCGAAAGCATTGATTGGGCGCGCTGTCTGGTGGCGCTCGACGCGATCGAGCTGTCGCCAGAGCTGGTCACCGACACCGTCGGCGCGTTGTTGAAATACCAAGACGACATCGCCCGGATCGCCGGGGCGGAAACCACCCGCCTCCTCGACGAAGCCAAGGGCACCTTGGCCAAGGCGGAATGACCCCCGAAGATCTCCCCCTCGCCGATGGGCGCCTGGTCGAAAACATCGTCCATTTCACCCAAGCCCTGCGCAAAGCGGGGGTCCGCGTGGGGACAGCGCAGGTCGAAACGGCGATCCGCGCGGTCGAGGCGGTCGGGTTTTCGCGACGGGTGGATTTTTATCACATCCTGCGCGCCACGCTGATCACCCGCAGCGACCAGCTCGAAGTGTTTCATCAGTTGTTTTCAATGTTCTGGCGCGAGCCGGAATTCCTGCAAAGCATGATGCATATGCTCTCGCCTCGCATGGTCGACGACCGCCCCCCGCCCCGGCCGGACGCCGCACAGAAGCGCGCCGAAGATGCGTTGGGCGACAGGCAGGACCACGAGGCGCCGCAAGACCAGCCAGAGCCGGAGGTCGTTGAGCACGCCGCGTTGATGTGGTCAGCCACCGATGTCTTCAAGCGGATGGATTTCGAACAGATGAGCGCGTCGGAACTGGCCGAAGCCGAGCAGGCTGTACGCCGGTTGGACCTGGCGGTGCCGCCCCTGCGCACCCGCCGCAGCCGCCCCGATCGCTACGGACAACGGGCCGATCCGCGCGCCACGCTGCGCCAGGCCCTGCGACGCGGCGGCGAGTTGCAGCACATCGCGCGCAAATCGCCCAAGACGCGCCAACCCGATCTTGTGGCACTGTGCGATATCTCGGGGTCGATGTCGGTCTATTCGCGGATGCTCCTGCGTTTTCTACATGCGATTGCCCACGCCCCAGAGCGGGATTGGGGGCATGTCCACGCATTCACGTTCGGGACGCGGCTCACGAACGTCACGCGCGCATTGCGCCAGTCCGATCCGGATGTTGCTTTGGCCGCGATCGGTCGGGACGCCACCGATTGGGAAGGCGGCACGCGCATCGGGCCCGCCATTGAAACCTTCAACAAGCTCTGGTCCCGCCGGGTGCTAAGTTCCGGTGCCACGGTCCTGTTGATTACAGATGGGTTGGAGCGCGGGGATTTGACCCTTCTGGATCAGGAAGCCGCCCGGCTGGCCCGCAGCGCGCGCAAGCTGATCTGGATGAACCCGCTTTTGCGGTGGGATGGATTTTCACCGCAGGCCGGCGGCGTCCGAACGCTGCTGTCCCACGCGGACAGCTTCCACCCCTGCCACTCGCTCGACAGCCTCACGGCTTTGGCCGAGGCCCTCGGGACATCCGGCGAAAAGGACCGCCTTTTGGCAAAGAGTCGCGGATTTCGCGCCAGCGCTCTGATTTGGTTTGCTTTTGACGCAATCCAGAATAGGCTTTGAAAAAACCAAGCAAGGTTCCAGGGAGGAAGCCCAGCATGGCATTGACCGGTTCAAACCGGCCGTCTGCCCTTCGGGAGAAGGGGCAGACTGCAATCAGTATGTTGCCCGGAACGCGCGCACTGGCCCGAGTCGGCCCGTCGCGGGGTTCCATCCACCGCCCTGAATTTTCGGCGGTTTCTTTTACAAGATTTGACGAGTTTTCGGCGGGCGCGCGTCCGGTTGCATGACGCCCCGGCGTGTGCCGCCCCGGCCGGGCCTGCCCGGTTCCGAATTTGACAGACCATAGATCACAACGCGGGCGCCGTGCCCGTTGGAAGGGAGGACAAACATGAGCAACGTCAAAATGACGGTCAATGGAAAGGCGGTCAGCCGGGATGTGCCCGACACAACCCTGCTGTCGGATTTCCTGCGCGAGAACCTGCGCCTGACAGGCACCCATGTGGGGTGCGACACCAGCCAGTGCGGCGCCTGTGTCGTGCATGTGGATGGGCGCGCGGTGAAATCCTGCACGGTTCTGGCCGCATCGCTTGACGGCGCTGATGTGACCACGATCGAAGGGATTGCCCCCGGGAAGGACGATCTGCACCCGATGCAAACCGCCTTCAATGCCCATCATGGCCTCCAGTGCGGGTTCTGCACGCCCGGCATGATCATGTCGGGTATCGATATGGTGAACCGCTACAAGGCCGAGGGCAAAGCCCTGACCGAAGAGGCCATTCGCCACGAGCTTGAGGGCAATATCTGCCGCTGCACCGGCTATCACAACATCGTCCGCGCCATCGAAGATGCCGCCGGACAGATGGATGGCATGTCGAAAGCTGCGGAATAAGGGAGAACGACGATGAGCGAAGGTATCGGCGCCCGCGTGGCGCGAAAGGAAGACAAGCGGTTCATCACCGGCAAGGGCAAATACACCGACGATATCCGGATGGACAATCAGGCCTACGCAGCCTTTGTGCGGAGCCCGCACGCCCATGCGCGCGTGACCGGGATTGACGCCTCCGAAGCCGAGGCGATGGAGGGCGTGATTGCCGTCCACACGGGCCCGGATATGAAGGCCGATGGGATCGGCGACATCATCACCGGTTGGGCCATCACCTCGAAAGACGGCAACCCGATGCAATGCGGCGTCTGGAACCCGATGGTCACCGAAATGGCGCGCTATGTGGGCGACGCGGTGGCCGTGGTGATTGCAGAAACGCAGGATCTGGCCCGCCGGGCGGCCGAAATGGTGGCCGTGGACTATGAAGAGATGCCGGCAGCGGTGTTTGCCGACAAGGCATTGGAAGACGGCGCACCGCAAGTGCACAGCAACGTGCCCGGCAACCTGATCTTCAATTGGGAGATCGGGGACGAGGCCGCGACCGAAGCGGCCATGTCCGGTGCCCATCACATCACCGAGATGGACATCACCAA
The DNA here is from genome assembly GCA_963921255.3 of Paracoccaceae bacterium. GTDB lineage: Bacteria > Pseudomonadota > Alphaproteobacteria > Rhodobacterales > Rhodobacteraceae > JANSYL01. The sequence goes on along the minus strand of CAWUEW020000003.1, from coordinate 817,425 downwards.
CAACCGTCTCAGCCCCAACGCGATGGAACCGCGTAGCGCGGTCGCCATCTTCGACGAGGCCGAAGACCACTACACCCTCTACACCACCAGCCAGAACCCGCATGTGGCCCGCTTGGTCCTCAGCGCGTTCTACCAGGTCGCGCCAGAGCACAAGCTGCGCGTCATTGCGCCGGATGTTGGCGGTGGGTTCGGGTCCAAGATCTACATCTACCCCGAAGAAATCGCGTGCCTCTGGGCGTCGATGAAAACCGGGCGGTCGGTGAAATGGACATCGGATCGCTCCGAGGCGTTCATGACCGACGCGCACGGCCGGGACCACGTCACCAAGGCCAAGATGGGCTTTGATGCGGACGGAAAGATCGTCGGGTTCCACGTCGATACGATCGCCAATATCGGGGCCTACGTCTCGCTCTTTGCGACGGCGACGCCGACCTACCTTTATGGCACGCTTTGGTCCGGTGTGTATGACATGCCGGCCATCTACGGCACGGTGCGCGCGGTCCACACCAACACGGTGCCGGTCGACGCCTATCGCGGCGCGGGGCGCCCGGAAGCCACCTACATGATCGAACGGATGATCGAGACGGCAGCGCGCGAGATGGGCATGGACCCTGCCGAGTTGCGCCGCCGCAACTTCATCAAGGAGTTCCCGTATCAGACGCAGGTCATCCTGCAATACGACAGCGGTGACTACTTCACGATCCTCGACAAGGCGCAGGCTGCGGCGGACGTGGCAGGCTTTGCCGCGCGCAAAGCCGAAAGTGCGGCCCGTGGCAAACTGCGGGGCATGGGGTATTCGACCTTCGTCGAAGCCTGTGGCATCGCACCGTCGGCGGCGGTTGGTTCTCTCGGGGCCGCAGTTGGTCTGTGGGAATCGGCCGAAGTGCGGGTGAACCCCGTGGGCACCGTTGAGGTACTGACGGGCTGCCATAGCCACGGCCAAGGCCACGAGACGACCTTTGCGCAGTTGGTGGCCGATCGCTTCGGTCTACCGATCGACAATGTGTCGATCGTGCATGGCGACACCGACAAGACCCAGTTCGGGATGGGCACCTACGGTTCGCGGTCCGGACCGGTGGGCATGAGTGCGGTCATGAAGGCGCTCGACAAGGTCGAGGAAAAAGCCAAGAAGATCGCGGCCCATGTGCTGGAAGCGTCGGAAGATGACATTGTCATCGAAGGCGGTGAAGCCAAGGTTGCGGGCACAGACAGGGCGATGGGCTGGCACGAGGTCGGCCTGGCCGCCTACACCGGCCACAACCTGCCCGAAGGAATGGAGCCCGGCTTGAAGGAGACGTCCTTCTTCGATCCGGTCAACTTCTCCTTCCCGTCCGGTGCTCTGATCGCCGAGGTCGAGGTCGACCCGGAAACGGGTGTGACCGATCTGGTCAGCTTCACCGCCGTTGACGACTTTGGCACCATCATCAACCCGATGATCGTGGAAGGTCAGGTGCATGGCGGCCTCGTCCAGGGTATTGGCCAGGCACTGTGCGAAGGTGTGGTCTATGACGATGACGGGCAGCTGCTGACGGGGTCCTACATGGACTACCAGATGCCGCGCGCCGACAACGTGCCAAGCTTCGTGCTTGATCATGGCTGCACCCCCTCGCCCAACAACCCGCTCGGCCTGAAGGGCTGCGGCGAGGCCGGGGCCATCGGGGCGCCGCCGGCGGTCATCAACGCCATCACGGATGCGATCGGCACGAACGATCTGCAAATGCCCGCGACACCGCAAGCGGTGTGGATGGCGCTGCAATCGGCCAAAACCGCCATGGCGGCAGAGTAAGGAGACGCACGATGTACGAGACGAAGTATCACAAAGCCTCTTCTTTGGACGATGCGGTCGCGGCCTTGGGCGCGGCCGAGGACGGAAAGGTCCTGTCCGGTGGGCAGACCCTTCTGCCAACGATGAAGCAGCACCTCGCCGCGCCAACGGACGTGGTGGATGTGCGCAGCATCGACGGGATGAAGGGCATCTGCATGGATGACGGAAGCATCACCATCGGTGCCGCAACGGCGCATGCCGACGTCGCGGGCAACGCAGATGTGCAGGCCCACATTCCGGCGCTGGCCAAGCTGGCGGGCGGGATTGGCGATCCTGCGGTGCGCGCCGTGGGGACGATTGGCGGCTCGATTGCCAACAACGACCCGGCGGCCGACTACCCGTCGGCGGTTCTGGGCCTGGGGGCAACGGTCGTCACCAACACGCGCGAGATTTCCGCCGACGACTTCTTCCAGGGCATGTTCACAACGGCCTTGGAAGACGGCGAAATCATCACGGCCGTCCGGTTCCCCATTCCGTCAAAGGCCGGGTACGCCAAGTTCCCGAACCCCGCGTCCCGCTATGCGATGGTCGGCGTGTTCGTGTCGGAAAGCGGGGGCGCTGTGCGCGTCGCCGTCACCGGGGCCGGGTCGGACGGAGTGTTCCGCCATGGTGGACTGGAAAGCGCGCTTGGCGCTGAGTTCTCGGGCGCCTCGGCGGACGGCGTCGCCGCATCGGCGGACGGGATGCTGAGCGATATCCACGCCAGCGCAGACTACCGGGCGCATCTGGTCAACGTGATGGCCAAACGCGCGGTCGACTCCGCCGCGTAAATCAAGCTCGGCCCGCGCGTCGTCCTAGGCGCGCGGGCCAAAAAGCGGCGCGCGCGGCGTTGCGGCGCGCAAATCGCGTCGACAGCCCAAGACGACGCCCCTGCTTGCGCCCCCACCGTCGCGCACCTTCCCAACTCACCACCACGCTGTTCCCCCTTCGCGCGCCCAAGCCACAAGGGTTCGCTGCCATGTCGCGCGCGGGCGCGTATCTTGACGGGTGCGAGGTCTGATGCCACCGGCACAGCGACACGAAACAGAAACGCGCGGCCCCCGATCAAGGGGCCGCGCGTCGTCTCATCCGCGGTTCACGCCCAATCCGGGCGCGAAACTCAGTTCGCCAGGGCCGCGTCCGTGATGTCGCTGGTCCATGCGCCTTCGGGTTCGGCCGTGATGACCGGGTCCGACCCGCCCGCCAGCAGCGTCGCCACCGTCCGCTCATAAGCGGCCGGGTCCAGCGTGCCGTCGCCGCCAGCGACCAGAAGGGCAATCTCGCCCATCATGCGCAACTGGTGCTCTTCGGTCTGTGCGCCGGTTTCATCGTAGTCCAGCACGATCATGGCCGCATCATCGGGGTTCTCGGCCGCCCAGGCCCACCCGCGCATCGATGCACGGACAAAGCGCACCATCTTGTCGACAAAGGCCGGGTCCGAAAGGTTTTCTTCCAGCGCCCAGATCCCGTCTTCCAGCGTCGCAACGCCGTAATCCTCGTAGCGGAAGGTCACCAGCTCTTCCGGCGTGACGCCGGCGTCGATGATCTGCCAGTACTCGTTGTAGGTCATGGTCGAGATGCAGTCGGCCTGGCGCTGCAGCAGCGGGTCAACGTTGAAGCCTGCCTGCAGCAGGGTCACGCCATCGCCGCCATCCGTGCCGATGCCCAACTGGCTCATCCAGCTCAGGAACGGGTATTCGTTGCCGAAGAACCAGTGTGCGACGGTCTTGCCTGCCAGATCGGCCGGTTCGGTAATGCCCGTATCGGCCCAACAGGTCAGCATCAGACCCGACCGGACAAAGGGCTGTGCGATGTTCACAACCGGCAGGCCCCGCTCGCGTGCGGCCAGGGCCGACGGCATCCAGTTCAGCATCACGTCGGCGCCGCCACCGGCCAACACCTGCGGCGGTGCGATGTCCGGGCCACCGGGCTGGATCGTCACGTCGAGGTTTTCCTCGTCGTAATAGCCGTTCTCCAGCGCCACGTAGTAGCCGGCAAACTGGGACTGGGTCACCCATTGCAGCTGCAAGGTGACCTCGTCTTGCGCCTGAGCAGCCCCCGCTGCCAGGCCAAGCGCGGCTGCGCCTACCAAAAGATGTTTCATGTCATTCCCTCCATGTTGAATGTTGGTTCATTGGTATCTTGTGTCTCATCCCCGCCGCTGCGACGGATGCCAAAAGGTCATGCGCCGCTCGATCAGGACAACCAGCCCGTAAAAGCCCGACCCCGCCAGCGCGGCCACGGCGATCTCTGCCCAGACCATATCCATGGCGAGCCGCCCCATTTCGATTTTGATGCGGAACCCCATGCCCACCGTGGGCGAGCCAAAAAATTCAGCCACAATTGCCCCGATCAGCGCAAGTGTTGTGCAGATCTTCAAGCCATTGAAGATGAACGGCATCGCGGTCGGCAAGCGCAGTTTCACAAGGCTTTGCGCGTAGCTGGCGGCATAAGTGCGCATCAAATCCCGCTGCATCGCGTCCGAGGCTTTGAGCCCCTGTACGCAGTTGACCAGCATTGGGAAAAACACCATCGCAACCACGACGGCCGCCTTCGACTGCCAGCCGAACCCGAACCACATCACGAAGATCGGGGCCGTCCCCACGATCGGAAGCGCCGCGATGAAATTGCCGACCGGCAAGAGGCCCCGCTGCAGAAAGCCCGACCGGTCCACGGCCAGCGCCATCAGGAATGCGGCCCCGCATCCGATGATATAGCCCGACAACGCACCCTTCAGAATGGTTTGCTGGAAGTCGGCCCAAAGCACGTCGGTCGAGGCGACCATCTGGGCCCAGATCGCGCTCGGCGCTGGCAGGATAATCGGGCTGATCTCGTACAGGCGCACCGCAAGTTCCCAAAGACCCAACAGCGTGACGCCGAACAGGATGGGGACAATGGCACCGGCGCCGCCGACACGCCCGTTGGCCAAAAGCACATTCACGGCCCAGGGCCCGAACCACGCGGCGAAGAAGACGCCAAGGCGCCAGTCGGTGGAAAACGCCAGCAGGACGATGGCGGCGCCCGCTGCCGGCATCAGCCAGCGGTTGGGGCGCGTCGCTTGATCAAGGGACACCATGCTCATGCCACACCCTCCTTGCGGGAGGGGGGGCGGGGCGATCCGCGCAAGCGGGAGCGTCGCACATCCCTCATGGGCGCACCCCCATCCGCCGCAGGACCAGTTTTTCCAGCGCGCCCAAGATCACGACGAGCGCTGCCGCGCAAATCGCCGCCATGAACAGCGCGGACCATATCTGGATGGTCTGCCCGTAATAGCTGCCGGTCAAAAGACGCGCGCCCAAACCGAACCGCGCGCCGGTCGGTAACTCGGCCACGATCGTGCCGACAAGCGCCGCTGCGATCGAGACCTTGAGGGACGTGAACAGAAATGGAACCGACGCGGGCAGCCGCAGCTTCCAGAAGGTCTGCGGGCTGCTGGCCGAGTAGGTGCGCATGAGGTCAAGATCCATCCCGCCCGGGCTGCGCAGGCCGGCCACCATCCCGACGACCACCGGGAAGAAACTGAGGTAACTGGAGATCAGCGCCTTGGGGATCAAAAGCTTCATCTCTTCGCTGATCACCCCGTTGTCGACCGCCGCGTTGAGCGCGGGCAGGTTTGACACAACCACCACGATGATGGGCGCAATCGCCAGGATCGGGATGGTCTGGCTGGCAATGGCCCAGGGCATGACCGACATATCCATCGCCCGGTTGTGCACGATCCCCACCGCCAGAAGCACGCCCAGAAAGGTGCCGATCGCAAAGCCCATCAAGGTGGGCGCCAGCGTGTGATAGGCGTGAAACACAAGGTTCCGGGGATTGCCCTGCAGTTCGCCGCGCCGTTCCCGCAGGATTGGCTGACCGACGGTGGTGTCCCACAATTCCCCGAACACCTGATGTGGGGTCGGCAGGACCGGCCGTTCCTGGTTCATCGTGTCGGCCACGATCTCCATCGTGGACATCTCAAGGCCCCGGCGTTCCATCTGGTCCAACGTCCAGGCCCGGTTCATCCCCACCGAGGCCGCATACCAAAGGGCGACGATGGCCCCGACGACGGTCAGAACAGGGATCACCGCCGACAGCGTGGCGGTCACCCAGTCCGGCAACCCGCCTGCCCCGCGCGCGGCGGGCACGTTCGGATCTACCATCCCCGTCATGACACTGCCCTCCGCCAGCGCAGCAGAACGTCGGGCAACCCTTCTTCGTTGTCGCCGTCCGTATGGGCCACCTCGTCGAACCCTTCGCGGGCGTAGAAGCGTCGCGCGCCGGCATTTGCCTGGAAGGTGTGGAGCTCCAAACTGTCCCGCCCGTCTTTCGCGAAATCGAGCAGCGCTTTGCCCACCCCTTCGCCCGGCCGCGCCACGTAAAGCGCCGTGACCATGCCACCGGCCGCATCCAAGGCCAGAAACCCCGCCACCGGATCACCTGCCACCCACACCTGCCGCTCCGCGAAGACGAAATCCCGGTAGAAGGCGCGGACATCGGCCTTGGAGTGCACGCGCGGCATCCAGGGGCGCGCGTCGATCCAATCGTTCAGAATATCGGCGCAGGCCTCGGCATCTTCGGGCCGCGCGGGTCTCGGCGACCAGTCCGGCACGGGCGCGCCCGGTCCTGCGCCCTTTTCGGCGGGGAAGAGGGCCGGTTCAATCATCATAGGCATGCCCTGCCCGCAGTCCCTCGCGCACCCGGTGGGCGATGGCCAGAAACTCGGGCGTGTCGCGAATATCCAGCGGGCGCTCCTTCGGCAGATCGCTTTCGATCACGTCCGTGATCCGGCCCGGACGCGGGGACATGACCACGATCTTGGTCGAAAGGTAGACGGCTTCGGGGATGGAGTGGGTCACGAACCCGATGGTTTTCTCCGTCCGCGCCCAAAGCGCGAGAAGCTGTTCGTTCAGATGGTCGCGCACGATTTCGTCCAGGGCGCCGAACGGCTCATCCATCAGCAGCAGATCGGCATCAAACGCCAAGGCCCGCGCGATCGAGGCGCGTTGTTGCATCCCACCCGACAGCTGCCAGGGGAATTTCTGACCGAACCCCTCCAGATCAACCAGTTTCAGGACATCCTCGGCCCGGCGGTCCTGTTCTGCCCGGTCGAAGCCCATGATCTCCAACGGCAGCTTGATGTTCTTCTCGATGCTGCGCCACGGATACAGACCGGCGGCCTGGAACACGTAGCCATAAGCGCGCTGGCGGCGCGCCTCATCCGGGGTCATCCCGTTCACGGTCAAGGTGCCGCCGGTGGGGTGTTCCAACGCAGCCACCGCCCGAAGAAACGTGGTCTTCCCGCAGCCGGAGGGGCCGATGAAGCTGACGAAATCCCCTTTGTGGATCGTGAGGTTCACGTCTTTCAACGCGTGCACCGGGCCGTCGCCCGTCTGAAAGGTCAACGAGACGTCGCGCGCCTCGATGACCTTTGCCTTTTCGTCCTGAGCCATTGAGACCTCGCCCTCCCCCGCGACGTCATCGATCTCTGTTTGGCTGAGCATGTGCGCCTAGACCCCCGTTGCCGGAATGCCGGTGCGCTGAACCGGCTGCGGTGCGGTCAGTTCTTTCCAGGTGCTTAGCGCCCGGTTGACCGTTGCATTCGGTTCGCGCGCGACGAACTTGCCGTGCCCTTCCTGCGTGCGCACCTCGCCATCATGGATCGCGACCTGCCCCCGGGTCAGGGTGAAGCGCGGCAGGCCTTTGACCTCTTTGCCCTCGAAGACGTTGTAATCAATCGAGGATTGCTGCGCGCCGGCGGTGATCGTCTTGGATTTCTCTGGGTCCCAGACAACAAGGTCGGCATCCGCGCCCACCAGTACGGCCCCTTTCTTCGGGTAGCAGTTCAGGATCTTGGCGATGTTGGTCGAGGTGATGGCCACGAACTCGTTCGGGGTCAGACGACCGGTGGCCACGCCATGTGTCCACAGCATCGGCATCCGGTCTTCCAATCCGCCCGTGCCGTTCGGGATCTTCGAGAAATCCCCCACGCCATAGCGTTTCTGCTCGGTCGTGAAGGCGCAATGGTCCGTCGCACAAACCGACAGCGAGCCCGACATCAACCCGTTCCACAGGCTGTCCTGATGCTTCTTGTTGCGGAAAGGCGGTGACATCACGCGGCGGGCGGCGTGGTCCCAATCCTGATTGAAGTATTCGCTTTCATCCAAGGTCAGATGCTGGATCAGCGGCTCGCCCCAGACCCGCTTGCCCAGGGATCGGGCGCGGCGGATGGCTTCATGCGCCTCCTCGCAGGAGACATGCACCACATAAAGCGGCACACCGGCCATATCGGCGATCATGATCGCGCGGTTCGTGGCTTCGCCTTCGACCTGCGAGGGGCGCGAATAGGCGTGGCCCTCGGGGCCGGTGTTGCCCTCGGCCAGCAGTTTGGCCGTCAGTTCGGCGACCACATCGCCGTTTTCGGCGTGCACCATCGCTGTCGCGCCCAGTTCGGACAGGCGGTTGAAGGAGGCAAAAAGCTCGTCGTCGTTGACCATCAACGCGCCTTTATAGGCGAGGAAATGCTTGAACGTGTTGATGCCACGGTCCCGGACAACGCTTTCCATGTCGTTGAAGACTTGCTCGCCCCACCAGGTCACCGCCATGTGGAAGGAATAATCGCAGTTCGCGCGGGTCGATTTGTTATCCCACCGCTTCAGCGCATCATGCAGACCTTCGCCCTGGTTCGGCAGACAAAAGTCGACAACCATCGTGGTGCCGCCCGCCAAGCCAGCACGCGTGCCGCTTTCAAAGTCGTCGCTGGAATAGGTGCCCATGAAGGGCATTTCCAAGTGGACATGGGGGTCAATCCCACCGGGCATGACATAGCAGCCGGTGGCGTCCAGCACCTCGTCGCCTGACAGGTTCTGGCCGATCTCGGTGATCATGCCGTTTTCGATCAGGACATCGGCTTCATAGCTCAAATCCGCCGTGACAACCGTTCCGCCTTTGATGACTTTGGACATGAGAACCCTCCGCGTCCTTCGTTTGCATTCCGTTGATCCGCACCCAGGCCGCGGCCCGGACCGGCATTAATCGACAATACCAGCCGTCTCGACCACCGCGTGGAACAGGACGTTCGCCCCGGCCGTGGCCCATTCTGGGCTGATCTCCTCGGCTTCGTTGTGGCTGAGCCCGTCTTCGCACGGGCACATGACCATCGCCGTTGGATAGAGATCGTTGATCCAGCACGCGTCATGGCCCGCGCCCGAGACGATATCCATGTGACTGTAGCCCAACCGCTCGGCCGCTTCGCGCACGGCGGTGACGCAGCCTTCGTCAAAGGCAGGCGGGTCGAACTGGCCGACGATTTCACAGGAAAACTCGGTCTCGATCTCTTCGCACAGCTTCGGGGCGCGCTCCATGAATTCGTCGACCATACCGTTGAGCTTATCCAGCAGGTGCGTGCGCATATCGACGGTGAAGACGACCTTGCCGGGAATGATGTTCCGGCTGTTGGGATACACGTCGATATGCCCGATGGCACCCACGGCGTTGGGCTGGTTCTTCATCGCAATCTCGTGGACCAGTTCGGTCACCCGCGCCAATCCGCGGCCTGCGTTCTTGCGCATATGCATCGGGGTCGAGCCTGTGTGGCTTTCCTTGCCGGTGACCGTGCATTCGATCCACCGCAAACCCTGTCCATGCGTGACCACGCCGATATCCTTGTTCTCGGCCTCGAGGATCGGACCCTGTTCGATGTGCAGCTCGAAAAAGGCGTGCATCTTGCGATCGCCAACGGGTTCATCCCCAACCCACCCGATGCGCTTCAACTCGTCGCCGAACCGCTTGCCGTCGGCATCCACGCGGTCATAGGCCCAGTCTTGCGTGTGCTTTCCGGCAAAAACGCCCGAGGCCAGCATCGCCGGTGCAAATCGCGTGCCTTCCTCGTTGGTCCAGTTGGTCACGACGATGGGGTGTTTGGTCTTGATGCCCAGATCGTTGAGCGAGCGAATGATCTCCAACCCGCCGAGGACCCCAAGCACGCCATCATACTTGCCGCCGGTCGGCTGCGTGTCGAGATGCGAGCCCACATAGACCGGCAGGGCATCCGGATCGGTGCCTTCGCGGCGGGCGAACATGTTGCCCATCGTGTCGACACCCATCGTCATCCCGGCCGCTTCACACCAGGACTGGAACAGGGCACGGCCCTCGGCGTCTTCGTCAGTTAGGGTCTGGCGGTTGTTTCCGCCCGCGATGCCCGGCCCGATCTTCGCCATTTCCATCAACGAGTCCCAAAGACGCTCGCCATTGATTTTCATGTTTTCGCCGGGGGCTGGCATGGTCGTGTCCCTTCTGTCAGAGCCGTGGCGCATTCTGCTGCGACGCGACAGTGTTGTCTTTTCTTTTTGACCAACCGGTCAAACTCACGCTAGCAGAGGGGACGGTCCAGTCAATGAATTGAACGTTAACGACGGGAAACAAGCGGTGCAAAGGATGGCGAACCCGCAAAACCTGCCCATCGGTTGGGCGCTCTGTGAACCCAGGGCGGCCCGGCGCGCATGAAGGACCAGCCCGGCCAGACACGCATCCAGCGCAAGAACCGAGCCGCCATCCTGGAAGCGGCTTTGAACGTGTTCTCGCAGCACGGATTCCGCGGGGCCACGGTCGACCAGATTGCGCGCGAGGCCGGTCTCTCGAAACCGAATTTGCTCTATTATTTCCCGACCAAGGACGCGATCCATGTCAGCTTGCTGAGCGAGTTGATGGACACCTGGCTCGACCCGCTGCGGGCGCTGGATCCGAACGGCGACCCAACCGACGAGGTGCTGGCTTATGTGCGCCGCAAACTGGAGCTGAGCCGCGATTTCCCGCGTGAATCCCGGTTGTTCGCGCAGGAGATCGTGCAAGGCGCGCCGCGCATCGGAGAGGCGCTTGCGACCGACCTGAAGACACTGGTGGACGACAAGGCCGAGGTGATCCGCGCCTGGTCCGAGGCCGGGAAAATCGCGCCGGTCGACCCGCACCACCTGATCTTTTCGATCTGGTCCCTGACCCAACACTATGCCGATTTCGACGTGCAGGTGCGCGCCGTTCTCGGGCCGGAGCGCGATCCGTTCACGGAAGCCGAAGGGTATTTGGACGGGCTGTTCCGCAGCATGCTGGCGCCCGCGCCCTAACCGCGATCGCACACAAGACACGGGGGGCCGCAGCCCCCCGAAATGCTTTTTTTCTGTCCCGCCTTACTCGGCCGCCTGCGCGGACGGGTTATTGGGATGTGTGGTCCAGTTGGCGTAGTCGTCCGAGATCGTCTTGCCGGTCCGCGCGTCGACGACGCCTTCTTCAAGCCGCTCCATCGTGATGCAGTCTTCCACCGGGCAGACATTCACGCAGAGGTTGCAGGCCACGCATTCCTCATCAATCACATCAAAGACACGATCTTCGGTCATGGAAATGGCCTGGTGCGAGGTGTCTTCGCAGGCTGCGTAGCAACGCCCGCAGGAAATGCAGAGATCCTGGTTGATTCGGGCCTTGGTGACGTAGTTGAGGTTCAGATACTGCCAATCCGTCACGTTCGGGACGGCCCGCCCGATCAGGTCATCCAGGCTCTGGCCGCTTTCGTCCAGATACTGAGAGAGGCCCGATTTCATCTCTTCGACGATCTTGAATCCGTAGGTCATCGCCGCCGTGCAGACCTGCACCGTGCCGGCGCCAAGGGCCAGGAATTCGGCTGCATCGCGCCACGTGGTGACGCCGCCAATGCCCGAAATCGGCAATCCGTGGGTTTCCGGATCGCGGGCAATCTCGGCCACCATGTTCAAGGCAATCGGCTTGACCGCCGGGCCACAATACCCGCCATGGGAGCCTTTGCCGTCAATGGAGGGCTCGGGGCTGAAGGTGCCCAGATCAACCGACGTGATCGACGAAATCGTGTTGATGAGCGACACCGCATCCGCCCCGCCCGCCTTGGCGGCCCGGGCCGGATAGCGCACATCGGTGATGTTGGGCGTCAGCTTCACGATCACCGGCATGCGGGTGTTCTGCTTGCACCACCGGGTGACCATCTCGATATACTCGGGCACCTGCCCCACGGCCGAGCCCATGCCGCGTTCGCTCATCCCGTGCGGGCAACCGAAGTTCAATTCGATCCCATCCGCGCCGGTGTCTTCGACCAATGGAAGGATGGCTTTCCACGCTTCTTCGACGCAGGGCACCATCAGCGACACGATCATCGCCCGGTCCGGCCAATCACGCTTGACCTGTTTGATCTCCTGGAGGTTCACCTCCAGCGGACGGTCGGTGATCAATTCGATGTTGTTGAGGCCCAAAAGCCGTCGATCCGCCCCCCAGATGGCGCCATAGCGTGGCCCGTTGACGTTGACGATCGGCGGGCCGGCTTCGCCCAGTGTCTTCCAGACGACACCGCCCCACCCGGCCTCGAAGGCCCGCACGACGTTGTAAGCCTTGTCCGTCGGCGGGGCCGAGGCCAGCCAGAACGGGTTCGGGGATTTGATGCCGAGGAAGTCTGAAGAAAGGTCTGCCATGGGTCTGTCTCCCTTTGGGTCGGCCGGAGGGCGTTTCGACTGAAACCCCGCTTGGTCCGGTTGGTCTGGTTCAGGTCGGCTCAGGACATGAGCGCGGCGTGGATGTCTTCGGCGGCGTCGCGGCCTTCCGCGACTGCGGTCACGGTCAGGTCGTCACCACCAGCGGCACAATCGCCACCGGCCCAGACACCGTCGGTTGAGGTGCGCCCGGCCCCGGTCACGGCGATCTTTCCGCCCGCCAGCTCCAACCCGTCTGGTTGGCCTTCCAGCGTCTGGCCGATGGCCTTGAGCACCTGATCGGCCGGGATGTCGAAGGTCTCACCCGTACCGACAAGACTGCGCCCTTCGGAGGTGGTGTACTCGGCCCGCAAGGCCGTGACCGATCCGTTGCCCAGAACCTCGATCGGCATGGCGTTGAAGATGAACCGCACCCCTTTGGACGCGGCAAGGTCCTGTTCATAACGGCTGGCCGGCATGGCATCGCGCCCGCGCCGATAAAGAAGGGTGACGTTCTCGGCGCCCAGAAGCTTGGATTGAACGGCCGCATCAATGGCCGTCATGCCACCGCCGATCACGACTACGTTCCGCCCGACTGGCAAGCCCGCCAGATCGCCCGCCTGCCGCAGATCCGAAATGAAGCCCACGGCGTCCAGAACACCGTCGCGCGTTTCACCATCTGCACACAGGGCGTTCACGCCGGACAGGCCCATCCCAAGAAACACCGCGTCATTCTCGGCGCTGAGGTCGGCGAGGCTCATGTCGCGGCCAAGCGCCTTGCCCTGAACGAGGGTGATTCCACCGATCTGCAGCAGCCAATCGACCTCGGCCTCGGCAAATCCGCCGACCGTCTTGTAATAGGCGATCCCGTATTCATTGAGTCCCCCCGCCTTCGGGCGGGCGTCGTACATCACAACTTCATGGCCGTGCATGGCCAGACGATGGGCACAGGCCAGCCCTGCCGGTCCGGCACCGACAACCGCGACACGCTTGCCGCTTGCGGGTGCCCGGTCATAGGGATGCACACCCTGCCCCATCAGCCGGTCCGTGGCGTAGCGTTGCAATTGCCCGATAAGCACCGGCTTGCCCTCGGCGACTTCGCGCACGCAGGCTTCTTCACACAAGGTTTCAGTCGGACACACCCGGGCGCACATGCCCCCCAGAATATTCTGGTCGAAAATCGTCTTGGCCCCAGCCTCGGGCGTTCCGGTCGCGATCTGGCGAATGAACAGCGGAATGTCGATCGAGGTCGGGCATGCCGTGATGCAAGGCGCATCATGGCAGAAATAGCAGCGGTCCGCCGCAACCAGCGCTTCGTGGTCGTCCAGCGGCGCATGCAAATCCGCAAAATTCTCGGAGAGCGTGTCGGCATCAAGCCGGCCCGGTGCGATCCCGGGGGTCCAAGGGCTGTTCGTCATCGGGTCCCTTTCCCTGTGAGCGAATGGCGTTTTGTCCCGGTCAGGCTGACACGGGTCCGATTTTTTATCAAATGGTAAATTTCAGGAGGGCGATTTGATTACAGCTTCGTTGAAAGAATAGGCGAGACGCCAAAAAGACAGGCACGCGGCAAAATGACTAACGCGCCCGTGCAATCCGTCGCGAGATGGACCCGGCGCATTCGGTGCGTCGCAAAGCACCCTTTGGACGCGGTGCCAATATGGCCGGGCGTGGGCGCGCGCGGTTCGGGGCGACGCGCAAAGAGGTTAACGCAGCAAGCCGCTCCTCAGGATGCAGTTGTGCAGGTTTGTGCCACCCGTCGCGGGATCGGGCCAACAGCCCGCCCACATCCACGGCAACCGCAGCTTGCCTTTTGCCGCTGCATCCCGCGTATCCACCCACCCAAATGGAGGGCAGCGCGTGGCTATCCCGCTGCGGGGTTCAAAGAAATCCTAGCCTACAGCACAGCCCCGACTTATAGCGGACCTGATTTTCGTGCGGAGACGGCTTCGATGATTACACCGGTCTTGTTGTGCGGCGGCTCGGGCACGCGGCTGTGGCCCCTGAGTCGCAAAAGCTACCCGAAACAGTTCACCCGCCTCGTCGGTGAAGAGACGCTCTTTCAGTCGACGGCCAAGCGGATGTCCGGCGCCGGCTTTGCGGCTCCGTTGGTGATTACCGGCAGCGATTTTCGCTTCATCGTCACCGAGCAATTGGCCGAAACCGGGATCGACGACGGAACGATCCTGATCGAACCGGACGGCCGGAACACGGCACCGGCGATCCTCGCCGCCGCGCTGCACTTGGCAAAAAGCGACCCGAAAACGCTGATGCTGGTGGCCCCGACCGACCACGTCATCGAAGATCCGGAAGCGTTCCGGCGCGCCATTGCAATTGGTCAGCCCGCCGCCGAACGGGGCGATATCTTGACATTCGGCATTGCGCCGGACCGCCCCGAAACGGGCTACGGGTTTCTAGAGTTGTCCGAGGCGCCGGACAGCGGCCCGGTCGCACTGACCCGCTTCGTGGAAAAGCCCGATCACCAGACCGCACAATCCATGCTGGAAAGCGGCAAGTTCCTCTGGAATGCGGGGATTTTTCTGTTCACCGCCGAGGCCATGATCACGGCCTTCGAACAGCATGCGCCCAAACTGATCGGCCCGGTCGCAGAAGCCGTCGATGCGATGCGCAGCGATCTCAATTTTTTCCGACTGGCCGAAGAACCTTGGGCGCGGGTCGAGGACATCTCGATCGATTTCGCGATCATGGAGAAAACCGAGAAGCTGAGCGTGGTGCCCTACGGCGGCGCGTGGTCTGACCTGGGCGATTGGAGCGCGGTCTGGCGGGAACGCGGCGGGTCGATGGTCACGGACGGCCCCGCAACGGCGATCGATTGTGAAGATTCGATGCTGCGCGCCGAATCCGACGGGATTGAACTGGTCGGCATTGGCCTCAAAGACACCATCGTGGTCGCGACATCGGATGCCGTTCTGGTGGCCGACGCCAGCCGATCTCAGGACGTTAAAAAAGCCGTAGCCTCCTTGAAAGAAAAAGGCGCAAAGCAGGCGACGGAGTTCACACGGGACCATCGTCCGTGGGGATGGTTCGAAACGCTGGCGCTTGGGCCGCGCTTTCAGGTGAAACGCATCGTTGTGAAGCCCGGCGCAGCGCTCAGCCTGCAATCGCACATGCACCGGTCGGAGCACTGGATTGTCGTCGAAGGCACGGCGCAGGTCACGGTGGATGACGAGGTAATGATCGTGAGCGAGAACCAATCGGTTTACATCCCGCTCGGGTCCAAGCACCGGATGGAGAATCCGGGCAAATTTCCAATGGTTTTAATCGAAGTACAGACCGGCGCCTATTTGGGTGAGGATGACATCATTCGATACGAAGATGTCTACTCCCGCGGGCAAGGGGCGAAAGGCTGAATGAGGACGCGATGGCAAAGACGGCACTGATCACAGGGATTACGGGCCAGGACGGAAGTTACCTGGCCGAGTTCCTTTTGGAAAAGGGATACGAAGTGCACGGCATCAAACGCCGGGCTTCGCTGTTCAACACGCAGCGCATCGACCACATCTACGAAGATGCGCACACGGAAAACCAGCGCCTGAAATTGCACTACGGCGACCTGACCGACAGCTCGAACCTGACCCGCATCTTGCGCGAAGTTGAGCCGGACGAAGTGTACAACCTGGGCGCCCAATCCCACGTGGCCGTCAGCTTCGAAGCGCCCGAATACACCGCCGACGTGGACGCCATCGGGACCCTGCGCCTGTTGGAGGCCATTCGGTTCCTTGGGCTGGAAAAGAAAACGCGGTTCTACCAGGCATCGACCTCGGAATTGTACGGCCTCGTGCAGGAAACGCCACAGCGTGAAACGACCCCGTTCCATCCGCGGTCGCCCTACGCGGTTGCGAAGATGTACGCTTACTGGATTGTCGTGAACTACCGTGAAGCTTACGGCATGCACGCCTGCAACGGTATTCTGTTCAACCATGAAAGCCCACGCCGCGGCGAAACCTTCGTCACACGCAAGATCACCCGCGGCATGGCCAACATCGCACAGGGGCTCGAGGAGTGCCTGTACATGGGCAATATCGACAGTTTGCGGGATTGGGGCCACGCCAAGGACTACGTCCGGATGCAGTGGATGATGCTGCAGCAAGACATGCCAACCGACTATGTGATTGCGACGGGCGTGCAATACAGCGTGCGCGAATTCATCTCGTGGTCGGCCGCCGAACTGGGCATCGAATTGGCGTTCATTGGCGAAGGTGTGGATGAGGTCGCCAAGGTGACCGCCGTCACCTCCGACTCGGCCCCGGCGGTCAAGCCCGGCGATATTATCATGCGGATTGACCCGCGTTATTTCCGGCCGGCCGAGGTGGAGACGCTGTTGGGTGATCCGACGAAAGCAAACGAAAGACTTGGCTGGTTACCCGAGATCACAGCGCAAGAAATGTGTGCGGAGATGGTCGCCGAAGATCTGAAGGCCGCCCGTCGGGTGGCGTTGCTTAAGCAACACGGGCTGGATTTGCCTGTCGCGACGGAAGGATAAGACATGCTGCTCCTTGAAAGGGTTCTCGACGTAACGCGTCGTCCATCGCACCGCTTGGACGCTATCACCATGGGTTTCGAAAGAAAGAGGGTTACCTAACATGGCGTTCGAGCTTGCAGGAAAGCGCGTTTTCGTCGCCGGTCATCGCGGCATGGTTGGGGGCGCGTTGGTGCGGCGCTTGGCCTACGAACCGTGCGATGTGATCACCGCGGGCCGCGATGTGTTGGACCTGACCAACCAGCACGCAGTGCGCGAATGGTTCAAGGCGGAAAAACCTGACGCGGTCATCCTGGCCGCGGCAAAGGTCGGGGGCATTCACGCCAACAACACCTATCCGGTGGACTTTCTTGCCGATAACCTCACGCTACAGACGAATGTCATTACTTCAGCCCATGCAGTGGGGGTGGAGAAACTGCTATTTCTCGGCTCCTCGTGCATCTACCCGAAATTCGCAGACCAGCCGATCAGAGAAGATGCTTTGCTGACCGGGCCGTTAGAGCCCACCAACGAGTGGTATGCCATCGCCAAGATCGCCGGTATCAAACTCTGCCAAGCCTTTCGGAAGCAATATGGCGCAAATTTCATCAGCGCGCAGCCCACCAACCTGTATGGCCCAGGCGACAATTACGATCTGCAAACCAGCCATGTGCTGCCAGCCCTTTTGCGCAAGTTCCACGAGGCCAAGGCCGCCGGAGCGCCCACGGTTACCCTGTGGGGCACAGGCACGCCCTTGCGCGAGTTCTTGCATGTGGATGACCTGGCGGATGCGCTGGTGTTCTTGCTTAAGGACTATTCAGGCGAGATGCCGATCAACGTAGGCAGCGGCGTAGAGGTTTCCATTCGCGAATTGGCAGAGACGATTGCAGCAGTCGTGGAGTATGAGGCGGAACTGGTCTTCGACCCTACAAAACCAGATGGGACACCCCGCAAATTCATGGATAGCCGCCGCTTGCACGAATTGGGCTGGAACAATGCGCGTAGCTTGAAAGACGGGCTGGCGGCCACATATGCAGGTTGGAGCCATGCTCAAGTTGACGCTAACTACAATTGAATACGGAGCATGACATTGTTAATTATCTGTAATGGAATGCCTCGCTCCGGCTCGACCGCCAACTACAATCTTCTGCGCGAATATTTCGAAGTGGTCGTAGATCTTAATATTTTGGGTTTTTATTCTGCTGACAGACTCAACGAAGAAGCGCACAAGCTTCGAGAATTGGCCAGATCCAAAGACTTCTTTCTAATTAAGACTCATGAGTTTCTTCCGAAAATCCTCAATGAGGGAGTTGAGGCAGGAGAGATCCTGCACTTGTATTCTGTGCGAGACATCCGGGAAGTTGCCGTCTCAATGAAGCGTGTGTGGGGCTTCTCTGATAGCAAGGTTTTTACGAGTCTTGATCACCATTCTGATATTTCGTTACGTATGTCTACTTTAAATTCTGTAAAGATCCTAAGATACGAGAATATGCTGCAGAAAGGTTCCGATATCTTGGCAGATTCTTCCGAATACTTTAGGATTCCGTTTAGTCAAGAAGCAGCAACCAAAGCCATTAGGAATGTGGATGAACTCAAAAAGAGTAATAAATCGATCGTAAAGATCAGAGTTATGGCGCTTTGGCAAAAGCTTGTCAGAAACGTAAATAGACAAATTCGTGTTGGAAAATTCTTGAAATTATTTTTCTCACGAGAAACCGTGTCTCGCTGGAGAGATAACGTGACCCTCGTTGACAGTCGAACAATGCTTCACCCTGCACATGTTGGAGTAAGTTCGCCCGTAGAGAGCAGTGAAAGAATTAGCCGTATGTTCGACCGCAAATATCAGAACTGGATTGTGCATTTTGGTTACCAAAAATAGTGATCATCCGCTTCGTTTTCAAAGTCTTTGTATGAATTAGGATTTTAAAACTAAGATGCCAGAGCACGAAAGCCTTTCGCAATCCAAACGAAACATGCGCCTTTCGCGCATTTTTGTTTTGCTTGCCTTTGGGTCAAATGCGAGCGTCAATTTTCTGCTGATAGGCTATTTTGCACGGGTCGGCGGTATCGAACTGGTCGGCCATTGGGCCTTCCTTGGCGCGGTGATGCTCACGGTAATGGTCCTAGATTTCGGGTCTGTGAATGCACTGACCTTTCGGATCGCCAAAGACGGGTTGGCCAGTGTTTCTCGCATTTTACGCCAATTGCTTCGGTTGGCAGCAATGACCGTCGCGGCGTTGGCACTGTGTCTGGCTGTTGCATTTCAAATGGCAGACGAGATCGTTCAGGGGAGCTTGTTGGCAGGTCTAGCGGCTTTGTTGCAGTTGGCTTCAAACTGGCTGATCGCCATTCGAATGGGGCGGCAACAAATATATTGGTTCAACATCAAAACGATCATTCGAGTAACTGTGCAAGCATCTGTAGCCGTTGCATTGCTTCAACTCAGGCTGCCGTTTCCTGAGATTCTTACTTTTGGCATGGCACTGGTGTTGGGCGGTCTGGCAGAACTATTGATAGCGGTGATATTAACATTCCGAGAATTCCGTTTACGCGGTACAGGAGCTCCGATTGCATCAATACGTGACCTCGTGGCTGGTTTTAGCGCTCTGAATATCGGAGAGCGTGCCTATCAGCCGCTTTCACAACTTCTTACAGCGCAGCTTTTGGGCCCGGCTGCAGTTGGTACATTTACCGTTGCGTTGCGTATTCCGGTTGTCGTGAACCAAGCTTTAAACGAAGCCCTCCGGGCATTGCTGCCGGGTTTAGTTAAGCTGCTTGAAAGCGATGATCAGAGTTCAGCAGTTCGCTTGTTGCGCGACAGCGTCGCAACACAGGCAATCTTGGTGGTCCCCACGGGTGTAATTCTGTATGCTCATGCCCCTTTGATTATTGACCTCTGGCTTGGCGGAGTTGATCAGTCCATCGTATCAGCCATGAGACTATTTACAGCCGCACTGATCATTACCGCACTAGGGACGCCGTTTCACTGGGCCGCACAAGCAGGAGGAGAAGCTAAGCTATTAGGACGGGCCGGGATGACGATCTTGGTCTCAACTCTGACTATTGGTAGTGGCGTAATGATGATTTCCGAAAATGTCGTTCTCTTTTCCGCCGTTTATGCTTGTGGTCAAGTTCTTCGTGCGATGGCCGCAATTTTTGTATGCTCTGCAAAACTTAACTTGGTTAAACCTGTAGTCGAGGACTTGCAGGGGCTCGGTGCGTTGGCGCATTTATCAGTTTCCGTGGCGCTCAATATTCTACTCACAATCGTATATACCGAAATCTCCAGCAGCATTTCCTTAATTATCGTCATTGGCGCAAACGGCTTCGCGATGGGATTATTTATACTCCTTGGCACAAGAAAGCGACGGGTGTGAATTGAAGATATTGACCGATATTGCGGACCTTTCGATGAATAATGCTAATTTCACGATAAAGCAAAATTGCTACCACTCGGAAATTCTCGCTTTAAGCGGCGTTTTCACTTTTAAAGCGCTTTGGATCAGTGGCCAAAGGGGTGCTCGAATTGAGGAATAAAGAATACGAATCAATTGGGCTGATCACCGGAATGCACCGCTCCGGCACAACATGGCTTGGTGCCGCATGCGCTAAGGCAAACGACACAATAGTTCTGCACGAACCATTTAACTATAATTCTGGCGTTCGCGGCATACCACATTGGTATCCAGACCCTACGAACAACAATTCGCCGGATCAACTCTATAAAGTTGTGTCACGGGTTATATCGGGTCGCGCTAATTTTCGTTTAGTTCGGAGTAATGATAGTTTTTTTAAGGCGATTGGGCGCCTGGTTACTTTGGGTGGACCCGATTTCTGGAGGTATCGAAGGCAGATTAATAGAGATGTCCGGCACCTTATCCTTAAGGACCCTTTTGGCATTAGGATGGGTCTTTGGCTATCGGAGCATTTTGATTTTAATACGTTGATCCTTATTAGGCACCCGCACTCATTGTATCTTTCGTTGAGCCGTATGCACTGGCAAACACCGGAGGTAAAAGACAATGGAATATTCTCGCGAAAAAAGGGTGAAATTTGTTATGATGCGGCGCAGCGCGCACGTGAGTTTGGGGAATTTTGGCGTCACATTTATGAAAACGCCGTTGAGCAATCAAAGGCCAGTAATGGCGCCGTTAAAGTCCTTCGGCATGAGGACCTTTGTATGCAGCCTATCGAGGTAGCCACTGATGCCCTTCAACATCTTGGTTTGCGAATGAACGAGTCGGTATCGGACTTTCTACTTGATTCGAGTTCAGGAGATATTGTTGCGCCTCCAGAGAAAGTTCTTCATAGCATGAAACGTAATTCTGGTGAGCTTGTTAATGCCTGGAGGCAGAAACTTAGCGTGGCTGAGCAAGACGCCATTATGAGGGCCTCGGGTCCGACTCTAGTCGAGTTTTATGGTGATTCCGATTTGCCCTTATCTCTTTAGTGTGGTTTGAATTGCCTCAGAAGTCTGGATAAGAGCATGACCCGCTTCACCTATTTCGAGCCGCTTATCGATGGGCATTGCACGTTTTGGGCCCGCATGACGTTGTTTCGTTTGCCGCACTACCCCCTTGTTAGCGACGTAAGGCTGGTGACCAGTCCAACCATGTTCGAGCGAGTGGAAGACATCGTTACAGCACAGAGTATTGCGTACGATATAATCCCTGCAGAGGCACTAGAGCAAATGACGACCGGGTCTCTTTGGCAGCGGGCGGGAGCGCAATGGAAAATGGCAAAGGATCTTTCTAGGGACAGTGTTGTGTTCTTGCCGTTTTTTGATCATGCGGTGATTGCAGCTGCAATGGACCCCTTTCCGGTGCAAAATGGAGGACGGGTGAGTGGAATTGTCTTCCGTCCGCCCAACACTCATCATCTGCCACGGTCCATAATAACAAGTATTAGTGCCTTGCGTCGTTGGAGCACATATTCGCTAGCGCGACGCGTGACGGGCGGGCCGCTATTTACATTGGATGAGCTTGCACCACTAACCTTGGCGGGCCGCATAACCAAGGCATTGACTTACCTTCCCGACCCGGCACCCGAACTTGATCTCCTGCGTATGGCAGAACCAGTGTCGCGCGAGGACAAAAGACAGGTGGTTTTGCTGTTCGGCGCGTTAACCCGACGCAAGGGCATTTTCGAAGCGCTGCAAGCCTGGTCCTGCCTCTCACACTCGGATCGCGCGCGCTTTGCGTTGCGTTTTGTCGGGCGATTGGGACAAGAAGAACGCGCCCCGTTTTTGTCGGCGTTGGAGACAAGCAGACAATCAATGCCAGACGCGACCATAGAGCTGGACGACGGCTTTGTGACCGATCAGCAGCTTGCATCAGAGGTTGCTGGTGCTGACATCATCTTGGCTCCTTACCAGAATCATGTCGGATCTTCAGGTGTCATGCATTGGGCTGTAGCCGCCAACAAACCGCTGATTGCTCAGGATACCGGTTTGATCGGATACCAAGTTTCGAAATACGGCATTGGCGCCGCTATAAACTGCCAAAAACCTGAACTTATCGCTAAGGCGGTAGCCAATATCGCGGTCCAAAGTAGACGACCAAACGGTGACTTCGAAGAACGACATATGCCGAGTGCTTTCGTAGAAAACATTCTGAATGGCATGGTTCACTCGCAGCGTGCTAGGACAGGCCGCTAGTGCATCGTCCGCGGCAAAACGCCCAAAAAGACTAGAAGGAGAAACAGTTGATGGTTCTTGCGTTGATTGTCGCAGTGATCGTTTTTTCAGGTTTGGTAATCTATCCATACCTGATTTACCCAGCTTTGCTCCGAATTGTTCCAAGGGCACCAGTGCCAGATTTTGACCCAAGGTCGAAGGTATCCGTAACGCTTGCTTTCTGCGCCTATAACGAGTCCCGCTCCATTCACGAGAAGATGGCGAATATAGAGCAATTGAAAGCCAAGCACCCCGACATTGAGGTTCTTGCCTATGAAGATGGCTCTTCAGACAATACCCTCGAGGTTCTGCAATCCCGCCCCGACTTTTTGACAGTGGTTGTTGGTGCCGGACGGCAGGGCAAGGCGCATGGCATGAAAAAACTGGCGGCGCTAGCAAGGGGCGATGTGCTCGTTTTCACAGATGCCAATGTCCTGCTGGATGAGGCTGCCATCCCCCGAATCCGGGGGTGGTTTGCCGACGCGACCGTCGGAGGATTGTGCGGGAAGTTGGAGTATCTCGGCGACGACAGTACAACGACAGCATCGGTAGGCGGCGCTTATTGGCGGTTGGAAGAAAAAGTCAAGGATTTCGAGTCTGCAACCGGGAACGTCATGGGGGCGGACGGTTCAATTTTCGCAATAAGGCGCGAGCTCTATCCGGAATTTCCCGATACGGTATTGGACGATTTAACAGTGTCGATGGCGACGGTCTTTGCAGGCATGCGGCTTATCAAATGCAATGACGTGATCGCCTATGAGCGGTTGGTGGCGTCCCGGAAGGACGAGTTTTCGCGCAAGGTTCGCATTTCTGCGCGCGCATTCCATACGCACATGTTCCTGCGCCCGCAATTGCGCGGCATGTCGTTCCTGGACAGGTTCAAATATACCTCGCGCAAGATGATCCGGTGGTTTGGAGGGCTGTTTCTTGTGCTCAATGTGGTTGCGATGCTTTCGCTGTGCTTTGTCGTGTCGGTCTGGGTGGGACTTGCCACAGCCCTGGCGTTTGTACTTGGATTGACGCTCGGTCCCCGGCTTGGGTTCAAGCCATTGGACATGGTACTGGAAATTGCTTTGGCCATGATGGCCACTTTGCTTGGTGTCATGAAAGCGCTACGAGGGCAGACTTTTCAGACTTGGACGCCCGCGGCGTCGCGTTGAGCCATGGCGCAACCCGGTATCAAAACACGGACACCAAGCGTGACGACAAAGCCATTCAGAATTCTGCTGCTTGAAAAGGTTCTGCCCTATCCACCTGCGACGGCAGGAGATGCCGTCTATTCGCGCGGCATGATAGAGGCGCTTGCAGCCCATGCTGCGGTGACAGTCCTGTGTGCCGACAGCGGATCAGTCCACCAAGGCAATGCCAAGGCCGAATGGCATGTTACCGGACCGGAGCGTATTGGTCGCAAGGGTTCTGTTCTGTCACGCTGGCCATTAATTGCGTGGAAAGGGGCGCAACGCGACTATCACGACCGACTGGACAAGCTGTTGAAACGCCAATGGAATGCGATCGTTGTCGATAATATCGGCACGGCTCATGCGATGCCAAAGCTTCTGGCCTACCGACGGCTTAACCCCAGCTGCGCTTTGGTCCATTTTTCACATGAGCACGAGTATAACGCGCGCAGCAAGAAATACGGCGCTTATGGCATGGGCTGGGTCGAACGGCTGGCGACGCGGTGGGACCTGCTCAAGATAAAACATGCAGAAGACATGCTGGTACGGGACACTGATTTGGTGACCGTTCTGAACACTGACGACGAAAAGCTTTATCGAGATATTGCCCCGGCACAAAGCTATCTGATGCAGACACCGGGCTATGATGGGATGATCGCCGCCCCGCGCCAGATTGATGCCTCGACGCCGCGGCGCTTGCTTCTGCTCGGGGGGCGCCGCTCGGCACAAAAGAAACAAGTCTTGTTGGACTGGCTGGAAGCCGGCCACGCGACCTTGTTGGAAGCGGGGATAGAAACACAAATTCTGGGTGATATGCCAGATGGCTTGCGCGAGACACTGGCACGCGATTACCCTGATCTAGTCGTCCTTGGCTTCGTCAGCGATCCTGCGCCTTTCATCGCACAGGCCCGCGCAGGACTCATCGTCGACACACTCGGCGGCGGGTTCAAGCTTCGCCTGCTAAGCCATGTCTTCAACCGCCTTCCGATTATTGGCCTCGAAGATGCGATAGAGGGCCTTCCGATCGAGGCGGGCCAAGGGTATCTTGCGGCCAAGGAACATGCTGATTTGGCGCGTCTGGTTTTAGGGGCGATAGATGATTTCTCGCGCCTTAACAGAATCATGAACGCGGCTTTCGACGCGTGCGACGGAAAATTTTCATGGGATAGCCGCGCGATCCGGTTGATTGCGGCTTTGGGCGGCAAACCCGTGGCGACGCCGCCACAGGGGTGGCCCGCCATGCAAAAGTCCGAAGGGAACATGGGGTGATGTCCAGTCTTTCACGATCTGATTTGCCGCTTGGGCTTGGATGCAGTCGGCTAGGGTCGGTCAATGGCGCGACCGGCACAGAGGCGCGGGATTTGATCCAAGCTGCGCTGGATCAAGGTGTTCGTTTTTTCGACACTTCGAACATCTACGCGCAGGGCGATAGCGAGCGCTATCTGGGGTCCGTTATCGGGAAGCGCACGGATTGCATTATCTGCACCAAGGGTGGCAAATACCTGTCCCTCGAGCACCGCATGCTAACGCCAGCGAAAGGAGTTATTCGTTGGCTGAGCCGCAGACTTCCTTCGGCACGGCAGAGCGTATCAAGAGCGCGCGCGCGACCCATGCCAACCCGCTGGGATGGCCCTTTTCTGCTGCGCAGCCTGAATGCCAGCCTGCTTCGATTGCAACGTGATCGTGTTGATATTTACATGCTACACAGCCCGCCTGCCGCAATCATCCGTCAGGGTCACGCGGTCGCAGCACTTGAAGAGGCACGCAAGGCCGGCACGATCGAGCATATCGGTGTTTCGGCGGATGACAACGACGCCGTGTCCGCTGCACTGGATGATCCACGTGTTTCGGTAATCCAACTTCCGCTACACCCAGGCGACACCAGCTATGACCCGCTCATCATGCGCGCGCGGCGGCAGGGCGTTGCAATTGTTGCGCGCGAAATCCTGAGTGGCCTGTCTCTTGACAGCGATGACCGGGCCAATCATGTGTCAACGCGTATCCGCGACATTACCGTGAACCCGGATATCGCGGTTACGCTGATCGGTACAACAAAGCCACAACACCTTAACGCAGCGATTGACGCAGCACGCCAACAATAGCGAGATGCATTACCTGCAGCGTGACACGTTCCACTGCAAGTCGGCGTTTTTAAACGGGCCAAGGTGGAGGGTGTGCGCGGGCATATCCTCCAAATACCGACAGGACCAATGGCCATTGGTAGCAGCGTCCATAGTACCCGAGGTTACAGTGATCGCCGCTTCGACACCGCCACGCTCGAAAACGACTGTTTGGGCCCCCTGCGAAATGATCCGCCACGACTTGGGCACGAGCAATCTGACGCGCCCGGAAGTGGGATGAATTGGCCAGCTGTCGTGAATGTACAGCACTTCATTATTCAATGTAACTTGGCGGCAAAGCATGCCGTATGCAGCCTTGAGTTCTCCACAGAGCATAGCCTCAGATACGTTCTCAGACCGGAGGCGCGCGCTGGCGAGTGTGCCAACGCGAAACGCGCCTTTGTAGCTGACAGGCTCCCAGCCAACAATTGATGGGCCGTTATGGCTAGACGCGCCCCGGTCATGCATTCGCCGCCGACCCGTTGAATACTGATACGTGCCAGGATCAACAATGAACCTGTACCCGGCCACATCCACTTCTACCGAAAGGAAATCGGCATGGCCATGTCCTGGGTTCCAGGATGGGCCAATTGGCCCAGCATCGAACAGGGCGAAAATACTACCCTGCTGAAAGCGCCCATATTGTGCGTCTGGCAGTACTTCACATTGCCCGAAGTCTCCTTCCGCAATCAGATCGCCAGGGCAAGGAACCTCTCCGAACCAGCTATCGTTGAACAGCGCGATTTCGCCGTCAGGATGTGTCATGAAGCGCCACGCTCGTTGCGCCTGCGGTAAACGCTCTTGGGCAAAAGCGCGCGTGGCAGGGGACAAGAACGGGGTCTGTGCAAACACCTGCAAAGCCATCACAGATAGGCCTTGATACATGGCGGATCGCTCTGCAGACAGGCCATCCGAAAGGATCGTCTCGCGGATCAGCTTTGCCACATTGCGGTCCAGCCTACGGGAAATCACTGCCGGAACAGATTGCGCGTGCGTATAATAGAAACAAAGCGCCGCCAGGTTGCGCTCGACATGGTTGTTTTTCAACTCATGCTCGATATTAGCAAGAACAAATGCGGCATTCCAACGCAGGAACGACCCGACACGGGTTTGCAAGCCCTCGGGCAGGCTGCGCGTTTCGCGCGCGATAAGGTAACCACTCAGAATTGCAAGGATACGGTGCGATGCGCTATACGGAAACCAGACGGATGAATAGCACTCCGGCCGCCCAAAATCAGCCTGCTCCCGAAACCCGTCTATGAAAGCTTCTACAGCTTTAAGCTGGGCAGCGTCGCCACGGATTAGCATGGGACAGATGAATCCCATATGGCCTAACTTTTGTCGCCACAGGTGAAAATCCTGTTCTGACGGCACCTTGTGATGCCAGTCGATTGAGGCGGCGCTGCCGAAATCCACGTCTTGCCCCAGAAAGCTGAAGCGACCCAATGCGGCATCTGGAGTTTTGCTGGCATAGGCTTCATCATAAAAGCATGCCACATCCTGTGCCATGGCTTGATTGGTGTTCCCAGATCCAAGGGCGGGCACGCGCGCCATGACCCTGCCGATATGGCGCGCATAGACTTTCGGAAACCTTGCGCTCAGCTTGTTCCTCAACACACGCTTGATATGGTATAGTATCATGTTCGGCGACAAGCGCGACAAGGCTTGCAGGGTCATCCGGTCGATCATGACAGGGCGCGCCTTTTGTAAGAAGTTATGGGCGAATGGAACCGGGAACAGGCCCGAGCGGGGCAAATGTTGTTGTCGGCTTCATGGCAATTCCGTCGGGTCCGGCACTTTGTATCAACAAGGTCAGCTCATTCAGGTGTAGCAGAAAATCGGGGGAAAGATACTGATCTTGCCCCTGCGCCAATTCACGGGCCATTTCCGCGACACCGACCAGCTTGTCCTGCGCATAGACCTCGCGGCGGCGCAGCCATTCAACGGCGCCTTGCCTAAAGGATGACCGCATCTGTTGATCTTTCTCAACAGCAGCGGACTTCCAGTTTCTTACCAAGGGCAGACGGCGCCCGCCTATCCCGAACATCCGCCCCAGAAACGGACGCGACCGCAATGTCTGGAACTTCCGCGCACTCAGGCTGCCCTTGGTAAACTGTTCAAGATAAACCGGCGACTGGTAGTGCCGATAGCTATCGGCAGCAACCTCGCCCGCATCCCCGATGACGCGCATACGATGGTCCCGTGGGGCGACCACGGTAGTTGTAATCCGAGCGACTTGCCCACCTCCAAATGTCAAGAGCGCAACAGAATAGTCAGGTGTCCCGCTCAAGCCAGGTGTGGCCGCGGACTTGTCTTGCAGTAGTTCATTAGAAGCCGCGACCACGGATACCGCTGGGCCGAAAAGGGCGCAGATCCAGACCAAATGATAACCGACATGCTCGAATGTGCAGCCCTCATGTATTTCTTCCTCTAGTGGCCAGGGCGCGCCAGTCGGGCTGCGCACGGATTCGAAATCCATCAGGTGGATGGGGTTGTCGTCCAATTCGGCATAAACCAGCTTTGGCTGACCGATCCGCCCGCCTTCCACGGCATCGAAAATCGTACGAACGCTGTCAGAATAGACGTTGGACGGCGCCGCATATAGCCGCACAGCATGGGACTCCGCTGTCTCGAACAAAAGCTTCGTTTGCGCCATGTCTTTCGTCAGCGGCTTCTCGGAATAGACATGCTTCCCGGCTTCGAGCGCACGTTTGGTGACCTCAAAATGCGCTCCGATATTGGTAAGATTGATGACGATGTCGACCTCTGAGTCTGCCAGCAGAGTGTCCAAGCTGTCATAGGTCGAGAAACCATAGTAGGCTTGAACCGCTTGCATCCGCTCGGGCTTGATATCGAACACACCACGGATCCTTAATTCCGGATGTGCGCGCACTGTGCGCATATATATGTCGAATACAAAGCCGCAGCCTACAAAGGCGATATTCATAAACACCCTCGCTAAATATGAGAAAGCTGTTTGTTGTAATTATGTGTCACCAGAGTCCTATCGTATCTGGCTTGAACGATATCTTCATTCTTGCCGTTCTTCATCAATGCAAAGCCGACAAAGATTAGCGGTGTCCAGGTAAAGGCCGCATAAATCCCAGCGTGCGCTGAAAACAGAGCATAGACTCCAATTAGCGAAACCAAAGGACTTCTAACACCAAAAAGCTTCAGAAGCCTCAATTTAAAAAGGGTAAAAGCAGTAGCGCCAACAATACCAAAAATCCCAAAGAGCTCCCAGAAGGCGTTTGTCGCCATTACGCGATCTGGCATGTTAGCTATGCGCTCATAGTCATAAAAGTCTATAGACGAATAGAGATACGGCGCCGCAATCGACCTGGCCGCTGACAAATACTCAATGCCATAGCCAAAAAAGGAAGATGAAACCAAAACTGTTTGAACTGTCTCCATGGGAGAAATTTGCCTTATGTAGAAGCTTCCAGTAGAAAAGAATCCCTCGAACTGGGAAATTGCAACGTCATTCCGCGAAACCCACCCATAATAGAAAGCAAAATTACTAAAGCATATCAACAAAACAAAATATAGAACAGCCAAAAGAGAACGCCTCGACGTTAGCATTATGAAACCAGGGACCACCGCCAGATAACCAATGAGAGTTATTGATCTACAAAGGTAAATTGCCAGCATGAAATACACTAAAGCCAGCGCGAAATTTTTTACAGTTCTTTTTATTGATATCACATACGCAAGCCAAATTGCCCCGAAAAAATTCCCCAAACTAGATGGCTCTGTGGTAAATACCATCGGGCGAATACGCCCATACAACGATACATCGCGAGACTCTGCTGTATAAGCAGCGGTGGAATTGAAAAAAATCTTGAAGGACTCGAAGATCGGTCGGAAGCCGAGGTAAACCTCCATAAACGCAAGAATTAATATTCCCAGAACAGCAGTATGAAAAAAATTCTCTGGCTTGTACCAGGAAATTTTCCACAGCGTAAAGAGCGCCGCTAATATAAAAATATTTGTAATTCCGTAAATGATAATTTTTACATTCGCTCGCCCAAAGTCCGCAGTGGTAATGATGGATGTTACAACATTGTGTAGCAACAAGAAAATTGCAAAATAGATAATAACGGGCATACTACGCCACATCGTTGGCGTTCGCATGAATACTACCAGCGATAACCCAAACGCTGCAGCATAGGCAAGGCCAAGAAAGTGCCATTTCACGAACACAAAAAAAATGATAGCTATAAGCAACACCTCGTTGCTTCCACTACGGTTGCTCTGAGTGCCACTTTTGCTCGAATCCAGACTTTGTATTGCCATGAATTTTGCCCACCTGCAGCGCTATGCCATCTTGGCGTTTCGTCCTTTTGCGAAAACCAATTCTGAGAACTTGAGTTCTATTAACTAATCCATGTCGATCTCACGACCCCTGAACTGTCGCTTTGCTCGACCTTTGGGCCGGAAATGCGAAGCGTCATGGCTATATCGCCCGCTGATACGTCAATCCGGAGTAAATCTATCAAACGGGTCGCCGCCGCGTTGCATATCTTTCTCGTAACGATGGCACAACTGCGCGAGCCCAGTTCGGCGGTGAAGTTGGTTCCGCTGCCGCCTTTGCCATCGGGGCTATCAAGCTCCTGAACCCGCAGGAAGATATCGTCGATATTGGTCGGATCGCCGCCGAGCCACCGAACATATGCACTCAAATTCCAGGTTTGGCGTGGACCAACCTCAATACTGTTTCCCGGTATTATGAACGTGACAGAAATTGCGTTGTCGACAGGGGCACCAGCCAAGCGTAGGTCAATGTAACGATGTCCGCCTTTGGTTCCCGTTTGCACGATTTCGGCACCATGAAGGCCGTCGAAACTCCAACCATCGTGGAGCGACCCTCCCGAGCCAATGACTTCCGTCGCGGCCCCATCCAAGTGACTATTTTGCTCAATGTTCGGCGCGCGACCAATCTGTTCAACGGGCGCAGCAAGGGATGTTTTGGCCGGAGTGGAAACGGCAGCGGTGTCCCGAGTTGCCCCCGTCCTGCCAACGCCTGTTTGGCCGGCCGAGAGTTGCAAGACCTGCCCAGCCTGTACTAGGTCGCAATCCATCAGGTTG
Source organism: Paracoccaceae bacterium (assembly GCA_963921255.3). Taxonomy (GTDB): domain Bacteria; phylum Pseudomonadota; class Alphaproteobacteria; order Rhodobacterales; family Rhodobacteraceae; genus JANSYL01. The sequence goes on along the minus strand of CAWUEW020000003.1, from coordinate 786,621 downwards.
CTCAAAGCGCAAAGGTCACACCAAGCTTCCACATTGCTTAATTCCCGCATGGCAATCTCGCGCAAAATGCCACCCGATTGAACCGTATACTGCTGCGGTTGTGCCTGTGCGCCAGTTGCTGTCAAAGTTATCGCGACAACAATTTGATACAATTTCATCGCGTTTCAAGTCTCCCAATAGCTGCCGGCAACCTGCAATGCCCTTCCATAGTCGTGGTCGCCAATTCAACATTTCATCAAGTCGGTATTGGAATAAACCCCAAAAAAATCGAGCGGATGAAAGCTGAGACTGTCGGGAGCGTCCGGAAGCCACGCGTTCCGGTCTTTTGGACCGTCATCTTGCACGAAAAAACCGTGGCTGCCGCGCCACCCGTTCCGCACCAGTTGCCGAGAGCTCTCCGCCGTGAATGGATGTCCACAATAGTCGTGCGCCATGATATAAAGCCGTGCACCCGTCATACGAATGCCCCTTGGGTCGCATCGCGCCAGCGTTCCAAACCTTGCCGGAGGCGGTCCTTCGTGGGCAAACCCTGCTCTTCGGCCCATACCGGGAGGACGTTGGTCGATTTCATCAGTTTTTCGATCCGGTCAGGGTGGATACCCAGGCCCGCTGCCGACAGTGGCCGCAAAACCGATGCTGCCGATCGCAAAGTGCCCGCAGGAACCGTGATCTCTCGAGCGGTCGGAAACGCCAGATCCTTGAAGGTGCCGACGATGTCCTCGATGGTGTAGCGCTCGGAATAGGCACCGTTGAAGAGGATCTGGTCCACTACTTGCGTTTCGGCATGCAGCATCCAGGACACTAAGTCCTCGACATAAATGCAGGACTTGATGGTATCGCGACGACCTGCATAGATGAAGAGCCCTTTCTTCAAGAGTTTTGCTAGGCGCGTGAAGTTCCCACATTCGCCGGCTCCGAACACAACCGCTGGCCGACATGTGATGAGCCTGCCGCCGCTTCTATGTTGCCAATCCTCAAGAACCAGCTCCGCCATCCTTTTCGAACGTCCATAATCGGAAACAGGCGCTGGCGCCGTGCTTTCGCGCTTCTCGTCTTCTCCCGGCCCGTATACGGAAATGGAGCTGGTGAAATTGATCAATGGGACGTCATGCTTCTCGGCAAAGCGCGCAACCTGCATCGCGCCCGTCACGTTTGCATCATAGTACTCCCATGGCGCATGACCCGGCGTCGTGTGAACAGCGGCAAGGTGAATGATCCGGTCAACGGGTTCATTCAATTCGATCGCCGTCAAGTCCCGGATGTCCGTGCGTCGGTAATCGACGCCCTCCAACGGCGTCACGGGTTCCCGGATATCGAAGCTGATCAGGCGACTGTCGCCTGCTTCGCGCAAGCGCTTCAAAAAGTGCCCCCCGACGAACCCTGCTCCGCCCGTCACGATAGTAGTCTTATCGGTCATGAAGGGACCCATTCGACGACCGAGTTACGATGCGGGTATTCAACTGTCCATTCCTTCTCAATGTTATCAAACGAGCTAACAGAGGATCATCGGTTGGCAACGCTTACCGCCCTTCGTACGGTGACTCCATCCTTGAGGGGGCGGATAAGCCGTCGTGTTGCGGAGCCGACATAGTTTACCAACAGATTCATCGCGTGATTCATCAACGTCCATTTTCTTGCTCCTACAGTGCGTGTCATTCAGCCGTCGCGCCACTGGCTGTCGCGTGACCGAAAAACATTAGGCGGCCGAGATCACGGTTCTGGCATCTACGCCAAGTGTCCGTTACCAAGAAGTCACGAACAAAACCGCGAAATTCGCTTCCATTGCGTGGACCGATGCCTTACCCACGGATCAGCTGCGAGCCGGAAGAAGTCGAGATCCCACTCGGTCTCAGTCACAGCGGTGTGAACTGGTGACAGGAGACCCGAGGCATATTTCGCTACCGCCTCGATCATCGCGCGCGCTGTGAAAACGGAGATACCGGCGTTCCACAGGTATGTGCCGGCCTCCTGAATCATAGCAACGGTTTCTGCGTCGTGCTCTTCCACGAAGTGCTTCAACGCAACGGCTTCGCCTGTTGATGTTCCAGAGAGTTCGAGATAGCTGCAACCGGTCTGAGGACGTCCTGGGGTGATTACGAGGGTGATGATGGAACCCGTATCGGCCTTTTCAACACCGCGAGAGATCGCAGCACGGAAACCGTCGTTGTCTGGGATTACGTGGTCCGAGGGAGCGAAGAGAAGAAGACAATCCGGGTCAGCCTTGGCCTGCCAGAGTGCCGCAGCCAATACTGCGGGCGGCGTGTTGCGCGCCATGGGTTCGACCAAGACGGTCGCTTCGCAGATCCCGACAATTGAAAACTGGTTGGTCGCAACGAACCGCAAGTCGGACCCGGTGCCTGCATTCGGAGCAGTACAGCCATCGCCAGAAAATCTCAGCGCTGTAGCCTGAAAAAGTAGCACATCCTGCAAAAGCATCGCGAACTGCTTGAGAAAGCTCCTGCGGCTCTGTGGCCAAAGCCAAGTACCGGAGCCACCGCAAAGAATAACTGTGGTGATGTTCATTGACCTTGACCAAAGTCCATCTTTCGCAAATTGTTGTTGATTAGCGCCGCCGCAATGGCAATCATCGATTTGATGTGCCTAGTGTTCTAGCGACTGGAAATGGCTTCCGTCGCTAGTGGCGTTCCATCATGAAGGAGAGTTCGGCAAGGCGCTTCGTCTCCTTTCCGTTCCTGCAATCGGCCGATCGATTGCTTTACGATTAACCCGGAACCACATGGCTAGAATGCGTTTCGGCGTGACAGGACAACGACGGCTGTGCGCAGCATGATCCAGACATCCGGCCAGAACGACGCGCGTTCGACATATTCTATGTCGCTTTGCACGCGCGCGCATGACGTCTACGGTTTCGGTTGGACCGCGTTGGCTACGGACCTGCGCCAGCCCGGTGATGCCCGGGCGCACACCAAACCGGCGGTCATAGCCTGCCAACGTCGGCATGAAGTGATCGTCATGCGCCGTCGCATGGGGGCGCGACCCGACCAGCGACATGTCACCGAGCAACACATTGAAGATCTGCGGCAATTCATCACCGCTCGATGCGCGCAAGAGCCGCCCGATGGGGGTGATATGGGCGTCGCCCTTCACAGCCTGACGGAACGCGGCACCATCTTCGCACACCGTCATCGTCATCGTGCGCAGCTTGTAAATCTTGAAGGGCTGTTTGTCCTGCCCATAGCGGGTCTGCCGGAAAAAAACCGGTCCAGGCGACGTCACCTTCACGGCAACCATCGCCGGAATCAGGATCATCAGAATAAACGGAAGCAGCAGCAGCGACACCACGATATCCAGAATACGTGTCGCAACGCCCTTGCCGCGGGTCTTCACGATCGACCCTCACGTCTGCTGACGGGGCACCGTCAACTACGCGGAGGAGCATTCTCTAAATGCCACTGGTTCGCCCCCGAACCTGTACCAGTTCCAATTTGGAGCAAGAACGCGTGCGCTTAGATTCACGATTGCCCCCAACCATGAATGAACCATTAACCCTCGCAGGGTGACACCCTAACGAAAACACCCGACGCGCCCGTCCAGATATCAAGCAGCCAGCAATGATGCACATGCAATAGGCAGCTTTGCACGCCATGCCAAATATCTGAGCGGCGAGAGATTCTCAACCCGACCTCTCGGAGAATCGCGCGAAATGCGGGTTTCCCACCAGTGTCTTAAAGTCTGGATGGGCACTCCTTCGTTGTCTCAGTACACACCAATCCGAAGCACATCCTTCGGCGGCTTGCACAGACGGTCGCGGGATTTCACACCAAGGGCGAGTCGCAATGACGCGTTTGGCGTTGGCGCATGGCAGAGGGATTCGGCAATGCCGGTTGCTGTTGAGGGATTGGGGTATGTTGGGCTGTCCAATGCTGTCCTTTTGGCCCAATCAAACAAGGTGATCGCCTATGATGTGGCGGGCGACCGGGTCGATATAGTCAACACCAAACAATCGCCGATCGTTGATCCCGACATCGATGGCTATCTGCGGAACAAACCGCTTGATCTTCGCGCCACCACCCATGCTGCGGAAGCCCTTCGAGACGCTGAAATCGTGATCGTGGCGACCCCGACCAACTATGACGTCGCGGCCAACTATTTCGACACATCAAGCGCCGAGGATGTCATCCAAAGCGTCTTGGCGGTCAATTCAACCGCCACAATCGCCATCAGATCGACCGTGCCGGTGGGCTACACGCAAACCATCACCCAGGACCTTGGAACTGACCGGGTCATTTTCTCGCCAGAGTTCCTGCGCGAAGGCCAGGCGCTTCACGACAACCTGCATCCCTCGCGGATCGTGGTGGGAGAGTGGTCAGAACGCGGCGCGGCATTCGCGCAACTGCTGGCAGAGGCCGTCGAGGAATACTACATCCCCGTTCTGCTGACCGATCCCACAGAAGCCGAGGCCATCAAGCTGTCCGCCAACACCTATTTCGCGATGCGAGTCGCGTTTTTTAACGAACTGGACAGCTATGCCATCTCGCGCGGGCTGGATACGCGCCAGATCATTGAAGGGATCGGCTATGACCCGCGCATCCGGTCTAATTACAACAACCCGTCATTCGGCTATGGCGGCTATTGCCTGCCCAAGGCCACAAAGCAGTTGCTGGCCAACTATTCGCAGGTGCCCCAGAACCTGTTCCAGGCCATCGTCTAGGCGAACCGCACCCGCAAGCACTTCATCACCGATGAGGTACTCCGCAGAAACCCAAAATGCGTCGGTATGCACCGGCTGGTCATGAAAGCCGGATCGGGCAACTATCGACAATCGTCCATCCGAGGCATCATGAAATGGGTGGAGGCCAAGGGCGTTCCCGTGATCGTCTACGAACCCGTCCTCGAGTCCGTTCACTTCTTCGGATCCGCCGTCGTGAATGACCTTGACCGCTTCAAGGCAGAGGAAGACGTGATCGTCGCCAACCGACTGACCGAAGAACTGGCAGATGTCAGCGAAAAAGTCTTCACACGCGATCTGTTCGGAAACAATTGACGCGCTTGAGCGACCTGGGCTTGTACGCGGACCCGTGCACGATAAACTAGGGGCGCTTGCTTCCGTGGGGGCCGCAGCGCCCAAGTCCGCATCGTAATTCGACGACAAAGATCAGAGATAACTCTTATGAACCGACTGACGTTCCCGCTTGTTTTCGCAACAGCCGCCGCGCTACCCTTTGCGACGGTCTCCCAAACCGTAACCGTCGTGCGTGGGGATTCCTTAAGCAGCATCGCAGCCCGGGAACTGGGATCCGCTGCGCGCTGGCCTGACCTGTGCGAGCTAAACCGGGAATTGCTGAACGACAATTGCGATCTTGTGGTCGAAGGCTCGGTCCTGCGCCTGTCCGAAGATGTGCCGCTGGATCAAACCAGCCGTCCGTCGGACGCCGACGACCACGAAATCGATGCGGCAGCTCAAACAGACGCGGCGGAAGATGCCACGGGATCCGTCGCCGGGGCAGACAGCAGCGAGGGCGCTCACGCGGACGGTGGGGAACAACCGGCGGACGACATGGCGTCTGATGACAGCGCTGTGGCAGCAGATCCGGAGCCTGCCGACAGCGACGCCATCGCGATCAACCTGGTGGCTGATGTGCCGCCGGAGTTCCAGGCGCGCGCGCCCTACACCGTGTCGAGCGGCGGGCCGAATGGGGGTGTTGTGCTCTCCGGATTTGTTCCCGACGCCGCGTCGAGCGGGCGTCCAGGTATCTTTGCCATTGTGCCTGAGGCCGTCGAGGAAGCTGCAAGCGGGAGCCGGGTTGAAATCGCCGCGACCCTGTTCAGTGCGACACCAACCCAGGCCCTGATCGCCTATTCCACCAATGAAGTGGGCAACAGCGGATGGCAGTCGATCTCGGCCACGCCGCAAGGGGCGCGGTCAGCCTTTGTCTATAACGTCAGTGAACTGAACGCAGGCCGCGGCGATTTTGTGGGCATTCTCCCCGATCCAGAGAACACCGGGCAAACAGTCGAAGTGACGGATATCACCATCACGATCCTTGGCGAACCCTAAGCGCCATCGGGCGCGCCGGGCCCGCGCCAAAGCGGCGCGCACAAGATAGGGTGTCTCAAACCAGTGCTCTTCCAGGTTCGGCCCCGTGCTGATCCGGTCAACCACCTCAAAAAGACCCGGCGCAATAAGCGGGGTCAGCGCGCCGCGCCATGCTTGGTCAACCTGACCGCGTGGAAACAGACAACGCCACTCCGCCGTCCCAAGCCACAGGTCCAGCGCGGCCGACGTCGTTCGCCGGCCCTACGCCGCTTCATTCCGCTAGAAATGCACCGACAAGCTGTCGAGCGGCTTCTTCGCCGGCGGTGCGAACTTGGTCAGGTCGATGCCGTCCACGGCGACCTTGTACTCGTCCAGCGTCGGCGTCCGCCCGAGGATCGCGGACAAGACCACGACCGGGGTCGACCCGAGGAGCGATTCCCCCTTCTTCGTCTCGGAGTCCGCCACGACACGGCCCTGGAAGAGGCGCGTCGAGGTGGCCAAAACCGTATCGCCTTTGGCCGCCTTCTCCTGGTTGCCCATACAGAGGTTACAGCCCGGCCGTTCGAGGTACAGGATGTTCTCGTACTCGGTGCGAGCCGTCACTTTCGGGGCCGCGTCATCGAACTCGAACCCGCTGTATTTCTGCAAGATTTCCCAGTCGCCTTCATCCTTCAACTCATCAATGATGTTGTAGGTCGGCGCTGCGACAACCAGCGGCGCCTTGAAGGCCACTTCGCCCTGATCGGCCTCCAGATTGCGCAGCATCTGGGCCACGATCTTGATGTCGCCCTTGTGCACCATGCAGGAGCCGACGAAGCCCAGATCGACTTTCTTTTCCGCCGCGTAGTAGGAAATCGGACGGATCGTGTCGTGGGTGTAGCGCTTGGACACGTCCGCGTTGTTGACGTCCGGGTCGGCAATCATCGGTTCGACGATTTCGTCCAGATCGACCACGACCTCGGCAAAATACTTGGCGTTGTCGTCCGGCGTCAGCGCCGGTTTTTCGCCCGATTGGATCTGGGCAATCCGCGCATCCGCGATGTCGATCAGTTTCTGGAGCATACCATTTTCGTGCTCCATGCCCTTGTCGATCATGATCTGGATGCGGTGCTTGGCCAATTCCAGCGATTGGATCAGCGTATCGTCGTTCGAAATGCAAATCGACGCCTTGGCCTTCATCTCGGCCGTCCAGTCGGTGAAGGTGAACGCCTGGTCCGCCAGAAGCGTGCCGATGTGCACCTCGATGATCCGGCCCTGGAAGACATTGTCCCCGTGCTGCGCCAGCATCTGCGCCTGCGTGGCATGCACGACGTCGCGGAAATCCATGTGCTCGGCCATCGTGCCCTTGAAGGTCACCTTGACCGACTCCGGGATCGGCATCGAGGCCTCGCCCGTGGCAAGGGCCAGCGCAACTGTGCCCGAGTCCGCCCCAAAGGCGACGCCCTTGGACATCCGCGTATGGCTGTCGCCGCCGATGATGATCGCCCAGTCATCGACCGTGATGTCGTTCAGCACCTTGTGGATCACGTCTGTCATCGAATGGTAGACGCCTTTCGGGTCGCGCCCCGTGACCAGACCGAACTTGTTCATGAACGCCATCAGCTTCGGCGTGTTGGCCTGTGCCTTGGCATCCCAAACCGACGCAGTGTGGCACCCGGACTGGTAGGCCCCGTCCACGGACGGTGACAGAACAGTTGCCGCCATGGCCTCGAGTTCCTGCGCGGTCATCGGGCCGGTCGTGTCTTGCGAGCCGACGATGTTGACCCGAACGCGCACGTCCGACCCGGCGTGCAACACCTTGCCCGGGGTCACGCCAAGCGCGTTGGCGCTGAAGATCTTCTCGACAGCGGTGAGGCCCTGACCGTCATGGCTGATCTCTTTCGACGGGGCAAAGACCGCGGGCGCTTCGATACCGAGGGTCTCGGCCGCGAAGGTCTGAAGCTTCTTGCCGAAGACGATTGCGTAGGACCCGCCGGCCTTCATGAACTCCATCTTCTGAGGGGTGAAGGAGCCGGACAAATCCACCAGCTCGTCCGAGCCACCGTCGCTGTAGAGTTTCTTGTCCTTGGTGTTGATCGTCAGAACCGTTCCGGTCTCGACCGAGTACTTCTGTTCCAGAATGGGGTTGCCGTCATTGTTCAGGATCGGCTTGCCATCTTCGTCAACTTTCTCGACCCAGTTCTTCAGGTCGATGCCAATCCCACCGGTCACCCCAACGGTGGTCAGGAAGATCGGCGAAATGCCATTGGTGCCCGCGACAACCGGGGCGATGTTGACGAACGGCACATAGGGGCTGGCCTGTTTGCCCGTCCAGAGCGCGACGTTGTTGACGCCCGACATCCGGGACGAGCCCACACCCATCGTGCCCTTTTCGGCAATCAGCATCACGCGCGCGTCGGGGTGCTTGAGCTTCAGCGCTTCGATTTCTTGCTGCGCGGTTTCCGAAATCAGGCATTTGCCGTGCAACTCTCGGTCGGCGCGCGAGTGGGCCTGGTTGCCCGGGCTCAGCAAGTCGGTCGAAATATCACCTTCGGCCGCGATGTAGGTGACGACTTTGATCTCCTCATCGATGTCGGGCAGCGTGGTGAAGAACTCGGCATTCGCATAGCTTCTCAAAAGCTCTTCCGCGATGGCATTGCCAGCCGCGAACGCGTCCTTGATGCGGCCGGTGTCCGCCTCGTAAAGGAAGACCTGCGTTTTCAGGACGGCGGCGGCGTCAGCGGCGATTGCCGCGTCATCGCCAAGCGCCAGATCCAGCAGAACCTCGACCGACGGGCCACCTTTCATGTGGCTCAGCAACTCAAACGCGAACGGTGTCTGGATCTCTTCGACCGCCACCTCGCCCAGGATGATCTTCTTCAGGAACGCGGCCTTTTCGGCCGCCGCCCCCGTGGTGCCGGGCAGCGTGTTGTAGATGAAGTAGTTCAGGCAATCGGCGCGGTGCGGGCTGTCCGCGTCTTCGATATGCGCGATGATCTCCTTGGCCAGCGCGCCATCGTCGATTGGTTTGGGGCTGAGGCCCTGGTCTTTGCGAGCTTCGATTTCGGTCAGGTAATCGGCGTAGAGGCTCATCGGGTTTCTCCACATCTGGCGTAGGCTAATAGGGTCGAAAGGGCGTCAAACGGCAGCGCGACGCAGCTGTATACCTTAGTATACATCGTTGGTTCGACCTTCAACTGCGACGGTTGCGGCATTGTGACCGGTCGCGGCAAAGGTGCACCACCTCCGCCATCCGGCCCGCAGGGCTTTCTTTTCCGAAGGATCGTCCCGAGCCGGTCCGTGCCTAGCTTGGACCGCCGCGCACACTTGGGACCAACGCCTTGACGAGGTCCTTCATGTCGAGCTGCCCGATCACCGCGCCCTCGTCGACCACGCGGTAGACATGTGCGGTATCCCCGTCGGATTTGGCAATCAGGCTTTCGAGGTTGCTGTCCGCCTCGACATCCCCGTCAAACTGATCGGTCGCCACCGGCGTCGTGATGGACCGCACGCGCAAGACCCGGGCGCGGTTGATGTCGCTGACGAAGTCTTCGATGTACGGGTCGGACGGGTTCAGCAGGATATGCTGCGGATCCCCCTGCTGGACAACGGCGCCGTCCTTCAGGATCACCAAGTGATCGGCCAGCTTCAGCGCCTCATCCAGATCGTGGGTGATGAAAACGATTGTCTTGTGAAGCTCGCGCTGCAGTTCCAGAAGAAGATCCTGCATGTCGGTGCGGATCAGGGGATCAAGCGCCGAGAACGCTTCGTCCATCAACATGATATCCGTGTTCGCCGTCAGCGCGCGCGCAATGCCGACCCGCTGCTGCATCCCGCCCGACAGTTGCGAGGGATAGCGATCGCCAAAGCCACCGAGGCCCACGCGCGCCAACCACTTCGCGGCCTCAGCCGCCTGCGTTTCTTCGCTTTCGCCCTGAACAGACAAGGGCATGGCCGCATTTTGCGTGACCGTCCGATGGGGCAGAAGTGCAAATTTCTGGAACACCATCGACATGGTCTTTTGGCGCAAGGTGCGCAGCGCGGCCGGGCCAAGGCCCAACACATCCTCTCCGTCCACCAGAACTTCGCCGGCGCTCGGCTCGATCAGGCGATTGAGATGCCGGATCAGGGTCGATTTGCCAGAGCCGGACAGCCCCATGATCACCGTGATCTCTCCGGACTGCATGTCGACATTGATGTCCTGAAGACCAAGCACATGCCCATGCTCTTCCAGCAATTCGGGCTTTCCCATGCCCGCCTGGACCTTGGCCACCATTTCACGATCCCGCGGGCCAAAGATTTTGTAGAGATTGCGGATCGCGATCTTTGGATGGGCCATGTTTCAGTGCGCCTTGCTTTGCTTGTCGACCCGGCTCAACGCCGCTTTCGAGACGCGGTCCAGAATGACCGCAAGCAAGACAATCCCAAGGCCCGCAACAATGCCAACCCCCAATTCGAGATTGCGAATTCCGCGCAGCACGAGGACGCCCAAGCCCGGGGCCGAAACAAGCGATGCAATCACGACCATGGCGAGGCTCATCATGATGGTTTGGTTGATCCCGGCCATGATGTTTGGCAGCGCCAGTGGAAGTTGCACGCGCCACAGCTTCTGTTGCTTTGTCATGCCGAACGCATCGGCGGCCTCGATGACATCCTTGTCGACCAACCGGATGCCAAGATCCGTCAGTCGGATCACCGGGACAATGGCATAGAGGATGATGGCAATCCCATACAGCTTTGATTCCGTGACGGAAAAAAGGAAGATCAACGGGATCAGGTAGACAAAGGTTGGCAGCGTCTGCAGCAGGTCGAGGATCGGCACAATTGACCGCTGCGTCAGATCGGATCGGGACATGGCGATGCCAATCGGCACCCCGACCGCAACAGATATGATGGTACACACGAACACGATCGCTAGCGTTTGCATGGCGACGTCGTAGTGGTCGATGGCGGCAAAGAAGATCAGGACAAATCCGACAAAGATCGTCACGCCACGCGACCGTCCGGCAAACCAAGTTGCCACAAGCAGGAGCGGGATCATCAGCCACCAGGGCGCAAACTCGAACACCGCGAGCGCGCCGTCCAGCATCCAGCTCAATGGCTGCGTGATCGGATCGAGAACGAACTTCAGTTGGTCGCGAATGGCCAGAAAGCCATTTTCGAGCGACTCGGTCAGATCACGGGTCTGACCAATGGCCGGGCAGGCTTCATGAAGCACATCAAGTGACGGGAACGGAAAACCGGCGTCCTCGGCCTCGGCATCGCCGCCGCCTTGGGCCTGTGCAAGAAGCTGTGCCATCGACATCGGTGCTTCGGTTGCATCCGCATCGCACCAGTCGCGCAAACCAAGCCGGTCGAACACCCAATCATATGCGGCCACTGCCGTCCCCTCCCCGTGGTCCTGTCACCCGTGCGGTCGTGCGCCGTCTGATTTCCAAACGGCGCACGCAGTTGTTTTTCCGGTTATTGCAGAAGCGCCGACAGGTTTTCGCGCGCGCTGTCGTTCAGCCACGCCGACCAAACGTCGCCGTAGTTCTGCAGGAAGTAAACGGCAGCTTCCTCGTAGGAGGCGCCATTGCCGTCCTGCCACGCCAGAACATCGTTCATGATGTCGTTGGTGTAGCTCATATTTCCAAGGAATTCAGCCACTTCCGGCTCACGCTCGACAAAGTTGGAGGTGGCCATGGTCACGACATCGGCCGGCGGATAGGCCGACACACCGGGTGTCGTGCACTCAGCCGAAGTGTTGCAGGTGTGAACGGCCTCATCATAGGGCGCGGTCTCAACCGCAACCATCGGATAGCGACCAAGGACGCTGGTCGGCGCCCAGTAGTATCCGAACCAAGGCTCTTCCGCTTCGAAGGCCGCTGCGATCGAGGTGGCCAGCGTTTCGCCCGAGCCGTGCTGGAAGCGCTCAAGCCCGGCCCCTTCGGCCCCGGCCGCAATCAGGTTGTTGAGGTTGGTCTGGTCACAGCCCCATCCCGACGGGCAGTCATGGAACCGGCCGCCCACAAGGTCAGGATTGGCCAGAATGCCGTCCAGCGTGGTCAGCTCGGGATGAGCTTCCGCGAGATAGGCGGGAATCCACCAGGCTTCGACACCGCCATCTGCCAGCACCTTGGACAACTCGACGACGCGCCCTTCGTCCAAAAGCTCGAAATAGACCGGGGTGTAGATCGTCCAAAGCTCGGTCACGATGTCCGGCTCGCCCGTTTCGGCCAGGGACGCCATGGCCGGAACAGTGGATGATGGCACACGCTGCACGGTGCAACCGTACCCCGTGGTCATAATGAAGTCGGCCACGTGGGTCACAACCGCAGATGAGGCCCAATCCATTTCAGTGATCGAGACCTCCCCGCAATCGGCCTGTGCCGCGCCTGCCGCGGCAAGGGATGCCGCGATTGCGATAGAGGAAAGTCGGTAACGCATGTCTGTTCTCCCTGTGATTGAAATTACTTTAAGCAGGCTAGACAGGGATGGCACTTCATAATTGTCGCATAATCGTCAGCTATTTTACTTGGTTGGTCACATAACCTATCTAATTGGACGAAACCTGTGCGGAGACAGCTGACATGGAGAACGGGCAGACCGGCCCGGACGTGACGGGGATCGGAATCCTCGTCACCCCGTTTTTCAACGCCACGGCGACCATGAACTTTGTCGATCCCTTTCGGGTCGCCAACTACCTCGAAGGCCGCTCGCTCTTTCGATGGACCTTCGTGTCAGAAACAGGCGGGATGATCCGGGCAAGCAACGGGCTTGAGGTGGCCACGGAACCGCTGACGTCCATCACGACTGCGCCTCTGGATTTGTTGGTCGTATCATCGAGTTGGGAACCCGAGGCGCATGTCTCGCCGCGCATCCGCGCCGCACTTCGCGACGCGGTGAAACGGCAGGTCACGCTTGTGGCCCTCGACACCGGGGCCTTCATCCTGGCGCATGCGGGACTGCTCGAAGGCTATGAAGCGACAGTGCATTACGAACATGTCGACGCGTTCCAGGAATTGTTCCCGGGGACCCGTGTGTCAGAATCGCTGTGGGTGGTCGACCGGCGCCGCGTCACCTGTTGTGGAGGGGCAGCCGCCCTCGATCTGGCGCTGCAGATGATCCAGCAGATGAAGGGCGGTGCGCTGGCCAACGCGGCCGCGCGGTATGTCTTTGCGCCGACCTTGCGCGGCCATGGCGCCCCGCAATACCCGCAGCACTCCGAACCCTTCGGAAACTCGGTTCCGGACAGCGTCCGCGCGGCCATTCGCGTGATGGAACAAAACCTCGAAACCCCGCTGCCGATCGCCGAGGTCTGCACCGAGGTGGGGCTGTCGCACAGGCAGCTCGACCGCCTGTTTGCACAATTCGTGCGGAAGACCCCGGCGCTGTATTACAGGGACATTCGGCTGGATCGTGCGCGTGGCCTCGTCACGCAAACCAACATGTCGATGTCCGAGATCGCTTACGCCAGCGGGTTTTCCAGCCAGGTGCATTTCAGCCGCGCATACAAGGAACGCTTTGGCCTCGCGCCAAGCAAGGACCGGGTGCAGGGGCGTATTCCCTTCGAGTTTCGCGCATGGCCGATGCACCGCGCGCCCAAACCTGTGGCTGAATAAGTCAACTGAACGGCCAACCGTGTAAAGCACCGGCATTTGGCCCAGTCCATCGTATTCGCCAGTGCACTGGCCAGTTTTGGGAGAGACGCCAATGACCCGGTTCCCCGATCCGCGAGAGTTCGCCGCCATCCATGCGGGGTTCGATCCTGATCCGTCGCGATCCCTGTCGCTGCGCAAAGAGGCCTATGTGCAAACGGATTGGTACGAGGTCGACCGGCAGGGCATTATCGCCAAAAGCTGGCAATGGGTGTGCCACGTGGAAAAACTGCGGGACCCGGGCGCCTATGTCGCCACCGAGATTGCCGGCCAGCCCATTGCGATCGTGCGGGATCGCGAGGGCGCTCTCCGGGCGTTCTACAATGTCTGCAAGCACCGCGCGCACGAATTGCTCAGCGGTGAAGGCACGACCACCCGTATCATGTGCCCCTACCACGCATGGGTGTACAAGCTGGACGGACAGTTGGTGCGCGCGCCGGAAACCGAGCACCTAGAAGACTTCACGCCGAATGACATCTGCCTGGACCAGGTCCAAGTCGAAGAGTTTGCCGGATTCGTTTTCATCAATCTCGACCCGACGGCGGCGCCCCTGAGCACGCAATCTGGCAATCTGGAGACCGAGATCCGCCACTGGGCGCCGGATATCGACCAGCTGACATTCGGCCGGCGCCTCAGCTACGACATCCAATCGAACTGGAAGAATGTCGTCGACAACTTCCTCGAATGTTACCACTGCCCGACAGCGCACAAGGACTTCTGCGATCTCGTGGATATGGACACCTACAAGGTGACCACCCATAGCATCTATTCCAGCCATATGGCCGATGCCGGAAAAGGCGCCAATTCGGCCTACGACGTGTCAAACGCCACGGTCCGGACCCACGCCGTCTGGTGGCTGTGGCCGACGACCTGTCTGATGCGGTATCCCGGCCGTTCGTCGATGATCGTGTTGAACATCATCCCGGTCGGGCCAAACAGGACCTTGGAAACCTACGATTTCTTCCTCGAGACGCCTGAGCCGGACGCGATGGAAATCGACGCCATGCGATACCTCGATGAGGTCTTGCAGGTCGAAGACATCAACCTCGTGGAAAGCGTGCAGAAGGGCATGGAAACACCGGCCTTTTCGCAGGGCCGGATTGTTAGCGACCCAAGCGGATCAGGCAAATCCGAGCATGCCGTCCATCATTTTCACGGCCTCGTGCTGGACGCCTACGCCAAGGCCGCCCCATGAGCGCGCCCAACATCGTCGTCCTGATGGCCGATCAACTGGCGCCGCACTTCACCGGGGCGTATGGCCATCCGGTTGCGAAAACCCCGCACATAGATGCGCTGGCGGCGCGCGGCATGCGGTTCGATGCGGCCTATTGCAACTCGCCCCTATGCGCACCATCGCGGTTTGCGTTCATGTCCGGCCAATTGATCAGCCGCATTGCCGCCTACGACAACGCCAGTGAGTTCCGCGCAAGCGTCCCGACCTTTGCCCATTACCTCAAAGCGCTTGGGTATCGTACCTGCCTGTCCGGCAAGATGCATTTCGTCGGCCCCGATCAGAAGCACGGGTTCCAGGATCGGATCACAACGGACATCTACCCGTCCGACTTCGCCTGGACCCCGGATTGGGACGCGCACGATCAGCGGATCGACAAATGGTACCACAACATGGCGACCGTGAAGGAAAGCGGCGCGGCGGTGGCGACCTTCCAGACGGATTATGATGACGAGGTCGAATTCGCCGCCCGACGCTGGCTGATTGACCGTGGCCGGGATCGCGCGGCGGGCGATGACAGCCCGTTTTGCCTCGTGGCCAGCTTCATCCACCCGCATGATCCCTACGTCGCGAAACCCGAGTTCTGGGACCTCTACGACGACAGCGACATTGACCTGCCCGAGGTCACGCTTCCGCTTGACGCGCAAGATCCGTTTGCCCGCCGCGTTATGGATGGGATTGAGGCCTCGACCGTGCCGCTCACCGAAGAGGAAGTGCGCCGGGCGCGTCGCGCCTATCTCGCGAATGTCAGTTATTTCGACAGCAAGGTCGGCGCGATGGTCAAAGCGCTCTCGGATATCGGAGAGCTTGAAAACACCATCGTCATTGTCACGGCCGACCATGGCGACATGCTTGGTGAGCGCGGGCTGTGGTACAAGATGACCTTCTTCGAGCATTCCGCCCGCGTCCCGATGATCTTCGCCGGTCCGGGCGTCGTGCAGGGCACGACCGCGAATGCCTGTTCCCTGATCGACCTGTTGCCCACCTTCCTAGAGATCGGGGGCGGGCCCGCGGATATGGTGGGCGAGCCCGTCGACGGCCGCTCCTTGATGCCGCTCGCCCGCGGGGAACCCGACCCGACGGACGAGGCCATCGGGGAATACTGCGCCGAGATGACGCCCTGGCCCGTTTTCATGATCCGCCGAGGACCATTGAAATACATCCACTGCGAGGTTGATCCGCCGCAGCTTTACGACCTGTCCATCGACCCGATGGAGTTGGAAAACCGCGCTACGGATCCAGCTTATGCTGACGCGGTCCAAGCGTTTGCGGACGAGGTGGCAGCGCGGTGGGACAGTGCCCGCCTGCGCGCGGATGTCCTGCGCACGCAACGATCGCGCCATGCCCTCCACGCCACCATGGAGGCGGGCGCGGGCGAGGCCTGGGATTACAACCCGCCCCGCGACGCATCCGAAGAATACGTCCGCAACCATATGGATTGGAAGGTTGCCGCCGCGCGTTATCGGTTTCCACCTCCGACGGAGGGGAGCGATGGGTAAACTGGACGGAAAAGTCGCCCTGGTGACCGGCGGACGCGGCGGGATCGGCCGCGCCATCGTGGCACGGTTCCAAAACGAAGGGGCACAGGTCTATGCCGCCGATCTGGGCGAAGGCGGCTCTCTGCCCGACGCGGCGCCGGATGACAGCCGCTTCGTGCGATTGGACGTCACCCAGGAGGCCGATGCCATCGCCGCGATGGATCAGGTGCGGGCAGATCACGGCCATCTTGATATTTTGGTCAATGCGGCCGGGATTGAGATCGAGAAGACCATCGAAGACACGACGCTCGAGGAATGGAACCGGTCCTTCGCTGTGAATGTCACGGGCACGTTCCTGACCTCGAAACACGCCCTGCCCCTGCTGCGTGCTGCCGCGGCCGCCGGCAGCAGCGCCTCGATCATCAATTTCGGCTCCTACGATGGGTTTATCGCCGATCCCGGCCTGGCCGCCTATTGTGCGACCAAGGGCGCGGTGCACGCGTTGACCAAGGCCATGGCCTGCGACCACGGGCCGGAGGGCATCCGCGTGAACGCGATCTGCCCGGGCTACATAGACACCCCCATGCTGCAGAGCTTTTTCACCGGCGAAGGCTCGGGCGGAGGCGGCCAATCCATCGACGAACTGCAACAGGCGGTCCGCGATGTGCACCCGATGCGCACCTACGGCACCCCCGAGGACATCGCCAACCTCGTCAATTGGCTCGCCTCGGACGAGGCGCGGTATGCGTCGGGGCAATTGTGGGTGCTGGATGGCGGCCTGTCGGCGCAGGTCCAGCAGATGAAGCTATGACCGCCCAATCCGTCGCGCATGTCCATCAGCCGCAAGGAGCACCACGATGAGCAAATCCGTCATCATCACCTGCGCCCCGACCGGTGGCATCCATACCCCCACCATGTCCGAGCACCTGCCGATCACCCACAACGAGATCGCACAGGCCAGCATCGACGCCGCCGAAGCGGGGGCTTCGATCATTCATCTTCACGCCCGCAACCCCGAAAACGGCCGCCCCGATCCGGACCCGGACCTGTTCATGCAGTTCCTGCCGCGCATCAAACAGGCGACCGGCGCGGTTCTGAACGTCTCGACCGGCGGCGGCCTTGGGATGACCCGTGAAGAACGGTTGAGCGCGGCGTTGGTCGCGTCCCCGGAAATGGCCTCGATGAACATGGGGTCGATGAATTTCGGCATTTTCCCGATGATGGCCAAATACGCGGACTGGCAGCACGAGTGGGAGCCGGAGTTCCTCGAGATGACGCGGGATTTCATCTTTCGGAACACGTTCGCCGACATCGAATACGCGATGAAGGAATTGGGCGACGGCCACGGCACCAAGTTCGAGTTTGAATGCTACGACCTCGGCCATCTTTATAATCTGGCCTGGGTGGTGGATCAGGGATGGGTCAAGCCGCCGTTCTTCATCCAGATGGTCTTTGGCATTCTGGGCGGGGTTGGGGCGGACCTCGACAACCTCATGCACATGCACACGATCGCGGATCGGTTGTTTGGCGAAGATTATGAGTGGTCGGTCCTCGCTGCCGGGCGCCACCAAATGCCCTTCACGACGCAAAGCGCCCTTCTGGGCGGCAACCTGCGCGTTGGGATGGAGGACAGCCTATATATCGGACCGGGCAAGAAGGCGACGTCCAACGCCCAGCAGGTCCTGAAAATCCGAAGCATCATCGAAAATCTTGGCCTGAGCGTCGCCACACCCGAGGAAGCCCGCGCACGCCTTGGGTTGAAGGGCGGCGACCAAACCGCGTTCTGAGGGGGGAGACTTCATGCAAACGAAACTGTTGATCAACGGCGAGTTGGTCGCCGGGGATGGCGCCGCGACCCGCGTTCTGGACCCCGCGACCGGAGACGAAGTCACGCAGGTGGCGGAGGCCTCCGAAGCGCAGGTGGACGCGGCCGTTGCTGCGGCAAACGAGGCGTTCGACGCCTTTTCGCGCACCACCCCCGCTGACCGCGCGGCGCTGTTGCTGCACATCGCCGATGTGCTGGATGCCAACCAGGATGAGTTGGCCGAGTTGGAAAGCCTGGATGTCGGCAAGCCGTGGCCGTCGGCACGCGATGATGAGATGCCGCTGACCATCGACACCTTCCGTTTTTTCGCCGGGGCCGCGCGCACGATGAGCGGATCGGCCGCCGGCGAATATGTCGAGGGTCATACCAGCATGATCCGCCGCGACCCTGTCGGACCCGTGGCCGCCATCGCTCCGTGGAACTATCCCTTGATGATGGCGGCATGGAAGCTGGCCGCGCCCCTAGCCGCCGGGTGTACCGTGGTTCTCAAACCGTCCGAAATCACGCCCTTGTCCACCCTGCGCGCGGCCGAACTGTTGAACGAGGTCTTGCCCAAAGGCGTCTTGAACGTGATCCATGGCGGCGGGCCGTCCGTGGGGGACCATTTGATTAACAGCCCCGGGATGGAGGCGATCACCGTCACCGGCTCACCCGCGACCGGCATGGCGGCCATGCGCGCCGCCGGGCAGAGCATCAAGCACGTGCATCTGGAACTTGGCGGCAAGGCCCCGGTCATCGTCTTTGAGGACGCCGACCTTGATGCCGTGGCCGAGACGATCCGCTATGGCAGCTTCTTCAACGCCGGCCAGGACTGCGCGCAGCCCTGTCGCGTGTTGGTACAAGATGGGGTCTATGACAGGCTCGTCGCCGCGGTCGAGGCGCAGGTCAAGGAAATCCAGATCGGCGCCCAAAGGGCCGAAGGGACGGAAATGGGTCCGGTCGTCAGCCACGCGCAACGCGATCGCGTCGCCGGGTTTGTCGATCGCGCGCGGGCGGCCAGTGAGATCGTCACAGGCGGCAACACCGGCAGCGGGAACGGCTTTTTCTATGAGCCGACAGTCATCGCCAATGTCGACAACACGGCCGAGATTGCGACCGCCGAAGTCTTTGGTCCGGTGGTCACGCTGTCCCGTTTCTCGGACGCGGAGGAGGCTCTGAAGATCGCGAATGCTTCGCGCTATGGCCTGGCTTCGTCGGTCTGGACGGCCAACGTCGGCCAGGCGATGCAGATGACATCGCGGCTGCGGTATGGGTTTACCTGGGTCAACACGCACGGCGTTGGTACGCCCGAAATGCCCTGGGCGGCGATGAAGGGCTCGGGCACCGGCTGTGACATGAGTGTCTATGCGCTCGACGCCTATACCTCGATCCGCCACGTAATGATTGCGCATTGATGCGGCTGTCCGGGAAACGCGCCGTCGTGACGGGCGGCCGACAGGGCATCGGGCGCGCGATTGTCGACGCCTTTGCCGCTGAGGGCGCCGAGGTCGTCACCTGCGGACGCGGCGCACGCCCCGACGGCATGCCCCCGCCTGTGACCTGGGCCACACTCGATGTGTCGGACCCCGCAGCGGTGACCGCCTTCGCGACCGAGATGGGTGCGATTGACCTCCTGGTCAACAATGCCGGCGTGCAGGTTGAAAAGACCGTGGCCGACAGCACGGATGCCGATTGGGACCTTGTGATGGGCACCAATGCACGCGGGGTGTTCAACCTGTGTCGGGCGTTCCTGCCGCGCATGAACGATGGCGCGTCGATCATCAATCTCGGGTCGATCTCGGGCCGGGTCGCGGACCCCTCCATGGCGCATTACAACGCATCGAAATCCTTTGTGCACGCGCTGACCCGGTCCATCGCGGTCGATCATGGCCCGCGGGTGCGCTGCAACGCGATTTGCCCCGGTTGGATCGAAACCGGCATGCTGGCCGCCGGATTCGATCTGGCCGAGGACCCCGCCGCAGCCCAGGCCGACGCGCTGGCGCGCCACGCGATGCGGCGCTTCGGACGGCCTGAAGATATCGCCGAAATGGCGGTGTGGCTGGCCTCGGATGCGTCCAGCTTTGCGACCGGGCAACTCTTTACCGTGGATGGCGGCCTGACGGCGGCCTCCCCCCTCAATCCGGGACTGTTCTGATGTCAGAGATCAAACACACCGCCGTTCTTGGCGCAGGCGTGATCGGCGCGAGCTGGACCGCCCTGTTCCTCGCGTCAGGTCGGTCTGTCGCGGTCTACGATCCCGACCCAGAGGCCGAAAAGCGTGTCCGGGACTACGTTGCCATGGCCTGGCCAGCCCTGGTTGAGCTCGGCCTGACCGAGCGGGGCGATCCGGACCGCGTTCAATTCCACCGCGACGCCGGCGACGCCGTGCAGGGCGCCGGGTTCATCCAGGAAAATGTCCCCGAGCGGATCGACATCAAGCATCGTTTGATAGCCGAGGTTGAACCCGCACTCGGACCCAAGGCGATCTTCTCCAGTTCCACCTCCGGCCTGACATGGGAGGCGATTGCCG
This sequence comes from Paracoccaceae bacterium, assembly GCA_963921255.3. Classification (GTDB taxonomy): domain Bacteria; phylum Pseudomonadota; class Alphaproteobacteria; order Rhodobacterales; family Rhodobacteraceae; genus JANSYL01. The sequence goes on along the minus strand of CAWUEW020000003.1, from coordinate 765,961 downwards.
AAGGGTTCCAAGACCCGTCGCGCTTCGTCCTGGGGCACCCGTTCAACCCCCCGCACCTGATCCCGCTTGTCGAGATGACGGCGGGGCCGACGACGGATGAGGCCGCAATGACGGCCGCGCGGGCTTTCTATGAAGACGTGGGCAAAGTCACGATCCGGCTGCACAAGGGCATGCCGGGCCACGTGGCCAACCGGCTGCAGGCCGCCATCTGGCGCGAAGCGATCCACATGGTCGTCGAAGGTGTCGCCAGCGTCGAGGATGTCGACAAGGCCATGTGGGCCGGTCCCGGCCTCAGATGGGCGGCGATGGGGCCGACCTTGCTGTTCCACCTCGGGGCTGGCGCGGGCGGGCTACAGGCGTTCTGCGATCACTTCCGCGACACCTTCAACGGCTGGTGGGACGATCTGGGCGACCCGCGGCTCGACGATGAGATCATCGCGAAGATCGTTGCCGGCGTTCAGGACGAGGCAGGCGACAAAAGCCCGGCCGCATTGTCCGCGGATCGGGACGCGATGATTGTCGCCATGCAAAAGGCCATGCGTGGGCTGCGCCCGACGGCTTGACGCGGGCCGGGCAGAACACGTTTTGCGCCGTCAGGATCACTGCTGCGCCATGCGGTCCCACAGCGTGTGGCACAGCGGCGGGCACGCTGCCTCGATGGCGCGCATCGCGTCGAGGATCAGATCTTCGCGCCAGCGGCGGCCGGCCAATTGAACGCCGATGGGCTGCGGGCCATCGGGAAGCTCGGCGATATGCGTCGGCAAAAGACCGGCGGGCAATCCGGTGAAACTCACCACAAGGGACCAATGCGCCTCTCCCAGGGTTTCGCGCGCGCCGTCGAGCCCCTCGATATCGCGCCCCGGCCGAAAGAACGGTTTGAGGAGGAACGGACACAGCACCAACGGATACTCTTCCAGAAAGATCGACCATTCGCGCGCATAGTGACTGCGCTGTGCGAACGCCTTGAGAAGCGCGGTCCCGTCCAGCGGCGGAAAGATATCAAAACGGGTTGCGAAACTGTCCTTCACGACGTCCGAGCCATAGGCCTCAATGTCGCCCCCGACCAACGCCTCCAACTCGCCCAGGATCGCGCTATAACCCATTTGGCCCGCCTCGAAGACGTGGGGTGGTTCAACCTCTTCGACCGCGTAGCCCGCATTCGAAAGCGCCGAAGCCGCCGTGTCGAGCGCGGTCGCGACCTCAGGATGCAGGCCAAATCCAAAATCATCGCGGGCCATCGCGACCTTGATCGGTCCGTCCAAAGGCGCACCGTGCCAGGGCAGCGGGACGTGGAACGGGTCGCGCGGGTCCGGTGCGATGAGCGGTGGCATCGACAGCGCCAGATCGTCGACCGAGCGGGCGATCAAGCCCTGCACCGACATTGATTGCGCAAGCAAGCCGCGCTCGGCCTTTTGGCTTGGGTTCCACGCCGGAACACGCCCCAGTCCCGGCTTCAGGGTCACTGCGCCGCTGGCCGAGGCCGGAAACCGCAGCGAGCCGCCGATATCGTTGCCGTGCCCCAACGCGCCGATCCCGGCCATCACCGCCGACGCTGCTCCGCCCGACGATCCGCCAGCCGAGACATGGCGCCCCCACGGGTTGTGGGTCGGGCCGTAGAGGGGCGAGTCCGTCTCGGCGCGAAACGAGAACTCGGGCGTACTCGTGCGCCCGATGATGACCGCACCGGCCGCCTTGAGGTTGCGAACGACTGGCGCGTCGTCAGGCGCAATCACGTCCGAATAGGCCGCAACCCCGTTGGTCGTGGCATGCCCCTTTTGATCCACGTTCACCTTGATCGTCACCGGGACGCCATGCAGCGGACCCTTTGGCCCATCCTGCGCGTCCAATGCGTCGGCTTGCGCCCGCGCCGCGTCCGACAAGGTTTCGACAACTGCATTGAGGCCGGGATTGACCGCATCAAGCCGGGCCAACGCCGCTTCGGTCACATCCCGCACGGATTGCGCGCCCGAACGGGTGGCCTCGGCGATGTCCGAGGCGCTGAACTGCCACAACGGTTTCGTGTGTTTCATGGTGCCACCTTTCGCGAAAAGATATGGCACAGAACCGCCAAGGGGTGCCACCGCGCACCGAGAGACAGACCAAGGACGATCCGCGCAACCAAGCGCGGTGCGGCCGCGATCCCGTCCCGACGGGGTGACCCAACCGGGATCAATGTGCCTGTTGAGGCCTTGGCCCAACAAAACACTTGCATCGACCCGGTCTATGCGACCTCAGTGAACAAGACCGTTTCGTACAGGGCCTCGGACCGGCCCGCCGTTTCATTCGGACTGGCATTTGCATTGAGGAGATTTCCCATGGTTGGCGTCACGCGCACTCTGATTCTGGCTGCTTTTGCAGTGACGTTGGGCCTGCCCCTTGCGGCACAGGATGCTCCGCGCCCTGCCATGCTGATGCAAGTGACCCAGGGCGATGTCGGGATCACCCGCCAGTTCTTCGGCCACGTCGTGGCCCGCCAGACGGTCGACCTGGCGTTCCAGGTCGGGGGACAGGTGGTGGCCTTTCCGGCGCAGGAAGGACAGGTCATCCCGGAAGGCCAGCTTGTGGCGCAACTGGACCTCGAACCGTTCGAGCTGCAGGTCCGGCAAGCGGAGCTGCAATTCGAGCAAGCTGAACGTGCGCTGACGCGGCTTCAGCAGCTGACAGTGTCCGTGACCGAAGTCCAGCTGCAAGACGCCGAAACCCAGGTCGCGCTGGCGCAGGTCGCCTTGCGGAACGCAGAGGTCGCCCTCGACAACGCCACCCTTCTGGCCCCCTTCGGCGCCTTGGTCGCGACCCGGAATGTCGCCAATTTCTCGACCGTTGGTCAGGGCACGCCTGTGGTTCGGCTCCACGACATGTCCGAGCTGCGGATCGAGATTGACGTGCCCGAAATCCTGTTCCAGCGCGCTGGCGAGGATGCGAATGTCCAGTTGGCCGCCCGCTTCCCGACCAGCGACCGCACGTACCCTCTGATGATCCGGGAGTTCAACGCCGAAGCGTCCTCGGTCGGGCAAAGCTTTCGGCTGACGCTGGCTTTGCCGGCCTCGGAAAGCTTCACCGCCCTGCCCGGAAGCTCGGTCACCGTGCTGGCGACGCTAACGGAAAGCAGTGCGCCCATCATGGTGCCGTCCACGGCATTGCGCATTGCCAATGACGGCTCGGCTTCCGTGTTGCGGTTCGTGCCGGGCGATGGGGCAACAGGAACCGTGGAAGAGGTTCCCGTGACCCTGGCCGCCAATCGTGATGGACTGATCGTGGTCACGGAGGGCCTCAGTCCCGGGGACGAGATCGTGCGCACCGGCGCGCACGCGCTGGAGGACGGCCAGACCGTCCGCCGCTTCGAGGGGTTCACAAATTGAGCGCCGGCGGTCTGTCCATCGCCCGTGGGTCCATCGAAAAGCCTGTACTGACGTGGTTGGTGATCCTGATTTGTCTCTTCGGTGGGATTTGGGGGTTTGCGTCTTTAGGGCGTCTCGAAGATCCGGCCTTTACCATCAAGCAGGCGGTCGTCATCACGCAGTACCCCGGTGCGTCAGCCGAAGAAGTGATGATCGAAGTGTCCGAACCGCTCGAGGCCGCGATCCAACGCATGGGCGAAGTGCACCGGGTCACATCCCGAAACATGCCGGGGATGTCGCGCCTCGACGTCGAGGTGCAAGACACGTATTCCGGCGAAGAACTCCCCCAAATCTGGACGGAATTGCGAGAGCGTGTCAGCGCGGCCAGCGGCAACTTGCCCGACGGGGCCCGCACACCGATTGTCGATGACGGGTTCGGCGATGTGTATGGCATCTTTTTTGCCGTCACCGCGCCCGGCCTGACCGATGGCGAGCGGCACCAACTGGCGACGTTCCTCAGGCGCGAATTGCTGGCCGTTGACGGGGTCGCGGATGTCGATGTTGCAGGCCTGCCGGAGGAGGCCATTTTCGTCGAACCGAACATGGCCATCACGGCCAATCTCGGCATCAATCCGCAGGCCATCGTCGAAGCGATCGCCACGGCAGATTCCGTCGCGGTCGCGGGCTCGGTTGTCGATGATGGCGGCGGGCGACTGCGCATCCAGACGCCCGAGGGCTCGGACAGCGTGAATGAAATCGCCTCGCTGACCATCGGCGTCGGTGGCGAAACGCTGAACCTGATCGACATCGCCAGCGTCAGCCGGGGGCGCGTGGATCACCCGGACCAGATCATCCGCTTCAATGGCGAAGAAGCCTTTACGCTTGGGGTCGCCGGCCTCAGCACGGAAAACATCGTCGAGATTGGCAACGCGGTCGATGAACGCCTGGCCGAATTGCTGCCGGAAATCCCCTATGGCGTCGACCTGCACCCGATTTACCAGCAGCACATTGTTGTCGACGAGTCCTCCAATGGGTTCCTCGTCAACCTCGCGATGTCAGTGGGCATCGTTGTTTTGGTCCTCGGTATCTTCATGGGGCCACGGGCCGCGATCGTGGTGGGCACAACGCTGCTGCTGACGGTGGTTGGAACGCTTTTGTTCATGGCGCTCTTTTCCATCGAGATGGAGCGTATTTCGCTTGGGGCCCTCATCATCGCGATGGGGATGCTGGTCGACAATGCAATTGTGGTCGCCGAGGGGATGCAGATCGCCATGTTGCGTGGAAAATCATCCCGCGATGCAGCGGAAGAGGCCGCCGGAAAAACCCAAATCCCGCTTCTCGGGGCGACCGTCATCGGCATCATGGCGTTTGCGGGGATCGGGCTGTCACCGGATTCAACCGGCGAGTTCATGTTCTCGCTGTTTGCGGTGATCGCCATTTCGCTGCTGTTGTCCTGGGTTCTGGCCATCACGGTCACGCCGCTTCTGGGGCACTACACCTTCAAGCGCGGGACCGCGGACGCCACGGATGCCTATAGTGGGGCGGTGTTCCGCGCCTATGCCGCGACACTGCACCAGGCCCTGAAATACCGGTGGGCGGTCCTTGTGATGCTCGTTGCGGTTACCGCGGCCTGCTATGTCGGGTTCGGTCAGGTGCGCCAACAGTTCTTCCCGAACTCCAACACGCCGATCTTCCTGACCCATCTCACCATGCGCCAAGGCACGCCGATTGAAGAAACGGCTGCGCGCATGGCGGTTCTTGAGGCGTTTCTGACCGAACGGGAGGACGTTGTATCGGTCTCCAGCTTCACGGGTCAGGGCGCGACGCGGTTTCTGCTGACATACAGCAGCGAACCGACGAACCCGGCCTACGGTCATATGATCATTCGGACCCCAAGCCTCGAAGAAATCCCGGCGTTGCAGGCGGACCATGAGACATTCGCCCGCAGCGCCATCCCGGAGGCCGAGTTCCGAACCGAACGCATGGTTTTTGGGCCCGGTGGCGGAAGTCCCATTGCCGTCCGCTTTTCGGGCGGGGATCGCGAGGTTCTGCGCGACCTGGCCGACCAGGCCATTGTCGCGATGCAGGACGCGTCGCCCGATATTCTGAACCCGCGGATCGACTGGCGCGAGCAGGAGTTCGTTTTGCGCCCCAACTACAACACCGACCGCGCGCAGGCGGCGGGCCTCAGCCGCGATGATGTCGCCCAACTTCTTCGGTTCGCCACCGAGGGGGAAAGTATGGGATCTTACCGCGAGGACGACCGGTCCATTCCACTGATCCTCAGGTTGGACCCGGGCTCGGACATCGGGCTGCTGGACCAGATCACCATCGCCCAGGATGGCGAAACCCTTCTGTCGCTGGAGCAGGTCGTCGACGGGTTCTCTCTCGAGGCGCAAGACACGCTGATCATGCGGCGCGACCGCCTGCCCACCATCACGGTCGGCGCCTCGATCCCGCCCGAACGGACCGCCGCCGAGGTCCACGCCCAGATCCGCGCCGCGGTTGAAGCCATCACCGTGCCGGTTGGATACAAAATGGAATGGGGCGGCGAATTTGAAAACTCCAGCAATGCGAATGAAAGCCTAGGGGCGCAGTTGCCGATCACCATTCTGATCATGGTGCTGATCTCGGTGCTTTTGTTCAACGCGCTGCGTCAGCCCCTGATCATCTGGCTCCTGGTCCCGATGTCGGTGAACGGCGTAGTTCTGGCCCTGTTGGGCACCGGTCTGCCGTTCACGTTTACCGCGCTTTTGGGGCTGTTGAGCCTGTCGGGCATGCTGATCAAGAACGGGATCGTTCTGGTCGAAGAGATCGACCTCGTGAAGGCGCAGGGCGGTGCGTTGCGGCCGGCGATCGTCGAGGCATCGACATCGCGTTTGCGGCCCGTGCTGCTGGCGGCAAGCACCACCATTCTGGGGATGGTGCCCCTGTTGGGGGACGCCTTCTTCATCTCCATGGCGGTGACGATCATGGGCGGTCTGGCCTTCGCGTCCATCCTGACGCTTGTCGCGGCCCCGGTGCTGTACGACGTGTTCTTTGGCAGGTCGTCCAAGGTGGAGACCCCGGAGGCGACCCCCGCCTAGACAGCCACGCCGCCGCTGATCTTGCCGGGCCGCGCCAACACAAGCGCGGCCCGTTATTCAACGCGCATCACGTCATGCACGGCGCGGATCAGTTTCCGGGTGTCGTCGGGCTTCAGGCGCGCAACATTGACCCGGCCGCCCTGGACCACATGGATCCCGTGATCGCGGGTCAGGTCCGCCTCTTGTGCATCCGTGAGCGGCAAGAGCGAGAACATCCCCGATTGCTGTGCGACATAGCCCAGAACGGGCGTGGCAAAGGCAGCGTCTTCTTCCAACGCCACGCCCCGCCGGACGTCGGCGACACGCGCCCGCATCTGCGCAAGCTCGGCCTGCCACAACGCGCGCAGGTCGGCATCCTCGAGGATGGTCCGAACAACGGATGGGCCATGATCGGGTGCATGGGATGGCCCCGACCGCACGATGGCAGAGACCGCCCGATGCATCCGGTCCCGATCGGTCGCCCGGGTCTTTACAAACAGCGCGCCCGCCCGATCCCGGTAGATGCCAAAGGATTTCGACAAGGTGATGCAGATGACGCATTCCTCAAACCGTTCCGCGATCCGGCGCGCCACCGCGCAATCCTCCTCGAAGGTGCCGGCGAACCCCAAATACGCAAGGTCGAGCCACGGCACGATCCCGCGCTGTTCCAACACATCCAGGAGCGCTTCGATCTGATCCGCGGACATGTCGGCCCCGGTCGGATTGTGGCACACGCCCTGAAACAGGAAGACATCGCCCGCCTTGGCCCCCTGCAACCCATCGAGCATGGCGTCGAAGGTGAGGCGGCAACTGATCCGGTCATAGTACGGGACATGTGCGAACCGTGCGCCGGCGGCGGTCAGGATGGGCACATAGTTTCCGTAGGTTGGCGTCTGGAGCCACACCGTCGGGGCATCGGGGATCTGGGCAATCAGGTCGGCCATGACCCGCAACGCAACCGCCCCGCCCGCGGTTTGGGCGGCCACCCAGTCAGTGCCGAACCCCGCGCCGACAATCTCGGCGCCAAGTGCCGTGGTGTAGGCGGCGTCCCCGGTCAGCGCCAGGTAGGACTTGCTGGACTGTGTTTCGTACAAGCGGTGTTCGGCCTGTTTCACGGCCTCGAGGACCGGGGTTGCCCCGTATTCGTCCTGATAAATCCCGACCGTCAGATCGAGTTTGTCGGCCCTCGGATCGCGCGCGAAATATTCACCGCCGATCATGATGGGATCGACCGGATAGCTCTCGACCTTTTCGAACACTTTCTGTCTCTCCCGCCGTTTTCTGTGCCGCGTGCACCGCCCAGAGGCTTCTGGTCCGGCCGCCCCTGCGGCCGGTTTCCCGTCGATCTGCCCTAGAACTGGGTTATGACCGTTGCCCCGACGGACTGGAACCGATCCATGTTCATCAACGCATCCGGGGCCTCGGCGAGGGTGATCTTGTCCCCGACCAGCCGCGCCGGATCAAGTTTGCCGCTGACGATCATGTCGAGCATGGCGTCGTACCTGTGCGCCTGCATCCCGTGGGAGCCCAATATCTCGATTTCCTGTCCGATGATCCGGGGCATCGGCACTGCCGGGGCGTCGTGCTCCCCAAGCATCAAGCCCACCTGGACGTGTTTGCCGCGCGGGCGGAGGCACAGAATGGAATTGGTCATTGTCGTGGGGTGGCCGAGCGCATCCAGAGACACATGCGCCCCGCCCTGCGTGAGGTCGCGAATGGCCTCGGGCACATCCGTATCCCGACCATCAATGGCGGCGACGGCCCCCAGTTCGCGGGCCGTGGAAAGCTTGGCGGGGTCGAGATCGACCCCGATCACGTTGGCGCCGGCGGCCGTGGCGATCATCACGGCCGACAGGCCGACACCGCCACAGCCATGCACCGCAACCCACTGCCCGGCCCGAACCTGGCCCTGGTCGATCACGGCCCGGAACGACGTGGCAAAGCGGCAGCCCAGACTGGCGGCGGTTGCGAACTCCATGCTCTCCGGCAAGCGCACGGCATTGAGGTCCGCCTGTCGGACGGTGACATACTCGGCGAAACTGCCCCATTGGGTGAACCCCGGCTGTTCCTGATGCAGGCACACTTGCTGGTGACCCGCGTGGCACTCGGCGCAATGGCCACACGCGTAGATGAACGGCACGGTGACCCGGTCGCCGATTTTCCAGTTCGTAACATCCTGACCGACGGCCGCGACGACGCCTGCAAATTCATGACCCGGCACATGCGGAAGCTCGATATCGCTGTCGTGGCCCATCCAGCCGTGCCAATCGCTACGGCACACGCCCGTCGCTTCGACCTTGAGGACGATGCCGTGGGCGTCCGGCGTTGGATCATCGACCGTGACGATCCGAGGAGCGTCTTGGAACTTTTCGAACAGCACCGCTTTCATGAGAGAGGCCCTTGGTTGTGGTCAATCATCGGGTGATCATACCAGACCCACAGGAAAAATCCTTGCTTTTCTACCCGTGGTATTACCATTTTTGAGGTGGTTCTAACCCGGTTTTGGGGATTATTAGAGGGTTCTTCTCATGTCGAATTTCGACACCGTGAATGTTCAGCTGCTTAATCTTGTTCAGGACGACGGACGGATCACCAACGCGCGGCTGGCACAGCACCTCAACCTGAGCGAGACGCCGTGCTGGCGACGGCTCAAGCGTCTTGAAGAAGACGGCATCATCGAGGGGTACCAAGCCAATTTGAACCGGCGGAAACTGGGCCTCGGCGTGATGGCCTTTGTTCAGCTCAGCTGCTCGGAGCACGATCAGGCGTCCACGGCTGAATTCCAGCGGATCGTCAATGTGACCCCAAACATTCTGAGTTGCCATAACACAACCGGGGCCGACGACTTCCTCCTCGTCGTCGTGGCGCGGGATCTGGATGATTACAGCGCCTTTGTCGACAACACCCTGCGCCGGCTGCCCGGGGTCACGAGCATTCGCTCCAACCTGTCGTTGAAAGAGATGAAGGCATCCCGAAAGCTTCCCGTCGGAATGCCCGCATCCTAGCGCGCCCCACACATGCGCCCGGGGCCGTCCGGTCCCGGCCTCACAGCGCGTCGAGACCCAACTGCGCCTTGAGGCCGCCGATGAAGGTGGCGTCATCCAGCGCCTTGCGGTCGTCGAGAAGTTCGACGGCATCCGCCCCGGCGCGGTAGCGCAACGTGTCCGTGCCGTCCGTGACCGCCGCCCAGATGACCTCGGCCACGACGATCGGGTCCGAGGCCTGAACATTCTGGCCCCAGGCCCCAAACAGCGCCTGCACCACCGGCTGGTACTCGGTCATGGATTCGTCATTGGTGAAGTCAAACGACCGCCCGCCAAAGTCGGTCGCAATCATGCCCGGTTCAACGATCTTGGTCTTGATCCCGGCGGCGGCCAGTTCGAAGTGCATCGCCTCCGAGATGCCTTCCACCGCGAACTTGGTGCCGTGATACAGCGCCCCCAAGGGGAAGGTCATCTGGCCGCCAATCGACGAAATGTTAACGATCGTCCCGGCACCGTTGCCGCGCATATGCGGCAGAACCGCCTTTGTCGTCGCGATCAGGCCGATGACATTTGTCTCGAATTGGCGCCGGACATTGTCCATCGGGAACGCTTCGAGCGGCCCGTATGCGCCATACCCCGCATTGTTCAAGAGCACGTCAATGCGTCCGAACCGGGCGATGCCATCGGCAACGGCCTGCGCAATCGACGCCTCGTCGGTGACATCAAGCCGGGTGACAAGCACGTTTTCGAGGGTGGTCAGGTCTTCTTCTTTCTCGGGCGTCCGCATCGTTGCGACGACGTTCCAGCCCTTGTCGTGGAAAAGCTTCGCGGTGACCTTGCCGATACCGGAAGATGCGCCCGTGATAAGGATGGTGTTTGCCATGGGGAGGGTCCTTTCAGTGTTGTGGAAGAGACGTAAGTGGCCCGCCGCGGCGTCTCAATTTCAATTCGCGCCATGTCGATTGCAGATCGTGCCAAATTCGGTGACGCGCTTGACGAGGTTGGGACGCGGCACCTGTCGCGACCGCGGAGAGGGAGCCGGTTTCAGTGGAGATGCGCGCCGGCATCTGCGTCCTTGGCCACGCGGTAGTCGCCGGGCGTCATCCCGGTCCAGCCTTGGAAGGCGCGAAAGAAGGACGACGTGTCACGAAACCCCAGAAGATAGGAAATCTCGGGCACGCTTAAGGCGTCGTCCCTCAGGTAGAGGTCCGACATTTCAAAACGGGTTTCGTTCAACACCTCTTGGAAACTTGTGCCTTCCTCGTTCAACCGCCGCTGGAGACTGCGCTTGGACATGTTCAGCCGCTTGGCCATGTCATCAATGGTGGTCGATCCCCCGGGCAACGCTTCGGTCAGGGTGCGTTTGATCCGGGCCGACATTGTCTGTGTTCCAAGCCGAGCCTCCAACTGATCCTGCAGCCCGGGCTCCAACGTGGCCCAAAGCGACGCGCTCCGCGTGATGAGCGGGCGATCGGCATCCTCCGACGCGAAGGTGAGGCTCAAGACGGTCGAGACCTGGGGGGTATGTCCGAGGAATGCGGCGATCTCCGGTTCAACCACAAAGGGTCCGGGAAGGGTTGATTGGACGGGCACGACAGGGACACCGGTAAAACACCGCGCGCATTCGGTGATGTAAAGGATCTCGAACAGCCCCATGCTCGGGGGGATGACAAGGTTCGGATCGGAGGGGCGCATGTCCACCCGCAGACCGTCCGCAGACCGGGTCACCTCGATCGTCATTGGCCCGATCAATGGTTTGAAATCCGCCAACCGCTGCAACCCGAGCGCCAGCGTCTCCGCGCAGGAAAAGGCAAACACCGGGGGTAGGAATGGACCGTGCGCATAGGCCAGCGCCAATTCCATCTCCATGCCGGGTCGGTCCGCTTCGGCCGCGACGGCGCTCCAGATACGGAGATAGACGTCCGCGGTGACGGTCAGGTTCGTGTCCTCGACCAAGGCAGGCGACAGGCCGACGCGACGCAGGACGCGTTCGGGGTCGACCCCGACAAGCGTGCGCATCTGTTCGAAATATATCCCGATCGGATACTGGCCTGGCATGGTGGGGCTCCCCTGGTCTGCACGCATGTTATGTGTGCATGGCGGCAGCGATCGCTATGCCAACCTGCCGATTTGGCGCATCAAGCAATATATTTGGCGCGAATTGCAACATTCGTGGTGCGCCCCGGGCGACCTTCCACGCGCGCGCCCAAAGCTTGAAGGGCGTCCGCTGCCCCCTTAGCGTTTCGGGCATCGACAGCCAAATGGACACGCGGCGCAGCCCGGGCCGGCCCATTTGAACGACAAGGGGGAAACACATGACACCGGTGATCCTGGAAGTGGCGGTCAACGGCATGACCACACGCACGCGCAATCCGGCGGTCCCGATCGCGGCGCCTGAGGTGGCAAGCGACATTCTGGCATGCCTGAAGGCCGGTGCATCGGTGGCCCATTCCCATTGCGCGGCGCGCACGCCGGATGCGCAAGTCGTCGCCGAGGACTACGCCCAGGCGTATGGCCCGATCCTCGATGCGGTGCCCGACGCGGTTTTGTATCCGACGATCAACACCGTCTTTGGGGCCGACGTGGCCTACACACCGGAACATAAGTGCGGCCATTTCCGGATTTTGGGTCGTCAGGGCCTGATCCGTATGGCGCTTTACGATCCGGGGGCCGCCTTCATTGGCGAAACGGACGCCTCTGGCCTGCCATCGCGCGGCGGGGCCTATGTGAATTCGCCCGAGGACATTCGCCTCGTCCGGCAGATCTGCGACGAGGTCGGTCTGGGTGCGGCCGTTTCCGTCTTCGAACCAGGCTGGCTGCACACAATTCGGGCCGCAGCGCAGCTTGGGACGTTGCCCAAGGGATCGCGCGTGAACCTTTATTTCGGCGGCGGGAGCTTGCTGAGCGACACGCCCGATCCTGACAAGCGGGGCTTGTGCTTCCCGCCGCCCATTCGTGAAGCGCTCGACCTGTACCTGGCGATGTTGGACGGACTGGACCTGATTTGGTCGGTCGGTGTGTTGGGCGGCAATATCTTTGACACCCCGCTTGCGGAACTCGCGCTGGAGCGCGGCGGGCATTTCCGTGTCGGACTGGAAGACCACATGGATGCCGAAAGCAATCTCGCCGAGGTCGAAAAGGCCACGGCGCTGTGCGCCAACATGGGACGCCCCATCGCCACGCCATCCGAGGCGGCCCAGATTCTGGGATTGCCGGCGTTGCGTCGCGGGTAGACCAGCCCGTCGCAGGCGCGTCCGCCACCCCTAAAATCGGCAACAACGGGCCGCGGCGCGCCCGCCACGGCCCAAACCAAACGCCACGGGGCGGGGTCAGATGTTGCGCTCGACGCGGGCTTTCAGCGCCTCATTCATCGCAATGAACCCGGTGTGCGTGTCTTCACGGATCAGCGCGAGAAGCGGAAACCCCAACAGCCCGGTGAAATCCTCGCCATGGCGAAAGATCGTCGTGCCGCGCTCGGTTTCCTCCAGGATGAAGTAATGCTCCCCATCGAAGACGCCGCGAACGCCGAGGTGCCCGACCCACCGCAACTCGGTCTGCGCATCGGCGACCAGGACTTCGGGCGCAAACTCCATAGGCGTCTGACCATCGGCCCCGACCGTGACCTCCAGACGGTTCCCAACTTCCAAATCGCCGGCGATGCGCCGCACAAAGGGGTTCCATTCTCCATAAGCGCCCGTGTCTGCAAGGGCCTCCCAGACAGCGCTGGCCGGGGCGTCAATCTCGATCTCGGTCGTGATCGACGGCCCGACGACTTGCCCAATTCCAAACGCCGCGATGAGCGTGGCACCGGCGACAACAGCCGAAGTGGTCAGAATAGACATGGTTCAGTTCCTTTCGGTGAAAGCCGATGGCACCGGCTTTGTTTCAACTGACCTCAGGATCTGATATTCAATTTCGTTTCTAAATTCCCCAATATGTGATGCTAATTATAAAATTTTTGATATCTGATCATGCACCTGTCCTGGGATCACATTCGAACCTTTCAAGCCGTCGCGGAGAACGGCTCGCTTCTGGCGGCGTCGCGGGCACTTGGGCTGACGCAACCGACGGTGGGGCGCCATATTGATTTGTTGGAGGCACAGCTTGGGTTTGCCGTCTTCACCCGTGGCCGGGACGGGATGCGCCTGACACGCAAAGGCAGTGACCTGATCGCAACCGCGTCGGAAATGCAGGCCACGGCAACCGCTTTCGAACGGGTCGCAACCGGGCTGGAGGATCGGGTCGAAGGAACCATCCGCATTTCGGCGAATGAAATTGTCGGGGCCTTGATCTTGCCGGATCTGATCGCGCCGTTCCTCGCTGACCACCCAATGGTGGAGATCGAAATCGACGTCAGCAACACGGCGTCGAACCTACTGCGGCGGGATGCGGACATTGCGGTGCGCATGTTCCGCCCAACGCAAAACGACCTGATCGCGCGCAAGGTCACCACGTTGCCCTTGGGGCTTTTCGCGCACAAGCGGTATCTCGACCGCCACCCGGCGCCCACCTCTCTCGACGATCTCAAGCAGCACGTCCTGCTCGGCCAAGATCGCAACGCCTCGTTGACCGAGGCCTACCGCACGGCCGGCCTTGATCTGAAGCCGGGAGATTTCCAGTTCCGGACCGACAACAATATCGCGACGATCACGGCCATTCGGGCGGGGGTCGGCATCGGGCCGTTGCATATCGGGATGGCGGCAGCGTGGCCCGACGTCATACAGGTCCTGCCCGACCTCCCGAGCCCGCCGCTTGAGCTTTGGCTGGCCTGCCATGCCGACATCCGCCACAGCAAACGCATCCGCTTGGTCATGGAATTTCTGGCCGAGTGTCTCAAAGCGCCCTACCCCGGCGTCGCCACCTGAGCGCGCGATAGCCGGTCGGCGGCGGCGCCACCGCGCGACGACATGCCAGCTTGGGCGACAGGCCCGGTTTGGGGCAGAGTGCGCGTCGAGGAAGGGCGCCAGCGGCCCTCAACCAGAGGGCGGCCGGACCATCAGCGCGGACTGCGTCATGGGGAGGAGAACGTCATGACATCCAAAACCGCAGGGCCATCTCAACCGGATCAGGTCGCGCCCAAGCCGCGCCCGGCCCCCCAGGTCCAAGCCATCACGTCCGACGATATTCGCGCCGCGTTGAAGTCGGGCTTCTCGGATTTTCTGGCACGCCCCGTGATGAGCGGTTTCTTCGGCCTGTTCTATGCAGTGTTCGGGCTCGTGTTTGTCTGGTGCCTCGTATCGCTCGGGAAAATCTGGATGGTGATCCCCGCCGTCGTCGGCTTTCCCCTGGTCGCGCCATTTGCGGCGGCCGGACTCTATGAAATGTCCCGAAGATTGCAACGGTCGGATGACTTCTCCTGGTCCGACATCCTCGGTGTGATGGCGGATCAGCGAAAGCGCGAACTGGGGTGGATGGCGTTTGTCACCTTATTCATTTTCTGGGTCTGGATGTATCAAGTGCGCCTCTGGCTTGCGATCATCCTGCAAGATGCGTCTTTTTCGGATGTCGACGGGTTTCTGAGCGCCGTGTTCTTCACACCCGAGGGTTGGATGTTTCTCGCCATCGGGACGGCTGTCGGGGCGTTTCTGTCCGCGGCCCTGTTCGCCGTGACCGTGATCTCCATGCCCTTGTTGCTGGACCGGGAGGTCGATTTCGTGACTGCCATGCTGACATCGCTGCGCGCCGTCGCCGAAAGCCCGTATGTCATGCTGACCTGGGCGGCGATCATTTCGGTCACGATGGTACTGTCCCTGGTTCCGGCCTTTCTGGGATTGATCTTCACGCTGCCCATCTTGGGGCACACGACCTGGCATCTGTATCAACGGGCGGTCGCCCCACCCGATCCATAGAGCCCCACAACCGGCCTTGCGCAGCGGCGCAGGTTGGCCGCTTTTCGGCCGGTCGTCGTTCCGTGACCAGGATGCCGCCCGTCGTTCTTCTTCCAGGTCCCGGCTTTGGGCCTGGCGTTTCCTGCACAACACACGGCGCATCGCGTCACATTGCGGAAGCTTGTCCGCGGCCAACGTCTGTCTTGATTGGCCCCACCAACAAACCGTAGCCTGAACACGGGAAACAAAGGTAGAGAGTGTGACCGATCAAACGATGGCTGCGGGGTTTGCCGCGTCTTTTGCCACGTATGCCAGCGAAAAGGGGGCGGATCGCCCTACGATACTGGCTGAAAGTGGACTGACCGAAGACGATCTCTCCGACCAGGACAACCGGATCCCGATCTCGGCCTACCAAACGCTCATTGCTGCGGCGATTAAGCAAACGGGCGACACGGCCCTGCTTCTGCGCCACACCCTCGACTCGCAACTGGAAACGATGTCCGTGGTCGGTCAGATCGTGCATACATCGGCCTCGCTGCGCCACTCCATCGAACAGCTTAACCGCTATTTGCACCTGATGGGCGATGTCGAGCTCCCGCCGGGTGTAGACCGGTTCGAACTCCAGCGCAGCGGCGATATGCTGTGGATCGTCGATCATCTGGTGCTGCCGCCCGACATGGCCTTTTGGTCCGAGGTGTCCTTTGCGCGGTTTATCAGTGAATTTCGGCGCTCTTTCCCCGGCGTGACATTCGAGATCGAAATGCAGGTGACCTACCCGCCGCCGCCGCACGCCGATCAGTACCCAGACCTTTTCCGGGTGCCGGTCGAATTCAACGCGTCCCGCAACGCGCTTCGGATTGACCCGGTCTGGGACAGCCCCGAGACGCAGTTCGAACCGGGCAATGCGTACGCGTTCGGCATCTTTACCCAACACGCCGACAAGCTGTTGGCCGCGCTACAGGTCGAAACCACCATTCGCGCGCAGATCGAGGCGCAAATCCTGCCGAAGCTGCACCAAGGCACGTTGTCGATGGACCGGGTCGCCAAAGACCTGGGGATGAGCCGTCAAACCCTGTATCGCAGGCTC
This sequence comes from Paracoccaceae bacterium, assembly GCA_963921255.3. Taxonomy (GTDB): domain Bacteria; phylum Pseudomonadota; class Alphaproteobacteria; order Rhodobacterales; family Rhodobacteraceae; genus JANSYL01. The sequence goes on along the minus strand of CAWUEW020000003.1, from coordinate 749,659 downwards.
AAGGCGGAAAGCATCACGTTTGCCGAGATCCACGATGACCTGCGCCGCCGCATGGCACTCGATTACTTGGGCGCACAGCGCGTGACAGTGAATGAGACCGCGTATTTGTTGGGCTTTTCGGAAGCGTCTTCCTTTGTCCGCGCGTTCAAGCGATGGACGGGGCTGAGCCCCACCGCCTATCTCAACAAGGCCGCCTGACCGCGCATCTGTTACCAACTGTCAATTGATTGAGCGCTCCGGTCATGCCGGGCGTCGGATTGTTCGGCTATCCGTTGTCCCAACACGAAAGTGAGAAAGGCAGCGCCATGAATACCGTCTTTATTGCCGGCGCCTCCGGCTATCTGGGCCGCTACATGTGTGCGGAATACCAAAGACGTGGTTGGTATGTGGTCGCACTGGTACGCAAAGCCAGCCGCGCCCGCGACCTCGCAGCGGATCAACTGATTGAGGCCGAGGCGACGCGCCCCGAAACCCTGGAGGGGGCAATGACGGGCGCGCATCTGGTGATCTCGTGCTTGGGCCTTACCCGGCAGGCGGACGGCTTGGGATACTGGGACGTCGATTACCTGGCAAATATCAACCTATTGCGCGAAGCTGAACGGGCGGGCGTCCAGCGGTTTGCCTATATTCATGTCCTCCGCGCCCGGACGCTTAGCGACGTCCCGATGGTGGCCGCCAAGTCGGCCTTCGTGGCCGAACTTCAGAACAGCCGCCTTGCGACCACAGTCATCGCGCCCACCGGGTATTTCTCGGACATGGGTGACTTTCTGAACATGGCGCGGGGCGGCCGGGTCTGGCTGTTTGGCGACGGGCAAAACCGCATCAATCCCATCCATGGCGAGGACTTGGCGGCGGCAACCGCCGATGCCGTCGATGCGGACCGCAGTTGGATGGATGTCGGTGGACCCGACATCTTCACCCAACAGGACCTCGCCGCGCTTGCCTTCGACGCTTTGGGAACACCGCACCGCATCGTCTTCCTGCCCGATGTCGTCAGACGTCTTGCGCTCGGTCTTCTGCCTTGGATCGCGCCGCGCCGGATCAGCGGCCCTGCGCGTTTCTTCCTCAGTGCCATGGCCCAAGACATGGTCGGCGCACCGCATGGCACGCATCACCTTGCAGATCACTTCGGGGCCAGCCGCGCCCCCGACAACCCGACTGACTTGATTGAATTTCCAATGGAAAGGACTTTGAAATGACCCTCCGGCATATTGGCGGTTTGGCCGCCTTGGGTTGCGCAGGCACGTATCTTTTCGGCTTTGCGCTGCTGGTCACGGTTCTGGCCCCACTGGGCTATGGGACGGGTGACATCGACGCGGCTGCCGTTGTGCGCTTCACGCAGGAAAACCTTGGCCTCATCGTCACCTGGAACACGGGCATCTACATCGTCAACGCGCTGGCCTTGACCGTGCTGGTGGTTGCCTTGGCGGCCCGGCTTAAACCCACAGCCCCGGACGCGAGCACCCTCACCTTGGCCTTCGGCCTTGTTTGGTGCGCCCTCGTTCTCGCGGCCGGGATGATCGCCAACGTGGCCAGTGAACGCGCCGTCACACTTGCGCAAACCGATTTTGAAAGCGCCGTACAAACCTGGCTGGTTCTCCATGCCGTGGAACTTGGCTTGGGCGGCGGCAACGAGATCGCCGGCGGTGTCTGGATCCTGTGCGTCAGCTTGGTCGCCCTGCGGCACGACGCCTTCGGCAAGGCGGTCATCGGTCTGGGACTGCTGACAGGGGTGGGCGGGCTGCTGACGATCCTGCCGCCGTTGGGTGACAGCGCAGGCGCGGTCTTTGGGCTTGGGGCGATTGCCTGGTTCATCGCGGTCGGTTTGGCCCTGTTGACGCGCCCAGCGCCAACCCCGTCCCACACCTAAATCGCGCGCCGACAGTCGGAGCATCACGATGCAACTCTATGACCATCTCCAACGGCTGCTTGATGCAGAAACCCGCAAGCGCAACACCCACGCCGTGATCCTCAGGGTCCAATCCGGTGACGGTCGGATTGACTTTGCCGGCAGCGCCGGCGCCGCGTGCCCGGACACCCGCTTTCCCGTCGCCAGCATCGCCAAGCTCTTCACCGCGACCCTGATGGTGCAATTGATCGACGACGGCAGGCTCGATCTCGATGATTGCGTCCAGGACCTGCTCGGCCACGTCGACCTCACGGGGCTGCACGTCGTCAAGGGCGTGGACTACGGACCGCGCCTGACCCTGCGCCATCTCTTGCACCAAACCTCCGGTCTTGCCGACTACTACGAAAGCGATCTCGCGGCGGATTTGAAGGCCGGCCACGACCGGAGTTACGGCTTGGACGACGTCTTGCAAATGACCCGCGCGCTGCCGCCGCAGGCGCCACCGGACAGCGGGCGATCCTACTATTCCGACACGAATTTCCAACTGCTTGGTGCGGTGATCGAAGAGGTGACCGGGCACAGCTTTGACCATGCGCTGCAAACCCGCATTTGCGCGCCGTTGGGCCTGACGCAAACCAAAGTGCTGGACGGGGCGGATGTTGGCCTGCCGGTCTACCACGAAGATCGCGTGCTCTGCATTCCGAAGATCCTCACCAGCATGTCCTCGGATGGCGGCATCATCTCAACCCTTGACGAGATGACGATCTTCTTGCGCGCCTTCATGCAAAACGACCTGTTCCAACCGCAGAACGCCGCGCAGATGCGCCAATGGAACAAGCTGTTCTTCCCGATTCAGTACGGCCACGGCCTGATGCGGATCAAACTGCCCCGGTGGATGACCCTGTTCCGCGAAACGCCCGAGTTGATCGGGCATTCCGGGGCCAGTGGATCGTTCGCCTACTATGCGCCGGAGCCCGACATCTACCTGACCGGTACGTTCAATCAAACCGACGCACCACGACGACCGATTGGCTTCATGTTCAACGTACTCGGTAAGGTGGCAAAATACGGGAGCGCACGATGAAAACCGCCCTGAAATGGATCGCGGGGATTATGGCCGGCTTGATCCTCTTGGTCGGTGCGATGGTGTTGGCGACACGGGGCGGCAACCCGGTCGCCCCTCTGGTCACGCACGACCCGTCCTTGCCGTCCGAAACCGTGGCCGGCATCCAACTGCACGTCCGCACGGCCCAAGGGCCCGACGGCGCGCGGACCGTCATCGTGTTGCACGGCGGTCCGGGCGGAGATTTTCGATCCTTGCAAGCGCTCGACGCCCTATCCGACCAGTTCCACGTCGTCTTCTACGACCAACGCGGCGCGGGGCTGTCAGAACGGGCTTCGGCCGACCGTCTGACCTTGGACGGACATCTCGAGGAACTTCAGGGGGTGATTGAGCTGACCTCCCCAGACCAAGCGCCAATTGTCATTGGTCATTCCTGGGGCGCGATGTTGGCGTCGGCCTTCCTGGGTCAGAACCCGGACGCCGTGCACAGCGCCATCTTAATCGAACCCGGTTATCTCGACGCTGCGGGCCGTGGCGCCTGGGAAGACGAAGGCACATCCTACATGTCCGGGCCGCGCTACATCTGGGAGGGCATCATCACCGGCTTCCGCGCGCAACACGTGTCAGGCCCCGATCCAGCCGCACCGGACGACTTCCTGATCGGCCACATGGTCGGCGTGTTCACAAATCATCCCGACAATCCTTATCACTGCGGCGACGGGTACACCGCGCCCAGTTGGCGCTTCGGGGCTCAATCCAGCGCCTCGTGGCGTGACGCGCCCGCCGCCGAAGTGGATCGCATTGGATCGCAACTGTCCGCGTTTCGGGGGCCTGTCTTGCTGATGCGTGGAGCGTGCAACGATTGGTTGGGAGCGCTGCAACAGCAGCATCTTCGCCACTTCACGAATGCGGAGTTGGTCACCATTCCAAGGGCCGGACACGACGTTGTTTGGGACAACCCGGATGCAACGCTCGCCGCGATCCGAAGCTTTCTGAACAACTGACACGATGACCCGTCAGCCCCCGCCGCTCCTCGACATGATGAAGCCCTCCCAAGAGTGCTGTCCGAGGAATGGGCTTCGGCCTCCCATTCCGACCCTCCGCTCGAAATCGAGGACGCAAGAATTGGTTCTGCAAGGCGATTATTCCCGCAGAACGCCACCGAAACCAGAACCCAAGCGCCTCTGGCGCGCGCAGGTCGGTGTGATCTGACAAGACCAATATCGAAAGGTGGGTGGCGGTGCTGGCAGACTTTTTCGAACGCGTCTCTGTTTGGGCCTGTTAAACAGGGAAACATCAGGGAAATCTTGGGGGAAATCCACTGTTTTGCCATTCAGCGCTCCGAATTCTTTCGTGAATCCAATCTCTTAACGCAGAATTCCCTAAAACCGGAACAGGGAATAACAGGGAATCCATTGGATTTTGCACGGAGATCACTCGAGCTGAAGAGGCGAAGTGGACGTGACCAACCGTGCCGCTGAGAGAGGGAAAGATCTCGTGTAAACAGATTTGTTGCACCCTCTTTTTCACGATACTTTGATCAATACATTGATTTAATTTCACTTTTCTGTCGACGACTGATTTTCCGGACGTCTTGTTGCGCGGATGGCTTTTATGTCCATAATTAGGGGCTCCAAAGTACAGGAGCACAAAATATGGACAACTCGACAACAAGACGCGCCAGAGTGCGGAAGCGAAAGCGGCGGACCGTTCCACTGGCCGATCAGAAGCTGGAACTGGAATACCTTCGCCCGTCACAGCTCCACCTTTATCAACGCAATCCACGCAAGCATTCCCCGGAGCAAATCGCACAACTCAAGAGCTCTATACAGGCCTTTGGGTTTATCAACCCAATCATCGTTGACGCGAATAACTGCGTTGTTGCGGGTCATGGCCGACTACAAGCGGTGCGTGAACTCGGTGGTAATTATGTCCCGGTCATTCGGGCGGAGCATTTAACCGACGAGCAGATCAAGGCTTACCGCATTGCTGACAACAAGCTCGCCGAAAACAGCGATTGGGATTTAGGCCGCCTTCGCATCGAGCTCGAAGACCTCGCAGACCTTGAGCAAAACGGGGTCCTGTCCTTTGACTTGAGCGCGGTTGGATTTGAAACTGCTGAACTCGACATTCTTCTTCAAGAGGACTCAGAGGATCCAACCGAGCACTTGGCGGAACCAGATGCAGGGGAACCCGTCGCAAAACTGGGCGACCTCTGGCAAGTGGGTCGTCACCAGGTTTACTGTGGCTCATCCCTTGAAGCTGCAAGCTGCGAATTGGTCTCCGCACCGGGTGCGGCGCGTATGGTTTTGACCGACCCACCCTACGACGTACCGATCAATGGTCATGTGCGCACCGGCGGCAAACGTGCCCACCGCGAGTTTGCCATGGCGTCCGGAGAAATGGGGTCTGACGCCTTCACACGGTTCCTGACGACCGCGCTCACCAACGCGAAGACCTGTTCCGCACCCGGTGCGGTGATCATGTGCTTCATGGATTGGCGCCACACGAGCGAGCTCGGCGCTGCGGCACGGGCCTCAGATTTAGAGCAGATCAATCTCGCAGTTTGGGTCAAATCCAATGCAGGGATGGGCAGCTTCTACCGATCTCAGCATGAGCTATGCTTCATCTTCAGAGCCTCTGGTGGAACACATACCAACAATGTCCAGCTTGGCCGGTACGGCCGCAATCGCACCAATGTGTGGCGGTACCCTGGTGTGAACAGCTTTGGACCGAACCGCGCGGCGGACCTGGCCGACCATCCGACAGTTAAGCCGGTCGCCATGCTTGAAGACGCGATCCGGGACGCGACCGATCGCGGGGACCTTGTGCTCGATCTGTTCGGGGGCTCCGGCTCGACACTTCTTGCGGCGGAGCGCACCGGCCGGCGCGCCCGCCTCATCGAAATCGATCCGGCATACGTCGATGTCACGATCCGCCGCTGGCAACTTCTGACAGGCGAAGAGGCTGTCCTTGTTGGCACTGGGCAGACCTGGAACAGCCTTGCCGCTTCGACCAGCTCGGAGGAGGAAGATCATGACTGACACTCCAGATGACGAGCGGGTCGGGTATGGACGCCCTCCGAAGTCAGGGCAGTTCAAGCCGGGTCAGTCCGGCAATCCCAAGGGCCGTCCCAAAGGCAAGCCATCTTTGGATGATGTGGTCCAGAAGGTGCTCAGTCGGAAGATCCGAATGACTGAAAACGGCACCGAGAAACGCGTGAGCGCCTTGGAAGCCATGCTTACCGTGGTCGCGAAACGGGCTCTTCGTGGCGACCTGAAAGCCGCTGACGTCCTCTTCAAGCTATCGGCGCGCGCGTCATCAGCGGGCGGCGACGGCAACACCGCCCCCGATGGGACTGAGCCGACCGCCGAGGATAACAAGGCGGCTCTCCAAGAGTTATTCCGCCAGCTAGATCTCGATCCGGAACATTTTGCGGAGGAGCTGAACGATGACACCTCCGAATAACGCGGACATAGATGCGCGCGCGGCAAATGCTTTGCGCCAAGACAACCTCCTTATCTTTTTGATGGGGGCCATCGAGGTCATTGAGCCGCAGATAAAACTGGCGCGCGACGATTATCTGGAGGCCTTGTGCTTTGCGCTCCAAACTGCGGCATTGAAGGACGGCGGACGTCTCATGGTGACGATGCCGCCGCGTTACCTCAAGTCCATCACCACGTCGGTCATCTTGTGCGCCTGGATACTTGGCCTGAACCCAAGGCTGCAGATTATGGTGGCGAGCTATGCTGACGATCTTGCGACCGACCTCGCACGCAAGTTCAGGACGCTTGTGGAAAGTGGGTTTTATCGGAGTGTCTTTCCGGAAGCGGCCATTCGACCGAAGCGCGCCACTGCCACCGCGTTCGTGACAGCGCAAGGTGGTGGGAGGCGTGCCGTTACCATCGGCGGCTCCGTCACAGGTATGGGGGCGGATCTGATCATCGTCGATGACATCATGAAGGCCAAGGATGCGAGTTCAGACGCAAAGCGCCAAGAGGCGCGTCGGTTCTTCGACGAAACGCTCTACTCACGTCTAAACGACAAATCCGAAGGCAGCGTGCTGGTGGTTCAACAACGCCTTCACCAGGACGATTTGATCGCACATCTCCAGGACCGTGGGACCTTCGATCACCTAAATCTCCCTGCCATTGCAACTCAGGAAGAGACCCATTTCCTCTACAGAGGAAACCGCTGGACCCGATCGAACGGCGACGTTCTTGCACCTTCGCGGGAACATCGCGCGGCACTCGATGCGATCCGCGCAGATATAGGGCCAGCGGCCTTTGCAACGCAGTATCAACAAGACCCCGCATCCGCCGGCAGTTCCATGCTGGACTTCTCGAAAGTGTCACTGCTGGACGGGCTGGCACGTGATCACCGTTGGCTACGCACTATCCAGACTTGGGATACAGCCATCAAAGATGGCCCCGATTGCGATTACTCCGTCGGCATGACGTTTGGCTGGAACGACGAACGTTGGGTTGTGCTCGACGTCGTCCGCCGCAAGATGAAGTTCGACGCTCTCAAAACTGAGGCGATCCGGCAGTTCGAAAAATGGCGGCCCGAACGTGTTGTGGTAGAGGAGAGTGCCAACGGCAGCGCTATGGTCGCTGACTTGAGAAACGCGGGCCACCGCGAGTTCCGGTTGCTCCCGCCGAAAGGCTCCAAGGAAGAACGCTTCAATGTCGCTGTGTCGTTTATTGAAAACGGTCGGATCGCGCTCCTTCCCCAAGAGGATTACTTCCAGGATCTGCGGCGAGAACTGTTGGCCTTTCCCGAGGGCCGACACGATGACCAAGTCGATGCCTTGAGCCTGTTCGTCCGGCGTATCCGGATGAAGAGACCCCTGCCCGGCGACAAACGAAACTAGCCGTTGGCCAAAGCGCACTGGAATACGCCCATCGAGACACGCGTCAGGCTGCGTCTCGGACGTGCGTCTAGCGAAGCGTCACAACCCAGCGCCCTCCCCGATCTTCAATCTCATACCTGTAGCTGTAGTTGTTGCAGGTGATCCTAAACACCGGGCGAACGTTCGTTCGATTGATCGATGAAACACTGTCACAACGATACCCTGCCCGCCGTATGAGCGTGCTCGATTCATTGGCAAGTTCTTGCGCCCAGTCTCGAGACCAATCGTGTCGGTAGATCGCATCTTCCCCAAGTGGCGCCGCGAAGGCTGCGGTCGCTGTTAACAAGGCCGCGGAAACCAACCACACAGTCTTCATTGTTCTAACTCCCCTACTTGCTGATCACACCAGGCTGACACGAATGTCTCTTAAAACCGGAAGATTCAAAACCGTCGAAACTCAAGAACAGAAGGGTGAAACGTACCGAGAAAAGCCCACTCCGCGACACTCTAGCTCGCAATATGCGCAAGCTGCGTGCCGAACGCGGGTGGTCGCAGGAACGGTTGGCCGCAGAAGCAAACCTCAATCGCACTTATCTCAGTGCCGTCGAACGCTCAGAGCAGAACATCTCGCTAGACAACGTCTATAAAGTGTCGCTGGCGTTGGGGGTCAGTGCAGGAAGATTGTTGGAGGATACTTGAGTGTGATTTGTAGGCTGACGTAGGCTCCTGCGGCGGCGGTCAGACTTATTTGCGGCTGGTTGATGAACCAACTGTGTCTGGCAGACAGTAGTTTCATTGCTCTAAGAAACCCGTATGTTTTGCCCGGCAAAAATCGTTCAAGAGTCGCGGGAAATGAAGCGCCACACTTTCCTGCGGGCTCGCAAAACTATGACTGCACAACTCATGATGGCAAACGCCATTTACCTGTGATCTACGGCTGCCTCGGAGATATCAAAGTTTCCACAATCGAGAACCCGTGCGAGACCGAAGCTTCGATCTCTTCCGGTTCGATAGTAAGATAGGCCATCGCTTCACTCTGAAGTATGCTGGCTGTTCCGTGGATGGCACTCCAAATGAACATCGCGTCACGATCTCTATCTTTAGCTGATGGGTATTGCTTCCCTGCTTTAAGCGTCTCTCCGAGAATTTCGAAAGCAGCGCGGGCATCCGAAGCCAGACCGAGTTCACGAGACACTTCAGGCCAGGACGTCATAAACATAAGCCGGTACTCAAGTGGATGCGTCGCGGCGTAACCAAGGTACGACTGCCCAAGCGAGCGCAGGGCATCCGCCGCAGGAACGGGCGTTCCACCTTCAGGCCGACGGCTTGCCCTCAGATGCTGTGCAAAATCACGAAGGCAGTGCCTAATGACCTCGGCGAGCAGGTGATCCTTTGAGGGAAAATGCTTGTATGGTGCTTGGTGGCTGACGTTCAGCCGACGAGCGACTTCTCGCAGGCTCAGCCCCTCAACGCCTTTTTCCCTTATCGCTTCGAGTGCCTTTTCGAGGCAGGCATCCCGCAACGTCGAGGTCGAATTTTCCACGGAACCGGCTTCGTTTTCTATGTCCATGAACCACTACTTGATAATTTGAGTTGACACCGTCAACCCCCAAGCTTACTTCCGTATCGGTAGACAGCGTCAACCTTGGCGCCTTGGTGAAAAGTTCTTTTTGAGGGAGGGCGCGAAATTATTGTCGACTGGCCGGAGATCGTGCTGTCCGGCCTCTTTGATCAGCCAGTTCACGTAGTGTGTGTTCAAGTCCTTCGTCCGGCAGCGCGATGGCCGATGTTCGGCGTTTTCGTTGCTGAGCTCGAGGACGGTTGGCGTATGGCGGCAACCTGCGCAATCAGAACGGCGTGACCCGTGTCTTCGATCTTGGGGCGCTGTGAAACAACACCGCGAACGAAGAAAGCTATTCTGATCTTCTAGAACACAGGCTTGATACCTCGGACTTCCGCGACACTGTTTTTGCGGATCCAGAGTATCGTGGGCAGCTAATCAAAGTGCTTGCAGTCCGATGTCTTACGGAAATGAGCGTCCACGAGCACTAGCCGTCGTAACAGACCGTCAGAACCAATCCTTGGACGCCTGTCGGCAGTCCACCGGGTGAGGCTTTGGCAAAGGCAACGGAAAAAATGATGAAGGAATTCGGATCGCAACCCCAGATCGCTGAGTTTCAGCTTGATGCTCAACTGCGTCCGGTTGGTGGCTTGGAGGATGTTTTTGAGCTGTTCGGCTTCACCGCCCGGCCCGGCGGCGATGCGATACGTGACCTCGTCGAGCTGCGCATGAGCGAAGGCTGGACAGGCCCCGAGGAGGCCGTGTGCGGGTACGATGGTGTTGCGTTCCGAACCAACGCCTTGATGCACAGCAGTGTGGGGCAATACGTGCTGTTTAACGCGTTTGGGGATGTCATCTATTGCCGCCATCTAAAGGCTGGAGACGGAAACCTTACACGGGTCGTCTGCGAGCGGAGCAACAATCGCGCCAACCTGGATCGGTTTGCTCACGAAGAACCCTCGGAAGTTGCCGCACAGGCGTTCTTGTCGGCTTTGGTGGCGAACGACGACTTTGAGAGTCATTTGATCAACGGAGGCTCCCCCGACATCGCGCTTGGTGCAGTGTCCTTCCTAATGCTGGAGAACGGCCGCTTCCTCGCTAGCATCGGAGGATCCACACTGTTCGACGATGGCGAAGCACCGAGCCACTTTGATGATCTGGGCTTCGACCTGGCAGAGCTCCGCGAGAAGCTACAGGGCAACCGCCGGGCGTTCCTCGCGCACCGTACGTCTCACGGCAGTCTCTCCGCGATTGACGCGTTCAAGATTCAATTGAGCGATCGCATGACGAACGTAATTGTTCTGCGGTTCCTGAACCTCTCAGAGCTTCTGACCGCCGAGAAGGTAAGAGCAAAGTATCCTCAGATGACAGATCGCGAAGCGCAGGTGGTTGCCTCGCTCGCGCTCGGGAACACCATAAAGGGCGCTGCAAGTGACATGAACAGGTCCCCGGGAACACTCTCAATACAGGCACGAAATGCCGTCCTAAAGAGTAAGAAGGACTCGCTGCAGTCCCTTTTGCCCGAGCTGCTACTACAATCACTTTCTTGGAGGCACTAGTGGCGCAAAGAGTGTATGCATCTCAACCCGTTGGCGACCTTCACAAGGTTAGAACGCGAACTCGTCAGTATCTACAATTGCCCCCGCTTTCCCGACGACATGTACCGCCAGCCTGTGCCCCAGATGCGCCGCCTCTAATGGATCAAGTTCAAGAATCCGTCCTGCCAAATATCCGGCATTGAATGAATCCCCGGCGGCGGTCGTGTCGACCAGGGAGTCTGCCGGCGAGAAGTCATCCTCAAGTAGACCGCCGCCTGCTGAGATCAGTGGTCCATGCGAACCACGCTTTAGAACGACCTCATCTGGACCGTGATCAGATATACGACCGATGACATTCTGGGCTGGGGCGACGCCCTCCAAACAGATTTCATCGTCAATCGATGGGAGCGCAATTGTGGTAACTTGCCATGCCGCGTCGATCGCGAGCCGGGCGTCACCGACGTCGCGCCAGAGTTTTCGCCGATAGTTGCTGTCGAACGCGATCACACGCCCGACCGATTTCAATTCAGCAAGCTTTGCAAGAAGTGCAGCGCGTACGTCGTATGGCAAGATTGCAAGCGAGATTCCAGATAGGTAGATCACATCGAAGTCGCCAAGCGCTCTGAAATCCAATGCGCCGCATTGAAACATTGATCGCGCCGCTGACTCGTTGCGCCAATATCGAAAGCTGCGCTCACCCACTTGATTCAGTTCGATTGCGTATATGCCGGGAAGCTTGTCCTCAATGCGGGCAATATGGGTTGTGTGAACTCCCTCGCTTGCCACGAACGACATGATGCGCTGTGACAAATGATCTGTACCCAACGCCGTCAGATAACTGATGGAGGCCGCATGCGGGGGCAAAAGGCGAGCCAGATAAACCGCTGTGTTAAGTGTGTCCCCTGCCACACCGAGCCTAGCTTGCTCGCCTTCTGTATCGAGACCTGACAGCTCAATCATGCATTCGCCCAGACAGGCGATCCGCATCGGTTGATTTGGGGGGGCAGACACTACCGCTATCCTTGCGTTGTGATCATTTGTGATCGTATTACGTTGAATGATCACCATAAATGATCGCTAATGATTGCCTACCGATTGGAATCGGTCATATCAAGACCCGAGGAGGAACAATGCTAAAGCTCAGTCGTCAAAAGCGCATCCTGTCGATCCTTCAGGTAGAAGGTTCAATTGAGCTCGCCGAACTGGCCCGCTTGCTGCCTGACGTATCCCGAGTGACACTGCGGCGTGATATAGCGGAACTCGCAGAGGCAGGTTCCCTAAAGCGTACCCATGGTGGGGCGGTTTTGCCCGATGCAGCGGTCTTGCAGATGGCGCGCCGGCGCCCGCAACTTGTCACAAGTGACGAGATGACCTCGGAACTCGATGGGCTCGACGGCGTTATTCTACCCCCCATTTCCGGCCGCGGCGCGGACGCGCTCAGACGGCAAATCACCCGCACGGGAATTCCGTTCCTCGCTGAATCCGCCGCGCAAAACGGTGGCATCTACCTCGGACCCGATAATCGCAAGGCCGGTATTGAGCTCGGGCGTGAGGCTGCGCGTTCGCTAGCGCACAAAGGCGCAGTGGTCCTCATGATCTGTCAGCCAGAGCTGGCAAATACACGGGCCCGCGCCGACGGGTTCGAGGTCGGGCTGAGGGAAGCCGCGGAGCAAATGCCTGAGATTGTACGCGTGAACGGCCAAGGGAGCTTTCGCAAGGCCCTTCGCGTTGCGTTGGACGCGTTTAAATCGAACCCCGAGATTGCCGTGGTTTTCGGCGTTAATGATCACTCCGCACTGGCCGGGATTGAGGCGGCCGAACGCACGAGAACACCCGTGCAGGTCTACTCCACCGGCGGCGAAAGCCCTGACTTCGTAGGGCGCCTGTCACAACCCGGCCCGCTTCGCGCGGTCGCCGCCTTCTTCCCTGATGTGGTCGGAGCGATTGGGATAGATCTGCTTGCCGATGCGCTCGCAGGACGGCCTTTGCCAGAAGCCGCGATCACGCCTCATGCAATCCTGACACCGGCGAACGCAGCTGACTACTACGCCGAGGCCGAGGACGGCAGCTGGCACCTGCGAACCGAAATGCGGGCCGCATTCACAGGCAACCGTCCCATCGCCGCACAGCGTGGCTGCATCGGCTTCATGCCCCACTACCCTGCTCATGATTGGTACAGGGTCATGATGCAAGCAATGGCCGCCCGCGCAGACGAATACGGGTTTCAATTCCGCGTTTCACCGCCGCACAAGGGTATCGCCGCCGAGATCTCCCGACTGCGCGCTGAAATCGCGGAAACGGCAATAGAACGGATTCAAGCCGGTCAGACCGTGATCGTCGGAGAGGGCGAAGCGACCCTTTGCCTGGCGGACTCTCTGCGCAATCGGGCCGCTGATATGCCCGAAAGCCTGGAGGGCGTGACTGTCATCACGAACGCACTCGACGTGCTGTTTCGCCTTGAGGATGTTCCTGGTCTGAAGGTGATTCTAACCAGCGGCGAATACCAGAAAGCGGATCGCTGCCTTGTCGGACCGAGTCTCGGATCCCTGTTTGAACGGATGCGGGCAGACCTCTGTTTTTTGTCGGTCGCGGGTGTATCGCCCGATTTCGGTGTGTCGGCGGTCGATGAGCGTTTGGCGCTAGCCAATTTGCGCTTTGTCCATGCCGCACGGCGCACGATCGTTCTGGCCGATCATACCGGCATTGGTGCCGACGCTAACCACCGTATCGCCCGCCCGGGTGAGATCCACGAAGTCATTACCGATGACGGCGCGCTGCCTGCCGACCGTCAAAGGCTCAGAGCTGCAGGCATCGACGTTCTGATCGCAGGTGAGGCGGCAGACGAGATACCGCAGGGTCCCGGAGCAGAGGAGTTGATCGCCGGGACACCTTGACATGAAACCAGATCCTTAAGGGAGGAAGTCATGAAGAAATCGCTGTTTGCAACTGTGTCGGCCGGGGCCATCTCGCTGTCCAGTGCCGTATCCGCTCAGGAAATCACGCTCCAGTTCTGGGACAATCAGCAGACCGAAAGCGGCCTGTCGCAGTTCCAGCAGGAGGCGGTCGACCGCTTCATGGCGGAAAACCCTGATATTGCCGTGGAAGTTACGACCATTCCCTACCCCGAATACCAGCAGCGCTTACTGACTGCAGTTCAGGGCGGAAATGCGCCTGACATCGCGACTCTCGACCAAATCTGGGTTGGTGCCTTTGCGCAGGCCGGTGCCGTGATGGACATGACCGACATGGCCGCCGCGTCGGGCCTGAGCCGAGACCAGTTCTTTGGTGGAGCATGGGACAGTGCGGTCGTGGACGGTGCGCTCTACGGCATGCCCTTCAACGTCGACGTCTGGCAGTTCAGTTTCTACAACAACGCGCTCTTCGAGGCCGCAGGCATCGACCCGGCTTCAATCTCGACCTTTGAAGGTTTGCGCGCGGCGGCCGAAGCGCTTACCAGCGACGGCCAATTTGGCGTCGGCCTCTTCGGGCATCGCGGTGAGGACACGGTGGTCGTCGTGAACTCCTTTATCTTCTCAAACGGCGGTGCGGTCCTGGGCTCGGACGGTTCCTGCGCCTTGAACGAAGCGCCCGCAGTTGAGGCGATGACCTACCTTCAAGACCTCGCGCAGTACGCACCTGACGGCATCCTGAACGCCAACTCTGGTACCATGCGAGAGCTTTTCTTAAACGGTTCGCTCGCGATCGAGTTCTGGCCCGCACTTGAACAGCCGACACTGCAGTCTTCCGACATCGACTGGGGCTTCGTGAACGGCACCGCGCCGGAAGGCATGACTCCGGTGGGCACGTTCGGTGGCTGGAACCTTGCCGTATTTGAATCCTCCGAGCATCAAGAAGCGGCATGGAAGTTCATCGAATTCATGGTTCGAGAGGACGTCAATGGCGATGTGGTCGACCTCATCCCAGCGAACATGGCAGCGGCAGAGGCTTTCCTTGCCGAAAACCGTGTCGGCCCGGCAGAGATCATGGAGCATCTTGGCAATGCGCAGGCGCGGCCGCTATCCGCCCGCTATCTGGAAGTGGCTGATGCTCAGATGACGCTCTACCAGGACGTCTTTTCGGGCGCCGACGTGCAGGCCGCTGCGGATGAGGCCTGCGAGATCATCGACGGGTTGATGTAAGGCCCTCCCCCTGGGCGTGGCGGGACATAAGCCCGTCGCGCCCTACCTCTAAAGCGTTTTCGCGAGACGGCACCCCATGACCCGCAAAGACCGCTGGCTTATCTGGCTGTTCCTCGGCCCATCCCTGATCCTGCTTGGCCTTTTTCTCTATTGGCCCATGGTCGGCACGGTAATCGAGAGCCTTTACGACACCTCGTTCATTAGTCCCGAGCCACAATATGTCGGCCTCGCAGTTTATGAACGGGTCTTCGCGGACCGCCATTTTAGCGATGTGTTCTGGAATTCCATCGTGTGGACTCTTGGAGTGGTGGCGTTGCAGAACATTCTCGGGTTCTTCACCGCGATGCTCTTGAACCAGGGACTGCCTATGCAAGGGCTGACTCGCGCGCTCGTGCTCATGCCTTTTGTGCTACCCGGTGTCGTGACAGGGTTGCTCTGGCGTTTCATGTATGACCCGCAACTGGGCCTCGTGAACTCTCTGATGATCCAGCTCGGTGTCGTCGAAGACAACGCCGCATGGCTTGCCAATCCCGACACAGCGATGGCCGCCGTGATCTTCGTCGCTGTCTGGAAGGGTTTCCCCTTTTCGATGCTAATCTATCTCGCAGCGCTTCAGAACGTCGACCGCAGCCAGCTCGAGGCCGCCACGCTCGATGGCGCAGGACCTTGGCGACGGCTTGTCGATGTCACGCTTCCATCCATCCGCGACGTGGTTCTCGTGAATATTGTTCTGACCCTGATCCTGACCTTCAACTACTTCGACATCGTCTGGGTTATGACGCGCGGTGGACCGCAGCACGCGACCCACATCTTCCCGACGCAAATCTACGAAACCGGGTTCGGCCAATTCCGCTTTGGCGAGGCGGCGACCTACGGTGTCGTGTCGATCATGGTGCTCGCGGTTCTGGTGGCGCTCTATGTGATCGTGCAGCTGGGGGCTAACCGGCGGAGGCGCACGGCATGAAACAGACGACATCTACCCGTGCGCTCCTGATCGCGGCGCAGATCCTACTAGCGATCTTCGTGCTCCTACCCTTCTTCTGGATGTTCTCAGTCAGCTTGAAGCCACCTACGGAACCCTTTGCGATCCCGGCCCGCCTCTGGCCCGACGACCCAACATTCGCCAACTACGTCACTGCCTTCCGGCCCGAGTTTCGTACGTACTTCATGAATTCGCTGATTGTGTCTGGCGCCTCGGTGGTCATCACAGTCACGCTCGGACTTCTGGCCGCCTACAGCTTCACACGCGGTCAGCTTCTGATCATTACAGCGCTCATGAGTGCGGTGCTACTAGCCCAGATGTTCCCGCATTCGGCCATCATAATCCCGATCTATCGGATGATGCGCGCCGCTGACCTGCTCAATACCTACACCAGCCTTATCATTGCGTATGTCTCGGTAACACTGCCAGTGGCGATCTGGATGTTGCGTGGGTTCTTAATGAAGCTGCCGATCTCACTTGAGGAAGCGGCGGCTATCGACGGCGCGGGACCTTTGCGGGTCTTCTGGGACATCGTGGTACCCCTGGCGCGCCCCGGCGTCATCGCGACGGCTGTGTACGTGCTGATCGTCACGTGGCAGGAGTTCCTGTTTGCTCTCTCCTTCACCTCGACGCGCGAAATGCGGACGTTGCCTGTCGGGCTCAACGATTTCATCGGGCAGTATGGCATCCGCTACGGTGAACTCATGGCTTCCTCCGTGATGGTCTCGGTTCCGGTAATCGCAGTCTTCTTCTTCCTGCAACGCTATTTCGTCGCCGGCCTGACAGCTGGCGCAGTGAAAGGCTGACCCATGGCATTGATTGAAGTTTCTGACCTCATGCCCGGTGTCCGGCAGTTGATGTTCAACCGTCCAGACAAGCTAAATGCATTGTCGACACCGCTGATGGCCGAGTTCGACGCAGCACTAGACGCGGCCGCGGAGGACCTACAGGTCCGAGTGGTTGTTCTTCGTGGGGCGGGTGGAAAGGCCTTTGTGGCCGGTGCGGATATCGCTGAATATCAGGGCGATAAACGCGCTGAGTTCATCGCGTACCAGATGAACTCCCGCCGGGTGTTCGACAAGCTTGAACGCCTTCCCAAACCGGTGATCTGCGCCATTGACGGGTTCGCCCTTGGCGGTGGGTTTGAGATTGCGCTCTGCTGTGACATCATTCTGTGTGCCAAAGCCGCGCAGTTTGGCCTGCCCGAGGGACGGTTGGGTCTTAGTCCCGGTGGTGGCGGAACGCAGCGGCTGGTGCGTTCGGTGGGCAAATACGCAGCCTCAGATTTGATGCTTGCAGGCTGGCGCATGTCTGGGCAGCGAGCCCTTGAACTTGGAATTGCCACAGAGGTGACCGATGACCTCGATTTGGCCATCGCCAAGCGCGCCCGTGCGTGCCTCAAGATCGCGCCCCTTGCGCAGGCCGAGATGAAGCGGCTGATGCGCGAGGGCGCGGAAGCGCCAATCGAGACGGCCAAGAGCTACGAACAAGAAGTCCTGTTCCGCCTCTATTCAACTGCGGATGGTCAGGAAGGCATTGATGCCTTCCTGAACAAGCGTGAACCGAAGTTCGGGAGGCAATGAGCATGGAGCTAGAGGGCAAGGTCGCCGTCGTCACAGGTGCGGCTCAGGGTATCGGACGGGCCTGCGCTGAGCGATTGGCTGCCGAGGGAGCACAAGTCGTTCTGGCCGATATTGACCCATCCGAAGGACAAGCGGCCGCCAAAGCGATTGGCGCCTCTGCGATATTCAGCCAAACCGACTTGCGGGATCTGTCCTCGGTTTTGGCGATGGCTGCCCTTGCGGAGTCACGCTTCGGCGGAATCGACATTCTTGTGAACAATGCGGCTGTCGCCCTCAACGGCGTGGTTGACGAAATCGACGAGGATCGGTGGTCCGCGGTGATAGACCTCAACCTATCGGGTGTCTGGCGCGGGATGCGGGCCTGTGTCCCTATGATGCGGCAGCGGGGTGGCGGCAGCGTCATTAATATGTCCTCCGTACAGGGTCTGCGCGCCTTCGAAGGGTGGCCCGCGTACGCGGCGGCCAAGGGCGGCATCAACGCGTTGACCGTGCAGACGGCGCTTGATCTTGCGCCTGCGGGTATTCGCGTCAATGCCGTTGCACCGGGCACTATTTTGACACCGATGAACGAGAAGATCTTCGCAAATCTGGGCGATGGCGGAGCATCGCTAAAGGAAGAATGGAACCGCGCCCACCCGATCGGGCGCTTCGGCTATCCTGCTGAGGTCGCGGATGCGGTGGTGTTCCTTGCCTCAGAACGGTCTTCTTTCGTCACAGGCGAAGTCCTGCGTGTCGATGGCGGCCTCGCCATTCGTGGCGCGTAAGATGAAAGACGGCTTCGTGGATACGAGATGGGTCAGCGCGCGGAGTAGCACCGGTACGCTGACGTTGGATACTGGCGTCGGAAACCTCCGGCAGCTTGAGTTAGTCGACGGCGGACGGCACATCTCACCGTTGTCAACAGCGCCTTGGGTAGAGCATCCCTTTACGGATTGGCCTGAAGATCTGGCTCCGGCGGAGCGCAACCTTTCGGGGGATTTCTTCTGCGCCCCATTCGGAATGAGCGACATCGAAGTCGCCCCACCCCACGGCTGGAGCGCCAACAGTAGCTGGACGGTCAAAACAGAAAACGAGTCGCGCATCGAAGCTGACCTGGACCGACTGGTGATGGGAGCAAAGATCCGCAAAGCCCTCGTCCTCTCGCAGGACGCGCCGCTCCTTTTTCAAGAACATTGGATACAAGGCGGCAAAGGCGCACTGACGGTGGCCCATCACCCCATGGTTCGCCTTGCGGGCGGTGGACGATTCACCTGTTCCGAAAAACGGTTCGCGGTCACTCCTGACGACCCATTGGAACCGGGTCGTGCGCGGCTCGCATCCGGTATTCTGGCGAAGGACATGGTCCATATGCCAGGGGCCGCGGGCGATTTTGTCGACTTGACGCAGCTACCCATTGCCAATGCGCACGAAGACTTCGTCATATTGGTCGAGGCTGAAGAGAATTCGGTCGGATGGGCTGCGGTTCTCCGGGAAGAAGAAGATGACATCGTTTTCTTCGTGAAAGATCCCTCTGTTTTGCCGGTCACAATGCTTTGGCACTCCAATGGCGGACGCGACTATCCGCCTTGGAACGGGGACCATCGTGGCGTGCTCGGGGTCGAGGATGGTTGCGCGGCCGGCGTAAATGGACACCGCGCAGCGTTGGCGCCCAATCAGATCTCGGATCTTGGCGTACCCACAAGCGTTCCGCTTGGCGCAGCTGTGACCCACCGGATCGCCCATGTCACAGGCGCCATTGCACGACCCAAGGGATGGGCGCGTGTCACCGACATTCGCCTGTTCGGAGATCACCTCATCCTGACCGGGGACAAGGGCGAGGCTCGAAGCCTCCCGTTCCCATCTGACTTCTTCGCAAAGGAGGCATGACCGATGGCTGCCGTTGAACTACGCGACCTCCACAAGACGTTTGGTGATTTCACCGCACTTGAACGGCTGAACCTATCGATTGAGGACGGCGAATTCCTCGTCCTGCTTGGGCCTTCGGGTTGCGGGAAGTCGACCACCATGCGCTTGATTGCCGGGCTCGAGGAACCGACCTCCGGCGAAATCGTGATCGGCGAGCGCAAGGTAAATGACGTGCCTGCGCGGGACCGTGATCTAGCGATGGTGTTCCAGAACTACGCGCTCTACCCCCACATGAAGGTCGCCGAGAACATCGGCTACCCACTAAAGATTGCCAAGCTGCCCAAGTCCGAACGCGTCGAACGGGTCCGTGCGGCGGCGGCGAAAGTCGAGATGGAGCATCTCCTCGCGCGCCGCCCAGGCGAACTTTCGGGTGGCCAGCGACAGCGCGTGGCGCTGGCCCGTGCCATCGTGCGGACGCCTCAACTGTTCCTGATGGATGAACCCCTTTCGAACCTCGACGCCAAGCTTCGGACGGTCATGCGTGCGGAGCTACGTCACCTCCAGAAAGAACTTGCGACCACGACGATCTACGTCACCCACGATCAGGTGGAGGCCATGACGCTTGCAGACCGGATCGTGATCCTGAACGACGCCAAGATCCAGCAAGTGGGGTCCCCGGCCGAGATCTACGCCCGCCCCACGAACACCTTCGTTGCGGGCTTCATTGGGTCGCCGCCGATGAACATGATCGAGGGATTGGTCTCAGGCGGAACCTTCCAGCACGCAACAGGAACGCTGGATCTTCCTGAGCACCCCGACGGTGCCGCCACTATCGGTATTCGCCCCGAAGACCTGCGGGTCGTCGGAACCGGCGCAGGTGAGATCGATGGAGTGGTCTACTCCTCGGAGCTTCTGGGCGACAGCACGCTGCTGAATGTACGGGTGGGCGCGACCCTCATCGCTGTCAAGGTCGGCCCCGAAGGTGGGCTTGAGATGGACGCGCCCGTTTCACTGACACTCGACCGGGCAAAGCTGCACGTGTTCGATGGCCAAAGCGGGGAAAGGCGCGGCTGACATGAGCTTTCGCTTCGCCAGTGCTGAGAAAATCCTTCTGCCTCTGGAGCAGGCGGAGGTGTTTTTTGACGGCATATTCAGCGATCCGAAACTCAGCCATCCCGAAGGGGTCGCGGTCGGCCCGGATGGATGGATCTGGGTCGGCAATCAGGACGGCGACATCTGCCGGATCGCGCCGGATGGATCGACGATTGAGCGAGTGGCCTCGACGGGTGGATTTGCCCTCGGCCTCGCCTTTGACGGCGACCGAGCGCTCTATCTGTGCGATCTGAAACACGCGGCGGTCTTTCGCCTCGACCTTGGCTCCCGCGCTCTGACCCGCTTCACCGAACCTGGAATCGTGATCCCGAACTTTCCGCTCGTCGACGGCGCTCGTGGCCGCCTTCTGGTGTCCGACAGCCACGCCTCCGGCACACCCGGCCCTGGTATCTGGGCCTACGATCTTGCCACCGGTCACGGCAGGCTCTGGTTCGACGGCAACCTGAACTTCGCTAACGGCCTCGCCATGCGGAGCGGTGAGGATGCGATCTACGTATGCGAGACCTTCGCGCCCTCGATCACGCGTATCCCGATCCTATCTGACGGAAGCGCAGGAGAAGCGGTACCATTTGCGACGGACCTACCGGGGCTTCCGGACGGCATCGCATTTGACGCCGAAGGAAACTTAATTGTGGGCTGTTACGAGCCCTCACGCCTTTTGCGGATTTCGAGGGATGGCTCGCGCTGTGACGTTCTGATCGAGGACACGACGGCCCACATGTTCTGTCACCCGACGAACATCGCCTTCCGCGGTGATGAGTTGTTTACCGCCAACCTTGGGCGTTGGCATGTAACCAAGGTGGTGATGGACATCGGCGCACGCCCCCTTTGGGAGGTGTCTCAATGACCTGGCAGGGCCTGACATGGGACCACCCCAGAGGCTACGACGCGCTGTTCGAGGCTGCGCGGCGGGTGAACGCAGAACGCGAGACCCCACTGATCCATTGGGACAAGCAGCCGCTGGAGGGGTTCGAGAGCGCCCCGATTACGGATTTGACCGCGCGCTACGATCTGGTGGTGCTCGATCACCCGCATATCGGTGAGGCCGTAGCCGAGAACTCCCTGATCCCGCTGGAGGAGCTATTCACAACAGAGCAGATCGCGAACTGGGCGGCCGAAAGCGTCGGGCCATCGTTCCGCTCTTACCGTTGGGATGGGCGGCATTGGGCTGTGCCGCTCGATGTAGCAACGCAAGTAACGGCACGCCGCCCCGACCGTGTCGCCGAAGCACCGGTCGGCTGGGATGAGATCGAGGACATTTCCAGGTCGTTCCCCGTGGCCCTTTCACTTGGTGGGCCACATGGGTTTCTGAACCTAATTTCTATGGCGGCATCCGAAGGGGTCATAATTGCCGGCGATGAAATGCTGCCCGACGACAAAGCTTTGCCGGTGCTTGCGCGCCTCCATCGCATCGCGGGCCACGCGCCGACTGGCACTGCCACTCTGAACCCGATCGCACTGCTAGAAAAGATGGCACGAAGCGACGAGATCGCCCTGATCCCTCTCATCTTCGGGTATGTCACTTATGCGCGGGCGGGCCATGCACCGCATCCGGTCGCTTTCTCAGACACACCGCGCGCGGTTGGCGGAAGCGGCGGCGTCTTGGGTGGTACCGGCATTGCCTTTTCCAACCGCGCGAGGCCAGACGCGGACCTGCTGAGCCATGTCGCGGACCTCATGTCAATCGCAATGCAACGGGATCTCCTCCCGGCCTATGGCGGCCAGCCTTCAGCGCGGACCGCATGGCAATCCGAACGTGTGAACGTCAACTGGGGCGACTTTTACCGCAACACCCAAGCCACGGCGGAGCATGCCCTCTTGAGACCGCGCTTCGACGGCTTCCCGGCTTTCACCAATACCGCGTCATCACGCCTGCGCCTAGCGCTTGAAACAGGTGAAGATGAGACCCGAACCCTTTCAGCAATCCGCGCACTCTGGCGCGAAGCCCGCGCCCGCGCGCGGGGCGATCTAGACGATAACCGAGGCTGAGACATGACCGACAAAGCGCTTTCCCACATCACCATCCTAGATTTCTCGCACCTCCTTCAGGGACCGTTCGCGACGCAGCTTCTGGCGGATATGGGCGCCAACGTGATCAAGATCGAACGCCCAGGTGCGGGCGACCTCTTCCGCTCTCTCACTTTCCGAAACAAGTGGCTAGGCGACGGCGAAAGCCCCAACTTCCTTGCGTGGAACCGCAACAAGCGCAGCGTCGCACTGAACCTCAAGTCACCCGAGGCCCGCGCGATCATTATGAAGATGGCCAAGAGCGTGGATGTGGTCGTTCAGAACTTCCGCCCCGGCGTCATGGCTCGGATGGGCTTCGGATACGAGGATTTCAAGGCTGTGAACCCGGGCATCGTCTATTGCTCAGGCTCGGGCTATGGCGAGGATGGTCCCTATGTGAATCGTCCTGGACAGGACATGCTGGTCCAGGGCCTGACCGGTATCATGGCTGCAACCGGCCAAGCTGATCAACCGCCCACACCGGTCGGCGCGGGCTTCTCCGACCAGATCGGCGCGATGAACATGGTCTACGGTATTTTAACCGCTCTGATGTGGCGGGAACGCTCCGGTAAAGGGCAAGAGGTAAAGATTAACCTTCTTGCTGGGCTGCTTGCCCATCAAAACCAGGAAATGGTTATGGCAATGAATTTCGATGAGGATTTTCAACGCCCCAGTTCCGGGATCGGTCATCCAGGTATGGACGCACCCTTTGGGACCTATCCTACGACCGACGGATGGATAACCATCGCTATGAGCCCCTTCGAGAAGTTGGTGAGCGTCCTCGGCAATCGCAGTCTTCTACGCTTCGATGACCCTGAAACACTTTTCGCCGAGCGCGATGCGGTATGGCGAGCGCTTGCCGCCGAAACTGGCAAATGGTCAACGACGGAATTGATCAAGGCCTTGTTGGCCGCGGATATCTGGTGCGGCGAAGTCAAAACGCATCTCGAGGCCGTTACAGATCCGCAAGTTAATCACCTTGGCTTGGTTCAAAGCTATGAGCATCCCCGTGCTGGCACCGTGAAGGTCATTGGCCCCGCCGTTGGCATGAGTGAAACGCCAGCTGCAGTCGAACGCCCGGCGCCGCTCGTCGGCGAACACACCCGCGAAGTGCTCGAGGAGCTTGGAATCTCAGCCTCCGACATCGACGATGCTTTCAGGTCTGGAGCAATTGATCAAAGCCACTAGCGACGGAGTCGGAACCTGGCATGCCTTCACCAACATGTTCCGACTTTGGCGCCAAACGCGTCCCACGTAGCGATTGCCTGGAGTGAACGAGCCTACAAACAGGATCCATATGCAACGGAAAATGACCGATGATGACCATCAATACGGAAGGCCACTACGCAGAACTACAACTTGATGCACAACTCAGACCCGTGAGCGGCGTATCTGACGTTCTTGATCTTTTTCAGTTCAAGAGCGGCTGCCGGATCAACTCAATACGGGACTTAATCTCTTTATGGATCGCTGAGGGCTGGATCGACCCAGAAGAGACAATTTGCGGTTACGATGGCGTCGCATTCAGAACCAACACCCTGATGAACACTAGCGTCGGGCAACACCTATTGTTCAACACCAAAGGAGACCTGGTACGCAGCCGCCACATCAAGAGTGGGAAACAAAACCATACACGGCTCGTATTTCACCGCACTAACAATCGCATCAGAGCAGAACACTTTCTGGACGACGATCCCGAAAGACTCGCAGCAGAAGCGTTCCTCGCTGCTATTCTGGATGACGACGATCTAGAAAATAGATTGGTGCACCCAGTCACTCGAAGCGATGCCTCCGGAGTAGCTTCCTATTTGATGCTTGAGTCTGGCGGTATCGTCGCGAGCCTCGGAAGCGTAAGGGCCTATGACGCCGGCTTTCGGCCTCAACGCTTCGAGGACCTCAAGTTTGATCTGAACGAACTAAAACAACGACTGCACGCCAGTCACCGCGCATTTCTTGCAAGGCGAACGTCAAGCGACACGCTCTCTGCACTCGATGCTACAAAGCTTCAACTTAGCGATCAAACGACCAACATCATAGTCCTACGGCTTCTAAACCTTTCGGAGCTACTCACGGTCGAGAAAGTAAGAGCGATGCACCCGCATATGACGCGCCGCGAGGCCCAAGTCGTAGCTTCGCTGGCATTGGGGAACACCATTAAGGGCGCCGCAACGAAGTTTGACAAGTCGCCAGGCACACTATCCATTCAGGCTCGTAGTGCCGTACTAAAAAGCAAGCGAGGCACACTTCAGGCACTGCTGCCTGAGCTTCTTTTGCAATCGATCCCCTAGCGATAGGGACCACCCGCACGAATGACCGCGTAGCATCCAGTGCAGTAAGGCGGCAGCGCAAAAGCGGATTGTGTCGGGATGGATTTTTCGTTGTGACGCCACCACTAATCTTTTCATGAGCCAAGATGGTGTTAATTGCGCCCCGACAGAGTACTCTTTTAAAAAAAAATCCTCCGACTTCTAGCTTGGCGCCTCGGGTATATCACTTTGATGTCAGAAATCAGGATAGAAGTATCCAATTTACATAGTCTCAAATAGTACCGTTTTTCGTTATTTCTTTGGCTTTGCTCCGCCGCTAACCTAATTGCAGGGGCAAGGGCAAAATAATGAAATTCCACAATCCAATCGAGCAACAATGCGAATACTCGAGACTAGAGACCGATAGCCTCGGCGCTTCAAAATGTGGTGCTGCCATTTATTCAAACGATTATAGCATTCCTTGGTTTGAAACGCTCAGCGCCGGTGTTGTTCGAGGGCTGGTTTCATATCAAATTCTCGACAACTATCGAATTGAGACTGAAATACTACAGGGTATCGCACCAGATATATTTGAAGCTTCGGTTCTAGCAAACAACCCAAATCCTCGATGTGCTCTGCATTGCGTTGTTGTCGGTGATAATGCTCTGCTGGCTAGAGATGCCGGTTTGGTAAATTCTTCGGGCCGGTTTTCCATCGCCCGATACGGTCAAACGATCACTCTAGAAGTATTACGTGATCTCGGTCGCGACGTGGCTACGTCGTTTTTTGTTAATCGAGCGAAGCGGAAAGCGTCACAGCCCATACGGGCCGCCACCCCGTGCTTTGCTTCGTTTAATGTCTTTGTTGCTGAAGAGCGCTGCTTCGTCTCTCCCGACGGGTTGGTGTACGCCGCTGATCTAGATGCTGCTGATGAAATCTTGACCTGCGACAGAGCCTTCGTTCGCGTACGTCAGATCAGGCACATACAAATGAAAAGCGAACGGCGTGAACTGTTTCGCTTCTTCGGAGGCCCTCCCGGCCTAGACGTCATCGCTTGCGCAGATCAACTCCTCCGCCCGAACCTTGCAAAATCTCCAGCCTTGCAACGTTCAGTTCGCGTCGCGGCAAGCTTCGGGTTTGGAAAGAGATTTTTCGGAGCGATTCAGGCTTGCCTGAAGGTTTCCCTCGATCGTCTAGTTCGGGTTTGGTGCAACACCGGTCACCTTGAATCCCTCCAAAACTTGGAGCGAGGTTACGCGGCATGATCACGCAACAAAGGTCTTTGATTTCGCTGGTACTGGTTTTCGTCGCCACCCCTGTTAAGGCCCAAGAGGCGTCAAACAGTCTGACCACCGAAGCGCCGACGGTGACAGTGACGATCAGTTGCTTCCGCGGCCCTCTAGACCAGGTGATTTGGGATCGTCCAAAGGCCGAGTTCATCGATGATCTGGTAGGAATTGGCTATTCGTACGCTAACGCAAATGCCATCGGGGAAAGGATCTGCGCAGACCAAGAAGGCGTATCTGACCCTCAGTACTTAAGGGCTCACCTGATCAGCATTCTCAGAAGCTTTCCGGCGGCCGGACAGTAAGATGAAAGATTTTCTGCCCTTGATCGTCGCTGGATACGCCCAGTCCGAAGACAGAGTAGTCACTGCTGAATACTTGATCGTAAACTCCGAACACCTGATCGGCGAAAGGGTATTTGCATCGATATACTACTGGGGGCGCAATACTCCCCTTCACTTGGACGCAACTTTTCTTGGTCATCCGTTCGGTGCATGTGTACCGCTGCACAGCATGACAAATGTTCGAAAGATCAACTGGTACAGCATAGTAGATAGATCACTCCCCAGCCAGATTCCGTTGCTAAGCATTGTCGCAGGCGGTGGCGCAGATGCTGTTCGTCCTTCAGGGTCGATTTCGGCTCTCTAGCCGAGGCCCAGCGGGCCCTCGACAGCCTGCATTGCGCACCGACAAGCGCTGCTCAAACACAAACGCATTTGTGGGTGGAGGCTTGTCGGTTCAACATTTGGTCAAATCACACCGCATCTCGAAAAAAGCAGGTGCGGAGCGCTCTTATTCGTTCAATCTGAAACGGCGGCCTTATAGCGGTTTCTGCTGCCTTGGAGCTGAATTCGCGGCGGACGTTGCAAAAGCGATCAAGTCTGCGCGGTCACTGAGCAAAAGGGCTTTTCCCTCGCGCACCGTCAAGCACAGGCGCACGGCATGCATCGGGTCATCGTAGAAAATCGGCTCAGGCTGCTCTCCGAGCATCCCTTGAATAAGTGCTTGTTCGAGCGATTGCATTGAACCGTCAGCGACCAAGAGAGACTCGCAGAAGGCTCCGTCGACCCGAACGATTTCATGCTTGTCAAACAGGACGTGGAAGTACTCGACGAGGCTCTGCGGCGCAACGCTGACGCCAGGCAGACAAAGGAAGGCCTTCGCTGGCACCAACACCTCGTTTACCCCGAACAATAGCTCGGCCGCGGCGCTCTTCACCAACACGCGGTGCTGCGGAGAAAGCTCGATTGGCTTCCAGTTGCCAATCGTGCCGACCTCAAACCGAATAGGCGCAAAATCTCCCTGCCCGACGACAGTCGTCCGACCGACCCACCGAACCCTTTGAGATCCAGAGTCGAGCGTTTCGACTTCATCTCCGACTGAAAGGTTCTCCACGCGAACCCGACCAGTTGCAGTGGTGAAGAACGCGCCGCGCGTGAAACAGACGGCCGAGTCGAAGTTTATGACTTCGAAGTTCTGAAAACTGATGTTTCCGATCGTGCCGTCTTCGTCGCCCGCGGTGATCGTGTAAGTTCCCTGTAGATCGAGCGCCAAGACCTGCGAAAACGTCTGCGCTTCGCTTGGTCCAAACTGTGTGACAACTCCGCTTCCGTCTTCTGTAAACGTCCCAACTGCACTGTCCGAGATCCCAACAACCTGTGCGCTATCTGTGATGGCGGTGGTTAGGGTAATCGTATCGTTTTCAGCCGCGTTCTCCGCGGCAACAAAGTTTTGCACCGACGTCACGGTATCCGTCTGACCTTCTGTCACTTTGAGAACGGAACCATCGCCGGCGTCGTCAACCGAAACATTGATGATTTCAGGCGTCACATCGGCTGAGGTCGGAATCTCATCCGGCGCGGATAGCGAAGCAATGCTATTCTCGGGCGCCGGGTCCGGACCCAAAAGCGGAGCTGTTTCTTCGCTGCTTGTCGATACTGGCGCGCCTGAATTTGGGGTAGCTGTTGACGGGGGATGTACGATGCTTACGGACTGCGGCTCGGATGTCGCGCCCGTAACCGGATCGATGACACGGTATTCAAAAACATCCTGGATCTCACCAGCGGCATAGAGATCGAACCACAGAAAAAACGGGTCACCACCAATTAAATTAGCGACTCTAGGACCGGTGGCCATCGTCACTTCATCAAAAACGAACCCAGAGAACTCATAATTGTTTCTGTCATTCAGCGGTGTGAAATCGACTGTCGGTATTAATTGGGGCGCTCCTAAATCGGCAGCGGTCGCGTTGGCTAGTGCGTTTGACCCAATCACACCAGACTCAACGACAACGCCATCGAGTTTGAATTCGATTATTGCCCAGTTTTCGTTGTACCCGTCCCGGGCAAAGCTGGTATTAAAGTCTGCCGCGAAGCGCAAATAGCTCATATCATTCGCGAATTTCAATACCATGCTTTCGCCGGCACGAATGTCGTCGAACGTGAGCTGTCCGGTCGTTGTCCTGGTATCAACTGCGCCGAAGCTTGGAGATCTGATATTGACGACCGACCCGACCTCTGAATTGAGCAGGTTCTTCGTTATTCCGTCTTCAATGATCGTGCTGGAGTAGAAGTTTCCGTTGGCGTCTTGTTGGTCGTAGTAGTATTCTGGGTTTGTGAATGGGTCTGCCCGTTGGATCGTGAACTGTAGGTCTCGGTTTCCAGAGAATGTGCTATTCGTAGGTGTGATCTCGGTACGAAAATTACCTGATGCAGCGCCATCAGGTGCGACAAGAAAGAGTCGGCCAAAATCTGGAAATTTTGTGATCTCGTAGATGAAACCGGTGTCAGCACCGGGTGTGATTACATTGTCGCCGCCGAGTGACGCGTTACCTTCACCTGGCCCCAAAGTGATCGTCTTGTCAGGGACGACAACTCCAAATTCCGTGTATCCTGGAACCACAGTTGACGTTGACGTAGCAGGTTCTACACCATCCCCATCGAGGGTCCCGTTCAGCTCAAATGTTTTTGCGATCGAAGACTCTGGAGCCGCGATTTCATTCGGGAAAATGCCCCAACTGGTGGTGACCGGGTCTGCCTGAATCGGGTTTCCGATGACAGCCTCCGCACGCACATCGCGCGGCAGAACCGTTGCGTTGCTGTTGGCGGCACCAACGATTTGAAGGAAGAAGTTTTCCTCGCCCTCGGGCAAGACGGGTGTCTCCGAAAGGATCGGAATCTCCACTACGACAGATGTCTGTCCCGCCGGGATTGTTACGGTGAATGATTGAGTTGCGCTGTCGTAGCCTGTGGGCGTCCCGAAATCCCCACTCGCCAAGGTTGCGGTCCCATCCGTCAACAGGAGCGTGACGATCGTGTCTTGCGTCGGGATCGGGTACGTATTTGCTCCTCCCAGTTCGTTGCCATTGTCGTCACGCAGATCGAGCGTGAACTGCGCGTTGACAGGGACGTAGTTGGGGTCGGACGTTGATAGCGGCTCAAAGACGGTCGGCGCATCGCGCAAAAACAACTGGTACACGTCCGTGTCGATGTCGCCGATCCGGACGGTCGCGGGTTCACTGAACTGGGGCAGATCGCCATTTGTAGGTTCGGTTACAACAACGTACTGAAACTCAGCCAAGGGCAGGTCGCCAGTTGGTTGGCCGCCGTCATCCAGCACTGTACGCGCTGTAATCTGGCCGACGTAAAAATCGCTAGGGTCGTTGCGCGCAACAGAAAGCAGTGGATCCCTCAACCCTTCATTGGTGGACGAAAACTCGAGCCGATCAAAAATATAGCCTTCAAGTTCAAACTCGCCGCGCGCCGGGGTGAACGAAACCGACTGACCACCTGGTTCTAACGAGGAAACAATGATGTCCGGCGTGAAGTTTGCGGAACCATAGCCAAAGGACAGAGTGTCAAGGAGCTGGCCAGCCCGGAAGATCGACACTAACCCGACTTCACCTTCATCATCGTAAAGATGAGAAACCTGTACAGTGGCGTCTGCCATGAGGACCGAACCCGTACCGGCTTGGTCCTGGAAATCCATCCTCAAGACTTCAGACGATCCGTCAAAAGTATCAAACCCGAGATCAATCTCAGCTTCTGACTGAGTGTTAAACACCTCGATGTCCGGGGCGACACCGGCGATTCCCATACCGCCCTTCACCAACTCGCTCGATTCAGTCTGGCCAGGCGCAACCACGTTGTCTTGGGTTACGATCGAACCGATGCTGCCATCGTGTTTGAACGCCGTGTAGCTCACGGAAATTCCACCGCCTGGGTCCGTCCAATCTGAAAGCGGCAAGCCTTCCGCATTCTCATTGGTAAACGTACCAGTGCCACCTATCGTGATTTCTGCACCCAGTGACACATCGCTGGACGTTGTGATCCAATAAAGGTTGTCCGTTGTCTCGAGACGCAACCCGCCCGTCACCGAAGTTGCTCCCGGCGCAAGCAAATCCGACTGACCTATGGCCTGCCAGTTTGAGAAATCGTTAAAGTCCGCCCCGCTGCGAACCAGGTACAGCGTTCCGCCCGTCGGAAGACTACTGCCAACCAAGTAAAAGCCGAGTTGGTCCTCGGAAAAGTCAGTCGCAAAGCCACCGAGGTCCGCAGGGTCCCCATCGACACCCGGCTCACGAACTTCAATTCCTCCGTCCAGAGCCGGTACATCCAACCCGGCGTCAGTCGCCCCTCCGATATCGAGGGCCTTGAACGTCAACGGAGCGTTTGCCCCAACAAACTGCTGCGTGCCGCCGCCGTTCAGAACGGTTGACAGTGATGCGGTCGGATCGAACCCAGTCAGAACTGGATCGGCAATAACGAACGGTCCAGGATCCACGATATAGGTATCCGCTCCGGCGCCACCTTCGATAGTATCGCGCCCACGACCCGCAAAATACGTATCCGAACCGCCACCCAACCGAACCAGATCGTCATCCGTTCCGGTGCCTGAACGGGATCTTTCGTCGGTTAGGTCGCCTTCTGGATCAGCCCTGTAACCTGCATCAACTGTGTCATCACCTTCCGATCCATCCACGACACCCGGCAGGCTCGTCGAAAGGGCAGAAGCGTTGGATGGATTTTGCGGGCTGGACGGGTCTTCTGGATCATTTGCCATAAACGCAATATGGAAATTTATCCACAGTCTTTATATAAGGAAGATTCCTAAAGAAAATTGATATCTTTTTATCCAATTTGGAAGATATTCGTTAAATGAAGGCTGATCCTATTCGCCCGCAACGAATACAACTTCACATCGAAAATTGAAAAAGGCGAACGCGTTGAGTTTTGGCCAAAAAATAGAGGTTTCAGCCAAGGTATCGATCGGGGTAAAAAATACCGGTGCCTCGTCTACGAAATTGCAGTGCCAGTCCGTGCGGGCCTTCACCGAAGTAGCAAAGCGCTTGTCAGCCACCCAGAGCCGCTAGATCGTGCAACTCAGCATTCCGCTCACGGCAAGCAAAGTGCCCAAAAGTTGACCATACAAAATCTGGCTTAACCAGCGAAAGCGTGTAGAGCAGCGCTTGCGGCGCATGATCCTCCACGACCTCAACACGTTCGTGGCGGATCTCCCCGGCCTTATTGACGATCAGGTCGGATTCATCGGCCTCTTGTGCGCGCAATGCAACAAATTGATCCTTAAAAACATAACCAAAACCAGGCCCTGCATCCGCAGCGGACGCACGGAATAGCTCGTGCGACCCGGCTGAGAATGCGTGCAACCGAGCCTTAAGAGAAAGGACCTTTTGAAATCCAAAGTTCCGCGTAAGGACCTCATCGCCGACCAGAAGATCACAAAGCAAAAGGATACCGCGGCGCCCCATAACCTCGGTAGCGCCGGTAACACCCCATTGATGTTTCATGTTTTCAATCTCAGTGGCATGCAGCTGACCCACAGGGTATTGAGAGCTCATGACCGGCGCTCCTTAAGGTGAACCATTCGAAGTAGAGCAAATCTGCCTTCAGTTGGGTTTCTATTTATTGCTTTTCTGCTTGGGCGCAGAAGAACACATGGTTGCACTCTAAGCGTTTTCTGCATTTGCAAAATAAACGATATTTTTATCTATTTCGCATATGCTAAAAATTGATCTTTGTTTTTTCTATTCATCTGTGACCGACGACAAGCGAGTGCAAAAGCACTTCCGGCAAGAGCGCCTGTAGGGTGTCACTTTCGCTCTTTAGGACGGCATTTCGTGCCTGTATTGAGAGTGTTCCCGGGGACCTGTTCATGTCACTTGCAGCGCCCTTTATGGTGTTCCCGAGCGCGAGCGAGGCAACCACCTGCGCTTCGCGATCTGTCATCTGAGGATACTTTGCTCTTACCTTCTCGGCGGTCAGAAGCTCTGAGAGGTTCAGGAACCGCAGAACAATTACGTTCGTCATGCGATCGCTCAATTGAATCTTGAACGCGTCAATCGCGGAGAGACTGCCGTGAGACGTACGGTGCGCGAGGAACGCCCGGCGGTTGCCCTGTAGCTTCTCGCGGAGCTCTGCCAGGTCGAAGCCCAGATCATCAAAGTGGCTCGGTGCTTCGCCATCGTCGAACAGTGTGGATCCTCCGATGCTAGCGAGGAAGCGGCCGTTCTCCAGCATTAGGAAGGACACTGCACCAAGCGCGATGTCGGGGGAGCCTCCGTTGATCAAATGACTCTCAAAGTCGTCGTTCGCCACCAAAGCCGACAAGAACGCCTGTGCGGCAACTTCCGAGGGTTCTTCGTGAGCAAACCGATCCAGGTTGGCGCGATTGTTGCTCCGCTCGCAGACGACCCGTGTAAGGTTTCCGTCTCCAGCCTTTAGATGGCGGCAATAGATGACATCCCCAAACGCGTTAAACAGCACGTATTGCCCCACACTGCTGTGCATCAAGGCGTTGGTTCGGAACGCAACACCATCGTACCCGCACACGGCCTCCTCGGGGCCTGTCCAGCCTTCGCTCATGCGCAGCTCGACGAGGTCACGTATCGCATCACCACGTGGCCGGGCATTGAAGCCAAACAGCTCAAAAACGTCCGCTAAGCCACCAACCGGACGCAGTTGAGCATCAAGCTGAAACTCAGCGATATGGGGTTGCGATCTGAATGACGTCATCTGTCTTGCCGTTTTCTGTATCCAAGTCTGTAGAATTGGCTCACCACCAGCGGCCAAAAAAAATAGTAAAATCAGATATCTAGAATGCTTGCTCGAACGCCTTCCGCCGGCGCGTATGACGGAGCGGACGGAAATTATCACTTTTACCTATGTCAATCGGGTACGATTGAATTAGGTTAGGCATCTGGCGAGTGGACCTAGTATCGTAAGTTCTTCTTTGCTGTGACGTTCCATTTTGCCTCTCGGTGAGGCCTCCGTTTGGGCCACTCACTGAACTAACGATCTTGAGGGGCAAAAAATTCATATCTTCCGCAAAAAAAATCTTCCGGCTGACGGAGTTCGGGAGGGTCTGCCCGAATTGTATCCCAGAATTTGGAGGTATGGGCTGGTCCTGACGCGCAATCGAGAAGCCGCGGAAGACTTAGCACAATCAGCAGCTCTAAGAGCGTTGGAGAAAGCAGATCAGTTCGAGCCCGGAACGTCTCTTGACCGTTGGGTATTCACGATCACCCGAAATATCTGGAATGATCGAGCAAGGCATAACGCTCGGTACAGGTCACACATGTCGATCTCAGACGTGTCCAACGAACCTCTTTCTGGTGACGCGCCGCAAGATACCTCTTTGTTCGTCAAGGAAGTCTTTGGGGCTATAAACAACTTATCGTCAGAAATGCGCGAGGTGTTGCTTCTTGTTTATGTCGAGGGCTTCAAGTACCGTGAGGCCGCCGAAATCCTAGACATTCCAGTGGGGACCGTTATGAGCCGATTGGCGGCAGCACGCCGGACCCTGAAGTCGCAGCTGGACGATGACGGCGAGATTGTTAAATCCCTTTTTGATGAGGCGTTGCAATGACGCATGTTAACGAACTGAGTGACGCAGACCTTGTCCGTTTTTTGGACGGTCAGATGTCCAAGGCCGAGTCGCGCTCGATACGATCGAGAATTGATCGTGATTCATCGCTCTCCGAGCGTATCGACCAACTTTCATTTTCGATACCGTCGCTGCGGTCCAGTATGGACGCTTTGCTGACGGAGGCTCCTAAGTTCCCCTTTGGACCTACGGTTCAAAGGCCGTCTGAAAGAATCGACTGGACGTTTGGGGCGTTGGCAGCTGGCGTGGCGGGCATTGCCTTCGGAGCCGCGCTTACGGCTCTGGCTTTCTACGAACCAGACGAGCAGTGGACAGATCACGTGGCGGTCTATCAGATGCTTTATGTAGAAGAGACCGTAGCGGCCCTAAATTTGGAACCCGCCGTTCTCGAACAGCAGATTCAATCCGTAGGAGCGGCGCTTGGAGTGGATCTCAACCACCTAAGCGACCTGCCCCACTTAGAATTCCGGCGCGCGCAGTTGCTCGGATTTGAAGGTCGCGCAATTGCACAGCTCGTTTATGTGGATGAGGTCGGACGCCCTGTAGCTCTTTGTGTAATAGAAACTAGCCCTTCGGACGATATCGATCTCGGCTCGAGCGTCATGCGAGGGCTTGCGGCCAATACCTGGACGGAAGGCGGATACGGTTACCTGCTGATTGGCCGACAAGACACCGAGATGCTCGAAGAAATCAGGTTGAGCGCGAACGCGCTCTGAACAAGCACGAGGCTTCTTGCCGCCCTTGTTGATGTGACCGCTCGATCGAGCGGCATTGAAGCCATTTCATTTCGCCTTCGGCGCATGCCCGACGGAAGGCGTGCGCGTGGATGGCTATACTCTTTTTGAGTATCCCAAATTCATATTCTTTTTTGAAAATGATGCATAATCCGTAAACTGATACGTTGGAATCCAATGGGAAATCCAGCGACATACCTTGAGTTGGCATCCAAAGCCCACTTTGACGACGCAGCCGGCAAAACCGTCAAAGGAATTTTCTTCGACCCCTTGTGTAGTTGCATTGAAGTGGCGCGCAAGACTTGAACTATCGCGCACAGGCATCGGATGCTACCTGTCCAGGGGCTCTTGAGGCGACGCATTCTTGCCTCGGGTACTGGCTAGATGCCTTTACTGATTGCGAAGTCTCCGGCGCCCTCGCAACACGCCTTGCGGGTGAGCCTTACATCCATGCAGAACACCCTCAGTCATCTGATCTGAACGGCCAATACATCGAAGTCGTGCAAGGAGCTGTAGAACGAGAGGTTCGTTTTCGTATAGACAATTGCGTGCCGACCTTTTTCGGTCCTCTGCCTGTCACCGGCCACACGGCAAGACACGCCCGAGCAAGGGTCGTTTTCGAGGCCAGAGTGGAAGGCGCTGGTTGCAAAGTTACGGTTGCGGTTCTCGCACATTCGTCCGGATCTGACTTGGTAGTTGTTCCGCAAACCGAAGTTGGCCGACAGAAAGTCAGAGGCTTATTGCATCGAAAAGAGTCTATTCTACTAACGGAATTTAGGTTGGCGGAGGACTTTGAGTGCGCGAACAGCTCCGCGGCACTCTCACCAATCAGTGTGGCCGAGGGCTCAGTTGGCGTCGCCTTGGGCCGCTCGCAATTCACGCTCGATCCTGGTTGCGCTTTTGGCGGCCTTGAAGGACGCCTATCGGTCATCACTCCGCACGGTTCGTGCAGGCTCGACTCCCTTGTGCCCGGCGAAGAAATCCTGACTTTTGACCAGGGGTTTCTTGCGGTGAAAGAGGTGTGCGTTCTCGACTATGCGAGCGCTCCACGGCGACCAATCGTAAGGTTGCGCGGCCGCAGTGGCGCTGCCTTATCTGCTTTTCAGTTTCTGTGGTTATCAGATCGACACGCCCGAAACGTCGCGAACGAGAGCTTTGCTTTCGAGTTGGTGGAAAACGGTGCCGCGGACGAAATCGAAGTGTGCCGGCGAAGGTACTTCTATTCGGTTCGTATGGAGCAAGACTGCCAAATCTGGGCTCCTTTTGGTTGGTTTGCGCCCGCAAACGTGAACTATCGATACTTCAACCAACTTCAAAACCGAAAGTTTCACACCGCGACCCATCCCAACTACAAGCTGAAGCGGAGGACGACGTGAAAAGTCTGCCAATACCTACACCAAAAGTTGCCGACATTGACGCTGAC
Organism: Paracoccaceae bacterium; assembly: GCA_963921255.3. GTDB lineage: Bacteria > Pseudomonadota > Alphaproteobacteria > Rhodobacterales > Rhodobacteraceae > JANSYL01. The sequence goes on along the minus strand of CAWUEW020000003.1, from coordinate 713,536 downwards.
CCGAACTCCGATCACACATTTGTTCCAATCTCAAAGGATAGAGCGCCCGAGAATAATGCAGCGCCGAAAGACACAGCTGTCTTTGCCAGCGGGAATGTGTTGCTTTTCAGGCATGTCGATCCGTCTGGTTACATGTGGGAAGGTGACGGGAACGTTCGGTAAAACATAAAGTTCTGTTTGATAACATCTTCGCTGCGCCGCCCGCCGTTCTTCTTTGCGTTACCTCGTTGGACAGTTCCCAAGGACACAATCTGCGTTTCAATCTGGTCGAAGAGAACGTTTCGGCGGACGGCTTTGACATCGTCTTTACGACTTGGGGCGATACCAAGATAGCAAGCTGCAAAGTCAAATGGCTGGCGTTCGATCTCGACAAGGGCGTCAACCAACAACGCACAGACGACTAATCCAAACGATCGTTGAAGCGCTTCAAACAATGATCTGGGCTTACGCCCTATAGCGCTCTTGTGCGCCACTGCGAAGCCAACAGTGCGGTTACGAATTTGCCCCAAAGGGCCACTTGGCTTCGTCAGCGGCTCGAGGGCGCATAGCTGATCGCGAATGGCCCTCGAACCGCGTAGCTAGGTAACTCTTGCGAAGTTCATTCGTTGACGCGTGCATCAAAGACAAATCTCGCCGTCACGGGAACTGCGCGAGCGATAGAATCGAGACTTGCCAAGTCTTTGAGGACGTCGATGCCGGCATCGACTCCCGCCAAGTCGGTCTCGACAAAAGCCATGTCGTTCGACATTGCCAAGACACGATCTTCGGTGAGCCGGATGACTACCATCGTGGTTTCAACATCAAGCTCGACCCCTACGAACGACAGCACTGCGAATACTTCGGTCGTCGTCATCTCACCGATGTTCAGATCGTCGGCGAAGCTCATGTCCAACTCGGCTGTTAGGCGCGCGGCTGGTATCATATTGAAGACATGCTCAATCATTCGCTCGTTGCGAATGTCGATCGTGGTCTCGATCGACGCGAGATCAATCTCGATCTCAGCTACGCCGTCTTCGGAAACCGTGCCCGATAGGTTCTCAAATGTATGCACCTCACCAATGTAGTCGTTCTTGATCGACGCAAATGCGAGACGAGAGTGTTCAGCATCCAGCTCCCAGGTATCAGCATGGGACGGCGGTGCGACCAAGGCAGCCAAGGCTGCAGCAAAAAATACGTGTTTCATTGTGTTCTCCAATAGGTAACTGTGGTCGAGCCGCGTTGGTCGTTGCGAAGCTCTCTGAGAAAACACTTGGGGCGGCGAAATTATTCGATGGATGACGAAAAAAAGGCCGAAGAGGTGGTTCGACTCGCCCTTAGTGCGAATTTGCGTTCGATCTGGAGGTTTGGATTTGCACTTTCCGGTTCACCTCAAACAGCTGACGACCTTGCGGGGTTTGGAACGGCGAGTTGGACCGACGGCTCGTACCACTAATGATTTTGGGCCGTTTAGAAATGCGGGCGTTGGGGGCGATAACACAGCGTCTGAGGCCAACTGTGTAAACGTTGAGATGGCGAAGTCACCATTCTTTAGGAGATGTTAGTGCATCTCAGTCAGATCTTTCCGGTCGCACCAGCACCTGTTGCGACCAATGAGAGCCTCGAACCTAAAAAAGACCCCGCCGAAGCGGGGCCAATTCAGTAGAAGGTACACGCGGGGATCAGCCGCGCTAGCTGCTGTGGCATGGGGCACCGCCAACCCTCACGCCGCCAACGCGACGCAAGGAAGTGGGGGCGATGAGGAGCGATGCCCCATGCACAGCGACATGGTCCAACGACTCACACGACCGGCTCAATAGCTCAAATGCCTATTCATTTTCCCGAGCTTGGCGCTCCTACCGGATGACCATGAGGCCGACGCAGTTCGTGGTTCCTCGGCGCGGCGGTAACTGAGCCCTATCTGTGATTGGGTTGCTTGAACCCTATTGGCGCATGGAATTGCTGCACCATCCAAAGTTTTCGACACATCGGATCGAGCTCGAACACCGAACACACGCCGAGGCTTCAGTTCGTGGCGGCAAATCCCCATGAACCACATACGAAGTGCGGCCGTTGACGCCTCGTTGGCACCAACGAGTTGGTCAATCCTGAAGTACCGGATGATTTCCGTTGACGGTAGTTTCAGGCACCGGTTGCACCACATCCCAGTGCTCTACGATCAAGCCGTCCTCTAAACGAAAGATATCCACAACCGCGACACCGCGATCCTGGGGCGTGCTTTGAAACAGGCTGTGTTTGACCACATAGGCACCTTCCGAGATGATGCGAACAACGTTGAATCGGGCTTCTGGTTGGCTTCCCATGAACTCAGTCCAAAAATCCCGAAGGGGTTCCCGGCCGTTCGGCAGTTGCGGATTTCGCTGGATCAAATCCTCCGCAACGAACTCGTCGATGCGGTCATATTCACGTCCGTTCACGACCACTTCGATGTATTCTTCGACGATGCTGGCGTAATCAGCGTCAGCGAAGAGCGGCGCTGCAATAAGCGTCGTTCCAAGGGTGACCGCAGTCGCAGCAACACGAATGCTCTTCATTTCCTTAATCTCCATTTGTATCGCGGCGGACCTCCCGCCGATCCATTGACCATGCCGCACGCCGAGGATAATTGATAATTATCATCACTTATTATGAGAATAACTGATTTGGATCTTCATCGTGCCGATTTGGCGCTACTGGTATCACTTCGCGCTCTACTAGAAGAACGCGGGGTGACAGCGGCTGCCCGCCGGATTGGCGTCTCTCAACCTGCCATGTCAGCCCAACTAGCGAGATTGCGCGACACGTTCGACGACCCCTTGCTGATTGGCAACGCGCACGGCATGGCACTGACGCCGATCGCTGAAGAAGTGTTGCCACAGCTTGCAGAAGGAATTGAAATTCTAACGCAGGTCGTACGGGATCGGACCCCGTTCGACCCGGCCAAGTCGGAACGTGTTTTCTCCGTGGCGTCGACTGATTATTTGTTTGCGGCCGTCGTACTACGCCACCTGAAGTCGCTCGTTGACGAAGCACCTGGCATTCGATTTGCGATGTCGGTGTTAAGTGATAGCAACGACCTTCACCATAGTGTGGATCTCGTCATTGCGACGCCATCAATGAGTGCGCAAGATGCCATAAGGCAATTGCTGTTTCGCGAACGTTTCGTTCTGCTGATGCGCACTGGCCACCCGAGTTCGAACGAGGACATTTCACTCGAACACTTCTGCGAACTTGATCACTTGATAGTTTCACCGCGTTCCGCATCATTTTCAGGTCCAATTGATGCGGAACTCGCGAAAATGGGCACCCGGCGCCGGGTCATAGCTTCGTTGCCAAGTTTTACACTGGCCCTGCAGGCAGTGCAGCAGACAGATTTGGTCGCCGCCGTGCCCACAGGAATGGTCAGAGGTCTCTCTCTTGACGTTGTTGCGAAACCACTTCCCTTCGAAAGCCCGGAGTTTGATGTGATCGCTACCTGGCACTCCAAAATGCGAAATGATCCCGGACACATTTGGCTGCGCAGTCGGTTGATCGAGCTCGTCCGCGCCAACACCTCTAAGGAAGCATAGGCACCGAAAAAACTGGCGTCTGAGTGCTCGTCGCCGGATCCTCCTGCTAGGAAATTATACGCGCGAAAGTTTGGCGGGATGACACCTCGATCCCACCAAACCTTCGTTCGATCCGTATCAGTAGGCGTGTTGCGTGTCGAAACGCTGGATGTTCAGCGTCAGGTTGGTGAAACGATAGCGACCATCGATTTCCTCAACACTAACCTGAACGATTCCACCGAGAGAGTATCTTTCCCCCATGAAGACCAACCAACGAAACCGCGCGTCCGCGCCTGCTTCTGTGAACTGCACAATTTCGATATTGGAGGTCACGTTATGGCGGGCTTTTGTCATCCCATCCAAGAACTGGCCATAAAACTGCTGCGCAACTGGGTCTTCCAATCCGTCGAATGCAATCACGGTGCCATCGGGCAGATTGAACGTAAACGGAACACCTTCAGCAAACACACCGCTGTCTTCCATAGCGTTGAGCATGTCTTGCCCAGTGTCCGCCCCAGTAATGATCGTATTCCACCTCCCAGCAAGGTTTTGAATGTTGGCGTAAACGACCGCTTGCTCTGGTGTCTCAATCTGCGCAAGCAGCGTTCCGTCGCTCAGCACAGCTGCGGACGGGTCCAACTCGGTTTCGGCGCCAGCCGGCGCTAAGGTGAAGGACATGGAGATGGCTGCAAGGTAGCCAAGGGCTTTGGTGCTAATGGTCATTTCTCTTCTCATCTGTGTGGGCACCCACTGTGGGTGTCTGACGAGGATGAAGTAGTGAGCCCCAAAAGAATTCAGAAATTGAATTCTTTTTTGTCGACCATCAAATCGATGGATACCTTGCCAACAAGGCATTAGGCGTGCGTCGCTTCGAACGCCTGTAACTGCCTTCTAAACCAACGGTGTTCAGGTGCCGCTTGCGCTCGTTCGTGCCACACCATGGAAATGGAGAATGACGGAATGTGTAGGGGTGGCTCACTAATGCGAAGACCATCGCTGTGGTTGACCACAAGTTGCCGAGGTACAACAGCTACCAGGTCAGAAGTCCGGACAATCTCTGGAACCACCAAGAAGTTCGCGACGGACATTACAACGCGCCGCTCGTATCCCAGCGCTTCTAGCGCCAGATCCGCTTGCCCGGAAAAACCCGAGCCCCTCGGCGCCGCGATCACGTGATCCAACCCACAGAAGACTTCCAAGCTAAGCGGCCCACTGCTCGCAGGGTGTCCCTCTCTGAGAATAACAACGTACGTTTCGTCAAACAGATGTCGGATGCGCAAAGCATCCGGAGCTGCGCTTGGTGTCAAAAGCGCGAGGTCGATTTCACCTTGCTCCATCTGACCTACAAGTTTCTCGCGGTCCAACTGGCGCAGACCCATTCGGAGGCCAGGGGCTTCTGTGGCAAGTTTAGCAAACAACGGTAGAACAACAGCCACCTGAACATAGTCCGTTACGGCCACGTTTATTGTTGCGGACGATGTGCGTGGGTCGAAGCCAGCTTGTTGCTGAACGACATGGCGCAATTGATCAAGCGCTGCCCGAAGGGGGTCTTGTAAGGCCAATGCTCGGTCGGTCGGGATCATTCCTCTTTGGGCGGGGACGAACAAAGGGTCTTCAAACTGATCGCGGAGTCGCGCCAAGCGCGTCGACAGCGCCGGCTGACTCAGACCCAGCCGACGCGCGGCATGGGTTACATTTCGTTCCGCCAGCAGAGCTTCAAGAGTGATCAACAGATTGAGGTCAATGTCCTTCATGGCCGATATGATGATGGGTCTGGATGAGCAAGAAAAGCTGTATCCTTCGCGACCAGCGCACACTTCCCTTCATGGTCAAACAGTATTCGAGCCACATAACGTTCTAGGCGAACCACTTAGATGAAGCGTTTCGCGCAAAAAAAAGGTTTCGCACGCCCCCGCCGCACAGCATCCGACCGACGGCGCCAATGCAACGCGTCTTCGTTTGAATTTCGCATCCTTGCATCCCGCTAGTCAGCCAGAATCGCTCGGATGTCGTGTACGTCACCCAGTACACCGTGACGCCCCCTAAAGGAGAACCATGCCGTCCCGCCTATTGAGATGCCGTTGTCCGTACGAGTGACAACTGCCTGATTGGCTCCCCTATCCACATAGACGAATTGCCAACCCCAACCATCATGATACGGGTTCCCGTTGGCGGCATCGATCCACCAAGATAGTCCAAAGAACGGAGCTTCGGCATTCTCTGCATCGATCTGCGACAGTGGGGTTTGTATTGCCGTGCTCCACTCGGCCGGAACCATTTCCTCACCGTTCCAAGAGCCATTTTGCAGTATCAGCTGACCGACCCTCGCGAGATCACGAGCGCTCATATAGACCTGATATCGCGAGAACCTCTTCGTTGGTGGTGGGGGATCCCAAACGACGTGTTGCCGATGAAAATCCTCCATGCCCATCGGAACGGCAAGCCATAAGTCCAACGCCTCGCCAATCTCAAACCCGGTTTGATCCTCGAAAATGAAGCCGAGCGCATTGAAATCCCAATTATTGTAGTAGAAGAATTCTCCAGGCGCGTGCGCACCGCAATCTGGACGAGTGTTCCGCATCCATTCCGTCTCTGCGCCAGACTGGATGTAAACACCAGACCTCGAAGCCAATAGGTCTAGGATTGTAGCTGAACGTTCAATTTCCGAGAGTTGCCATTTGGTCTCGTCTACGCCGATTGAAGAAAGAGTTGCATCTAAGTCTACAAGACTGCGTGCTTCGGCAATTCCGAACAAGCGGCTCAACAGTCCCTTGCGAACCGAGGCGAGATCCATTGGTCGTGACACGTCCCCCCAAGCGTAGACGAGGGTTCCCGAGTCGATCACAACCGCTGCACTGATCGCGCTACCGTCATGCTCAAAATACGCGTCCAGCGACCTTGCTACGGCACCATCAATCGAACCCTCCGGCCAAGGAACCGGCGCGCTGCCGCTAAGCCGTGTGTTTATAACTGGAACGTAGGCTGCGATGATTGCCGCGGAAAAAACTCCAACTGTGGAAACACGAAGCGCTCTGCCCACAAAGTTACGGATGGCTTGGCTTCCTGCTTAGTCGGCTATCCGCAAAAGATAGGAAATGCGGTTGATGCCAAAGATACCGAGCTAAGAAACACCAAAAATAGCAAAATCTGGCACCTCCGGCGTTTCGGAGCTTCGAATTTCGGATTCCCCATCGCCGCGCCGAATGGAACAAGGATCGCTGTGTTGCGCCTTGACCTGGCCCCCCGGGACGCCGGGTGGCCAGAACGCCGTAGTCACAATCCTTCTAGTCGGCAACGGTCAGCGATCCCGACGAAAGAGCGTCCGGGGCAAACGAGAGAGAAGCTGTTGCCACCTGCGAATGAATGCTCTCAAAGCCAACCAATCCCGTGTTCCAACGCGATATGCGGTCAGCAATACTGATTGCCAACGGTCGCTCACAAGTCCTCGGACGAGCAAATTTAATGAACTCAACAAATACGCAAGCACAGGCAAAATGCCCGACGATGCCGAGGTTACTTTGTTTGGCAACAAGTGGCACCTAGCCTTCAGGAGCTCAATACACCGAGGAACGATGCACTGCCGTTAGAGGGATGACACTCTTCTCTCAGTGAGAACCAGCGTCAGATCGCGAAGTCGCTTAGCGACTTTCCGGCCGCCAAGCCATCTTTGATCCAAGTAGGCTGACGACCACGACCGGTCCAAGTCAAGGTCGCGTCCTCTGGGTGACGGTACTTTGGCTCGCCTTTCGTCGCAGGCTTGGTTGCATTGCCGCCCACGAGGTCACTGAGTCGATAGCCGTGCTCCGCTGCCAAAGCCTCCAATTCTGCAAGCGCTTGAGCGCGCTTACGCTGTTCATATCCCTCAATGGCTTTCCCGACGTCTTTAAGCAACTTCTTCAACTCATCGAGTGAAAGCTTCTCCAAATCCAATACCAGCGCCATTTTCATTCTCCCCTTTGCTTTGCTAGTGCCACGTAAGTGGGCCGCAAGCAAAATGCAATCTCAAACCGACAGGCTTTCAGTCGATAGGGGCGCATTTCGACTATCGCGGCGGCGGCCAAACCTCTTCGGCAGCGCTTCGGTCTGCATTGGCTAGCAATGATGGTCGCGTAGCCTACGTCTACTGCGTACTCCACTCACGCCGTCGCACTGTTTACCGGGGTGTTCAGTGCTCCAAAGGTATCCGAAACCTCTGCAATGGCGTTCTTGAATTTGAGCTCTTCCGTCAATCCAATCTCAAATGAGACCGTCTAGCTGCAAGAAGTTTTGAAAATGGCAAACGGATCGGATACCGGCCGAAGACCATCTAAACAACAGTCCGCTAAAGAAACTGCGCTTCCGGCACGAGCAATGCAAATGGATCTACCTTGCCCGCCTGTACATCTACTCGACAATATCAATGCATTTTCAATCCTGATTGCCAGACTCTCCTGTTCAACCACCGACACCGAGGCATAGTATGGAGCAAGCCATTGGTAGAATTTTTGCGAACCGATTATTTGGAGGTGCCATGCCGCTAATTGACATTCACGTTTTGGAGGGCGTTTTTTCGAACGACGAGAAAGCGCAAATTATTGCCGAGACGGCAAAAGCGTTCGGAAGCGTGGCGGGAAAGTCTATGCAGGAAATGACTTCAGTGCGAGTTCACGAAGTGAGAAGCGGTCACTGGGGTGGTGCGGATAGTGTCTGGACTACCGAACGCGCCCTAGAGTTAAGGCGCCGCGCGTGAACCTTCGACCAGATTTGCCTGAGCCGCCATCATGGGCTTCGGCGAAGCGACAGTAGAGTAGGTTCAACTCGAACGGACGCTCCGCTGCGTTTTTGTCAAATAGGCGGTAGACGTAGCCGGAAAAATTCGATGCTGACCTAGTACCACTAACGCGCGTTAAAGGCCCACCGTATCGCACGTTGCATCAGACGATGCGGCAGTAGAGCGGCGAGCAGCAGTATTGCGCGTTCACTGTTTGAAGCGATTGTAATTCGGAAAGGCGAGTTTCGGAGCCCACAGACCCGGACAACCTTGCGCGCAAATGTGTCGGGGCGACCACCCCGTTCTTCGCTGGCAATCATTGCGTCGATCGCGCGTGAAGTGGATGGCTCGTACGGATCGGATGGGGACTGCACGCTACGTCTTGCCTTGCCGAAAGAAGTATTTTGATCCCCAGGTTCCACCAAGAGTACGCGCACACCGAATGGAGCGACCTCCATCGAGAGCGAAGCTGCATAGAGGGCCACTCCAGCTTTGGACGCACAGTAGAGAGCCTGAAATGGGACTGGAACACGAGAAGCAATCGAGCCGACGATCACGATCATCCCCGATCCACGTTCCCGCATACCTGGAAGGAAAGCACGCACCATCCGATCTACACCAAGCAGATTGGTGTCGATCTGTAACACTGCATCTTCTGCTGAAATCATCTCGACCGGCCCGGCAACCCCTGAACCGGCATTCAACACCAGAATATCGGGCACGAAATCAAGCCGGTTGCGTAGCCTGAGTACAGAATCTTCATCGCGAACATCTAGTTCGTGCAGGTCACCTCCACTCCGGGACGTACCTTGGGAGTGCCATCCGGCTTCGGCAAACTCTGATAACATGGCCGAACCCAGGCCCGAGGAGGCCCCGGCTATGAGAACGCGGCCTTTCACTGGCGACGCTCGCTAGGCCATCGTGGTAGATGCCGTTCCTGCCGAGTTGTCAGCCCTAGCACGCCAGAAAGTGGAAACAAGACCAAGGCCACGACGTCGACATAGACAGCTTTGGCCACCAACGGCGGGTAAAGTGCCAAAGCTACAGACCCAGCCAGAATAGTGGGTGCCGTGGGTGCGCCACCGCGAAACGACCTCGGGGTTACAGCAGTTTTCATTTCAACCTCGACCTGATGCGAACTTGCATGTTATCATTGATAACATCATTTTAGCTGCCCATGTCAAGACAGGAGTTATCAATGGTAACATCCAGAACACACGGTGGTGACCCGCACGCCGAATACCACCACGGCAATCTGAGAACGGCACTGTTGAACGCAGTAGAGCAACAACTTCCAGAGAAGGGACCAGAGGGCGTGAGCCTGCGAGCCGCCGCCAAGGCCGTTGGCGTATCTTCAGCTGCAGCCTTTCGGCACTTCCGCGATAAAAGAGCGGTTATGTCAGCGATTGCGGCTAGAGCTCACAACGGCATGGCGGACAGGATGGAAGCCGCTTCGGATGAAGCCAGAAAAAACAATACATCCCAGTTTGTTGCAATAGGTCATGCCTACCTCGATTTCGCTTTGTCGGAGCCAATGCGTTTCCAAACGATGTTTCGGACCAAGCTTCTTGATACTGCCGACGAAGACTTGATCAAAGCTGAGGAGCGACTGACCTCAATATTGTTGACGCACGGAGGCGACGTCGACCCCTCAAGATCGTATTCGACAACAGATCGCGAAAACGCCAATCAAAATGGTCCTTTTCCGTCGTTCGCTTTGCTTGCTTGGGGTGCGGTACACGGTCTTGCTAACTTGGCAATTGAAGACGCCATACCAGGCACGCCGACCGAGGATCGAAAGGCAGTTATCCATAGTGCGCTTGCGCTTATCGGCAGGAATGTTTGACGTTGGAGGTGCTGAGACCTCAGCTCTGGCCCTGTTGAAAGTGCCGAGGCCAAGCGACTTGCCAATCTAGTTACGATGCGGATCGATCACCTTGCTGCGCGACCCTGAGGTTGCCGTCGACCCCGAGCTGCCAGACCTCGCTTGTGACGCCCCCCCGAAACAGCGCTCCACATGGGCAATATGCCTCTCAGCTCGATAGCATGTGCCATTTCATGTATTGAACGGCCACTTTCTTTCCACCGGCCCTGCACATGACACAGACCCCAGGCTGACTATATCTTAGCGTATTTTCGCACCACCTTTGCAAAAAATTGTTCGCGTAGTTTCCCCAACGACATCTAAAAGATTCCGTTACTTAATTGAATTATTGGGCGTTGAAGTGATCCAGTTTACGAAGGGGTTCTATTCTGTCCAACAAATAGTCTTTGAAAAAAGATATGTTCGTTCCCATGACTTGCGCTGACTTGTTCGGTGTTGGCAGCAGCCAAACGCCTGAACAATGAGAAGCAGAAAGCAGTCTGAGTTTTCCTCCTCTGGCGTCAAGATGAATGAGATCGCCGCGGGCACCGAAGCTTCAGAATTCTTCTTCACGCCAGGTCGAGACAAAGGCCTGTCCATGTTGGATGCGATCGCGCCAAGTCTATCTTTTAAGGAACCCGCAATTGTTCGAGGGTTCTCTGTCTAGGATTACGAGTCCGTCGCAGAAAATAAAGAGAACCAAATCACGTTCGCAAAGAACAGGAAGTTTGCCCGCAAGATCGTAAGGATTCCGGCGCCGATCATCGTTCTGGAAGACGCGCAATTCCAAGAAAGCTTCCGCGGCGTGGGAGGAAAATGGGTGCTATCCAGCGCGTCCGGGACCCGCCTGCGGAACAAACATGCGTTGCAGAACCCGGCCGACGGACCCGATCATCGCGCCAACGTCATCAAATACCTTTTGGACGCGCGTCCCGGGTGCCATTTGCCCATCTACGATGGACCCGCCCTGCCCGCTGATGTGCCGTTCGTCATCGAATGCCGGAACAAGTTCAACTTCTTCCACTTACTGACCGAAACATTGGGCCATCTCTGCGCTGCTTTGAAGGCGCCGACCCACGGCCCGATCTATGATCACTTTCCAGACCGCGATACCGACTTCACGGGGAAGCCGCTGAACCGGCCCGACTAACCGTCGCAGCGGGCCCCAAGACTCCGTTGGCGTGGCCTTCAGTTTGAGCTCTGTACGGGGCGTTGAGCCGCCGCAGAAGCCCGCTCCGCGCCAATACGACCGAATTCCGAGCGTAGGATGCTACGACGCTTTACCTGGCCAGTCCCAGACCTTGACTACCTCCGGTGACAATGGCGACACGGGATATTTGGCGTTCTCCTACCCGGGGTTCTGCACGGGCCGATCAGCGCTGGGCGTATTGCCGGATCATGTGCCCGCCATCCACGTCGAGCACCACGCCCGTAGTGTAGGTACTTGCCATCAGGAAAAGTGCGGCCTCGGCCGCTTCCTCAACAAAACCCACACGCCCAACGGGCAAGGATGCCCCCGTGGAGGTATACATCCCTTCGCGGGCCTCTGGTGCCATGCCGGCGTAAGCCTCGGACCGGACCATGCCCGGCGAGAGGCAATTCACCCGAAGATCAGGGCCAAGTTCCAACGCGATCCCTCGCGTCAGCGCTTCAATCGCACCGTTAACGGCCCCAAGGCCAGAACAGTTCATTCCGGGACGCCGGGACAGCACACCGGAGAACAGAGTGATTGACCCGCCTTCATTCATTTTGCTCAGGGCAGCCTTGGCCGTCGCATACGGTCCGAAGAATTTGGCATCGAACATGCGGCGCAGATCCGACTCCGGCAGGTCGGAGAACGGCCCATGCGCGGCACTGGATGCGGAGATCACCAGGTGATCGATCTGTGGCAGCGCCGCTGCCCACGCAGCAACCGACGCCGCATCGGTTATGTCCACGGGCACGGCTGTGCCTGCCCCGAACTCTGCAACAGCGGCCTCGAGTTTCGCCGCGTCCCGGCTGGAGATGATGACGTTGGCGCCCGCCTTGATGGCCTGCGCCGCGATCGCCTTACCGATGCCCGAGCCTCCGCCGACCACAACAACGGTTTGTCCTTTGAATTTCATGTCGGTGTCTCCTTAGCGGATCGGTTTGGTTTCGGGTCGGATGAAGTTGAAGATCGTATGCGGGTCGCCTCCCGCGAACAGGAACTTGATCACCATCGCAGCCGCAGCTTCCAGTTGGTAGGCATGCGCATTGCCGCCCAGACGCAGCGGTTCCGCACCAACATCCGCGATCAATTCCGCGATTGCAGCATCCGCGCCATCATCGGCCGTGTAGAGCGTGACCATCTGCCGTCCGTCATAGGTCATGTCCGGATCTGCCCAGACGGCAACTTGGGCCATGTTGAACGCCTTGCCCACATGAGCGCCGGGCAATACCTCAGCGATCGCTTCGGTCAGTGATCTGCCGTCGTCGCGCGTGGTCACAAACGTCTCGATATTAACCGGGTTGTTGATGTCGATGACGACCTTGCCGTTGAAGGCTGCCGGCCCTCCTGCGTCCTCAATCGCAGTGAACACGTCCTCCCAGCGCGTCGCCAACACAACAACGTCCGCGAATGCGACCGCTTCGGCGGCGGTGCCTACCTCAGCGCCAACCGCCCGCGCGGCTTCGCTGGTCTTCTCAGCGGTGCGCCCTGATAGCATTACGTCGTGTTTGAGCGCCCACTTCCCAGCTAGGGCTTTTGCCATGCCGCCTGCGCCGACAAATCCGATCTTCATTTTGACCTCCTGCATTTCGTGTTGCTGGAGACTTAGCGACTGCGGTAGCATAGTTAAAATCAATACGAATTATCTTTGGCATAAATTGAATGGATTTGCGGCAAGCAGATATTGGCCTGCTCATCGCGCTCGATGCGCTGCTGGAAGAAGAAAGCGTCACGGCGGCCGCCCGGAGGCTTGGGATCAGCCAGCCGGCGATGTCGGCGCAATTGGCACGGCTGCGCGCTCTCTTTAACGACCCTTTGCTCACGTCATCGGGACGGAAGCTATTCCCGACCGCAAGGGCCCTCGAAATCAAGCAGCCCTTGCGGTCGCTTCTAACGGACCTCGATCTTCTGGTGCGGGAGAGCTCGCAGTTCGATCCTAGAACCACGGATCGCACGTTTCGCCTGATCGGGACGGACTATGTTCATGCTGTTCTGTCGACCGCGCTGTTGCAGGCCGTTGTGCGCGAGGCCCCGAACGCCCGATTGGCTTTGTTGGCATTCGACCCGCCGGCGGTTTGGCCGCAACTGGAGCAAGACACAGCCGACCTGGCCTTGGTGACGGGTATGAACCTGCCCGAGGCGCGGCAACGCCCCGGCCTTGCTGAAATGTTCACGGTCATTCAACGAAAGGGTCACCCACGCGGCTTGGCGCCGTTCACGCTGGACTCGTTCTGCGCTGAGGAACACATCCTGGTGTCACCGGAAGGCGGCGGCTTCTTTGGAGCGACAGACAAGGTTCTGGCCGAGACGGGCCGGACTCGGCGAATCGCCTGTTCGGTGCCGAGCTTTCTGCTTGCTCCGACGTTGGTGGCGAACTCAGACAGGATTGCGCTGATCCCACTGCGATTGGCAGCGCTGCACAGCGGTATCGTCGACCAGATCGATCCGCCATTCCAATCTCCAGAGTTTTCCGTGGACCTGCTATGGCATCCTCGCCGCCAGAACGACCCGGCCCATATCTGGTTCAGATCGCTGATGTCGCGGGAAACGTCTGCTCTGTGAGACGCAATCTTTGGCAAGCGCGAAACAGTGAGCAGTCCCCTTTGTAGCTATCGTGACAGTCAGTGAATGTAGAAGTGCAAGAGAGTTTTGATCGCTTCGGGCCATGTCTATCAGCGACACATGCCGCAAGTCCCGAAGTGTAGGAGCTGCCCGTCCCGATCAATCATGACTAGGTCGAGGCCCACACAGTCGGTCCCACAAAAATACAGGCCAATCACGCGATCTGACATACTTTCGGCTGAAAGACTCGACATATGGTGCGAGCCGACACTGCAAAATGCAAATCTAGTCGCCTCCACAATCAAAACAGCAAAAAAAGCGCCTCGTATCTGAGACCATCCAGCCGTTTTCCTCATAGCGAACGCGTACTAGCACCTCGAGTGCCTCAACGTCCGATGCGTAGCATTGAAACCAACAACGCACGGCGCCAATACACAGCAGAAATCGCAGTGCCAACGCTCCGCCAAATCCATCAAAGACAACACCAACTTGCCGCCGGCAGCGGCGGGACCGCATTGAACGAGAAAGCGCCTCACGCACCAGTTACGATCTGGACCCCAAGCTTGCCAAAGACTGCCCTAAGCTCATCATCACAGTCAGAAATCACAATCTTACCCACATTTTTTCCGCCGCACGCCGCGGCCAAAAGCAGACCCGTTTGATCGTTCGGACGGTCAAACGCCCTAATGTTTGAACGAAAGCTGCCACCGAGAACCGTTCTGAGACATAAAGCATCCGACCACATCAGTACCTCCGTCCCGGGCAAAGAACACGGCACAACTAATCCTGGGCCAAACTCAAGAGGTTGGACCGAACGAGATCCAGCGAGAAGCCCACGATCGCAACCATCAATTTCTCCGACTTGCACCGCTGCGCCTGACATTTCGTTCGCAACCTTCACCACCTCAATAGGACATCGAACCGAAGAGCAAGAAATAAAATCAACCGAAAAATCACGTAAAAAGACAACACAACAAAGGAACAGCAGTCTAAAGTCGGGCGACCGAAAAACCCCCCAAAAAATGTACGGTATCTGGAACCAGATGTGGATCCAAATCGCTGTTTACCTCAAAACAAACTTTAAGGTATCCCTGCTCCTCAACATAGATAAAGTCAATATTCATTAAAACCACCAACTACGCCCCTGTCCCCAACCGCATCGGCCATTAAATGATAGTCCATCCTAAGAACACGCAGTGCGCGCTCAATTTTCGCCTGATTGTTAAAGTCCGAAATCATCAAGTAAATGGCCACCGTTGGTACTGTCACGGCAAAAAACGAAACTCGATTGCCAGAAACTACATTTTGAGCAGTAAGTTCGTTTGCAAGCTTGATAGCTCTTATCGCATCATCGTATGGACCAATCAGTATATGCCTATTCCCACGTTGAACTCTAATATCTCCAACCGAAACAGCTGGGGTATTAGACCGCCTATTCGTAACTATCTCGCAGTAGGGAAGAACTTCTGACGGAGTAGCATCGATAACTTTAGTTACATCACCGGCATCGAACGCATCTGAACAACAAACACGAAATTCGGTATCAGCGCCAAATCGTGAAACGTATACATCTAGGGCAATCTGGGAAGCATTATTGACCTGTGGCCAATATACTTCGTCATCAAGGAAGTTTATACCCATCTCTATCGCGCTCTCCATCGACATACTGAGTTTGAACTGTCCAAATTCGGGTGGTAGATATCTTGGCAACTCCAAGCTCATTGGAAGACCACTTGCCCAAGGGACCGGGTTGGCCGATGGGCGATGCGTCAAATACGCCTCCCCAACATTAAATCGGAAAGCTTGGTTTATTTCTAAGCTCATCTTAATTTGTTCGTCGGAACCCGACGCCGAAACACTAGAACGGTGAAGTCGCCTCAGGACATGATAACGCCCAGTATGCAGAATATTCAGCCCAATTATGACTTGACGAACGCAGAGCTCATAGTCCGAAGCCAATACCATCTCTTCACTATACGGAAACCGAAGGAGAATATCCTTTCTATAGAATCCTGTGCTGTGAAGGGTGACTTTTCCCGGTTCTTGAAAAAAACACTCCAGATTTCGTTTTTGGCCCGTGTAAGGGTGAACTCGCCCGCTTCTTTCATCAAATTGGAGCCACGCAGAATGACAACCGTGCGCTCCGTCGCTGCTAGACACACATTCTACCTGCTCTGCAAGTCGGTCTGGCAATGAAATGTCGTCATCGTCAAAGACAGCTATATAGAATCCACGAGCCGCTTTTGTAATACTATTGCGCGCTTTTGGAATGGATTTCTCATGACCAAAGATAACACTTATGTCTAGATCCGGAAACGATGCTTGGAGCAATGAAGCATCAAGGAAGGCCTTGGAAGAAGGTCCATTTTCACAGATCACAACTTCGAAATCCTTGAAGGTTTGGCGCTCAAGGCTCTTCAAGCATTGCTCTAGCTGCTCGCGCCGACCTGGCCTCGGCGACGTGGCGATCGCAACCGTAACAGTTGGGCCAAACGCTGCGAGGTTTCGATAGTTCGAGTACTTAAACGGTTGCTGGCGAAAGATACTTTTTTCTGAGAGTAATCGCCTCTTTTCCTCGGCCGAGAATGTTCCCAAAATGCGATCGGGACTGCTCTGGTGTCGTTCGTGTAATACGAACGGTTCATATACAGTCCGAATGGTCATGCCGAAGCGGCGAAGTCGTCCGCAAAGGTCATTGTCTTCACCACCGTAGCCATGAAACCGTGTATCGAAGCCGCCAATATCGATGACGGTAGCCCGATGCATTAATAGGCATGCCCCTTCACACCAGCGCGGACGCAAGCGATGATCAGCATTGCCAGACCCTTGTTTTGTGAAGTCAGTCGGCAAAAAATTTACCGCGGCAAACTTCCCTTCGCGTATCGACTCAGTATAGCCAATGAATCTGTCCTCGGGACAATCCAAGGTGATATCGCAATCAACTTTGAGGATAACATCGTTTGTTGCTTCGGCTATGCCAATGTTGCATGCTTCCGACAGACACCAACTCTTAGCAGCTACACTTACCAAGCGCGCGCCGGGGGTTGGTGGCGGATTATCGGAACCGAAATCGATGACGATGATCTCCGATATGCAGCTATAGCCCTCCAACGATTGTATACATCTCTCCAGACGTTCAACCGACCAATTGCGATACGGTATTATTGCGGAGATCACTCTAACCCTCAGATCCGGTGGAAATATCGGTTGCTGGCGGAGCCACGCAAAATAATTGCGATTCCGGTGGAAAGCCTTCTGACGCCTGGTTTGATTCGGAAATTCGGGAGGTGCTGCAATCAAGTGTTAGCTCATCGCGCCCAAGTGATACGATGAACTGAGAAGGGTTCTCCAAGCACTCAAGCATAACTTCGGTTGGAGTGAATTCGGGTTCTCCGTCCAACCTACGAACGACGTCGGATAAGGTGATTTCAACGTTGTTGGACCGAATATACACCACGCCCAGTGCCGCTAGCTCCGTGAGAGCTGCAACAACTTGCGTGCGATCTTGGCTTTCTATTGCGAAGCATGCTTCTTGCGCGGCGTCCTGTATAGGGAAGGACAATGCGTTTGCCCCAATCAAACCCATTTTGAACAGAGATATTATATACGTCCTTGAACGCACCATCGCTCTGCTATACCCTTAATATGGACTCTGAATTAGCTACCGAAATTGCTTCGCCCTTTAATCTCCCACAACATACTAGAATTTTTTCGACGTGCGTGGATCGAGCATTACACAGCTTTCCGGCCATCTAGCGTCCTTTTTCTGTCGGTCCGAGCCTTGTTGATTACACCAAGTGCCCACTTCTTTAGTGTGGCGGAAATAGCTACTTGGCAACACGCTTACCCCTATAGCTGCACGGTGGCTTTTCACCATAAATGCAGAACCACTATGCACTCAAACCAACACGGTAAACGAGGAAAGGATATCGATGGTTACTCTAACAATGGCGAACCACTAGAAGGCATCATCATCGCCAAGGGCCATTAACACAAAATACGCAAACTGTTGTCAGGTGCGTTTTACGATCAAAGGAGTACCCTTATCCCCAACACCTCAAGATATTTCTAGTCAGTAATGATGTTGAGGCGGTATAAGAAAAAAAGATAGGATAAAATGATATGCAGTGGTTTCGCCGCGTAGGTACGACTTAGACTTCGTGACACGCTGCATCTCGGTGACGCGATCAGTATTCCCGAACGCGTTTTGGGCCGGCATGTGATGTGCCGGCCCGGCAGCTGTTAGTACGTTTGGCTCTTGCTCTAACTTAGGGAATTATATCGCAAAGTAACATTTTCCTTGCCCCTAGTGACTCTGTGATATAACATATAGTCACTTCAAGAGGTGAGCTATGACACAGAAAGCACCCGGCAAGCATCAGCGCAAAGGTTTGACGCTTCTGCAAATCGCGGACATGTTCAGCGATGAGACCAAAGCGCGAGAGTGGATCGAGGAACAACGTTGGCCGGATGGTCCTTATTGCCCGCATTGCGGATCGGACAATGTTCGGGTTGGCGTTAACCACAAGAGCATGACCCACCGTTGCCGGGATTGCCCCAACAAGCCGATGTTCACAGTTCGGATTGGCAGTGTCATGCAGAGTTCCAAACTGTCTTACCGGGTTTGGGCCGTTGGAATTTACCTGTTTACAACCAGCCTCAAGGGTGTGTCTTCGATGAAGTTGCACCGGGAACTTGGGATCGGCCAGAAGGCTGCTTGGTTCATGCTGCATCGCCTTCGGGAAGCCTATGCGACCAAGACGCCGATCTTTGACGGCCCGGTTGAGGCCGATGAGACCTATATGGGTGGCAAGGAGAAGAACAAGCACGCGAAGAAGAAGTTGAGAGCCGGGCGCGGGGCGGTGGGCAAGAGCGCCGTTTCTGGTGTCCGCGACCGTGCGACGGGAAAGGTTCATGCCAAGGTGGTTGAGAGGACCGACGCGGAGACGTTGCAGGGTTTCGTGACCGATCACACCGCCGATGGCGCACAAGTCTACACGGATGAGGCCAAGGCGTATAAGGGCATCGACAGGCCCCATGAGGCGGTAAACCATTCAGCGGGCGAGTACGTCCGCGATATGGCTCATACAAACGGGCTGGAAAGCTTCTGGGCACCCATGAAGCGCGGCGTTGATGGCGTGTATCACAAAATGTCGCCCAAACACCTGCAACGCTACGTGGACGAGTTCTCGGGGCGCCACAACAACCGCCCAAAAGATACCATCGACCAGATGGGCAGCTTGGTCTCGGGGATGGACGGAAAGCGGCTGCGCTACGTGGACCTGATTGCCGATAACGGGTTGAGCAGCGGAGCAAAGCCAATCACGCGCAATGGTGCGTGATCATGGCACAAAACCTTATCTCGGCCAGAAAGGCCAAGAACGATGAGTTCTACACGCAACTGTCAGACATAGAAAACGAACTGCGTCACTATAAGAAGCATTTCAAAGGCAAGGTTGTCTATTGCAACTGCGACGATCCGCGCGTCAGCAACTTCTTTCACTATTTCAGTCACAACTTCGAGTTTCTGGGTCTCAGGAAACTGATCACCACCTGCTACAAGAACCAGAATCCGGACCTTTTTTCGCGGCATGACTGCGAGCGGGCGATCAAACTGGAATATGACGGTTTCCGGGACGGGGATGTTGTACCAAGGGCCGAGGATATCGGCATTACCCATCTGGATGGTGACGGCGATTTTCGCACTCAGGAATGCATCGACATTCTCAAGCAAGCGGACATCGTGGTGACGAACCCGCCCTTTTCATTGTTCCGCGAATACGTCGCGCAGTTGATGAAATACGACAAAAATTTCTGATTATCGGAAACATGAACGCTGTCACCTACAAGGACTTTTTCCCACTGATCAAGGATAACAAGGTCTGGTTCGGCCCCAGCATCAAGAGCGGGGATCGGACGTTTGGAGTTCCGGATCACTATCCACTTGATGCTGCGACGGCATGGATTGATGAAGGTGGAAACAGGTTTATCAAGGTCAAAGGCGTTCGCTGGTTCACGAACCTCGACCATGACAAGCGGCACGAGGAACTGATCCTGTACCGCAGGTATGCGCCTGAGGATTACCCGACTTACGACAATTACGACGCTATCGAGGTCAGCAAGACCAATGATATTCCGATGGATTGGGCCGGAGCGATGGGTGTGCCGATCACCTTTCTGGACAAGTACAATCCCGATCAGTTCGAGATATTGGGGTTTTCGTCTTTGTGGGACCATGGCTTCAAAAGCCATAAGTTCTATGACGACTACGTTGAAAAGAGGCTGGATGGGGGAAGGAAAACCGGATTGTCAGGCCAAAAGGCGAATGGATACCCTATGCTCAAAGGGAAGCCTTCCCGGGGAAACTATCTGGAGGATGAAAGTGGAAACGACGTAGTTCATTGTATTTATAGACGAATTTTTATAAAATCCCGTAAGTTCCAGTCATGAAAATTGACTTGCGTACAGTGACCGTCCGGGAACTGGTTGAAGGCTACTGCGACGGCGGGGACGGCGGTGTCCGGGGATATGGCGGCAAGCTTGATATACGGCCTGCCTATCAACGCGAATTTGTCTATGGCGACAAGCAGCGTGACGCCGTGATCAACACGATCCGCAACGGGCTTCCCCTCAACACCATGTATTGGGCCGATATTGGCAATGACAGGTTCGAGATCATTGACGGCCAGCAGCGCACCATCTCGGTTTGCCAATACGTGAAGGGTGCTTTTTCCATTGACGGGCTGGCTTTCCACAACCTGCAAGCTGACCATCAAGAGCAAATCCTGAACTATGATCTCATGATCTACACCTGCTCCGGGACGGACAGCGAGAGACTGGAGTGGTTCGAGGTGATCAACATTGCGGGCGAGATTCTGACCGACCAGGAATTGCGAAACGCCGTCTATCACGGGCTTTGGGTGTCGGATGCAAAGAGGTATTTCAGCCGACCAAACTGCCCAGCTTACAGCATCGGCAGCAAGTACCTGAAAGGCCATTCCATCCGTCAGGACTACCTTGAAACTGCGATCAGGTGGATCAATGACGGTGATGTTGAAAGCTACATGTCGGCGCATCAGCGCGACAACAGCGCCGTTACGCTATGGAACCACTTCCGCTCTGTCATCGATTGGGTGCACGCGACGTTTCCCAAGTATCGCAAAGAGATGAAAGGCGTTGCATGGGGGCCGCTCTACAACCAATTCAAAGAGACCGATCTGGACCCTGACACGCTTGAGGCAGAGATCAAGCGTCTGCTCATGGATGATGACGTGACACGGAAAGCGGGCGTCTATCCTTACGTGCTGGACGGCGATGAGCGGCACCTGAGCATTAGGGCGTTCACAGGCGCGATGAAGCTTGAGGCGTTTGAGCGTCAAGACGGTGTTTGCCCGATCTGTAACGAGCAATTTGACATAAGTCAGATGGAAGGTGACCATATCAAGCCTTGGTCACAAGGTGGAAAGACCGTGGCGGATAACTGCCAAATGCTTTGCAAGTACTGTAACCGCCGAAAATCAAACAACTAAACGCGAGCGCCAAACATGACCAACAAACCCAAAACGCTTAAAGAAAAGCTGGCCGATTCTCACTTCCAGCCAACCAAGGCCGAGATGGAAACTGAATACGACATGCCGGGTGCGGATATGGAAGACTTGGGCGGCGCGTTCTTTAATCCGCTCAAAGCCGGGAGGCCAAAGCTGGAACAGGAATAATCCAGAGCAGTGTTACTTTGCGATATAATTCCCAAATGATCCGCCTCTCGGGCCCCGCGGCACGGAACGCCCGCCTTGCAAATCCGGCGGCGGTCTCGTGCGGCTTTGGCTCGCCAGATCAGGCGCCGGGCCCGGGGCTGCACCCGGCGTTCGTGTCCGCGGGGCGTCCGGCGCATTTGGCCGGGTTGGCGTAGGGCGGGTGGCTGTGTCCGGCGTGCCCCGCGGCGCATCCGGTGTGCCGCGCGGGGCGTCGGGCGTCGTGCGCGGCGCATCGGGTGTTGTGCTAGGCGCGTCAGGCGTCGTGCGCGGAGCGTCGGGCGTCGAGCGCGGAGCGTCGGGTGTCGTGCGCGGGGCGTCGGGAGTCGCGCAGGGGGCGTCCGGCGTCGTACGCGGCGCGTCGGGCGTCGTGCGAGGCGCGTCAAGCGCACTCCGCGGGGCATCCGGCGCACTGCGTGGCGCATCGGGTGCCGCGCGCGGCGTATCCGCAGCAGGGCGCGCAGCGTTCGGGGCAGGACGGGCCGGTCTGTCCGGCACCGAGCGGGGCGTGGGCCTGTTGGGCGGATCGACGGCGGACCGCGCCGTTCCAGCGGCGGGACGGTTTGCGGCCGGACGCGGCGCATCCGCCCGGACACCCGGTCGCGGGGGCTGCGCACTGCGCGGCGGGCCTTCTGGCACCAGTTGCGGACGCGACCCCCGACCATCGAAGTGGTCGGCATACGGCCGGCTGCCCGTGGCCGGGCGATTGGACGGCGGGCGCGCCGCGGGCGTGGTGTTGACCCCGGGTCTTGTCGCGCGCGCCTGATCCAGACTGACACGCTCGCGTTGCAGTTCGGGCGATGCGCTCGGCCGGTTCGATCCGGTCGGCACCAGATCGTATGCCCCCGTGCGGGCAGGCCCGAGCGTGGGTCTGTTCGCGCGGGCGGAGTCGAGGCTCGGGCGCGCGCCCGTGGTCGCATCAAGCCGGGGACGATTCCCGCTGGCCTGATTGATGGGCACCCGGTCCGTACGGGACAAATCACGGTAAGGCGACACATCTGTCCCACGCGCAGGACCAACGTCCGGGACGTTCGAGCGAGGCGCGTCGATGTTCGGCCGTGCCGATCGGCTGGCATCAAGGGTTGGGCGATTTGCCCGGTTCGCATCCAACGTCGGCCGATTTGCGCGGGCTTGATCCAAACCCGGCCGCCTGGGGCCGATCCCTGGACGACTGTTCTGCGCGCGAATGTTTTCCGAAACCAGGGCCGTTCTTTCCAGCGATCTTGTTCGGCGGGCAAGTTCGCCCAATCGGTTGACGGTATCCGGCCCCAACACTGCCCCATTGTGGATCGCGGTGCGCAACGCTCGTGAATGGGCCTCGCGAAACTCTCGCAAAACGGTGCTTGCGGGAAGGTTGGGGTGGTATCGGCGCGCCAATTCCACGATTTGGCGTTCGTTGAGTTGCGTGATGCCAAGTTGGTTCGGCAAGTGCGGGGCAAGCCCATCCCCGGGCGTGTAGGCGCGATATTGTGTGCTCAGCCCGTAATCAAGCGCGCGTCGCAGGGAGTCCTGGCTGTTCCGGCCGGCCATGCCAAAGCCGCCGTGTTGCGGATCGAACAACCCCTGGCGCAGGACAGCTTCGACCTCGCGCCACGTCCGACCCATTTGCCCACCGCTGGCCTGGCTGGCGCGCTGCAAGATGTGCGTAGCCTCATGCACGTAGACCGACGACGCGGCGCGGAGCGCGGTTGGCCCGTGTGGCCGGCCAAGCTGCCGGGTCGTGTTGGCCGCGATATTCCCGGTGTTGACGGTCAACCCGGGCCGGGTCGGCGTTCCGCTGGCATGACCGTACTGAAGTCGGCCCTCAGGCGTCGATGCCGCCGCCTCGTTGATGTTTAGTTCAAGCCCCGTCGAATTAAGAACGTCGAGCGTCTCCTGGGCGACGCGCTGACGCGGTCCGGGTGGTCCATTGGCAATGTCGCTCAGGAATTGCTCGACCCGCGCGTGGTGCGCAGTGCCCCACCCCTCTCCGCGGCCTGGAACGCCGGGTGGGCGCAGCCAAGTCAGATCTTGGGGCGGCAGATTGCTCGGCCCAATGCCAACCGCCACCGAGTTCAGGCCGGAATGATCTGCGAACGTCGCCGGGTCATTGTCTGCGAAAGCAAAGGGATTGGCCGACCCCAACAACCCAAGCGGATCCGGGGTCAGGAACCTTTGGTCGGCGCTGGAATAAGCGCGGTGATGGAACAGGGAAAGACCGTGCTCAGGCACGGCAACTGCCCCGCCGAACCCGATCCAACGCGCCCAGGCGTCCTGCCCCTCGGGCGGTGCCCCCCACAGTCCGTAGGCGTCCAACAGCCTTGCGCTGCCGTCCTCAACCGCAATGACCGGTGTCCCGACATGATCGGTCAGAAGCGTGATGCTCCGGTCGGGAAGATGGACCCGTTTCAGCGCCGGTAAGACCTGGTTGTGCTCAATCCAGGCCAGTCGTTCCCCGCTGCCATTGTGCACCGCGGCAAGACCATCG
Source organism: Paracoccaceae bacterium (assembly GCA_963921255.3). Classification (GTDB taxonomy): domain Bacteria; phylum Pseudomonadota; class Alphaproteobacteria; order Rhodobacterales; family Rhodobacteraceae; genus JANSYL01. The sequence continues at coordinate 689,429 of CAWUEW020000003.1, read as the reverse complement.
GCCCCCCAGAGATACCGTTCGACCTGCGCACCGATCCGTTGCTCGACCACCCGGCCAAGCGCGTCGTATCGCAGGGTGACGTCAGGGCCATCGCCGCGGCTGACGCCGACCAGGCGCCCAACCGGATCGTAGCTGAATTGCGTATCGCCCGCCGCGATTTGCCGCCCGTCCGCGTCAAACACAGCCCGGCGCGGCCCATCGCTCTGGCGAAAGGCACTATCGAAGCTTCGGGTGACACCGGGGGCTTCGGTGACGTTCCCCGAACCATCAAACGCCCAGGACAGACCGCCCGCTTGGACGACCCGGCCCAAGGCGTCCCTTTCAATTTCCGTGCGCGCGGCTCCGTGAAGAATGGCCTCGACAAGGCCCTGACCATCCCGTTCCACGGAAAACTGCGTCTCGCCCACGGAAATGGCATTCAGAACATTGCCCGCACCAAGTGTGATCTCCCCATCAAGTCCATCGAGGCGAAGGGCGTATCGGGATTGGTCCGGGAAAAAGGTGACGGCTGTTTCAACACCATCCGGTCCAATCTGATCGACACCGTCCGCGCGGTGGCTGATCCGGATTTCCCCTGCGCCGGGAAGCGTAATGCGATCGAGGACCCCCGTCGTATCGTGACCGTACGCCAGGACCTGTCCGAACGGGCCGGTTTCCCCGACCAGAAGATTCCCGTCGCCATAGGTCAGCGAGGTCGTCCCGACCGCACTATCGACAGCGATCATGCGTCCAAACGCGTCGAAGCGGCGCGTCTGCGCATCCACCCCGTTGACCATTCCAACGATGGTTCTGTCTTCGGCCCGAACGCTGACGGTCGCGCCGCCGGAATAGCTCAACGCGCCCCACACGTTGCCGTCATAGGCCTGGGCAACGGACCAACCGCCTGCGACCCCCACATCCACCTGGCGACCGAGATCGTCATAGGTGGCCGTGTGTGTGCGTCCCTCGGGGTCAATGCGCGCGATCAATTGGTCATCGTCATCAAGAACGAACGTCGTGACGCCGCCAAGCGGGTCCTCGGCTTCGACCAGTCGACCGCGCGTGTCATAGCGCAAGACCCAGGGATACCCGCGCCCATCGCGGACCGTCTCCACACGTGCGACGCCATCGACGGGCGGATCAAACACGTCGCTGGACAGCACCTCGATATCGACCGCCGACATCTGCCCGAGCTGGCGCCGATGGCCGTCGATCTCGACCGCTGTCGGCACGCCATCGGCGTCAAGCTCCCACCGGATGACAGACAGCCCGGACCGGCTTTCGATCATGCGGCCACCTTCATCATAAAGGATTGTGGTGACCTGCCCGTCCGCCCCCGTCCGGGTCAGCGTCCGCGCCGCCGGATCCCATTCCTCTGTTATGACCTGCCGGATCCCGCCAGCGGTCACCGTCGTGGTTTGGCGATTTGGTCCATCGTAACTGAACTCAAGGACCATTCGGTCGTCAAAGCCATGTCGAATGAGACGGCCCTCGGCGTCATACTCGAACGTTTCCTCGGTGCGGGAACCTGTCGCGCTCTCCTCGATCAAGCGAAGGGGACGGCCCTCCAGGTCCAGGTCCTGGCGAAGGACGGTGCCATCCCGCATGGTCAACGTGTTCGGCAGGCCGTCTTCGTTGTGCCCGATCGAAATACTGTCATACGGTGACGCCACTGACGTCAGTCGACCGTCCGCGTCGTGGGTGTAGGTCGTGACCGCCCCGTTCGGCGCGGTCCGGCGGGTGAGCAGGCCTTGATCGTCATAGTCGAAGAGGATTGGCGCCTCTGGATCCCCCGAGGCGACCAGGCGCCCGTCATCATCGACATCGACGATGGCTGGCCTGTCGCCCCATGCCTCCGCGCCCAGAAAACGACCGTCCGGTGCGAGGCGTTCAACCCAGACCGATCCGTCCGGCGAGGTTGTTTCGACAATCGTGTCGCCATTCTCAGCAGGGATCATGACGGTGGTCGTACCGTCGCTCGACACGATGGCCTCGTGCCCGTCCACAAGCGTCACGACACGGCTTCGACCAAGACTGTCCTGAACGGGTGCAAAGGGCTCGGACGGGAGGGCGATCGACAGGCCCATGTGGTTCTCGAACCCGATCAGCAGCCCCGCTTCATCGTAGGCAAACCGCAGCGTGCGCCCGTCCTCGGAGGCCATCTCAATGGGTTGTCCCGACGCGCTGTGCCGGACGCTCCAGAACACGTCGCCGTCATCAAGACCTGTGATGCGGCCGGCCGGCCCGTAGCGCATACTCTGCGGCGGTCCGTTGTCGGTTTCGATGCGGGCGACCAGGCCTTCGTCGGTGTAGGTGTAGCGGCCCCATTGGCCGTCGCTGGTTTCTTCTGCGATCAGCCGGTCACCGGCGTCATAGGTGTAGTTGGCCCACCATCCCTCGCGCGAAGCCCGCACAACCCGGCCTCCGGCGTCAAAGTCGTAGCGTTCAACAATGCCATCCGCCCCTGCAAGCGCGACCACCCGTCCGAGCGCATCATAAGTCTGCCAACGGGTCTCGAACTCGTCCGCGACCAGTTGCGCAAACCCGCGTTCATCTGGCAGGTCGCCTCGCAACGGCCCGTCGGACGGCGCGGCAACCGGTGTCATGCCGCCGTCAAAAAGGAGCGCCTCCGGCTGGCCCGCGTCATCCGTCAGGAGGCCGCCGATCCAGCCGCCCGCGGCACTGACATCGACCTGCCCGTCCCGATAGGTCCGGTGTGTGACGATCCCTGCGGCGTCGGTGGAAATCAGTTCAATTGACCCGTCGCTGCCCGCGTCAGGGCCGCCCAAGGATCGCAGCTCAAGCCGCGTGGCGTAGCAGGCGGCATCTGTCGTCGTCTGCACGATGCGACCGCTGTCGACATCGCCCCAATGCGTAAATTGAGTTTCGAAACGCCCGGGTCCAGTCAGCGTCGCAACATGGCCGGCGGCGTCATAGTCCACCATCAGTGTCTGACCGTCGGCCATGGTCACGCCCGCAAGGCCATCGGCACCGTAGACAAATCCTGTTTCGCGCCCCATCGGCTCGAGCATCCGGCTCAGCTGTCGCGAGTCTCCGGCGTAGGTGAAGTACCATGTGCCAGCCAATGGGTGGCTGGCCGCTGTGATGCGGCCATCTTGCCAGGCAAAGGATATCTGCTGCCCGTCATCATGAGTGACCGACAGCAGACGACCGTCGCTGGCATAGTCAAACCAATAGCCTGAACCAGCAGGCCCATCGCGCCGCATCAAGACGCCGAAGCTGTCGAAGACCTCTCGGCTTCCATCGGCAAAAACACGCTCCAGCGTGCCGTCCGAATAGGCAAACAGCCGTGCATCCGTACGGCCGGAGATCGCCTCGAACGCGCCCGGTCCGAGGGATGCATAAACGCTCTGGCTCCCGTCGGCTTCGACAATGGCCCAACTTCCTGTTGCCCGATCGCGCGTTCCGGCGGTTGCGAAGGTCGACGACCAGCCCGGGCCAAAGCCGACATCCGGCGCCTCGCGGGAATAGGTCAGACCGAGGGTCAGTGGCCAACCGCGGGCGCCGACAGACGTCAGGGCGTATGTCAGGCGCAAATCGCCCGTCAGCGTCACGATATCCCGGTGAAAGTCGCGCGGAGACAGGGCAAGGCGGATGGGAAGCGCAGACGTATCCTCGGGGGCGATGGCCAGCGGAAGTTCGACCTCCGGTGCGGCAATCTCGGCTTCTGTGCCCCGTGGGGCCTGCTGTGCCTGCGCCATCGACACAATGAGAGACACAGCACCCACCCCGACCAACCGGGCGGCCTTCTGAAATGCGGACGCCAAGACGGTGGGAAACGCCTGTCCCCGCAGCACGTGTTTGGTGAACGCCCGCCTCATGGCGTCACCGGCCCAAGGGTGAGCGTCGGCGGTTGGCGCGGATAAGGACCCGTGCCGGCCCGCACCTGTGCTGTGGTCAGCGACATGGAAATCTCGGTCGCGCGGTCGGTCGCTTCGCGCCGCTCGAACAGGATTTCGGCCGCCACGATTTCTTCTGCCGCGAGGTCGATTTCGGGGCCAGTCCCGCGGACGCCTCCGTCTTCGGCCAACCACCGTATGGCGTGCGATGGCCCGTCCACCTCCAACCGGTATCGTCCCGCATCGGTCGACCGAAGGATCAAAGTGGGGGCCACCTGGCCTGCCGGCACGGTCAAGCGTTGCCAAGGCGCAAAAGCAAGCTCGTTCGGGAGGCGCTCCGTCTCAAGGAAGCGACCGTCCGGCAGTCGGAGACGCACCCTGAGCTGCAGGCGATCCTCCAATGCCTGCTCGCTCCAGTAATAGTCATCTGAGCGGACATGAAGATAGGCCGTTTGCCCGGCAGTCACCGGTAGGGCCTCGTTCCATCCACTGACAGAGTTTGCCTCGACATCTTGCCAGAACGTCACGGCACCGCCATGGCCGCCGACCTCGAGGAACTCTGGTACCAACTCGCCGGCTTGGGGCGCCGTCACGGCGAACGTGTCACGATCCCATTGGGGCATCAACCGAAACGATGCCACCTCGTCGATCTCGAGGGGCCGTGCGAACGTGGGGTGATCGTCGGGTTCCAGAAACGGCTCGGCCGTGAAATCAAATCGGATCTGCAGCTCGTCCGTTAATCCGACTTCACTCCAGTAGTAGTCATCAGACCGAACCTCCGCGAAAAGAACTTCGCCGGTCGCGACGCGGGCGGTGTTTGCCCAATCCGGGTTGGCCTCTGTCCCGTCCGCGCGCAGCCAGCGCAGCCTCAGGTCCGGGTGGCGCCCCCCGTCGAGAATGGTCACAATGAACGCGCCGTTCTCCGGTGCGCGAACGGCAAACACATCGCGATCCCACCGCGGCATAAGACGAAACCCATGCACTTGCGCCAGCTCCGACGGCCGTGCTTCGGCAATCGTGTTGTCGGGTTCGAGAAATGGTTCGGCGCTGAAGTCGAATTGCACACGCAACGGGTCAACGCGGGCCACTTCGGACCAATAGTAGTCATCCGACCGGAACTCCGCATAAAGCGTTTCTCCGGCGGCGATCGTGGCACTGGTTGCCCAGTCTGTGTTGGCCTCCGTCCCGTCTGCGCGCAGCCAACGCATGACCAAACCATCATGGCCGCCCGCCTCGAGGACGGTTGCGGATACGGCGCCATTGGTGTCCGCAGTTACGGAAAAGACATCCCTGTCCCAGACCGGCATAAGCCGAAATTCCTGTTCTTCTCCGAATGGCACGGGACGCGCTTGCGCAAGCGTGTTGTCGGGCTCGGCAAATGGCTCTGCACTGAATTCGAACCGCACCTGCACCTGATCGGCCCGCGCGGCCTCGTGCCAATAATAGTCGTCTGATCGGAACTCGGCATACAGCGTTTCGCCGGCCGCGATCGACGCCGTCCGAGCCCAGTCTGTATTCGCTTCCGACCCGTCGGCGCGCAGCCAGCGCATAACCAGACCGTCATGGCCGCCGACGTCAAGCACGTCGGCAACAACGGCCCCCGCCGCATCGGCGGTCACCGCAAACACGTCGCGGTCCCACTGCGGCATAAGGCGAAACGCGTGCGGCTCGGAAAAGGGAACGGGCCGCGCCGTGGCGATCGTGTCGCCCGGTTCGTCCTCGGCATCTGCGACAAACCTCACGGAAAACCGAATGTCGTCGGCCAGGGCCACTTCGTGCCAATAGTAGTCGTCGGATCGGAACTCCGCATACACGGTTTCCCCTGCCGCGACCCGGGCGCTGCTTGACCAATCCGTGTTTGCTTCGGATCCGTCGGCCCGAAGCCAGCGCATGACGAGGCCACCGTGGCCGCCGGTATCCGATACCTGCGAGAACACCGCACCATCAGAAGGTGCGGTCACCGCGAAGACATCGCGATCCCATCGGGGCATCAAACGGAACGCGGTTTCCGTGTCGAACGCGATCGCGCGCGCCGTGTCCGGTGTATCATCCGGTTCCGGGTAGGGTTCCGGTGATACGAAAAACTGCATCCGAACAGTGTTTTCGAGGCCTTGCTCGTGCGGCCCATGATCGTCGGACCGGACTTCGGCATAGATCGTCTCGCCCGCCGCCACCGCAGCCGTTGTCGACCAGTCATTTCGGGCAACCGTGCCGTCTTCGCGCAGCCATTGCATGACCAAGCCGTCATGCCCGCCATTGTCGATCACCGATGCGACCGCAGTGCCCGAGGCCCGCGCCGTCAGCGCAAAGACATCGCGATCCCCGGCCGGCATCAATCGAAATGCCGTTATCGCCCCGTCCTCAACCTCCACAGCCTGCGAAACCACGTTGTTCGGCTCGGCAAATGGTTCGGGCGACATCGCCAGTTGCACCGTGCGCGGCGCCGAGCCGTCGGGAAGGGAAAACTGAACAAGCCACGCGTCGTCTTGCGCCGCAAACACGCCGCGCCCGCCGTCCTGCCACGCGGCATCGTCGATGTCTGGTCGTACAAACCACGAGACCCCGTCGGTGTCGCCACTCAGCTGCAAGACACCATCGTCCGGGGAAACCAACCGGTAGACTTGGTCGCTGCTTTCGGGGGCCAGGGCGACTGGCTCGGCCAGGTCAATTGCGACGGGATCGTCCTGGGCCGTCACCTGGTGCGCGAGTATAACAAGCGCCGCCGAAAAGAGAGCCGTTTGAACGGCTCGCATAGGCAAAGTCACATATGACAGCGAGCAAAAGTGCATGAAACCGCGGCAGCAGACCCACCGTATGCTAGGATCAGGGCGCGCAAGCGGTAAAGAAAATTCGTTTCTGCACCTGCGAAGGGCTTGCCCCATTGAAAGACCGATTCCGGTCATCGTCGGAGGTGCACGACGCGAGAGGCCTGTCGGGTCTTGGCGCGCTTGTAACCCAGATCACGCCGCGGCTTGGACCCACGCAGAGCGTGAGGCGACCGACACGTCAGGGCCGGCGTCGACCCCAACGCGCCCTGCCGGATAGCGTGGTTGAACGAGCCGCCAAATGTCGGGATAATTTGGTATGGATCGTGAGGGAGCGCGTATTTCGCATGCAGGCCAAGGCGCGGACGAAGGCGATGGGCCTTCAAGATCTCGAAACCGTCCTGTCCTGGGCGGCCGCCGAGGGGTGGAACCCTGGCCTCGCAGATGGAAGCGCCTTTCACGCGGCTGATCCGAATGGGTTCTTTCTGACCTGCGTGGACGACATCCCTGTCGCCGCCGTATCGGTTGTGAACCACGACCCGGAGAATGCGTTTCTGGGCCTCTATCTCTGTCGCCCGGAATGGCGGGGCAAGGGATTGGGCTTTGCAACCTGGACGGCCGCGCTCCGACACGCGGGCGGGCGGTCGATCGGGTTGGACGGGGTCCCCGATCAGGAGCATAACTACCGCAGTTCGGGGTTCGTGAAGACGGGCTCTACGCTGCGCCACGAGGGGCGGTTTGATGCGCGCGCGTCCGTGGATGCACGAACGGCGGGCGCCCGAGACGTCGAATTCCTGATCGCGCTCGATGCCCAAGCGAACGGGTTCGCGCGACCGCGCTTCTTGGGTCCCTGGCTCGCGGACAGCGATGGGTCGCGGTCCACGCGCGTTTTGCTCCGCGACGGAACGATCTGCGGCTTCGCAACCTGGCGGGCCTGCGGGACGGGCACCAAGATCGGGCCAATCGTGACGCCGGACCTGTCCGCCGCACTGACGTTAATCTCGGATATCGCAGCCGTTCGTCCAGACGGTCCACTCGTCATTGATGTTCCGGAACAAAACACCGGCCTGCGACGCGCCCTCGAACAGGTGGGATTCATCATCCCCTTTGTGACCGCCCGTATGTATCGCGGACCCGCCCCCGAAACCGGCCCGGGCCTTCAGGCCATCGCCACGATGGAATTGGGTTAGCAAAAACCCCGCCTTTTCTTGGCTTCGGCCCTTCTTTCGCCGGCCATTCTGCGGCATGAGACCGGACAACCTTCAGGATTGACCCGGGCACGCGCAAACATGACAGCACTCCGATTTAGTTCGACCGCTCGCCTGCTCGGAACGCTCTTTGCCGTCTGTATGGGCGCGGCGCCGGCCCTGTCAGACGAACCAACGACCGAGATTCCCTTTCTGACAACCCGAGATATCGCGACGCCGGATGGCCCCGGTCCGTATTTCGGCGACGCGCGCAGCGGATTGAGCGCAGGCCTGTGTCGCCTGCGCGCGGTTGATACCAATGGCCTTGATCAGATTACCGATGCCCTGCCCGCCTTCCTGCGCGAACAGCTTCTCCGGGTCGAGGCGGCAGAGGTGCTGGACCCAGTGGTGCTGCAGGAAGATCTGCAAGCCGCCGCACAACCAAGCCCGCTCGCCCTGTTCGTGCATGGGTATGCCATCGACTTCGAGAAAGGCTGCAGGCGGGCCGCTTTGCTGCGCCAGAACGCCAGCCTCGACGACCGATTGCTTTGGTTCAGTTGGCCGTCGGACGGCGATCTTGCCAATTATCCAGGGGACGAGGCCGACCTTTACTGGAGCGTTCCGGACCTCGCCGACGTGATCATTGATCTGGCGGACCAATCTGCGCCGGATCGGGCGCCGGACATTCTTGGGCACAGCCTGGGTGGACGGGGCGTGGCACTTGCCCTTCAGGAGGTCGCCTTGCGACGGCCCGACATTCGGTTGGGCCATGTGGTCTTGCTGGCCCCGGACGTTGATTTCGGGATTTTTGCACGGCTCTTGCCACGCATTTCACCCATCGCTCGGTCGATCACGGTCTATGTCTCAGACGAAGATTACCCGCTCGCACTTTCGGCCGAACTGCACGGCTATGCGCGCCTGGGCGAGGCCGAAAATCCGTTTGAGGACCTTGCCGGTGTTCAGGTCATCGACGTTTCTGACCTGCCCGGCGAAACGGCAAGCGGCCACCTGTACCACATTCACAGCGCACCCGTCGGGCGGGATCTGAACCATCTTTTGAACGGCCAGACGCTGGCAGAGGATCGCCCGGACCTCGTGCCAACCGGCCCAAACGTCTGGAGCTTGCGTCCGTAGCGATCAACCGTCGCGCCACCGCTCACACCAGCGGCAAGGTCGTTCAATCGAAAAAGGTGATGTCGAACCGAAATCGTGCGCGGTCTTCAACCGGTGTCGACAATACGATGCCGGTGGCCCCGGCATAGTCGCCGGTGCCCGCCGTGATCATCAATTCGGATGTTGCAGGCTCCACAACCTGAACCCCCGAAAACAGAAGGCGGCCAACCCCCGTTTGGTCCAATGTCATCGTACACACAAAGTTGCCCTCTGCATCGACCCGAACACAATGGCCTGCATTGCGGCCGACAACCGTCCCGTCGGCCTGCTCCAATGGACTGTTCCACAGGATCTGATCACCCACGCCATCTGATGTACCGGCCTCAAGATACGCGTCGTCGACGGCATTGCTGTAGAGCACGACATCCTGGGCCCAGGTCGACGTTGCCTGAACCAAAAGGCAAAACACGAGGCCAGCGGTCGGGAATGCTTTCATCAGGTCGTGTCCTTTCCATGGATCAGTTTTGCCTGCGCAGACATGCAGTACGGCGCATCCAAACGCGGCCCGGTCGACAGGCCCGCGCGCCCCGCCCTGCTACCCGGAAGATGCGTCGAAACTTTGACGCGGCCCCAAATCGACGCATTTGACGCTGCAATCCAGGCTGTATCAGCGGCTTTGAGGCGGCGTACTGTGTCGATCGCGCAAATTTAGTCGCGAAATCAAATCAGTAATGTGTAAAGTAGCGTTGGAGGAGGACAGAACGGGTGGAGATCGCACTGACAACGGAGATGATGGTGGTGCTCGCCATCCTCTGTGTGACGGTCTTGTTGTTCGTGACCGAGGTCTTCCGGATCGATTTTTCCGCGATCCTTGTCATGGTGTCGCTCGGCGTGCTGTCGCAGGTGCCGGGGCTCAACAACCTTGCCGATCCGTCGCGGCTTTTCGATGGGTTTGCGTCCAACGCGGTGATCTCGATTATTGCGGTCATGATCCTGGGCGCGGGGTTGGATCGCACCGGCCTGATGAGCCAGTTGGCCGGCGCCATCTTGAAATTCGGGGGAAAAACCGAAGCCCGGATCATCCCGATCATCTCAGGCACAGTCGGCCTGATCTCCAGCTTCATGCAGAATGTCGGGGCTGCCGCGTTGTTTCTGCCGGTCGTCAGCCGGATTTCGACCCGCACGGGCCTGCCGCTAAGCCGTCTTTTGATGCCCATGGGGTTCTGCGCCATCCTCGGCGGCACGGTGACGATGGTGGGATCGTCCCCGCTTATCCTGTTGAACGATCTTATTGCGTCCTCGAACCAGTCCTTGCCGGACGCTGCGCGCATGGCACCGTTTTCGCTGTTTTCGGTGACGCCGATCGGGCTGACGCTTGTGGCGACGGGTGTGCTGTACTTCGTCCTGTTTGGACGGTGGGTGCTGCCGAACAGAGGCACCAAGGATGAAGCAAGCAGCGCCCAGTCGGTGAAGGAATACCTTAAGAAAATCTACGGTTTGAAATCGGACCTTGTGGAAGTCGTTGTGCCCGAAGGCTCGCTGCTGCGCGGGCAGACCTTCGCGGACATCATGCTGGCCCACAATCTTTACATCATCGGCTCCTACCATCGGGGCCAGCGTTGGTTCACGCCTGTTCTTTCGACAAAAGTGGAAGACCCATGCCGCTTGGCCATCTTGGGCCGCCGGAAGGTCATTGAAGACATCGCGTTTTCCTACGGGTTCGAAGTCCTCCCCGAACTCGACATCTTTGCCGAAGCCTATGCGCCCACCGTGGCGGGCGTTGCCGAAGTGGTCATCCCACCCGACAGCGATCTCATTGGCAAATGTGCCCGGGACGTCGTGATGCGGAAAACCTACGGGCTTGGACTTTTGGCCATTCACCGTGGGGGCGAAACCCTCAGCCTTGTGGAAACCGAAGAACATGCCGCCACAAACATCAGCACCGAGCCGTTCCGCGCCGGTGACACGTTGGTTGCCTTCACGGCCTGGGACAACCTGGCAAGACTGACGCGCAACCGCGATTTCGTTGTGGTGACGAGTGACTTCCCAATGGAAGAGACGCGCCCGAACAAGGTGGCATGGGCGCTTTTGTTCTTCGCGATAACACTCGGCCTGATCTTGTTCACCGATCTGCGCCTGTCGCTGGCGCTCTTGGTGGGGGCCGCCGGGATGATCGCGACCAATGTTCTGCGCATCGACGAGGCGTATGAAGCGGTCAGCTGGCCCACTGTCTTTCTGCTGGCCAGTCTGATCCCATTGGGACAAGCCGTGCAAAACACCGGCACAGCGGCGTGGATCGCGCAGGAAATCCTCGCGTTGCTGGACGGTTGGCCCATATGGGCCCTGCAAGCAGGCGTCGCGGTCCTGGCCACCGCGTTCACACTTGTGATGTCGAATGTCGGCGCGACCGTTCTTCTTGTGCCACTGGCGGTGTCGATCGCGGTTGCCGCAGGTGGCGACCCCGCCGTCTTCGCGCTGACGGTCGCAATCTCGACCTCGAACTCTTTCCTGATCCCAACGCATCAGGTCAACGCGCTGATCATGGGCCCTGCCGGCTACAGGGTCACCGACTTCATGAAAAGCGGTGGCATCATGACCATCCTGTTCCTGGTGGTGTCGCTGGTGATGATGAACCTGGTGTTCTGAGGCGGCTGTCGCGCAAGGGAAAGCACCGCGACGGCATGGCGAGGTTGGCGCAGCACACCACATCGGGGTCCACGAGGGCGGCGACTGGACTCCAATGCCGCATGGAAATCATGCAATCCGCAACCCACAGTGCCCTGACCGAGGCAGAACCCTGGACAACAACTCCGGGAGTGCTTTTGCCGATTGAACGATGAAAGCGCCTGCGGGTTTCTGAGAAGATGACGGAAAGTCTTACGATTGTTGTGGTGGAAGAGGATCGCGATCGCGCGCTTGCCATCGTGGATGCCCTGCGTGACGCGGGCGACTACGAAGTGCACGTGATCGGCAATGTCTCCGGACTGGCCCGGAAAATTGCCGCGTTTCTGCCCGACATCGTTTTGATCGACATCGACAACCCGACCCGGGACACACTGGAGGAACTGACGCTGGCCTCCGGCCCGTTGGACCGCCCTGTCGCCATGTTCGTGTCCGGGGCAGCGGGCAGTCTGGCCCGCGATGCGATCGAGGCTGGTGTGTCGGCCTACGTGGTCGATGGGTTGCAGCCTGAACGTCTGAAGCCGGTCATGGACACGGCCATCGCACGGTTCCAGATCTCGCGTCAGATGCGGACCGAACTGGCCGAAACACGGCGGGCCCTTGAAGAACGCAAGGTAATTGACCGGGCCAAGGGGCTGCTGATGAAAGCCCGCGGCGTCGACGAAGAAGAAGCGTATGCGTTGCTTCGGAAAGCAGCCATGGACCAGGGGCGCCGCGTGGCCGAGGTTGCCGAAGCGCTTGTGACAGCATCCGGGCTCTTGTCATGAGGACTGTCACACTCCCCGTTGCCTATGTTCCACTTGTGGATGCGGCCCCTTTGATTGTCGCGCAAGAGATGGGATTTGCCGAGTCAGAAGGCTTGATGCTGGATCTGATCCCGGCACCGTCCTGGTCCTCCGTGCGGGATATGCTGGCATTCGGACGCGTCGACGCGGCGCACCTTTTGTCACCGGTTCCCATCGCGATGTCGCTTGGTCTGGGGGGCGTGACCACCTCGTTATCCGCCGTGTCGGTTTTGTCGGTCAACGGCAACGCCATCGGTGTCAGCAAAGCCATCGAAGCTCGCCTGCGCGCTGCGGGCCACCCGTTCGATTTCTGGGACGCGCAAGCGGCCGGGGCCGCTTTGGCGGCGGTCGCACCGGACGGCCTGACCGTCGGAGTGCCCTTCCCCTTCTCGATGCATGTCGAGTTGCTGCACGCCTGGGCGGACGCGACCGGGCTTCGCGAGGTTGGGTTCGACATCAGAACCGTGCCGCCCCCCCTGATGGCGCAGGCTTTGGCCGACGGCGAGGTGGACGCCTTTTGCGTGGGCGAACCTTGGGGGTCTGTCGCCGTGGATACCGGCGTGGGCGCGCTGCTGTTGCCCGGAAAGGCGATCTGGGAATGCGCGCCTGAAAAGGTACTGGCGGTCCGCAAGGATTGGGCCGACACCGAACCGCATCTCTTGCGACGCCTCTTGCGCGCCGTCTGGAAGGCTGGCCGCTGGTTGGGGGACGACAACAGCCGAACCGCTGCGGCCGAGCTTCTGTCACGACCGGCGTATCTGGATGTATCATCCGAACTGATCGACCGTTCGCTGTCGGGCCATCTGACAATTTCAGGCCTGGGCGAGCAGAGGCATGTGCCGCGGTTCGTCGAGTTCCATCGCGGCGCGGCCACCTTTCCATGGCGCAGTCAGGCCAAATGGATCGCCCGCCAGATCGCGGCGCGCACGGGGCTGGACCCGGCGGAAAGCGTGCAAATTGCCGGTGGGGTATTTCGCAGCGATCTGCACCGGCATGGGCTTGCAGAGGTCGGCGCCGATTTGCCCGGCGCCTCCGAGAAGATGGAGGGGAATCTCCGCCATCCGACGGCCGTCGCTTCGGCCTCGGGCCGGGTGATTCTCGAACGTGACGTGTTCTTCGATGGGCGCGTTTTTGACCCCGACTCGGATTAACGCCCAAAAAATGGGCGCAGCCGCACCCGTCATGCGGCAATGCAGCACAACCTGGGGGTGAGTCGCGCCCCGCCGCTTGAAATGGGCGTTCCCTATCGGCTTCATAGGATCATCAAAGGCAAAGGCGTCTTTGATCCACCTCTTTCCCAAGATCGGGAAGCCTGAGCACAGCCGCTCGACGTCGCTGCGATTTCTCCCTCGTAGCGTATGTCAGCGGCTTTTTTGTTTTTCGCGGCTTCGTTTCAGCACCTCCCCGCTTTTGAGGCCGCAACGCTAGGATAAAGGACTCTTGCTATGAAACGCCTTATCGCTGCGCTGGCCATGACCAGTGCGCTGGCCAGTCCGGGCTTTGCCCAGGACCTCGAGATCGACGAGTTGACCTTCGGCTTCATCAAGCTGACCGACATGGCCCCGCTGGCCGTCGCCTATGAGCTTGGTTACTTCGAGGATGAAGGTCTGTTCGTCACGCTCGAAGCACAGGCCAACTGGCGCGTCCTGCTGGACGGCGTCATCGACGGCACCCTCGACGGCGCACATATGCTGGCGGGCCAACCCATTGCTGCGACCATCGGGTTCGGCACCGAAGCCCACATCGTGACGCCCTTCTCGATGGACTTGAACGGCAACGGGATCACCGTGTCGAACGAAGTTTGGGAGCTGATGCGCCCGCACATTCCGTCGATGGATGATGGCCGCCCGCAACACCCGATCAGCGCCGAAGCCCTGGTCCCCGTGGTCGAACAGTTCCGCGACGAAGGCGTGCGTTTTGACATGGGCATGGTGTTCCCCGTGTCGACGCATAACTACGAATTGCGCTACTGGCTGGCCGCCGGTGGTCTGCATCCGGGTTACTACTCCCCCGATGATATTACTGGACAAATTGGCGCTGACGTCTTCCTCAGCGTGACGCCCCCGCCGCAGATGCCGGCCACCCTCGAGGCCGGCACGATCTTCGGGTATTGCGTGGGTGAACCGTGGAACCAGCAGGCTGTCCAGCGCGGCATCGGTGTGCCTGTCATCACCGACTATGAGATCTGGCCGAACAACCCGGAAAAGGTCTTTGGTCTGACCGCCGAGTTCGTGGAAGAGAACCCGAACACCACCCGTGCCATCGTCCGTGCCCTGATCCGCGCCGGGATGTGGCTGGATGCCGACAACAACGCAAACCGCATGGAAGCGGTCGAGATGTTGTCCTATCCGGAATACGTGGGTGCCGATGAAGAAGTGATCGCGGCCTCGATGACCGGCACGTTCGAATACGAACCCGGCGATGTCCGCGACGTTCCGGACTTCAACGTGTTCTTCCGCTACTACGCCACCTACCCGTTCTACTCGGACGCGGTCTGGTACCTGACCCAAATGCGCCGTTGGGGCCAAATCTCCGAGCCGCAGAGCGACGAGTGGTATCATGAAGTGGCCCGCGACGTGTACCGTCCGGACATCTATCTCGATGCGGCCCGCAGCCTCGTCGAAGACGGTCTGGCCGCCGAAGCGGACTTCCCCTGGGACACCGATGGTTTCCGCGACCCGGTCGACACGCTAATCGACGGCATCGCCTATGATGGCCGCTTCCCCAACGCCTACATCGACAGCTTCCCCATCGGTCTGACCGGCGAGCAACTGGTGATCGAAGGTGAAGTGCAGGGCTAACGCCCCGCGATCTCCCCTTGAAAATGCTGCGGGCGCATCATGCGCGCCCGCAGCGCATCCCAAAAAACAGGCAAACCGGTCCAGATCTATTCCGCTCCCAACGTCGTGCGGACGGACCTGCCCAGAGACACCATCGCGCCCCCGTGCAGCGCCCCGCAAAGGAAACCGCAGAGATGACGACGATTGACCCTAATTTCGAGGCCGACGCCGCCCGCGAGGCCCGGCGCGAACGCCGCTTCACCGCCATCAACAAGGCCGACACATGGTTCAAGGTCTTGGGCCTGGCGTGGATCACGCCGCTTCTGCGCATCGGTGCGGGCGACAATCCCAAAGCCCAGTTGGGCGAGGTTTGGCGCCTGTTGGGCGTGCCGCTCTTGGCGATTGCAGCCTTCCTGATGCTGTGGGGCACCTTGGCTCCGACCGTGCAAACCTCGCTTGGGGCAATCCCTGGGCCCGCACAAGTGTGGGAGCAGGTCATCAACCTGAATGACGACGCCGAGCGCACCCGCGAGCGGGCCGCCGCCTTCTATGAGCGGCAGGAACAGCGCAATGCAGATCGGATCGCCAACGGCGAAGAACCCCGCCCGATCCGCGAATTCACAGGCGCGCCGACCTACTACGAACAGATCTGGACCTCGATCAAAACGGTCTTCTTCGGCTTCATGCTGGCGACGGTTGTGGCCGTCCCTCTTGGCATCATGGCCGGACTGTCGGTCACAGCGAACGCGGCTTTGAACCCGCTCATCCAGGTGTTCAAGCCTGTGTCACCCCTGGCCTGGCTGCCCATCGTCTCGATCGTGGTGTCGGCGGTCTACACCTCGGACGACGGTTGGTTTGAAAAGTCCTTCCTCGTCTCCGCGATCACCGTGACGCTGTGTTCCCTTTGGCCGACCCTGATCAACACCGCCCTCGGCGTGGCGTCGATCGACAAGGACTTGGTCAACGTGTCCAAGGTTCTGAAAATGGGCACCTGGACCAAGATCCAGAAACTGGTGCTGCCCTCGGCTCTGCCGCTGATCTTCACCGGTCTTCGCCTCAGCTTGGGTGTGGGCTGGATGGTTCTGATCGCAGCCGAGATGCTGGCCCAGAACCCGGGGCTCGGGAAATTCGTGTGGGATGAATTCCAGAACGGGTCATCCGACAGCCTGGGCCGGATCATGGTGGCCGTCTTCACCATCGGCATCATCGGCTTCCTGCTGGACCGCCTGATGTACACGATCCAGTCGCTCTTCACCTTCACCAACAACCGCTGAGGTCTGCACTGATGTCTGTTCTTGAACTGAAGAACGTGTCGAAAAGCTTCGGCGAAGGGCCCAAGGCGACCCATGTGCTGAAGAACATCGACCTGTCCGTCGAGGAGGGCGAGTTCCTTGTCCTTCTCGGCTTCTCGGGCACCGGGAAGACCACCCTGATCAACCTGATGGCCGGTCTCGAAATGCCGTCCAAGGGCAGCGTGACCTTCAAGGGCGCCGAGATTACGGAGCCAAGCCCCGAGCGCGGGGTGATCTTCCAAAGCTACTCGCTGATGCCGTGGTTGACGGTGAACGGAAATGTCGGCCTTGCGGTCGACACGATGTTCCCTGGTCTGTCCAAGGCAGATCGGGCGGCCAAGGTCGCGCACTATGTCGGCATGGTGGGCCTGTCCCACGCCGCCGGCCGCCGGCCGGCCGAGTTGTCCGGCGGCATGCGCCAGCGCGTGAACGTGGCGCGGGCGCTGGCGATGGATCCAGAGATGCTCTTGTTGGACGAGCCGCTGTCGGCGCTTGATGCGCTGACCCGCGCCAACCTGGCCGACGAGATCGAGCGGATCTGGGAAGCCGACAAAAAGACCTGTGTCCTGATCACCAACGACGTGGACGAGGCCATTCTGCTTGGTGATCGGATCATCCCACTGAACCCGGACGGGACATTGGCCGAACCGTTCAAGGTCAACATCCCGCGCCCCCGGGATCGGTCTGCAATGAACCACGACGCCGAGTTCAAGCGCCTCCGCGCCGATGTCACGAAGTACCTGATGGATGTCGGGATCGAAGCCAAGGTCGAGGGCACGCGCACGCTGCCGGACGTGACCCCGATCCACTCGGTTCCGAAAGCCGTGGCCAACGCGGCGCAATCGGCGCTGGAAGAAAAGTACCTCGAGTTTTCCAAGGTTCACAAAATCTACCCGACGCCGAAGGGGCCGCTGACCGTTGTCGAAGACTTCGATCTGAAGCTCAAGAAAGGCGAGTTCATCTCGCTCATCGGGCATTCGGGCTGCGGGAAGTCCACCGCGCTGACCATGGTTGCGGGTTTGAACGAAATCTCCAAAGGCGCGATCAAGCTGGATGGCCAGGGCGTGATGGGTGCCGATCCCGAACGCGCAGTGGTGTTCCAGGCCCCGTCGCTTTTCCCATGGCTGACCGCGAAGGAAAACGTCGCGATCGGGGTCGACAAAGTGTACCCGAAAGCCTCGCAAGCCGAACGCCAGGACGTGGTCGAATACTACCTCGAACGCGTCGGCCTCGCCGATGCGATGGACAAATCCGCCGCCGATCTCTCGAACGGAATGAAGCAGCGTGTCGGCATCGCCCGCGCCTTCGCCTTGTCGCCCAAGCTTCTGCTCTTGGACGAACCGTTCGGCATGCTCGACAGCCTGACGCGGTGGGAGCTTCAGGAGGTTCTGATGGAGGTGTGGAGCCGCACCAAAGTCACGGCCATCTGCGTGACGCATGACGTGGACGAAGCCATCCTGTTGGCGGATCGCGTCGTGATGATGACCAACGGGCCGCAGGCCACCATTGGCAAAATCACCAATGTCGACCTGCCCCGCCCGCGCACACGCAAGGCGCTTTTGGAGCATCCCGACTACTACACGTACCGCCAGGAAGTGCTGGATTTCCTTGAGGAATACGAGCACGGCGCCAAACCCAAGCCGAAACCGGCACAGGCCGAGGCCCCCAAGGCCGTGGCGGCGGAGTGAGGCGAGACATGACCAAACAGAACCTCGTTGTGATTGGGGCCGGCATGGCATCGGGCCGGGTGTTGGAGCACCTGACCGACGCCGCGCCGGACGCCTTCAACATCACCCTGTTCAACGCCGAACCGCGCGGCAACTACAACCGGATCATGCTGTCGCCCGTGCTGTCTGGCGAAAAGACATATGACGAGATCGTCACCCATGACGACACCTGGTACGCCGAGCGCAATGTCACCTGCCGGCTCGGCGAAAAGGTGGTTGAGATTGACCGCGCCGCCAAGCGCGTCATCGGCGAAAACGGCTTTGTCCCGTACGACAAACTGATCTTCGGCACCGGCTCTAACCCGTTCATGATCCCGCTTCCGGGGCATGATCTGGACGGCGTGATTGCGTATCGCGACCTGGAAGATACCGAGCGGATGATGGGGCTTGGGGACGGTCAGAACGTGGTCGTCATCGGGGGCGGCCTTCTGGGATTGGAGGCGGCCGCCGGCATGGCCGCGCGCGGCGTCAATGTAACGGTCGTCCACATCATGGGGCACCTGATGGAACGCCAACTGGACGAAGCCGCCGGCTATCTTTTGAAGAAGTCGCTGGAAGCCAAAGGCATCACCATCCGCTTGCAAGCCAACTCGAAGGAAATTCTGGGCGAGAATGGCAAGGTGCGGGCGCTGCGCCTGGAAGACGGCACCGAGCTGCCCTGTGACCTGCTGGTCATGGCCGTTGGAATTCGCCCCAATACGGCGCTGGCGCAGGCCACCGGCCTTGCGGTCGGCAAAGGCATCCATGTCGACGATCAGATGATCACCTCGGATGAGGATGTTCTGGCCGTGGGCGAATGCGTCGAGCATCAGGGCGCGCTCTTCGGTCTGGTCGCCCCGCTTTATGATCAGGCAAAGGTCGCTGCACAGACCTTGCTTGGGGAACACGCGGCCTTTGTCCAAAAGAGCCTTTCGACAAAACTCAAGGTCACCGGCTGCGATCTGTTCAGCGCCGGAGACTTCGCCGACGGGGACGCCCGAGAAGACATCGTCTTCCGCGATCCATCACGGGGGATCTACAAACGCCTTGTGATCGAGGGTGATACGCTGGTCGGCGCCGTCATGTATGGCGACACGGCGGACGGAAACTGGTTCTTCGGCCTGATCAAGGACGGCACCGACATCTCCGACATGCGCGAGACGTTGATCTTTGGGCCTGCATTCCAGGGGGGGGCCTCCGCGGACCCTCTCTCAGCCGTTGCAGCATTGCCGCCTGACGCGGAAATCTGTGGCTGCAACGGCATTTGCAAATCCACCATCACCGACGCCATCGCGGCCGGCGCCACCGATCTGGGTGCGGTTCGTGCAACCACAAAGGCAAGCGCCTCCTGCGGGACCTGCACCGGGCTGGTCGAACAGCTGCTGCAGGTGACCCTGGGCGACGCGTTCGAAATGCCGACCGCGCAACCGGTCTGCGGCTGCACCGATCACACGCACGAGGATGTGCGCCGCCTGATCAAAACCATGCCGCTCAAGAGTCAGGAAGCGGTCTGGCAGGAACTGGGCTGGAAGACCCGCAACGGCTGCCATGTGTGCCGACCGGCGGTGAACTTCTACCTGCTGGCGGACTGGCCGTTGGAATATCAAGACGATCCGCAAAGCCGGTTCATCAACGAACGCAAACACGCAAACATCCAGAAGGACGGCACGTTCAGCGTCGTGCCGCGCATGTGGGGCGGGATCACCACCCCCGACGAGCTGCGGGCCATCGCCGACGCCGCCGACAAGTACAAGGTTCCAACGGTGAAGGTCACCGGGGGGCAACGGATCGACCTGTTGGGCGTGAAAGGGGAAGACCTTCCCGCCATCTGGGCGGATCTGAACGCCGCCGGGATGGTGTCGGGACACGCCTATTCCAAGGGGCTGCGGACCGTCAAAACCTGCGTTGGCACCGACCATTGCCGCTTTGGCACGCAGGATAGCACGGGCCTTGGCATCAAGCTGGAGCAGGTCTTGTGGGGGTCCTGGACGCCACACAAGGTGAAACTCGCGGTTTCGGGCTGCCCCCGCAACTGCGCCGAGGCGACCTGCAAGGATGTCGGCATCATCTGTGTCGACAGCGGCTATCAGGTGGGCGTCGCCGGTGCGGCCGGGATGGATGTCAAAGAGACCGAGCGCCTTTGCGATGTCGCGACCGAGCAGGAAGCGATCGACGTGACGGTCGCCTTCATCCAGCTTTACCGGGAAAACGCCAAATACCTGGATCGCCCGTACAAATGGGTCGCCAAGGTGGGGTTGGACTGGGTTCAGGAACGCGTGGTGGACGACCTCGACGAACGCGCGCGTTTGATCGCGGCGTTCGAGTTGAGCCAGTCGATCTATCGCAAGGACCCTTGGGCCGAACACGCCGCCGACAAGGCCGAGCGGTATCAGCCGATGGCGGATCTGACTTTGGCGGCGGCGGAATGAGCGCGGTGGCCACACGGTCGGGCTGGGCGCGTCGGGGGGACTATCCCCGCCGCCCGCGACGGCTCCCCCGAGATAGTTGGGAAACAGAGAAAGAGGTGCGGGCATGACCTGGGTTGATATCGGGGCGTTGGACGACATTCCGCTGCGCGGTGCGCGCCTTGTGAAAACGGAACTGGGCTGCGTCGCCGTGTTTCGGACCGACAGCGCCGAGGTCTTTGCCGCCTCGAACACCTGCCCGCACAAGGGTGGGCCGTTGGTCGAGGGGATCGTTCACGGACAAAGCGTGACCTGCCCCCTGCACAATTGGGTGTTCGACCTGAACACCGGCGCCGCGACCGGGGAAGATGGCCGCATCGCGACCTACCCCGTGCGCATTGAAGATGGCCGCGTTCTCTTGGATGTGACGCAACTGCAAGCCCGGACAGCCGCCTGATGCAAAAGGCGCTGCCCCCATCCGTCCGCTCAACCTGCCCGTATTGCGGTGTGGGCTGCGGGGTGCGACTGACCCCAGATGGTCTGGGCGGTCTGGACGTGCGCGGCGACACAGAGCACCCGGCCAATTTCGGGCGGCTCTGTTCGAAAGGGTCCGCCCTGGGCGAGACGGTCGGCCTGGGCCACCGCCTGCAGGATCCGATGGTGCATGGGGCACCGGCCAGCTGGAACGCGGCGTTGCAATTGGTGGCCGATCGCTTCCAGTCGACCATCGCCGCGCATGGGCCGGACAGCGTGGCCTTCTACGTGTCCGGCCAATTGCTGACCGAAGATTACTATGTCGCCAACAAGTTGATGAAAGGGTTCATCTGCTCGGCCAATATCGACACGAATTCGCGCCTGTGCATGGCGTCGACCGTCGCCGGGCACAAACGCGCCTTCGGCACGGATACGGTTCCCGGAACCTATGAAGACCTCGACGAGGCGGACCTCGTGGTTCTGGTGGGATCGAACCTCGCCTGGTGTCACCCTGTCCTCTACCAACGCGTTCTGGCCGCCCGACAGGCCCGCGGCACAAAGATCGTTGTCATCGATCCGCGCCGAACCGCCAGTTGCGACGGGTGTGACCTGCACCTTCCCATTGCACCGGGGGCCGACGTGGCGCTGTTCAACCGGTTGTTCACCGCCATTCACGAAGGTGGCTGCGTCGACCCCGCGTTCCTTGCCCATACCAACGGGTTCGACGACGCCCTCTGCGCCGCGTATCGGGATGCCGACACGCCAATCGGGGTGGACGAGGCTGACATTGCAGCCTTCTGCAAGCTGTGGCTCGAGAACGAGAAGGTGGTGACCATCTTCAGTCAGGGCGTCAATCAATCCACCAGCGGCAGCGACAAGGTCAATTCGATCCTGAATTGCCATCTCGCGACGGGGCGGATCGGGAAACCGGGCATGGGGCCCTTCTCGGTCACCGGGCAGCCCAATGCGATGGGCGGGCGCGAGGTGGGCGGGCTTGCCAATATGCTGGCTTGCCATCTGGACCTTGAACATGCCGATCATCGCGCCGCCGTGCGGGATTTCTGGCAATGTGGCCCGTTGCCCGAACGCGCCGGCCTGAAGGCGGTGGATATGTTCCGGGCGGTGGCCGACGGACAGATCAAGGCGCTGTGGATCATCCACACCAATCCGGCCGTGTCGATGCCCGAAGCCGATCGTGTGCGCGATGCAATCGCAGGATGCGACTTTGTCGTGGTCAGCGACGTCACCGGGCAAACCGATACGGCCCGGTTGGCGCATGTGGTGCTGCCCGCCGCCGCCTGGGCCGAGAAGGACGGAACCGTCACAAACTCGGATCGCATCATCAGTCGGCAGCGGTCCGTTCTGCCCGCCCTGGGCAACAGCCGTCCGGATTGGGAGATATTGGCCGAGGTCGGGCGGCGCATGGGGTTTGACCGGGCCTTCGACTATCAGGGGCCAGCGGAGATCTTCCGGGAATACGCCACCCTGTCCGGAATCGCGGGCCGGTTCGGGCGCGATTTCGATATTTCCGGTCTCGCCGAACTGGATGACACGGCCTATGACGCGCTCGCGCCCACGCGGTGGCCCATCACGGCAACGCGGCAAGGCGGACGGTTCTTTAGCGACGGGCGCTTTTACCACGGCGATGGCAAGGCGCGACTTTTGCCCGTCACCACGCGCGCCCTTGCGGCACCGACATCTCAGGCCTTCCCGTTTCGCCTCAACACCGGGCGGGTGCGGGATCATTGGCACACCATGACGCGCACCGGGTTAAGCCCGCGCCTGTCCGCCCATTTGGCCGAACCGTTCTTGGAAATACACCCGGCAGATGCCGCCGACCTCGGGATCGGCGCCGCCGATCTGGTGACCGTCCAGAACGATCATGGGAAGGCGATCCTGCGCGCGCGGCTCACGGATGCGGTGCAACGTGGGCAGGTGTTTGCGCCCATGCATTGGACAGGCGAAACCGCAGCGGCCGCCCGGATCGACGCGTTGGTGGCCGCGGCGGTCGACCCGACATCTGGCCAACCGGAAAGCAAGGCCAGCGTGGCCGCCGTGGCCCGCTTCGAGGCGGCATGGTACGGGTTTGCCGTCTCCCGTACGCCGATGAACCCGGGCGCCGATTACTGGGCCCTCGCCGCGACCGACGCGGGCCTGCGTGCGGAGTTGGCCGGGGCACAGCCCGTTGCCGATTGGGAAGCCGAAGCGCGGCGCCTGTTTGGATTGGACCAAGCCGCCGCCGTGTCCGCGATTGATGCACAACGCCAGACCGCGCGGATCGCGTTCGAAGAAGAAGGGCGCGTCGTCGCCGCCCTGTTCGTATCGCCAACGCCCGTGGCCGCCATGCGGGATTACCTGGCCTCTCTGCCGGACACCGATCCGGGCGCCTTTCTCAGCGGACGCCGACCCGCACATCTGCCCGATCCCGGCCCAACCTTGTGTTCCTGTTTCGGCGTGGGCGTGAACACCATTGTCACGGCGATCGAAACCCGCGGCTTGCTGAGCGTGGATCAGATCGGCGAAGTGCTGCAGGCCGGAACGAATTGCGGATCGTGCCGCCCCGAAATCGCGACACTTCTCGCCCAGGTGCAGCGGCGGGAGGCGGCAGAATGAGCCTTTCCCCCTATGTCGCCACGTTGGGCCGCGGGCCGGGACGATCCCGATCGCTGACACAGGTGGAAGCCGCCGAAGCCATGAAAGTGATGCTCTCGGGCCGGGCCGCGCCCGAAGCTGTCGGCGCGTTGCTCATGCTGTTGCGCATGAAAGGCGAGACGCCGGAGGAAATCGCCGGGTTCGCGTCGGCCGCGCAGGCCGCTGCGCCCGAGCTGCCCAAGGTGGCCTTGGATTGGCCAAGCTACGCCGCCGGACGGACACGCGGATTGCCCTGGTTCCTGTTGTCGGCCCGATTGGTCGCCATGGCAGGCTTTCCGGTCCTTTTGCACGGTCGCAATGGCAGCGACAGCGCCGTTCGCGCCCATCTCGGGGCCGCGGGCATCCCGCTTGCCGACAGCGGTGCAGCCATCCAGGCCGGGCTCGACGCCGCCGGAATTGCCTATGCGCCGCTGGAACAGCTTCACCCCGGTTTGTTCAATCTGCTCGATCTGCGGCGGGCCCTCGGACTTCGATCATGCATTAATACGGTGTGCCGCATGCTGAACCCGGCGCGGGCCGCAGCAAGCGTTCAAGGCGTCTTCCACCCGTCCTATCGCTTGGTTCAGACCGAGGCCGCGCAGATCATGGGGTGGTCGGCCCTGACCGTCATCAAGGGCGGTGGCGGCGAGTTCGAACGCCATCCCGGAAAAGCATTGGAATGCTTCGGTCTTCGGGCCGGGCTGCCCTTCGACGACATTTTGGATGCGATTGCGCCCGGTGAAGCGCGGCGCCTCAGTGATGTGCCGCCCGAAGTTGATCTGGCGGGCCTGTGGTCTGGCAAACAGAATGACCCATTCGCCGCCGCGATCGTGATCGGCACTGCTGCGTTGGCTCTGTCCACCTTGGACGTTCAGCAGCCCATGGAAACAGCCCAACATCTCTGGACCGCGCGACACTCCGCGCTGGCCGCCTGACAAGGACGCCGCCATGAAAAGCTTCCCGATGTTCATTCGCACGACAGGCCGCCAGGTCCTGATTGCCGGTGGGGGGGAACAGGCGGCCCAAAAGGCCCGCCTGCTGTTGAAATCCGATGCAAATGTGGTGCTTGTCGCCCCTGATCTGGACGATGAACTGGCGGCCATCGTGGACGATGGGCGGGCGACGTGGCACGCCGGGCCCATTTCCGTCGACCTGTTCGAAGCCTCGACCATGGCCTTCATCGCAACCGGCTGCCCCGGTGTGGACGCCAGCCTGCACGCCATTGCGCAGGCCGCCCGTTGCCCGGTGAATATCGTTGATCAACCCGAGCTGTGCGATCTGACCACGCCCTCCATTGTCGACCGCGATCCCGTCGTGGTCGCCATTGGGACGGAAGGAACCGCACCAGTGTTGGCACGGCAGATCAAAACCGAGGTCGAACGACTTTTGCCACCCGGTTTGGGGGGATTGGCGGCCCTCGCCGGCCGATTGCGTGCAAGCGTGGCCACCTCGGTGCCCCGCGCAAAGCGCCGGGCGTTCTGGTCTTGGGTCTTTTCCGGCGCGCCCCGGGCGAAATGGGTGCGCGGGTCGGAACGAGACGCCGCGCGCGAGGTGAAAGCCGCCATCGCCGCAGGGCACGCGCCCGAGGCGCAGGACGGCGGCTCGATCTCGCTTGTCGGCGCGGGGCCCGGCGCGAGCGACCTGCTGACCTTGCGCGCCGTAGAGCGCCTGCAAGAGGCGGATGTCATTTTCTACGACCGGCTGGTCTATCCCGATGTGCTTGAATTGGCGCGCCGGGATGCGGAACGGGTGTTCGTCGGCAAGCATGTCGGCCACCACACGTGGCCCCAGGAGCGCATCAATGCGGTGATCGTTGCCGAAGCGAAGAAGGGGCGCCGCGTGGTGCGGTTGAAATCTGGCGACCCCGGGATTTTCGGACGGGCCACCGAAGAACTCGACGCGGCCAATGCACACGGTATTCCGGTCGACATTGTGCCGGGCGTGACGGCGGCCTCGGCTGCCGGGGCTGCCTTGGGCCGCAGTCTGACCGAGCGCGGGGTCACGGATGCCCTGGTGCTGGCCACCGGAACGGGTCGGGCCGAAAACCCGACCCCCGACTGCGTGCGCCATTCGGGTCCCGGCACCACCAGCGTGTTCTACATGTCCGTTCGCAATGCGAGGACGATCCAAACCGATCTGATCTCGCAAGGTTTGCCCCGCCATGCGCCCGTTTCCGTGGCGGCAAACGTCACCAAGGCGGATGAAAGGACGATCGAGACCACGCTCGGGGCACTGGTCTCGGACTTGGAAACGCAGGCCGTCGACGGCTGTGCCGTGATCATCGTGTCCTGGCCATCGGTGGCGGCAGACCTGCGCGCGCAGCCCCTCAGCGTTGTTCGGTAACACGCCGGACCGGTTCAATCAGACCCCCGATCGCGCAGGCTGGCAGCGTCCCGATCCGGGCCCGAACCTTGGCTGACGCGCCCCCCCTTAACCGAGAGCCACAAATTCCTTCAGGGTTGACCGTGCCCCGTTGGCCTCAAGCTGCGCCGCCCAATGGCCGAACTCCCGCACAAACCGTGCGTCGTCGGCCAGCGACCCATAGATCGCGAATTGACCCAACCAGGCGCCTGGGTCTCGAAGCGCCGCCTCGGCTGCCGCTGTCAGATCTTCCCACTGCGGATCGTTCGGCTCGATGGTCGATCCATCATCGCGCCGACCAACGCACATCCGCGCCCAGAACGCCTCAACCAACGCAAGCCCACTGACCGGGCCGCCCGCGCTCAGCGCATCACGCAAGATCGGCAGCACAAACCCGGTGTGTCGCGACGATCCGTCAAAGGCGACCCGGCGCGTTGTGTCGTGGATCGCCGGATTGGAAAACCGCCGTTCGATCAGATCGAGATAGGCATCTGGTGTCGTCCCCGGAACCGGCGCGACGTAAGGCAGGATTTCGTCAACCTGAACCTTTCGGAAAAACGCCGACACGTCGGGATCGCGCATGCAATCGGCAATCGTGGGCAGCCCCAACAGTTCCCCAACGTTTGCCAAGACCTGATGTCCGGCATTCAAAACCCGGATCTTCATAAGCTCGTAGGCGTGAACGTTGTCGGTAAAGGTCGCACCCGCTTCGTCCCAATCGGGCCGACCGTTGCAAAAGCGGTCCTCCAAAACCCATTGGCGATAGTTTTCGTGGCTGACCGGCGCGGCGTCATCAATCCCGAAACCATGCGCCAGGGTCAGCTCCTCGGGGCCAGTCGCGGGCACGATGCAATCCACCATCGAGTTCGGAAAACTCGCCTCGACCCGGATCCAATTGGCAAGCTCGGCATCCGAACGCTCGGCCAGTCCGACCACCACATTTCGGAGGATATCACCATTGCCCGACAGGTTATCGCAGCTAAGCCCGGTGAACGGCTTTTCCCCCGCCGCCCGCCGCGCGCCCAAAGCGGCCACCATGGCGCCGAAGGCCGTGCGGGGGGTTGTCGGATGCGCGATATCGTGTTGGATGTCAGGATGATCGGTGTCGAGCCCGCCGGTCGCCGGATCCACGAAGTATCCGCCTTCGGTGACGGTCAGGGCAACGATCCGAATGTCGGGCCGGCACATCATCTCAATGAGGGATGCGTTGTCCTTTTCGATCGGCAGGTAGTCGATCATGGCGCCGCTGACTTCGGCGGATCGGGACTCTGGCGCCAGTTCAATCAAGGTCGTTAAGCAATCCTGCGCCTTCAGTTTCTCGCGTATCACAGCATCATAGGGCCGGACCCCTGCCCCGATGATGGCCCAGTCAAGCGCATGCCCTGCTTGCATCAAGCGATGCAGATACCACGCCTGGTGGGCCCGATGAAAATTGCCCAAACCGATATGCACGATCCCGGGCGTCAAGGCCGACCGGTCGTAGGTTGGCCGCTGGATCGCCGGATCCAGATGGGGCAACGCGGCGTCGGACAGACGCAATGGCGCGGATGCGTGGCGTGGTGTCAGCTCATCCATTGCCCGCCATCCACGTTGTAGCATTGACCGACGATGTAGTCGGCATCGTCCGACGCCAGGAACACGGCCATACCTGTCAGATCTGATGGGCGCGCCATGCGTCCGTAGGGGACCGCCGCGTCGACCTCGCGTTTCTTCTGTCCGAGCGGCTTGCCCTCGAGCGTCGCGAAATAGGCGTCTACGCCATCCCAATGGGCGCCGTCGACAACGCCGGGCGCGATGGCATTGACCTTGATCCCATGCGAAATCAGGTTGAGGGCCGCAGATTGGGTTAGGCTGATGACCGCCGCCTTCGACGCGCAATAGACCGAAACCAGGGGTTCGCCCCGGCGGCCTGCCTGGCTGGCCATGTTGATGATCCGCCCGGAAATCCCGCGTTCGATCATGTGCTGTGCCACTGCCTGCATGGTGAACAAGGTGCCCGCGACGTTGATGTCAAACACGCGCGCGTAATCTGCCCGGGTGACGTCAACCAGCGGCGCGGCCGTGAACACGGCGGCGTTGTTGATCAGGACATCAATGCGCCCAAGTTGATCCACGGCCCGGGTGACGGCCGCCTCGATGCTGGATTGGCGCGCAACGTCCATTTCTATGGCGACCGCGGCGCTGCCGATATCAGCCGCGGCAGCCTCGACAGCGGCAGCGTCGATATCCGCCATGGCCACGCGGGCACCCTGGGCCACATAGGCCTCTGCGAAGGCACGCCCCAAGCCCCGCGCCGCGCCCGTGACGAGGGCGCATTTGCCGTCGAGTCGTGTCATGCGATGCGCAATCCTTCGGCATCGAAGCGGTGAATTCGTCCGGCCTCCGGCGTCAAGAACACCCGGTCGCCGTGGTGCATGTCGACTTCGCCCGGCGCGCGCACGGTGATTGGCTCGGAGCGACCCGCGATATGGACGTGAAAGAAGGTGTCTGATCCCAGGTGCTCGGATACGCCGATTGTGCCTTCCCAATCCCCCTCGGTCTTGGAAGGCGTTATGTGTTCAGGGCGCACGCCGATGGTCGCTGCATCGTGGGCGGCTGCCGTTTCCCCATCGAGGAAATTCATCTTGGGGGACCCGATGAACCCGGCGACAAACAGGTTGCGCGGTGTGCGATACAGCTCCAGAGGGCTGCCCACCTGTTCGATGTTGCCAGCACGCAGCACGACAATCTTGTCGGCCATGGTCATGGCTTCGACCTGGTCATGCGTCACGTAGATCATTGTCGTTTTGAGACGCTCGTGCAGCTCCGAGATTTCAAGCCGCATTCCGACCCGCAGCGCCGCGTCGAGATTGGACAACGGTTCGTCGAACAGGAACGCGGCAGGCTCGCGCACAATGGCCCGACCAATGGCCACCCGTTGCCGCTGCCCGCCGGAGAGTTGCCCGGGCTTGTGCTCTAGGTAGTCCATGAGGTTCAGGGATTTCGCCGCTGCCTCGACGCGGGCATCGATCTCGGATTGATCGAGCTTGGCCATGCGCATGGGGAAGGCAATGTTCTTGCGCACCGTCATGTGCGGATAAAGCGCGTAGGATTGGAACACCATGGCGAGGCCGCGCTGAGAGGGCGCCACGCGCGTGACATCCTCGCCGTTGATCGAGATGCTGCCGGCGGTGACCTCTTCAAGGCCAGCAATCAGCCGCAGCAACGTCGATTTCCCGCAGCCGGACGGCCCGACGAAGACAACAAACTCGCCTTCTTCAATTGTCAGGTCGAGTGGCGGGATGACCTCGGCTTCGCCGAACCGCTTGACCACACTGTCCAGTTGAATGCGTCCCATTTCACAGGTTCCTTATTTCACGGCGCCAAAGGTCAGGCCTTGGACAAGTTGCTTCTGACAGAACCAGCCAAGGACGACGATCGGTCCAACGGCGGCGGTCGATACGGCCGACAGGCGGCCAAAGAACAGACCCTCCGGCGCCCGGTTGCCTTCGATCAGCGAGGACAAGGTCGCCGCGTCCGTGGTGGTGAGGCGAACGGTCCAGTAGGCCTCGTTCCAGCAGAAAATGAAACACAGCAGCGCGGTCGATGCGATGCCGCCCCAGGCCAACGGGACGAGGATTTCGCGGACTTCATCCCACGTGTTCGCACCGTCCATTTTGCCCGCTTCGATGATGTCCTTTGGGATCTCTTTGAAGTAGGTGAACAGCATCCACACCACGATCGGCAGATTGATCAGGCTGAGGACCAGCACGATCAGGAAATGCGTGTCGTAGATACCCAATCCCTTGGTGAGAAAGTTCATCGGATAAAGGACCGCAGCGGCTGGCAGCATCTTTGTGGACAGCATCCACATCAGCACATCCTTGGTGGCCCGCGTCGGGTAGAACGCCATGGAGTAAGCACACGGGATGCCGACAAAGAGTGTGAAGGCCGTCGCAAAGGTAGCCGTGATGACCGAGTTGGTCGCAAAGCGCCAATAGTCGTAGTTCTCGGTCATGTTCAGGTAGTTTTCCAATGTCGGCGTGAAGAAAAACAGGAACTCCGGTCGCACGGCATCGGCGTCGGTTTTGAAACTGGTCAGCACCATCCAGAAAATGGGGAAGAAGAAGATCAGGGCGACCAGCCAGGCGACCGCGGGTCGGGCGAACAGGCTGAATTTCGAGGTTTGTGCAACGATGGCCATGTCTTGATCCCTCTTAGTCCATCAGGGTCTTGCCGATCATCCGCAGCAGGAAGATCGCAACGATGTTGGCCAGGATGACTGCGAATATGCCGGTCGCACTGGCGGCCCCGATGTTGTTGTTGGCGAATTCGCCGATCAGATACGGCAGGTTCTTGTTGCCGTTGCCGCGGCTGACGATTTCGATTTCGGCGTACAAGGACAGATGGAAGATGGCTTGGATCATGACGACGATCGCAATCGGACGTGCCAAATGCGGCAGAGTCAGGAACCGGAATTGCGACCACGCCCCGGCCCCGTCCAGCACGGCGGCCTCTTTCTGTTGCTGATCCTCGGATTGCAGCGACGTCATGAAAATCAGGACGGCAAAGGGCGTCCACTGCCAGGTGACCATCATGATCACGGCGATGGCCGACGTTTGGGTCGCCCGGAATGAGACCGGCTCCAACTCGGGCCACAGCGAAAAGAACCAACCGACCAGCGGGGCGCCTTGCAGCGACGCGACGAGCGAGTTGATCCCGTCAATGGCAAGCCCCTGCAACCCAAGCACCGGGTCCAAAAGCATGTTGATCCATAGCACGGCGTTGACGGCCGGCATCACGAAGAAGGGCGAGATCAACAGAACCCGAACGATGCCCCGCCCCGGAAAGGCCTTGTTGATCAGGATGGCAATCAGCAGCCCAAGCGCGACGGTGAAAAACAGAATGCTGCACACGATGAACAGGCTGTTCTGAATGGCGAGCCAGAAGTCGTCGTTGTTCCAGACGTACTGGTAGTTCCCGAACCCGCGCCAATTGCTGATGGAGGGCGACGTCCAATGCGGGTTGCGCAAATTGTTGAGCACGTACCGAATGAACGAGAAGAACAGCGTCATTCCGAGCGGGACAAGCATCCAGACCAGAAGCAATGCAACAGCTGGCGTTTGGAGCAAACGGGGTATCCGACGTTCAGACATAGCTCATCCTTCCTTGCACGACGCCCTTTGCGTCCTGCTTATCAGAATTGGGCGCCAATTCAGGGGGGTGTCCCACGCGGTGCCTGCCCGAAGACGGCAGCATGCGGGTGTGGCGAGGGGCCCGGCCCGCAGTCCGGGCCCCTCAGGAGTGCTCGATCGGCTTAGTAGTAGCCTGCTTCGCGCATGATCGCGTCGGCCGCTGCCTGGGCATTCTCAAGCGCTTCGTCGACAGACTGTGCGCCCGACAGGGCCGCAGCCATTTCCTGAGCAACGGCGGAGCCGACCTCAGGGAATTCCGGGATGGCCGCGAACTGCACGCCCACATAGGGCTTCAGTTCGGTGGCTTCCGGCGCGGCGGATTCGATCGCCGCCAATTCGGCTTCTGCGAACCCGGCCACGGCCTGGAACTCAGGATAGGCGTAGGTCGACGCGCGGGTGCCGGTCGGGACAGACCCCCAGCCGAAATCGGGATGGTTCGCGACGGCCTGGATGTAGTCACGCGAGGTGGCCCACTCGATGAAGGCCATGGCTTCCTCGGCGTTTTCCGTGCCGGCCGGAACGGCCATGGCCCAGGCCCAAAGCCAGTTGGCGCCAACCGGGTTGCCGGCGTTCGGCGACTGCGCGTAGGCAACACCGTCGACCTCCAGGAACGATGCCGCGATCGTGGCGTCGATCCACATGCCGCAGCGACCTTCGTTGTAGAGTGCCAGGATTTCGTTGAACGAGTTGCCTTCCGAACCCGGCGGTCCGTAGGTGCCCAGCAGATCAACGTAGAAGTTGATGGCCGCGCGCCATTCATCGCTGTCGATGGTCGGACGGAAATCGGCATC
The DNA here is from genome assembly GCA_963921255.3 of Paracoccaceae bacterium. Taxonomy (GTDB): domain Bacteria; phylum Pseudomonadota; class Alphaproteobacteria; order Rhodobacterales; family Rhodobacteraceae; genus JANSYL01. The sequence continues at coordinate 657,444 of CAWUEW020000003.1, read as the reverse complement.
GAACCATGCGCCACCGAAGGAGTTCACCATGGTGGTGATGAAGGCCATGTTGTCGCCCCAGCCAGGCTTGCCGCGCAGGCAGACCCCGTAGACGCCGTTGTCCGGATCGTGGATCGCAGCTGCGGCGGCGGCGATGTTGTCCCAGCTGTCATTGTCGGTGATCGACACGCCCGCCGCATCCATCAGGTCTGCGCGGTACATGACCATCGACGATTCCCCGTAGAAGGGCGCAGCATACAGCGTGCCGTCGGCCGACAAACCGTTGCGAATGGCCGGAAGCATATCGTCGATGTCGTAGGCTTCGCCGAAGTTGAGCGGTTCGATCCAGCCGGCCTGCCCCCAAATCGGGGCTTCCTGCATACCGATGTTGATAATGTCGTACTGACCACCACCGGTCGCGGTATCCGAGGTGACCTGCTCGCGCAGAACGCCTTCTTCAAGCGCAACCCACTCAAGCTGGACGCCGGTTTCTTCGGTGTAGGCCTCGGCAACCGACTGCATGTTGATCATGTGGCCGTTGTTCACGATGGCGATGGTGAGCGTCGTGGCGTGGCCGTCTGCCATTGCTGCCGGAGCGCACAATGCAAGCGCGGTCGTCGCGCCAAGCACGGACTTATAAGACATCCGTTTCCTCCCTGGTTGGATGTGATGGCGAAACCGTAACGCCACATTGCTTCGCGCGTCAATTCATTTTTTTACGCGCGTTAAGTTTTGATGATGGCGCCCTTAAGCGGAATTCCGCATGATCAGCTTCCCAGAAAAAAGTGTGTCTTCTCTGCGGCCTACCCGATCCTCGGTTTCGACCAGCTGAACCAACCGCTCAACGCTTGTGCGCGCGATTGCCCCGTAATCCTGCGCCACGGTCGTCAAACTTGGGCATGTGAACCGGGCAAATGGGTGGTCATCATGGCCCGCGATTCGAACATCGCACCCGTCCGCGTGCCCGACCTTCAGCCCATGTTCATAGGCTGACGACAGCAGCCCGATGGCCAAACGATCGTTGGAACACAGGTAGGTCGTCCGCGCGGATGTGCCGGACGAAAACAGGCGGGATCCGCCATTGAACCCGATTTCTTCGAACGACCATCCCTCCCCATCAACCTGGATCAGATCCGGCGCGAGACCCAAACGCTCCATCGCCGAAAGATAGGCAGCCCTTCGCTTGTTCGCGTTCGGGTTCACAGGCTGCGCCATTTCGAAGAAGGCCGGCGCCTCGCCTGTCCGGGTCAGATAGTCGACGATCATCCCGATGCTTTGGTCGTTGTCCGAGCCGATGAAATCCTCGCCGACGCCGCTGATGTTCGAATCGAACAACACCGTCGGGACATCTTCACAGAACTTCTCGATCTCCGCCCGGTCAGAGGCCCGCCCCAACGGAGCCAGCAACACGCCAGCCGGTTTCAGGGCCTTAAGGCTTGCCAGGTTTTCGGCCTCGAGGTCGCGCCCACCGTGTGAGCTCAGAAGAATGGGGCGGAACCCCGCTTCGATGCACAGTGTTTCGATGGTTCGGGCAATCTCGGCAAAAAATGGATCGGCCAGGAATGGAACCACAATCCCAACGTTCTTGGTCAATCGACGGTTCTGGTTCACGGCATAAATGTTGGGCCGATAATCATATCGTTCGAGGGCCGCTTCAATGCGATCCCGTGTGGATCGGCGGACACTGTCCGGATCGTTGAAGTATTTCGAAACCGTTGGACGAGACAGGCCGCTCAGGGCCGCGAACTCTTCCATATTCCTGATTTTCGTATCGCTCATGCGTCGTCCGTTGCTGCCTTCCCCGCACGACGATGGCCAGTCGCTGCGGACCGCTTATTCTTGTCAGAAAACTTACGCGAGTAAAGATTTCATTACTTTCTCGACAAGTTCAGCGTAACCTCCCGCCAACGTTTGACCGCAACGACGAGGCACCTGCCGTGTATCTGGGCATTGATCTGGGAACATCCGCCGTCAAAACCTGTGTGGTGTCTGAGGACGGGGCCGTCGCGGCAACCGGGTCCGCCCCCCTATCCACGGACAGTCCGTTTGATGGCGCGAGCGAGCAGTCCTGCGCGGCGTGGTGGCAGGCCACCATCGACGCCGTCCGAGAGTTGGACCCAGGCCTCAGGCAATCCGTCCGTGCCATTGGATTATCGGGCCAGATGCATGGCGCCGTTCTCCTCGATGCGCAGATGTCCCCGTTGCGGCCGGCGATCCTTTGGAACGACTCCCGATCGTCGCAGGAATGCCGCGACATGATCGCGGCCGAGCCGACGATCGGCGAAAGATCAGGCGCCCTTCCGATGGCGGGGTTCACGGCCCCGAAGGTGCTTTGGCTGGCCCGCCACGCCCCCGACCTTCACAGCAAGATCGCCCATATCCTGCTGCCCAAGGATTTCGTTGGATTGTGCCTGCACGGACGCCTTGCAACCGATCCGTCAGATGCGTCCGGCACGTGTTGGTTTGATCAAGTCACAGGAACATGGTCCGAGCGATTTTGCGCGGTCAGCGCGACAGATCCCGCCTGGTTGCCGCCAATCCGCCTCGGCACAGATATGGCCGGCCACCTTCGGCCCGCCGCGGCGTCTGCGCTTGGCTTGGCGCCGGGCCTGCCCATCGCGACAGGCGCCGGCGACGCGGCCGCGGGCGCCGTGGGCATCGGGGCGATTGCCCCGGGCGATGGCTTCCTGTCGGTTGGCACCTCGGGCCAGCTCTTTGTTGTGACAGATACATATGCGCCCAACCCCGGGGCCCGGACCCACGCCTACACCCATACGATCCAGGACGTGCGCTTCCAGATGGCGGCGATGCTCAATGGGGCCCGACCGATGGCTTGGCTTGCGACGCTGCTGGACAGGCCAATCACGGATCTCTTGGCGGAGGCCGAGCATGCCGCGCCCGGCCCCCTGTTCCTTCCCTACCTGACGGGAGAACGCACGCCGCACGGGGACAGCGACATTCGCGGCGGGTTTGCCCTCCTTGGCGAAACGACATCCCAAGGCAGTTTGATGCGCGGCGTCGTCGAGGCGATCGCCTTTAGCTTTGCGGATGCCGTCGACGCGCTCGGGCCACGGCCATCCGGCACAAACACGCTGTTCGCCATCGGGGGCGGAACACGTAGCGATTTCCTGATGCAGTGCGTGGCCACGGTAACGGGCTGCACCATTCTGCGCAGTGAGGGCGCCGCTGTCGGCCCCGCCGTCGGGGCCGCGCATTTGGCGGCAGCCATGGACACAGACCAACCCATTGGCACGATCGCCCGAAAACCGCCGGTCGGCGCGCGCTTCTCGCCCGACAACGCCGGTGCGGAGGCTATGTTGACCCGGCTGAAGGCCTATCGGTCCCTATACCCGGCGTTGAAGTCCGTCCAAGGCGCCTTGAACACCCCCGGCGAGTAAGACCGGCGCTTCTGCGCGCGTCAGGCGGCCGGGCCGATTGGCTGTCCTTGGCAGCAGAGAGGCTGACCTCACGGCGCTGCGGCCGCCAACCAAAGCGCGTCGAGCGCATCGATGGCCTCGGCGTTGATCTGGTCGGACATCTCCCAGTAGCGCCCGGAGGAAACCCGGTAATCCAGCCGGTCTTCTTCCCGCTTGGCCGCCTCGAAACCCGCCCGCATCGTCGCTGACGCCATTGGAGCGACACCGTGAAGACCATCATGTCCAGCGGTGGGGAACACCAACCGGCTCGGGCCAGTCGACAGGCGAACGCACGCGCATCCCTGCCGCGCCGCGTGCACCATGAGGCGCGCCGACTTGGCCTCGAGGCTCCTGAGGCTGAAGTCGTCCCTCAATGGATCGGGTGCACCCTTCCCATAGAAATGGGTGTTTCCCGACCCGGCGTAGACCATATCACATCCGACGAAGGCGAGAACCGAGGGCCGCAAGGCATCCAGCGCCCAATAGCCCGTTGTGAAGGCCATCGTGCCGCCCGCATAAAACACGCCGCCGAACCGATTGTTGGCAGGCACGTAGTCCTTTGAACGGACGATGCGTTGCCCGGGGCGCAAGACGCTTGGCATCCTGTCGGGCGGGAAGTCGTCGGGCGCAACAAGCTGGTCCCAATCGGTGCGAACACGCCAGGCATTGTTGATCGCGACGATCTTCGAGAACAGGGACTTTGGCCAGGATTGGCAGCGCACCGCGTCAGGCGCGCTTCCGATGATCAACACGACACAAGGGCTCTTTTTCGGCGTCATTTTTCGGACCTAAGCATCGCCAGTCAGGGTGCGATCTAGGCGTCCAGAAGGTGACGACAAACGGCGAAACTCTGACCAAGGAACCGCGCGACGCCTTGATCGATGTCGCTTTCAGTCAGGATCTCCGCACTGGTCGCGACCGAGCCCACAAAACCCGCGACATGCCAATGCCCTGGGGCGACGGCCTCGGGCAGGGCCACGGCGTCGGGGTGCGGCCACGGATTAACGTAAAAGTAAGGTTGGTCATAGCTTTCGTCACCCGGCGACAAGCCAACCCCGATGCCCCGCGCCTCCTCGGCACCGCCGGGCTCCAATCCCACATAGGTGGCAATGTCAAAGTGGTGTGGCCAGCACCGAACGGGACTGGCGCCAGGGCTCAGATCCTGCAGCGTCCCGGCCAGCGCACCCAGTGCCCGGTCGGCCAGATCGAACCATGCGGCGAGGCCCGTCGCGCCGTCCACATCCGAAAAGCGACCGACAGCATCAACTTCCGTGGGCAGGTCATACGTCACTGTCACGTGCCCCGCCGCCGCAAGCCCGTGCTGTTCCAACAGTGAATCGAGCCAATGCAGCGCCTCTGTCGGGCTTTGCCCGGCCAGGGGCCGGGACTGCCCCGCCACGTGCAAGCAAAGGGGGGCAAGGCTCAGGCCCACTTGGACACCCTTTGGTCCCAGTGGGTGCGTCTTGAACCCGCCCAACGCCGCATCCCAACCAAGGTTGGAATGGTCGTCGCCGGGACGCTTGTCCAAGTTTGCCACCGCCGCGCGATAGAGCAGTTGCACCGCGGAATGAGCCATCACCCGGGCGGGGGAAAGCGTCTCAGGGCGGGTGAGATGCCGGGCGTCCATGCGCGTCACACAAGCTCTGCGTCGGTCATGATCTCCACAAGGGACGGTCCGTTCACGGCCAGCGCCTCAGCGAGCGCCGCCTCAACCTCCGACCCCTTGGTCACTTTCGTGCCATGCGCCCCGCACAGCCGGGCAAAGGCCGAGAACGACGGATTGACCAGCGACGTTTCCCACACTGGCCATTCACCGGACCGCTGTTCCTTGGAAATCTTGCCAAGCTCGTCGTTGTGGAGAAGAACGTGCGTGACGTCCATTCCGTATTTAACCAGCGTGGTCAGTTCCATCGCGTATTGGCCAAAGCCGCCATCGCCTGAAACGGATATCACCTTTCGTCCCCGGAACGCCTCGAAGTCCTGCGTCGCGGCCCAGGCGCCCATCGCGGCAGGCAAGGCGAAACCGATCGACCCAAGATAACCCGACATCATCACGCGTTGGCCTTTGGTTTCGAAATAACGACCGAACGAGTAGGTGTTGTTGCCCACGTCAACGGTGATGAGCGCGTCTGCAGGCGCGACACGGGCGAGCGCTTCAAAGACCGCCACCGAGTGGACGCCGCGGCTGCCTTCCTCTGCAAGACGCCCCTGCTTTTCAGCGCGCCACATGCGCCAACGCTCGGCCAATTCGGCAATCTGGTCAGGGCGATCGCCTTGGGACACACGAGGCTTGATCGCGTCGCAGAACGCCCCGATCTCGCCCCAGACCGGCAGGCTGACGGGGTGGAACTTGCCCAACTGCATATGGTCGAAGTCGACCTGTATCGTCGGCTTGCCGGGATTGATGCCAGTGTGGTTCGAAAACGAGGCCCCAAGGACCAACTGCAGGTCGCATTCATTCATGAACCAACTCGCGATCGGCGTGCCGGAGCGGCCCAGGACACCCGCCGCATTGGGGTGGCTGTCAGGGATCAGGCCCTTGCCCTTGAAGGTCGTCACAACCGGGGCACCCAAAGCCTCGGCCAGTGCGATGATGGCATCTTTGGCCTCCCACGCGCCGTGCCCCATGATGATCATGGGCCTTTTGGCCTGTGCCATCATCTTGAGCGCGGCCTCGACATCTGCATCTGCCGGCTTCACCACCGGACCGCTGAGCCGACCCTTGGGTGTGGCGGCGGGCGCGTCGCTCGGCTGCGTTTGAACGTCATCGAGGAAAATCAGGTGCGCCACATCCCGCTCGATCAGCGCCGTCTTGATGGCGAGAGAGGCAAGTTCCGTGTGCTTTGAGGTGCTCAGGACGGTTGCGAGAAGCGGCTGACGGCATCGAACGCGGATTTCAGGTCGATGTCCTGGAATGCGCCGGGTCCGAAAACCTGCGTTTGCACTTGGCCGGTCAGGGCAAGAACGGGCGCGCGGTCCACCTTGGCGTCCCACATACCCGTCAGAAGGTTGGTGGCCCCCGGTCCGGCAATCGTCAGGCAAGCGGCGGGTTTTCCCGTGAGTTTCCCATACGCAGAGGCGGCGAAGGCAGCGGCCCCTTCGTGGCGAATACCCACGTAGGCCATTTCGCCGTCGGCGACGCGGCGCCGGATCGCGTCGGCGAGGCCGAGATTGGAATGCCCAATCATGCCGAAAACGCGCTTCACGCCCCAGTTCACCATGGTTTCCGCCATCGCGTCGGTCACGGTGCGCTGATGCGGCGGCTCCGGTTCCAAGCCGACGAACACCTCCCCGTCGCGCACCTCGACCGGATAGGTCTTCTGGCCGGTGTCCTCATGCCCACCGGGCGGTGCGCCGGTGATGGGGTCGAAATCCCATCCGTGCCACGGGCAGCGGATCCAGCATTTGCCGCCTTCCCCCCGTTCAATCGTGCCTTCGCCCAGCGGCCCACCCTGATGCGGACAATGGTTGTCCATTGCGGCCCAGTGACCGTCGAAATGGGACAGGCAAAGATAGAGATTTCGGGCTGAAACCGTCTTTACCCGCCCCTCGGGAAGGTCCGCCGACCCGACGCTCACCCAATCGAGATCCTTCATGCGATGCCTCCATAAGCCACGCCCGACAAAGCGGCCATGTCCCTCTTCCACGTCGTCAGATCATTGGCGTTGAACTTGGACAGATGGTCATGCCCGCAGGCCCGGGCCATCACCTGCATCAGTTCGACAGACGCCTCGAAGAAATTTGCCAGTTGCCGCGCCGAATTCTCAACCACGATCCGGCTCACCAGATGCGGTTTCTGCGTGGCAATGCCGACCGGGCAATTGTTGGTGTGACAGGCGCGCATGGCAATACAGCCGATCGCCTGCATGGCCGCGTTCGACACTGCAATGGCATCGGCCCCGAGGGCCATCGCCTTGATGAAATCGGCCGGTTTGCGCAGGCCGCCGGTGATGACCAATGTCACATCCTGCCGCCCCGAAACATCGAGATGGCGCCGCGCACGGGCCAGAGCCGGGATCGTCGGGACACTGATGTTGTCGCGGAACAGGATCGGTGCCGCGCCGGTCCCACCGCCACGGCCGTCGAGAATGATGTAGTCGACGCCAACCTCAAGGGCCGCATCAATGTCCTTCTCGATATGTTGCGCCGAAAGCTTGTAGCCGATCGGGATGCCGCCGGTCCGGTCGCGGACTTCGTCGGCAAACTCCTTGATCTGGGCCGGCTCGGTCCAATCCGGAAACCGTGGCGGCGAAATTGCGTCCTCGCCCGCGGGGATGCCGCGCACCTCGGCGATCTTGCCCTTGTTCTTGGTGCCCGGCAGATGCCCGCCCGTTCCGGTCTTGGCCCCCTGCCCGCCCTTGAAATGGAACGCCTGCACGCTGGCAAGTTTGCCCCAGTCGAACCCGAACCGCGCCGAGGCAAGTTCATAGAAGTACCGGGTGTTGGCCTGTTGCTCTTCGGGCAACATCCCGCCTTCCCCGGAACAGATGCCCGTTCCCGCCAGTTCGGCCCCACAGGCCAAGGCAATCTTGGCGGGCTCCGACAGGGCGCCAAAGGACATGTCCGAGACAAACAGGGGAATATCCAACCGCACCGGTTTCTGGGCGTTGGGCCCGATGACCACGTCCGTTCCGACCGGATCTTCATCCAGCAGCGGAGCCGTGTGCAGTTGCGCGGTCAGGATCTGCAAATCGTCCCAGGCTGGAAGGTCATCCCGCGGAACCCCCATGGACGCCACCACGCCGTGATGCCCGGTCTTGGACAGGCCTTCGCGCGCATACCGTTGGATCAGCCCGGTATGGGGTTCCTCGGCGGTGCCGTGGGACGTATCGGCATACAGGCCAAGATAGGCATCCCGATTGAACGGCTGCGGGTTGTCTTGCGCCCAAGCTGCGATTTCGTCCTCATCGACCAAAACCTGATCGTCTTCGACCCAAGACGTGAATTTCGGCAGCTTCTCCTCATTGGCATATTCCGAGACGCCGGACTCCAGCCGGTAGTCCCAATTGTGCACGCCACAGATCAGATTGCGCCCGCGGACATGGCCATCCGACATCAGCGCACCGCGGTGCAGACATCGACCGTAGAATACGACCACCTCGTCATCGAACCGCACGACCACGAGATCCACCTCCGCGACCAGTGCATATTGGGGTTTGCGATCAGGGATCTGGCTGTAGATTCCGACAGGTACCGTCTTCACATGTTTTCCTTTTTGTCCGGGCACGCTTGGCCGCTTCCGTTGTGCGGCGAGTTGAACGCATCTGAGCGCATTTTTTGGATTGTGTCACCAATTCCAAAAGATGGCGGGGTTGCCCGCCCCAAGCCCCAGGCCCGTTGCACCCAACATGTCGGGACAACGGTACACAACCTGTTCAAGCGGAACGCGCACCGCCGGGGCGATGCGCGCGGTGGCCAGTCCGCAAGGTGGTATTTGCGAAGCACGACCAAGGCCGCCGGGGCACCACGGGCGCCACGGCAATGCGTCGTGTCAACTGATATTGAGCGCCATAGAGGCCAGCCCACCCAAGCTGATCAGCCACGCGATGGTCCGCAGGTACGGGATGCCGGTGAGATACAATATGACATGCGCGACGCGGGCGAGCACAAAGATCGCCGCCCCCAACACAGCACCTTCCGCGTCGATTGTCAGAAGGGCCAGCGGCAAGAAGAGGATCATGCCTTCCCCGACATTCACCAACGCGCGTTCCGCGAGCCGCACCAGAACTGTCGCCTCGGGCATGTCATCTCGCGCCCCCAGCGAGGCGGGATGGCCGCGGTAGCGGAAGGTCACCGGCAGCAAGGTCTGAACGAAGTAAAGGGCCAAGGCGGCCAGAATCCAAAAGGTCATGGGTCAACTCCTGGGGAAAGGTGCTGGCCCGAAACGACGTCGCTTCGGGCCGAGAGGATTAATCTGCAGAGACGGCGTCGACCGCGCTGAGGATCACGTCGGCCACGGCCTCTGGCTGCGACAGCATCGCGACATGGCTCGAGGCGAGCGGGGTTATTGCGGCACCCATCCGCTGTGCGAAAAAGCCTTGCAGCCGCGGCGGGATGATCTGGTCATTCTCGGTCAGCACATAGTAGGTCGGGCGCATGGACCAGGCCGCGACGGTGGGCGCTTCATAGTTGATCTGGTACTGGATCGGCCCTTGTGTTGCGGCAATCAAAGCCGCCTCCTCGCGCGGCAAATCATGGGCGAAATATGTGGCAATCCCGGCCTCGGTGAGACGCACAAAGCCACCCTGGTCAGGGCGGGCCTCGGCCTGCCAGGGGGCCGGTGGCTGCCCGTCGAGCAGATCAGTCAGGCTCTGCCCCGCGTCCAGCGCAAATCCGGCGACATAGACAAGGGCTTCGACGTTGTCGTGCGCGCCAGCCTCGGTGATGACATTGCCACCGTAGGAATGGCCGACCAGAACAACGGGGCCGTCCTGCATCTCCAATAGCCGTGAGACCACCGATGCGTCTTCGGACAACGAAGCCAGCGGCAACTGGGCGGCCGTGACCGTGACGCCCGCCCCTTGCAGCAGCGGGATGACCCGATGCCACGCCGAGCCGTCGGAGAATGCCCCGTGAACCAGGACGACGGAGGCCTCTTCGGCGATCGCCGCCCCTGGGACCGCCAGGGCGAGAGCCGCGATTGTGGCGCGAAAGGTGTCGAGATGTTTGAACATTTTGCGTTCCTTCTGGGTTGATCTACGATTGACCCGAGAGCTATGCGCCAAAGGCCGATCTGCCGATGACGGGAACACCGGAAGTGTTAGCAGAAACACCGATGTTCGGGACGGATGCGTTCTCGGAAGTGTTGGATATCGTTCACGTCCGCGGGGAAACGGCCCGAGTGGTCACGCCGGATGGTCCGCTGGAATTCGACGTGCCGGTGGCCAAACCCTGCGTCTACATCATGGAGCAGGGCACTCTGGAGATAACCGTGGCTGACGCGCCACCCGTCATCCTGCGCGAAAAACAGATCGCGCTCATGCTGCAGGGCACGGCGCATCGCGCGGTGTTCAAGGACCCCAAACGCAATACCCCCCAGGCCCGGCTGATCGACCCCGAGACCGGAGAGCAGACCGGGCCGCCGATCAATTGCTTTTGCGGAAGTTTCACCGTGGACGGCGACCTGGCCGAGCGGGTGCTGCGATCCCTGCCCGAGGTCATCGTTCTGGACGGGCTCGACGAGAACCCAATCGAATGGGTCGACGTGATGTTTGAGCTGGTCTTGCGCGAACTGGGAAACACGCGACCCGGAGCCAGCCTCATGGTGTCGCGCCTGCTGGATCTGCTGCTTGTCGTGATCCTTCGCCGATGGGCGCAATCGGATGACAGCTTGCCGGGGTGGTTGGCGGCCGCGAAGGATGAACGCATCGCCCGCGCTGTTGCAGCCATTCATTCGGAAGCCTCCCGCGATCTGAGCAATGCGGAACTGGCCTCGCTGGCTGGCATGTCGGTGTCCAATTTTGCCGAGCGGTTCAAACAGGTCATGGGCCAAGGCCCCGGCGCTTACCTGCGGGCCTGGCGGCTGGACCAAGCGGCCGAGGCGCTTCTGCATTCTAGCACGCCCATCGAAACAATCGCTGACCGCGTGGGGTATTCGTCGAAAGAAGCCTTCAGTCGCGCCTTCCAAACACGGTTCAACCAATCGCCGTCATCCTGGCGAAACGCGCGCCTGAACAAGCCGTCAAGCTGAAGGACAGACAGGCGTTCCCATTTCGGGCGTGAGACGCATCACGGGCAGACAGGCGGGCGCAGAAAAATGCCCGAGGGGTCCGCGCCACGTCGCACCCGCCCTAGTCCTCCGGTCAGTGTTTGAAGGCCCACGCCTTGTCCGTATGGCCGACCCAAGTGGCGATATCGGCGGCAACGCGGCGACACGCTGCACGGACCACCGCCCCCATGGGTGCGCCGCGGTCCACGTTGGAACCGGTTATTGCAATCAAACGCCAATTGGTTGGCGGAGACGCCACCAAAGTCGCAAGGGCCAAAGCGCTGTCCAGACCAAGCCCATGCGTTGCGACGTGCCGTCTGGGCAGCGCCGTCTGGTGGAGATCAATGAAATGCAGCGTGCCGTCCGGATCATCTGACCGACACATATCCACCAGAAGGACGGCATCCCGGCCCTGCCAATGATGGGCAAGCTGGTGGGGGTCCGGCGCCAGTGGCACACAATCTGCGCGCAGGCCCCGCGCTTCGACCAGTTGCACGACGGTTGGGCCCGCCGCGTCATCCCCGAATCCCGGTCGACCAACCCCGATGATCAAAGGCCGATCAATCATGGACCCGCAGATCCAGAAAATGCGTCGCGCAGGAAATGCAGGGGTCATAGTTCCGGATCGCTTGTTCCGCGAGATGACGCAACTCGTCCAAAGGGCGCTCTGCGATCTGGGGCAGGTAGGCTTCCAGGTCCGCTTCGATCGCGGCTTGGTTCTGCGATGTTGGGGGCACGATCTGCACGTCCTGGATCAGGCCCGCATCGTCCAAGCGGTAGTGATGGAACAACATCCCCCTCGGCGCCTCGGTGGCCGCGCGACCAACACCGGCCTTTGGCGCAACCGCAACGGCGGCAGGCCCCTCAGGCGCATAATGTTCAATCAGGCGTACGGCCTCCTCGACCGCGAACAAGGTTTCAACCGCACGAATAGCGATGGATTGGAACGGGTTCCGACCGTCCGGACCCACGCCGATGCGTTTGGCGGCCTCCACAGCGCGGTCCGTCAGGTGCTCGAAGTTCAGGGCCAGACGCGCCATCGGCCCAAGTAAGTACGCCCCACCCCCCTTTTCGCGCGCATGGAGCGCGTTGGAATGCGGAACCTGAACCTCTTCGAACCCCGTGGGCCAGTCTGCATTGGCCAGATCAATGCCCGTGTTCGATACAATCCGGCCCTCGTTCATGGGGTATTCCCGGTCGTGGCGCAGGCTCACCAACGTGTAGTCGCGGCTGTGATCGGGAATACCCAGACCACCGGTCCAGTTTACGAGGGTTTCCGCCAAGGGGAGCACGCGAAGCAAATCCTCCCGCAGAGCGGCCAGTTGCGTTGCATCTGGTAACTTGTAGAAGCCACCAACCCGTACATTGATCGGATGAATTTCGCGCCCGCCCAATACGGTCACGATGCTGTTGCCGATGCGTTTCAGCTCGAGGGCAGATCGAACGAGATCCTCGTGCCCTGCCTTTGCCATCTCGAACGCGCTGCCGAACCCCAGATAATCGGGCGCATGGAGCAAAACGGCGTGCAAGACGTGGCTCTCGATCCATTCGCCACAATACAACAAGCGGCGCAGATCACGGATATGGGGCGGGATCACAGTCCGGAATGCGGCTTCCATCGCGTGCACGGCACTCATCTGATAGGCGACGGGACAAATCCCACAGATGCGCGATGTGATGTCGGCCGCGTCATCGAACGACCGCCCCCTGAGAAGGGCCTCGAAGTAGCGCGGCGGCTCAAATATTTTGAAGGCGACATGGTCCACGGCACCGCCGCGCATGTCCACCTGGACCGCCCCTTCCCCTTCGACACGACTTAAGAGATCGACCTTGATCCGGCGTTCAGTCATCGCTCAGGGCCTCCCGTTCCCGGCGGAATTCCGCGCGGCCCACGTTGAAGCGACCATAGAGATCGTGGAGATCTTTTTGCGGGTGCCCGTGCGCCGCCAGTTTGGCCGACAGCGCTCGCGTATTGGCGGATTCCTTGGGGCCAAAACATCCGTAACACCCCCGGCTATACCCAGGACACAGCGCGCCACACCCGGAATGTGTCACCGGCCCCAAACAGGGTTTGCCGTCGGTTACCAGGACGCAGACATGCCCCGCCAGTTTGCAGTCGAGACAGGTTGCGTGCGCCGGTGTCTGGGGGCTTCGCCCGGCCAGAACCGCCGTCAGCAATTCAACCAATTGCGCCTTTGAGATTGGGCATCCCTGCAATTCGGCATCGACCCGAACATGGGCCGCGATCGGTGTGCTGGCCTCCAGGCTGTCGATCCATTCCGGCCGCGCGTAGACATAGCTTCGGAACTCGGCCATCCGCCCCCCATTGCGCAACGCCTGTATCCCGCCGGATGTTGCGCAGGCCCCAATCGTCACCAGCGATATCGCGCGGCTGCGAATGTTGTGGATGCGCAAGGCCTCCTCCGGGGTCGTGACGGCCCCTTCAACGATCGCGATGTCGTATATGCCTTCGTCTTCCGAGGTCAGCCCCTCGGGGAAATATGCGATGTCAAAGGCTTCGGCGATGTCCAGCAATTCGCGTTCGCAATCCAGCACGGTCAATTGGCACCCGTCACAGGAACTGAACTTGAACACGCCGACGCGGGGCTTGACCTGGGGCATGTACAAAGCTCCTCAATCTGCATCAGCGGCCGGGCCTGCGCCCAATCCAGCACCGGACCATCCCGGCACAAAAGCACCGAACCCAATTGGCAATGGCCGCACAGGCCAACACCGCACTGCATATTGCGTTCGAGCGAAACATGGATGGCGTCGTCTTCCACGCCCAGTCCTGTCAGGTGTTCGGCCACAACGCGCATCATGATCTCGGGGCCGCACAAAAAGGCTGTGGTATCCGGTCTTGCTTGGATCAAAGGGGTGACCACCCCGACCCGGCCCGGCCAACCCGGGGGCGCATGATCCACCGTGATGCGCACCGAAACGCCCGCGTCACGCCATTCGTCATACTGTTCAATGAACAAAAGGTCTGATGGCCCGCGTGCGCCAATCACCAAATGCACCGACGCAAATCGCGCGGCGTTTTCAGCAAAGTACGCGACCACGGGACGCAAGGGCGCCAAGCCAAGCCCACCAGCCACGATCAGGATATCCGTGCCTTCGCGCGCTGCCGCGACAGGCCATGTGGTGCCGAACGGACCGCGCAAGGTGAGATCGGCATTGGCAGGCAGGTCCGCCAAAGCGCGCGACACAGGTCCCACCGCCCGGATCGTATGGACAAGCGTTGCGCCGCGACCGGTGCCAGCGGACACACTGATCGGGACTTCGCCAAGCCCGGGCAAACCGACCATGTTGAACTGGCCAGGCCCGCAGCCGCGCCAGGCCGGCCAATCAATCGCCAATGTGGCGACATCGGCGGTTTCGCGGCGGACCTTGGTGACACGCGCAACCGAAGGCACCATCGGATCAGGGGCGATGACCTCAGCGCGCATGGCCATAGACATCCAACATCTGCAGCTGCGCTTCATTGAGCCGGTCCAGAAGCGGGGACATGAACCGCTTTAACACGGCGTATCCGATGGCCGGGTCGGCTTCGCATTTTCGGCGCAGGCATTCGGCATCCAGTTCGATCACACGCACCCGATCGACGGTCTCGGCATCTGACGTCCACTTGTAAGGCGGGACCAGCCAGGACAGCCCCAGAACCTCGCCCGGACCCACCGTCTGTATCCGCACCCGGCCCCGGCCGGGGGTCGCAAGTTCCATGGCCACATCGCCCTCGCGCACGAGGAAGATCTTGTCGACCCGTGCCCCAAGCTCGGCCAATCGCGTGCCCGGTGGGAAGGCTTGGTTTGACGCGCAACCGGCCACGAGCGAAAGGAATTCCGCATCAAGGCCAGCAAACAGCCGATGCTCGCCCAGAATACGGCCCAGTCCATCAATCTTCATGGGGAAACCTCCTCTGTGAGATGGGCAATCTCTTCGGTCAGGTCGATGCCAACCGGGCACCAGGCAATGCAGCGCCCGCACCCGGTGCAGCCGAGATCCCCATCAAATTGCGAGGGCCAGGTGCCCAGTTTGTGGGTCAGCCATTGGCGATAGCGCGACTTGGCGGACGGGCGGACTGCACCACCGTGGATGTAGCTGAAATCGGCGGTAAAGCAGCTGTCCCAGCGCTGCTGCCGCGCGAAGCTTTCACCGGCAAGATCGCTCACCTCTTCCACGGTCGTGCAGAAGCATGTGGGGCAGACCATGGTGCAATTGGTGCAGTTCAGGCAGCGGTGGGCGACGTCGGCCCAACGGGGATGATCGTGGGCTGCGACAACCTTGTCAGGCAACCCATCGGTCGTCATCCCCCGCGTTTGTTGGCGGGCCGCGACGCGCGCACCATCCGCCGCCTCCGACAGGTCCTCTGGCGTGGCCGCGCGCGTGGACACCTGCGCCAGCAGGTCCGAACCTTCCGACGAGCCAACCTCAACAAGGAACCGCGTTTCGCCACCGGTGCCCAATTCGCTCAGGCAAAGGTCGTATCCGGCGGTTGCGGCTGGACCGGTGCCCATGCTGGCACAAAAGCAGGTTTCGGCCGAAACCCGACAATTCACGGCGATAATCAACGTATTGCGCCGCCGCGCACCATACCGCGGGTCCGGATGCGGCCCTTCCATCAGGACACGGTCCAGCACAGAGATTGCGGCCAGATCACAGGCCCTTACGCCGAGAAACGCCAGGGGCTGCACCGGGTCGTCGGGACCTTGGACGGACACCGACCCGTCGGGGGCTTTGGTCATTCGGTACAGGGTTTCGCGCGGGGGATGCAGGAACCGCTTCCAGGGCGTCGGCCCCACGACAGTATCGAAAAAGGCCCCGCCAGACGTATGGGCCGCATACTGCCCGGGCCCGGTTTCGACCTGCCAGCCCTGGGCGATGTCGGTGGGTTCCGTGATCTCATCGTAGACAATCGCGCCGTCGCGGAAGATCGGACCGATCACCATGTACCCGTCGGACCGCAGCACTTTGATCAGATCCAGCAGACCTGTCGTCGCGATGCAGCGCGGTCGCATTTGCAAGGTTCGGGGGTCGTGTTCCGTTGATCCCATGCAGCTCCTCCCGCGCAAATACTGCGCGACGAAGGGCGCGGGCCGGAATGATGTGGATCAAACCTGCGGTCGGAGAAAAGGGCGGCGGTTTTCCGTTATCCTTACGCATACCGCCAAAGTTGCCGCCCCAAATTTGTGAACCGGCGGCAGGGACGCCCTCCGACTCTGCGCGCGAGTGGGTGGGTGCAAATCCGAGGTGGCGCGCCTGCTTTGCCCCCCTCTCTGCGCGCCAACCCAAAGGGGAAGTCGCTGCCGCACTCCTTGGCCACTGACAAAACCTTTCTGACGATCGGCGCTCTTTGCCGTGCTAACCAACTTTGGCCGACGCCTCGGGCAGAAACGGCTCAATCGCCTGCATGATGCGGTCGGGGTCCGTCCAAGGCGCGCTGTGGTTCAAGCCGCTGAGATCGTGCCGATTGACGAAGGGCAGCGCCCCGATCAGATCGGCACTTCGACGTATGAAGGGCAGGGTCTCGGTCCCCACCAGGAGGTGGACCGGAAAATCTGGGGCAGCATAATCTGCCGGACAAAGCAGGTCGGTGACGTGCACGACCTCCATTTCGCGGTGGGCAAGACCCGCATTCGCGACCCGGGTTGACCATTCTTCTGTGCGCGATTTGTAGACGTCAATTTCGTCCTGGGTCTTGCCGTGAAGCAACTCCATGTTGCGGACGACCGCCCCCTCGGTGTCGCCTCGGTTCAGAAGCCCGCCGATCTCGGCGAGGTGTCTGCCATACGCCGGTTCAGCGACGTCTGTCGCTGGTGGCTCGAACAGCAGCATCGACGCAATGGCCGGCGGCGCGCGAAGCAATTCAAGCGCGATCCTTGCACCGAGCGATACACCGAACACAATCGGGGGGCTTTCACATGCCGAGATGACAGCCCTCAGATCGTCGACCTCATGTGACAGCCTGTAGGGCGCCACTTCAGTGCTGCCGCCGCGGCCCCGGCGATCATACGAGATCACGCGAAGTGTTTTCGCAAGCTGACGCTTAATGTCGGGATGCGAAAACCGGTCGCCGCCTGCGCCATGCACGTAGACCAACGGTTGGTCTGCAAGTCCTTCGACGCGGCACGCAATCCGCGCGCCATCCGCCGATATCACGTGGTCAGTCATCTTCGTACATGACCTTGAGACGGGCATAGATCTTATCTGTAACGGTAAGCCAGACACGCCATTCTTCGTCGGTTAGATCGGCGATCATCTCGAGTTCCCGGTTCAGCATGAAGCTCGCGATCTGATTGCCGATCTCGGCACACTTCTCGGTCAGATTCACGATCGATTTCCGGCGATCCGTCGCGTCGGAAATTCGGAACAAAAGCCCCCGTTCTTCCATCCGCGCAACAGCTCTTGAGACCGTACCACGGTCCATGATTGCTTGTTCGGCGATGCGAATTGAGGGCAACGGACCAAACCGCGACAGCACGAACAGCAAGCGCCACTCGTCAACGGAAACCCCGAGACGCTCCGCTTCGGCATCACGCGCGCGACGCACCAGTTTGCCATTTCTTGCCGCGCGATACGAGGAAAGCTGGCTTGGAACCAGCTCCTCGACCGTGCGCGGCTTGGTCTGGGCATCGCGATCTGGGTGGCGTTTTCGGTCTTCGCGTGACGTCATGGTGCAGTGTCGCGTGACAGGGACACTACCCTGTCACGCACTTTCCTTCTTCATTCGATGACCGGCACGGTCAGCCCTTGCTCTTCATAATAACGGGCCGCACCGGGGTGGATAGGCACGTTCGAGAAATTGGCGAAATTCTCAATCTCGATCGTGTTCGCCCACGTGGCGACCGACTGCAGTTCGCCGAGGTTTTCCCAGAAAGCCCGCGTGATCGCATAGGCGGTGTCGTCCGAGACGTGCGCGGGAATGCCAACACCTGTCCAATCGAGCCACGTGATAATCGGCTCTTCATTGGCCTGGGCGTCGCCATAGGCATCCGGTGCGATTGTGGTCAAACTGCGCCCATCGATGTTGGTTTGCCGCTGGACCTCTTCGTTTTCGAGGTCTTCTTCGGTGATCCCGATCAGGCGAATGGGTGCAAGCGAGGCCGCCTGTTGAATGCTCGGATTGCCAACAGCGACGGGACGGAAGAACGTGTCGATCTGTCCATCCTGAAACGCCTGGAACGCAGAACCGAAATCCAGAGACACAAGCGTGTAGTCTTCATCAGGCTCCATACCGGTGATCGCCCGTGTCAGGTTCTGCATCATGCGAGACACGGCCGCGCCACGCGGGCCGAAGAACACATTTCTGCCGCGCAGATCTTCGAGCGACCGAATACCGCTCTCCTCCCACACGACGAGTTGAAATGTACCGCCAGGATACATCGTCATCGCTCGGATCTCTTCGGCAAGCTCGGGCGCGTTGGGGATGTCGCTGTACATCGCGCGCCCGTTCTGCAGCAGGTAGGTGATGAACGGCACCAGAAGATGCAAATCTGCGTCCCCCCGGGCGCCCTGCAACAAAGCGCGGGTGCCGGGTTGATCGAATGAGATCTCGATCTGAATGTCGGGATCCACACGCCCGACGACATTCGAGATGTAAGTCATAACCTGACCGGTTCCGCCCGTCTGGCTGCCGGCGGTCGCGCGCAGCCGCTCCGTATCGGCGACCGCCATGCTTGCAGTGGCCGCAATCGCCACGGCAAGCCCCGCCGCCTTGAAGAACGTTTTCATTCGTTTTCCTCCCATGTCTGAATCAGCACCGCTGATCATTTTTGTTGTTTTACCAACAAAATTTTTGTTGTCAATCCAACAAAAAATATCTACCCAAGAGCTGTCCGGGTGGTAAACTCCAGGCCCATTCTCCCGGATGGGGAGGAAGAAAAATGGCGCCAAACAAGATACTTGCTGGAATCACGGCTGTCGCGATCGCCGTGCTGTCGATGTATGTCGCCGGTGTCCGACTGATCGACCCACTGTTGTTGCGTCCGACCATGTTCGGCCTCGCAGTGGTCACGGGCATCCTGTATTGGCCGCTCGCCGACGAGTTCAAAGCGAAGGGCCTATTCGCGGGCTTTCTGTGGCTGGTTGATATCGCCATCATGGGTGCGGCGGCCTACGCTTGCGTTCGTTACATCCAGATCAGTGAAACGTTCGAAGACGGCTTCTTCTTCCTAGGCACGTTCGATATTGCCCTTGGCTTCGCCGCCATGCTGACAGCTATGGAGCTGACACGCCGCACCCTCGGTTGGACCATCGTCATCATTTGCGGGCTCGCGCTCGGCTATATGGTGTTCGGGGAGTATCTGCCGGGGTTCCTCGGCAATGCGGGTTATTCGCCGGAACAGGTGGTCACCGACCTTTGGCTGTCGACGACCGGAACGCTCGGAACGGCCTTCGGTGTCCTGACAACGCTGGTGGTCGTCTACATCGTGTTCGGATCGATCATCACCAAGACCGGCGCGGGCGAGTCACTGATCAAGATCGCCATGTCGCTCGCCGGAGGCACGCGGGGCGGCGCGGCACATGGGGCCGTCGGCGCATCCGCGATGTTTGGCTCGATCTCCGGTAGCACCGTTGCCAACGTGGTCGGCACAGGCACGTTCACCATCCCACTGATAAAGCGGCAAGGGTTCTCCGGCCGTTTTGCGGGCGCAACGGAGGCGGCGGCCTCGACCGGCGGGACCTTTACGCCGCCGGTCATGGGGTCTGCCGCGTTTCTGGTGGCGGACCTGACAGGTACACCCTACCTGACCGTCGCCATTGCAGCTGCGGTCCCTGCAATCCTGTTCTACGTGAGTCTGTTCTTCGCGGTTGAGCTTGAAGCGAACCGGATTGGTATTGTCCCCATCCCGAAAGCCGAGCGACAGACGCTCGTGACCGCCGATTGGATCAAGAGCTTGATGTTCTTCGTACCAATCCTGACGATTCTCGCGGTTCTGATCGGTGGGCGATCGGCGGCTTTTGCCGGGTTCGTGGCGATCTTCACGACGGTTGCGTCTGCCCTGGCCCTGAACCCGGACCTTAGGAAAAACCCAATGCTGCTGCTTGAAGGATTGGTGAGCGGGGGGATCAACGCTGTCCGAATACTCGTCGTCATCGGCACAATCGGCATCTTCGTCGGGGTCATTAACTCGACCGGGCTTGGTGTAAAACTCGCCCAACTCATCAGTGGTCTCGGCCAGGAGAACTTGTTCTTGTCGCTGATCGTTGCGGCAGCGGCGACCGCGGTTTTGAGCATGGGGATGCCGACAGCGCCCGCCTACCTGATCGTCGTCCTGACCATGGGTCCCGCACTGATCGCGCTCGACACGCCGGTTTTGTCACTGCACCTTTTCATTCTTTACTACGCGGCGCTTGGGGCAGTGACGCCCCCGGTTGCAGGGGGCAGCTACACGGCTGCCCCAATCGCCAATGCCGACCCGCTCAAGCTGAGCTACACGGCCTTTCGACTGACCATTGTGGCCTATATCTTCCCGTTCGTGTTCATCTATTCACCCGAGATTTTCCTTGTGGTGGGCGACCCGACGCTTCTGGAAATCGCATCTGTTGTGGTTCGGTCCTTGGTCGCGGTCATTTTGATCACGTTCAGCCTTGGCGTCACGGGGCCAGGCACGGCCACGCTGATCCTGAAAGCCATCGCCTTTGCCGCGGGATGTCTGATGTTGATCCCGAGCCTGGTCTGGTTCGGAATTGGAGTCCTGATCGGGCTTCCCGCCGCGTTGGCCCTGCGCCGTCGCGCAGCCCTGAGTAACGGAAAGACGCCGGCATGACCCCCCTGCGGAACATCCTTTTCATCATGTGTGACCAGCTGCGCGCGGATTATCTTGGCTGTTATGGGCACGCCACGATCCGAACCCCAAACTTGGACGATTTGGCGTCGCGCTCGGTGCGGTTCGACCGGGCCTACGTCCAATCCCCCGTCTGCGGGCCGTCACGTATGAGCTTCTATACAGGCCGATATGTTTCGAGCCACGGGGCCAACTGGAACCGCACGCCACTGCGGGTCGATGAACGGACAATGGCCGACTTCCTCACACCCATGGGGATCGAACCTGCAATCGTCGGGAAGACCCATATCAAGGCAGATACGGAGACCTTGGGGCGGCTTGGCGTTCATGAAGATACTGTCGACCAACGTCTTGAAGGCGGGTTTGTCGACATCGCGCGCGATGACGGGGTGCATCGAAACGCGGCGGTGGATGGCGATATCGCGTATAATCGCTACCTCCGCTCCAAAGGCTTTGACGGCGAAAACCCGTGGGAAACGT
Source organism: Paracoccaceae bacterium (assembly GCA_963921255.3). Taxonomy (GTDB): domain Bacteria; phylum Pseudomonadota; class Alphaproteobacteria; order Rhodobacterales; family Rhodobacteraceae; genus JANSYL01. The sequence goes on along the minus strand of CAWUEW020000003.1, from coordinate 636,073 downwards.
GGGCCAATTCGGCATCCGGACCGGATGGCGAAATCCTGAGCGCATGGTCCTTGCGCAACGCGCGACAGCCCGCGCGCATTCCTGAAGCTTATTCCGAAACCGCGTACATGACGGACCGGGCCATCGAGTATATCGAGGCCAAAGGCGATGACCCCTGGTGCCTGCACCTAAGTTACATCAAACCCCATTGGCCATACATGGCCCCCGCCCCCTACAACGACATGTATGGCCCGGACGACATCAAACCGGCCATCCGCAGCGACGCCGAGAAAGATGATCCACATCCGATTGCGCAGGTGATGATGGCCGAAGGCGACAGCATGGCCTTTCACCAAGACGAGGCGCGCGAGACCATTATTCCGACCTACATGGGGCTCATCAGCCAGATCGACGCGCATGTTGGGCGCATTCTTGCCACGCTAAAAGCCATAGGCCGCGACCAGGATACTTTGGTGGTGTTCACGTCGGACCACGGTGATTTTCTCGGCGACCACTGGTTGGCCGACAAGGCGATGTTCTATGAACCGGGTGTTCGGATCCCATTGATTGTCTACGATCCGCGGCCCGAGGCTGACAAAACGCGCGGCTCAGTCTGCGATGACCTTGTCGAAGCGATTGATCTTGTTCCCACGTTCTTGGGGGCCGTAGACGGTCCAAGCTCTCATCGTCTGGAGGGTCAAAGCCTGATCCCCGTGCTGCACGGAACTGGAAACTCCGGGCGGGAAGCCGTATTCTCCGAACTTGACTACGGCTATATCGCCACTGGTCGCGAGTTGGCACTGCCAGCCACCCAGTCCGTCGGCCGCATGGTTCGCACGAAAGACTGGAAGTACGTTCACTTCCAAACACTGCCCTGCCAACTCTTCGATTTACGGAATGATCCCGATGAGTTGCGCAATCTCGGTGCGGATCCAGACTACGCGGACATCCGGGCGGAGATGCAGGGCCACCTGCTCGAGTGGCAGTTGGCGCTGCGCTCCAGGGTGACCGAAACGGATGAAGACGTCTCAAGCTGGCTGGATCGCATGTTGGCGCGCGGTGCGGAGAAATCTGCGTGGTAAACACCCGGAAAGACGGGAGAAAACAGGGAAAGAACGACTGCGCTGACAGATATAGGGGTCGGTGGCGGAGACGAAGGGATTCGAACCCTCGAGACGGTTTCCCGCCTACTCCCTTAGCAGGGGAGCGCCTTCGACCACTCGGCCACGTCTCCGCCTGCCGTCCTATCGGGCAGGCCAGAGGAAAACAAGGCGGAAAACGTTGGTTTGGCCGGCCTACCCGCTTGGAGCGCTCGGATCGGTCTCTGACGCTTCGACAACGACGTTGTCGATGGCCCAGGCTTCCCCGGGATAGGGTGAGCGCCCAGACCGCCCCATGCCGAAATCCATCGAGGTCTGCGGGTTTCGCACCACGACCTGCACGGTGTAATCCGCCTCGCGGTTGACGTTGGACCGGATGGCGTCGAGATCCCGTGTCGCCCCGTTTTCGATCGTGTTGTTGGCGATTTCCAGCCGCTGTTCGATGATGGCATCATCGCGAATGCGGCGATTCTCGATAAACCGGTAGGCCACCTGCGTTTCGTCGCTGTCGTCCGATAGAACCTGCTCAATGGCGCCGTTGCGCAGGGAACTGGCGTCGATCAGGTCGCCGTCGACGAACAGGCGGAAATCGTCATTCGGCTCCCATCGCCCGACGGTGGTCAGGTCGAACTCGATCACCGCGAACTCGGTCCCGGGTGCGAAGGTGAAGGAATTGCTCACCACCTCTTCGCCGCTTTGGTCGTAGAACGGGCCAAGCACGTCGACGAGGGTCGGGTCCGCGTGCGACGAGATCGAAGTGACCCAATCCCCGAACCCATCGGAAAAATCATACGAGCGTGTCGTCGAGAACACGTAGCCCGGGACGGAAATATCCGTCAGGCCCGAACTGATCGACCAGCTCAGGTTTTCGACGCCCCCGGAGACGACCGACATCGTGGCCACACCCAGACCCACAATCGCGGCACTCATGACGGTCCAGTCTGCGGTAATCGCCGCCGCCTCTTCCGTGGCAAAGTTTTCAAATTCGCGTCGAAGGGACAAAATACGCCCTCCTCAAATACACGCCCCCATCTGGGGGATGCGACGCAATTTGGCCAAATATGTGGCGAATTTAGGCAGAATTGTTGCCTGAACGGAGGACCAGACGCGTGCGGCCTAGCGGGTCACGCGTTGAACAGGAAGTGCAGGACGTCGCCGTCTTTCACCTCGTAGCCCTTGCCTTCCACGCGCATCTTGCCGGCATCCTTGGCGGCTTGTTCACCGCCCAAAGTCACGAAATCATCATAGGCAATCGTTTCCGCCCGAATGAAACCACGCTCAAAATCGCCGTGAATGACACCGGCGGCCTGCGGGGCCATCGTCCCCTGTTTGATGGTCCAGGCACGGGCCTCTTTCGGGCCGACGGTGAAATAGGTCTCGAGGTTCAGAAGCGCATAGCCGGCGCGGATCAAGCGATCCAATCCCGCTTCCTCCAGGCCCATTTCCTCAAGGAACATCGCGGCCTCTTCGTCTTCCAGCTGGCTGATCTCTTCTTCGATCTGAGCCGAGATGATCACGTGCGCCGCGCCCTGCGCTTCGGCCATTTCGATCACCTTTGCCGAGTGCGCGTTGCCGCTGGCGGCCGAGGCTTCGTCGACATTGCACACGTAAAGGATCGGCTTGGTCGTCAGAAGCTGCAGCATTTTCCAGGCCTTGGCATCTTCGGCGTCCACATCGACAAGACGGGCGGGTTTGCCATCTTCCAACATGGCCTGCGCGGACTTCAGCAGGCGTTCCTGCTGAACGGCTTCCTTGTCGCCACCGCGGACCTTGCGCACGATGTTCTGAAGCCGTTTCTCAATGCTTTCGAGATCGGCCAGCATCAGTTCGGTTTCGATCACCTCGGCATCCGCGATCGGATCGACACGCCCTTCCACATGGGTCACGTCCCCGTCTTCGAAGCACCGCAGGACCTGAGCGATGGCGTCGGTTTCGCGGATGTTCGCCAGAAACTGGTTGCCCAAGCCCTCCCCCTGCGACGCCCCTTTGACGAGGCCGGCGATGTCCACGAAGGTCATGCGCGCCGGGATGACTTGTTTGGATTTGGCCATCTCCGCCAACGTATCGAGACGCGTGTCCGGCACGGCCACTTCGCCCACGTTGGGCTCGATCGTGCAAAACGGGAAATTCGCCGCCTGCGCCGCCGCCGTTTTGGTCAATGCGTTGAACAGCGTGGACTTGCCGACATTCGGCAACCCAACGATCCCCATCTTAAAGCCCATTCTGGCCTCCATACCCGATGCGGCGGCGTTCTACGGCGCTCTGTCCGCCGGGGCAATGGCTAAGGCGCAAGAGACACAGGCCCGGCTGCGGCGGTGACACTGTGCTGGACAATGCGGGCCAAGTCCCCTATCCGACCCTTCAGTAGTGGTCTTTCTCACAAGGCAGTGTTGCCATGATTTACGCAGAACTGGGCTGACGCCCCTTCCATCCCCCTGCCCCTGCGATTTCTGTGGCCGGTTGTCCGGCGTGTGAGACCATGACAGTTCCCAATCTTCCGGGCGATGTGCCCCGCCGGTCCTCCGGCCTGCGGGCCGAGTTGCGGCCCATTTTCACCCTATCCGTCCCGCTGATCATCGGCTTTCTGGCGGCCACCGCCATCGGCGTGGTCGACACGATCATGATCGCGCCTCTGGGCACGGTGCCCTTGGCCGCCGCGGGCATCACGACGGCCGTCCTGATCATCGTCATCTCGGCGCTCTGGGGTGTCGTGACCGTTATTGGCGTCCAGATCGCCACTGCGGAAGGCGCGGAAGATCGGGTCGAGGTTTCGGCCATCGTCAAGAATGGCCTCATCCTTGCCCTGATCGTGGGTCTCCTGTGTGCGGCCCTCATGATGGCGATCTACCCGGTTCTGGGACCGATCGGGCAGCCGGACGAAGTGGTCGCGATCGTCGGTCCCTATTGGGCGGCCATGGCGGTTTGGATCGCGCCGTTCATCCTGTTCTTCGCACTCAAGACCCTGTTCGACGGGGTTGGCCGCGAATGGACAGGGGTGGCGTTTTTGTACCTTGCCGTGGTGGTGAATGTGCCGGCCAATTACCTGCTGATCCACGTCGTCGGCCTGGGCCTCGTGGGCGCCGGATTGGCAAGCGTCCTGTCGCAAACCGTCGCCTTGGCCGCGGCCTTTGCCTATTGGCGCCTGTCGCCCACGATGGCCGCCTTCCGCGCCGAGGCGCAGATGGACTGGGCGCGCGTGCGCTATCTGGGGCGCGAAAGCCTGCCCCTGTGCATCGGGTATGGCGGTGAAGGCGGCGCGTATGCCTTTATCGGGATCATGATGGGATGGATCGGGGCCAGTGCCCTGGCCGCCCACCAAGTGGCCAATGCCGTGGCGGGGCTGGCCTATGTGATCCCGTTGGGCATGTCCGGGGCCGTGGCCATCCGCATCGGGCAGGCCATCGGCGGCCACCATCGCGAACGGTTGCGCGCGATCCTTAAGGCCGGGCTGGTGATCGTCACGATCTGGCAATCCGCCATCGCGCTGGCGTTTCTTCTGGGCGGACGCAGCATGGCCGCTGCCCTGACCGCGGACCCCGAGGTGATCGAGCTGGCCGCCGCCCTGTTCGTGGTTCTGGCCATCATGCAGATTGCTGACGGGATCCAATCGACCAGCTTGGGCGCCTTGCGGGGCATGATGGACAACCGGGTTCCGACGGCCATCACGCTCACCGCCTATTGGCCGCTCGCGTTGCCGGCGGCCTATCTTGCGGGAATCGTGTTCGATTTCGGGGCCGTCGGCCTGTGGTTGGGCTTCACCCTGGGGATCGCGATTGCCGCCGTGGCGCTGCCGTGGCGGTTCTGGCGCAAAACGGCAGCCTAGGGGTCGGATTTTGCAGAAAATCCGACCTGCAAAACATGTGTTTTGCGCCCCCCATTGATTTCCGGAGCGACATGGCCCAAACCGCTGCAAGATTTGCGACCGGGAGGGGCCATGACCCGCATCGATGATACATTCGCGCGCCTGAAGGCCGACGGCAAAAAGGCCTTTGTCGCCTATGTCATGGCCGGTGACCCGGACTACGAAACCTCGCTCGAGGTGGTCAAAGGGCTTCCGGCGGCGGGCGTGGACATCATCGAACTGGGCCTGCCCTTCACCGACCCGATGGCCGATGGCCCGACGATCCAGCTGGCCGGGCAGCGGGCGTTAGAGGCCGGCCAGACGCTGGAAAAGACCCTCGATATCGCGCGCGCCCTGCGAGAAACCGATGACACGACACCGATCGTGATGATGGGTTACTACAACCCGATCTATTCGCGTGGCGTCGATCAATTCCTCGTGGATGCCAAGGCCGCCGGCATTGACGGCCTGATCATCGTCGACCTGCCACCGGAAGAGGACGACGAATTGTGCATTCCGGCCCAGAAGGCGGGTCTGAACTTCATTCGCCTTGCCACGCCCACGACGGATGACGTGCGCCTGCCGAAGGTGCTGCAGAACACCAGTGGGTTCGTCTACTACGTCTCGATCACCGGCATCACCGGGGCCGCCGAGGCGAAGGCCGGTGACGTCGCGCCCGAAGTGGCGCGGATCAAGGCGGCGACCGATTTGCCCGTGATCGTCGGGTTCGGGATCAAGACCCCGGAGGCGTCCCAATCCATTGCCAGCGTTGCCGATGGCTGCGTCGTGGGATCGGCCATTGTCGCCGAGATTGGCAACGGCAAACCCGTCGACGAGGTCTTGGCCTTCGTCAAATCGCTGGCCGACGGCGCCCACCGCGCGTGATTTAGATTACAAAAAACCGCCGTTTCGCGGATTTATGTAACCTAATTCCGAAGGGTCGGCTGTGCCTCGCCGTCGCGCGCGGCATCCATGTAGCGGCGGATGGCGGACAATCGCTCGATCAATTCAGGCAGATCCCGCTCGGGGAAGCCGCCGGCCAAACGGTCAAGCTCGGGCAGAAGCGACTCGATCGCGGCGTCGCGAAACGACCGCCCCGCATCGGTCAGCCACACCTGTTTCGAGCGTTTGTCGGCGGGGTTCGGGCGCATCTCGATCCAGCCGCGCTTTTCGACAAGCGCCAACGTGTGGCTCAGCGTTGTCTTGGGCACCTGGAAGGCCGTTGCCAATTCCAGCGGTGTCCGACCATCCCCGACGCGCACGAGGTGGTTCAGAATGGAAAAGTGGGACACCAGAACGCCGGGGGGCAGCCGCGCTTCGAACAAGGCGCGGCTGAGTTGTTCAAGAATTCCAATCTCGTTGAAGAGTTCGAAATATGTCCGCAGGTCGCGTTCAGGCATCCAGGATCTTTGCTTCGACGGGCCAACGGGGTGTGGGCCCGGTCGTGGGACCATATCCCAACCGACAGAGCATTTGAACCGTGCCGCCTTCGGGCGCGAGACACCCGTGAACGGCTTGGTAAATCTCTGACATCTCGGGATATTCTTGAAGCGCCTGGCTCAGCGGGTGGAAGCCGACCCCTTCTGCGACCGCCGCGAGGTTGAGGCGCAGCCAATCCCGCCACGCCGCGATTTGCGTCACCCGCGTGTTGTCGGGCGTGACGGTCCAGATATGGGCCGCCGCCGCATCAATCGGCGCCAGCGTTGCCGCCTTGCCTTGGGCAAACGCGGTGCTGCTTGGGTCACGCGCCGCGTCGCGCGTGAACAAACCGAACAGTCGCATCGTTTCGAAGGACGGTCCGTGGAACTCAAGCCCATCCGGCGTCGCCTCCACTTCGCGGCGGCCGATGCGGAACAGGTCAACGCTTTCGCCAAAGGTATGGGGCGTGTCGATTTCGATCTCCATCGCCCGCACGGTCAGCGCGCGCAGGTCAGCCACGTCGGCCGGATCGTTGGTGAAACCGACCTGTGTCGCCCCCGCGACCGAGGCGATCCGGCCCAAAACATCGTCCGGCACCGGACGGGCCATGTCGTAGGGTTCCTTGTTGCTGCGCCGATTGGCGGCCAAGGCAAACAAGGGATCCGGCGCGTCATCGGTCGGACGGAACCGGCAAATCGCGACGGGGCGCGTGTCGAGGCCCTCGGGATCCTCACCTTCGGGGAAGAGGTCGGCCTCAACACGATACCCGTCCTCAAGGGCAGCCATCCGCATCAGTTCCAGAAAACAGCCAAGCGACACGGTGATCTGGCGGTTGAACGGATCGGTTTCCGGCAACAGACGGTCCAGATCGGCGTAGAGCACGGCCTGATCGGGCGTCGACAGATCGACCTTCCAGGGCTGCATATTGTGCGAATTCGGCGCCAGGATCGCCCAACTGAGGGCGCGCATCCGCGGGTCTGCATAGTCCCCTGCCCTGCCCCATGGCGTAAGCGCGGTGGTCAGGGGGCGGGTCACTTCCCAGGCAACGCCGCCCGTTGCGGCCAGAATCACGCCCCCACCAATGAGAGCGAGGGTTTTTCGACGAGAGAGGGTCATGAAGCATATCCTTTAGTGCGATATCGTATTAAATATCCATTTAGTACGATATCGTATTATATGCAACCCCCTTGCGCCGTCGCGTCGGTGTCCGGCCCGGATGACAACGACACAAACCATCGCCCCGTATCGCCGATGGCCATGGTGTAGGATCGGTCATTTTCGCAGAGATCGGCGGACATCACCTTTGGGCGGAGCCATTCTATGGTCTCGACCGGTCGGCGCTTGGCCCTGAGCGTAGCGCGCACAAAAAAACGCCACGGTTCCCCGCGGCGTTTCAATTTTTTCAAGGCCTTGCGGCGCGACGTTACTCTTCGCCGCCCTCTTCCGCTTCGCCGTCTGCGTCATCGCCTTCGGCGTTCTCAGCACTGACGAGACCCGACGGCGCCGTGATGTTGGCGATCACGAAGTCGCGGTCGATCGTGGGCTTCACGCCTTTGGGCAGGTCCACCGACGAGATCGTCACCGTGTCGCCAACCGACAATTCGCTGATGTCGATGGTGATGTGATCGGGGATATCGCCCGCGGTCACGACCAGTTCCACCTCAGGGCGGACCATCGTCAAAACGCCACCGCGCTTGATGCCGGGGGAAACATCGTCGCCCACAACTTCAACCGGGATGAACAGTGCGATTTTCGAGGTGCGCTTGAGGCGCATGAAATCGACGTGGGTCGGCAGATCCTTCACCACGTCACGCTGAACGTTGCGGCAGATCACGCGCACATCGTCCTGGCCTTCGACCTTCATGTTGAACAGCGTCGACAGGAACCGGCCCTGCTTGAGACGCTTCAGAAGCTCGTTGAAGGGGATTTGGATCGGAAGTGGGTCGCTGCCACCGCCATAAATGATACCGGGCACTTTGCCGTCACGGCGTGCTTGACGAGCGGCCCCCTTGCCTGTCCCCGTCCGTGCCTCGGCGATAAGATCAGGAATCTCACCAGCCATAGGAATTCTCCATCAATGTAAATGCGGCTGCCTCCAAGGGTGTCGGGCCGCGTGAAGCCGCGCGTATAGGTCAGATCGGAGGAATTGAAAAGGCGATTCTTCCGGGGATGCCGCCGATCCTGTCTTGTTTGCGACCGGCATGCATGGCAAGGGCGCGGACATGTCCGTTCTCTCTGCCATATCCGTATCCCGCCGCCCTGTTCTGGGGTTCGTGGCCATCGGGTTGATGTGGGGCAGCTTTGCTGCGCAGGTTCCTGTTTTAAAATCACAAATTGGTGTCGACGATGCGATGTTCGGGCTGCTCCTGCTGGCCAGCCCGGCGGGTCTTCTGACGACCATGTGGCTGGCCCCGCGTGTGGATGCGAAACTGCGGGAACAATCGCTTCGCCTGTCGGTCGTCCTGCTTGCGGCGGCGTTCCTGCTGCCCGGATTGATGACGACACCGGTTGGCTTCCTGATCGCCATCTTCGCGATGGGCCTTGCATCCGGTCTGGTCGACATCCTGTCGAACGCGCGTGTGTCGGAGTTGGAGGCGGTCCATAACCGCCCCCTCATGAACGCCAACCATGGGCTCTTTTCCCTCGCCTACGCCCTTTCGGCACTGGCCACAGGCGCCGCGCGCGAGGCCGGGTGGTCCTCCTTCGCGATTTTCGCCGCGATCTCGGCCGTTGTCCTGGTGGGCAGTATCTGGATGCGGACGGCCTTTGCCCCGGTTTCTGACGAGGCGCGGAAGTCCAGCGTTCTGCCCTGGGTCGTCGTGCTGTTGTGCGGGGGGATCGTCCTGACGGCGTTCTTTGTCGAGGCCGTGGTCGAAAGCTGGTCGGCGCTCCATGTAGAGCGCACATTGGGCGGACGCGCGGCCGAAGGCGCGTTTGCACCGGCCATTCTGGGGCTGACGATGGCGTTTGGGCGACTGTCAGGCCAAGCCATCGCGGAACGGTTTTCGGAGCTTGCGGTCGTGACCCTGGGGTCCGGCATGGCCTGCGCGGGCGCCCTATTGGCCGCCATCGCCGGCAGCCCGTGGGTCGCTTATGTCGGCTTTGGCGTGATCGGGCTTGGAACGTCTGTTGTTGGCCCGGTTGCCATCGCGCTGGTCGGGCGCATGGTGCCACCTGCACAGCGGGTGCGGGCCGTCGCCCTGGTGATGGTCATGGGGTTCGGCGCGTTCCTGTTCTCGCCCGTCGTGGTCGGGTTCGTCTCGAACGCGTTTGGATTGCGCGTCGCGTTTGCGGTCGTCGCGGCCCTTGCCTTGATCGCCCCGCTGCTTGCCGTCATTCTCCGATCGCGTCAGGCCCAATCGCCGTAAAATTCTTTCGGAACCAACAGGTTATGCTTTCCCAGGTTGGCGACATCCCGCTCTCCGCAGAGCGCCATGGTGGTATCTAGTTCCTTGTGAATGACCTCCAGCGCCTTGGTGACGCCGGGCTGGCCCATCGCGCCCAAGCCATAGACAAAGGCGCGCCCGATATAGGTGCCTTTCGCGCCGAGGGCCAAGGCCTTCAGCACGTCCTGCCCGGAGCGGATGCCGCTGTCGAAATGCACCTCGATCTTGTCGCCAACGGCGTCCATGATGTGCGGCAGCATCTTGATCGAACTCAGCGCGCCATCCAACTGCCGCCCGCCGTGGTTTGACACCACGATCGCGTCTGCGCCGACATTGGCGGCCATCTTGGCGTCTTCGACATCGAGAATGCCCTTGAGGATAACCGGGCCATCCCACCACGACCGGAACTCCTTGATCCGCTCCCAATTCAGGGAGGCGTCAAAGGCCTCGGCCGTCCAGGACGCGAGCGACGATGGGTCAGAGACGCCTTTCGCATGACCCACGATGTTGCCGAAGAAGCGGCGTGGCGTCTGAAGCATTTCCAAACCCCACGGAATCTTTGTTGCAAGGTTCAACATCGAGGCGGCGGTGAACTTGGGCGGCGCCGACAACCCGTTCTTCGAGTCTTTGTGCCGCTGGCCCATGATCTGAAGGTCAACCGTGATCACCAGGGCCGAACACTTCGCCTCTTTCGCACGGTCGAACAGTCGCTTCATGAAGTCGTCGTCGCGCAATGTGTAGACTTGGAACCAGAACGGCTTCTCGGTCCGGCTGGCCACATCTTCGATGGAACAGATCGACATCGTGCTGAGCGTAAAGGGCACACCGAACTTTTCGGCGGCCTTCGCGGCCAGTATCTCTCCATCCGCCCGTTGCATGCCGGTCAGGCCAACCGGCGCCAAGGCCACGGGCATTGCCACATCCTGCCCGACCATCTGGCTGGCGGTGGTGCGGTTGGTCATGTCCACGGCGATCCGCTGGCGCAGCCGGATGTCGTCAAAGTCGCTGCTGTTTTCTCGGAACGTCTGCTCGGTCCAACTGCCCGTCTCGGCATAGTCGTAAAACATCTTCGGCGTACGGCGTTTGTAGATGCGACGCAGATCTTCGATCTCGGTGATGACGGGCATTCTTGGGGTTCTCCTCCGGACGTGCCGCGTTGGTAGCAACCGCGCCCGGCGCGAACAATGCGGCACAAAGGAGTGCTATCGCGGGGTTGTCACGCCGCCTCAGGGTCGGACAGCGCCCCGATTTTGGGCATGTGGCGCGCGCGCTGCGCGTTCCGAGGCGCGCTGTATCGGTAAAATTGAACCGATCTGTGGATAGATTTTAAAAGTGATAGTATTTTGGGGATTCACACCCAAAACCCGGAAAAATATGTAGAATATGGGAATGCCAATTTCGAAGACTCTATGCCTCATCCCCCCAGATTTTCTTGAATCCAAGGACTTTTCCACGCGATACGACCGGGTCATAGGTCATGTCCATCGCGGACATGAAATCAACGATCTTCTGGATGACCCGCGCGTGGTACTTCTTGGGGTGCAGTTCCACCACGAAGTATCGCAGAGGGCATTTCCACGGGTGCCCGAACAGGTCGGCCTCGCCACCTTCGATATCCATGAACACAACATGCGGGCGCTGCGCTTCGAGCAGGTCCCGGATTGGAATAAGCGGAACCTCGACCGTCGGGCCCGTCCCGGTGCCGCGCATGCTGGACGCGGTAAAGCCGGCCGCCAGATGAAGCGGCGCCGTCGCGCCGTCTTCGGCCGGGCCGCTCACAGCGCCATGGAGCACCGAGGCGCCACCGGCATCGTTGGCCACCAGGTTCGCCTCGATCACCGGGAGGAGATCGGGATTGGCCTCAACGGCCAGGACGTTTTCCGGCCCCGTGCGCTGCGCGGCCAGCACCGAGACGTATCCCATCCCCGCGCCGATATCGAGCACGCGAAACCCAGGCTGCACGCATCGAGACACGGCCTTGGCTTCGTCGGCTTCGTAATGCCCGTCCCGCAGTTTCTGCAGAATCCCAGGCGTCGCCAGGGCATCGGGCAGCGTCAGGTGAACATCGTTCAGGATGAAGTCGTGGGTCACAGCCAAGGGACACCCTCTCCTGTCAAAACGTGACGTCCCGGCGCGATCAGGATGTCAGTGGCATGTCGTGTTGCGGGGCAGCATTGCACGACCCAGTTCGGTGTTCCAGCTTGGCAAATCGCGACGGCACTGGCATCAGGGACCAAGGCCGGAGGACTGCACTATGAAACTGTGGGTTGGCCTGGGCAATCCGGGCGCCAAATACGCGGGCAATCGTCACAATATCGGCTGGATGGCCGTGGATCGGATTGCCGAAGGCCATGGTTTCGGACCATGGCGGGCCAAGTTCCAGGGCAAGATCTGCGAAGGCGTTCTGGCGGGCGAGAAGGTGCTTCTGATCAAGCCGGAAACCTTCATGAACCGGTCCGGGCAATCGGTCGGCGAAGCGGTGCGGTTTTTCAAGTTGGCGCCAGAGGATGTCACTGTTTTCCATGACGAATTGGATTTGGCCCCCGGCAAGCTGCGCGTCAAATCGGGCGGTGGGCACGCGGGGCACAATGGGCTTCGCTCGATGCATGGTCATATCGGGGACGCCTACAACAGGGTCCGCCTGGGGATCGGCCATCCCGGCCACAAGGATCGGGTTGCGGGCTATGTCCTGTCGGACTTCGCGAAGGCCGACACAGATTGGCTGGACGACCTGATGCGCGGGATCGCGGATGGGGCGCCCGACCTGGCCAAGGGCGACACGGGCCGCTTCATGAATGCTGTCGCCTTGCGGACCGCCCCGCCGCGGTCCTCGACGACGCCCAAGGCTGCCCGTCCAGCGGCCGCGACACCCGAGGCTGGCGGGTCGGACGGATCAGCGCCCGAGCCCGATGACCGGAGTCCTTTGCAGAAACTTGTGGATCGGTTTCGATGAGCGATCGCCTCCGGAAGGCCTTTGTCGGCCAGGGCAAGGCGTGCGCCATGCTTGGGTCCCCGTTCATGGGCCGGTTGATGCCGCTGTTTGCAGACCGTTTGCGTCCGAATTCGGTCGTCGCACGCCGCCTGCTGGACTGGCCGGGCGAGGTACACGCCGGGGCGCAATCCATCCCGTTACGGGTTGCGGGTGCGTTGCACGGCTTGGTCCTGGACGGAACGGACCCGCATCTCGCGGCCGTGTATCCCCCGCAGACCGCATCCGACGACGCGCTGTGGACGGCGATCGAAGCGGCGTTCGACACCCACGAAGCCCGATTGATGTCTTGGCTGGACCAGGCCCCGCAAACCGACGAAGTCCGGCGGTCGGGTATGCTGCTGCCGGCGATATGGTGGGTCCTTCAACGCTGCCCGAAACCGGTGGTTCTTTCGGAACTGGGGGCCAGCGCCGGTCTGAACATGACCCTCGATCGCTACGCTTTGGAGGTCGACGGGCAGGTGCATGGCATCCCGGACAGCCCCGTGCGCTTCCGCCCGCAGTGGGACGGAGCGCCGCCGCAGAGCGTCCCGTTTGACGTCACCGAACGCGCGGCCGTTGATCTTAACCCGCTCAACCCGCATGACCCAACGGAGAGGTTGCGTCTGCTCGCCTACCTTTGGCCCGACCAGCCGGACCGGTTGGCTCTGACCCAAGCGGCGATGGACCTCAGCCAGGACAGGCCTGCGCAGGGGGATGCAGCGGCGTGGTTGGAGCAGCGACTTGCGACACGGCGCCCGGGTCATCTCCACATCGTCTACCATTCAATTGCCTGGCAGTACTTCCCCGAGGACACGAAAGCGGCCTGCCGCGCAGCCCTGGACGCCGCGGGCCGGGCGGCCACCGAGGACGCGCCCCTGGCGCATGTGGCGATGGAAGCCGATGGAGACATGAAAGGGGCGGCGCTGACGGCCCAGATCTGGCCAGCCGACACGGACCAGCCGCACGCCCTGGCCCGTGTGGATTATCACGGACGCTGGATCCGCTGGTTGGTTTGACGATTGCGCCCCGTCCGGCACCTGCTACGGTTGACCCGGGTGAGGTAGAAGGGGGAGCACGCGATGCCATTTTCCATGGCCGCATCGGTCAATGTCCTGGGGGAGCCTTTGCAGAGTTGCTCGATGGATCCGATGACGGGGTTCTTTCGCAATGGGGCGTGCGACACCTGCGACGAAGATCAGGGATCCCACACCGTCTGTGCCGTGATGACAGCCGAATTTCTCGCGTTCTCGAAATATGTCGGCAATGATCTGTCGACGCCCCGGCCGGAATACCAGTTCGCGGGATTGAAGCCCGGAGATCAATGGTGCCTGTGCGCCAGCCGGCTTCTTCAAGCACATGACGAGGGCGTCGCGCCGCGCGTGAACCTCGCGGCCACGCATGAACGTGCCCTTGATATCGTGCCGCTGGACGTGCTCCAGCAGCACGGTATGTGACCGCGCGGGCTTGACCGGCGTCAGGCCTCCTGCATGTCCCATCCCAAGGCGCGGGCCACCGTGAAGATGTCCTTGTCGCCGCGTCCGCACATGTTCATGCAGATGATGTGATCCGCCGGCAGTTCCGGTGCGATCTTGGCCACATGCGCAAGCGCGTGGGACGGCTCGAGCGCCGGAATGATGCCCTCTGTCTGACAGCACAGCTGGAAGGCCTCAAGCGCTTCGACATCCGTGATGGAGACGTATTGCGCGCGCCCGATCTCGTGCAGCCATGAATGTTCCGGGCCGATGCCCGGGTAATCGAGCCCTGCAGAGATCGAATGCCCTTCCAAGATCTGGCCATCCTCGTCCTGCAACAGATAGGTGCGGTTGCCGTGCAGAACGCCCGGACGTCCGCCCGTGAGACTGGCGCAATGCTCCATCTTCGCGTTCACGCCTTTGCCGCCGGCTTCCACGCCAATGATCGAGACGTCCTTGTCGTCAAGGAACGGGAAGAACAGACCCATCGCGTTCGACCCGCCGCCGATGGCCGCGATGATCGTGTCGGGCAAACGCCCTTCCGCGGCCATCATCTGCGCCTTGGCTTCCTTGCCAATGATCGCCTGGAAATCCCGCACCATCGCGGGATAGGGATGCGGCCCGGCCACGGTGCCAATACAGTAGAACGTGTCGCGGACATTGGTCACCCAATCGCGCAAAGCGTCGTTCATCGCGTCTTTGAGCGTGCCCCGCCCCGACGTGACCGGCACCACCTCGGCGCCCAGAAGCTTCATCCGGAACACATTCGGCGCTTGGCGTTCAACGTCATGCGCGCCCATGTACACGATGCACTTCAACCCAAACTTCGCACAGACCGTTGCGGTTGCCACACCATGCTGGCCCGCGCCGGTTTCCGCGATGATCCGGGTCTTGCCCATCCGCCGCGCCAGGATGATCTGGCCGAGCACATTGTTGATCTTGTGCGCTCCGGTGTGATTCAACTCGTCGCGCTTCATGTAGATTTTGGCGCCGCCCAGTTGCTCGGTCAGACGCTCGGCGAAATAAAGCGGCGAGGGACGGCCGACGTAATGCGTCCAGAGATCATGCATTTCCGCCCAGAAGCTGTCATCGGTCTTGGCGTGCTCGTACTGACGCTCCAGCTCGAGAATGAGCGGCATCAGGGTCTCACTTACAAACCGGCCGCCGAAATCGCCGAACCGGCCATTTTCGTCGGGTCCGGTCATGAAACTGTTCAGTATGTCGTCTGGCATATCCGCGCCCCTTCCTTGAACCCACAGAGGGGTAGCCCGGTCCCCGCCCCTCGGCAAGGGCAAGGCGGTGAAAACCGCCTTTTAGACGCGGTTTTGAAACCGCGTCAGAACCCGCCGCGCGGCGGGTTCGGAACGGGCTTTGGAAAGCCCGTTCGGGGCGCGCAGGCGATGAACAGGGTGCAGGTTGCAAAGAACGATGAAATGGCGCCCGTTCTGAAGCACTTGGAAGCCGCGCGCGGCAGCCGCATCCAGGAACCGGTCCCGCCCGACAAGACGTTCAACATCCGCGATCTGTCGTTTGAGGACGCCACCGCGGCGCGCTTCCTGCGAGGCGAACACCTGCGCCAGCCACATCTCCGGTGTCATATGATCGGGCAAGCCTGTCATCGGCCTCAGCATGGCCAATGATGGTTAGCAGAGCGTTAAAGGCGGGGCGGCGCCGGGTCGGTCAATGCCGCAGCAAAGGCCGCCATCTTGGCCGGGTCTTTCTCGCCTGGGCGTGATTCCACGCCCGAGGACACGTCCACCTGCTTCGCGCCTGTGCGGCGCACCGCTTCCGCGACGTTGGCGGGGGACAGCCCGCCCGCCAGCATCCAGGGTTTGGTCCAATACTTGCGTCCCGCCAGAAGCTGCCAATCGAAGGACAACCCATTGCCGCCGGGAAGATCCGCGCCCTTGGGCGGTTTGGCGTCAATCAAGAGTTGATCCGCAACTGCGGCGTAGGCGTCGATCTGGGGCAGATCGCTGGCGTCCGCGATGCCGACCGCTTTCATGACCGGCAGGCCGAACTTTTGCTTCACCTCGGCGACACGGGCCGGGCTTTCATGACCGTGAAGTTGGAGCACATCGAGTGGCACATCGGCCAAAAGGCGCGTCAGGGTGTCGTCGTCCGGATCGACGACCAGCCCGACCTTCGCCACGCCGGGCGGCACGTCCAGGGCCAAGGGTCGGGCGATGTCGGCACTGACATTGCGGGGCGATTTCGGAAAGAACACAAACCCCACATACCGCGCGCCCGCATCAGCGGCCGCGGCGATATCCTGCGGCCGGGTCAGGCCACAAAACTTGATCGCAATGTCCATCTGGGTCTAGCGGGCCGCGCTGGCGTCGTCGACAAGCGCGAGAATTTCGTCCTTGCCCTCGTTCTCGCGGCCTTTCATCTCGCGCACTTCGCGCTCCAGCCGCTGCGCCTGGCGACGTTGCGTCTTGGCTTCGCTGCGGTGGCGGCTTTCACGGATCCATTCCCAGACAAAACCGACCAAAAGACCAACAACCACGCCGCCCAACACCACGAGAAACAGTGGGAGTTCGATTGCGTAATGCACGCCGACCCAACTGCTCAATTCGACCGGGATCAATTCCAAGGTGACGATGTCACGGTTGGCCATGGCCACCAGAACCAACCCGATCGCGACAACGATCAGGAACGCATATTTTAGAAGTCGGAGAAGTCTCATCCCGGACTGGACCTTTCGGGGTTACTCGGAGCCGTTCAATCGATCCCGTAGCAGTTTCCCGGTCTTGAAGAAAGGCACGTGCTTTTCCTCAACCTCGACACTTTCGCCCGTCCGCGGATTCCGGCCGACGCGCGCGTCGCGCTTTTTGACAGAAAACGCCCCGAACCCGCGCAACTCCACGCGGTCGCCGGCGGCCATGGCCTCAATCACTTCTTCGAAGATGGCATTCACGATCCGCTCAACGTCGCGCTGGTAGAGATGCGGGTTTTCATCCGCGATTTTCTGAATCAGCTCCGAGCGTATCATGACACACCTATTTCAAGCGGGACCCCATAGGGCACTATAGGCGCATAAACTTCATGTGAACACCAAAATCCAAGCCTGTCAGGGGGGTTAGTCCGGGGATGAGCGCTGTTTTTCTCCGCGATTTTGCCCGAACGCGCCTGCGTTCCGCGGCGACCCATCGGCCATCGCGCTGATATCCGCGGTCGATTCGGGGACGCAGTCCGGGCCGGATGGCCCGAAAAACGCCGCCCCGAAGAGCGGCGTTTCATGTCGCGTCGGGCGCAGGTTCGGCTCTACCCGATGATCCCGTTCAACGTCAACGACGGGCGCATGTTCGCGGCCGTTTTGGCGGCATCGGGGTGGTAATATCCGCCCTGATCCACAGCCGTGCCGCGACCGTCATGCAGTTCGGCCAGGATGGCCGCCTCGCCATCGGCAAGCTGCGCCGCGACGGGCGCGAAATGGGCGGCAAGATCGGCGTCGTCGCTTTGGGCGGCGAGGGCTTCGGCCCAATACCGGGCGAACCAATAGTGGCTGTCGCGGTTGTCGGGCTGGCCCACCTTCCGACCCGGGCTGCGCCCGTGATCCAGGATCCCTTGTGTTGCCGCATCCACGGCATTGCCCAACACGCGGGCCTTCGCATTCGACTTGGCGTCGGCGAGGAACTTGAAGCTTTCCCCCAACGCACAGAATTCGCCGAGGCTGTCCCAGCGCAGGTGGTTTTCCCCCTGAAGCTGCTGCACGTGTTTGGGGGCCGAGCCCCCGGCGCCGGTTTCGAACAAGCCGCCGCCATTCATCAGCTTCACGATGGACAGCATCTTGGCCGAGGTCGCCAGTTCGAGGATCGGGAACAGGTCCGTGAGGTAATCCCGCAGCACGTTGCCGGTGATGGCGATGGTGTTTTCGCCCTTGGTGATCGTCTCGAGGCTGGCTCGGGTCGCTTCGCGCGGGGCCATGATCTCGAACTTGTCGGCGACGCCCTTGGCCTCGAGAATCGGGGTGACGTATTTGATCAGCTCGGCGTCATGCGCGCGCGTCGCATCAAGCCAGAAAATCGCGCGGTAGCCCGTAGCCGCCTGGCGATCAATCGCGAGGTTCACCCAATCCTCAATCGGGGCTTTGCGGGCACTGGCCGACCGCCAGATGTCGCCTGCCTCGACGCTGTGTTCGTGCAGCACGGTGCCATCATCGAGGATCATCCGGACCGTACCGGCCGCCGCCATTTCAAACGTCGTCGGGTGCGAGCCGTATTCCTGCGCCTTCTGGGCCATCAGGCCAAGGTTCTGGACCGTGCCGGCGGTGGCCGGGTTCAGGGCGCCGTTCGCTTTGAAGAAGTTGATCGTCTCGTCATAGACCGGCGCATAGGAGTTGTCCGGAATGACGCAAACCGCATCGTCTTCATTGCCATCCGGCCCCCAGCCTTTGCCGCCGCCGCGGATCAGCGCGGGCATGGAGGCGTCGATGATCACATCGGACGGCACATGCAGGTTGGTGATGCCTTTGTCGCTGTCGACCATGTACATCGGCGGGCGCGCGGCGGTCACCGCGTCGATTGCTGCCATGATCTCTGCATCGTCCTTGACCCGGTCCAGCAGGTCGCCAAGACCCGAGTTCGGATTAACGCCCAGTGCCTCAAGCTTGTCGCCTTGTGCCTCGAAGACCGGGGCCAGCCACGCCTTGACGGCGTGACCAAAGATGATCGGGTCCGAAACCTTCATCATGGTGGCCTTCATGTGGAGCGAGAACAGCACCCCCTCGGCTTTGGTTTTCTCGATCTCGTCGGCCAGGAAGGACGACAGGGCCGCCGCCGACATGAAGGTCGCGTCAACCACAGTGCCCGCGGGGTAGCTAAGCCCATCCTTCAGGACCGTTTCGGTGCCGTCGGCGGCGACGTGGACGATCTTGGCGCCCGTCGCGTCGGCCAGGGTTGCCGAAACCTCGTTCGAGAAGAAGTCACCGCCCGACATGGACGCCACGCGGGTTTTGCTGTCCGCCGTCCAGGCGCCCATGCGATGCGGGTTGGCTTGGGCGTAGTTCTTAACCGCTGCCGCCGCGCGTCGATCCGAATTGCCTTCGCGCAGGACCGGGTTCACGGCTGAGCCCTTGATGGCGTCATAGGCGGCCCGTGCCGCTTTTTCCGCATCGGTTTGCGGGTCTTCGGGATAGTCCGGGATCGCGTAGCCTTGACCCTGCAGTTCCTTCACGGCGGCGACAAGCTGCGGCACCGAGGCCGAAATGTTCGGCAGCTTGATGACATTGGCCTCGGGCGTCTTCACCAGCTCCCCAAGTTCCGCCAGATCGTCCGAGATCCGCTGATCATCGGTCAGGTGGTCGGGGAACGCCGCCAAAATCCGGCCCGCCAGCGAGATGTCCTTGGTGCCAACCGACACGCCAGCGGCATCCGCGAAGCGCTGAATGATCGGCAAGAACGACGCCGAGGCAAGCTCGGGCGCTTCGTCAACTTTGGTGTAAATGATGTCTGGCGTGGCGTTGGCGTCCATCGGTCCGGCCCTTCCTTTGATCCTGGCCCAAACAAAGGCCCGTGATTTTGGTATGCAATAGAATACCGAAATCCCCGCGTCCACGGATCGAAGTGCCACAGGGGCGAGACCTGTTGCCGCGCTTCGCCAAGCAAAGGATCGTTGCGTCAGGCCACGTGGCTGGACGCACGCGTCGCATGGGCAATTGCACGCCCGTTGACATCAAAGGCTGTGAAGGCCGACGGCTCGGCGCCAAGGGTCACGTCCTGGCCTTCCAAAAAGCTGTGGCCATGCCCGGTGCGCAGGATCAGGCTGTCTGTTCCCAAACGCAAGTGAACGAGGGTTTCGGCCCCCAAAACCTCGACCAGCCCAACCTTCGCGGCAGGTCCACGCGCGTTCAGGGAGAGCGCTTCGGGCCGGATCCCAAGGGCTTTGGACCCGGCCGGAACGTCGACCATCATCTCTGCAAAGGCGCGCCCGGCATCCGACTCGATCGGCGCGACATTCATGGGTGGCGCCCCGATGAATTCGGCCACGAAGGTGCTGGCCGGCGTTTCATACAGGTCCATCGGCGTGCCGATCTGCTCGATCCGGCCCTCCGACATAATCACGATCCGGTCGGCCAAACTCATGGCTTCGACCTGGTCGTGGGTGACGAAAACAAAGGTCGCGCCCAAACGCTGATGCAGATCCTTCAACTCGGCCCGCAACTGCGTGCGCAGTTTCGCGTCCAGGTTCGACAGCGGCTCGTCAAACAGGAATACGGAGGGTTCGCGGACAATTGCGCGCCCCATGGCCACGCGCTGACGCTGCCCCCCCGACAACTGCCGTGGCTTGCGGTCAAGGAAGCGTTCGATCTGAAGCGTTGCCGCGGCTTCGGCAATGCGCTTGTCGATTTCGGGCCGTGGCATGCCTTGGTTTTTCAGGCCGTATTCCATGTTCTTTCGCACGGTCATGTGCGGGTAAAGCGCGTAGTTCTGGAACACCATCGCGATGTCCCGCTCACCCGGTTCCAGATCGTTCACGACCCGCCCATCGATTTCGACGGTGCCGTCCGTGATCGTCTCCAAACCCGCGATCATGCGCAGGATCGTTGATTTCCCGCAGCCGGACGGGCCGACAAGAACGATGAACTCGCCATCCGCGATGTCGACATTCGCGTCCGTCACGGCGGTCACGCCGCCCTGATAGGTTTTGCCGACTTTGGAGAGTTTGAGATCTGCCATGTTATTTCTCGCTTTCCACAAGCCCTTTGACGAACAGGCGCTGCATTGCCAGCACCACGATCACCGGCGGGATCATCGCCAGGATGGCGGTCCCCATGGTGAGGTGCCAGATCGGCAGCCCCTCGCCCACATTGACCATGCGCTGAATGCCCATGACGATGGTGTAGAGGTCGGTGTCTGTCGTGATCAGGAAGGGCCAGAGGTATTGGTTCCAACCGAAGATGAACAGGATGATGAACAGTGCCGCGATGTTGGTTTTCGACAGCGGCAACAGAATGTCGAAGAAGAAGCGGACCGGCCCCGCGCGATCAATCCGGGCGGCTTCCACCAACTCGTCCGGGATCGTGAGGAAGAACTGCCGGAACAGGAAGGTCGCTGTGGCCGACGCGATCAGGGGGATGATCAGACCCGAATAGCTGTTGAGCATGCCAAGCGAGGCCACCACGTCATAGGTGGGCAAGATCCGCACTTCGACCGGCAACATCAGCGTGATGAAGATGAGCCAGAAGAACAGCATCCGGAACGGGAACCGGAAATAGACAATCGCAAAGGCGGAAATCAGGCTGATCGCGATTTTGCCGAACGTGATCCCCACCGCCATGATCAGCGAGTTGATCATCATGGTTGACAGCGGCACACCGCCGACCGCGGGCGAGCCTTCGATCAGCAACTGCGAATAGTTTGCAATGGCCTGATCCCCGAACCAGAGGGGGATGGGGGATTGGGCCAGCGCCTCACCCGTGTGGGTGGATGCGACCAGAGCGACCCAGACCGGGAAGCACAGAAAGACGATGCCCAGGATGAGAACGATATGCGTCAGAACGGCGGCGAAGGGACGATTTTCAACCATCAGTATTGCACCTTCCGTTCGATGAAGCGGAACTGGACGAAGGTCATCGCCACGACAAGCGCCATCAGGATCACCGACTGCGCCGCGGACGACCCGTAATCCTGCCCGACAAAGCCGGTCGAATAGACCTTGTAGACGAGGATCGACGTTGCGTCTGCCGGCCCGCCGCTGGTGGTCGCGTGGATGATCGCGAAGGTATCGAAGAAGGCGTAGACAAGGTTGACCACCAGCAGGAAGAAGGTCGTCGGGCTCAGCAGCGGAAAGACGATCGTCCAGAAGCGGCGCGTCGGGCTGGCGCCATCAATTGCGGCCGCCTCGATCATGGACTTCGGGATGGATTGTAGACCGGCCAGAAAGAACAGGAAGTTATAGCTGATCTGCTTCCACGCCGCGGCAACGATCACCATCAAGAGGGCCTGGTTGCCATTCACATAGTGGTTCCAATCGACACCGAAGGTCGTCTCCAGCATGTAGGCCACGATGCCAAGCGTCGGGTTCATCATAAAGAACCACAAGACCCCGGCCAATGCGGGGGCCACGGCGTAGGGCCAGATCAGGAAGGTGCGATACGCGGTCGCCGTTCGGATCACGCGGTTGGCGCACACGGCAAGCGCCAGGGCCATGCCCATGGAAATGAACGTTACCAACAGGCCGAACACCAGCGTCGTCCAGAAGCTGCGCAGGTAGCTGTCGTCATTGAAAAGCCGGGTGAAGTTCTCGAACCACACGAAGGTGCGGGAGAAGCCGAACACGTCTTCGAGGTAGAAAGAGGTCTCGAGCGCCTGATAGGCCGGCCAGATGAAGAAGATCAGCGTGACCGCGATCTGTGGCGCCACCAGAAGGTAAGGCAGCCAGCGATTGTGGAAGACGACACGTTTTTCCATGGGTGACCAATAGTCAAAAGGGGAACCGGCCGGGGGTCAACGCCCCGGCCGGCCTTAGGATCGCTGATGAGCGCTTAAGAGCCAGAGGTGGCTTCGAAGCGGCGCAGCAGCTCGTTGCCCCGCGCCACAGCGGCATCCATGGCCTCTTGGGCGGTCTTGTCACCGGCCCAGACGGCTTCCAGCTCTTCGTTGATGATGTCACGGATCTGAACGAAGTTGCCGAACCGCAGACCGCGCGAGTTTGCGGTCGGCTCGTTCAGGCTCAGCTGCGTGATTGCAACGTCGGTGCCCGGGTTGTCGGCGAAGAAACCGCGCTCTTCCATCAGCTCAGCGGCGGCATTGGTGATCGGAACATAGCCGGTGGCCTGTGCCCAATCTGCCTGCTGCTCGGTGCCCGAGAGGAACTGCAGGAATTGCGCCGCACAGGCGTATTCCGCATCCTCATGCCCGCTCAGCGTCCAGAGGGTTGCGCCCCCGATGATCGAGTTCTGCGGCTCTGCACGGACGGCAGTGTCCAGCGGCAGCGGTGCCTGCGTGAACTCGAAGTCCTGGATGTCGGCGACAAACCCGCCGAAATAGGCCGAGGAGTTGATCCACATCGCAGCTTCACCGTTCACGAACTGCGGGCGGCTGTCACCCCGGCGGCCGCCGTAGACGAACAGGCCTTCGTCAACCATGTCCGCGATCCGCTGGATGTGGTTCACAACGGCTTCGTTGTTGATGGTCATTTCCGTTTCAGTGCCAGCAAACCCGTTTTCCAGGGTGCCGATCTGCACGTCGTGCCACGCCGAGAAGTTTTCGATCATCGACCAGGACTGCCAGCCGAAACCGAGCGGCGAAGCCACACCCGCGTCTTTCAGAACACGTGCAGCCGCGATCACTTCGTCCCACGTGGTCGGGATTTCCAGATCGTTGGCGGCGAACAGGTCAAGGTTGACCCACATCACCGGCGTGGACGAGTTGAAGGGCAGCGACAGCATGTTCCCGTCGGTGTCCGAGTAGTACGAGATCACGGCCGGGATGTAGCTGCTTTCGTCGAAGTCCATGCCCTGGTCTTCCATCAGCTGGTGGACCGGGTAGACCGCACCTTCGGCGGACATCATGGTTGCGGTGCCAACCTCGAACACCTGGACGATGTGCGGCTGTTCGCCGGCGCGGAAGGCGGCGATCGCGGCGGTCATGGTTTCGGTGTAGTTGCCCTGGTAAACCGAGTTCACCACGCACTGGTCCTGCAACCCATTGAAGGTGGTTGCGAAGGCGTCCGTGCGCTCACCCAACTGGCCGCCCATGGCGTGCCAGAAGTTGATTTCAGTTTCGGCAGACGCGGCACTGGCCAAGGCCAGCACACTGGCTGCTGTGGTGACTGCAAAAGCTTTGGTGTTCATTTTTCTCTCCCATTTCCGAGTAAGTCTCGGCGCTGCACTGCAACAGGTTTTCTGAGCCGACCCTTGGCCGGATGAGGCGCGCTTACCGCCGGTTTGTATCGTGCATGTAACAGCCCGATAATGTTTCCATATGGAAAAGCACAAATCCATAGCTTGATGGAAATTTATGCAGGTCGACAGTGCACGCATCTACAGATTGTGTCGCCTGTTTCGCCCCACCACAACATTGACTTGGTCAGTTTCGTATGGCGTCCTGCGCACATGCCTCATGACCACACGCACGACCCCGCGCATCCACACAGTTTGCTGCCCGATGACCCGGAACTTCGGGTCAAGGCGCTGGAAAGCCTTTTGGTGTCCAAGGGCCTGATCGACCCCGCCGCCATCGACGCGCTGATCGCGCTCTATGAAACTGAAATCGGGCCCCGCAACGGGGCGCGGGCGGTGGCCAAATCATGGGCTGATCCCGCGTTCCACGCCTGGATGATGGAAGACGCGACCGCCGCGCTCGACTCGCTCGGGATCGCCGGTCGCCAGAGCGAACATATGGTGGCCGTCCAGAACACGCCGGACACGCACAACATGGTCGTTTGCACCTTGTGCAGTTGCTACCCATGGGCGGTCCTGGGCATTCCGCCGACATGGTACAAGTCGGACGCCTATCGGGCGCGAGCCGCGGGCGGTGCTGGCGGAATTTGGTGTGACCCTGCCCGAGGATACCGCCATTCGGGTCTGGGACAGCACGGCAGAGGTGCGCTACCTCGTCATTCCCGAACGTCCCGACGGCACAGACGGCTGGAGCGAAGATCAGCTGACCGCGCTCGTGACCCGTGACAGCATGATCGGGACGGGACAGGCGCTTCGCCCCGAGGCCGCGGCATGAACCGTTTGCACGACATGGGGGGACGCTACGGCGATGGTCCTGTCCCCGACACCGACGACTCCGTCGTGTTTCACAGCGATTGGGAAGCGCACGCGATGGCGGTGACGGTGCTCAGCGCAACGGTGGGCGCCTGGAACATTGATGCCAGCCGTCACGCCCGGGAAAGCCTCGCGCCAAAGGATTATACGCGCTTCAGCTACTACGAACGTTGGATGGCCGGGCTGGCCGATCTCTTGGTGGCGCGCGGGGTTGTCACGGCCGACGAACTGGCCCAAGCCGCCCCGGCGGAGCCCGCAGACCTGCAGCCGTCAGCCCTGAGGGCGCAGGACATTCCGGCGTCCCAGAACAAGCGCGCCCCCTATTCGCGCGAGATTGATCGCGCGCCGCAGTTCAAATCCGGCGATGCCGTCCGCAGCGTCTCATACAGCCCGAACGTGGCCGTTCCCGGTGGCCATTCCCGGTTGCCGCGCTACGCGATGGGGCGCGTGGGCACGATCGAGGTGTGCCACGGGGCGCATGTCTTGCCCGACAGCAACGCCCATTTCCTCGGTGAGGCGCCCGAGCCGCTTTATACAGTGGCCTTCCGCGCCGAAGAGCTTTGGGGGTCGGCTGCCAAACGTCCGCATGACACGATCATGCTGGATTTATGGGAAAGTTACCTGAGCCCGGTCGCATGAGCGCGCCGCCACCGCCGGCCCCGTTCGACCGCCCGTGGCATGCGCAGGCCTTCGCTTTGGCGGTCGCGCTGAACGAAGCGGGGCACTTTCCCTGGACCCTCTGGGCCGAGCGGTTCGGCGCCACGTTGTCCAAAGCGCGCGCGACAGGGCCACTCGACGGAAGCGACGACTACTATCGCGCCTGGGTGGCGACCCTGGAGGGCATTCTGTCCGAAACCGATCCCAAGGCCGCCCGGGCCCTCGCCGACTGGAAGGCGGCCTGGACGGAGGCGTATCTGTCCACGCCGCATGGCCAGCCCGTAAAACCGGTGCCGCCCGGCGCTGCGCCCTCTTGACATCGCCGCACCGCTCGGCGCTAGTCGAACCGCTGGTGCCCAGGCAAGAAGGCTTGGGTGAAAAGGGAATGCCGCGGCCCTCGGGCCAAACGCAGCCGCCCCCGCGACCGTGACCGGATCGGGGCTCGACACGCCACTGGGGATTGCCCTGGGAAGGCCGAGCCGCCAACGGGCCCAAAGCCCGAGATCCGCAAGCCGGGAGACCTGCCAGCATCGAAAGGACGTAACCGGACGGGGGTTTCCGGATGTCGGGACAGACGGCCCAACGCCGCCCGCCATCCAACCCACGCACAAATGATTAAAGGGTATCCATGGCTCAGGACGTGCCGTCGACCGAAGTATTGGTCTGTGTGAAATGCCGCAAAGGGGCCGAGATCCCCGAGGGGGACACGCGCCCTGGTGCGGTTCTATTTGAGGCGCTGAGCCAACTCGACCTGCCCGACGGTGTCTCCGTCAGGGCCGTTGAATGCCTTTCGAATTGTTCGCATGGCTGCACCGTGGCGCTGCGCGGCCCCGGCCGTTGGAGCTATGTCTATGGCCGCCTGGATGAAGCCACCCAAGCCAGCACGGTCGCCGAAGGTGCGGCCGCGTATCACGCCACCCAAGACGGACTGGTCGCCTGGCGCGAACGGCCCGAGCATTTCCGCAAAAACTGCATCGCCCGCATTCCCCCTTTGGAGATCTGATCCATGGCCGATCTGAACAAAATTCCTGTCACCGTCATCACCGGCTTTCTGGGGTCTGGAAAAACCACACTGGTCCGGCACCTGATCCAGAACCCCCAGGGCAAACGCCTTGCGGTCGTGGTGAACGAGTTCGGGGATGTCGGCGTGGATGGTGAGATCCTGAAATCCTGCGCGATCCCGGATTGTCCGGCGGAAAATATCATGGAACTGGCCAATGGCTGCATCTGCTGCACGGTGGCCGACGATTTCATTCCGACCATCGAAGCGCTGATGGCCCTCGACCCGCAGCCCGAGCACATTCTGATCGAGACCAGTGGCCTTGCCTTGCCGAAGCCCTTGCTCAAGGCGTTCGACTGGCCCGATATCCGGTCGCGCATCACGGTTGACGGCGTGGTCGCGCTGGCCGACGCCGAAGCGGTCGCGGCGGGCCGGTTCGCCCCGGATGTCGCCGCCGTGGACGCACAGCGCGCAGCCGATGACAGCCTCGACCACGAAACCCCGCTGTCCGAGGTGTTCGAAGATCAGATTTCCTGCGCGGATATCATCCTGCTGACCAAACCCGATCTCGCGGGCGCAGAAGGCGTCGAAAAAGCCAAGGCCGTGATCGCCGCCGAAGCCCCCCGTCCGCTGCCCGTCGTGGAAGTGGCAGAAGGGGCTGTCGATCCGCGGATTGTCCTTGGCCTCGAGGCCGCGGCCGAAGACGACATGGACGCCCGCCCAAGTCACCATGACGGCCACCACGACCACGAGCATGACGATTTCGACAGCGTCGTGATCGACATCCCAGAGGTCTCCGACCCTGCCGCCTTTGCCGCCCGGATCGAGCATCTGGCGAAGTCCCAGAACATCCTGCGCGTGAAAGGATATGCCGCCGTATCGGGCAAACCCATGCGCCTGTTGGTGCAAGCGGTCGGCGCCCGCGTACGGCACCAGTTCGACCGCCCCTGGGGGCCGACCGAGGCGCGCCAGGGCCGTTTGGTCGTGATTGCAGAACATCACGACGTGAATCCGACAGCAATCCGCGATACGTTGCTGGAGGTTGTGCCTGCCGCCGAGTGATCGGCGTCAGGTTGTTACGTCACGGGCCGCAGCGCGTATGCATGTCATCTTTCGAGAGAGCCACGGGTTAGAGGAAACGGAAACCCCGACCGATCTGGGCCAAAGCCCGGCGGATCTGGTGGTGCTGTCCTTTTCCGACAGCGATCTCGGGGCCTTCGCAGAAGCCTGGCACCGTGGCGGTGGCCCAGACGGGCGCTTACCGAGCCTCCGTTTGGCCAATCTCGCTGCTCTGAAACACCCGCTGTCGGTCGACACCTATGTCGAACAGACATTGGAGGGCGCGAAAGGGATCCTTATTCGGCTGATCGGGGGCGTGCCCTATTGGCCCTATGGCTTGCAGCAGGTTGAAGCCTTGGCGCGCAAGAAAGGGATTGCGCTGGCGGTGCTGCCCGCGGACGGGCGCCCCGACACGCGGCTCGATGAGGCCTCGACCTTGCCCGTTTCGACCCTGAAGCGTCTCGCGCATCTCTGCGACACAGGGGGCGCGGTCGCGGCACAGGCCGCCTTGGCGCAACTGGCCCTCGCCTCGGGGCTGTACGCCGGTCCCGTAAAGGGCAGCAAAGCGCTGCCCGTGGTCGGGGGCTGGACCCCGGAAGACGGAGTGTGCTGCCCGATCGTCGTGGCTGACAGCACGGCGCCTTTGGTGATCGTGAGTTTCTACCGCGCCTATCTGACCGCGGCCGACCTCGACCCGATCAAGGCGTTGTTCGCGCGGTTGCGCGACGAAGGGTACCGCGTGCTCGGCCTTTTTGCCCCGTCGTTGAAAGCGCCGGACGCAGCCGGCTGGATGGCGCGGCAGATCCGGTATCTCAAACCCGCCGCCATCGTGAATGCCACATCCTTCAGCGGGAAGGGCAAAGACGGAACCTCTCCGCTCGATGCGGGCGACGTGCCCGTGTTCCAAGTGGCGTTGGCCACCTCAACGCAGGAGGCCTGGGCCGCGGCCGAACGCGGCCTGTCGCCGGCCGATCTGGCGATGCATGTCGTGCTCCCCGAAGTCGATGGGCGCCTGTTCGCGGGGGTCGCATCCTTCAAGGAACCGCAGGCGCCGGACCCGCATCTTCAGTTTTCGCGCTACGCCCACAAAGCGGACGCGGGACGCATCGAAGCCGTCGTGGACCGGGTGAAGGGCTGGACCAACCTTGCCACAGCACAGCCCCGGGACAGGCGCGTGGCACTGGTTCTGAGCACCTATCCCGGCAAGGACTGGAACATGGCGCATGCCGTCGGCCTGGATGCCTTGGCCTCGGCAGAAGCGGTGCTTGGGGATCTGCGGGACGCCGGATACGACCTGCCCGACGCGGCGGCCCCGCTTGCCGACAGCCTCACAACCGAACGGCTGTCCTGGCCGGTCACGGCCTATGCAAAAGCGCTGGCCCGTTTGCCCACGCGCTTGCAGGACGACCTTCGCGACGCGTGGGGCGACCCCGAAGCCGACGCGCCGGATGGTGTCTTCCAGTTCACGGCCCTGCGCAGGGGCAACGCGCTTGTCGCCCTGCAACCGGAACGGGGCACACCCGAGGCGCGCGACGACGATTACCACGACCTCAGCCACGTGCCGCGCCACGCTTATGTGGCGTTCTATCTTTGGCTCCGCGACCAGGCCAATGCCCTGATCCATATCGGGGCGCATGGCACACTGGAATGGTTGCCGGGCAAGGCCGTGGCTTTGTCCGATACGTGTTGGCCGGACGCCTTGGTCGGCGATCTTCCGGTCATCTACCCGTTCATCGTCAATGACCCCGGCGAAGCCGCGCAGGCCAAGCGGCGGATCGGGGCCGTCACCTTGGGGCACATCCCGCCGCCCTTGCGCGACAGCGCAACGCCCGAGCGCCTGACACGACTGGAAGCCCTGCTCGACGAGTTTTCCAACGCCGACGGGCTGGACCCGAAACGCCGGGACCGGCTGCAAAGCGATATCCGCGAGGAGGCGCAAGCGCTTGGCGTCGAAGACGATCTTGGCCTTGACCGGGCCAGTTCGACCGCCGAGGCAATCACCCGCATCGACCGGTTCGTCTGCGACATCAAGGAAAGCCAATTCGGCGACGGGCTGCATGTTTGGGGTCAAGCCCCGCAGGCGTCCCTTCCCTTCGATGGAGGCGCGGCGGCCGCGGCGGAACGGGCGAGCCTTCTGAACGCGCTCGACGGCAAACGGATCGCCGGTGGGCCGTCGGGGTCGCCCTATCGGGGACGCACCGATGTGCTGCCGACCGGGCGCAACCTCTACACGACCGACCCCCGTTCGGTGCCCACGCGTGCGGCGCATGCGCAGGGCGTGAAACTGGCCGAGGAACTGGTGCGCCGCCATTTGCAGGACCATGGCGATTGGCCCCGCGGTCTGATCGTCGATCTCTGGGGCTCGGCCACGATGCGCACGGCGGGCGAAGAATTCGCGATGGCGCTGCACCTCCTGGGCGTGAAACCCGTTTGGGACAAGGGCTCGGAGCGGGTGTCGGGCATCGAGGTTCTGCCCATCGCCGAGCTGGATCGCCCCCGGCTGGACGTCACGCTGCGGGTGTCCGGCCTGTTCCGGGATGTGTTCCCGACCCTCTCGGCCCTGTTCGGACAAGCGGTGAACGCCCTGGCCGGACGGGAGGAAGCCGCGGACTGGAACCCCTATGTCGGGCAGGCCGATCCGGCCCGGGTCTATGGCCCGGCCCCCGGGAGCTTTGGCTTGGGGATGACCGCCGAGCTTGAAGCCTACACCGAAGAGGCGCGCCACGCCGCGGGCGCGGCATGGTTGGCGGCAAGCGCCTATGCCCTGAGCGGCACCGATGCCGCGCATGATCCCGCCGGCATTGCCGCCCGCGTGGCCGGCGCCGACAGTTTCGTCCACTTGCAGGACCTGCCGGAAACCGACCTGCTGCTGGCATCGGATTACGCGACCCACGAAGCCGGCTTCGCGGCGGCCAAGGCCACGCTCGGCGGCACGGCGGCGCTGTATCATCTCGATGCGACCCGCCCCGATCAGCCCCGCGCCCGCAGCCTGCCCGAAGAGGTTGCGCGCGTCGTCCAGGCGCGGGCCGCCAACCCCGATTGGATCGCCGGAATGATGCGGCACGGGTTCCGCGGGGCCGCCGAAATTGCCGCGACGCTCGAACACATGGCGCGCTTTGCGCATCTGGCGGGCGTCGTGGCCCCGCATCTGTTCGATCTCTACTACGAAGCCACACTCGACACGCCCGAGGTCGCGGCCTTCCTGCAGGACGCAAATCCCGGGGCCTATGCCGCGATGCGGGATCGCTTCGCTGCGCTGGATGCCGCCGGCTTGTGGCAAACACGGCGCAATTCGATCCGGGCCGGGCTTGAGGCCGCACAATGAGCACGTTCAGCGTCAAAGGTTGGTGCCCGGGCGCCTATCGCCCGATGATGTCGGGCGACGGGCTTGTGGTGCGTGTGCGCCCCAAAGCCGGGCGCCTGAGCCGCGCGCAGGTTCTGGGCCTGTGCGCCGCGGCGGCCCGGTTCGGCAGCGGCGCGATTGATCTGACCAGCCGTGCGAATCTCCAGCTGCGCGGTGTGCGTGAAGATCGCCATGACGCCCTCATCGACACTCTGCTGACGCTCGACCTTCTCGATGACACTCCCGGGCGGGAATCGCGGCGCAACATCCTGATGACGCCGCTCTGGACCGAGGGCGACCTGAGCCACCGTCTGCACGACGCACTGGTTGCGCGGCTGGACGATCTTCCAGCCCTTCCCGCCAAGATGGGCTTTGCCGTGGATGCCGGTGCGGCGCCGCGCCTTGGGGCGGTGTCGGCCGATGCCCGCTTCGAACGCGCACCCTCGGGTGAACTTATTCTGCGGGCGGATGGCGCGGAGACCGGGCGCAGGGTCGATGAACACGCGGCTGTCGACGCCTTGGTCGACCTGATGGCCTGGTTTGTTGCCAGCGGCGGACCTGCGGCGGGTCGGATGCGCCGCCACCTTGCGGCGGCCAACTTGCCGACGGAATGGACGGGCACCGCCCCCGCTGCACCTGCCCCCCCGGTTGCCCCGGGCGGCCTGCCCGGCGCGATCGCCTATGGCGCACCGTTCGGGCGGATCGACAGTCAGCGCCTGGCGCAGCTGGTCACCGAGAGCGCAGCCACCGCGCTGCGGGTCACCCCTTGGCGGGTCTTCCTTCTGGACGGGGCCACGCCCTGTGACGCGGGCGGGTTCGTGACCAAGCCAGGCAATCCGATCCTGGCCGCCCATGCCTGCCCCGGCGCACCGTTTTGCACATCCGCGACGGTCACCACGCACGACATTGCACGGGCGCTCGCCCCGCGGCATGCCGGCCTGCATGTTTCGGGCTGCGCCAAAGGGTGCGCCCGGCCCGCCCGCGCCCCGATGACGCTGGTCGGTCGCGAGGGCGCCTATGACCTTGTGACAGACGGACATCCATGGGATGAGCCGGACCGCCGCGGATTGACGGCGGACGACCTGATGGCCCTGACGGACTGACCCATGCCTTACGAATACGAAACCGACGGTGCTGCGATCTACAAGCAGTCCTTTGCAACCATCCGGGCCGAAGCCGCGCTGGACCCGTTCGATCCGGACGAGGAACAGGTCGCCGTCCGCATGATCCACGCCGCAGGCATGGTGGGTTTGGAGGAGTTCATCCGCTTTTCGCCCGGATTTGTACCGGCCGCACGCACGGCCCTGGAGCGTGGGGCACCGATCCTGTGCGATGCCCGCATGGTCAGTGAAGGCATCACGCGCTTTCGCCTGCCCGCCGAGAACGAGGTGGTCTGCACCCTGCACGCCGACGGGGTCCGTGAATTGGCGGCCGAGATGTCGAACACCCGGTCTGCGGCGGCGCTGGAATTATGGCGTCCGAAGCTGGAGGGCGCGGTTGTCGCGATTGGCAACGCGCCCACGGCGCTGTTTCACCTGTTGAACATGCTCGAAGACCCGGACTGCCCGCGTCCGGCCGCAATCATCGGCTGCCCGGTCGGATTTGTCGGGGCCGGGGAAAGCAAGGATGCCCTTTGGGCCGCACAGCCCGTTCCTTGCTGCATCGTCGAGGGGCGCCTGGGCGGCAGCGCGATCACCGTGGCCGCCGTCAATGCCATCGCGAGCCGCATGGAATGAGCGTCGGGACGGTATATGGCGTCGGCCTCGGACCCGGCGCGCAGGACCTGTTGAGCGTTCGGGCGGACCGACTCGTGCGCGGCGCCATGTATGTGGCCTTCTTCCGCAAGGCCGGTCGCGCCGGACAGGCGCGCAGCATCGTGGACGGCATGCTCGCCGACGGCGCCCATGAGATCCCGATGGAATACCCGGTCACCACGGAAATTCCGCTGACCGATCCGCGGTACAACGAGATCCTCAGCGCCTTTTACGCCGATTGCACAAGCCGCCTGCGGGCCTTGGTCGACGCGGGCGAAGACGTGATCGTGTTGTGCGAAGGGGATCCGTTTTTTTACGGGTCGTTCATGCATCTCTACACGCGCCTGAAGGATGACGTGCCGGTCGAGGTTGTGCCCGCCATCACCGGCATGTCCGCCGCCTGGACCGCCACGGGCGCGCCGGTCACCTGGGGCGACGATATTCTGACCGTGCTCATGGGCACGCTGGACGAAGACACGCTTGTGGCGCGGATGGCCGACGCCGACGCGCTGGTGGTCATGAAGATCGGGCGCAACATCGACAAGGTGCGGCGCGCACTGCAGCGCGCAGGCCGGTATGACGCGGCTTGGCTGGTCGAGTTTGCGGCGATGCCGAAACAGACCGTGCAGCGCCTGTCCGAGGCCGAGGGCAAGGTGACCCCCTATTTCTCGATCATCATCGTCCATGGGCAGGGACGACGCCCATGAGCGGATCGGTCGTCATCGCGGGGCTTGGACCGGGGGACGCGGCGCTCGTCACGCCGGAGGTCACGGCGGCGCTGGCGGACGCGACCGACATCGTGGGCTACATCCCTTATGTGGCGCGGGTTGCGGACCGCCCGGGCCTGACAAAGCATGCCAGCGACAATCGGGTTGAGATCGACCGGTCCCGCCACGCGTTGGACATGGCCGCCGAGGGCAAGCGGGTTGTCGTCGTGTCCTCGGGTGATCCGGGCGTCTTTGCCATGGCGGCCGCCGTGTTCGAGGCGGTAGAGGACGGTCCAGGCGCCTGGCGCGATCTGGATATCCGTGTGTTGCCAGGCGTCACCGCGATGCTGGCCGCCGCCGCCAAAGCCGGTGCGCCCCTGGGCCATGATTTCTGTGCCATCAACTTGTCGGACAATCTCAAGCCCTGGTCCCTGATCGAAGCCCGCCTGCGCGCCGCCGTGGCGGGGGATTTCGCCATGGCCTTTTACAATCCGCGGTCCAAATCGCGGCCCGAGGGCTTCGCGCGTGCCTTGGAGCTTCTGCAGACACTCTGTGGCGACGCGCGCCCGATCCTGTTCGCCCGCGCTGTGTCGACGCCCGAGGAAAGCCTGCGGGTGGTGCCGTTGCCCGAGGCGCGGCCCGAGATGGCTGATATGCGCACGATGGTGATTGTCGGAAGCTCGCAGACCCGCGTCATCGAACGCGCCGGGGCCCCGATCGTCTATACACCGCGCTCGGTGCCCGAATGAGCGATCCACGCCATCACTTCGGCCACGCGGCCGACCTCGTGGCGCGCGGGCATCTGCGGGCGGTCGATCATGATCACCGGCACCCCAAGGTCGCGCGCCGCATGGATCTTGGCCGAGGCTGCCGATCCGCCGCTGTTCTTCGAGACGATCACGTCGATGCGGTGGTCCTGCAGCAGTGCCTTGTCGCCGTCGACCGAGAAGGGACCGCGGGAAATCAGCGCGTGGTGATCGGGAAAAGGCAACGCCCCGGACGGCGGATCCACGAGACGCAGCAGATAGAAATGCTGCGGGTTCGGGGCGAAGGCCTCCAGATGCATCCGACCAATGGCCAGCATCACGCGGCAGGCAGGGCGATCCAGGGCCGTAACCGCACCCGCGACATCCGGCACGACCTGCCAGCGATCGCCCGTGACTGGGTTCCAGGCCGGGCGGTTCAGCGCCACGAGGGGTGTGTTGGTCTGCTGACACGCGGCCACGGCATTGCGGCTCATCTGGGCCGCAAACGGATGGGTCGCGTCGATCACATGGGTGACCCCATGCGCGCGGATGTAGGACACGAGCCCATCCACACCGCCGAACCCGCCTTCGCGGCGGGGCAACGCAACGGGTTTGGGGCGGGCCACGCGACCGGCGAAGGAATAGACGCCGCGCAGTCCGGCATCGCGCACCGCCTCGGCCAAGGCCATCGCTTCGGTCGTACCTCCAAGGATCAGGAGGGAGGGCTGCATGTCTGACACCCCCTGGTTGACGATCATTGGGATGGGTGAGCACGGAGTTGACGCGCTGCCCGGCCCAAGTCAAGCCGCCCTGGCCGCCGCCGAGGTTGTGATGGGCCCGCCCCGGCACCTTGATCTGATCGGCGACACCGGGGCCGAGCGCATTGACTGGCCGGTTCCGTTCTCCGACGGGATGCCGATCCTGAAGGGGTTGGCCGGTCGCAAAACGGTGGTGCTGGCGTCGGGCGATCCGTTTTGGTTTGGCGTTGGCAGCCTCATCGCCAAGACCTTCGCCCCCGCGGAATGGCAGGCCCTTCCCGCACCATCGACCTTTTCTCTGGCCGCGGCGCGCCTGGGATGGCCGTTGGAGCGCACGCTGTGCTTCGGCCTGCATGCCGCTCCGGTCGAACAGATCGTCCCAAGCCTCGCCCCCGGACAGCGCATGATCCTGCTGTTGCGCGACGGCGATGCCATGGGGGATGCCGCCCGGGTGCTGCGAGATCGCGGCTTTGTCGACAGCACCGTGACCGTGCTGGAACGCTTGGGCGGTCCGCACGAGCGGATCACCTCCCACACAGCCGCCGGGCTTGCGGGCACCTTCGCGCATCCCCTGTGCGCGGCCATTGAGGTCGCAGGTCCCGGAGCCGTGGTTCAAACGTCGTCCGGACGTGCGGACGATCTGTTTGCGCACGACGGGCAAATCACCAAACGTCCGATCCGCGCCGTGACCCTCTCGAGCTTGGCGCCACGCCCGTTTGAAACACTCTGGGACATTGGCGGCGGCTCTGGCTCGATCGCGCTGGAATGGGCCCTGTCGCACCCCACAACGCGCGCCATCAGTGTTGAACCGCGCGCAGACCGGGCCGCGCGCATCCGGCAGAACGCAGCGACGCTTGGTTTGGCGCAGCGCGTCTCGGTGATCGAAGGCGCGGCCCCTGACGCATTGACCGGCCTTGATCGCCCGGACGCTGTGTTCATCGGCGGCGGTCTGTCGCGCGCAACGCTGGATGCTGTCGTATCGCTTGGCGGGGCGCGCCTTGTGGTCAACGCCGTCACGCTGGAAAGCGAGGGGCTGTTGACCGAAGCACAGGCCAAATGGGGCGGCACTCTGATGCGGATCGCCCTGTCCGAGGCGCAGCCGCTTGGGCCGAAACAGGGGTGGGTCAGCGCCTATCCGGTGGTGCAGTGGAGCATGTCACCATGATCGTGGCCGGGTTTGGATTTCGCCATGGCGCAACAGACGCCAGTTTTGCCGACGCGCTGGCCCAGGCCGCCAAAGGGGTCGCCGTTGATCGGCTCGCCACACTGGCGGACAAGGCCGTGGACCTGAACCGGTTCGCGATGCGTCAGAACCTGATCGTCATCCCTGTTGATCCGGCCGACGCAGATGCCGTGCAAACGACCAGCGTGTCCGCGGCAAGCCTTGCGGCCAAGGGATTGCCCAGTGTGGCCGAAGCCACGGCGCTGGCCGCGGTCGGCGCGGGGTCGCGATTGATGGCGCCCCGGGTCATCTCGCAGGACCGAATGGCCACCTGTGCCTTGGCCAAATTGGAGGATCATTCATGACCGTTCACTTCATCGGCGCCGGTCCCGGCGCGCCCGATCTTCTGACCCTGCGTGGCCGCGACCTGATCGCTGCCTGTCCTGTCTGTCTTTACGCGGGATCGCTGGTGCCCGAGGCTGTCTTGGGACATTGCCCCGAAGGCGCGCGGATCGTGAACACCGCCGCGATGGACCTGGATGCCATCATCTCCGAAATCAAGGCGGCCACCGACGCGGGGCAGGACGTCGCGCGCCTGCATTCCGGCGATCTGTCGGTCTGGTCGGCCATGGGCGAGCAACTGCGCCGCCTCCGGGCCGAGGGCATCGCCTTCACCGTCACGCCCGGCGTGCCATCCTTCGCGGCGGCGGCGGCCGCACTCGGGGCGGAGTTGACCCTGCCCGGGGTCGCGCAATCGGTGGTGCTGACCCGCACCCCTGGGCGCGCGTCGTCGATGCCACCGGGCGAAACGCTGACGAATTTCGCGGCCACGGGTGCAACATTGGCCATTCATCTGTCGATCCAGAACCTCGACACGGTCTTGGCCGACCTGATCCCGGCCTACGGCGCGGATTGCCCCGTGGCCGTGATTTATCGGGCGTCCTGGCCGGAACAGAAGATCATCCATTCGACGTTGGAGGGTCTGCCCGCTGCGATGGAACCGGGCATCTCCCGCACGGCACTGATCCTTGTCGGACGCGTCTTGGAGCAAGATGGGTTCGACGAAAGCTGCCTCTATGCGGCCGACTACGACCGTCGCTATCGCCCGCAATCCGCCGAAAGCCCCTGGGCCAGCTGGAGTCACGGAGATGACTAATCCCCCCGGACTGATGATCTCGGCCCCCGCGTCGGGGACCGGCAAGACCACCGTGATGCTTGGCCTTCTTCGCGCACTGGCCGAGGACGGTCTGACCGTTCAGCCCTTCAAAAGCGGGCCGGACTACATTGACCCGGCCTTCCATCAGGCCGCGGCGCATCGACCGTCGTTCAACCTGGACACCTGGGCGATGGAGGCGCCTTTGATCGGGGCTTTGTCCGACAAGGCGAACGGGGCCGATATCTGCGTGGCCGAGGGGTCGATGGGCTTGTTCGATGGGGTGGCCACCCGGGGACAGGTCGGCTTTGGCTCCAGCGCCGAAACCGCGATGACCATGGGATGGCCAGTCATTCTGGTTCTCGATGTCGGCGGGCAGGCCCAATCGGCCGCGGCGACGGCGCTAGGCTTCAAGGCTTACAATCCCGACCTGCCCTTTGCTGGTGTGATCCTCAACCGTGTCGCCAGCCCGCGTCATGAGCGGTTGACCAGATTGGGCATGGACCGGGCGGGGATCCGGGTTCTGGGGGCGCTGCCGCGCCGCGGTGATCTCAAACTGCCCGAGCGTCATCTGGGCCTGATCCAGGCGGTCGAGCATCCAGATCTGGAGGCCGCGATTGCCGGCTATGCCGCGTTCCTGCGCGAGAACGTGGACCTCGAGGCCATCAAGGCCATCGCAGCGGCAAAAGCGCCGCCTGCTGCGGGCCCCCTGCCCGCCCCTCCGGCGCAGCGGATTGCCATGGCGCAGGACGCCGCATTTTCCTTCACCTATCCGCATCTTTTGGCCGGATGGCGTGCAGCGGGC
The DNA here is from genome assembly GCA_963921255.3 of Paracoccaceae bacterium. Lineage (GTDB taxonomy): Bacteria > Pseudomonadota > Alphaproteobacteria > Rhodobacterales > Rhodobacteraceae > JANSYL01. Next base: position 598,041 of record CAWUEW020000003.1, on the reverse strand, counting down.
GCGGAAATCATCCCGTTTTCGCCGCTGGCCGATGAGGCCCCGGACCCGCATGCAGATCTGGTCTGGTTGCCCGGTGGGTATCCCGAACTGCATGGCGGTAAGATCGCAGCCGCCAGCACGTTCATGGACGGGCTGCGCACGCATGCCAAAACCAAGCCGGTGCATGGCGAGTGCGGCGGCTACATGGTCTTGGGTGACACGCTGATCGACAAATCGGGCACGGCGCACAAGATGGCCGGACTGCTCGGACTGGTGACAAGCTTTGAAAAGCGCAAGTTCCATCTGGGGTATCGGCGGGCCGTGCTGAATGCCCCGATGTTGGGGTTCGGAGCCGGGGCGGCCCTGCGCGGGCACGAATTCCACTACACCGTTATCCTGGAAGAACCGGACGCCCCTTTGGCGCAGGTCGCGGATGCAAATGGCGATTCGGTGCCGGAAACAGGGTCGTACAAAGGGCATGTCACCGGCACGTTCTTCCACATGATCTCCGAGGACGCGACGACATGACGGGTTTTGTCAGCTTCGTAGGCTCCGGTCCGGGCGATCCCGAGTTGTTGACACTGAAGGCGGTGGATCGGCTGCAACGGGCCGATGCGGTGCTCTTTGACGATCTGTCATCTGGCCCGATCCTGTCCCATGCGCGCGCAGGCGCAGACCTGGTCGGTGTGGGCAAACGGGCCGGGCGCGCGTCGCCGAAGCAGCACCATGTCAGCCGGCTCCTGGTGGACTACGCCCAGGCCGATCAGCGGGTCGTGCGGCTGAAATCCGGGGATGGCGGCACCTTCGGCCGTCTGGAAGAGGAAACGACCGCCCTGAAGGACGCGGGAATTCCGTTCGAAATCATCCCAGGCGTCCCCTCGGCCTGTGCGGCGGCGGCGGCGGCCGGTATCCCGCTCACGCGCCGTCTGACGGCCCGGCGCGTGCAATTCATCACGGGGCATGACGTGCGCGGCGCCTTGCCCGAGGATCTCAACTGGGCCGCCCTAGCGGACCCCGAGGCCACGACCGTCGTTTTCATGGGGCAACGCACGTTTCCAGATCTGGCCGGACACCTGATGGCGCACGGCCTTCCCGGCACCACACCTGCGCTGCTGGCCGAAGGCGTCTCAACGCCGGCGCAAGCTCTCCATCGGACGACCCTCCAGGACCTGTCAGACAAACTGAGCCGCGATATCAGCGACGCGCCTGCCCTCATTTTGTACGGGCCGCTTGCGGACCCGTAATTGCCGCGATTGAGCTTGCGGGTCACGCCCGACCCGATACAATCCATGGTTGACGGCGGCCATATCGACATGGCCACGAAAAAGGGAACCAGGTGCAAATCCTGGACTGCCCCCGCAACTGTAAGCGGCGAGTGCCTCGACATGAACCACTGACCCGATGGGTTGGGAAGGGTCGATCGGCGCAATAACCCGCAAGTCAGGAAACCTTCCGTCGCCTTGAAACTGCCGGGGAATCCGGCCCAAACCTCGCCGGGCGGGCGAGATGGAGACAAAAATGCATATCGAACCTGGCATCGTGGACGGTGCAAAAATGGCGTTGGCCTACGGTACAGCAGCAGCCGGAGCAGGCTATTCCCTGAAACTGGCCGCCGACGATTTGAAAGACCACACGGTTCTTTCCTTCGCCGCGCGTGCGGCCATCGCCACCATAGGCGTGTTTGTGTTCTTTGAAGTGCTGCCGCATTTCGCGGTTGGTGTCTCGGAGGTTCACTTTATTCTCGGCACGACCTTGTTCCTGATCCTCGGGGCCGCGCCTGCTGCGTTGGGACTGGCGCTTGGGTTGTTGGTACAAGGGGCATTCTTTGCGCCATCCGACCTGCCAATGTACTTCGTGAACGTCACGACTTTGCTGTTCCCGCTTTTCGCAATCCATGCTTTGGCCGCCCGGGTTGTTCCCACCGGAACGGCCTATGTCGACCTCTCCTATCTCGCCGTCCTGAAAATGTCGGCTGTTTACCAAGGTGGGATCGTTGCTTGGGTGGCGTTTTGGGCAATCTACGGCCAAGGCGTCGGCGCCGAGAATATCCAATCAGTTCTAAGCTTTGGGGCCGCATATATGTTGGTCCTTCTTGTTGAACCGATTGCCGACTTGGCGGCACTGGCCGCCGCAAAAGCCAGCCGGCGTTTCAAGGACAGCGGCGCGTTTGTTAATCGCTTGCATCATCCTGCTTAGTAACCGTTTGATAGCTCAAGGGCGGCGCCTTCGGGCGCCGTTCTTTTTGGAGACCCCATGAAGCTCATTCTGATCGGCATTGGGTCGGGGCATCCCGACCACCTCACCCAGGCGGCGCGGGACGCGATGGCCCGGGCCGATTTGTTCCTGGTGCCTCACAAAGGGGCCGAGAAATCCGATCTGGCCGATCTGCGAACCGGGCTGATCGACGCGCTGCGCCCCGCGGCCCCGGTCGCGTTTTTCGACATGCCCACCCGCGACGACAGCTTGCCCTACCTCGAACGGGTCAATCTTTGGCACGATCAGATCGCCGCGCTCTGGCGCGCCGCGATGGAGGATCACCCGGACGCCGAGACGGCCGCGCTGCTCGTCTGGGGGGATCCGTCGCTCTATGACAGCACGCTGCGCATCGCCGACAGACTGACGCCAAAGCCCGAGGTTGCGGTGATCCCCGGCCTGACGTCGATCCAGCTTTTGACCGCGGCCCATGCGATCCCCCTGAATGGATTGAATGCCCCTGTGACCATCACCACGGGGCGGCAATTGCGCGACCACGGCTGGCCGGACGGCGCGACCCGGATCGTTGTGATGCTGGACGGCACCTGCGCCTTCCAAGGGCTGGACCCAGAAGGGCTGACCATCTGGTGGGGGGCGTTTCTGGGCATGCCCGAACAGATCCTCGACCACGGCCCCGTGGCCGAGGTTGGCGCCCGGATCGTCGCTACGCGGGCCAAGGCCCGGGCCGAACACGGGTGGATCATGGATACCTATCTGCTGGAAAAGGCCTGAGGTGGTCTAGGTCCGCACATCCGGTCCGTCGCGTCCGGTGTGGGTGGTGATCCCGGCAATGGCATCGGCCGCGGCGATCAGGGGGGCCAGAGCGTCCTGCGCGTCTTGGCCAAAGGCGGCCGGGTCGGTTTCCAGAAGCTCAAGGTAGACGCGCAGCGTTGCCCCTTGCGTGCCGGTGCCCGACAGGCGGAACACGGCGCGCGCGCCGCCGTCGAAATCAAGCCGGATGCCCTGCCCCGTCGCCGTCGCGCCATTGACTGGATCCGTATAGGCAAAGTCGTCGGCGGCGGTGACCGTGAGGCCTTCAAAGCTTTGCCCCGGCAGATCGTGCAACCGCGCCCGCAGCCCATCCATCAAGGTGTCCGCCTTGGCCTTGTCGACCCCTTCGTAGTCATGTCGGGAATAGTAGTTGCGGCCAAACCGGCCCCAATGCGCGTCGAGTGTTTCGGCGACGGAGAGGTTGGTCTTCGCCAGAATGTTCAACCAGAACAGCACCGCCCAAAGCCCGTCCTTTTCCCGCACGTGGTTCGACCCGGTGCCTGCGCTTTCCTCGCCACACAAGGTGGCGCGCCCGTCATCCAGCAGCGAGCCGAAGAATTTCCAACCCGTTGGTGTCTCGTAGCAACCGATGCCAAGCGCCTCGGCCACGCGATCAACCGCGCGCGAGGTCGGCATCGACCGTGCCACACCCGCCAGACCGCCCGCATAGGCCGGCACCAGCGTTGCGTTGGCCGCCAGAACCGCAAGGCTGTCGGACGGGGTGACATACACCCCACGCCCGGTGATCATGTTTCGGTCGCCATCCCCATCGGACGCGGCCCCGAAATCCGGCGCATCCGGCCCCATCATCTCTTCCATCAGGACATTCGCCCAAATCGGGTTGGGGTCGGGATGTCCGCCCCCAAAATCCGGCAGGGGCACGGCATTCACCACCGTCCCCTTTGGCGCACCAAGCCGATCCTCCAGGATCGCCGTCGCATAGGGTCCGGTGATGGCGTGCATGGCATCGAACCGCATCCGGAACCCGCCTGAAAACAGGCCGGCAATCGCTTCGAAATCGAACAGCTCGTCCATGAGCGTCGCATAATCCGACACGGGGTCGACGACTTCGACAACCATGCCTCCAAGCAGGTGTTCGCCCAATGCGCCCAGATCGACATCCTCGGCCTCGAGAATGTCATACCCCGACAGGGTTTGCGTCGCCGCGAAGATGCGATCGGTGATATCCTCGGCGGCCGGGCCGCCGTTGGGCGTGTTGTACTTCACGCCAAAATCCCCCTTCGGGCCACCTGGGTTGTGGCTGGCCGACAGGATCAAACCGCCATCGGTTTTCAGCAAACGGATCAGGTGGGACGCGGCGGGCGTCGACAGCAAGGCGTTCTGCCCCACGATCACCCGGGCCGCCCCCGATGCGGCGGCCATCTTTAGCACGATTTGCGAGGCTTGGTCGTTGAAGAACCGCCCGTCCCCACCCAGAACAAGGGTCTTTCCTGCGACGCCACCGATCCCGATCCAGATCGCCTGAACATACGCCGCGAGGTAATGAGGCTGTGAAAACACGGCCGTTGTTTTGCGCAGGCCCGAAGTGCCCGGTTTCTGGTCGTCAAACGGCGTGATCGGGACGTGTGTCGGTGTCATCATCGGCTCCAGTGAAACTGTCGGAAGTGTAACGCCCGCGCCCGTGTTGCGCCATGATCTTGGCGGTCCGATTGAGGGCAGCATGGGCGGCGAGATCGCGCGCGCCGATCGGCAAGGTCTGACGCCAGTTCGGATAGGTGTCGACCGTGCCGGGCAGATTGGGTTGGGGCGTGATATCCAGCACGTTTTCAATCTGGACCATCGCCAGACCCGAGCCTGTTGCAGCCAGTGCGTGGTGCATCCGGTCGACCGAGGCGGCGGGCAGGTCACGAGGTGCTGCCTGCTGCGTCACGGCATCGAGATGGGCGACGTCGCTCTGCCGGTCCTGCATCGCGCGCTCCGTGGCGTCTGCCCCGATATGCCCCAAGGCCCGATGGGTTTCGATATCATGACCCGCGCGCCATCCGCCCCAGGTCGGAAGATCGTGGGTCGAAAAGCTGGCAATCGACGCCGCGGGATAGGTCTTGGGCGACCGCGCGCCCCGCGCCGAAATCTCGAATATTTGCAGCTTGCAGCCCAGAATGCCCGCGCAGTCCAAAGCGCCCCGCAGGCCCCTGGGCACGTTGCCCAAGTCTTCGCCCACGACCATCGCCCCGGCCCGGGCGGCTTCCAGCCGGACGACGGCCAACATCGCATCGCGCGGCATCTGGACATAGGCCCCCGCCCCGCCGCCATCCGGCACCCAGAACGCGCGGTCAAAGCCCAGGATATGGTCAATCCGCAGCAGCCCGCACAAACGAAGCTGCCGGCGCAGCGTGTCCGCCAACGGTCGGAACCCTTGCGCCACCAGCGCGTGCGGGTTGAACGGGGCCAAGCCCCAGGATTGACCATCGCTTGCAAACGCATCTGGCGGCGCCCCCAGGGAAACGCCCGTGGCAAAGCTGTGACGGTCTTCCCAGGTTTCGGCCCCAGCCGGGTGTGTGCCGACCGCGAGGTCGAGGTAAAGACCCAATCTCATACCGCCCGCCAGGGATCGGGCTTGCGCATCGGCAAGCTCGGTTTCGGCCCGCCACTGAAGCCACGCATGAAATCTCACGTCGCGCTCGAGCGTGTGGGCCATTTGGCGGGCTGCGTCGCCGTCCGGTTCCCGCAGCGCGGTGGGCCAGTCCGTCCAGTACGGCCCGTGGCGATCCGACAACGCCTGATGCAGGGCGAACCGCTCCAGCGACGCGCCTTCGGCCCGGCGCCATCTGTCGAACGCCGACGGGTCTTCCTGCGCATCAAAGGACGCGAAGGTTGCGGACAACGCGTGGTACCGGTCCCGCCGCACGGCCGCAAAATCGATCAGGTCACCCAACGGCGCGGTGCCGCGCGGCAACCCGACATGCAAAGCGGACAGTCGACGCCGGTGTGAGGGCGTGTAGGGGCTGAACGCCACGGCCGGATCCCAAAACCCGGCATGGAGGGGGTTCAAACCCAGGAAATCGGCCCCGGTCTCCGCCAGCGCCGTGCCGGCCTGCGCCAAGTCTGCATAGTCCGACAGCCCCCCATCCTGGCCCGAGCGCATGGCATGGAGCGGCAGCATCGCCCCCCATGTCCGCTGTGGCGCCGGCAGCTTGGCCGGGGCCGAGATCATCGTGCAGGCCGTGCCCGAGACCTCCAGCCGATGCAACCCGAGGGGGGTCGCCGGCACCGGGCCGCGCCCTTCCCGTTCTTCCCCGGTTTCAAGGGTCAGCCGCCACGGGGCAGGCGGTGTCCAGCCCGGGGCAACGTCGGCTTCGACCACGCGCCAGTCGGGCAGCACCCTGCCCTGTGCGGCTACCTCAACCTCCCGCAGGGCGGCTTGGGCCGCCGCGTCCGTCTCCACCGACAGTCCCATACCGGCAAGCAACGCCCGCGCGGTGGATTTGGCGGTGCGGCGGCGCCGCTTGGTCTGGTCGGTATAGGACGCGACGATCCCCATCCGCCGCGCAAGGGCAAATACCGGGTCAGCCATCCTGACGACCATCGGCGGACAGATCGCACACCAGGACGGACGGACCATGCAGCACGACGGCGCCGGCCACGGGCTCGGACCCGAACCAAGGGGCGAAGGTGTCGACCCGTTTGCACCAGGCGCGGCCCGCCGGCGGATCGGGCAGCAAGACCGGCACGTCCGATGCCCCCGCATTGAAGGCCAGGAACAAGGCGTCCTCCCGTTCGGCATAGGCCGGGGTTCCGGACGCCATGCGCAGTTCGGCGCACAAAACGGCGTTTGCCGGATCATCCCAATCGGCCTGTGTCATCAATCGGCCGGAGGCATGCCACCAGAACAGATCCTCCAACCCGTCAACGGCCCGCTCACGCGCATGCAGAAAGCGCTTTTGGCGCAAGATCGGATGCGCCTTGCGAAACGCGATCATCGCACGGGTGAACGCGTGAAACCCCGTGTCTGCGCCGTCCCAGTCGATCCATCCAATCGGGTTGTCCTGATTGTAGGCGTTGTTGTTGCCGTCTTGCGAATTGCCGATCTCATCGCCAGCCAGAAGCATTGGTGTGCCTTGGCACAGAAGCAATGTCGCCATCATGTTGCGCCGCCGAAGCGCCCGGGCCGCGTTGAGTTCGGGATCGTCCGTTGGCCCCTCGACCCCGAAATTGTCCGAAAAGTTCTCACCGTGCCCATCGCGGTTGTCTTCACCGTTGGCCTGGTTGTGCCGCGTGGTGAAGGACACGACATCGGCCAGCGTGAAGCCATCATGCGCCGTCAGGAGGTTGACCGAGGATGTGGCCGGACGCCCCGAATGGTCGAACTGCAGGGCCGAGCCCGTCAGCTTGTCGGCCAAAACCGGGACATGGCCCCCGTCGCCACGCCAATAGCGGCGCACCCCATCGCGAAACTTGTCGTTCCATTCCGAGAACGGCGGTGGAAAGGCCCCAAGCTGATACCCACCCGGCCCGATGTCCCACGGCTCGGCAATGAGTTTGACCTGCGACAGCACAGGGTCCTGACGAATGGCCTGGAAGAAGGCGGATGTTCGGTCGAAGCCTTGGGCCGTGCGCCCAAGCACCGAGCACAGATCGAAGCGGAACCCGTCCACATGCATCACCTCGACCCAATAGCGCAGACTGTCCATGATCAACCGCAAAACCATCGGGTGATCCATGTTGATCGTGTTCCCGGTGCCGGTGTCGTTGATGTAACCGCGCCCATCGGGCGTGAGGCGATAGTAGCTGCGGTTGTCCAACCCCCGGAAGGCCAATGTCGGCCCGGCTTCGTTCCCTTCGCCTGTGTGGTTGTAGACCACGTCCAGGATGACCTCGATCCCCGCGCTGTGGAGCCGGTCGACCATGTGCTGAAACTCTGAAATCTGCCCGGCCCTGAGGTATCTCGGGTCGGGCGCGAAAAAGCCGATGGTCTGGTAACCCCAGTAATTGGTCAGACCCTTCTCCACGAGGAACCGGTCATTCAGAAACGCCTGACAGGGCAGCAATTCCAAGGCCGTGACGCCAAGATCGACCAGATGATCCAGCACCGGATCTGACGCGACCGCCAGAAAGTCGCCCCCTGGTGCCACACCCGGGAAGGCTTGCGTCAGCCCTTTGACATGGGCCTCGTACAGGATCGTATCGGCGGCCGGCCGGTTCAGAGAATGTACGATGTCCCACGCAAAGCGCGGATCCTCCACCACGCATCGGGGCATGTACGGGGCGCTGTCGCGTGTGTCGAAACTCAGATCCCCTTGGGCATCCCCGACCGTGTACCCCATCAGCGCATCGTGCCAGATGGGATGCCCGGTCAAACGTTTGGCATAAGGATCGAGCAGCAATTTGTTCGGGTTGAACCGGTGCCCGTGAAAGGGCGCATAGGGGCCATCGACCCTGTAGCCATAAAGTTGCCCGGGCCGCAGCCCCGCGACGTAGCCGTGCCAGACATCCGCATCCCGTTCCGGGAGCGGAAGCCGGGCCGTTTCCGTCGTGCCGTCGGCGTCGAACAGACACAAAGCGACGCCCGTCGCGTGCTCGGAAAACACGGCGAAATTCACGCCGTCGCCATCATACTGAGCGCCGAGAGGTGCGGCGCGCCCCTCGGTGATGGAGTAGGTTTGCGTCATGAGGTCGGGGCGATCTCGGCGTAAAGCTTGGCGTACTGGGCTGCAGAATGGGACCAATCGACCGGCTGCGCCATGCCGTTCTTTTGCATTTCGGTCCAAAGTGCGGGCGTCGCGAACAGGTCGGCCAAGTCCTTGAACGCCAGGCGCAGCGCGTCGGCTGACAGCGGATGGATGTGCAGACCTGTCGCCGCATGCGCGGCCATCGTCGCAGGCGATGCCGGGATAACCGTATCGGCCAATCCACCCGTCAGCGCCACGACCGGCACCGTCCCATACCGCAGCGCGTAAAGCTGTGTCAGGCCACACGGTTCGAACCGGGACGGCACAAGGATTGCGTCGCCCCCCGCGATCATTCGATGGGCCAGATCTTCGTCATAGCCGATCGTGACCGAGACATTCGGATCGGACGCGGCCGCGCGAAACCCGTCTTCCAGCGCCGTGTCGCCGCTGCCAAGGAGGGCGAGTTGCCCGCCCTGCTCCAACAGACCGGGCAAGGCGTCCAGCAGCACATCCAGCCCCTTTTGTTCGCTCAATCGCGACACGACCACGCAGAGCGGGCCGGTTGCGTCCGGCAGTCCCAGTTCCCGCCGCAACGCTTTTCGGGCCTTGGCCTTGCCGCGAGGGGTGCTGTAGCGGCTGCCCAGCGCAGCGTCGGTTTTTGGGTCCCAAACGACCGTATCGATCCCGTTCAGAATGCCCACAAGGTCTGTGGCGCGTTGCCGGATCACACCATCCAGGCCCGCCCCAAACTCGGGTCGGGTCAGTTCCCGCGCATAGGTCGGGGACACTGTGGTGATTTTGTGCGCCCACAGCAGCCCCGCCTTCAGGGCGCTGATCTGGCCCCAGTATTCGACGCCATCGCGCGAGAAATCCTCTGGGTCTATCTGCAGGGCCGCCAGCTTGGAGGCGGGGGCAAGCCCCTGGAACGCCATGTTGTGAATGGTCAGGACCGTCGCCACCTCGGGCGCTGCAAACCGAAGGTAGTAGGGCGCAAGGCCCGCCTGCCAATCATGGGCATGCACCACGTTTGGCCGCCAGCCGGCGACGCCGTCCTGCGCAATCCGCGCCGCGACCCAGGACAGGGCTGCAAACCGCTCGGCATTGTCGGGCCAGTCGTTCTTGTTGGCGTCGAGGTAAGGCGTGCCCGGTCGCTCAAACAGATGCGGGGCCTCAAGCACCAGCAGGGACAGACCGGCGACATCGGCGGCAAGCACCCGCGCCGGTCCACCATAGAGTTCAGGCACATCCAACACGGGGTTGGGCTGGTCCAGCGCCCCCATCACCGCAGAATAGCCCGGCAACAGCACCCGCATATCGACGCCGAACTCGGCCACGGCGGACGGCAAGGCGCCGACCACGTCGGCCAAACCGCCGGTTTTCACGAGGGGAACACATTCTGAGGCGACAGACAGGACTTTCATCACAGGCTCGCGGCGCGCCGATCCAGCATTTCCTTAGTGATCAGGGTCACGCCCCCCTCGGACACCCGGAACCACTTGCCGTCTTCATCCGGGTCCTCGCCCACGACAAGCCCCTCGGGAATGTGGACGCCGCGGTCCAGAACGACCTTGGTCAACCGCGCCGACCGGCCAATATTGACGTAGGGCAGCACGACCGCCTGATCGAGCGACGCATACGAATTGGTGTGGACCTGCGTGAACAGGAGCGAGTTTCGGATTTCGGTCCCCGAGATGATGCAGCCACCCGAGATCAACGATGACACCGCGCTGCCGCGTCGGTTTTCTTCGTCGTGGATGAATTTGGCCGGCGGCACCGATTCCGAATAGGTCCAGATGGGCCAGTCGCGATCCCAAAGGTCCAAATCCGGCGTAAAGCCCGTCAGATCCAGGTTCGCCTTCCAGAACGCATCGACCGTCCCGACGTCGCGCCAATAGGCTGGCACGTCGACCGAACTGCGCACGCAGCTGTCGGTGAAGCGGTGCGCCATGGCTTTGCCGTTTGCCACGATGTCGGGAATGATGTCGCCGCCGAAATCGTGGGCCGACCGGCTGTCTGCGGCGTCTTCCAGCAAACGTTCGCGCAGGAACTTCCACGAAAAGACATAGATCCCCATCGAAGCCAGCGCGACAGTCGGGTCGTCCGGCGTGCCGGGCGGGTCCGCGGGCTTTTCCAGGAACATCGTGATCCGGTCGGTCTGATCGACCGCCATCACACCGAACGCGGTGGCCTCTTCCTTGGGGACGGTGAGGCAGCCGACGGTGACATCGGCGCCCGAATTGGCGTGCGCCTCGATCATGCGTTCGTAATCCATCTTGTAGATGTGATCGCCCGCAAGGATCAGCACGTATTCCACGTCGTAACTGTCGACGATGTCGATGTTCTGGGTCACGGCATCCGCCGTCCCGAGATACCACTGGTTTTCATCAACACGCTGACTGGCCGGGAGAATATCGAGGTATTCGTTCCGCTCGGCCCGGAAGAAGTTCCAGCCGCGCTGGCAGTGCCGGATCAGACTGTGGGCCTTGTACTGGGTGGCGATGGCCATTTTCCGGATGCCCGAATTCAGCGCATTGGACAGCGCGAAATCAATGATCCGGGTCTTGCCGCCAAAATAGACCGCGGGCTTGGCGCGGCGGTCGGTCAGTTCCTTGAGCCGGCTGCCGCGGCCACCAGCCAAAACAAACGCCATACTGCGACGTGCCAACCTTTGAGGTCCTCGGTCCATGGTCTTCCTCCCCTTCTATGCCCCGGTTTATCGCCCGGGGTCATGCGCGCCCGTCACGGACGCACTGAGCTTTGGTTTCGGGGGTGTCCCCCGGTTTATGCCGTCGTCTCCTGAACCAAATACACAACACTCAACGGGGGCAGATACACCCGCCCGCAGGCAGCCTGGCCTTGATACGCCACAGGCTCGGCTGTCACACCGCCCAGGTTTCCGCGCCCCGCTCCCCCGTAAATCTCCGCATCCGAGTTGAGCGCTTCGCGCCACGTGCCCGCAACCGGAAGACCAACCTTCAGGTCGACCCGTTCGACGGGCGTAAAATTGCACAGAACCACGACGTTCGGATGATCCGCCGCGCCGCGCCGCACCCAACTGAACAGCGAGCGATCTGCGTCATCCGCGTCGATCCACTGGAACCCGGCCGGGTCCGCGTCGCCCACATGCATGGCAGGCTCACCGCGGTAGAACGTGTTGAGATCGCGCACCCAACGCTGCATGCCCTTGTGGCGCGCATCGGCCAGCGACGTCCACGCAAGCTCACCCTCGAAATCCCATTCCCGCTCTTGTGCGAACTCCTGTCCCATGAACAAGAGTTTCTTGCCCGGCTGCCCCCACATGAACCCGTAATAGGCGCGGAGATTGGCGAACTTTTCATCTGCGCGCCCGGGCATCTTGGTCAACATGGACCCTTTGCCGTGCACCACCTCGTCATGGCTGATGGGCAGGATGAAGTTTTCGGAGAACGCGTAGGTCAGACCAAAGGTCATCTGGGTGTGATGGTGTTTGCGGTGGATCGGATCGCGTTGGACGTAATCCAGCGTGTCGTTCATCCAGCCCATGTTCCACTTGTAGCCGAACCCAAGCCCACCCTGATCGACGGGGGCCGACACCTTGGGGAAGGAGGTGCTTTCCTCGGCTGCGGTCAGAATGCCCGGATGCGCGCCATAGGTTTCGATGTTCATCTTCTGAAGCATCGCGATCGCTTCGTAGTTCTCGCGCCCGCCGTCCTTGTTGGGGATCCATTCGCCGTCGGCCCGGGAATAATCGCGGTACAGTATCGAGGCGACCGCATCCACGCGCAGACCGTCAATATGGTATTCCTCCAGCCAGTACCGGGCATTGGCGACGAGGTAATTGGCGACCTCGACCCGTCCGTAGTTGAAGATCAGGGTGTTCCAATCCTGGTGGAAACCTTCCTTCGGGTCTGCATGTTCATAAAGCGCCGTGCCATCGAATTGGCCTAGCCCGTGGGCGTCGGTCGGGAAATGCCCCGGCACCCAATCCAAAAGCACGCCGATGCCCTTCTTGTGCGCTGCATTCACAAGATCGCGGAATTCATGGGGCGGTCCGTGCCGAACGGTGGGGGCAAACAGGCCGATCGGCTGATACCCCCAGGACCCGTCGAACGGATATTCCGAGATCGGAAGCAGCTCGATATGGGTGAACCCCATCTCGGCCACGTAGTCGACCAGTTCCTCCGCGGCCTCGACGTACGAGATGAAGCGCCCGCCGTCCTTCTTGCGCCACGAGCCAAGGTGAACTTCGTAAATCGAGATCGGCGCGCGCCGATCATTGTGGTCTGCCCGACCCGACATCCAGTCGCCGTCGGACCATCCGTAGCCGCCGATATCGCGGACGATCGAGGCATTCTCGGGCGCATGCTGCGATCCGAAGCCGACCGGGTCGGACTTCAGCGGCAAGGTCGCGCCATCCGCGCCAACGATCTCGTACTTGTAAACCGTGCCCTCCCCGATCTCGGGCAAGAAGACCTCCCAGACCCCGGTCGCGCCGCGCCGCCGCATGGCGTGCCGCCGCCCGTCCCAGGCGTTGAAATCCCCAACAACCGAGACACGCTGCGCATTGGGGGCCCAGACGGCGAAATGCGTGCCGTGCACCCCATCATGGGCCATGACATGCGCGCCAAGCGCCTTCCAAAGTGCGCCGTGGGTGCCTTCGCCAATCAGGTATTCGTCGATTTCGCCCAAAACCGGGCCAAAGCGGTAGGGATCATCGAACGACCACGTCACACCCTCGGCCGACCGGGCGTGCAGGCGGTAGGGCGACCGGTCGGCCAAACCCCCGAAGAAGATGCCGGGAAGTCCGTCAACCTGTTGCAATTCCACACGCAAACCTGCTTGCTCAAGCGCGAGCACTTCAGCCCCGGGGGCAAACACTGCCACGGACCACGCGTCCCCATCCGGCTGCGGACCCAGAACGGAAAACGGATCGACAGGCTGCCCCTGGACCAAACGGTCCAAGGCGATCCGCCTGTCCGGAGCAAGGGTGTAAGTTGGGGTCGGTCGCGCCATGGGAAAACCCTAGCGGCTGACCAACCCAATGCAAGCCAATGCTCGGCCCTTACAGGAGCGAGGTGACATTCCAGATGTCGCGCGCATAGCCCTGGATGGTCCGGTCCGAGGAAAACCACCCCGACCGTGCCGTATTCAAGGCCGCCATGCGCACCCATGCCGCCCGGTCGCGATAGGCGACATCGACCGCCCGCTGCGCGCGCCAGTAGTCGGTGAAATCCGAGGCCACCATGAAATAATCCGGGCCAGACAGGTTGTCGACGATATGGGCATAGCGTCCCGGTTCGTCGGGCGAGAACACGCCGTCGCGGACCGCGGTGAGGGCGCTGGCCAGGCGGCTGTCAGCGTCGATCGCAAGCGCGGCATGATTGGGCAGCGCGCGACGCGCCATCACCTCTTCGGCGGTCATGCCAAAGAGGAAGAAGTTCTCGGCCCCGACCCGTTCGCGGATTTCGACGTTCGCGCCGTCCAGAGTTCCAATCGTCAACGCCCCATTCAGCGCGAATTTCATGTTCCCGGTGCCGGAGGCTTCCTTCCCTGCGGTCGAAATCTGTTCGGACAGGTCGGCCGCCGGAATCAGGCGTTCAGCCAGGGTCACGTTGTAATTCGGGGTGAACACCACCTTCAGGATATCGCGTGTGACCGGATCCTCATTCACCACTGCGGCGACGTCATTGATCAGGCGAATGATGTCCTTGGCGAAGAAATAGCCGGGCGCGGCCTTGCCTGCGAAAATCTTCACGCGCGGGGTCCAGTCGGCGTCGGGATTGGCGCGGATCGCCTGCCACAACGCGATGGTTTCCACAATGTTCATATGCTGGCGTTTGTACTCATGGAGGCGCTTGATCTGGATGTCGAACATCATATTCGGATCAAGCGAGATCCCGTGCTCCTCCGCGATCCACGCCGCAAGATCTGCCTTGTTCGCCTGCTTGGCGGCGTCGAAGTCAGCCAGGAAGGCCGGATCATCGACGTCATCTTCCAGCCGCTGCAACTGTTCAAGATCGCCGACCCAGGCCTCGCCGATGCGGTCGGTGATCAGGGCGGACAGGCGGGGATTGCACCCGAGCATCCAGCGGCGGGGCGTGACACCGTTGGTCTGGTTGATGATGCGTTCGGGATGCAGGCCTCCCAAATCCTCAAAGACCGTCGATTGCATCAGGTCGGTGTGCAGCGCAGACACCCCATTGATGTGGTGGGCCATGATAAAGCTCAGCTCACCCATGTTGACCTGGCCGTGGTCGCGGATCTTGCTGGTCCGTTTGGGGTAGGCCGCCGCATGGCTGGCGTCGATCCGATCAATGATCTGCAGGTGCCGCGGCAGTAGCTTGGCAAACAGGCCTTCGGACCACCGCTCCAACGCCTCGGGCAACAAGGTGTGGTTGGTATAGGACAACACGCGGCGCGCCAGAACCGTTGCCTCGTCAAACGGCAAGCCCCGCTCATCGTGAAGCACGCGCACAAGTTCCGGCCCCGCAATGGCGGGGTGCGTATCGTTCAACTGGATCGCCACCTTTTCGGGCAGACGCCGGATGTCGTCATATTCGCTGTCAAACCGGCGCAGGATGTCGTGCAGCGATGCGGCGGTGAAGAAATACTCCTGCTTCAGGCGCAGTTCCTTGCCGGTTTCGGTCGTATCATCGGGGTAGAGCACACGCGAGATCGTCCGCGCGCGCGCCTCTTCGGCTGCGGCGCCCAGGTAGTCACCGGCGTTGAAACTGTCGAGGTCGAAGGCATCCACCGGCTCGGCCGCCCAAAGGCGCAAGGTGTTGGCCCAGACCCCCTGCCAACCGATTATCGGCATGTCGAACGCCGCGGCGTCCACGGCCTCGGACGGAGTCCAGACGGATCGGCCGTTGGAGTCTGACACGATGCCGCCCAAACCAAGTCGATACCGGGCTTCGGGGCGTTCGAATTCCCACGCATGGGGCTGCCGCAGCCAAAGCTCGGGGCGTTCGATCTGACGGCCCTCAAGAATATGCTGCTGAAACAGGCCATGTTCGTAGCGAATGCCATACCCCATGGCCGGGATCCCAAGCGTCGACAGCGAGTCGAGGAAACACGCCGCCAAACGCCCGAGGCCCCCGTTGCCCAAGGCGGCATCGGGTTCGTCCGAGATCACGGCGCCTGGGTCCAGACCAAGGCTTGTCAGCACCTCGCAGGTTTCGTCGAACAGCTGCAGGTTGACCAGCCCATCTTGCAGCAGGCGTCCGATCAGAAATTCCATCGACAGATAGTAGACGCGCTTGGCCTGCCGGTCATAGGCGGTGCGCGTCGAGGCAAACCATTTTTCCACAATCCGGTCGCGCAGCGCGTAGGATAGCGCAATGCGCCAATCGTAGACCGTAGCATGATCGGCGTCTTTGCCGACGGTGTAGGACAAGTGGCGCACAAGCGCCTCGCGCATATCGCGCGCAGCCGGGAAACTCTGTTCGAACACGCAGGGGACCTGTTGTTTAAGCAAATTGGGACACGGAACGGACCGTCGCATTGTTTTAGTCCGTCATTCGGCCAATGCAATCGCTCAAAGGATCAAGCCCGGGGCCAGCCAGACGGGCCCGAACCCGCCTAGAACAGGTGGTGGCCCATGGCATGGACCGGGATCGTGTAAAGCGACGTGCTGGATGTTGCCAGCAGGGTGTTCCGCTCGGCCCCAATCCACGTGAAATTCGCCGTCTTTTCAGGCATTAAGAAGACACCCAGCGACGTGCCATCGGTGGCAAACACATGCACGCCCCCCGGTCCAGTACACCAGACCCGGCCCGTGGTGTCGCATTTCATCCCGTCGGCCACCCCGATTGCATCCCCCGTCAGATCTGCGAAGACCGATCCGCCCGAGATTTGACCATCGGCGCCCAGTTCATAGACACGGATATGTTTGCGGGTCGTGTCGTTGACGTAGAGCCGCGATTCTTCCGGGTCGGTGCACAATCCGTTCGGCAGCTCAAAATCGCGTGCGACCGGTTCGGCGCCGGTGGCGCCCGGCCTGATCTTCCAAACGCCCTGAAAGTCCAATTCCGGGTCACGCGGGATGCCGAAGAACGGCTTTCGGCCCGCAAGCGGATCGGTGAACCAAATGGTGCCGTCGCGCGTGACGATGATGTCGTTGGGCGCGTTTAGTTCCTTGTCACCAAAATGGCTGGCCAGCACGGACAGTGTGCCATCGTGCTCCAGACGGACCACGCGGCTGGTGGCGTGTTCACAGGTCAGCAAGCGGCCCTCGGCATCGTAGGTATTGCCGTTTGCCTTCTGACTGGGTGCGCGAAAAACCGACGGTGCCGCGTCGCCCGGCGCCCAACGATACATCGTATTCCCTGCGATGTCGCTGAAGGTGAGGTGATGCGCGATCGGATGCCAGGCCGGCCCCTCGACAAATTCGTACCCCGTCGCCAACTGCGTGCGCGTGGCGCCCTCGACAATCAGGGCCTCAAAATCCGGATGACGAATGTCGTAGAGCATATCCCCTCCCCCCGATGCAGTCTTTGCTTAGAACGGGGCGGACAAGATGACCAGAGGCCCCGAACCCTCAGTCCGTCGGGCGGTCCTCCGGCGCGTCCTGGGACAGCGAAACCAGGATGGGACAGTCGGGCCGCGTATCGCCTGCGCAGGATTGCACCAACTCGGCCAGGGTGGCGCGCATGGCCGTGAGATCGGTGATCTTCTGATCAATTTCATCGAGGTGGTTCCGGGCGATCTCTCGGACCTCGGCGCTGGTGCGGGCGTCATCTTCGTACAGCTGCAGCAACGCACGGCAATCGGCCATCGAAAAACCCAACGCCCGGGCGCGTCCAAGGAAGCGCAGCTTGTGGACGTCGCTGTCGCGAAAACTGCGATACCCATTGTCGCTGCGCAGCGGACGGATCAGCCCGACATCCTCGTAGTACCGGATTGTTTTCACCGGCACGCCGGCGGCTTTCGAAACGGCTCCGATGTTCATCACGGCCTCCTGCTCGGGCTGGACGCTATTCCGCGGGTTGCGTGCTCATGCGCCGCACCGCTCCGCCGCCCGGCGTCCCGTTCTGCGTCGGTTGATGGGAGGTCGGACGCAGTCCGCGCAGGCGCAGGGCATTTGTCACGACCGAGACGGACGACAAGGCCATCGCGGCCGCCGCAAAGACCGGAGACAGCAAAAGGCCGAAGGCCGGATAGAGCACCCCGGCGGCCACTGGGATCAGCGCGGTGTTGTAGGCAAAGGCCCATCCAAGGTTCTGTCGGATGTTCGCGATCGTCCGTCCGGAGACGTGCAGGGCGGTCGCGACGCCTTGGGGGTCGCCGGACATCAGGACCACGTCCGCCGCCTCGATGGCCACGTCCGTTCCGGTTCCGATGGCGATGCCAACATCGGCCTGCGCCAGGGCGGGTGCGTCGTTGATCCCGTCGCCCACGAAGGCCACGCGCAACCCTTCGGCCTGAAGATCGGCAATGGTCGCCTGTTTCGCGTCGGGCAGCACGCCGGCCACGACGCGGTCAATCCCGAGGCCAGCGGCAACAGCCTGTGCCGTTTCAGCCCGATCCCCGGTGATCATGGCGGTCTTCAGACCCGCGTCATGCAACTGCGCGATGGTCGCCGCCGAAGACGCCTTCACGGCGTCGGAAATCGCGATCAGTCCCGCGACGGCGCCGCCGCGCGCGGCGAACAGCACCGTGCGGCCCTCCTGCGCAAAGCGCTGCTCTGCCACGCGGAAGCCGGACGTATCGAGGTCGCGGTCGGCCATCAGACGCCCCGATCCCAACAGAACACTGTCACCGGCGACTGTTCCCTGTATCCCGAAACCCGGCAGGGGATCGGGCGCCGTCACCGGCGCTGGCTGCACCCCGTCACGCGCCGCGGCCCGCATGATGGCCGAGGCGATGGGATGCTCGGAATGCACCTCCAAGCCCGCGAGCACCGCCAGCAGGTCGGCGCGGTTCACGCCCTCGGCAAGAACAATATCGGTCACATCCGGGCGCCCCTCGGTCAGGGTTCCGGTCTTGTCGAAGGCCACGACATCCACCGCGCTGAGGGATTGCAGGGCGTCGCCCTTGCGGAACAGCACACCCAATTCGGCCGCGCGACCGGTCCCAACCATGATCGACGTCGGCGTCGCGAGCCCCATCGCACAGGGGCAGGCAATGATCAGGACGGATACGGACGCGACCAGGGCATAGGTCAACGCGGGATCAGGCCCGAAGACAATCCAGACCACAAAGGTCAGAGCCGCGGCCGCCATGACAGCCGGCACGAACCACATCGTCACACGGTCGACCAACGCCTGGATCGGCAGCTTTGCGCCCTGCGCGTCCTGCACCATTCGGATGATCTGGGCGAGCGTCGTGTCCTGGCCGACGCGGGTCACGGTAACCTGCACCGCCCCGTCGCCGTTGATTGTGCCGCCAATCACCTCGTCGCCCACGCCCTTGAGCACCGGAACGGGTTCGCCCGTGATCATGCTTTCATCCACGTGGCTTTGCCCGGTCACGACGACCCCATCCAGTGGCACCCGCTCGCCCGGGCGCAGGATGAGGGTGTCGCCCTCAAGGATGTCGTCCAGCGCCACATCGACCGCCGCCCCGTCGCGCAGGACACGGGCCGACCGAACCTGCAACCCAAGCAGCGTCTTGATCGCCGCCCCGGTCCGGCCCTTGGCCCGGGCCTCTAGGAAGCGGCCAAGCAGGATCAGGGTCACGATCACGGCCGCAGCTTCGAAATAGACCGCTTGCGCCGTGCTCGGCAGAAGGCCGGGGGCCAGCAGGACAACCATCGAATAGCCGAACGCGGCCGCTGTCCCAAGCGCCACAAGGCTGTTCATGTCGGGGGCGCCCTTCAGCAACGCGGGGACGCCCAGACGGTAAAACGCGCGCCCCGGCCCGACCAGCACAAGGGCCGTGAGGACGGCCTGGATTGTCCAGCTTGTCCCCATCCCAAGCGTTGCCATCACCCAATGATGCATGGCGGGGATCATGTGTGACCCCATTTCCAGAACGAACACCGGCAGGGTCAGCACCCCGGCCAGCAAAACCCGCCGCCGGGCGCGCGTGGCCTCCTGGGCGTGGCGGTCGGATTGGCTTGGGTCCTGCCCGGCGTCGACCACCGGCGTGGCCGGATACCCGGCGTCCCGGCTTGCACGGCGCAGCGCGGCCACATCGAGGATGCCCTCGACCCCGGCGATCGTCGCGCGACCTGTCGCGAGGTTCACGGCAACGGTCTCGACCCCCGCAACCTCGGCCATGGCCCGTTCGGCCCGCCCGACGCAGGAGGCGCAGTTCAACCCTTCAACATCCAACGCAATCTGCGTCGCCCGCGCCGGGTATCCCGTGCGGTCCAATGTTTCCACGACCTGTTCGACGTGCGCGGGGTCCCGTGCCGAAAAGCTAAGGGTCTCGGTCGCAAGGTTGACGGCCACGTCGTCCACCCCATCGAGTGCCGAGATCGCCCGATCGACGCGTCCAACGCAGGACGCGCAGTTCAGACCAGTGATAGGGAGGGTATAGGCGTGTGACATCTCAGGGGCCGCTCGCAGATCAAATGCAGCCCTGTATATAAACCCTCCCACCACTGGAGGGTCAAGGGATGCCCCCCGCGCGCATCGCGTCAAATCCCCGCGCCCGCGCGCGCACGGCCCGGCTATCGCACCGTGGCTGTTCGGGTATCAGGCGTCGTATTTTTCGATGAAAGCGTCCAACGACAGGGCCCGGAAATCCGGAAGGGCGGCGCCAAACCGTTCGTGATCCCAATCCCACCAGGCGATGCGCATCAACGCCTCTTCCTGGGCCTCGGTCGCGCGGCGCTTGATCGGTTTTGCCGGAACGCCGCCCACAATCGTATAGGGCGGCACGTCTTTGGACACGACCGCCCCTGCCCCAACGACTGCGCCCGTCCCGATCGTGACGCCCGCCAGAACGGTCACCCCATGTCCAATCCAGACATCGTGGCCAACCGTGACCCAATGCTGCTTGCGCCACTCGAAGAACTCATCTTCGTCCTGGCCGAACCCATACATCTCGGCGCGGTAAAGCGCGTGATGCTGGCAGGCGCGCCATGTGGGGTGATTGCCCGGGTTCAGGCGGACCATGTTGGCAACGTTTGTGAACTTGCCGATGGTCGTCCAGATGACATGCCCGAAGTCGCAGATGTAGGAATAGTCCCCCATCTCGCACTGGGCCATTTTCGTCAGACGCCCCACCTCGGTGTAATTGCCAAGTGTGACGTCTGCGCCGACCTCTGCCTCGGGGTGCAGGGTCGGCGCAAGTGTCAGTGTCTTTTTTGCCATGTCAGTGGCTCTTCTCTCCGATCGCCCACAAGCGGATGCGCTTGGACAGCCAGTCGATGATGAAGATCAGAACCAACACGTTCAAGACCACGAAGAATACCTGGTCATAAAGCTGTGCCCGGAAGCGTTCGATCAGGATCATCCCGATGCCGCCTGCCCCCACGATCCCGAGGATCGTCGCCGAACGGGTGTTGGATTCCCAGAAGTACAGGGATTGCGAGATGAACACCGGGAGAACCTGCGGCAGGTAGCCATACCGAATAACTGCCAGCGGACCGGCGCCCGTGGCGCGCACGCCTTCGACCTGCTTGCGGTCGATATTCTCGATCGATTCGGAGTAGAGCTTGCTGAGCGTTCCGAGGTCCGAGATGAAGATCGCAAGCACACCGGCCAGCGGTCCGAGGCCGACGGCCCGGACGAACACGAGGCCCCAGACCAATTGGTCAATGCCCCGCAGGATGTCGAGGAACCGCCGGACGATCTGGCGCACGACGCGGAACGGCATCACGTTCTTGGCCGCCAGAAAGCCCACCATGAGCGACCCAATGGTTCCCAGAAGCGTGCCAAGGAACGCCATCGCCAGGGTTTGGGCAATGCCCGTGTAGATGTTGGCGTATTGCCAGGTGTCCATGTCCTGCCAGACGAACATCGCGCGCAGAAGCCGCAGGGCGCGTTCCGACGCGTCGAACAGCCGCCCAATGTCGAAATAGATCAACGATCCAATGACATAGACGATGGCAATCACCCACGGGGCCCATTTCTTCACCTCGTCCCACGCGGTGCGGAACGCACCCGGATGGGCGGCCCGCGCCGCGTCGACCTGATCGGTGTCGACGGTTGTAATCGAAGCCATCTGCATCAGAAATTCTCCTTCCCGATGAAGCGGTGACGAATGTCTTCCGAGATGAGATCAATCACGGTCACCATGAGGACGACCAGGATCAGGACAGCCAGAACACGGTCATCGGAGTAGAAGGAAATCACGCGGTTCAGTTCCGCACCAATGCCGCCCGCACCCACGAACCCGATGATCGAGGAGGCCCGCACATTGATCTCGAACCGTAGCATTGCGTAGCTGAAGAAGTTGGGCATCACCTGCGGTGCGACCCCGTAGATCATCTTCTCAGGCCAATTGCCTCCGACAGCGGCGATGCCTTCGATCGGCCGGTTCGAGGCATTTTCATTCACCTCGGCAAAGAGTTTGCCCAAGGCACCGGCCGAGTGAATGGCGATGGCCAGAACGCCGGCCAAGGGGCCGATCCCGATGGCAAACACGAAGACCAACGCCAGCAGGATTTCGGGGATGCCCCGGCAGATCTCCAGAAACCGGCGCGAAAACCAATAGACCCACGAGTTGGGGGCGAGGTTCGCCGCGGCCGGGAAGCTCATCACGAAGGCAACGGCCGTCCCGATCAGCGTGGCCGTGATGGCCATCAGGATGGTTTCCCAAAGAAGCTCGATATAGTCCCAGAAATCCGTGTACCAGAAGGTCAGCGACCCCGGCACGGCGCGGCCCGATGCATCACGCCCCTCGAACAGGACGTCCCATTCAAGGCTCGGCAGAATGGTCCCGAAATACTCGAAAATCCGCGGGACACCTTCGGCCAACCGGTCCGGGTAGAAGCGGCTGACGTAGATCGACAGGGCGAGGCAGACGAGGAAGGCTGCCAGAAAGATGATGTTCCACACGCGCTTGGAGGCTCGAAGCTCGGCACGGTGGCGTTCAAAAACGGATACGGCGTCAGTCGGCCCGGGGCCGGTCGCCGCCCCGGAAAGGGTCGCGTCAGACATTGCGCTGGTTCCTTGCCTTAGGCCGTTTCACGGATCGGCTGCACGGGCGCCGGACCGCCGAGCGAGGTCGATGTCGACGCCTCGTCAAACTCATGATCCGCGCCGTATATCTCGCGGGCCATGGCGGTCGTCAGCAGGTTCGGTGTGCCGTCAAAAACGATCTTGCCGTCCCGCATGCCGATGATGCGGTCACAGTAATTCCGCGCCGTGTCGAGGGTATGCAGGTTGCAGATGACCGTGATTCCGTCATTGCGGTTGATGTCGCGCAGGGCGTCCATCACGATCTTGGCGTTCATGGGATCGAGCGAGGCGATGGGTTCATCGGCCAACAGGATTTTCGGTTCCTGGGCCAACGCGCGCGCGATCGCGACGCGCTGCTGCTGGCCGCCCGACAGGGTTTCAGCGCGCTGCATGGCCGTGTGCGCCATACCGAGGCGATCAAGCGCCTGGACAGCGAAGGCACGTTCGCGCGGCGTGAAGATCTGGGCCATCGACCGCCACGCGGGCAGGTCGTAAAGGCGGCCGGTCAGGACGTTGGTGACCACGTCGAGGCGGCCGACGAGGTTGAATTGCTGGAAAATCATGGCGCAATCCGAACGCCACTTGCGCAGGTCCTTGCCCTTCAGCTGAGCAATATCCTCCTCACCAAACAGGATCTGGCCTTCGGACGGGTCGATCAAGCGGTTCAGCAGACGCAGCAGTGTGGATTTGCCGGCACCGGATTTGCCGATGATCCCGACCATCTGGCCGTCGGGAATTTCGATGTTGGCCGCGTTGACGGCAACATTGTCGCCAAACCGGCGGGTCAGTTTTTCAAGCTTCAGCATGGAACGCGTCCCCATTTTTTGTCCTGGACCCGGTAGGCGCCCTCCCTCGCGACACCGGTCGAAAATC
The DNA here is from genome assembly GCA_963921255.3 of Paracoccaceae bacterium. GTDB lineage: Bacteria > Pseudomonadota > Alphaproteobacteria > Rhodobacterales > Rhodobacteraceae > JANSYL01. Next base: position 574,481 of record CAWUEW020000003.1, on the reverse strand, counting down.
GAAACGGGGCCGGCGCATGCGCACCAGCCCCGCTCGAAAATCTACGCCTTAGCGCGAACTCTGAAGCTCGCGGCGCATGTTGATGATCGGCTCGTAGAACGCGTGGTTGATCGGCCAGTAGCCCATCGATTCACCGTCGTTGATCGCGTCAAAGCAATCGCGGTCCGAGTTCTGAAGCTGCATCATGGCGCCCATGACCAGGTCTTTCAGTTCCTGCGGCAGGTCCGAGCGGATCACGCGCGGGCCGTTGGTGATGAGGTTCGACTGCCAGATGATCTGGATTTCCGACATGTCGAGCATGCCACGGTCCACCATCGAGCGCAGGTTGCCCCGCGAGTAACCCTGGTTGATGTCGCCCACGCCCGAGGTCCAGGTCACGCCGGCATCGTACTGGCCCTGCAGCACGGCAACCACGGCCTGCTCATGACCGCCACCGAAGCCGGTTTCTGCAAAGTAGGTCTCCATATCGAGGCCTTCTTCGTTGACCAGTTCGTAGGACGGCACGAGGTAGCCGGAGGTCGAGTTCGGGTCTGCAAACGCGAGGGTGCGGCCTTCCATGTCGGCGAGGCTTTCGATGCCGCTGTCGGCCAACGCGTACATCACCGAGTAGTATCCGAGCGAACCGTCGATCTGCATGGTGGTGTAGAGCGGTTCAACCGCATCGGCGTCCTGCAGGTAGATGCCCGCATAGCCCGACGACCCCAGGCCCGCAAATTCCAGCTGGCCGGCCAGCAGGCCTTGCAGAACGCCCGCGTAGTCCGAGGCCGGGAACAGTTCGACGTCAACGCCGAGACGCTCTTCCAGGTAGGCTTCCTGGCAGGCGTGGTCGCGCAAACGGTCTGCTTCGTTCTCGCCGCCGAGCAGGCCGATGCGGAACACCGGCACTTCTTCGCGCCAGTCTTGAGCCAGGGCCGGAACGGCCGTCAGGGCGGTTGCGCCCGCCAGAAGCGTGGCAAAGGTCTGTTTGATCATGGGTCTTCATCCCCTAGGAAAATCCAAACACGGGGGAAGTCCGCACCCATCGCTGGCACGCCCCCGCTGAAGGGACGCGTAGTGTCGCTGAGTGACTGAACCGTAACAGCGCAATTAAGAATTTGTGACAGGCGACCAAGTCTCTGATCCGCCACGCAGAATCGCAAAAATATACCTTTGCATGCCATTGCACAGGGGGGATTCCCCACCGACAACCACATGGATTTGTTGGAAAATTCTACCCAAAGCTGTGGGTAAGTTGCCGCCGCCTGCCGAAGGCCTCTGGAATCGTTTCACGCGGCTTCGTTTCGCGGTGGATTTGTCATGCAAGGGTCATCAAATCGCAAAGTAATTGTTACCTGGCAGGGACAGAGGGGGCGCTCACCCTATCAGGAGACCGCGCATGTTTGACACCCCAACCTCGTCTGCACAGGTTTTCAGCAATGCGCGGATCGTGACCGCAACCGGCGTCGTTGACGGGGGGCTCGCGGTCGTCGACGGCCGTGTTGCCGACCTTACCCAAGCGACAGATGGCTTGGACCTGAACGGGGCGTTTCTGATTCCCGGGATCGTCGATCTGCACACCGACCACGTCGAGCGGCATACCCACCCTCGGGTCGGCGTGATCTGGCCCTTCCTCCCGGCCCTTCTCGCCTATGATGCCGTTGTCATATCCGGCGGGACGACGACCGTGTTCGATAGCCTCTCGGTTGGGGCCTCCATGCAAAAGCAAGAGCGCCGCGAGCTGCTGAAACCGCTGGTCGCAACGATGCGCGACGCACGGGCGCGTGGCCTGTTCCGGGCGGAACACCTGTTGCACCTCCGGTGCGAAATCTCGGACCCCGCGACACCAGATCTGGTCGATGCAACCATCGGATTTGCGGAGACGCAGTTGATGTCGGTGATGGATCACACTCCCGGTGACCGACAGAGCCCGGACGTGGAAAAATGGTTCTGGCACATGATCCGTGACATGGAAGTCCATGAGGACGAAGGGCGCGAGATGATGGACGAATTGTTCGAACGCTCCCGCACGCACGGCGCGATGGTGCGCTCGCACTGCACCGCGGCTGCGCGCGGCGCCCGCGTCCCGCTGATGAGCCACGATGACCGCACGATTGACCATGTCGACCAAGCCATCGCCGAGGGCTGCACCATTTCCGAGTTCCCGACAACGCTCGAGGCCGCCCGTCACGCCCGCGCGCGCGGCATGAAGATCGTCGCAGGCGCGCCCAATTACCTGCGCGGTGGGTCGCAGTCGGGCAATGTCTCGGTCGCGGCGCTCCTCGCCGAAGGCTTGGTGGATGCGCTGGCATCGGACTACATCCCGCGCTCGCCGCTGGACGCTGCGTTCGCGTTGGCGGCTGACACATCCATCGACCTGGACCTGCCGCAGGCGTTGCATCTGGTCACCGAGGCGCCTGCCGCGATGGTCGGGCTTGACGATCGCGGGACGCTGACCGCCGGCCGCCGCGCCGATCTTGTCGCTGTCGACGTCGTCGGCGGCCAGCCCGTGGTCAGGGCCGCGTGGCGCGATGGGCAGCAGGTCTTTTGAGGGTGCTCCGCGAATGACGCGCGGTGTCTCAGGCGACGCGCTGTCCCGCGGACCACGTCCCGCCCAGAACCGGCACGTCGCCGCTGATGCGGAACCGGACCAAATCCGCGCGCATCCCTTCCGCGATGACCCCACGGTCGACCAGACCCGCCGCGTGGGCCGGACCGCTGGTGACCGTCGCCATGGCGCGCGGAAGATCGTTCCAAAGCGCACCCAGTTTGACGGCTGCGAACAACAGGGCCGACGGCACATAGTCCGAGGACAGGATATCCAGCAAACCGGCCTCGGCCAGATCGCCGGCCGAGACATTCCCGGAATGCGAGCTGCCCCGAATGACGTTCGGGGCGCCCATCATGACCTTGATGCCATGCTGATGGCAGGCGCGCGCGGCCTCTTCCGAGGTTGGAAATTCAGCCAGCCCGATGCCATGCGCCGCCGACCGCACCACGTGGCCCGCGGTCGTGTCGTCATGGCTGGCCAGAACCGCGCCATAGCGTTGCGCCGCGTCCACCGCCGCGGCTTCGTGGATGTCGCGTTTTTCCGCACCCAGGGCCTTGCGCGTGACGACATGGGTCTGGAAATCCTCGTCCGACAGCCCGTATTTGCCCTGCATGTAGGTGGCGTATTGTCCGATATCCGCGAATTGCCGCTGGCCGGGTGTATGATCCATGATCGACACGATGCCGATCCGGTCTTCGGGCCCAAACTCGTTCAATTCCTCAATCAGCGTATGAGAGCAAACCTCGGCCCGCAGGTGCAGGTGGTGGCTGATGCGCAAATCGCCCGCCGCGCGGACCTCAAGCAATTCATCGACCACATCGCGGGCATAACGCGCCCATCCCGTGCCGCCCGTTCCAACGATCGCGCCTACGCGAATGGCATCGAACACGGTCGTGATGCCACAGGACGCCAGCTCGGCATCATGGGCAATGATCGCCGCCTTATGCGGCCAATGGGCGGACGGGCGTGGTCGAATATGGCGTTCCAGGTTGTCGGTGTGGAGTTCGACGAGTCCGGGCGCAAGGAACGCCCCCGCGCAATCGACCGCACCGGCGGGAATGGCGCCATCCAGCGCCACGTCCACGATTTCGCCGCCCGCGACGGTGACCCGCCCCAACCGCGTCTCGTCCGGCAAAACCAAACGCGCATTGGCAAGTGTCAGTGTCTCGGGCATCAGGGCATTATCCTTGGGCATCGTCGTACCGTGCATGGAGGGAATGATGGGTGAATTCAAACGGGTTGCAATCTACGTCGTCCCAACCGGCCCGCTCTACGCGCTTGGAGCGGCCTGGCTCGGATGGGACAGCGTCCAAGGCCAAACCATTGCGCATCCGGACGTCCACGGCCTGCCGGAGCCGGTCGAGGCCCTGACCGAAACGCCACGGAAATACGGGTTTCACGGGACCATGAAACCACCGTTTCGCCTGGCAGCCGGGACCGATCTGGACGCCTTGGACGCCGCCTGCGCGACGTTTTGCGCGGCGCGGGTGGCTGTGCACGTTCCGTCCATCGCCCTGCGCCGACTGGGCCGCTTCTTTGCGATCGTGACCCGTGCGCCGAGCGCCGCGTTGGCGGAACTGGCCAGTGCCACGGTCACCGAACTCGATTCCTTCCGGGCCCCGCTGACCGATACCGATCTGGCCCGCCGCCGGCGCGCAAAGCTGAGCGCCCGGCAGGATGCCTTGCTTGAGGCGTGGGGCTATCCCTACGTTTTGGACCAGTTCCGCTTTCACCTGACCCTGACCGGGCCCGTTGCCCCTGCAAATGCCGATGCCACCGAGGCGGCTCTGGCCGACCATGTCGCGCCGGTCCTGCAGGACGGACTGGAGATCGACAGCCTGTGCCTTTTGGGCGAGGCGGACGATGGCCGGTTTCACATGATCCAACGCTACACCCTTTCCGGGTAGAGCGCCGAACGGGCCATGGACACGCTGCGCTCCAGCGTGCCGGAATTGTCGATTTCGACAATCGGGAGATGGGGGGCAGGTCCGCGGCCTGACGCGACAGGCGTCGCGCAATCTCGGCACCACTTTCCCGCCCGCGGCCCTTCAACCGCCTGGCCAAGACATCCGGCCGCGCAGTCACATGCAATATGAGGCAGCGGTCGAACACCTCCCCTGCCTGCGCAAGAACACTGCGCGAGACGTTGACAAGGACATCCTGACCTTGGCGAAGGGTCGTCTTCACGCTCATCGGTATGCCGTAACTTAGTCCGTGCGCCTGCCAATGCAGCGCGAAATCTCCGCCCGCAGCCCGGGCCGCGAAAAGCGGCAGACTAACGGCCTCGTGATCCTCGCCCCCTGCATCGGATGCGCGCGTGATGACCCGGCGCACGGTGGTCATCGACGGTTCCGCCGCGATCAACGCCGCGATCAGGCTGTCTTTTCCGACGCCCGATGGCCCGACAACCGCGATGAACCGGCCGCCCATCATGCCACCCTTGGCGTGAAGGCCGCCACGTCGACCTCGCGGTCGGCAACCCGTTCGCGGGCCGCAATGTCGTGGAAGATACCAACAATCGCGGCACCGGACGCCTTGGCCTCCTCGATCAGGAAAAGCACCGTTTCACGGTTGGTCGCGTCCAAGCTGGCGGTGGGTTCATCCAGCAGCAGCGCCGGGTAGGCATGGGCAAACCCGCGCGCGATGTTCACGCGCTGCTGTTCCCCGCCCGAAAAGGTGGTGGGGGAGAGCGACCACAACGCCTCCGGCACCCGCAGACGCGACAAGAGCGCCCGCGCGCGGGCATGGGCAATGTCTTCGGCCACGCCGATCGCAAGGAGCGGTTCGGCCACAACCTCCAGGGTCGGCACCCGCGGCACGACCCGCAGGAATTGACTGACATACCCGAGCGTTTCGCGGCGCAAGGCCAGGATGTCGCGGGGCTCCGCGGTGGTCAGGTCAACGTCCCCGATCAGGACACGCCCGCCTTGCGCGAGGTAATTGCCGTAAAGGATGCGCATCACCGTGGATTTGCCGGCGCCGCTTTCACCTGTCAGCGCCACGCATTCGCCCGGCGCCACGGTGAAGCTTGCCCCATCCAAGACCGGGATCGTCGTTCCGCCCTGGGTGTGAAGCGTGAATTGCTTGGCGAGGTTCTCAACCTGGATCATTTTCGGATTTCCCTCACACTTGCAGAACGGAGCTGACCAGCAGCTGCGTATAGGGCGCTTGCGGGTCATCGAGCACCTGGTCGGTCAGGCCGGTCTCGATCACGTGGCCGTCTTTCATCACCATCAACCGGTCCGCCAGCAGGCGCACCACGGCCAGGTCATGGGTCACCACGATGGCGCTGAGCCCCATGCGGCGCACGAGGCCCCGGATCAGGTCGAGCAGGCGCGCCTGCACGCTGACATCCAGCCCTCCGGTGGGTTCGTCCATGAAGACAAGGCGCGGACCACTGACCAGATTGCGGGCAATCTGCAGGCGTTGTTGCATCCCGCCCGAAAAGGCCGCGGGGCGGTCGTCGATGCGATCATCAGGGATTTCAACCTGCCCGAGCCAATGCAGCGCATCCGAGCGGATATCCCCGTAGTGCCGTGCGCCAACCGCCATCAGGCGTTCGCCCACATTGCCGCCCGCGCTCACGCGCATGCGCAGCCCGTCACGCGGGTTCTGATGCACGAACGCCCAATCGGTCCGCCCCAACATGCGGCGTTCCGGGTCGGACATCGTCAGCACGTCGCGCGGCCCGTCCGTCCGGGTGTCGAACAACACCTCGCCCGCATCGGGTTCAAGCTGGCCGGCGAGGCAATTGAGCAACGTCGATTTCCCAGACCCGCTTTCGCCCACGATGCCCAGAACCTCGCCGGGATGCAGGGCAAAGCTTACGTCCGCGCAGCCAATCCGACCGCCGTAGCGTTTGGTCAGGTCGCGCACCTCCAGAAGCGGTGTCATTGTCCGGGTCCTTTCAGGAAATCCCCTTTACGGGCGGCGCCAGAAAACACGTGTTTTCTGGACAGATTTTTCGAAAAATCTGGCCGCGTCATGCCGCGGTGCCTTGTTGCTCGGCGCGACGCTGCGCGCAGTAATCCGTGTCCGAGCAGACAAACATGCGCCCGCCCGCGTCGTCCGTGATCACCTCGTCGAGATAGGTGTGATCGGCCCCGCAAAGCGCGCAGGCATGGGGTGCCTTGGAGGGGTCAAACGGATAGTCCTCGAAATCAAGGCTGACGACCTTTGTGTAAGGCGGGACCGCATAGATCCGTTGCTCGCGTCCGGCGCCAAACAACTGGATGGCCGCGCTTTCCAGTTTCGGGTTGTCGAACTTGGGGATCGGTGACGGGTCCATCACGTAGCGGTCCGAGACGGTGACCGGATAGGCATAGGCGGTTGCGATCTCGCCATGCTGTGCGATGTCTTCGTAAAGCTTCACATGCATCAGGCCGTACTCTTCGAGCGCGTGCATCTTCCGCGTTTCGGTCTCGCGCGGCTCGAGGAATCGCAGCGGCTCGGGGATCGGCACCTGGTAGACCAGGATCTGATCCTCGGCCAGAAGGGTTTCCGGGATCCTGTGGCGGGTCTGGATCACCGTGGCCTCTTCGGTCCGCTCCGTCACCGCGACATTGGCCGTCTTTTCGAAGAACTTGCGGATCGAGACGGCGTTCGTGGTGTCATCGGCCCCCTGATCAATCACTTTCATCGTGTCCTCAGGCGTCAGGCAGGCCGCCGACACCTGGACCCCGCCTGTGCCCCACCCGTAGGGCATCGGCATTTCGCGGCTGGCAAACGGAACCTGGTATCCGGGCACCGCCACCCCCTTCAGGATGGCCCGCCGGATCATGCGCTTGGTCTGTTCATCCAGATAGGCGAAGTTGTAGTCGCTGGTGTTCATTCCGCAGCCTCCTGCGTTGTGGCGGCCTGCGCCTCGGCCCGCAAACGCCGGATCAGTTCCAGCTCGGACTGGAAATCGACATAGTGGGGCAGCTTGATGTGTTCGAGAAAGCCCGTCGCCTGAACATTGTCAGAATGGCTGAGAACAAACTCTTCATCCTGCGCCGGGGCCCCGACATCGTCTTCCCCCAACTCTTCCCACCTCATGGCCCGGTCCACGAGGGCCATGGAGATGGCCTTGCGCTCGGTTTGCCCGAACACCAGACCATAGCCGCGCGTGAATTGGGGCGGCTCGGTTTTTGATCCGACGAATTGGTTCACGGTTTCGCATTCGGTCAGAACCACCTCGCCAATCTCGATGGCAAAGCCCAACTCGGGGATGTCCATCTCGACCGCGACGGTGCCGATGCGCAGTTCCCCGACGAAGGGATGATTGCGCCCATAGCCGCGTTGCGTGGAATAGGCCATGGACAGAACAAAGCCTTCATCCCCCCGGGTGAGTGCCTGAAGGCGCAAGGCGCGGTTGGCCGGAAACTCCAACGGCGACCGCGTCAGGTCTGGCGGGGTCTCGTCGTCCTGCGGTTCGTCCTGGATCAATCCCTCTTCCGCCAGAAACCCCGTCACGTGGGGCTTGTCGTTCGGGTCGGCCGCGGCGGTGGGAACCGGGTCCGGCGCAAGCCCGTCGGCCGCGAGGGCAAAGTCCAACAGGCGATGCGTATAGTCGAAGGTCGGCCCAAGCACCTGACCGCCCGGAAGATCCTTGTAGGTCGCCGAGATCCGCCGGTCGCAGACCATGGCGGCCGTGTCCACAGGCTCGGATGCGCCGAAGCGCGGCAGGGTCGTTCGGTAGGCCCGGATCAGGAACACCGCCTCGATCAGATCACCGCGCGCCTGCTTGATGGCCAGGGCCGCAAGATCAGGATCAAAGAGCGAGCCTTCGGCCATGACCCGGTTCACGGCCAGGGCCAGCTGTTCCCGGATTTGCGCGACGCTCAACTCGGCCACGTCGGTGTCACCCCGGCGTTCTTCGGCGAGCCATGCGTGGGCGTTGTCGATCGCGCGTTCGCCCCCTTTGACCGCGACATACATGGCCTAGTCCTCCACGATTGTGCTGCGGGGCAGCCCGGCAAGCTGCGCGCCGGAGGTGAAATAACAGTCAAACCCGAGCGGAAACTGCCGCCGGTTGGCCTGAAACGCCGCGACCTCCGGCAAAGACAGCGATGCGGTGGTCTCAATTCCGGGGCCGCGCAGGATGGCGCCAGCGTTGTCGAGCGTGTCACGCTCCACGATCAGGGTCGCGGATCGGTCGGGAAATTGCGGCGTTCCGTTCTGGAACCGCGCAACGGGTTGCAGCGCAGCCCATGTGCCAAGGGCAAACATGGCGTCTGCGGGATCGGCGAATGGCGCGCCGGTGTGGAAGGTCACCCAATCGCGCAGCGCCGGGGTATCATGTGACGGCGCCAGATAGATCGGCGTCGTGCCATCGCACAGCGTCAAAACCAGCGTCCCGGCAGCGGGCGAACAAGGCGCCGGGGGGGCGGCACCGTCGATCGTTTCGATCCGCCCCGGACGCGCAAGCGCGTTCAAGGCCGCCCGAAACGCGCGAGCCGATGCGTGGGCGGGATCCGAAAACCCCCCGTCGAGATGCGAACCGTCCATCACCCTTCCCCTCGAACCATTGTGAAGAATTCAACCTTCGTCGCGGCTGCTTTTTCCGCGCGTGCGGTTTTGCGATCCTGCGCAGCAGCGCGCAAAGGCGCGATGATTTGGGTGTCGATCTCGGCGCTGTGACCGCCTTCTGCCAGCGCGTCGACAAGGGCGGCGATCCGGGCGCTGTCGCGGCTGCGACCCTGAACATGGCCGTGTCCGACGGCACCGCTGGTCAATTGAACCGAACACCGTGTGACGGTCATTTCGCCCAGATTGAAGGATGTGCCCGTTCCACCCATGCGCCCCCGGACCATCACCGTCCCGATCTCGGGGCTGCGGATGACGCGGTGCGCGGGTTCCTCGCTTCCGTCCAGAAACTCGTCCCAGAGCACGGCGAGCGTTTCGTCCGGCGCTTGGGCCAACAGTGACAGCCGGGCCTTGCGCGCTTGCTGGTCCATCGTCGGCGCTGCAGCGATCTTCGACATCTTGCGGACTTGTCCATTTATTTATACAACTATACAAATAGATACATCCGGGGCCGCAAAATCCGCAAGCCCCCCTGCATGAAGATTTGGTGACATTATGGGACGCACCGCACTTTGGACCGCCATCCATGACACGCTGAGCGAGGACATCTCGCGCGGGCAGTACAGGCCCGGCGACCAGCTTCCGACCGAGGCACAGTTGGCCGAGCGCTTTGGTGTGAACCGCCACACGGTGCGCAGGGCCCTTGCGCAGCTGTCCGACACTGGAATCGTGCACAGCCGCCGCGGGGCGGGCGTGTTCGTGCGCCACAAACCCACCAGCTATCCGTTGGGCCGGCGGGTTCGGTATCACCAATCTTTGGCTGCGGCCGGGCGCGTGCCGGAAAAGCGGGTTCTGCATCTGGAAACCCGAACCGCAGACCCTAAGGAATCGGATGCGTTGCGTCTCGATCCGGAAGCGCGCGTTCACGTGTTCGAGGGCGTGAGTCTGGCCGACGACATCCTGATTGCGTACTTCCGCTCGGTTTTTCCAGCGGCGCGGTTCCCACGGCTTTTGGAGGGCCTGGCCGAAACCGGGTCGGTGACGCGCGCCTTCGCGATGCACGGCTTGGATGACTACACGCGCGCGTCGACCGAGGTCACCGCGAAACGCGCGACGTCGCTGGTGGCCACACATCTGGAACTTGCCGTCGGCGATCCTGTTCTACGGACCATCTCGGTCAACGTGGACGACGATGGCCGTCCTGTTGAATACGGGCGCGCCTGGTTTGCCGGGGACCGCGTCGCCTTCACGCTCGGGACGCAATGACCATGCCGGTCCTGCGCCCGTCAAAACAGTGCAAATTCAGGGCGCTGACCCGCCCGGTTTCCGTGAAAGATGCGTGAATTCCATCAATACGACACCCGCCCCCAAGACCGCATCCGATCTTCGTGAAATAGATGACAGCGACACGACAAGGGAACAAAACCATGCCACACACTGTTGCCCACTGGAGTTCTGGACAAGAAACCGTCGCGCCGGTTTACACCGGGTATCCCGCGTGGGACCGGCTGAGCGGCGCAAGCGGCCAGGGCACCTATGTCATGCTCTTCGTGGAAATCGTCGCGGCGGCCGGGATGTCGTTGGTCGAAGCCATCGAAACGACCCTGTTCCCGCCCGTCGATTTCCAGATCGACAATTTCATCGGTGACCTGGAACGGGCCTCACTGCGCACCGACCTCGACTTTGTGCGGGAGGATGCGCACCAGACCCAACCAACCTCCATTCCCTCCGTGCCGACCTACCTGTTTTGGCCCGCGGATGCGGATCTGCCGGACCTGCCGTACTGGCGCGTCCTCCATGTGGGCGAACGCGTGCATTCCTCTCCGGCCGCCAGCCGCATGGAGGGCTTCAGCGTCAGCTCTGTTCGCGGCACGCTCGGCGATCCGATCATCGCCGTGATCGACGACGCCATCGCCTATTTGAACCGCAGTTTCACGAAAGGCACAGAGACCCGCTTCAAGGCCCTCTGGCTGCAATCGAAGTTCGAGATTGAGCCGGGCACAAACCATCCGGTCAAGATCGGCGATTTCCTGTCGCAAGCTGACATTCAACGCGATCTGGACAGCGAACGGTCCGAACACCAGTCCTACCAGAACCAATACGAGGATTGGCCGCTCGACTATCAGCGCGGCATGAAACTGCGCAGCAGCCACGGCACCCATGTGCTGGACATGGCCGCAAACAGCGAAGACAGCGCTTATGTGGGCCAGCTGGATTTACTTGGGGTGCAGTTGCCACCCACCGCCGTTGGCGACACGTCCGGACGGCGGATTGACGGGTACATCGCCGCCGGGATCGCCTGGAGCGTGACGGCGGCCGTGACCCTTGGGATGGACGCCACGACACCGCGTCCCCTTTTGATCAATCTCAGCCTCGGGTCGCTCGGCGGCCCCGGGGATGAGACGGCTTTCCTGGCCGCATGGATGGACCTGCAGATCGCCCGGTTCCACAGGCTGGCCGGGTCGATGACACCCATCCACATCGTGGGCGCGTACGGAAATTCGCGCGACGGGCAGTTGGTTGCGGAAACCAAGGCCGCGATGGACGCGCCGATTGATCTGACGTGGCGGGTCCTCCCAGATGACCGCAGCGACAGCTTTCTGGAGATGCGGGCGCCCTCGGGCAGCGCGGCTTCGTTGACCCTGCGACTGTCGGCACCGGACCCGAGCCTTCCCGACCTTCACGCAGATTGGCCCGGTGTCGGCGAATACCACGTGCTGACCACCGGCCCCGACGTCATTGGCGCCGTGATCGGAAGCATTGATCCGAATGGCACGCCGATGGCGATGATCGCCCTTGCCCCGACGAAGCGGATGGATGACGGCCCGACCGCCCCCTCGGGCGGCTGGAAAGTCCGTGTCACGACCTCTGCACCCGATCCGATCGGGGTGTCCTTCAAGGTCCGGCGCGACGACACGCCCGGGCAGCACCCGCTTTATGGCCGCCAGTCCTATTTGGACTCGGCCGCCGGCTGGACCTACGACCAGGAATACGGAACCGTGTCCCAACCGGCAGCCGGCAACCCGATCACACGGCAAGGCACGAACGTTGCCTTCGCCGGTGCACAAAGCGACGGTGTTATTCTTGTCGGAGCCTATCGAGCAAAAACAGGCAACCCCGACCAGCCGATCCCGGTTCCCTATTCCTCGGAAGGGAAAGCCGGGCGCCCGGACACAGACCCGGATTTTTCGGCCCTGTCAGACGATGGCGCCATTTTGGTTGGACGGCGGGCGGCCGGGGTTCTGACGGGCAGCACCACACGCCTGTCCGGCACCAGCGTGGCTGCACCATTGGTGACCCGGGCGCTGGCCGCCGGATATGAAAAGGTCCTCAGCGGTGATATCGCACCCGAGGACCTTCTGGACAGTCTGGAGGGGGTTGCAATTGCCCAAGCCGAAGATGTTCGTCGGCTTGGGAAACGCGCCTTGTCAGATACTTAACGCCATTCAGACAGCGCGCGGTCGCCGATCGCGCGCAGCATCGCCGCGTTGCGATCCGCCGACGTATCCGCGTCGGGGGTGACGGCATCATCCGGATCGGAGAGGTCGGCCTGATCGCGAGTTTTCGCGCGCCAATCATCGTACTCAAACGCTCCGTTCCAGGTTTCGTCGAACCCTTGAATGTCTAGCGTGATGCCCTCGCCAAACAATTTGTCGGCGAGCGCGAGGGCCATTCCGAGCCCCAGAAGCGCGCCATCGGCACTGTCGATCGGGAAATGCACCCCGGCCACGGTTCGATTGTTGGCAATGCGCGCGGCCAGGCTAAACAGCATCTGCACGTCGCGCTCTGCCGCGTCCGGGTTGGCCCCATGGCGCACAAGTTCACGCAGGATATCAGGCACCACGCGCGTCCCTGCGGGGGCCTTCCCCTTGCGATGCAGGATGACCAGGATGGTGGCGAAGACAAACGCCTCGGTCGCATGACCACTGGGATAGCTGCTGTGGGACGGGGTCTGGATGATCGGCTGAACCTTTGGCGTAAAGTCGATCGGGCGCGGCACGTTGCACAAATACTTGAGATATTGCTCCGGCTTCACCACGGCCCGGTACACAAGACCCAAGACTTCCATGGTCCAGCGACGCCCTTCGCCATCCAGCTTTACCTGTGATCCGTAGAACGACAGCAAATCCCCGATCTGCTGCAAGATCTCCGGCAGGCGGTCGCCGCGCAAATCCATCTCGCTGCGGAGGTACTTCAGCTGGTGATCCTTCAGATAGTCGTTGCCCGGCGTCGGCAATGAAACGCTGATGCCCCCGGCGCGCACCGTGTGCGTGTTGCCGTCCGCGCTGGTCTCGTAGGCAAACAAGCCCGACAGTGCCGTGTCCATCACGGCCGTGCGCGACGCGGGGGCCATGGCCTCCAATCGGGCGATGACATCGTCTTCGGGAATTCCGGCACCCGGGGGCGTGCCGTCCCCATCCGAATAGCCGAGCAGCCCTTCTGCCGACAGGGCAAGGGCGGAACTCAGAAATGGGGAACCCGCCGATCCGGCGTGTTGCCCGTGTTGGCCATGTTGGCCGTGCTGCCCATGCTGGCCGTGTTGACCATGCTGTCCGTGCTGGCCGTGTTGGCCATGCTGACCGTGCTGCCCATGCTGGCCATGTTGGCCGAGGTTCGAAAGAGATGACATGTTGGATCCCCCAATACTGTGCGCCGTGTCGCTAAACGGACCAAAGTTAACAACTTATTAACACCGCGCGCGCGAAAGCCGACCGGATTTAACGCGAATTTCACGTTTGTCGCCCGCGGCAAACTCGCTACCATGTTGAACAGTTTGTTGGGGAACTAGGAAACCGCATGTTCGTCCACTTGGTGGGTGACTTTCGTGTTGTCGATGACGACGGGGTCAATCGGACACCGCGCGCTGCAAAGGCACGGGCGGTGATCGCCATTCTGGCGCGCACACCGGGCGCCACCCGACCGCGCGGGTTTCTCGAAGACACGCTCTGGTCAGATCGGGGTCGCGACCAAGCGGCCGGAAGCCTGCGGCAAGCGCTCAGCGACATTCGAAAGGCGTTGGGCGATCAGGCCGATTGGCTGACGGCGGATCGCCGCCACGTCGCCCTTGGGTCGCATCGAACCGATCTCGAGGAAGACCCGGCCGCGGCCATGCAAGCGTTTGGCAGTGGCCGCCAATTGCTGGAAGGGCTTCGGATATCTGATCCGGCCTTTACATCCGGGAATTATATCGCAAAGTAACACTGCTCTGGATTATTCCTGTTCCAGCTTTGGCCTCCCGGCTTTGAGCGGATTAAAGAACGCGCCGCCCAAGTCTTCCATATCCGCACCCGGCATGTCGTATTCAGTTTCCATCTCGGCCTTGGTTGGCTGGAAGTGAGAATCGGCCAGCTTTTCTTTAAGCGTTTTGGGTTTGTTGGTCATGTTTGGCGCTCGCGTTTAGTTGTTTGATTTTCGGCGGTTACAGTACTTGCAAAGCATTTGGCAGTTATCCGCCACGGTCTTTCCACCTTGTGACCAAGGCTTGATATGGTCACCTTCCATCTGACTTATGTCAAATTGCTCGTTACAGATCGGGCAAACACCGTCTTGACGCTCAAACGCCTCAAGCTTCATCGCGCCTGTGAACGCCCTAATGCTCAGGTGCCGCTCATCGCCGTCCAGCACGTAAGGATAGACGCCCGCTTTCCGTGTCACGTCATCATCCATGAGCAGACGCTTGATCTCTGCCTCAAGCGTGTCAGGGTCCAGATCGGTCTCTTTGAATTGGTTGTAGAGCGGCCCCCATGCAACGCCTTTCATCTCTTTGCGATACTTGGGAAACGTCGCGTGCACCCAATCGATGACAGAGCGGAAGTGGTTCCATAGCGTAACGGCGCTGTTGTCGCGCTGATGCGCCGACATGTAGCTTTCAACATCACCGTCATTGATCCACCTGATCGCAGTTTCAAGGTAGTCCTGACGGATGGAATGGCCTTTCAGGTACTTGCTGCCGATGCTGTAAGCTGGGCAGTTTGGTCGGCTGAAATACCTCTTTGCATCCGACACCCAAAGCCCGTGATAGACGGCGTTTCGCAATTCCTGGTCGGTCAGAATCTCGCCCGCAATGTTGATCACCTCGAACCACTCCAGTCTCTCGCTGTCCGTCCCGGAGCAGGTGTAGATCATGAGATCATAGTTCAGGATTTGCTCTTGATGGTCAGCTTGCAGGTTGTGGAAAGCCAGCCCGTCAATGGAAAAAGCACCCTTCACGTATTGGCAAACCGAGATGGTGCGCTGCTGGCCGTCAATGATCTCGAACCTGTCATTGCCAATATCGGCCCAATACATGGTGTTGAGGGGAAGCCCGTTGCGGATCGTGTTGATCACGGCGTCACGCTGCTTGTCGCCATAGACAAATTCGCGTTGATAGGCAGGCCGTATATCAAGCTTGCCGCCATATCCCCGGACACCGCCGTCCCCGCCGTCGCAGTAGCCTTCAACCAGTTCCCGGACGGTCACTGTACGCAAGTCAATTTTCATGACTGGAACTTACGGGATTTTATAAAAATTCGTCTATAAATACAATGAACTACGTCGTTTCCACTTTCATCCTCCAGATAGTTTCCCCGGGAAGGCTTCCCTTTGAGCATAGGGTATCCATTCGCCTTTTGGCCTGACAATCCGGTTTTCCTTCCCCCATCCAGCCTCTTTTCAACGTAGTCGTCATAGAACTTATGGCTTTTGAAGCCATGGTCCCACAAAGACGAAAACCCCAATATCTCGAACTGATCGGGATTGTACTTGTCCAGAAAGGTGATCGGCACACCCATCGCTCCGGCCCAATCCATCGGAATATCATTGGTCTTGCTGACCTCGATAGCGTCGTAATTGTCGTAAGTCGGGTAATCCTCAGGCGCATACCTGCGGTACAGGATCAGTTCCTCGTGCCGCTTGTCATGGTCGAGGTTCGTGAACCAGCGAACGCCTTTGACCTTGATAAACCTGTTTCCACCTTCATCAATCCATGCCGTCGCAGCATCAAGTGGATAGTGATCCGGAACTCCAAACGTCCGATCCCCGCTCTTGATGCTGGGGCCGAACCAGACCTTGTTATCCTTGATCAGTGGGAAAAAGTCCTTGTAGGTGACAGCGTTCATGTTTCCGATAATCAGAAATTTTTGTCGTATTTCATCAACTGCGCGACGTATTCGCGGAACAATGAAAAGGGCGGGTTCGTCACCACGATGTCCGCTTGCTTGAGAATGTCGATGCATTCCTGAGTGCGAAAATCGCCGTCACCATCCAGATGGGTAATGCCGATATCCTCGGCCCTTGGTACAACATCCCCGTCCCGGAAACCGTCATATTCCAGTTTGATCGCCCGCTCGCAGTCATGCCGCGAAAAAAGGTCCGGATTCTGGTTCTTGTAGCAGGTGGTGATCAGTTTCCTGAGACCCAGAAACTCGAAGTTGTGACTGAAATAGTGAAAGAAGTTGCTGACGCGCGGATCGTCGCAGTTGCAATAGACAACCTTGCCTTTGAAATGCTTCTTATAGTGACGCAGTTCGTTTTCTATGTCTGACAGTTGCGTGTAGAACTCATCGTTCTTGGCCTTTCTGGCCGAGATAAGGTTTTGTGCCATGATCACGCACCATTGCGCGTGATTGGCTTTGCTCCGCTGCTCAACCCGTTATCGGCAATCAGGTCCACGTAGCGCAGCCGCTTTCCGTCCATCCCCGAGACCAAGCTGCCCATCTGGTCGATGGTATCTTTTGGGCGGTTGTTGTGGCGCCCCGAGAACTCGTCCACGTAGCGTTGCAGGTGTTTGGGCGACATTTTGTGATACACGCCATCAACGCCGCGCTTCATGGGTGCCCAGAAGCTTTCCAGCCCGTTTGTATGAGCCATATCGCGGACGTACTCGCCCGCTGAATGGTTTACCGCCTCATGGGGCCTGTCGATGCCCTTATACGCCTTGGCCTCATCCGTGTAGACTTGTGCGCCATCGGCGGTGTGATCGGTCACGAAACCCTGCAACGTCTCCGCGTCGGTCCTCTCAACCACCTTGGCATGAACCTTTCCCGTCGCACGGTCGCGGACACCAGAAACGGCGCTCTTGCCCACCGCCCCGCGCCCGGCTCTCAACTTCTTCTTCGCGTGCTTGTTCTTCTCCTTGCCACCCATATAGGTCTCATCGGCCTCAACCGGGCCGTCAAAGATCGGCGTCTTGGTCGCATAGGCTTCCCGAAGGCGATGCAGCATGAACCAAGCAGCCTTCTGGCCGATCCCAAGTTCCCGGTGCAACTTCATCGAAGACACACCCTTGAGGCTGGTTGTAAACAGGTAAATTCCAACGGCCCAAACCCGGTAAGACGGTTTGGAACTCTGCATGACACTGCCAATCCGAACTGTGAACATCGGCTTGTTGGGGCAATCCCGGCAACGGTGGGTCATGCTCTTGTGGTTAACGCCAACCCGAACATTGTCCGATCCGCAATGCGGGCAATAAGGACCATCCGGCCAACGTTGTTCCTCGATCCACTCTCGCGCTTTGGTCTCATCGCTGAACATGTCCGCGATTTGCAGAAGCGTCAAACCTTTGCGCTGATGCTTGCCGGGTGCTTTCTGTGTCATAGCTCACCTCTTGAAGTGACTATATGTTATATCACAGAGTCACTAGGGGCAAGGAAAATGTTACTTTGCGATATAATTCCCCAACAAATGAGCGGGAAGCGCGGTCTGACTATGGGCAAACACCGCAGCGATCGGCGACATATCATGTCGTCCATCGATCTGCCTGCGATGCGACTGAGAAACCTGGGGAAGACCAATGAAAACGACTTTGACTGCCCTGGCAGCTGCCGCACTTTTGAGCGCCACTGCCGCACACGCCGGCGGCGTTATCGAACCCGTCACACCGCCTGCCGTGATCATCGAAGACACCGGCGCCAACACGAGCCATTTGATCGTGCCCGCCATGTTCCTGATCATCATGGCCCTCGGCTTCGACCGCTAAACCAAGCGGTCTTTCGGGGCCTCATCGCGCCGGCAAAAGCTGCCCAAGACCTTTGCCCGGCTCAAAACTGAAACGCCGCCCACGGTGCGTGGACGGCGTTTCGTGTTTTTTGGATTCGGGTGTCAGTGCGCGATTGCGCCTTCGCCCCCTTGATCCAGGCCCTTCTGAAGCGCGGCCGCCTCTTCGGCCTCTTCGTCCCACTCAACCGCCTCCGGCTGGCGGACGAGCGCGTGTTCCAGAACTTCGGAGACGTGATTGACGGGGATGATGTTCAGCCCTTCCTTCACGTTGTCCGGGATCTCGGCGAGATCCTTTTCGTTCTCCTGCGGGATCAGCACCGTGGTGATCCCGCCGCGCAGTGCCGCAAGCAGTTTTTCCTTCAACCCGCCGATCGGCATCGCGTTGCCGCGCAAGCTGACCTCGCCCGTCATGGCGATGTCGCGCTTTACCGGAATGCCGGTCAGGACCGACACGATCGAAGTGACCATGGCCAGGCCGGCTGAGGGGCCATCTTTCGGCGTCGCGCCATCGGGCACGTGCACGTGGATGTCCCACCGGTCAAAGCGCGGCGGCTTCACGCCAATCTGGGGCGCGATCGACCGCACATAGGATGCAGCCGCGTCGATCGATTCCTTCATGACGTCGCCCAGTTTCCCGGTCGTCTTCATCCGACCTTTGCCCGGAAGCTTGAGCGCTTCGATATGCAAGAGGTCGCCGCCGACGCTGGTATAGGCCAGCCCCGTCACCACACCCACGGCATCCGCGTCTTCAGCCAGACCGTAGCGGAACTTCTTCACGCCAAGGAAATCATCAAGGTTGTCCGGCGTCACCGTCACGGTATCAGCGTCTTTCTTGACGATGGTGGTCACAGCCTTCCGGGCCAGTTTGGCGATTTCACGTTCCAGGTTCCGAACACCGGCTTCATGGGTGTAGTAGCGGATCACATCCGTCAGCGCCTCTTCGGTCAGGTCGAATTCCCTGGCTTTCAGGCCATGGTTCTTCTTCTGCTTGTCGATGAGGTGCTGCTTCGCGATTTCGCGCTTTTCGCCCTCGGTGTAACCGGCCAGCGGAATGATCTCCATCCGATCCAGAAGCGGCCCCGGCATATTGTAGGAATTCGCCGTGGTCAGGAACATCACGTTCGACAGGTCGTACTCGACCTCGAGGTAGTGATCCACGAAGGTCCCATTCTGTTCGGGGTCCAGCACTTCCAGCATGGCCGACGCCGGGTCGCCCCGGAAATCCTGACCCATCTTGTCGATTTCATCGAGCAGGATCAGCGGGTTGGTCGTCTTCGCCTTCTTCAGCGCCTGAATGATCTTGCCCGGCATCGAGCCGATATAGGTCCGGCGGTGACCGCGAATCTCGCTTTCGTCCCGCACCCCGCCCAGGGAAATGCGAATGAACTCGCGCCCCGTGGCCTTGGCGACGGATTTCCCAAGCGACGTCTTACCGACACCCGGAGGACCAACCAGACACAGGATCGGGCCTTTGAGCTTCTTGGAGCGCTGCTGCACGGCCAGGTATTCGACGATCCGTTCTTTGACCTTCTCCAGACCATAGTGATCATCGTCCAGAATGGTCTGCGCGCGGTTCAGATCCTTCTTCACGCGCGATTTCACGCCCCACGGGATCGACAGCATCCAGTCGAGGTAGTTGCGCACAACCGTGGCTTCGGCCGACATGGGCGACATCGACTTCAGCTTCTTGATCTCGGCATCGGCCTTTTCGCGGGCTTCCTTCGAGAGCTTGGTGTTCTCGATCCGCTCTTCCAGTTCGGCCACTTCGCCGGCGCCTTCTTCGCCGTCGCCAAGCTCCTTCTGGATCGCCTTCATTTGCTCATTCAGATAGTATTCGCGCTGCGTGCGCTCCATCTGGCTTTTGACGCGCGTTTTGATCTTTTTCTCGACCTGCAGCACAGACATTTCGCCCTGCATCAGGCCATAGACCTTTTCCAACCGGTCCGAGACCGCCAGCGTTTCAAGCAGTTCCTGTTTCTGGTGCACCTCGATGCCCAGATGCCCCGACACGAGGTCGGCCAGTTTCGCAGGCTCATCCGCCTCGCTGATGCTGGCCATCGCGTCTTCGGGAATGTTCTTTTTGACTTTGGCGTAGCGCTCAAACTCCTCGATGACCGACCGCAGCATCGCATTGATCGTGTCGAGATCGCCGTCGGTTTCTTCCAGCAGGGTGACGCGCGCTTCGAAGAAGGCGTCGGTCGCCGTGAAATCTTCGATCGCAACGCGCTGGCGGCCTTCAACCAGCACCTTCACGGTGCCATCGGGCAATTTCAGCAGTTGCAGCACATTGGCCAACACACCGGTGTGGTGAATGCCTTCAGGTGTCGGATCATCGACGGCCGGGTCGATCTGGCTCGAGAGCAGAATTTGCTTGTCGTCCTGCATCACTTCTTCAAGCGCCCGCACCGATTTTTCGCGCCCGACAAATAGCGGCACGATCATGTGCGGGAAAACGACGATGTCGCGGAGCGGCAGGACAGGATAAGTGTTTTGTGTCACGGGCTTTATGCCTTCCTTGGTCTTAGCAAGGGGATCCGGGTCCTGGCTTGGCAGCAACCCCTTTGCCCCCTTCCGGGTCAGGATGTCTTTACGTGGGGCACGGACGCGCGGGTTTCAAGCGCGCCCTTGCCAGCGGCTTGACCGAAATCATGCGCCCGCCCGCCCCCATGCGCAAGGGAGGGATAGGGGTTCATGGCCTGAAAACCACAAAATGCTGTGGAAAGTGGCGGTTGAGCAGGCGCCGGTTCCGGTTTTGGCGCCAAACGGCATTGCACCTCAGATCGGCTCAATGTCGCCCTCGGCCCGTTGGGCATGGAATTCGGCTTGGAAGTCCGCAAACCGATCTTCGGCAATGGCGGCGCGCATGCCGCTCATCAATTCCTGATAGTAATGCAGGTTGTGCCAGGTCAGCAGCATGCCCGAGATCATTTCACCTGCGCGGAATACGTGATGCAGATACGCGCGCGAATAATTGCGGCACGCCGGGCAGGTGCAGGTTTCGTCCAGGGGGCGGGGGTCATCCGCATGGCGCGCATTCTTGATGTTCACCTGGCCCCGCCGCGTCCACGCCTGCCCCGTGCGCCCGGAGCGCGACGGCAACACGCAATCCATCATATCAATGCCACGTGCGACGGCGCCCACGATATCGTCGGGCTTGCCAACCCCCATCAGGTAACGGGGCTTGTCGACCGGAAGCTGCCCCGGCGCAAAGTCGAGACACGCGAACATGGCCTCTTGCCCTTCGCCCACGGCCAGCCCCCCCACCGCGTAGCCATCGAACCCGATCGCCGTTAGGGCCTCGGCGCTTTCTTCGCGGAAATCCTGTTCCAACCCGCCTTGCTGAATCCCGAAAAGGGCATGGCCGGGGCGGTCGCCAAACGCCTCTTTCGACCGCGCCGCCCATCGCATCGACAGGCGCATACTGTCGGCGATGCGATCACGGTCGGCGGGAAGCGCCGGACATTCGTCGAAACACATGACGATGTCCGAACCGAGGAGCTTCTGTATCTCCATCGAACGTTCGGGGCTGAGCATGTGTTTGGAGCCGTCGATATGGCTGCGGAACGTCACGCCGTCCTCGGTCAGTTTCCGCAACTCCGCCAGGCTCATCACCTGAAAGCCGCCGCTGTCGGTCAGGATCGGCTTGTCCCAGTTCATGAACCGATGCAGCCCGCCCAGGGCCGCAATCCGCTCGGCCGTCGGGCGCAGCATCAGGTGATAGGTGTTGCCCAACAGGATGTCGGCACCGGTCGCGGCCACGCTTTCCGGCATCATGGCCTTGACCGTCGCCGCGGTGCCGACCGGCATGAACGCAGGCGTTCGAATCGCGCCGCGCGGCGTTTGGATCACACCCGTGCGCGCGCCGCCTGACGTGGCGGTCAAGGAAAAGGAAAAACGGTCGGTCATGGTCCGCGCGCTACCTTGCGCACGCTTGGAACGCAAGGGTTGGCCCTAGTACGCGGCGCCAACGCGCGTGAACTCCATCCGGTAGATCACCTCGCGCCCCGTGGCCGGATCCGTGCTTGGCGCACCGCTGATCACCAAGCGGTCCCCGTCCAGCTTGAACGGGCGGGACAAGGCCACCTCCCAGGTGGGGTTCCACGCGCCCTCGACATGATGGGTGACGGTGTCACCCTCCAATGTGTAGCGGGCCACATAGGCCAACATGCTGTCATAGAGCGCAACCTTGTCCGTGGCGCTTGGCGCGCCGTCCACCCCGACGCGATGCCGCGCAAAGACCGTCGCCATCATGCGCCCATCGGCATGGTAGGCGATATAGCCGATGGGATCGGGACCCAGAGCATCGAAACTGCCGCCGCCGTCAACAAAGGTGCCCGTCCAACTGAGCATCCGCCAACTGCCCAGAAGGGCCGTTGCATCCGAGGGGCCATCCGTGTCCTGCATCTTGTCCCTCCTCAGGCCGTGGCGATGGCGTAGTGAATGCGGGCCGGAACCCGAATCCCGTCTGCCGTGTCGAACTGGGCCAGCGCCGCCTCCAGTCCGTCCCGCATGGCCTTGCGATGGTCGTCTGTCAGACGCCCGGCTTCCTTGGCCAGTCGCATCCGCATCGCGCCCGCACCCATCTTGCCTTGCATCTTTGCAAAATCGGCCACCGAACCGCGCGGCGTCAATAGAAGGTCGGCCACCTCGACCCGTGCCGACCACCCGGCCGCGACCAGCATGTCGCGCAGCGCGTCCGCATCATGGAACCGCATCGGCCCCGGCGCATCCGGATCGCGTGTGTCGCCCGGACCAAGGACCGAGGTCGCGACCGCGGCTGGCACGGTGAAATACGGATTCACCTCGGGCCCCGCCCAACTGGCAAAGGTCATCTGGCCGCCGGATTTCAGCGCCGTTCGGATATGCGCGAACGCCGCGACCGTGTCGGCAAAGAACATTGTCCCGAGAAACGAGATCGCGGCATCGAAGCTGTGCGGGGCGAACGGATGGCGCGCGGCATCGCCTTCGACCACCGAAACGTTTGCCGGCGCGCGCTCCCGGGCCCTTTCGACGAACGGCGGCGCGATCTCGATACCCGTCACATGCCCCGTCGGCCCGACCGCTTCGGCCGCCTTCACGAGGGAAACACCGCCCCCCGGCCCAATGTCCAGCACATGTTGGCCCGTTTGCAGCTGCGCGCGCGCCAAAAGCCCCTCCAGCACCGGCATATGCGCCGCGTCGGTTTCCGCCTCGACCCGAAGCCACGGCCCCGCCATTGCGGCCCAATCCATCGCAACATCCTTTCTGTGGCGTCGCGGTCGAAGGTGGCACACCCGGGTCGCGCGGGCGACCCGTTCACACGCTCCGGCCGCTCTTTACGTCCTGAACGGCAATCCCTATATCTTCGCTCAGGAATTATCGAAAGAGACGACGCGCATGTCCGACGCACAGCCACAGATGGAAGGGGCACCGCTGATCCGGCCCTCCTCCACCGACCACCCGCTCTACGACAGCGTGGTTGAGGCCTGCCGCACGGTCTTCGATCCTGAGATTCCGGTGAACATCTACGATCTCGGCCTCGTCTACACGATCGACATCAATGCCGAGAACGAGGTCGGCGTGACCATGACCCTCACCGCCCCGGGCTGTCCCGTGGCGGGCGAGATGCCGGGATGGGTGGCCGACGCCATCGAACCTTTGGCCGGTGTGAAGCAAGTCGACGTGGCGCTGACCTGGGATCCTCCCTGGGGCATGGACATGATGTCCGACGAGGCGCGCCTCGAACTGGGCTTCATGTAACCGCGGGATTTCCTGACCCTCAAAGCCGCACCTGATCGCTTGCCCGGCGGCGGGCCTGTTGCCATGATCCGACGCAAACCGCACCAGGCCACTCTGGTCCAACGGGCGGACAGCGAGGCAGGCGCCCCTTGAATGCTTGAAACCTTCACCGCCCTCTTCTTTGCAAGTGTGGTTGCAGACTTCGTGCTGCAGACACGCTGGATGGTCGAGCACAAGACCGGCGCGGGCCTGCCGATCCACGGCGGTGTGGTGCTGGCCACGACGGCAACCGCGGCCGGGTCGCTTGCGTGGCCGATCTTCGGTCTGGCCGGACTGCACCTGGTGATTGACGCGACAAAAACCTGGTTGATGCCGCGCGGCGCCTGGAGTTTTCTGGCCGACCAGGCCCTGCACCTGGCGTCGGTCGTCGCGATCGCGGCCATTTTTCCGAGCCTGTGGGCCCAAGGGGTTTGGGCGGATGCGCCCGGTCTCCTGTATGCCTTTGGTGCCATTGGCGGGGCCATCCTTGCGACGCGCGCCGGTGGCTTCCTGATCCCCATGTTGGTTCCGGAAGGCGCGCCGCGCCGGTCCACCGGCGGCGTTTTCACGGCACACCGCATCGGGTTCTTCGAACGCGGGATCGTCTTTGTTCTCGTCTACCTCGGCAGCCTTTGGGCCGTCGGTCTGGTCGTGGCGGCGCGGAGCCTGTTTTTCGTGTTTGCGCCGCGCAGCGGGCCAGTTTCGATCCGGCAGGATTTCGTTGCGAGCATGGCCGGCTTTCTGTGGGCGGTCTTGATCGGACTTGGGACGGTGGCGCTTCTGACGCGTTTACCCCCGGTTCCGTATCCGACGGGCCTTGAGGCGCTGCGCTAAAGACCCTACATTCTGGTCAGGCATTCGGAGCACACACCATGTTCGGCATCCCCGGCAAACAAGCGGTCTCGATCACACCGGCCGCAGCGAAACAAATCGCCAAGCTCATGGACAAGGATGGCAGCCAGGGTCTGCGCATCGGCGTCAAGAAAGGCGGTTGTGCGGGGATGGAATACACGATGGATTACGTGTCCGAAATCGATCCCCATGACGAACTGGTCGAACAGGATGGCGCCCGCGTGATGATCGCGCCCATGGCCCAGATGTTCCTGTTCGGGACCGAGATTGATTACGAGGTCAGCTTGCTGGAGGCGGGCTTCAAGTTCCGCAATCCGAACGTCACTGATGCGTGCGGCTGCGGTGAATCGATCAAGTTCAAGGACGTGGATGAGCTTGAGGCCGAACAGGCCGCGGCCCGCAGCGCCGCCTCGTGAGTGTCACCGCCGAGCAGATTGCGGCGGCCAGGGATCTTTTTTCCGAGCTTGGGGATATCACCACCCGCAAGATGATGGGCGGCTTGTGCCTGTATCATCAGGGGACGATTTTCGCGATCCTGATGTCCGACGGCGCCATGTTCCTTAAAGGCAAAGGCAATTTCATCGCAGTGCTTGAGGCCGAAGGGTGCACCCGGTGGTCCTACACGCGCGACAACGGCACCGTAACCCAGATGCCCTATTGGTCGATGCCCGACGCGGCGTTGGATGACCCAGAGATTGCCTGCGACTGGGCGCGCCGCGCGCTGGACCACCTCTAGGCGCGGCCATCGCACCGCTTGACGCAGGCCCCCGAGCTTGAAAACCCTTAAGGCAGAGTTACGCCGCTGGAGATGATCATGGCCCGCAAACTTGCCGCCGGGAACTGGAAGATGAATGGCACTGTCGATGATCTGATGCAGATCGTTGCCATTGCCGGGGCCGCGCCCGCCGACGGGTGCGATACGCTGATCTGCCCACCGGCCACGTTGATCGCCCGCGCCGCCGACGCCGCGCGCGGCACACATCTGGCGATCGGCGCCCAGGATTGCCACACCGCGGCCTCCGGGGCGCATACCGGCGATATTTCCGCCGCGATGCTGCGGGACGCCGGGGCGCGCTACGTGATCCTGGGTCATTCCGAGCGGCGCGCGGACCACGGGGAAAGCAGCGCGTTGGTCTCCGCCAAGACAACGGCGGCATGGGACGCCGGGCTGGTCGCCATCGTGTGCGTCGGCGAAACCGAAGCCGAACGGGACGCCGGCCAGACGCTGGACGTGGTTTTGGGTCAGCTCGACGGCTCGATTCCCGACGGGGCCACGGCCGAAAGCCTCGTGGTGGCCTACGAACCGGTTTGGGCGATCGGCACCGGACGCGTCCCAAGCCTGGACCAAATCGCCGAGGTGCACGACGCGATACGGGCGCGCCTTGCGGATCGTCTGGGGGCCACAGTTGGCGGCGAGATCAGCTTGCTCTACGGCGGCTCCGTCAAGCCCAGCAACGCATCCGAGATTTTTGCCGTGTCGAACGTGGATGGGGCCTTGGTGGGTGGGGCATCTTTGAAAGCCAGCGACTTCACCGCCATCATCACTGCATTGGCCGGCTGAGCGCCCCGCGCGCCGAATGGCGCAGCAGGGCTGGCATGCCTGCCCACCCCGGACCATACTGCGCCGCACCATGCAGCGCCCCGATCGCACCTTTCGCCGCCGCCCACCCCTGCTGATCGCCTTGGGGGTGTTGGTGGCTTTGGCGCTGACGGCGGCGTCCTATCCGCGTCTGGAGCGGTTGTTTCTGATCCAGACCGGGGAACGTGCGGGCGGAACGCTGGAACTTGCCACCCAGGTCTTGCGCGGCGAACTCAGCCGAAGCGAAGCGCTCCCGGCCCTGATCGCGGAGCGTCCGATCCTAGCGACCCTCCTGCGCGATCCCGGCAACATGGGCATCCTGCCGTTTACCAATGAACAACTCCGCCAAAGTGCGCTGTCCCTTGATGTGGCCGATGTCTACCTGATGGATGCCGAAGGCCTGACCATCGCGGCCAGCTCCTACCGGACCGAACGGTCATTTGTGGGCCGCAACTTTGCCTATCGCCCCTACTTTATCGATGCCTTTGCTGGCGGTCTTGGCCGGTTTCACGCGCTTGGCACCACCAGCGGCCAGCGCGGTTATTTCTTTGCCGCCCCCGTCATCGATGGCGGCACCGAAATCACGGGTGTTGTGGCCGTCAAGATCACCCTTGAACCGTTGGAAGCCACGTGGCGGGACACGGAAGACACGATCATCGTCACGGATACGTCCAACGTCATCTTCCTCAGCGATCGCGAGGATTGGCACTTCCGCACCCTTGGACCCGTCAGCGAAGCGGCGCTGGAACAAATCCTGGCCACCCGGCAATACCCGCTGGAGGCGCTGTCCCCCCTGCCCGCACGCCGCGAGCCCCTGGGAGAGGGGTATGAACGGATCGAGATCGACACCGGCGACGGGACGGAAAGCTACGTCATGCAAACCGGTCTGGTTGCGGCCGCGGGCTGGCGCGTGTCGATCCTGTCCCCGACCGGCCCGGCCCAGGTTCAGGCCGCAACACTTCTGACGCTGGTCGGCCTGTCGATCCTGTTCCTTGGCCTGGTCGGGACGGTGCTGTGGCAACGGCGCGCCCGCTTGATGGAACGGATCGAGGCCCAACGCACGGAACAGGAGGTTCTTGAGGCGCGGGTCCGCGAACGAACCGAAGATCTGGATGCGGCCAACTCGGCCCTGCGGCAGGAGGTCGATGAACGCCGCGCCGCAGAGAATCGGTTGCGCCAAACGCAGGCGGAGTTGGTGCAGGCCGGAAAACTGGCGGCCCTTGGCCAGATGTCGGCCGCGCTGAGCCATGAGTTCAACCAGCCGCTGGCCGCGGTCAAAGCCTACGCCGAAAACGCAGGCACCTTTCTGGATCGCGGGCGCCTCGCCGAAGCGCGCGACAACGTCACCCGCATTTCCGGCATGACGGACCGCATGGCGTCGATTTCCAAGCACCTGCGAAATTTCGCAAGGCGTCCCATGGATAAAACCGGCCCGGTGCCGATGCGGGCCGTCGTTGCCGATGCGCTTGATCTGATGGAACCCCGGTTGAGCGAGGCCAAGGCACATGTCGACTACGCCCCGCCGGACGCGGAGATTTGGGTTCAGGGCGGGCGCGTGCGGCTGCAGCAGGTGATCGTCAACCTGATCGGCAATGCGCTCGATGCTATGTCGGAGATCGACCGCCCCGAGATGGTTCTGTGGCTCGACCTTGCCGGAGAAACCTGCACGTTGTCGCTCCGCGACATCGGCCCCGGTCTCAGCGACGCGGCGTTGGAGCAGGCGTTCGATCCCTTCTTCACGACAAAGGACCCCGGTCAGGGTTTGGGATTGGGCCTCTCGATCTCCTACAACATCGTGCGGGACTTTAACGGCGTCCTGAGCGCTGAAAACCACCCGGACGGGGGCGCAATCTTCCACGTCCGCCTGCAGGTCGTGGCCCCACCCGAAGCGGAGCTTGCCGCCCAATGAGCGCACCGATCCTGTTTGTCGACGACGAAGAACATCTGCGCCTCGCTGCCGGGCAGGCCCTGATGCTGGCCGATCTGTCCCCCGTGCTCTGTGACACGCCGGGCGCGGCCTTGGCGCATATCAGCCGCGAGTTTCAGGGCATTCTGGTCACCGATATTCGGATGCCCGTGATGGATGGCCTGACCCTGATGGGGGAGGCGCTGAAACGCGACCCCGACTTGCCTGTCATTCTGGTGACCGGCCACGGTGATGTAGATCTCGCCGTCCAGTCGATGAAGGAAGGGGCCTATGATTTCCTGGAAAAGCCCTATGCTCCGGCCCGGCTGATCGAAGCGGTGGGCCGCGCGCTCGACAAGCGGCGGCTGACGCTGGAGAACCGGCACCTGCGCGCAGCGACCGGACCGTCCGGTGACCCGGTCTCGGAGCGTCTGACCGGCAAAAGCCGCGCCATGACCGACTTGCGCAAGACACTGAGGGCCGTTGCCGCAACGGAAACGGACCTGCTGATCGAAGGCGAAACCGGGACCGGCAAAGAGGTCGCGGCCCGCGCCTTGCACGCCAGCAGCGCACGATCCGACCGCCCCTTTGTGGCCGTCAACTGCGCCGCTTTGCCCAGCGACCTGATTGAAAGCGAACTGTTCGGCCATGAGGCCGGCGCCTTCCCGGGCGCGACGCGGGCACGCTATGGAAAATTCGAACACGCCCGGGGCGGCACCGTTTTCCTCGATGAGATCGACAGCCTGCCCTTGGCCCTGCAAGGCAAGTTGCTTCATGCGATCGAGCACCGCAGCATCACGCGGCTTGGCTCCAACGATGCGGTGCCTTTGGACATTCGCTTCGTCGCCGCCTCGAAGCGCGATTTGGCCAAGGCGGCGGCAGAGGGCGGCTTTCGGGCCGATCTTCTGTACCGCCTGAACGTGGTGACCCTGCGCATGCCCCCCTTGTCGGAACGGCGTGAGGACATACCCGAGTTGTTCCTGTCGCTTCTCGCCCACGCCGCCGCCCGCGCCGAACGCATGGCCCCGGACGTGCCCGGCGCCATTCTCTCGGCCCTCAGCGCCCGCGACTGGCCCGGCAATGTGCGGGAATTGCGCAATGCGGCGGAACGGATGGTCATGGGCCTCGACCCCGGTCTTGAACCGCAGCCGGATACGCAGGTGGTCAGCCTTGCCGAAAAAATGGCCGCCCATGAAAAGGGCCTGATCTCGGCCAGTCTCGCGGCGAACAATGGCTCGCTCAAAGCCACATATGAAGCCCTCGGACTGAGCCGTAAGGCGCTCTACGAAAAGATGCAGAAACATGGCCTGACCCGAGACCCGTTTCGGGCCAACGCGGGTGACGACACGGCCTGACCCCCTACCCATGTGAGATTCGAAGTGTCGCCTGTCGTGCACGTTTGGCGGGAAACGCAAAGGGCAGCATCGCCCACCGCGCAGCAAATGGGTCGGATTCGACACATCGTGAACAGGCCAATGGGTCAGTCCCCACCCATCGCGCCGAGAATCTGACGTAAGCCCGTGCAAAGCTGCCATGCGTCCCTTGCATGGCGCACCCGCCTTTCTCAAACAGCGATCCGAGCGCGCCTGGGAGGGAGCCCGGCCGCCTATGGAGAGGGAGAATTCCATGAAAATGACGAAACTGGCTGCGTTTGCGGCCACGACCGCTTTGTGCACCACTGCTGTCTTCGCCGACGGCCATCAGGATCGTGAAGGCTGGCCCGAAAGCTTCACCGTCGCGACCGCATCGCAGGGCGGTACCTACTTCGCCTACGGGTCCGGTTGGGCCAACCTTGTTGCAGAAGAGCTTGGCCTGCTTGGCGGCGGCGAAGTGACCGGCGGCCCCGGCCAGAACATGGCACTGGTCCACACCGGTGAAGTGCAGTTCGGCATGACCACCATGGGTCCGGCCGCAGAAGCCGTTGCTGGCCTGAACCCCGTTGCACCGGGCGTTCCGATGACCAACGCCTGCGCCATGTTCCCGATGTACCAGACGCCGTTCTCGGTGACCGCGCTGTCCTCCTCGGGCATCACATCGATCTCGGAAATCCCGGCTGGCGCACGCATCGGCTTTGGCCCGGCAGGGTCCACCTCGGACACCTACTTCCCGCGCATGATGGAAACCCTGGGTGTTGACTTCGAGCGTCGCAACGGCGGCTGGTCGGACCTCGGCGGTCAGCTTCAGGACGGTCTGCTGGACGTGATCGCGTTTGCAGCCGGTGTTCCGGTTCCGGCCGTGAGCCAGCTTGAAGTGCAAACCGACGTGAACATCATCGAGTTCACCGACGAAGAGCAGGCCACCATCCTCGGCGCCTTCCCGGTTGCTCCGTTCGACATCACCGCGGACACCTACACCACCCTGGAAGAAGACGCGACGTCGGTCTCCATGTGGAACTTCGCCATCGCCAACTGCGAACTGCCCGACAGCTTCGTCTACGCCGTGGTCGACGTGATCATGTCCGACAACGAGCGCATGGTGAACATCCACCGCGCGGCTCGGTCGACCCTGCCCGAGAACTACGACAAGAACGGTGGCGTTCTGCCGTGGCACCCCGGTGCGGCCCAGTGGTTCATCGACAA
Organism: Paracoccaceae bacterium; assembly: GCA_963921255.3. Classification (GTDB taxonomy): domain Bacteria; phylum Pseudomonadota; class Alphaproteobacteria; order Rhodobacterales; family Rhodobacteraceae; genus JANSYL01. The sequence goes on along the minus strand of CAWUEW020000003.1, from coordinate 543,798 downwards.
CGCAGGCGCTGAAATCTCCGATGCCGAGATCTTCAGCATGTAATCAGTTGGCGTAAAGCCAGCGGCGTGCGCCCATCCAAGACGGGCGCACGCCACATCTTTTTGGATCACGATGCCCGGCCCCGGGTGCGTGACGTCAGACGCTCTTCGTCCGGGAGACCTTTGCCATGACCGACACAACCGCCACCCCGGGAAAGGCAACGCCCGACACCGCCGCCGAGGAAGACCGCGACACGGTCCTTGCCGAGGGCGTCGACGAAGAGCCGATTGAGGGCAACCGGCGCCTGTTCGAAGGGCGCAACCTGATTTTGATCGCGGCCTTGTCGATCCTTTACGCCGGTTTTCACATGGCTGCGTTGAACGGCTTGTCGATCTCGCGCGTGACGGGGATCGAGCTGCCCTTCCTGCCGCAATTCCCGCTGGAAACCTGGAACTTCCGGATGGTCCACATCGCCGGGGCGCTGGCCTTGGGGTTCCTGTTGTTTGCTGCGCATGGGTTTTCCAACGAAAACAAAGACCTGAAAGAAACACCGCTTGTGTCAATCGGTGCGCTCGTGCTGCTCATCCCGACGGCAATCGCGCTTGCGACCACGCTGCGCATCATGGGCATGATTTCCAGCGGTGACCTGCCCCAGGCTGGCGGATTGACGGTCTGGCTGGCGGCGCAATCCACGATGCCGCAATGGGATATCGACGTCTGGTGGTACGGCACGCCGCTGCTGATCGCCACGTTCGGCGGCATCGTCGCCGGATGGTTCGAGAAACGCGGCCGCACCAAATTTGCCGCCTCCGATCTCGTTCTGGCGCTGTGCGGCATCGCCGTCGCCTGCTACCTGATCCCGGTGTACGGGACGGCCGCGCGAAACTCGGTGGGCACGCCGTTTGTGCCGATCGGGGTCGCCTTCGCCGCGACCGCAGGTGCCGCTTTGATCCTTGAACTGACACGCCGCGTGGCCGGTCTGGCCCTTGTCATCATCACGGGCGTCTTCCTGACCTATGTCTTCACCGCACATCTGCTGCCGGGCATTCTGGCGGTCGACCGCCCCTATAGCTGGCACCGCTTCTTCGGCCACGTGTACTCGGATACCGGGATCCTCGGGCCGACCACGGCCGTGTCGTCGACCTACATCATCCTGTTCATCATCTTCGCGGCCTTCCTCCAGGCGTCGAAGGTCGGGGACTACTTCGTGAACTTCGCCTTCGCGGCAGCTGGGCGGGCCCGTGGCGGCCCCGCCAAGGTGGCCATCTTCGCCTCGGGCCTGATGGGCATGATCAACGGCACGTCCGCCGGCAACGTCGTCGCGACAGGCTCGCTCACCATCCCGCTGATGAAAAAGGTCGGCTACGACCGGAAGACATCCGGCGCGGTGGAAGCTGCGGCCTCGACCGGTGGTCAGATCATGCCACCGATCATGGGCGCCGGCGCCTTCATCATGGCCGAGATCACCGGCATCCCCTACCAGGAGATCGCCATCGCGGCGATCATCCCGGCAATCCTGTACTTCGTGTCGATCTATTTCATGGTCGATTTCGAAGCCGCCAAACTGGGCATGCGCGGCATGCGCGAAGACGAACTGCCCAAGTTCAAGCGCATGGCCAAGCAGGTCTATCTCTTTGTGCCGATCGTGATCCTGATTGCCGCGCTCTTCATGGGATACTCTGTGATCCGCGCCGGAACCCTGGCCACGATCGCGGCGGTGGTCGTCTCCTGGGCCGTGCCGGAATACTTCAACTTCAAACACGTGAAATGGAGCATTCAGCGCCTGTTGGTGGTGGCCATTTCGGCGCTGTCGATCCTTTTGATCGCGCTCTACCTCACCCAAGGTCCGACCGCACCCGGAGCCGATACGCCGCCCCTGATTGCGACCCTGTCGCTGATCACCGGCCTGCTCGTCGTGGCTACGTTCGTCTATGTGTCGATCAAGGAGTTCATCAAGCATGAGCCGATCGGACTGGGCCTGCGTGGTCTGGCCAAGGCGTTGGAACTGGCGGGCGTGATGTCGATCCAGATCATCGCAGTCTGCGCCTGCGCGGGGATTATCGTAGGCGTTATCAGCCTGACCGGTGTCGGCGCCCGCTTCTCGTCGGTGCTGCTCGATCTTGCGGCGGCTAGCCAGCTTCTGGCGCTGTTCTTCGCCATGTGCATCGCGATCCTGCTTGGGATGGGCATGCCGACCACCGCGGCCTACGCGGTTGCGGCCTCGGTCGTGGCGCCGGGCCTGATTGGCCTCGGCATTCCGACCCTCACGGCGCATTTCTTTGTCTTCTACTTCGCCGTTGTCTCGGCCATCACGCCACCCGTGGCCCTGGCCAGCTATGCCGCCGCCGGGATCTCGGGCTCGAACCCGATGGAGACCTCGGTCGCGTCGTTCAAGATCGGGATCGCGGCCTTCATCGTGCCCTTCATGTTCTTCTACAACTCGGCCATCCTGATGGACGGGACCTGGTTCGAAGTGCTGCGGGCCGGCGTAACAGCGGTCTTCGGCGTGTTCCTGCTGTCTTCGGGCGTCCAGGGCTGGTTCATGGGGGGGCGCGCCGTGTGGTTCCTGCGCGTGGCCTTGATCCTCGCGGCCCTGTTCATGATCGAAGGCGGGTGGTTCACCGATTTGATCGGGGTTGGCGCAGCCGCCGGCATCTACTTCATCCAGCGGGTGATCAAACCCTCGCCGGACGCAGTCCTGCCGGTGCGCGGCGCGGACTGACCCCCACCAATCCTCGGCGCGCCCCCTTGACCGCGGGCGCGCCAACCCTCCCGCACAGCGCGGGCGGAAATTTGCAATTTCCGACCCGTTTTTCGTGCGAAAAACGCCCCCGCCCCGGCGCGTCGCCCATTTTCAAACCGCGGGCGACCTGACAAAGATCGGGACATGCAGACGCTTCACCAATCGCCGACCGATCCTGCATTCGTGCAGGACCCCTATCCGTTCTACGCCCGCGCGCGCGCCGCAGGCCCCCTGGTCTTTTGGGCCGACTACGCCATGCCCATGGCCACCCAGTATGAGACCGTCAACGCGCTGCTGCGGGATCGGCGGTTCGGTCGTGAACCCGTCGATCCGCCACAGATCCCACCGCATCTGGCGCCCTTTTACGCGGTCGAGGCCCATTCCATGCTGGAGTTGGAGCCACCGCGCCACACGCGCCTGCGCAATCTAGTCCTGCGGGCCTTCACCTCGCGCCGGATCAAGGCCCTGGCGCCCGAAATCACGGCCCTGTCCCAGGCGCTGATTGCCGATTTCCCAGAGGGCCCGTTCGACCTGTTGGAGGCCTTCGCACGGCCGATCCCCGCCATCGTCATCGCCCGGCTTCTCGGCGTGCCGGAAACCATGGCCGACGACCTGCTGCGTTGGTCGAACGCGATGGTCATGATGTACCAGGCCGGCCGCACCCGCGCCCAGGAAGACGCCGCCGCCCAGGCCGCACAGGACTTTTCGGATTTTATGCGCGGCTATGTCGAGGCGCGCCGCTCGGATCCACGGGACGACCTGATCACGCATCTGATTGCGGCCGAAGAAGACGGCAGCCACCTCAGCACGGATGAATTGATCACGACCTGCATCCTGCTGCTGAACGCCGGTCACGAGGCGACGGTGCACACCATCGGCAACGGGGCCAAGGTCTGTCTGGAACGCGGGGCGCGTCCGGCCGACGACCCGGCACCGCTGGTTGAAGAAATCCTGCGCTATGACCCGCCGCTGCACATGTTCACCCGGTGGGCCTATGAACCGGTCGATATCGCGGGCCACCGCTTCGACCGTGGGGATCAGGTGGGGCTCCTACTGGCGTCAGCCAATCGCGACGAGACCACCTATGCCGAAGCCGGTCGCTTTGTCCCGACCCGTCCGGTCAAACCCGCCAACACCGCCTTTGGGGCCGGGCTGCATTTCTGCATCGGCGCACCCCTCGCCCGGTTGGAGCTTCAGATCGCCCTGCCCGCCTTGTTCGCGGCCTGCCCGACCCTGGCGCTGGCCGAACCGGCGACTTACGCCGACATCTACCATTTCCACGGGCTGACCCGGCTGATGGTGACGCGCTAACCGGGCGCGGTCGGCCTAGTCTTCGCCGCTGACCTGTGCCACGCGCGCGCCTGATTTGGTCGTGGTGACAACCCCAAGCGACTTCAGCTTGCGATGCAGCGCGCTGCGCTCCATCCCCACAAAACTGGCCGTGCGCGAGATATTTCCCCCGAACCGGTTGATCTGCGCCATCAGGTACTGGCGTTCGAACAATTCGCGCGCCTCGCGCAGCGGCAGCGTCGTGAGCGAGGCCGACAGCGCCATGTCCTCGTCCGACCCCGCCAATTCCGACTGACCGGGCAGGTCATCCGCTTCGATCGGTCCCGTCCCCTCGCCCAGGATCAGCACCCGTTCGATCACGTTGCGCAACTGGCGCACGTTGCCGGGCCAGCGCATGGTTTGAAGCAGCGCGGCCGCGTCCTCGCCCAGATCGCGCAGCGGCAGACCCTGGTCGCGGTTGAACTCTTCAATGAAATGACGGGCCAGATCGGGAATATCATCGCGGCGATCTTCCAGGCTTGGCACCTCGATCGGCACCACGTTCAGCCGATGGTACAATTCCTCGCGGAACCGCCCGGCTGCGATTTCCTCGGACAAATCGCGCGTGGTCGAGGACATGACCCGCAGATCGACCCGCACCTTGGCGGTGCCACCCACCCGGGTGAAGCTTTGGTCCACCAGGACGCGCAGAATCTTCGACTGCGTCCCGAGCGGCATATCGGCAACCTCGTCAAAATAGATCACCCCGCCGTTGGCCTGTTCCAATAGGCCCTGCTCGACCCCGCGCTCGGAGGTTTCGCGCCCGAACAACACCTCTTCCATGTGATCGGGCTGAACCGCCGCGGAACTGACCGTCACGAAGGGGCCGTCGGCGCGGTTCGATTCCGCATGAATGTAGCGGGCCGCCACTTCCTTGCCCGAACCCGGGCCGCCTGTCAGCATCACGCGCCCATTGGATTTCGTGACCTTGTCCAATTGGCCTTTCATCAACCGAAAGGCCGCGCCCGCGCCGACCATATCGGTCGATTTGGTGTCCTGGCGCCGCAGGGCCGAGTTTTCGCGGCGCAGGCGCGACGTCTCCATCGCGCGGCGGATCACCACCATCAACTGATCAATGTTGAACGGCTTTTCGATAAAATCATAGGCGCCCTGCTTGATCGCCGCGACGGCAATCTCGATGTTGCCATGGCCCGAAATGATGACCACCGGCACCTGCGGGTTGTCGCGCTTCACATGGCCCAGGATGTCGATCCCGTCCATGTTCGAATCCTTCAGCCAGATGTCGAGGATCATCAGCCCCGGCGCGGCCTTGTTGAGTTCCGCCATCGCCTCGTCCGAGGTGCCGGCCATGCGGGTGGAAAACCCTTCGTCCTCCAGGATATCGCAGATCAATTCGCGGATATCGCGTTCATCGTCGACCACCAGAATATCGGTCATGCGCGTGTCTCCTCCGGCAAAATGGGCAGGGTCAGGCGGGCCATCGCACCGCGGTGGGCGCCCTCTGAAAACGGTTCGGCGTCCAGCAATTCCAGCGTGCCGCCATGTTCTTCGATGATCTTCTTCACGATGGGCAGGCCCAGGCCCGTGCCCTTGTCGCGGGTCGTCACGTAGGGTTCGAACAGCTTGGCCCGATCTTCGGGCAAGCCGATGCCATTGTCGCTGATGGTGATCACCGCCGCGTCGTCCACCACGACCAAGCCGCCGCGCAACTCAGGGACATGACCATCAGGTGCACCTTTTTCATACAGCGTTTCAATGGCTTCGCCGCCATTCTTCAAGAGGTTTGTGAACGCTTGACCTATCATTGTTGAATCCAGTTCCGCCATCACGGCACGGTCCGGGATTTCGAAGGTAAACGTGACATCCGGCTGACCCGCGCGCTGCAACGTCACCGCGTCAGAAAGCAGTTTCGCCAAATCCTCGCGCCGGGTCTCGGGCTCGGGCATGCGGGCAAACTTCGAAAACTCGTCCACGATCCGACGCAGGTCGTTGGTTTGGCGGACGATAACCTCGGTCATCTGTGCCAGAGATGCTTGATCATCCTCTTCCAACTTCCTGGAAAACTTACGCTTTACGCGCTCAGCGGACAGTTGAATGGGCGTCAGAGGGTTCTTGATTTCATGGGCGATCCGACGCGCCACGTCGCCCCAAGCGGCCATGCGCTGCGCCGAGACAAGATCGGTCACATCGTCAAAGGCCACCACGACCCCTTCCAACACGCCATCCGCGTTGCGCCGCATGGCCATTCGAACCAGAAGGCTTTCCTGCTTGCCGCGACGAAGGAGGCGGATTTCCTCCTGAACCTGTTCGGCACTTGAATTCTGGAGGCGCTCAAACAGGTCCCCGAACTCGGGCACGGCGGCCCGCAGCGACAGGCCGCTGTCGCGCTGTTCGATCAGAGCCAGAAGCCGAATGGCCGAGCGGTTCATGAAATCGATCCGCCCCGCCTCGTTCAGGCCGATCACGCCCGCCGTCACGGACCCCAGGACCGAGTCGAACAGGCGTCGCCGCTCCTCGGTGGACATGTTCTGCTCGACCAACGCGTCGCGCTGGCCCTTCAATTGGCGGGTCATCTGGTTGAACAACCGCCCCAACATGGCGATTTCGTCATCCCCGCCTTCATCGGTGACGCGAACGTCCAGATCGCCCTGCCCAACCCGCTGTGCCGCCCCTGCCAGGGCCCCAACCGGACGGGACAGGCGCTCCGCAAACCATAGGCCCAACCAGATCGCGGCCAGAACCATGATGATCGCAAAGCCAAGGTACAGAAGCCCGAACTCGAACAGCACACGCCCGCGTTCGTTCTCGAGCTGCCGATACAGCTGAACGGTTTCCTGCGTTTCATCCAGCAGCTCGATGATATCGCCGTCCACTTCGCGGCTGATGTACAGGTAGCGGTCCGGAAAGGCGGTCAGCCGCAGCAGGGCCCGAAATTCATTGTTCGTGCGGTCTTCGATCAGCACCAGCTCGCCATCTGCGGCGCGGGCCAATTCTTCCGGCTGAAGCGCATCAAAATCAAAAAGATAGCTGCTTTCGCCTCGCGCCCGAATCTCGCCCCCACCGTCGACCACGAACGCTTCGCTCAGGCCCCTTTGGATCTGGGTCTGGCCCTGCGCCAGGATGGCCCTGAGATCGCCGTCGCTGAGGAACAGATCGGCACGGCGGTTGAGGTTCAAAAACGCGCCCAGAACACGCGCGTCGGTCGCCAGATCATCCCGATGCTCTTGCTGATAGGCGACGGCGGCATCCACCGAATTGCCCAACGCACCGCTGACCCGGTCCGAAAACCAGCCCTCAAGCCCCATGTTCACCGTGATGGTGGCAAACACAGCGACCAGGATCGTCGGCACCAGCGCCAGAATGGTGAAGACGCCCGTCAGGCGCAGATGCAGTTTCGATCCGGCTGAGCGCGCCCGGCGCGAGGCAACGATCTTCGCCACTTCGCGCATCACGAGCGCCGCAACCACGAGGATGTAGACAAGGTCGGCCAGCAGAATCAGGCGCAGCGCGGGGCTGTCCGCCAACCCCGCCAATGGCCCCAGGACGAGGAAGGTCGCCACGGCCAACACTGGCCCGAGCACGACCAAACCCAACGTCCCCGCCGCCCGCAGCGACGCGTTGCCCCGCAATCGGGACAGTCGATCCATGACGGTCAAAGCCTCAGACCTATCCGACGGGTCGTCCAAAGGGCCTGCTCTCCCCCAACAGAACACGGGCGGCGCCAAAACGCGGAACACCCCCAAAACACGGGCAGCTTACGGGCTATGTGCCCCATTCGCCACGCTTCTGTTGCGGTTTTAGGGAATTATATCGCAAAGTAACATTTTCCTTGCCCCTAGTGACTCTGTGATATAACATATAGTCACTTCAAGAGGTGAGCTATGACACAGAAAGCACCCGGCAAGCATCAGCGCAAAGGTTTGACGCTTCTGCAAATCGCGGACATGTTCAGCGATGAGACCAAAGCGCGAGAGTGGATCGAGGAACAACGTTGGCCGGATGGTCCTTATTGCCCGCATTGCGGATCGGACAATGTTCGGGTTGGCGTTAACCACAAGAGCATGACCCACCGTTGCCGGGATTGCCCCAACAAGCCGATGTTCACAGTTCGGATTGGCAGTGTCATGCAGAGTTCCAAACTGTCTTACCGGGTTTGGGCCGTTGGAATTTACCTGTTTACAACCAGCCTCAAGGGTGTGTCTTCGATGAAGTTGCACCGGGAACTTGGGATCGGCCAGAAGGCTGCTTGGTTCATGCTGCATCGCCTTCGGGAAGCCTATGCGACCAAGACGCCGATCTTTGACGGCCCGGTTGAGGCCGATGAGACCTATATGGGTGGCAAGGAGAAGAACAAGCACGCGAAGAAGAAGTTGAGAGCCGGGCGCGGGGCGGTGGGCAAGAGCGCCGTTTCTGGTGTCCGCGACCGTGCGACGGGAAAGGTTCATGCCAAGGTGGTTGAGAGGACCGACGCGGAGACGTTGCAGGGTTTCGTGACCGATCACACCGCCGATGGCGCACAAGTCTACACGGATGAGGCCAAGGCGTATAAGGGCATCGACAGGCCCCATGAGGCGGTAAACCATTCAGCGGGCGAGTACGTCCGCGATATGGCTCATACAAACGGGCTGGAAAGCTTCTGGGCACCCATGAAGCGCGGCGTTGATGGCGTGTATCACAAAATGTCGCCCAAACACCTGCAACGCTACGTGGACGAGTTCTCGGGGCGCCACAACAACCGCCCAAAAGATACCATCGACCAGATGGGCAGCTTGGTCTCGGGGATGGACGGAAAGCGGCTGCGCTACGTGGACCTGATTGCCGATAACGGGTTGAGCAGCGGAGCAAAGCCAATCACGCGCAATGGTGCGTGATCATGGCACAAAACCTTATCTCGGCCAGAAAGGCCAAGAACGATGAGTTCTACACGCAACTGTCAGACATAGAAAACGAACTGCGTCACTATAAGAAGCATTTCAAAGGCAAGGTTGTCTATTGCAACTGCGACGATCCGCGCGTCAGCAACTTCTTTCACTATTTCAGTCACAACTTCGAGTTTCTGGGTCTCAGGAAACTGATCACCACCTGCTACAAGAACCAGAATCCGGACCTTTTTTCGCGGCATGACTGCGAGCGGGCGATCAAACTGGAATATGACGGTTTCCGGGACGGGGATGTTGTACCAAGGGCCGAGGATATCGGCATTACCCATCTGGATGGTGACGGCGATTTTCGCACTCAGGAATGCATCGACATTCTCAAGCAAGCGGACATCGTGGTGACGAACCCGCCCTTTTCATTGTTCCGCGAATACGTCGCGCAGTTGATGAAATACGACAAAAATTTCTGATTATCGGAAACATGAACGCTGTCACCTACAAGGACTTTTTCCCACTGATCAAGGATAACAAGGTCTGGTTCGGCCCCAGCATCAAGAGCGGGGATCGGACGTTTGGAGTTCCGGATCACTATCCACTTGATGCTGCGACGGCATGGATTGATGAAGGTGGAAACAGGTTTATCAAGGTCAAAGGCGTTCGCTGGTTCACGAACCTCGACCATGACAAGCGGCACGAGGAACTGATCCTGTACCGCAGGTATGCGCCTGAGGATTACCCGACTTACGACAATTACGACGCTATCGAGGTCAGCAAGACCAATGATATTCCGATGGATTGGGCCGGAGCGATGGGTGTGCCGATCACCTTTCTGGACAAGTACAATCCCGATCAGTTCGAGATATTGGGGTTTTCGTCTTTGTGGGACCATGGCTTCAAAAGCCATAAGTTCTATGACGACTACGTTGAAAAGAGGCTGGATGGGGGAAGGAAAACCGGATTGTCAGGCCAAAAGGCGAATGGATACCCTATGCTCAAAGGGAAGCCTTCCCGGGGAAACTATCTGGAGGATGAAAGTGGAAACGACGTAGTTCATTGTATTTATAGACGAATTTTTATAAAATCCCGTAAGTTCCAGTCATGAAAATTGACTTGCGTACAGTGACCGTCCGGGAACTGGTTGAAGGCTACTGCGACGGCGGGGACGGCGGTGTCCGGGGATATGGCGGCAAGCTTGATATACGGCCTGCCTATCAACGCGAATTTGTCTATGGCGACAAGCAGCGTGACGCCGTGATCAACACGATCCGCAACGGGCTTCCCCTCAACACCATGTATTGGGCCGATATTGGCAATGACAGGTTCGAGATCATTGACGGCCAGCAGCGCACCATCTCGGTTTGCCAATACGTGAAGGGTGCTTTTTCCATTGACGGGCTGGCTTTCCACAACCTGCAAGCTGACCATCAAGAGCAAATCCTGAACTATGATCTCATGATCTACACCTGCTCCGGGACGGACAGCGAGAGACTGGAGTGGTTCGAGGTGATCAACATTGCGGGCGAGATTCTGACCGACCAGGAATTGCGAAACGCCGTCTATCACGGGCTTTGGGTGTCGGATGCAAAGAGGTATTTCAGCCGACCAAACTGCCCAGCTTACAGCATCGGCAGCAAGTACCTGAAAGGCCATTCCATCCGTCAGGACTACCTTGAAACTGCGATCAGGTGGATCAATGACGGTGATGTTGAAAGCTACATGTCGGCGCATCAGCGCGACAACAGCGCCGTTACGCTATGGAACCACTTCCGCTCTGTCATCGATTGGGTGCACGCGACGTTTCCCAAGTATCGCAAAGAGATGAAAGGCGTTGCATGGGGGCCGCTCTACAACCAATTCAAAGAGACCGATCTGGACCCTGACACGCTTGAGGCAGAGATCAAGCGTCTGCTCATGGATGATGACGTGACACGGAAAGCGGGCGTCTATCCTTACGTGCTGGACGGCGATGAGCGGCACCTGAGCATTAGGGCGTTCACAGGCGCGATGAAGCTTGAGGCGTTTGAGCGTCAAGACGGTGTTTGCCCGATCTGTAACGAGCAATTTGACATAAGTCAGATGGAAGGTGACCATATCAAGCCTTGGTCACAAGGTGGAAAGACCGTGGCGGATAACTGCCAAATGCTTTGCAAGTACTGTAACCGCCGAAAATCAAACAACTAAACGCGAGCGCCAAACATGACCAACAAACCCAAAACGCTTAAAGAAAAGCTGGCCGATTCTCACTTCCAGCCAACCAAGGCCGAGATGGAAACTGAATACGACATGCCGGGTGCGGATATGGAAGACTTGGGCGGCGCGTTCTTTAATCCGCTCAAAGCCGGGAGGCCAAAGCTGGAACAGGAATAATCCAGAGCAGTGTTACTTTGCGATATAATTCCCTTTTCAATACTGTATTCGTACAGTTTTGACCAATCCCCCTATGCCCTCAGTCCCGCATGAAGTCCTATTCCATTTCCGACGCAAGTGGACTATCATGCAACCCGAAACTCGTGAGGGCTGAAATGACTGAACAACCACACGGCACAGTTAGTCTGGATTATCCTTCACAAGGTGGATTTTCGGCCGAGCGGATTCGCCATCTTCTCCAAGTTCTGCGCTCCGAAGAGCGTCAAGGAGTTGCGCAACCGTCTCATTCCGACGTGTCTCGACCAACACCTGAAGCGCCCGAACAATCAGGTTGTGAAGTTCAGGGTGATCCAATTTGATGGCACACAGTAGTGCTTCGGTAATCTGACACTGACCTTTGATCGCCTCGGTCAGGCGGTCTATCACGTCTTGAGTTGTCTCGAATTCGGGCATCACGTATCCCCCTCTCACCCCCCTCAGTCGCGCATGAAGACGGCGATCACAACGCCAATGGGGCCCAGCAGAAAGCCCCAGAGGGCCGCCATCCCCTTCTTGCCGTCCGCGGCCATAAGATAAGCAAACAGGGCGCACAACACCCACAAGATGCTGTCACAGGATGATGAAAAGTTGCACCGGTTACCGCTTATTCAGTTTGGCTCTGAGCTTACGACTACGACTTCCCGGCGACCACCTAATGACAGGATTAACCCGATAAAAAGCAGCAAGCCTCCCACCCACCAACTCAGTATCCCAGACAGAAACGCTATGGTGCCACCCGCCAACAAGCCTGCAGTCGCACCGACGGCGTCTTCCTCAGCGGCCACAATCGATCCAGATAAAAGAATAGTCGATATGGGAAGTACAAACACGGCGGCCCCTAACACACAAAAAGACCTGCCAAAGGCCCGGCGTACTGTTGGAGCTGACGCAATCACCAAGGAAGCCAAAAGGAAAATAATCAAACTTGTTGGTAGGTGAAAACGCTCAGGCATGGCGCTTATGGCAGGCGCCATCGGCAGCAAAGATACGGATGCAAAAACGACCGCCACAACGGACTGAAACACGAAACGCAGAAATGTCATGGTGCCTCTCCGTCGCATCCGCCCAAAACATATTCAAGCGCGTCATCATTGACAGATAGACCGCTGAAACGTGCGTGGGATGTAGAACCCCGATAGTCCGTGATCTCGAAAACAAAATCTTCGCGCGATGCGAGGCCCGCCAAGAAATCCTGGTAGCCACGCGGCAAGAATGCCGCCGTTCCGCTTGTCGATTCATGCCAGCGCTCTTCTACGGGCACGTTGTCGCCAAATCGAAACCTCATCGGGATTCGATCGTTCCGGCTTCCGATGTAGCCATCGCTGACCATGATAACTTCGAAGCCCGGAGGGTCCGGCGAGCAACGCACGACCAGAGCCCTCGGATGGTCATAGCCGACTGCGGAGTCCGCATCGGAAGGAAAGACGGCACGAGAAGTGTTCGCGCCGCTAAACGGGTCCCGCTCTTCAAAAAACTGCCACCCGGGCGAAGATCCAAGTTCGTCGGCGCGGAGGGGTGCCGTCGCGAGGGTCAGCAAAATCAATAGCGCAAAGCGTTTACGTATCATCGGCGTGTTCTTGTTCGGGTGGCGCAGGTTTTGTGTCTTAAGTTGACGCGAAGTCGGTGTTGCGGAGACGAGGGTGGCGGCGTATTCGATGGCGATGAAAAAGCAGTCGCAACCAAACATCAGTGCGCTTGAGTTCATCGTTTTGGTGCTTAGTATTCCAGAACACCTCAGACCATCCGTATACGATCAAGTATGGGGTCGCTGGAGCAGAGGCTGCGGGCGTGGCGGCAAACCGCTTCCTGATCTTCCGGAGACAAACTCATAAAATAGGTCATATGCTCCATCACTAATAGGTCTTGCTCCGATTCTGGTTCAAAAATTTCAGATTCGAGAACTTCGAACACTTTGGCCAACGCCCGAAGCATCGGTATGCTACCAGTACGCTTTCCGCGCTCCAAATCGGACAAGTAGCCTTGAGATGTGCCGACTTTTCGCGCCAGCTCCGCAAGTGTCCACCCTTTCAGGGTGCGCAGGTGTTTGATTCGATATTTCATGGCCTGCATTCTGCCTCCGCTCGCCTACGCAACAAAATCTCCCATAGCGATTAATCTGCTTGACGCGATATTCGCTATGTGCGATTATTCCTTCATGGAACTGTTTCGCCGATATCTGAAATCCACCGGAACCTCGCTCACTAAAATCGCGGGCCAGCTCAATTCATCGAAAGGGTGCGTCCACGATCTACTCTCTGGCCGTCGCCGCCCCAGCTTGCGCTTGGCGTACCGGATCGAAGAAGTGACGGACGGCGCGGTCCCGATGACCTCGTGGTTCGCCGAACACGCCCACACCCCCTCCGCCCCCGACACGGAAGACGCGGCATGACATTCCAGATGGTCTCGCATCTTGTGGTCTTCGCAGGTCAACTCGTCACCTTGGGCGCCATGTGGATGCTTTTTCGCGTCTTGCGGGAGCGGGACTCATCTTTCCAGGACCAGACAAACCAGATCGAGGCGCGTGTGGCGCGGCTGGAAAAGGCGAACCTGGCTTTGCCGGAAAGCGAGAAACTGTAATGGTCGCCGTTTCTTCTTGTGCGCCGCCCCGCTGGCACAAACCTGTGCAAGGGCACATTCTCGACGCCCGCCCAGTCCACCGGGTGCCCCGGTCCGTGAAAACTTTGCGGGATATCCTTTTCAGCGATAAAGATCGGGTACCGGGCGTCAATGCCTTCAAGGACGTAGTCGGCAGTCTCTTGATTGCGGACAGTGACGCCAAGATGCAGAACATCCGGGATCAGGGCGTCCTGCTCTGGGGTCACTTCAAAGATCGGTGGCTGTCGCATGTCCTTGCGTCTCTGTCTTTTGTAGGTCCAAACCCCCGTCAAGGCGGCGACGGTGCTCGCCCAAGCAGCGATGATGCTCGCAACGGCGACGATCCATTCACTCAAACCCCCCAACATCCATGCCGCTTTCCTTCCCGAGCGCTGCGTGGATCGGCGCGGCCCGTCGGTCGGGGCGGGTCGCGCCACACAGTCTAACAGGGAAAGGATCGCGTGACATGACCCCTTTCTCCGGCACAGCGCGTGACGCTTTCCTGGACCGCATCCGCGATCTCAAGGACGAGGATCTGATGGACGCCATTACAGGGGAAGTCCGCGAGACGGATGGCGCATGGGTGACGCGCAAGACCTTTCCGTTCTCGCAGATCACCCTGCACGGGATTGAGGCGGGCGGCGGCGATGATCTCGATGCTGCGCTCAGCTGGACGTATCTGGCTGAGCTGGAGCGCAAAGACGTGGAAGACCTCGAGGACGATGGTTTCGTAACCGCGTACCCGGATGTGGGAGGGACGTTGTGAAAGACCTCGAAGCCCGCACCACGCTGACCGATGGCCAGTACAACGCCATGATGAAAGTCATTGCGGCCAAAGGCATGACCCAGGCGGGTTATATCCGGCATGTGATCCTCCAGGACATTGCACAGTCGCAAGACTATGTTGCCCTGATCACCGCCGTCACCGAAGCCTCGGAAACCGGCAAAGCGCCGACAGAATTCCGGCAGAAAACCTCCGGATTTCCGCAAAGGAGGTGGAAATGACGCAGACCACCTTGACACGTGCGCCCAGGTCAGACACCTTGCCCGTGCAGATCGGCAAACTCCGGTCTGTCGGGATTAGAACCCTGTCTGTCACACGGCGCTCCGAAAGCCGCGCCTCACAACGCGGCTTTTCCTATGGTCGGATGCGCAGGGGCACCTTCGGGTGCGCCGCACCGTGTGGCGGTAGTTCTAATCCTGCTGCATCCGGCCACCCGGAGATTAGAACCTCCAGTGGTCGGGGAAACCCGAACACACGGAGGCTCATCATGAGCACAGACACCCGTACCCTTACCCTTGACCAACTTGATGCCCTGCATGATGCGCTCTGGCGTATTCGCCGGGCCAGCATCTGCGCGTCGCGCGAACTCTGCAATCTCGATGCGTCCACGGGCGCGTTGGACGCCGTGGAGACGCTCACGCTCTTCCAGGACATCATCGAAACGCAAGCCGTGCGGGCGCAGGAGGTGGTGTCGTGAGTGTGTCCGTCGCCGAATTGTACAACATTCATGAGACAAGCGGTCCCGCGGTCTGCCAATGGATCGCTTTTTTCGATGTTTTGGGTGTTAAAGTAGATTGGCCCGTCCCGCCAATCTTCATGCCCGAAGGTCCGGAGCGCCAAGCGTTCTGCATACCCAAATACAACCGTTTGACGACATACGACCACTACTGGTTCTTTGTCGGAACCGAACCCTTCTCAGATCAAGATGAGGAACACCTCGGTGATCTTGTGAAAAGGTATCTGGAGCCTTTGGTTTGGGTTTGTGGGCCTCCCGCGAAAGAGTTTGAACGTCTCTATTGCGAGCCCCAGACATGGCCAAACTCGCCCACAGAATGTTGCTGGTGCGGGACCGATTGGGGTGGCCCGGAAGAAGATCAGCCCAAAGCGATTTACGAAGTGGGCGGCCGGTTTTTGTGGGCGCAAGACACAAGCCGCTCTGACTCAATTCCAGGGCATGTAAGTGCCATCGATACCGCACTAAGGACCGCCCGAAGCCTTCATTTCGACACGGAGGCTTCCGAATGACCGTGCCCGCGACACCCATCCACGCGGGCCGCAAGCTGGGAATGGCAACTGGCAAGAGCCGCACCGACGCCCGCATGAAGGCCTCGACGATGACCTGGAGCGAGATCGTGCAGCGCATCCACGCGCCACAGATCACTTCAGAGACCATAGCCGATTACCGGAAACTGCCTCCCGAACGGCAGGTCGCAATCAAGGATGTGGGCTGTTTCCTCGGTGGCACCTTGATAGGCCCCCGGAAGAAAGCGAACGTCCAGAACCGTGACCTCATCACCCTGGACGCCGATCACGACACACCGGGGTTCGAGACCCGGTTGACTGAGGCCATCGGGTCTTATGAATGGGCGTTCTACACCACCCATAAACACAAACCCAAGAAGCCCCGCTACCGATTGCTCTTCCCACTCACACGGAGTGTCCTGCCTGCCGAATACGCGCCGATCGCGCGGAAGCTCGCTGAGAAGATCGGGATCGAGGCGTTCGACGCCACAACCGATCAGTTCGAGCGGGTCATGTTCTGGCCCTCACACGCCCGTGATGGGGAATACATCGTCAAGAACAACGAGGGTCGTTGGGTCGATCCAGACGACATTCTGAATGAGTATGACGACTGGACCGATGTCGGGACCTGGCCCCGGTCGAGCAGGCACCCCGGTGTTCAGCTTTACCACAAGGCGAAAGCCGAAGATCCGCGCACCAAGAGCGGCATGATCGGCGCCTTCTGCCGGGTCTATGACATCCACAGCGCCATCACGACGTTTCTGCCCGACATCTACACACCGACCCATGGTGAACGTTACACCTACACAGGCGGCTCAACGGTCAACGGCGTACATACCCACGAAGGATTATGGTCTTTCTCTGAACATGAAAGCGATCCATGCTCCCGCCAATTGGTGAATGCGTTTGATCTCGTACGTATCCACAAATTTGGTGAGAAAGACGACGCCGTCAAACCCCAGACGAACATCACCAAATATCCCAGCTTCAAGGCGATGATGGCCTTCCTGGAGGAAGACGAAGCCACGAAAGCGGAATACGTTCGGGATGCTGTCGAAGGGTTCGATGCGGTTGAAGACACCCGGTGGCTTGCCAAGCTGGATATGGAAGATGGCCAGATCAAGCCCAGTTTGCGAAACTTGCACACGATCACCACGCATGACGAAGCCCTGAAAGGTGTCATGCGGAACGACATCCGGCACTGTGTGTCACGGCGATGTGACATGCCCTGGTCAACGGTCGGGGATCGGCGCAACGGTGATCCCTGGGGAAACGCCGATGATTTATGTCTACGGCTTTACATCGAGACCAAATATCGTGTCGAGATGTCGGCTCAACGCGCAGCAGACGTCGTAAATCTGATTGCGTCCATGAGAACCTACAACCCTGTGTGTGAATACCTGGGCGCGCTGGTCTGGGACGGCAAAGCGCGGATCGACACGATGTTACACCGGCATTTGCGCGTGGAACGCAATGCCTACACGGAAGCTGTCAGTCGAAAGTTCATGTGCGCGGCGACCGCGCGAGCGATACAGCCGGGCATCAAGTTCGATCACTGCCTGATCCTGGAAGGGCCGCAAGGCCTGGGGAAATCAACCTTCCTGCGCACGCTCGCTGTGGACCCGACCTGGTATGGCGACGACGTTCCTGCGCTGAAAGGCAAAGAGATCATCGAGAACAATCAAGGACGGTGGATTGTCGAGATGTCCGAGCTTCAGGCGTTCAGCAAATCAAAGATCGAACAGATCAAGGGCTTCATGTCCCGCACAGTAGACCGGGCGCGATTGTCCTATGAGCGCCGAGCAGAAGATTTTCCACGCTGCACGGTGTTCGCAGGCACCACCAATGACAGAGATTATCTGAAGGATGACACCGGGAACCGACGGTTCTGGCCGGTGACGTGTACCATCGACCGCTTCGACGTAAACGCCCTTGAGGGGGAACGTGACCAACTCTGGGCCGAGGCGGTTTACCGCTGGAAGGCAGGTGAGCCCCTGTATCTTCAAGAAGACGCCGTCGCTGCGCTCGCCGAGCAAGAACAAGCAGCACGCAAACTGGATGATGGCGGCTGGAGGGCCCGGATCGAAGCCTGGCTGGACGAGCAGGTCGAGGTGTTCGAAGGGCAAGGGCCGCCGAGCTACAGGGACAAGGTGTGCGCCCCGATGATCTGGGTGGAGTGTTTCGGCGGCGATCTCAAAGACAGCAACCGAACTGTGTCAGACAGGATCGGACGCGCCATGGGCCAGATAAACGGGTGGACCCGCGCGCCTAACCCTTTGAATTTCGGCGCATACAAAAAACAAAAGGGTTGGACTCGCGATGGTTGATCCACCTCGGCAGAAATTCACTCTCCAGTTGTTAATTCTGGCAACCAGCCTGGCAACCAGTGGCAACCAGCGTCGTTTCTGGTTTCCACTGTTTTTTGGCGTTGGTTTCCACTGGTTGCCACTGGTTGCCAGGTTAGTTGCCACAAAAATATATATAAATCATGTACTTAACCTATTTTGGAAACCTGGAAACCAGGGTTTTCATATAAGTATTAGTAGAGCATGGTTAGCATACTTAAACCATGAACATAAGAAGAACATTAGTGTTTATCCCTATGCTCTCGGCTATTACATTATAGGAATTTGCTTTAGTTGCCAGAATTGGTTGCCAAACCCCCGACCGGGGCAGTCCTATGACTGTTAAAAAAACACAAAATAACAGGATTGGCACAGGCAAACCGGGTCCGGGGCGTCCGAAAGGGTCGCGCAACAAGACGACGGTTCTGCTGCAGGACGCCATCCTGCAGGCGGCCACGGAAGCTGGGGGCGGTAGTCTGGTTCAATACCTCCGCGATCAGGCCAAGTCGTCCCCCGGACCGTTCCTGGCCGGCTGGGTAAAGTTCTCCCAACCCACATTAACAGTGATACGGGCCTGCCCATCGTCCACAAGATTGAGATGGTCGCGGTGATGCCGGAGCCGTTCCCGGAGGACGACGACACCCCATGACGACGACGCAAACACCCCCCAGCGCCACAGAGACGCCCGCTGAGCGCCATCTCGCTCTTTCCGGCACCCAGACTACCCAAAACACCGCAACGGCTCTCAGGGAGCCGCTGAGCGGCCAGAGCGAGCTTCCCTACAAGATGGCCTGTAACTTCAAGCGGCCCGCCCGACACCGGGTCTTCTATGGCGGACGCGGCTCCGGCAAGACCCGCAACCTCGCCATGGCCGCCGCGATCCGGGGCTACCAGCTGGCCTATCAGGGCCGAAAGGGGGTGATCCTGGCGAGCCGCGAGCATCTGGGCTCGCTTGAGGAAAGCTCGATGCATGAGATCAAGCAGGCGATTGCGGCTCTTCCCTGGCTGGCGGCGGGCTATGACATGGGCGAGAAATACATCCGCACCCGCAACGGCAACGTGCGCTTTGTCTTCTCCGGGCTGCGCCACAATATCGACAGCATCAAGTCGAAGTCGCAAATCCTGCTCAATTGGACCGATGAGGCCGAGACAGTCTCGGAGATTGCCTGGAGCAAGCTGATGCCGACCTTGCGCGAACCCGGCGTCGAGAACTGGGTGAGCTTCAACCCCGAAAGCCCGGATAGTGCCACCTGGCGGCGCTGGGTCGCGGACCCGCCGGATGCGTGCGTGGTCACGCAGATCAACTGGCGCGACAATCCGTGGTTCACCAAAGCGCTCAACGCCCAGCGTCTGGACGACAAGCGCAAGCGCCCCGAGACCTATGATCACGTCTGGGAGGGTGAATTTCTAACCCTGACCGATGCCCAGGTCTTTGCCGGTCACTGGGAGATCGCCGCATTCGCGCCGCAGGACGCTTGGGATGGGCCTTACTATGGTCTCGACTTCGGCTTTGCCCAGGACCCGACGGCAGCCGTCGCGTGCTGGATCGGCGACAAGCGGCTCTACATCCGCCACGAGGCGGGACGCACCGGGCTTGAACTGGATGACACCGCCGCCTTCGTCACGGCGGCGATGCCGGAGATCGCCAGACACGTGGTGCGGGCCGACAGTGCGCGGCCTGAAAGCATCAGCTATCTCAAGCGCCACGGCCTGCCGCGCATCGAGGCCGCGCCCAAATGGTCCGGCTCGGTCGAGGACGGGGTGGCGTATCTCAAGAGTTTTGATAAGATTGTCCTGCACCCCGAGTGCCCCGCCACGGCCCGCGAGATGCGGCTCTACAGCTACCAGGTGGACCGCTCGACGGGGGATGTGAAACCGAAGATTGTGGATGCGCATAACCATTATATCGACGCGATCCGCTATGCTCTGGCCCCGATGATCCGCAACCGGGGCGTGGTGGGCATGCTGGTCAAGAAACGGCATAGGAGAGCGGCGTGAGCGAGAGCGTGACCAATGACCTGTTGTTGGAGCATCTGAAGCGCATTCAAGCCGGGCAGGCGCGGCTGATCGCCGATGTCGGCGATTTGAAGATACGTATGACCGCTCTGGAAGAAAACACGGCAGCTACAGCACAGTCATTGGCTGCACAGTCGCGCAGAATTGATCGGATGGAGGCCCGCCTCGACCGGATCGAACGGCGGCTGGATTTGACGGAGGGCGTATGAGCGAGACAGAACCAGAAAGCCTCGTTTTGCGTTACCTGCGCAGACTGGATGAGCGCACGCAGCGCATGGAAGACGCACAAAAAGACATGTCCGCCGACATCCGTATCCTGAAGAACCACATGTCGTCCTTCATGCAATCGGAAGTCAGGCAAGATGAAGCGATGGCGCAAGTGCAATTGCGCCTCGACCGGATCGAACGGCGGCTGGATTTGACGGAAGAGACCCCATGACCCTCACCCTCACCGAAGCACAGCTTACCACCGCCCGCCGGTTGACCAACGCGGCGACCTATCGTGCGTTCGGCGAGGTGCTGCCGGCGCGCAACCTGAGGTCGCTCTTGGGCACGTCCGGCCTGCTCAGCACCAAGCACGATTTCCGGCTGGACTTTGGCTACAAGGACGACGTTGATTTCTTCGATCTCTACGCGCTTTACAAGCGCAACGGTGTGGCCAACGCGCTGGTCTCAAAAACGGCGGCCAAAACCTGGGAGACGCATCCCGCGCTGACGCTGGACGAAGACGCACCCGAAGACGCGCCGGTGGAAGCAAAGATCACCCGGCATTTCGAGCACATCCGGTTCTGGCAGATGCTGGCCGAGACCGACAAGCGCTCCCTGGTGGGCGAGTATTCCGGGGTGATCTTCCAACTGGCCGATGGCAAGCCCTTCTCGGAACCGGTGAGCGGCGTGCCGACAGGCCTCAAGGGGCTGATCAGCCTGGTGCCCGCTTGGGAAGGCCAGCTTCAGATCAGCGAATGGGAGCAGGATCGGAACAGCCCACACTACGGTCAGCCCAAGGTGATGACCTACACAGAGTCTTCGGTGGACGCATCGCAAGGCAAGACGCGGAGCTTCCAGGTCCATCCCGATCGGGTCTATATCTGGAGCCAGGACCGCACCACCTTCAACGACAGTGCGCTTGAGCCGGTCTATGACGCGCTGACGGACATGGTCAAGATCAGAGGCTCCAGCGCCGAAGGGTTTTGGAAGAACGCCAAGTCGCAGCCTGTTTTGCAGGCGGACAAGGAGGTTGATTTCACGCAGCTTGCAACCATGCTCGGCACGGACCTTGAGGGTTTGCCGGAGGCGTTGGATAATGTCGTGGCGGATTGGAACAAGGGGTTTGACCAGTCGCTGATGTTGCAAGGGATGGAAGCCAAGACGCTCGGCGTCAGCCTGCCGGGCCAACCAGAGCAGTACTACCGGTTGGCCGCGCTGGAAGTGGCGGCGGCCTTCAACATCCCCGAAAAGGTGCTCTTCGGCGCGCAGACGGGCGAGCGGGCCAGCACCGAAGACCAGGCGGCGTGGAACCGACACAACATGAGCCGTCGGCGCAATATCGTGATCCCCAATATCATGGATATCGTCGCGCGGCTGATGCACTTCGGTGTGCTGCCGCGGGCCGATTGGGTGCTCGACTGGGAGGATCTGACCGGGGCCACGGATGTCCAGCGTCTTGAAAAAGCCAAAGGCATGGCGGAGATCAACGCGAAGATGTTGGCCAGTGGTGCGGCGGTGTTCGACGATGACGAGATACGCGACGTCCTCGAATACGGGCCGCGTGAGGATGAGGGGTTCAGTGAACTTACCGATCCGGGGGAGGTCGCAGATGTCTGAAAACGTGACCAATGAATTGGGAATTATATCGCAAAGTAACATTTTCCTTGCCCCTAGTGACTCTGTGATATAACATATAGTCACTTCAAGAGGTGAGCTATGACACAGAAAGCACCCGGCAAGCATCAGCGCAAAGGTTTGACGCTTCTGCAAATCGCGGACATGTTCAGCGATGAGACCAAAGCGCGAGAGTGGATCGAGGAACAACGTTGGCCGGATGGTCCTTATTGCCCGCATTGCGGATCGGACAATGTTCGGGTTGGCGTTAACCACAAGAGCATGACCCACCGTTGCCGGGATTGCCCCAACAAGCCGATGTTCACAGTTCGGATTGGCAGTGTCATGCAGAGTTCCAAACTGTCTTACCGGGTTTGGGCCGTTGGAATTTACCTGTTTACAACCAGCCTCAAGGGTGTGTCTTCGATGAAGTTGCACCGGGAACTTGGGATCGGCCAGAAGGCTGCTTGGTTCATGCTGCATCGCCTTCGGGAAGCCTATGCGACCAAGACGCCGATCTTTGACGGCCCGGTTGAGGCCGATGAGACCTATATGGGTGGCAAGGAGAAGAACAAGCACGCGAAGAAGAAGTTGAGAGCCGGGCGCGGGGCGGTGGGCAAGAGCGCCGTTTCTGGTGTCCGCGACCGTGCGACGGGAAAGGTTCATGCCAAGGTGGTTGAGAGGACCGACGCGGAGACGTTGCAGGGTTTCGTGACCGATCACACCGCCGATGGCGCACAAGTCTACACGGATGAGGCCAAGGCGTATAAGGGCATCGACAGGCCCCATGAGGCGGTAAACCATTCAGCGGGCGAGTACGTCCGCGATATGGCTCATACAAACGGGCTGGAAAGCTTCTGGGCACCCATGAAGCGCGGCGTTGATGGCGTGTATCACAAAATGTCGCCCAAACACCTGCAACGCTACGTGGACGAGTTCTCGGGGCGCCACAACAACCGCCCAAAAGATACCATCGACCAGATGGGCAGCTTGGTCTCGGGGATGGACGGAAAGCGGCTGCGCTACGTGGACCTGATTGCCGATAACGGGTTGAGCAGCGGAGCAAAGCCAATCACGCGCAATGGTGCGTGATCATGGCACAAAACCTTATCTCGGCCAGAAAGGCCAAGAACGATGAGTTCTACACGCAACTGTCAGACATAGAAAACGAACTGCGTCACTATAAGAAGCATTTCAAAGGCAAGGTTGTCTATTGCAACTGCGACGATCCGCGCGTCAGCAACTTCTTTCACTATTTCAGTCACAACTTCGAGTTTCTGGGTCTCAGGAAACTGATCACCACCTGCTACAAGAACCAGAATCCGGACCTTTTTTCGCGGCATGACTGCGAGCGGGCGATCAAACTGGAATATGACGGTTTCCGGGACGGGGATGTTGTACCAAGGGCCGAGGATATCGGCATTACCCATCTGGATGGTGACGGCGATTTTCGCACTCAGGAATGCATCGACATTCTCAAGCAAGCGGACATCGTGGTGACGAACCCGCCCTTTTCATTGTTCCGCGAATACGTCGCGCAGTTGATGAAATACGACAAAAAATTTCTGATTATCGGAAACATGAACGCTGTCACCTACAAGGACTTTTTCCCACTGATCAAGGATAACAAGGTCTGGTTCGGCCCCAGCATCAAGAGCGGGGATCGGACGTTTGGAGTTCCGGATCACTATCCACTTGATGCTGCGACGGCATGGATTGATGAAGGTGGAAACAGGTTTATCAAGGTCAAAGGCGTTCGCTGGTTCACGAACCTCGACCATGACAAGCGGCACGAGGAACTGATCCTGTACCGCAGGTATGCGCCTGAGGATTACCCGACTTACGACAATTACGACGCTATCGAGGTCAGCAAGACCAATGATATTCCGATGGATTGGGCCGGAGCGATGGGTGTGCCGATCACCTTTCTGGACAAGTACAATCCCGATCAGTTCGAGATATTGGGGTTTTCGTCTTTGTGGGACCATGGCTTCAAAAGCCATAAGTTCTATGACGACTACGTTGAAAAGAGGCTGGATGGGGGAAGGAAAACCGGATTGTCAGGCCAAAAGGCGAATGGATACCCTATGCTCAAAGGGAAGCCTTCCCGGGGAAACTATCTGGAGGATGAAAGTGGAAACGACGTAGTTCATTGTATTTATAGACGAATTTTTATAAAATCCCGTAAGTTCCAGTCATGAAAATTGACTTGCGTACAGTGACCGTCCGGGAACTGGTTGAAGGCTACTGCGACGGCGGGGACGGCGGTGTCCGGGGATATGGCGGCAAGCTTGATATACGGCCTGCCTATCAACGCGAATTTGTCTATGGCGACAAGCAGCGTGACGCCGTGATCAACACGATCCGCAACGGGCTTCCCCTCAACACCATGTATTGGGCCGATATTGGCAATGACAGGTTCGAGATCATTGACGGCCAGCAGCGCACCATCTCGGTTTGCCAATACGTGAAGGGTGCTTTTTCCATTGACGGGCTGGCTTTCCACAACCTGCAAGCTGACCATCAAGAGCAAATCCTGAACTATGATCTCATGATCTACACCTGCTCCGGGACGGACAGCGAGAGACTGGAGTGGTTCGAGGTGATCAACATTGCGGGCGAGATTCTGACCGACCAGGAATTGCGAAACGCCGTCTATCACGGGCTTTGGGTGTCGGATGCAAAGAGGTATTTCAGCCGACCAAACTGCCCAGCTTACAGCATCGGCAGCAAGTACCTGAAAGGCCATTCCATCCGTCAGGACTACCTTGAAACTGCGATCAGGTGGATCAATGACGGTGATGTTGAAAGCTACATGTCGGCGCATCAGCGCGACAACAGCGCCGTTACGCTATGGAACCACTTCCGCTCTGTCATCGATTGGGTGCACGCGACGTTTCCCAAGTATCGCAAAGAGATGAAAGGCGTTGCATGGGGGCCGCTCTACAACCAATTCAAAGAGACCGATCTGGACCCTGACACGCTTGAGGCAGAGATCAAGCGTCTGCTCATGGATGATGACGTGACACGGAAAGCGGGCGTCTATCCTTACGTGCTGGACGGCGATGAGCGGCACCTGAGCATTAGGGCGTTCACAGGCGCGATGAAGCTTGAGGCGTTTGAGCGTCAAGACGGTGTTTGCCCGATCTGTAACGAGCAATTTGACATAAGTCAGATGGAAGGTGACCATATCAAGCCTTGGTCACAAGGTGGAAAGACCGTGGCGGATAACTGCCAAATGCTTTGCAAGTACTGTAACCGCCGAAAATCAAACAACTAAACGCGAGCGCCAAACATGACCAACAAACCCAAAACGCTTAAAGAAAAGCTGGCCGATTCTCACTTCCAGCCAACCAAGGCCGAGATGGAAACTGAATACGACATGCCGGGTGCGGATATGGAAGACTTGGGCGGCGCGTTCTTTAATCCGCTCAAAGCCGGGAGGCCAAAGCTGGAACAGGAATAATCCAGAGCAGTGTTACTTTGCGATATAATTCCCTAAGGTTGTGACCAGATAATTTGCCTGCCCCGTGTCGGCGGGACCAACAGTGGAAGGGAACTCATTATGCGATTGTTGACGACCAGTGCGGTGGCCTTTGTCGCCCTCAGCGGGGCCGCGTGGGCGTGTCCGAATACAGCCCTCGGCGGGGCGCCGATGCCGTTCAACGGAATGGTGCAAAACCTGAACGTGACCGCGGGCGGCGAGCAGACGCTGGACAGCTGCGGACTGGGCAACCTTGGCTTTGCACAGTTCCGGTCCGCCCCGGATTTCACCTTCAACGTCAGCGGTATGGCCGGTCGTAACATTGAATTGGCAGTGCGCAGCCAATGCGACCCCGCGATGCTGGTGAACACGCCGTCCGGTGAATGGATGTTCAACGATGACAGCGACGGGCTGGACCCGGGCATGCTGGTGCCCGGCTCTGATGGGATGATGCAGGTCTGGATCGGCACGTTTGCCGGCAATGGCTGTGCGGCCGCGCTGCAGGTGCAGGCTGAAGGCAGCGGTGGTGTGGCGCAAGGCGGCGGGACACCTGCGCCCGCGCCCACGCCAACACCCACGCCGGTGCCTGTCCCGACCCCGACCCCCGCGCCGGCCCCGGTGCCGGTCCCGGTTCCGGTGCCTGCCCCGACCCCGGCTGTGCCGGCGACCTGCCCCGATCCGTCGATGATCGGTCCGTCGCTGACCCTGGTCGGCTCCGAGCTGCTGACGATGCAGGGCTATGTCGCCAACGGCGGTGGAGAACAGGATCTGTTCGAATGCGGCCTGAACACGGACGCTTGGGGCTACGCGACCCAGGCACCGCAGTTCACGCTGAACATGTCCCAGATGGACGGCTACACCTTCGTGGCCGAACTCGACACCGAGTGTGACCCGACGCTTTTGATGCACACCCCGAACGGGCAGTGGTACTTCAACGATGACGGCCCCGAAGGCCTGAACTCGCGCCTCGAGGTTTCGGGCTCGGAGCTGAACGGCAAGGTCGACATCTGGGTCGGCACCTTCGGCGGTGGCGAATGCAGCGGCTCGATCTTCTTCAGCACGATGCAGGGTGACACCGGCGGCGGTGGAGGCGGTGCAACCCCGCCGGCCGGAAACTGCCCGGATCCGAACCAGATGGGCGCGCAAGTGTTCAGCGAGTTCAACGGCGAAGAACTGTACAGCCCCGACACGTTCCAGACGATGGCGGGCGGCACGGCCGACATCTTCGACTGTAACGTCGGTGGCGTGGGCTACACGAGCGTGGCGCCGAACTTCACCTTCAACCTGTCGGGCATGGACGGCTACGGTCGCCTGGAAATCGAAGTGGCCTCGGAGTGCGATCCGACGCTGCTGGCGCGCACCCCGGATGGCGTCTGGCACTTCGACGATGACAGCGGTGGCGAGCTTCAGCCGCTTCTGAACCTGGCCTCGGGCGCCGGTCTGAACGGACGCCTCGACATCTGGGTCGGCACCTACGGCGGCGACACGTGCGACGTCTCGGTGGAATTGGAGACCTGGCTGAACTGATCGCTTCAGAAAACCAACTTGGAGCGGGCGGCCTTCGGGCCGCCCGTTTCTGTTTCCGGGCTCAGCGGCTCAGGCGCATCAGGCGGCTGTTGTTGCCTTCGTTCAGCAGGAAAAGAACGGACCCATCCGCGTCAATCGCGATGTCGCGCACGCGGCCGATGCCATCTTGCAGGCGTTCTTCGCCGCGCACGGTGTCGCCGTCGATATCCAGCCGCACAACCGCGCCTGCGCGCAACCCGGCTGCCAGGATATCGCCCTGCCATTCGGGGAACATGGCGCCGTCGTAGAAGACCATGCCGCCCGGGGCGATCACCGGGTCCCAATAGTAGCGCGGTTCGACAAAGTCGGGGGCGTGAACGAACCGCCCGTCGCCCACCGCCGTCCCGTTGTAATTCTCGCCATAGCTGGCGATCGGCCATCCGTAGTTGCCGCCCGGTGTGATCAGGTTTAATTCGTCGCCCCCGGCGGGCCCGTGTTCGATGGTCCAGAGCGCGCCCGTGCCCGGTTGAATGGCCGCGCCTTGGATATTGCGGTGCCCATAGCTCAGAATCGTCGGCACCGCGCCCGCCACATCCGCAAAGGGATTGTCGGCCGCCGGTGCGCCGTCCGGCATCACGCGGGCCACCACGCCATAGGTCACGCTCAGATCCTGGGCCGAGTCGCGGGCGACGAACCGATCCCCGGTCGTCACGATCAGGCTGCCATCGGGCAGCGGTTCAATGCGCGATCCGTAATGCGCCGGCGCGACCGAGGGCGGGTTCTGCTCGAAAATCTCCTGCACCTCCTCCAGCCGGCTGTGATCCTCCGACAGCACGGCGCGGACCGCGGCGGTGACAGACCGCCCGATGCCGCGCGGTTTGGAGAAGGTCAGATAGATCACCCGCGTCGCCGCAAAATCCGGGTCGATGGCCACGTCCAGCAATCCGCCCTGTTGCTGTGCCCGGACGCGCGGCACGCCTGCAATCGGGGCCGATACCACGCCGTCGCGCGTCACGTGGCGCAGACGGCCCGGACGCTCGGTCACCAGATACCCGGCCCCCGCGGGCAGTGCCACGACCGCCCAGGGGGTGTCGAACCCGTCGGCCACTTGGATGGCGGTCATGTCGAATCCCGACAGCTGCTCGGGCGCTTCGGTCTGCGCGGGAAACGCCGGCACCAGATCCGGCACGTTGGGCGGGCCATCCGGAACCGGCTGCGCGGACAGCTGGATCGGAACCACGGCGGCCGCCGCCATGACAAGGGGGAGGGATAGACGCATCATCGGTCTCTTTCGGGTCAGAAGGACAGGTTCCCAAAAGAGATAGGCCGCCCCGTTGCCAGGGCGGCCTAAAATTTCTGTCATCCGGAATTCCGGTGGAAAGAGGCTTACTCTTCCTCGGTCTCCGCGTCCTCGGCCGGGGCGGCGTCCTCGGCGGGCGCGTCGCCCGACAGTTCGTCGTCGTCCATCTGCGCGGCGCCGATATCGTCGAACAGTTCCGCGATCTCGAACTCGGCTGCGGCTTCTTCTTCCGCCGCCAGTTCCTGGATCGATTTGCCCGACGCCTGAAGCTCGGCCTCTTCGGGCGAACACGCGACGTTCAGCACGATTTCAACTTCCACTTCGGGGTGCAGAACAACCTGAACGCTGTGCAGGCCCAGTTCTTTGATGGGCTTGGCCATCTGAACCTGCTTGCGGTCAACGCTCACCCCATCGGCGGTTGCCGCGTCGGCGGCGTCACGCGTGGTGACCGAGCCGTAGAGCGCGCCGGCATCCGAGGCCGAGCGAATGATGATGAACTGTTTGCCGTCCAGATCACCCGCGAGGCTTTCGGCTTCCTTCTTGGTTTCCAGGTTGCGCGCTTCGAGCTGCGCTTTCTGGTCTTCGAAGGCTTTGAGGTTGGTGTCGTTCGCGCGCAGAGCTTTCTTCTGCGGCAACAGGAAGTTGCGGGCGTAGCCGTCTTTGACGGTCACGACCTCACCCATCTGGCCAAGCTTGGCCACACGTTCCAAAAGGATCACTTGCATATCAACTGCTCCTTACTTCACGGCGTAGGGCAGAAGGGCCAGGAACCGGGCGCGCTTGATGGCCTGGGCCAGTTTACGCTGGTTCTTGGCGCCGACGGCGGTGATGCGCGACGGAACGATTTTGCCGCGCTCCGAGATGTAGCGCTGCAGAAGACGGACATCTTTGTAGTCGATCTTCGGCGCGTTCTCACCCTCGAACGGGTCGGTTTTGCGGCGACGGAAAAACGGTTTGGCTGCCATGTGTCCTATTCCTTCTTAGCGGCGCTCACGGCGACCTTCGCGGTCGTCACGCTTTTGCATTTGCACCGAGGGGCCTTCTTCGTGGGCGTCGACCTTGATGGTCAGAACGCGCATCACATCATCATGAAGACGCATCAGGCGTTCCATTTCCTGCACCGCGTCCGACGGGGCGTCGGTGCGGATGTAGGCATAATGGCCCTTGCGGTTCTTGTTGATTTTGTAGGCCATGGTTTTGACACCCCAGTATTCGGTGTCGACCACTTTGCCTCCGTTATCGGAAAGGACGGTGCCGAAGTGTTCAATCAGACCTTCAGCCTGCGTGCTGGACAAGTCCTGGCGCGCAATCATCACATGCTCATAAAGCGGCATGTCTTCTCCAGTTCTGTTACGGGCGCCTTTCAAAGGCCGGGGTAAACCTCCGCCCCCCAGGCCACGAGGGAGTGCGCCGATCAAAGTCTTGGCGGAGATGGCGCCGTATAGGCGCAACCGACCTTCCACGCAAGGGCAATTTGGGGCGGCGAATGCCATCGAAGCTGCCCGCTTTGGCCGCAATTTCACCGCTTTTCTGAACGATCCAGACCCCGGTGAATTCCGTCCGGCGCCACGTTGGCGCGGACATCAGTGTGTGAGGAAGCAAATGACCGGTGTTCGGCAACAGATCTTAACCTTTGTGCGGTGCGAACTCGGAGTCGCCACCGTCGATTGGGTTATTCTGTGCTCGGCCGCCACCGGCGCCGCGATCGTCGCCCTGAACATGGGTCAGGAGAACCTCGGCGGGTATTCCGAAGATGTCGCGGGTGAGTTGGAGACCCCCTACTTCGAGGCGGAATGGACGCAGAACATGCAGATCCCGCCGGAAGAGATCTGGGGTGATGCGCCTGTGGGCAGCACCAACACCTCTGGCACGACGGACACGGGCGGTTCGACCGGCTCGACCGGCAGCACGGGCTCGACCGGGACGACGGACACGTCGGGCTCGACCGGGTCCACCGGCAGCACGGGATCGACGGGCAGCACGGGCTCAACGGGCTCGACCGGCAGCACTGGATCCACCGGGTCCACGGGGTCGACCGGATCCACGGGCAGCACGGGCTCGACCGGCACCACGGGCACCACCGGCACCACAGGGTCGACGGGCTCGACCGGCACCACCGGAACCACGACCACCAGCGGCACGACCTCGGGCGGCAGCGGGTCCAGTAACCCTGCCGTGACGCCGGGGTCGATCAGCCTGACCAACGCAAGTTTCGAATCGACCTCGCACAGCAACGGCTACTGGTCCTCGGGCGTTCCGAACTGGACCGTGCAAACCAACGGGGCCGGGGAAGCGGGTGACTACAACCCCACCAGCAGCGAAGTGGACACCGACACCGTGACCGGGCGCAACGTCGCCTACCTGTATCACAATGGTGGTTCCGGCGATGTCACCATGTCCCAAACCACGCAGACGACCTATTCGGCTGATGGCATCTATGAATTCTCTGTCGATATCGGCGATGGCGACTACGGATCGGGCGGCAACGAACCCTACGTCCTGAATATCTATGCCGGATCGACGTTGATCGGGACACAAAGCGGCCGGACGGGCGACATCGACGAACTGGAAGGCGTTACTGTCACCTCCAACGTCTTTGACCCCGCGCTGAACGGCGAACAGATCAGCTTCGAGATCGTGCACCCGGCAGGCTATGGCAGCGGCGAGTTTCTGGTCGACAACGTGCAGGGCACGGTCCGCCAGACCGGCTCGGCCGGGTCCGGTACTGCGGGCACGACAGACCCGTGGGGACGCACCATTCCAACTTCAAACGTCGCAGGATGCCCGGACAATTCACTCTATGGCGGCCCGGTCAGCAACCGCACCGGCGACGAATTGGATGATCGCGACCTGCTCATTGATGTGGATGTTGGCGGCAATGTTGCGCAGCAGATCAGCAGCTGTTCGGGCATTCCGGGGCACGGTTATTTCTATGCGAACCCGACCTTTACGCTGAACCTGTCCGATATGGACGACATGGAAGAGCTGGAGATCGAAACCAACGGCACCAGCTGTGACACCGTCCTTCTCGTGCGGGATTCCAGCGGCCAATGGTACTTTGATGACGATGACGGGCCGGGCCTCGAGTCGAAACTGAAGTTCAAGGATGACGACTACAACATGAGCCGCTTCAACGGGCGGGTCGACGTGTGGGTCGGCACGTATGGCGGCAACGCCTGCAGCTTCGAGATGGAAATCGACACAAAAGACTGAGCGGTCTGTCGAGGTGTGAGAGTGGCGTGGTTTGCGCCAAGGGGCGGCGTCTTGGCGATTGCGAAGGCGCCGCCGCTGCGTTAGCGCAAGGGCAGCGAACATTTTCCAAAGGAGCCGCACCCATGCCCGAGGCGACCACTCGCGCGTTCATCTTCCCCGGCCAGGGGGCACAAACCATCGGCATGGGATGCGATCTGGCAGAGGCCTATCCGGACGCCAAGGCGGTGTTTGACGAGGTCGACGCGGCCTTGGGCGAAAAGCTGTCCGACCTGATCTGGGAGGGTGATCAGGACACATTGACCCTGACCCGCAACGCACAACCCGCCTTGATGGCCACATCGCTGGCGGCCATGGCCGCCCTGAAAGCTGAAGGCGTGGGCATTGACGCGGCCGCCTATGTCGCGGGGCATTCGCTTGGGGAATACTCGGCGCTGGCCGCCGCCGGCAGTCTCAGCATTTCGGACACCGCGCGGCTGCTGCGGACCCGTGGCGAAGCGATGCAAGCCGCCGTTCCCATCGGCGAGGGCGCGATGGCCGCCTTGTTGGGGCTCGATTATGACGCGGCCTCGGCTGTCGCGGCAGAAGCCGCGCAGGATCAGGTCTGCACGGCGGCCAATGACAACGATCCGGCCCAGGTGGTGATTTCCGGTCACCGTGAGGCGGTGCTGCGCGCCGTCGATATTGCCAAGGCGCAGGGCGCCAAGCGGGCCTTGTTGCTGCCGGTCAGCGCCCCGTTCCATTGCGCCCTGATGGCGCCCGCCGCCGACGTGATGGCCGAGGCGTTGGGCCAAGTCGAGGTGTCGGCCCCGGCCGTGCCTCTGGTCGGGAATGTGACCGCCGAGGCGGGGTCGGATCCGGCGGCGATCCGCGACCGGCTGGTGGACCAGGTCACTGGCCGCGTGCGCTGGCGCGAGAGCGTGATGTGGATGCGCGACAATGGCGTGACCGAGGCGTGGGAAGTCGGGGCCGGCAAGGCCCTGAGCGGCATGGTCAAACGCATCGACCGCGGCGTCGCAACGCGCAGCGTCGGAACGCCGGACGAGGTGAAGGCCGCGGCCGAGGCGCTGGCCGGTTAGACCTGACGGGTCGAACGCAATGCGGGTCTTGGCGTATCTTCTTGCTGTTTTGGTGGCCGTTGGCGGCGGCGGCTACGCGCTGATTCAATTTGCCAGTGCGGATGCCGCGGCCTTTCGCGTGGATGGCCCCCGGTTGCACGTGTCTGGGAACCTGACGCTTCTGTCGACCGAACGCATCGATATCCTGATCGAAGAAAATCCGAACCTGACCACGGTCGTGTTGGGCGAGATCGACCGCGCATCCGACCCGGTCGCGCTGATCCAGAAGGGCGGATTGATCCGCAGCCTGGGCCTCAACACGGCGGTTGGCCCCGATGTGGCGCTCGGCGGCGATGCGGTTTACCTGTTTCTCGGCGGCGTAGAGCGCCGCCTGGCGGATGGGGCGACGCTCGTCGTTTCCGATTGGCAAAGCGATGTGGGGCCGGCCTCGGCCCTGGCGGCAGACCATCCCGCCCACACGCAACGCCGTGGGCATGTCATCGCCATGTTGGGGGATGGGGCTTTTTACGACTTTGCCATTGCAGCCGCGCCCATTGGCGGGGCTTATGTGGTGACGGACAGAGACTTGGAAACCTTCGGCCTGGCCGAGCGGTTCTGAAAGACGAGACAAAGGAAAGGACGCGACCCATGGGCGATCTGACAGGAAAAGCGGCGCTGGTCACCGGGGCCTCGGGCGGCATCGGGGCCGAGGTTGCCCGCAGTTTGCACGCCGCGGGGGCCATCGTGGGGCTGTCGGGCACACGGGTTGAGCCACTGGAGGCGCTGGCGGCCGAACTGGGCGCGCGCGCGCATGTTTTGCCCTGCAACCTCAGCGATGCCGACGCGGTCGAAGCGCTGCCCAAAACGGCCATCGCCGCGATGGGGTCGGTCGACATCCTGGTGAACAACGCCGGCGTCACGCGGGACAACCTGTTCATGCGCATGTCGGACGACGAATGGGCCACCGTTCTCGAGGTGAACCTGACCTCGACCATGCGGCTGTGCCGCGGTGTGCTGCGGGGCATGATGAAAGCGCGGTGGGGCCGCATCGTGAATGTCAGCTCGGTCGTGGGCGCCACCGGCAACCCGGGGCAAGGCAACTATGCCGCCTCGAAAGCCGGGATGGTCGGCATGTCGAAGTCGCTGGCCTATGAGGTTGCCAGCCGTGGGATCACCGTGAACTGCGTCGCGCCGGGCTTCATCGAGACGGCCATGACCGACAAGCTGACCGATGATCAGAAATCCAAGATCCTGGCCCAGATCCCCGCGGGTCGCATGGGCACACCGGCCGAGATCGCGGATGCCGTCACCTATCTGGCCAGCCCCGGCGCGGGCTATGTCACCGGGACGACACTGCACATCAACGGCGGCATGGCGATGATCTGATCCCCGTTTGCTGCGACGATTTTTTCGCAACGCAAGGCAGTTGCCTTCACAGCCGGGTGTGCTATAGGCGGCGCAGATTTGCCGGGGGGCGTGGCCGCCCGGTCTGGGAGATGTTGATTCTTTTTGGTGATTGACCTGTCCCGGTGAGCGGCCCGAAAAGGCAAAACGCAATCGAGGTGCCCCTGAGAGACGTGGCGCCGAAAACGGAATGAGGAAGACATGAGCGACATCGAAGAGCGCGTGAAGAAGATCGTGGTCGAGCACCTGAGCGTCGAAGAAGACAAAGTGGCCGAGAATGCCTCGTTCATCGACGATCTGGGCGCAGACTCGCTGGATACCGTTGAGCTGGTTATGGCCTTCGAAGAAGAGTTCGGCATCGAGATCCCCGATGATGCGGCCGAAACCATCCAGACCTTCGGCGACGCGGTGAAGTTCATCAAAGACGCCCAGTAAGGCAAACGCCTGACGGGATGAGATTTGAACGGCCCCTGCTCTGGCAGGGGCCGTTTCGCATTTGCCCCCAAACGCGGGTGCGCCGCCTGCGGCGTCGCGGGGGGCAATTTTGCAAGGCAAAATTGGGCCAGGCGGCCTCCGGCGGCGCGAAACCGCCGGATCGGGCCCCGGGGCCAGCGGCGGCGGGCCGGGTTTTGCCAGGCATTCATGGGCGAGGGATTGCGCCCTGCATCTGCCGCGCGGTATCAGGGCGGCAAGGATCTATTGGACAAGAAGGCGGTTGAGCATGCGTCGAGTGGTTGTGACAGGTCTGGGGCTGGTGACACCCCTGGCATCGGGGGTTGAAGACACCTGGAAGGCGATTTTGGCGGGAACGTCCGGGGCGGGGCCGATCACCCGCTTTGACGCCAGCGCAATGGCCACGACCTATGCCTGCGAAGTCCCGGCCGGGGATGGCAGCAATGGCACCTTCAACCCCGACGACTGGATGGAGCCGAAAGAGCAGCGCAAGGTCGACGACTTCATTCTCTACGGGATGGCGGCGGCCAGCCAGGCCATCAGCGACTCGGGCTGGACGCCGGAAAACGACGAGGACCAATGGCGCACCGGGGTCCTCATCGGATCGGGAATCGGGGGGCTGTCCTCGATCGCGGACACGTCGATCACGCTCAATGACCGTGGACCGCGGCGGGTGTCCCCGTTCTTCGTGCCCGGCGCGCTCATCAACCTGATCTCGGGCCAGGTGTCGATCAAATACGGCTTCAAAGGTCCGAACCACGCGGTGGTGACGGCCTGTTCCACCGGGGCCCACGCCATCGGTGACGCGGCCCGCCTGATCGCCTTGGACGATGCGGATGTGATGGTGGCCGGCGGCGCGGAAAGCCCGATCTGTGCCATCGGCATTGCCGGGTTCAACGCCTGCAAGGCGCTGTCGACCAAGCGTGGAGACGCGCCCGAAAAGGCCAGCCGTCCCTGGGACAGCGATTCGGATGGCTTCGTCATGGGCGAAGGCGCCGGCTGCGTGGTGCTTGAAGAATACGAACACGCGAAGGCCCGCGGCGCGACCATCTATGCCGAGATCCTGGGCTATGGCCTGTCGGGCGACGCCTACCACATCACGGCCCCGCCGCCGGATCACGAAGGCGCCGAACGGGCGATGCGGGCTGCGCTCAAGCGCGCCGGATTGCAGCCGTCGGATGTGGATTACGTCAATGCGCACGGCACCTCGACCATGGCGGATACGATCGAACTGGGCGCGGTCGAGCGCCTGATGGGCGATCACGCCAAGAACCTGCGCATGTCCTCGACCAAGTCCATGACCGGCCACCTGTTGGGCGCAGCGGGCGCGATCGAGGCGATCTTCTCGATCCTCGCGATCCGCGATCAGGTCGCGCCACCGACGCTGAACCTGGACAACCCGGCGGCCGAGACCCAAATCAACCTCTGCGCCAACGCGGCCCAGGAAGGGCCGATCACGATCGCGCAGTCGAACTCGTTCGGGTTCGGCGGCACCAATGCCTGCTTGATCATGGGAAAGGTCTAAACCGCTATGTGGAAAAGCGTCGCCGCGAACGGGATGAGCTTTCTGATCGTGGCGTTCATTGCTTTGGCGGCGGCCATCGCCTGGGGGCAGAATTCGTTCCGCGTGCCCGGTCCACTGGCCGAGGCAACCTTCTTCGAAGTGCCGCGCGGTGCCAGCCTGCGGCGCGTGTCCGAGGATTTGGAAGCCGCCGGCGCGGTCAGCAGCGCAATGCTGTTCCGGGTCGGGGCGGAATACGCCGACATGGCCGACCAGCTGCGGTTCGGAAATTACGAAATTCCGGCCGGAGCCTCGATGGAAGAGGTGTTGGAGATCGTCACCTCGGGCGGCCCGTCGCAATTCCGCTATACCGCAACCTATGTGCTGCGCGTCGCCGGAACCGGCGAGCTGCGCCTGCGCGAACGGGTGCCTGGGACGGGCGAAACGGTGACCCTGGCAGAGTTCGCCTATGAGGATGGCGTGCCGGATGTCTATGCCGACCTGGTGGCCAGCGGCACGCCCATGACCTACCGCGTATCTGTGCCCGAGGGCCTGACCTCGTGGCAGATCGTCGAGGGGCTGCGCCAGGCGGATTTCCTGTCTGGAGAGGTGGCTGAAATCCCGGCTGAGGGGTCCTTGGCCCCCGATACGTTCGATGTGCGCCGCGGGCAGGACCGGCAGGGCATTCTTGATCAGATGATCGCCAATCAGGAGGTGATCCTGGCCGAGGTTTGGGCCGCACGGGTCGACGGCTTGCCGCTTGCCAACGCGGAAGAGGCCCTGATCCTGGCCTCGATCATCGAAAAGGAAACGTCGGTCGCGGATGAGCGACGGCTGGTGTCGGGCGTGTTCGTGAATCGCCTCGAGCGAGGCATGCGGCTCCAAACGGACCCCACGGTGATCTACGGCGTCACGGAAGGACGCGGTGTTCTGGGCCGCGGCCTGCGCCGGAGTGAGCTGGATACGCCCACGCCGTGGAACACCTATGTCATCACGGGCCTGCCGCCGACGCCGATTGCCAACCCGGGCCGTGCCGCGCTGGAGGCGGCGGTGAACCCGGATGAGACCGGCTACATCTTCTTCGTGGCGGACGGGACCGGCGGACACGCCTTCGCGGAAACCCTTGAAGAACATAACAGAAATGTCGCCCGCTGGCGTCAGATCGAAGCCGAGCGCGCCGCTGAAAGCCAGTGAGTGCACGGGCGACCGGACACGCGATACGGCGATGTGTCCGGCCAAGCGTTAACAGATTCTTGCCGAGGGTGACATTTGTTAACCTATTGTAAGTAAAAAACAATTTGACTCAGCGTGCGGTCCATGGCACCTCTTTTGGCACGCTGGAAGACATGGGCAAACGGTCCGGGGCATCGCCTCTAGGGCCGTTTTTTTAGGGAATTATATCGCAAAGTAACACTGCTCTGGATTATTCCTGTTCCAGCTTTGGCCTCCCGGCTTTGAGCGGATTAAAGAACGCGCCGCCCAAGTCTTCCATATCCGCACCCGGCATGTCGTATTCAGTTTCCATCTCGGCCTTGGTTGGCTGGAAGTGAGAATCGGCCAGCTTTTCTTTAAGCGTTTTGGGTTTGTTGGTCATGTTTGGCGCTCGCGTTTAGTTGTTTGATTTTCGGCGGTTACAGTACTTGCAAAGCATTTGGCAGTTATCCGCCACGGTCTTTCCACCTTGTGACCAAGGCTTGATATGGTCACCTTCCATCTGACTTATGTCAAATTGCTCGTTACAGATCGGGCAAACACCGTCTTGACGCTCAAACGCCTCAAGCTTCATCGCGCCTGTGAACGCCCTAATGCTCAGGTGCCGCTCATCGCCGTCCAGCACGTAAGGATAGACGCCCGCTTTCCGTGTCACGTCATCATCCATGAGCAGACGCTTGATCTCTGCCTCAAGCGTGTCAGGGTCCAGATCGGTCTCTTTGAATTGGTTGTAGAGCGGCCCCCATGCAACGCCTTTCATCTCTTTGCGATACTTGGGAAACGTCGCGTGCACCCAATCGATGACAGAGCGGAAGTGGTTCCATAGCGTAACGGCGCTGTTGTCGCGCTGATGCGCCGACATGTAGCTTTCAACATCACCGTCATTGATCCACCTGATCGCAGTTTCAAGGTAGTCCTGACGGATGGAATGGCCTTTCAGGTACTTGCTGCCGATGCTGTAAGCTGGGCAGTTTGGTCGGCTGAAATACCTCTTTGCATCCGACACCCAAAGCCCGTGATAGACGGCGTTTCGCAATTCCTGGTCGGTCAGAATCTCGCCCGCAATGTTGATCACCTCGAACCACTCCAGTCTCTCGCTGTCCGTCCCGGAGCAGGTGTAGATCATGAGATCATAGTTCAGGATTTGCTCTTGATGGTCAGCTTGCAGGTTGTGGAAAGCCAGCCCGTCAATGGAAAAAGCACCCTTCACGTATTGGCAAACCGAGATGGTGCGCTGCTGGCCGTCAATGATCTCGAACCTGTCATTGCCAATATCGGCCCAATACATGGTGTTGAGGGGAAGCCCGTTGCGGATCGTGTTGATCACGGCGTCACGCTGCTTGTCGCCATAGACAAATTCGCGTTGATAGGCAGGCCGTATATCAAGCTTGCCGCCATATCCCCGGACACCGCCGTCCCCGCCGTCGCAGTAGCCTTCAACCAGTTCCCGGACGGTCACTGTACGCAAGTCAATTTTCATGACTGGAACTTACGGGATTTTATAAAAATTCGTCTATAAATACAATGAACTACGTCGTTTCCACTTTCATCCTCCAGATAGTTTCCCCGGGAAGGCTTCCCTTTGAGCATAGGGTATCCATTCGCCTTTTGGCCTGACAATCCGGTTTTCCTTCCCCCATCCAGCCTCTTTTCAACGTAGTCGTCATAGAACTTATGGCTTTTGAAGCCATGGTCCCACAAAGACGAAAACCCCAATATCTCGAACTGATCGGGATTGTACTTGTCCAGAAAGGTGATCGGCACACCCATCGCTCCGGCCCAATCCATCGGAATATCATTGGTCTTGCTGACCTCGATAGCGTCGTAATTGTCGTAAGTCGGGTAATCCTCAGGCGCATACCTGCGGTACAGGATCAGTTCCTCGTGCCGCTTGTCATGGTCGAGGTTCGTGAACCAGCGAACGCCTTTGACCTTGATAAACCTGTTTCCACCTTCATCAATCCATGCCGTCGCAGCATCAAGTGGATAGTGATCCGGAACTCCAAACGTCCGATCCCCGCTCTTGATGCTGGGGCCGAACCAGACCTTGTTATCCTTGATCAGTGGGAAAAAGTCCTTGTAGGTGACAGCGTTCATGTTTCCGATAATCAGAAATTTTTTGTCGTATTTCATCAACTGCGCGACGTATTCGCGGAACAATGAAAAGGGCGGGTTCGTCACCACGATGTCCGCTTGCTTGAGAATGTCGATGCATTCCTGAGTGCGAAAATCGCCGTCACCATCCAGATGGGTAATGCCGATATCCTCGGCCCTTGGTACAACATCCCCGTCCCGGAAACCGTCATATTCCAGTTTGATCGCCCGCTCGCAGTCATGCCGCGAAAAAAGGTCCGGATTCTGGTTCTTGTAGCAGGTGGTGATCAGTTTCCTGAGACCCAGAAACTCGAAGTTGTGACTGAAATAGTGAAAGAAGTTGCTGACGCGCGGATCGTCGCAGTTGCAATAGACAACCTTGCCTTTGAAATGCTTCTTATAGTGACGCAGTTCGTTTTCTATGTCTGACAGTTGCGTGTAGAACTCATCGTTCTTGGCCTTTCTGGCCGAGATAAGGTTTTGTGCCATGATCACGCACCATTGCGCGTGATTGGCTTTGCTCCGCTGCTCAACCCGTTATCGGCAATCAGGTCCACGTAGCGCAGCCGCTTTCCGTCCATCCCCGAGACCAAGCTGCCCATCTGGTCGATGGTATCTTTTGGGCGGTTGTTGTGGCGCCCCGAGAACTCGTCCACGTAGCGTTGCAGGTGTTTGGGCGACATTTTGTGATACACGCCATCAACGCCGCGCTTCATGGGTGCCCAGAAGCTTTCCAGCCCGTTTGTATGAGCCATATCGCGGACGTACTCGCCCGCTGAATGGTTTACCGCCTCATGGG
Organism: Paracoccaceae bacterium; assembly: GCA_963921255.3. Taxonomy (GTDB): domain Bacteria; phylum Pseudomonadota; class Alphaproteobacteria; order Rhodobacterales; family Rhodobacteraceae; genus JANSYL01. The sequence goes on along the minus strand of CAWUEW020000003.1, from coordinate 503,678 downwards.
GCCTGTCGATGCCCTTATACGCCTTGGCCTCATCCGTGTAGACTTGTGCGCCATCGGCGGTGTGATCGGTCACGAAACCCTGCAACGTCTCCGCGTCGGTCCTCTCAACCACCTTGGCATGAACCTTTCCCGTCGCACGGTCGCGGACACCAGAAACGGCGCTCTTGCCCACCGCCCCGCGCCCGGCTCTCAACTTCTTCTTCGCGTGCTTGTTCTTCTCCTTGCCACCCATATAGGTCTCATCGGCCTCAACCGGGCCGTCAAAGATCGGCGTCTTGGTCGCATAGGCTTCCCGAAGGCGATGCAGCATGAACCAAGCAGCCTTCTGGCCGATCCCAAGTTCCCGGTGCAACTTCATCGAAGACACACCCTTGAGGTTGGTTGTAAACAGGTAAATTCCAACGGCCCAAACCCGGTAAGACAGTTTGGAACTCTGCATGACACTGCCAATCCGAACTGTGAACATCGGCTTGTTGGGGCAATCCCGGCAACGGTGGGTCATGCTCTTGTGGTTAACGCCAACCCGAACATTGTCCGATCCGCAATGCGGGCAATAAGGACCATCCGGCCAACGTTGTTCCTCGATCCACTCTCGCGCTTTGGTCTCATCGCTGAACATGTCCGCGATTTGCAGAAGCGTCAAACCTTTGCGCTGATGCTTGCCGGGTGCTTTCTGTGTCATAGCTCACCTCTTGAAGTGACTATATGTTATATCACAGAGTCACTAGGGGCAAGGAAAATGTTACTTTGCGATATAATTCCCAAAAAAAATATTTAAACGTATGTTAATATTCCTTATTTTTGGGCTTTCCGTTTCTTGATCTGCGACCCGCCAAGCGGCGTTCACGAATTGCCGCACCTGCCCTAGCTCACTTCCACGACCTCAAGCGGTTCATCGCGCGCGATGCGCAGGGCGCTCAGGCGTCCGGACGCGTAGGCGCCCGTATCGACATTGATGTACCGCCCGTCCGTCGCAACGTGATCGACCGGTGTATGACCATGGATGACGATCGCATCTTCTGGCGGGTCCCCAACCATCCCGCGCGTCCACATCAGGTCGCGTTCGGTCTGATCGTCCAGCGGTTTCGACGGATCGATCCCGGCATGGCACAGAAAGTAGGGGCCCATGCGCAGCGACACCGGCAACGCCCGCAAGAACCGGATGTGGTCGTCGGGAATATGTGCCGCCAGCATGTGCCGCAGCTGCCGCTCGGGCAGGTCGAACCCCCGGTTGGCATCGGGCGTCATTCCATAAGACATCAGCGTTTCGAACCCGCCCCACCCCAACCAGTCCTTGTTGGCGCCGGGGGCATCAAAGAACGCAAGCATCTTTTCTTCGTGATTTCCTATAAGAATTTGGCGCTGAACCCCGGCCGGCGCCCGGGCCGTCAGGTAATCCAGAACGCCGGCCGTATCCGGCCCGCGATCGACGAGATCGCCAAGACTGACGATCAGGATGCGCTGGTCCAGCGCCGCCGCCTCAGCCGCGATCCGCGCTTCCAGCTTGCGGTAGAGCATGGAATGCCCGTGGATGTCGCCGACCACGTAGGTCACTTGCGGCAGGGTCTCGAGCCGAAGCCGTTGCCGTACGAGGCGGCGTTCGTTCGTCCCGCGACTGAAGATGCGATCCAACCAAGCCATTTTACACATTACCCAACGGTTGCTGCCCGCCATGCTGCGGCAGGTGCACGCTGCACGCAAATCCACAAACCGTTTACGGTCCCTGAACAACCGAACGCACGCCGCCCTCCAGCGGTCGCATCGCCCTTGGGATCACCAATGACTTCCCCCACAAAAGACCGCCCCCATGTCCAGCCATGGGGTCGCATCGGTCCTTCTTTCCGTGCACTTTTCAGAATTCTGCCGCATAAAGCAGCAGATTTATTTCTTTGACCGCCCTATATAGCCCTCCGAACGGCCTTTTTGCGCGCTGACTGTGCCAATCCAATGAGCAAAGATACATTTTTGTGCGTATTGCGGCGCCTGGAGCGAGGAAGGAAGATTGTGCGAGCGATTGCTGTAGGACTGGCCCTGGTGTGTTTGGGCATCGCGGTGCTTCAATTGCCGCGCGAAGCCGCCACGTTTGTGCGCAACCAGCAAGAAGGTCTCGCACCGTTTGTCGACGTGGTCGTCGAACTCTCCAGCGGCGAAACGCCGGACATTCTGCCGGATGTGCCACCGTCGATCGAGGGCAAATACCTCGCCATGGACAGCTGCGAAGAATCCCTCGCCGTCAACATGGCGGCTGCGATGCTGACCGACGCCTACAACGCGACCGCGCAGGCCTGCCTCGATCAGGCCGACGCCATCCTCAGCCAATCCCCGAGTTTCGCGATCGCCCATTTGGTCCGCGCCACCGCGCTCGACGCCTTGGACGGGGATCGCGCCGATGTTCGGGCGGCCGTGCTGGCCAGCGCGGCCACAGCACCCGGATCGGCCTGGATGGCCCTCGACCGGCTTCGGATCATGATCCCCGAGTTTGAGGCGGCCGACCCGGACCTCAGGGGGGTCATGGCGCAAGATGTCATGATGGCGGCACTGGCCGCCGACGGGGCCCCGGTGCTGGCGGAACTCTACGTGCGCCACCCCGAGATTCGAACGTTTGTCACCGAAGTGGTCGAGACGCTGGAGCCTCGGGTCCAGCGCCGCTTCATCACCGCCGTTCGCGGCGCGGCCAGTTGAGTACCCATGTCCGACAGTAATCGCCCCATCAAGTTCATCACCGAACCCGCGCGCGAAGCACCGCGCCGAACCGATACCGTCGGCTCAAGCGCCGCGGCCAGCGCCGGGGGCCGGACCGGATACTCGCTTCTGAATGATGCGCTGGCGGTCTATGTCGCGATCACGGCGGTTTTGGCCGCGGTTCCGGTCGCCTTGAACAGACCAATCCTTTGGCTTGGATGGCTCGCCCTCACCTCGGTGGTGGCATTGCTCTATTTCGGCATCGGGTACTGGCGCGATCCCAACCGGCGGCTCTTGTCCAGCAAACACCCGTGGCTTTTCGGGCTGGCCATGATCATCCCCGTCTACGCGTTGATCCAGTCTGTGCCGCTGCTTGGCGGCCTGACCGCCGGTCCCCCCCTGCCCGACAACCTGCAGCCCAACCAGATCAGCCTTGTTCCGGAAGCCAGCCAAATGGCCGCGCTGCGGTTCACCGGCTACATCCTGTTCGCCCTGCTCGTCATCGAAGCCGCCGGTCGCGTGGACCGCGCGCGCCGGATTGCCTGGTGGGTGTTCTGGGGCATCGTCGGCCATGCGATATGGGCCCTCGTTGCCCTCAACCTTCTAGGCGACATCACGGTGTGGGGCGAAGAAAAGACGGCCTATCTCGGCTCGGCCACGGGAACATTCGTCAACCGAAACTCGTTCGCGACCTTCCTTGCCATGGGGGCGGTTCTTGGACTGGCCCTGCTGTTCGAACAGATCGACAAACCCGCCATGCGCAAGGCACGTTCCCGGGCAATGCTCGGACGCGAAGGGCTGGATCAGTTGATCGTATGGGTCGGTCTCGGCCTGATTTTCATCGCCTTGCTCAGCACGCAGTCGCGGATGGGCGTGTTTGCCGGCAGCGTGGGGCTGGTGACCTGCACGCTGGCGATGCGGGGCAAGGCCGGGCACACGATCTGGCGCACGGCGCTTTGGCTGGTCGCCATCATGGTGGCCGCGGTGCTCGGCGGTCTGGCGCTCTACGGACAAGACCTCGTGTGGCGGTTCGTGTTCGCCACTCAGAACGCCATCGGACGGGGTGAAGGTTACGCCTTTATCGCCACATTGATCGCGGATCGCCCGCTTCTGGGATACGGGTTCGACGCGTTCCGCCCCACCTTCGAACTTGTGCGTCGACCGCCGATGGACACCGGCGGCGTCTGGTTCCGTGCCCACTCGACCTACCTGTCCCATTGGACAGAGCTTGGCCTGATCATCGGCTCGATCCCGATTGTGCTGGCCGGACTGGTCGCCAAACGGCTGTGGGATACCGTCCGCCGCCGCGAGCGGGATTATGCGATCGGCGTTGCGGGCCTAAGCGTCCTGGTCGTGGTTGGCCTCCACAGCATCGTCGACTTCAGCCTCGAGATGCCGGCAATCGTGATCCTGATGCTGACCATTCTCGGGCTTGGGTTGGCCCACCGGCGCGGCGCACGTCCGCGCACGGAACCCGGCGACACGCAGGCCTAATCCGACCCCCAAATGAAAACGGCGCCCCGTCGAATACGGGACGCCGGTATTTCAAGCGATGGCGGCGCTTGGCTCAGCGGCCGGTCGGCCCGCCTGCGCCAGTGCGTGGTCTCAAAACGCGTTGCGCCGGGTCAGGACCACGATGGCGGTCCGCAGCAGGATCCAAAGGTCGAACCACAACGACGCGCGCTCTACATATTCGATGTCGCTTTCCACGCGGGCCCGCATCACGTCGACGGTTTCCGTCGGGCCCCGCTGGCCGCGGACCTGCGCCAAACCCGTGATGCCGGGGCGCACGCCGAACCGGCGGTCGTATCCACCGATCAAGGGCAGAAAATGATCGTCATGGGCCGTGGCGTGCGGACGCGGACCCACAAGTGACATGTCACCCTTCAGAACATTGAAAATCTGAGGAAGCTCGTCGCCACTGCTGGCGCGCAGGATGCGGCCGATCGGCGTGATCCGGGCATCGCCCTTCACAGCCTGGCGAAAGTCAGCGCCATCCTCACACACGGTCATCGTGCGCAATTTGAAGATTTTGAAAGGCTGCTTGTTCAAACCATAACGCGTCTGACTGAAGAAAACCGGTCCCGGTGATGTCACCTTCAGGGCCACCATCGCAGGCACCAAGATCAAAAGAATGAAAGGCAGCAGCAACAGGGAAATCACAATATCCAACACGCGCGTCGCAATACCTTTGCCACGCGCGCCGAAAAGTCCCGCAGCCGACCGCGGACGGTCGACCGTCAACTCTGCAGCAGAGTAGTCTCTAAAAGCCATCTGGTTCGCCCCCGAACCTGTAAGTTCCAATTCGGAGCTGCGCATACGCGATTGCGAACGGTTAGCCCTCACCGATGAATGAACCGCTAACCCCGGAAGGATCACAAATCTATGAACGCCCCCGGGCAATTCGTACAGCCAACGCGCTTCCGGCATTTCTGCACATGCATTAGGCAGCTTCACACCTTCTGCTGCATATCTGAGCGTGCGGCACTTCTCAAGCCATTGGAGGGAAACCGGACCGGCAATGGCGGTTTCCCTCCAATATTTCAGGGGTAATCACGCGGCATAGACCAGACTTCGAATCATGTGACGCCTTCGCGCATTCTGAGGAACCGACTTGCGTCGATACACGCGGAGTTGCACACGGAATGCGATTCGCGCCGAACACCGTGGCACAGGGCGCCAGAGCAGGGGACCAAGAAATGAAGATTGCGGTAGCAGGATTGGGATATGTCGGTCTGTCCAACGCCGTCCTCTTGGCACAGTCAAACAGCGTGGTGGCCTACGATATCTCCGAGGACCGTGTCGATCTGGTCAACCGGCGCATGTCGCCCATCGTCGATGCCGATATCGAGGATTATCTGGCCAACAAGACCCTGGACCTGACCGCCACGACCGACCCGGCGGCCGCCTATGACGGGGCGGATTTCGTGATTGTCGCCACACCGACCAACTATGATGTCGCGACGAACTATTTCGACACCTCCAGCGTCGAGGATGTCATTCGGTCCGTGATGGCCGTGAACCCCGGCGCAACGATCGTCATCAAATCGACCATCCCTGTCGGCTTCACCGAGGCGATTTCGGACGAGCTTGGCACGTCTCAGGTCATCTTTTCGCCGGAGTTTCTTCGCGAAGGTCAGGCCCTGCACGACAACCTGTATCCCTCTCGCGTGGTCGTGGGTGAGCAGTCGGACCGCGGCGCAACGTTTGCCCGGCTCCTGACCGACGCGGCCCTCAAGGACGACATTCCCGTCCTTCTGACGGACCCCACCGAAGCGGAAGCCATCAAGCTGTTTGCAAACACCTATCTTGCGATGCGGGTCGCGTTTTTCAATGAACTGGACAGCTACGCCATTTCGCGCGGTCTCGACACACGCCAGATCATCGAAGGTATCGGCTACGACCCAAGGATCGGGACCCATTACAACAACCCGTCCTTCGGGTATGGCGGCTACTGCTTGCCAAAGGACACCAAGCAGCTTCTGGCAAACTACTCGCAAGTCCCGCAAAACCTCATCCAGGCCATCGTGGAAGCCAACCGGACCCGCAAGGATTTTATCGCTGACGAAATCCTGCGCCGGAACCCCACCTGCGTGGGCATTCACCGCCTGGTCATGAAGGCCGGCTCGGACAACTTCCGCCAATCCTCCATCCAAGGGATCATGAAACGGGTCAAAGCCAAAGGGGTGCCGGTCATCGTGTACGAACCGGCCCTCGACGCGGTTCATTTCTTTGGCTCGGCCGTGGTCGGCGACCTCGCGCGGTTCAAGGCCGAGGCGGACGTGATCGTTGCAAATCGCATGACCGACGAGTTGGCCGATGTGGCGGACAAGGTGTTCACCCGCGACCTCTTCGGCAACAATTGACCACCCCGCACCGGGAGCGCTTTACGCCCCGTTTTGCCCGAGATACGGTTGCGCCAAAGCAGCCGTGGGGGCCGCGCGCTGCACATCACAACACGACACCGACGACAGAATTCAAAAGGAATTCTTAATGAAACGACTCCCGTTCTCTGTTGCCCTTGCCACCGCCGTTGCGCTTCCGGTTGCCACGCTGGCTCAAACCGTAACCGTCGAACGGGGCGATTCCCTGAGCAGCATTGCAGCCAGAGAGTTGGGATCGCCGAACCGTTGGCGGGACTTGTGTGAATTCAATCAGGATGTCCTGGGTGAAAACTGCGATCTGATCATCGAAGGGTCTGTTCTGCGCCTGTCGGCAGACGCCGTTTTGGACGCGTCCGACGCGGAACCGGAAGTGGCCGAAGCGCCGCTCGAGGACGCCAGCGCCGACGCGGCCGAACCCGCGTCGCCCGAGCCCGAGACGCCAGTCGAGGACACAGCCGGCGACGCCGAAGCAAGTGCCGAAGACGGCACCGACACCGCTGAAGCCGCGCCGGAGGCCCCGGCCGACGACGCGACGGACGTGGCTGAGGCCGACGCCGGGGCCGACGCGGCCACGCCGCCGGTCGCAGCAGAAGAAGATCCGGCTGTCGAAACAGCCGACGCCGATGCGGAGTCCGCACCAGCCGCGGATTCCGACTCCGGTAGCCTCATTCCCATCAACATCGTCGCGAATGTGCCTTTGGCGTTCCGGGGGCCCGACCCTTATCAGAGCGTCGAAGACGGCCCCAACGGGGGCGTTGTTTTGTCCGGGCATGTCGAGGGTGCCCCCTCGAACGGCCGTCCCGGAATCTTTGCGACCGTTCCAACGAACGTCGAAGAGGTGGCCAGCGGCAGCCGAATTGAAATCGCCGTGACGCTTTTCAGTGACCCCGCCACACAGGCCGCCGTCGCCTACTCCACGAATGAAGTCGGGAACAGCGGCTGGCGGTCGATCTCGGCAACTCCGCAAGGCGCGCGATCCGCGTTTATCTACACGGTGCGCGAGATGAACGTGGGTCAGGGCGACTACATTGGGCTCTTGCCCGATCCGAATGGCACGGGCCAAACCGTCGAAGTGACGGACATCACGATCACGATCCTCGGCGAAGACTAGGAGCGGCGCGCCGGCTCAGGCGTCGCTGGCGTCATCCCGCACCCGGTACGGCGCGTCGAACCAGTGTTCTTCAAGGTTCGGCCCCGTGCCAATCCGATCGACCACCGCAAAAAGACCCGGCGCATGGAGCGGGGTCAGCACGCCGTGCCACGTGCCCCGGTGAAAGTTGATCCCCTGCCCCGCCTGCGTGCGAAACGCCACAGGCCGCCCCGGCACAGCGCCCGCATCCGGCGCGACGATTACCAGGAACGGGTCAAGCGACATCGGGATGAAGGCCTGACTCCCGTCGGGGTGCCGCTCGACCATATCCAGTTGGTAGGGCAGCTGCCGCACCTCGGACTTGAACAGGCTGATCCCCGCCTGACCGTCGCCCAAATCGATCTGCGCACGGTCATGGAACCGCCCACAAAGCCCCTGGTTGATCAGCTTGTCGGGATCGCCCACAGCCTCCAGCACATCGCCAAAGGGCGCAAACGCCGCGACCGTCAGCGGCGCGATCACGATGTCCCGGCTCATCCGAGCGCCTCGATCAGGCGCAACTCGGCAATCCGTTCCACCTGGCGACAGGCCTCGGCGAACTCGGTCGCCCGGTCGTGGTCGATCCGCCGTTCGAAGGCCCGCAGGATCGAGGCTTTGTCGTGGTCGCGCACCGCGATGATGAAAGGAAAGCCGTGTTTGTCGGTGTAGGCTGTGTTGAGCGCGGTGAACTGCGCCCGCTCGGCATCGGTCAATGCATCCAGCCCCGCACTGGCCTGCTCGGCAGTGCTCTCCGCCGTCAGCCGCTTGGCCGCCGCCAGCTTGCCCGCCAGATCGGGGTGCGCCTGCAAAACGCCAAGCCGCTCGGCTTCGGTCGCGCGCCGGAAGATGCGGGCCAGCGCCGCATGCACCCCGCGCGCCGTGTCGTGGGTCGGCCCCAGTTCCAGCGCCCACGCCCGTTCGGCGATCCAGGGGCTGTGCTCGAAAATCCCGCCAAAGGCCGTGACGAAGGCCGCTTGATCCATCTCCGAGGGGCGCGCCGCCTTTGCGGGCGGATGGGTCTGGGCCCAGTGATCGGCGATCGCTTCGCGGCTGGCAAACCACACATCGTCATGCGCCGCCATGTAGTCCAACGCACGTTTCAGCGCCGCCGCCCGCCCCGGACGCCCGACCAACCGGCAATGCAACCCGATCGACAGCATCTTTGGCGCGCCGTCCAGACCTTCGGCATAGAGCAGATCGAAACTGTCCTTCAGGTATTGCTCAAACTGGTAGCCCGAATTGAACCCCTGTGGCGTGGCAAAGCGCATGTCGTTGGCATCCAGCGTGTAGGGCACCACCAACTGGTCGCGGTCGCCGAAGCGCAGCCAATAGGGCAACTCGTCGGCATAGCTGTCGGCCACATAGGCAAACTGCCCGGTTTCCGCCGCCAGCCGAACGGTGTGCATGGAACAGCGGCCGGTGTACCAGCCCCGCGGCGGGTGTCCGACAACCTCCGTGTGCAGGGCGATGGCCTCGGCCATGTGCTGGCGTTCCTCCGCCTCCGAGAAATCCTTGTACTCGATCCATTTCAGGCCGTGGCTGGCAATCTCCCACCCCGCGGCCTTCATGGCGGCCACCTGTTCGGGCGCGCGCGCCAGCGCCGTGGCCACGCCATAGACCGTGACCGGCAGGTCCTTCAGCATCCGGTGCATGCGCCAGAACCCGGCCCGCGACCCATATTCGTAGATCGATTCCTTGTTCCAGTGGCGCTGGCCAGGCCAGGCTTCGGCGCTGACGATTTCAGACAGGAACGCCTCGGACGCCATATCGCCATGCAGGATGTTGTTCTCGCCGCCTTCTTCGTAGTTCAGCACGATCTGAACCGCGATCTTCGCGCCCCCCGGCCAGTTCGGATGGGGCGGTGTCGAGCCGTAGCCAGTCATGTCGCGGGGGTATCTTGGCGCGTCCACGTGAATTTCCCTGTTGCCTTCCGTCACCGGGCCAGAACAAATTCCTTGGAAGGAATTTGCAAATCTTTTCGAAAAGATTTCCCGCCCAGGAGGTCCAATGGCCGGATTTTTGACCACGCACGTGCTGGACACGGCCCGCGGATGCCCGGCTGAGGGCATTGTGATCGCGCTTTACAGCGTGTCGGGCAACAGCCACCGCAAGATCGCCGAGGACGTCACCAATGCCGACGGCCGCACCGATACACCGATCCTGCCCGAAAGCGCCTTTAAAACCGGCACCTACGAGTTGGTGTTTTTCGCGGGCGACTATCTGCGCGCGACGGGTCAGGCCGGGGCCGAGCCGCTGTTCCTTGACCAGGTGCCGATCCGCTTTGGCATGTCGGACGATGACCATTACCACGTGCCGCTATTGCTCTCGCCCTATGGGTATTCGACCTATCGCGGAAGCTGACCGGCGCGGTTTCCCACCGCGTGGCGCGATGATCTGCTATGCTGGCCCCAAGACCCAGGGGAGGACGGGGCATGGCGCAGAAATCGAAACCCGGGTTCACACCGTCGGCCGAGCAGATGGCCCATTGGCCCGACATATCCGGCAATGCGATCAACGGGCTTGGCGAAACCGAACGCCGCGCCGCGCCGATCCTCTGGCACGACCCCGCGCGATTGGCCCACGGGGCGCTGCAGAACTGGTTCTGGGAACAGGGCCGAAAGGAGCCGGCGCTGTTCGCCATGCGCAGTCGTCGGCAGGCCGTGATCGACCAACCCGACGCGCCCGTCGCGGTGGAGGTGCAGACCATCGACCCGCGCTTGGCCGCCACCAAGGTGAAACTGCGCGCCTTCGAGGCGGGCGCGGATCTGGTCGGCATTACCCGCATTGACCCCGCTTGGGTCTTCGAGGGCTATGACATGCCCTATTCCACCGCCATCATCCTGGGCTGTGCGATGGATCACGATCAGCTTCAGACCGCACCCGCATTGCCCGCCGCCGTCGAAGTCGTGGACAAATACACCAAGGGATGGGAGGTCGCGCGCCCGGTCTCGGACTGGATCCGCGCCCAGGGCTGGCCCGCCGAGCCCAAGGGCGGACCCGAAGCCGGACCGATCCTGCTGATCCCGGCGGCCATCGCGGCGGGGATGGGGGAATTGGGCAAGCATGGCTCGCTGATCAATGCCGAGTTCGGCTCGTCCTTTCGGCTGTCGGCGATCTTCACCGACATGCCGCTGGCCCTCGACAACCCCGCCGACATCGCAGCGCAGGATTTTTGCCTGAACTGCCAGATCTGCGTCGACGCCTGCCCGCCGCAGGCCATCGCCCATGACACCCAAACGGTGCGTGGCGACGACAAGTGGTATGTCGATTTCGACAAATGCATGCCCTATTTCGCCGAAACCTACGGCTGCGCGATCTGCCTTGCGGTCTGCCCATGGTCGGCCCCGGGGCGCGCGCCGCTTTTGTCCGAAAAGATGCTCCGCCGCCGGGCGCGGAAAGAGACCGAGGCGGGCGAATAGGCAAATCCTATGAAAATCTGGGCTTTCAATGCCCAATTGCCGTAACGGCGCCCTTTCCCGAAAGGCACAATTCGCTAAAGTCCGCCGCCAAGGGAATTCAGGGAGGGGTACGCGATGGCAGACGCTGCGCGACCATGGACGGCGTTTTACCGCCCCGGCATGCGGGCCGAAATCTCGGCACCGGCCTATCGTAATCTGGCGGATCTGATTGGCTCGGTCGCGGAAACCTACGGCAAGGCGCCGGCCTTCACCTGCTGCCTGCCCAACGGGATGAACGGCACGCTCAGCTTTGAGCAGGTCAACGAAATGTCGGATGCGCTGGCCGCCTATCTGCGCGAGGTCGCGGGCCTGAACCAGGGCGACCGGGTCGCCGTCCAGATGCCCAACAGCCTCAGCTTTCCGGTGGCCGCGTTCGGTGTCCTGAAGGCGGGCTGCGTTCTGGTCAACGTGAACCCGCTCTACACCGCCGAAGAGATGGCCAAGCAGTTCGAAGATGCCGAGCCACACGCGCTGATCATCGTCGACATGTTCGCCGACAAGATCCCGGCCGCCACCAAGGGCCACCCGATCCCGAACGTGATCGTCACCCGCGTGGCCGAATTTCTGCCCAGCCTGCCGCGGGGCATCGTCGGACTGGTGCAGAAATACTGGGACCAGTCGGTCAAACCGGTCGAGGTCGCCCATATCCGCCTGCCCGATGCGATCGGGGCGGGCCGTTCGCATATCGCGCAGGACCATGTCGAGGTTGACAGCTACCATCAGGACATCACCGCCGATGACATCGCCGTTCTGCAGTACACCGGCGGCACGACCGGCGTGTCCAAGGGCGCGATGCTGACCCACGGCAACCTCGTCACGAACATGGAACAGACCATGGAGTTGATCGAGGGCGTCGAAAAAGGGTACGAGGTCGCGCTGACGGCGCTGCCGCTCTATCACATCTTCGCCTTCACGGTGAACTTGCTCGGCTTCTACTGGCTCGGCGCGCGGAACATTCTGATCCCCAATCCGCGCCCGTTGTCCAACCTCAAACGCGCGTTCGAGAACTACAAAATCACTTGGATGAGCGGTGTAAACACGCTGTTCAACGGCCTGACCAACGAAATCTGGTTCCTCGACTCGCCGCCCAAGCACCTGAAATTCGCCAGCGCGGGCGGCATGGCCCTGCAATCGTCGGTCGCCGCCCGGTGGGAAGAGATCACCGGAAAACCGGTCCTGCAGGGCTACGGCCTGACCGAGACGTCGCCGGTTCTGACGTTCAACCCGCTTGGCAAGACGCGCGAAGGCTCCATCGGGGTGCCCGTGCCCTCGACCGACATTGCCTGCGTGGACGAGGACGGCACGCCCGTCCTGCAGGGTGAGACCGGCGAGATTGCCGCCAAGGGCCCTCAGATCATGAAGGGCTATTGGCGGAAACCCGACGAGACCGAGAAGGTCATGAAGAACGGCTGGTTCCTGACCGGCGATATCGGCGTGATGGACGGAGACGGCTATGTGCGCATCGTCGACCGCAAGAAAGACATGGTCGTTGTCTCGGGCTTCAACGTCTACCCCAACGAGATCGAAGATGTTCTCGCCGCGCATCCCGGCGTGACCGAGGCCGCGGTGATCGGCGTGCCGGATGATGCCACGGGCGAGGCGGTGAAGGCCTTTGTGGTCAAGGCCGATGACGGGCTGACGGTCGAGGCGATCCGGGCCTACTGCAAGGAACACATGACCGCCTACAAGGTGCCCAAACGGGTGGAATTCCGGGACGATCTGCCGAAATCGAATGTCGGCAAAATCCTCAGAAAAGACCTCCGGGCCGAAGAACTGGCCCAGGTGGCGGCGGAGTGATGCGCAATGGTTGATGAGTTTACACAGACCCTTCTGGGGATCATGGTCGCCGTCATCATGCTTGGCATGGGCGCCTCGCTGACGCCGCGCGATTTCTACCTGGCCCTCAAGCGCCCCTACGGTCTGGCGATCGGTGTGATCAGCCAATACGGGATCATGCCGCTTCTGGGGTTTGGCCTGGCGCTGTTTCTGGTGGTGCCTGAACCGATCGCCCTCGGCATCCTGATCATGGCCTGTATGCCGGGCGGAACCACCTCGAACATCTTCACCTATTTTTCCAAGGGCAATCTGGCTCTGTCGGTTTTGATGACGGTCACGTCGACCCTGACTGGTGTCATCCTGATCCCGATCATCCTTTTGATCTACGCCTCGGCCCTGGATCTGGAGATCCCGCGCGAAGACATCATCGCCGTTTTGATCGTCCTGCTGGTGCCTGTCGCCATCGGGATGGCCTTGCGCAAACTGAACGCGAATGTCGGCGCGGTGATCGAATTCTGCGGGTCGATCCTGGCCTTGGTGTTCATCCTGTTCATCATGGTCACCTGGGTGCCGCAGAACTGGCAATTCCTGCTCAACACCACGGGCGCGACCTATGTCGCGGCCATCGGTTTGGGATTGGTCGGGATCACCGTGGGGTATTTCTTCGCGGTGTCGCTGAAACTGCACCCCCGCAACGCGCGCACTGTGGCGCTGGAAACGGGCATTCAGAACGGGCCGCTGGCGATTGCGATCATCGTCTTCACCTTCCCGCCCGAGCAGCAGCAGGCCATCATGGCGGTCCCGGCCCTCTACTCGCTGTTCATCGTGATCGTGTCGACCTTGGTGACGCTGGTCTTCCGGCGCGCGAACACGGCTGCGGAACAGAAATTGCCGGACAGCCTGCTCTGACCACCTGCCGGGCGGCCTAGTCGCCGCCCGCGCCGGGCGTCCGATCTTTCGGAAACGAGGTAACCCTCGCGAACGGCGGCAGCCACGCCTCGCGGCGGTCACACCACAGTTCGTAGTCGGGCGTAAACTGGCTCGGCTCGTCCAAGGCGCCCAGGTGCAGCTCAATCTCGTCTCCGGTCCGCGCAAAAACCGACGATCCGCAAACCGGGCAGAAATGCCGCCCCCGGAACGACGCCGTTTCCCCAGCAATCGCGACGGACGCTTCTGGGTAAATCGCCGCCGCATAGAACGGCGCGCCGTGATGTTTGCGGCAGTCCAGGCAATGGCACAGCCCCACGCGCAGGGGGACGCCCTGCGCCTCGAACCGCACCGCGCCACATACGCATCCGCCGCTGACCCGTGCCATGTCGCTGTCCAATCCTGTCCGCCCCGCCCGAGGGAATTCGTCCCCGCCTTTAGGGGTATCTTAACATGTCCAGACGATACACCTCTGTTCAGAGCTCTGCGCGGACGGACTGACATCCCGACCGCACCACATCGGACCCGGTGACCGGCCCGTTGCCCAAGACCGCCCCCAAAGGGCCAAGGCGACCGGCCCCGACCCGTGCACACCCGGCCCGCCCCACCGGCGGGATCCACCGCTCCGCCTTTGGCGGCGCCGCCATTCCCTGTGTTGGTTCAGCTTCCATGGGTCTGGCACCCCACTTCCAGAGACCTCTGCCATCGCGCCGCGACCCAATCGCACGGCCCAAATGTCCTGTGCGCAGATCCTCCGTAACAATGTCACCGACACCCACCCGGCGCGCGCCTAGTCCTGTCGTCATCAAGGAGACAAGACCAATGACTGATTCCCCCTCCCCCCAAAGACCAGCCGATCGCTGGACCCCGCTGTATTTCCTCGCCTCTGTCGGCGCGGGCGGCCTTGCGGTGACCTTCTTCATGTACCTGATGTTCTGGGTGCCGCATCCCGGCCAGCCTGTCCCGGTGTTCGAAGATATCACCGCGGCGCTCGCGACCGGTTCGTTCGCCTTGAAGGCCAGCATCGCCATCGCGCTTGTGGGCATCGCGATCTTTGGCGCGGCCAACCTGTCGCTGCTGATCTGGAACCTCCGGCACTACGCACGCTTTGCGCGCAGCGTACAGGGCCACGCCCTGCGCCAGACCAACGCCGAAACGCAAGTAATGGCCCTGCCGCTGGCCCTGGCGATGTCGATCAACGCTGGCTTCATCCTGGGCCTTGTGTTCGTGCCGGGCCTCTGGAGCGTCGTTGAATATCTCTTCCCGCTGGCCGTGATCGCCTTCTTGGCGGTCGGTGTTCTGGCCTTCCGCCTCTACGGGCGGTTCCTGGCCCGCGTCATGGCCTCGGGCGGCTTTGACTGCGCCAAGAACAATTCCTTTGCGCAGATGCTCCCCGCCTTTGCGCTGGCGATGATCGGGGTCGGCCTCGCGGCCCCAAGCGCGATGAGCACCATGCCCGTGGTCGCCGGGATCTCGCTGATGGTGTCGACCTTCTTCCTTGTCGCCGCCACGGCCATCGCAGTTGTGGGTGTCATGCTTGGCCTGCGGGCGATCCTCGAAAACGGTGTCGCGGCCGAGCAGGCCCCGACCCTGATGATGGTGATCCCGCTGACGACCGTTCTGGGCATCCTGTTGCTGCGCCAATCCCATGGTCTGCACGTCCATTTCGATGTGCATGGCGGCGCGGGCGACACGTTGACGATGCTGACGCGCCTGATGTCGGTGGAACTCCTCTTCGCGCTCTTTGGCCTGCTGATCCTGGGCGCCACCGGCTATGCCCGCCGCTTCATGACAGGTGACACGGTCAGCCCCGGCAACTACGCCCTGATCTGTCCCGGTGTCGCGCTGTCCGTGCTGATGCAGTTCTGGATCAACAAGGGCTTCGTCGCGACCGGCATGATCGCCAAGTTCGGTGCCGCCTACTGGGCCCTGTCCGGCATCGCCATCGCCGTCCAGATCGCGATGATCGCGCTGATGGCCTACCTGCATCTGCGCCACTTCCTGCCCCGGTCGGGACGTGCGCAGCCGGCCTGACGCAAACCGGCCCGCGCAAATCCTGCGCCGCGCGGGCCGGCGCGCGTCCACCCCCCGGGGCGCGGATTTTTTGAACTCTGCGCCCCGGGCATGATTGGATCGACGCCGCCCCCGTGATAGAACGTCGAAAAGGTCAACAAAAAGGACCTGCCGGGGCGTGCAGCACCTCAAACCGACATCCAAACACGGCACCGTCATGGCGGTGTCCATGATGAAGGACGAAGCCCCGTTCCTGCTGGAATGGTTCGCCCATCATCTGGCCGTCGGATTCACAGATATTCTGGTCTACACCAACGATTGCTCGGACGGCACGGACACGATGCTGATGCGGCTGGAAGAGCTTGGGCTTGGCTACCACCGCCGCAACGACATCCCCGACGGCGTAAAGCCGCAGCCCTCGGCGCTGAAATACGCCCAGGCCGAACCCAAGGTGCGCGCGGCCGATTGGGTGTTGGTCTTCGACGCGGACGAATTTCTGGCCATCTCGCACCCCTCGGGCAACCTCGAGGGTCTGCTGGACGACACGGTCGCGCGGGGGGGCAACGGGGTCGTCATCACCTGGCGCATCTTTGGCTCGGGCGGGGTCGTGGATTGGTCCCGTGCCCCGGTGACCGAGCAATACCTGCGCGCCGCCCCGCCGCTTTGGAACAAGGGATGGGGGGTGAAGACCCTGTTCAAGTTCGACCACGACTACTGGAAGCTTGGCATCCACCGCCCGTCGATCAAAAACAAATGGCTCGAAACCGACTTTCCCGACAGCGTGAAATGGCTGAACGGGTCGGGCCAGCCCATGGAGGATTACTTCAAGTTCCGCGGGTGGCGGTCGATCCGGCGCACCGTCGGATACGGGTGGGCGCAGATGAACCACTACGCCGTCAAATCGGTCGACAGCTACGCGATCCGCAAATTCCGCGGCAACGTGAACAACAAGAAAGACAAGTACAACGCCGACTACTGGAGCCTTCAGGACCGCAATGAAGTCGAAGACCGCGCGATCCTGCGCCACGCGGACGACCGTGCGCACATCATGGCGGAGCTTCTGAAAGACCCGGTCCTGAACGAGTTGCACTTTGCGGCCCTGGACCGCGTTGAAAAACGCCTCGCCGAATACCGGGACACACCGGCCTATCAAGAGTTGAAGGACGGCTTGATCGAAGCCTCCAAGGTGCCGATCACCAAGGTCGAGGCCAAACCGCCCAAAGCGCGCGATCCCGCAAAAATCGCCGCCATGATGAGCCGGGTGGAAAAGAAAGCCACCGAAGAAACCCCTCCGAACGAGCGGCGAAACGCCAATGTCGCCGGTTGGGCGGCCGAAGATGGCGACCCCTACCTGCAGGGGGATATCGACGTCAGCGACGAGATCACGGTCGAATGGGTGCCCAACCACGAGATTGACCTGCCCGCCGATCCCCGCGTGTTCGCGCCCGAGGCGCTGACGGCCATTCTGACCGGGCGGTTCGAACGCCGCCACGCCCGCAACATCGGGGCCTACCTGTCGGGCTGTCCCCGCGTGCTGGAGATCGGAACAGGCGTCGGGTTTGTTCCGTTGCGGGCCGCCCAGACCGCGGACGGGTTGGTCCTCATGGCGCAAGACAGCCGCCCCGGCCTGATCGAGATGGGCAAGCGGATCGCCGCCCGAATGGGTTTGGACGACACCGCGCGGCTCAAGTTCAGTGACGGGCCGCTGTATTTCGACACCGACGGGCCGGAAGCCGCCAGCGGTCTTGCCGCCTACCTCCACGATTTCCGACCGACCGCTCTGCGTTTGGCCCGTCCCTCCGACATCCCGCCCGGGGTGTTGGCGGCGCAGGACCTCGGCACCGTGCGGCGTGTCCTGATCCCTTTCGTCTCGGATGCGCAGGAAGAAACCTACCGCGCGGAGTACGGGGCCGTTCTGACCGAAAAGGGCTTTGTCGAGGACCCCGAGCGCGCCAAAGGGGGCAGTTTGCAATTCGACCGCACGGAAAGACCAGAATGATCCATCAGGGCTTGGCGATGCCCCCTGACCGCGCCTATCGTCGAGGCATGGGCAACATTCGGGTGAGGGACATCACAGCGTGAGCGAACCGGGCGACGATACCCCCAAGGCAGACGTGCCAAGCCACGGCGTCGTTGTGCGCGCCCAGAACGGCGATGTGATCCGCTACGATCCCACCGGCCTTGTGCTGCGCCTGTCGGATGCCGTGATCGAAGACATCGCCCTGCGCATGGCACCGCCTGCCGCGACACCCGCCGCTGCATCCACGCCGGAACGAAGTGACACGCCCAAACCGGCGGCGGACACACCCGCCGACGAACTGCTGGACGGCATCGACGCCTGGGGCGTCCAGCAAGACGGCGACTGGCTGCGCTTCACCGCGCGCCTGCCGGGCGCGCAGGGCACACGCGGGTTCCGGCGGCACATCACGGGGGGCGCTGTTCTTGGCGATGGACCCGGGCCGCTTTTGGGGATTCTGGGCTTTGGCGGCCCAAGCGCGGCGCTGGCCACGGCGGGCGCGCCCGTCTTCCCACAGCACGTGGTGGCGCCCGAGGACGACATTGGCGCGGTCGGGATGGCCGGGATCGAGCCCGCCCCGGCAACCGACCGTCTGGAACATCTGCGCGAGGTCACGCACGAGGCGCTGGTCGCCGAAACACTGTTGCACTGGCGCCTCGATGCCTATGCCCCCTTGCCGCTGATCATGGCGCGCGCGGAAACCGACAACGCGGCGCAGGCGGGGGACCTGGCGGGTGGTCAGGCCGTGGGGAACCTGGTTCAGGCGGCACGCAACCTCAAGGACGCGGCCGCCGCGATGGGCAAGCGCGCCAAGCTGCTCGGGGTGTGCCTCGACTACGCGCTGGAGGACACCCAAAGCGACGCCACCGCCTACCGCGACGGGATGCTGGCCGCGATGGACCGGATCAGCGCGGCGTTGTGGGATCTGGGCTTTGACCAGCCGCTGTTCGTATCGCGTTTCGCGGGCGGCCTGCCCGATCTGCCGGCCGCCGCCATCATCGAGGGACAATGGGACCTCAGTTGGAACCACGGCGATCACAGCCTGATCTATTCCGCCCCGTCCTATGCCTTCGCGCGGGATGCGTATGACCGCCCCACCGATGACGCGCGGCGCCAGATGGCCGAAATGACAGCCGCCGCGCTGAGCGCCGGGAAAGACTGGCGCGCGCCCACGCTGTTCCTGGCCGAAACCGAAGCCGCTGACCCGTCGGTCATCCGCGTCACCGCCCAGGCCGACGGCGATCTTGTGCTGGACACGGACGATCCGTTCGGGGCGGGCGCAAGCGCCGGGTTCACGCTGCAGAACGTCGACAACGGGGCCACGATTGCACAGGTCACGGTTGCCGAAGACGATCCGAAGGCCCTGCGGATCACCTGTGATCGTCCGCCCACAGGGCCCGATCTGCGCCTGGCCTATGCGGCGCAGGGCCCCGGGGCCCTGCGCGATGACTGGAACATGACCAGCCGCACCGGCGCGGTTCTGCGCCGATGGGCCATCCCGGCACGTCTTCCGGTCCATGCCGGCCCCGCGTCATGATCGTGCTGGACGCCAGCCTGCCCCCCGGCGCGCTGTGTTTGGGCGGCCCGGAGGTCTTGGCCGATGACCTGCCCGAAACGGCCGTGTGGTGGCACGGTACGCGGGACAGCTTCTCGACCGATCCCGACACGCTGGCCATCACCGAATGGCGCAGTCTGACCGGTGCCGTCACGGCCATCCCGACCGACCCAAATCAGGGCAATGGGCTGATCGGCGCGACCGACACGCATCTGGGGGTGCAATGCCTCGACGGGGTGCATTGCGGGCTTGTCGCCCCGTCCGTCGTCCCCGACGCACAGGTCGTGACCCTGGTCGTGCGCTACGTGCCCCCGCCAGACGGGGAGGCCCGCACGGTGCTGACGCTGAACATGGGCGGTGCGGCACAAAAGGGCGGCGGCGAGAACTACCTTTTTGCCTCGGAGGCCGAGGGGCTTCTGACCGTCAAGGATGATGCCGGGCTGGTCGAAATCACCCTGCCCGCCCCGGAGACCCCCGCGGCACGCCACGTGGTCATCAGCCTCGACGGACCGCGCCTTGCGGTCTCGGACCTGACATCGCGGACCCAGATGGCACAAGCCGCCGCGCCCGTCCTGTCCGGCCCGGCCAACCTGTTCATCGGGTGTCGCAACCAGCGCCCAAGGCTGCAGAAAACCCTGGGCGGGGCGTTGATCGTGGATGTCGGGGTAATCGCGGACCGGGCGCTCCTGACGTCTGGCAAGCGGGCCGACCGCGCGGCGTTGGCGGCGCTGCGGCGCGTCTTGACGTGGGGTGCGCGCTGATGGCCTTTACCCCCGACAGCATCGCGGGCGGCAACCTCTGCGTCATCTGGATCGACGATCTGATCGACGTTTACACGTGGCGCGACACCTTCGGCATCCCGATCCAGACCCCGAACCTTGACCGTTTCATGGGGCGGGCCGCGCGGTTCACCAATGCGTATGCAACCGTGCCGCTCTGTGCACCCTGCCGCGCCGAACTGGCCACGGGGATCAGCCCGTTTCGCAGCGGGCTGGTCGACCTCAACCGCTTCTGGCGCGACATCTACCGGCCGGAACGCGCGTGGCAGTACGACCTGCGCCGCGCCGGGTTCTACACGTTCACCACCGGGAAGGTGGACAGCAATTACAAACCCATGCCCGAGGCGTACCGGCGCATCCTGTTCCACGAGGAACCCGCCGCCGATGACAAGGGGCGGCGCAAGGGGGTGCACAGCTATCTCGACCGCGGGCCCGGCATCAAGGGCGTTGGGCACCCCGACGACGACGGCAGCCAGGACGACCGGTTCTATGACTACTGGGTGGCCCAGAATGCCATTGACCATCTGGGCCGCGCCGATCCGAACCGGCGGCACCTGATCCAGCTTGGCTTCAAGCACCCGCACTACAATCTGGTCTGCCCGGACCGCTTCTATCAGATGTATGACCCGGCGCAGATCACGTGGCCCAAGATCGCCGCCGCCGAGGATTACCACGGCCCGCAACCGGGCTTTGCGGTCTATGAGGCCGCCTATATCGCCAATGGCCAATGGACCCCGGAAAAGGCCGGGGACGAAGCATGGCGGCAGGTCGTTCGGGCCTATTTCGCCGCGATTTCGCATATGGATCACGAACTCGGGCGGTTTCTGGACGCGCTGGAGGCCTCGCCGCTTGGGGCGAACACGACCGTCCTGTTCTTCTCGGACAACGGCTTCAACCTCGGCAACCACGACAGCTTCCACAAGATGAGCCAATGGGACAGCGCGGCCCATATCCCGCTTGGCCTCTACCACCCGAGCATGGAGGCCGGCGTCGAGATCGACCTTCCGGTGTCGCTGCACAACATCCCCAAGACCATCATGGAATTGGCCGGCCTGCCGCCGCGCCCGGATTGGATCAGCGGCCAAAGCCTGCTGCCGTTGATCGACCCAAGCTTTGGCACCTATGACCGCAGCCAATCCCCCGTCACATGTGTCTTTGGCACGCTCAGCGTGCGCCCCTCGACCGAGGGCTACGAACACCTGCGCTATTTCCGGTATCCCAACGGGGAAGAGCACGTGTACGACATCGTCGCCGATCCGGGCGAAACGACCAATCTGGTCGACACGGCCCCGATGGAGGTGCTGCGCGCCGAGCTTGTCGAGGGCGCGCTGGCGCTTGGGCTGGATTTGCGCGGCCACGAAAACCCGGCCGATGGGGTGAACGCCATGATGGCCGTCGACGGCAGCGTGGTTCTGGCCGGTGGGCGTGCCGACAATGACTATTGGGCCTATGGCGCCGATGCCGAAAAGATCGTCGAGGAAAAGGACGGCGGCACCGACACGCTGTGGTACATGGCCGGGCCGGACGACTATGTCCTGCATTGCCCCGCACATATCGAGAAGATCCGCATCGCCACGGTTGTCTCGCGGCAGGAAGACAATGCAGCCGAAGGCAAGCGTCTGAAGATCGTGGCGCATCCCGACAGCCCGATCGAATTCGAAACCTCGGAACGGGTGGAGATCGACCTGACCGGCTCGGACGGGGATGACGTGATGATCGGGCCCAAGCACGGCGCGGCGACCTTTTATGGCGGCGGCGGCAATGACCTGCTGATCGCCAAGGCAAAACAGGCCAACCGACGGCACGTGTTTTATGGGGAAGCGGGCAATGACACGCTGCATGGCGGCCCGGGCCGGGACACGTTGGATGGTGGCACCGGCGACGATGTGATCCACGGCTACACCAACAAGAACTGGATCGTCGCGGGGCACGGCAACGACACGATCATTGATGGCGAAGGCGGCAGCCGGATCGACACCGGCCCCGGGCGCAATGTGCTGGAGCTGGCCGAGGGCGATCACGAGGTGCCGGTCGGCAGCGGCGTCACCCAGATCGCGGCCCGCGCCGGGGCCAAGACCTTCCGCATCGCCTATGGGGGCGTCACCCGGATCGACGGATGGGACGCCACGCAGCGCTATGACCTGAGCGCCTGGCCCGCCGCGCCCGAGATCACCGAGCACGCACCCGGGGTGTGGCGCCTGCGTTTGGGCCTGTCGATCCTGGAGGTTTCGGGGGTCGAGGCCGACGCCGATCTCGCGGCGCAGGTTCAGGGCCCGTCCTAGCCGTCCTCATGGAGAACGAGGGTAAAACCCTCGGCCGGATCGGGCGGCGAGAAATACTTGGACACTTGATGAAACTGCGCCTCGCTCACGGTGAAGGGATGCTGACCCGAGGCATTGCGCGCCCTGAGCCGTTCGAGACAAACCGCTTCAGGCGGCATCAGGACATGCAGCGCGTGCGCCTCTTTGGTCTGGTCCAACAGACCGCGCATCCATTGGCGGCTTTCGGGCGTGTTTGCCTGAAAGTCCAGAACCACCGACACACCGGCGTTCAGCAGCGCCACGATATGCGGGCCCATGGCCGCCCGCATTTTCGCCGAGACGCGCATAAAATCCTTGGGGGTCGCCATCTCGTCCCCGAACAAGGCCGACAGCCACCCATCTTCCGAGATCAGAACCGTCCCGTCGGGTTCGGCCAGGCGCGCCGCCATGGTCGATTTGCCCGCCGCGATCTTGCCGCAGAGCATATGCAAAACTGGGGGGGTCTGGGTCATGGGATACTCCGCGGTGCCTGCGCTGTGCCGCATAACAGGAGGTGGGCACCCTGTCAGCCCGCTGATACGCGGCGGTTTGCTCAAATTTCAGACGTTGCCTCGGTTTTGCTTTGATCGTGTTGTCACACGGGTAGGCCTTGATGGGACTGTTGCACCCCGGAGGATTGCCCATGTCTAAGATCAGCAAACGCTTGACCCCGGCCATCGCCCTCGTCCTGTCGGCGGGCGTGGCGGTGGCCGACGTGACCAGTTCTGCGCAAACCGATACGACCGGCGACCAGGGCCTTCCGCGCGCGGCAAACGGCCAATCCGCCGAGCTTCCTTCGGCTTTCTTCGGTCTGGATAATGGTTTGCTGCGTGTCGCCAATCGGATTTGCCGGGGCGCCAGCGGCCAGGACGGGATGCCGGTGATCTTCTCGACTGAGGTGGACCACACGACCCTGCAAGCCGGTGATTTTCAGGTCACCACGCAAAGCGGTCGGGTGGGCCACGTGCAATGTGCCTCCTTCCTGCCCGCGACCGATCCCGGAGAGTTGCGCACCGTCCTTTTGGTGGGCGATTTCGGCGACGCCGAGGCCGATCCGCCCGCGCGGGTCGAGATCGTCGGGCATATGCATTCCCTTGATGGCACGCTGGATTATCGCGGGGCCGCAATCGCTGTGACGCCCCTGGTACCCGGTCCCACGCTGATCATGGCAGAGGTTTTGACCGGCGACGAGGTGGATGCCGATCTGGGCACGCGCCGCACGGATGGCGATGACTTTCTGACCGAGGGGGTGGCGCAATCCGTGCGCGTGGTTTGGGCCGGTGGCGTCACGCTGGAAGGCGGGGACGAACCGGGCGCGGCCGAGCGCGACCTCTACCGGATCACGGTGCGGGCCACGGACGGCACGGAGCGTGAGGTGACCCCGGTGGCGCTGGCGGACCTGGGGGATGGCGACAACAACCACCTGCTGTGTCTGGACACCGCGGATGCGCCGATCTCCGTCTCGTTTCCGGCCGGGGTGCTGACCGATCCGAACGAAGATCTGAACCCGGCCACGTCGGTTGCTGTCCGGCCGAGGCCCTGACCCGGACCCCGGTTCACGGCGACAGGGGCATATCGGGGCAAAACCCTTTGCCTTATGGACGCAAATGAGGGACAAATGACCCAACAACCGCAGCGGGAGACCCCGCGCACGTCCTGAGCAGACTTCAAAAAACAAAGGCTTTCGCCCGTGGAACTGAACCGCCGTCCCGTCGCCTCCCTCTGGATTGGGGAGCGTCTGCAGTACCTCAACCAATTGTGCCTGAAATCGCATCTGCGCCACGGCCACCCGGTGACGCTCTATTGCACCGATAACGTCACAAACGCCCCCGAAGGCGTCGAGGTCCGGCCCGCGACCGAGATCATGGACGTTCCAATGAACATCGTCGAGCAGACCTCGGCCAGTTTCCTGTCCAACGTCTTTCGCTACAAGATGATCCAGAAAACCGGCGCGATCTGGATCGACTGCGATGCGTTCTGCCACAAGCCGTTTCCCGATAAGTGGGAGTGGATCTTTGCGGGCCACGGCATGCGCGGGGCG
Organism: Paracoccaceae bacterium; assembly: GCA_963921255.3. Taxonomy (GTDB): domain Bacteria; phylum Pseudomonadota; class Alphaproteobacteria; order Rhodobacterales; family Rhodobacteraceae; genus JANSYL01. Next base: position 479,117 of record CAWUEW020000003.1, on the reverse strand, counting down.
CTGAATTGCGGCGTCGTCGGCCTGCCGCAAGAGTGCGAGCTGATGGACCAGTTGCTGGATTATTATGACAACCTGCCCGATGTGCCGCCGTGGTGGAACCGCAACCAGCGCAAGAAGATCGAACGTCTGAACAATGATCTCCCGCATGCGGTGAAGATCTACAAAACCGAACGCACCGCCTTCGGGCCCCAGGCGTTCACCTATTTCGCGCAGCAAACCGGCGATTTCGAGCGGGCGATGAAACCCGCCGCGCTCTATCCGGTGCCGTTCCAGTTGAACGACATCTTTTATGATCCGCATGGGCGCGTCGAAGGGTGGTTCACGGACGAAACCGTCTCGGTCCATCTGTACACGAACGGCACGAAGCCCTGGTGGCGCAAGAATGTGCCGCTGGAGAATTCTTACGCGTGGCGGATGTGCCAGGAGGTTGGGATCGACCCGAGCCTCGCGCTGGAGTGACACCATCAAAACAGCGGCCACGCACACGGGAGGGGGCACATGGGCATCAGTCTGAACATCGCAACACAATTGGCGCGCGTGGCGCCCTTGGTGAAGGACTGCAAGAAAGGCGTCATGCTTGGGCGTCAGGCCATGCATTTCGGCCCGCCGCGCTGGACCCCGCGCCTGATCAATGCGCTGGCCGAGATGGGGATCGAGGCCACGCCCGATGATATTTTCCAGGAAGACGGCTACTGCGAAACGTTCCTCGAAACGATTGGCTGGCCCAAGCTGGAAAGCGCCGATTTCTCGGATGTGGACGGGGCCGAGTACGTGTTCGACCTGGCCGAAACCTTGCCCCGCAACATGCGAGGCAAGTTTGACCTTGTGTATGATGGCGGAACGACCGAGCACATCTTCGACATCGCCAAGGCCTTTCGGAACATCGACATGATGCTGAAGGATGACGGGATCTTCCTGTCCTGCGTCGGGTCGGACGGGTGGTACGGGCACGGCTTTTACCAGATTGGCCCTGACGTTCCGTGGCGCTTCTGGGTGCACGCGATGGGCTACAAGATGCTTGGGTGCTGGAACTTCAACCGCCAGGGGCGCAAGCCCCCGCGCGAGGTGCCCGATCCAACCGGTCAGCCACGCGGCGGCGAAGCCTGGTTTGATGAACCCCAGTTCATCTTCTACCTGGTGCAAAAGCAGAAACGGACCGGTCCCATCCCCCCGGTGGTTCAAAGCCACTATGTGAACTTTTAGGGCCGCGCCAGCCATGGCCGGTGCCCCGTTCTCGATCCTGACCATGATGAAGGACGAGGGGCCGTTTCTGCTGGAATGGCTGGCCTATCACCGACTGATCGGGGCCGACGCCATCTGGGTCTACAGCAACGACTGCCGCGATGGCTCGGACGCGATGCTGGACCGCCTGGCGGCCATGGGGCTGCTGCATCACATCCCGCAGGACGTGCCGGACAACCGCGCGCCACAACCCAACGCTTTGACGCTTGGGCAAAAGAACGCGGCGCTTTGTGACACGGACTGGCTGATCGTGATGGATGCCGACGAGTTCATCCATATCAAGACCGGCGATGGCACGTTGCCCGCGCTGGTGGACGCCTGCCCGACGGGGGTCGAAGGGATCGCGCTGACCTGGCGGATGATGGGTTCGCACGGGCACGAGGCGGCGTTCCCGGGGCCGGTTCTGTCCAGCTACACGACAGGCGCGCCAGACGGGTTTCGCAAGGGATGGGGGGTCAAGACCCTGTTCAGGCCCTTCCCCGATCTGAAACTGGGCATCCACCGCCCGACGATCAAAGGCGCCAAGCGCGATCCGGCCCGCATGGAAACACAGCTGTCCAAACACTGGGTCAACGGCTCGGGCCAGCGTATGCCGCCATCCTTCATGGCCGAGGGATGGCGCGGCTCACAGGCGACCGTTGGGCGTGATCTGGTAGAACTGGCGCATTTCGCGACGCGCAGCATCGAAAGCTACATCCTGCGGGGCGACCGGGGCAACGTGAACCGCAAGCCCGACAAATACGACGCCACCTACTTCGCGATTTTCGACCGGAACGAGGAACCGCATGAGGGCCTCGCGCAGGCCACGGGCGCCGTGACCGACCTTGTGCACGACTGGCTGCGCGATCCGCTGCTTGGCGATCTGCACGCGCGCAGTCTGCACTGGCACGCGGCGCGGCTGGACGCCCTGCGGGCGCAGCCCGGCTACGCCGCGTCGGTCGACACACTCCGACGCGCCGGCGCCGTGCCCTACGACCAATTGGACCGATTGCTGTTCGTGCAGCCCCTCGCCCCGCAAGGCAAACGCGCGGTCGCCGAGATGCGCGCCAAAGGGGTGCCGGACGGGGACATCGCGCAAGTCGTGGCACGCTCGGTCAGTGGGTTGGAGGCCAAGCGCGACGCCCGCGAGGCCGACGAGCTGCGCGCGATGGGGATCGCCGTCGACTAGTTGGCCTTATCCTTGGGGAAGATCGGCAAGGGGGCGATCGGCACCCCGTCTTCGATCAAGGCGCGTGCTTCTTCGGCGAAGCGACCGCCCACATAGGTCGAGGTCTTCTCGACATGTTCCTTCAAGCTGCGCAGCATCTGTTCCATCGGGTGCGACGGCGCCGACAATGGCGTGTCCGACGGGGCCGAGGCCGGGGCCGCAGGCGCGGTCGCCTCGGGCGCGGGGACGGGGGCCTTGTCGCTGTCCACCGCAACGCGGGGGGCCATCATCGCCTTGCTCACGTCGGACGACCCGCAGACCGCGCAGGCGACAAGCCCCTTTTCCGCCAGGCTGTCATAGGCCGCGGCGGACTGGAACCAGCTGTCGAACTGGTGACCTTCAGAGCATTTGAGCGCGTATCGGATCATGGTTCTGAAAACATATGCGATGCGGCCATCGCTTCAAGCGTGCGCGTCAGCGCAGGCGCGACGGATCGAAATTGCGGATGATCTGCTTGAGCTCCGGCTCTTCCACTCGGGCCGCGGCCTTCTTCAGGGACAGCCACTTTCGCTTGCGGCGCCGCACTTCGGGAAAACGGTCGTCGATCCGTTTGGCCTCAAGGCCGAAGACCGCCACGATCACGGGCAGCGACATGTCTTCGTCGAGATACTTGGAATAGGAATACAGGCCGATGCAGGTTTCGTAGATCTTGCCGCGCACGCCCGCCTCTTCCCAGGCTTCCTGCGCGGCTGCACCGGCGGGTGTCACGCCGTCCATGGGCCAGCCCTTGGGCACGATCCAGCGCCCGGTGTCGAGCGACGAGATCAAAAGGACCTCGACCGCGTCCTTCTTGCGTCGAAACGGAAGCGCCGCGAACTGGGTCCGGGTTTCCCGCTTGGACAGCCCCCCAATGCGCAACGGCGCCTGATATTTCGTGCGTTTGACCATGGGCCTGCTTATTCCACGGCGCGATCCCGGGTGCAATTGCCGCGCTTGACCCGTGCCGCGGACGGCATAGCTGCGCATCAGACCAGAGGAGCCGACCATGATCACCCGACGCCACCTTTTGGGCACCGCCTTGGCCCTGCCATTTGCCGCCGGGCCCGCCCTTGCGACGCAAAGCTTCCGCTTCGACAGCATCGACGGCGGACAGTACGACATGGCCGATTGGCGTGGGCAGCCAGTGTTGGTGGTCAACACCGCCTCGCTCTGCGGGTTCACGCCGCAATACGACGCCCTACAGGCGTTGCACGAAATCTATGGTCCGCGCGGACTGGTGGTTCTGGCCGTGCCGTCGAACGACTTTGCGCAGGAACTGGACAGCAACGCCGAGGTTGCCGATTTCTGCGAGGTGAATTTCGACCTGACCCTTCCGATGACCACGATCACATCGGTCCGGGGACGCGATGCACATCCGTTCTATGCGTGGTTGCGGCGGGAACATCGGTTCCGCCCGGTGTGGAACTTCAACAAGGTCCTGCTGAACGGCGCGGGCGCCGTGGTGCGCACCTATGGCAGCGAGGCCGACCCGATGGGGCCGCGGATGCGCCGGCATATCGAGGCGTTGCTGGAGGCGTGACGGGCCCGCTTTTCCTCGGATCAGAGATCTATCGCGGGTCCAGCTACGGGGCATGGCACCCGCTGCGCGTGCCGCGCGTGTCCACCGCCATGGATCTGAGCCGCGCGATGGGATGGTTGCCGCCGTCGCGCTACCGCAACAGCCCGCGCGCAAAACCCAAGGCGCTGACCATCTGGCACACGCCCGCCTATGTCGCGGCGCTGGAACAGGCCGAGACGGACCAGGCCGTCAGCGATGCGGTGCGCGATCGGCACGGGCTTGGGACCGTGTCCAACCCCATTTATGCCGAGATGTTCCGGCGTCCCGCCACCGCGGCGGGCGCGTCGCTTCTGGCGGGGGAACTGCTGGCGGGGGGCGGCGTGATCTACCACCCGGGAGGCGGCACCCATCATGGCATGCCCGATCGTGCCGCCGGGTTTTGCTACCTGAACGACCCTGTGCTGGCGATGCTGTCGCTGCGTCGCGCGGGGGCGCGCCGGATCGCCTATATCGACATTGACGCCCATCACGGCGACGGGGTCGAGGTGGCCTTTGCCGGCGATCCCGATGCGCTCTTGATCTCGATCCACGAGGCGCGCCGCTGGCCCTTTACCGGCACGCTGGAGGATGACGGCGGCGGCAATTGCTTCAACCTGCCGGTGCCGCGCGGGTTCAACGACACCGAGATGGCCGAAATCCGCGACCGCCTGATCCTGCCCAAGGTGGCCCGGTTCGCGCCGGACGCCATTGTCCTGCAATGCGGGGCCGATGCGGTGACCGAGGATCCGCTGTCGCGCCTGACCCTGTCGAACAATGCCCATTGGGCGGTGCTGCAAGGCCTGATGGATCTGGGGGCGCCCCGGCTGCTGGTTCTGGGCGGCGGCGGTTACAACCCGTGGTCGGTGGGCCGGCTGTGGACCGGCGTATGGGGCACGTTGACCGGTCAGGACATCCCCGACCGCGTCCCGCCCGACGCCGAGGCCGTGTTGCGCGCCCTGACCTGGGACAAGGCGCGCGCCGGGCGCAACCCGCCCGAACACTGGTTCACGACGTTGCGGGACGCGCCCCGGCCGGGCCCCGTGCGGGTCGAGGTCGCGGACGCGATCGCCGCGTTGGCCGCACGGCCCGAATTTTAGGCAAAGCCTATCGGCCCGACGAAAATTATCCCGATTAAAACGATCAGGATTGACATGTCCGACGAATTTGCTCAGGTATGAAGCCAGACCAGGACTGACCACCGGAGTGCGCCCGCATGAGCTTCCACGGACCGATGAGTGACCTTCCCGAATCCCGCCAGAGCGTGCCTTTGGCCGCCACCCAACCGATCTATGACGCGCGCCGCCTTGTGGGCGACGAGAACACCGCGTTGATCGTGCTGGACGACAAGACCTACACGCTGCGCATCACCCGCGCCGGCAAACTGATCCTCACGAAATAACCGCGTCGCAAAGGCCAGGCATGTCCAAGAAGACTCCAAGCCCCTGCATCGATGTCTGCAAGTTCCGCCGTGAGGGGCATTGCATCGGCTGCTCCATGACCAAGGCGCAGAAATCGATGTTCAAGAAACTGAAGAAGCCCGCCCACCAGGAGGCGTTCGTCGACATGCTGATCGCGCAGCAGGACGTGATGGGCAAGTATTCCCATTGGGCCCCGAAATATGCGCGCAAATGCCTGAAGAAAGGCGTCAAACCGCCCTTCAAGCGGATCGCCCGGGCCGTATAGCCACCGACATGAAACGGGCCGGAAAACACATGTTTTCCGACCCAAAAATTTTTCCGAAATTTTTGCCCGCTCAGCGCAGATGGGCGCGCAGGAACCAGGCGAATTTCTCGTGGGTCTGGCCGCGTGCGATGCACAGATCCTCGGTCAGCGTATCGCCATGTTCGGCGGCCAGTTCCCCGCATTGACCAAGCGTGGCGGCCAGCGTTTCCTGGGCGTTCTTCATCACTTCGACCATGGTGCGATCATCCGCGTGGCCGTCATGCTCGGTCACCTTGGAGCGCGCGATCATCCCCGCCAGCGTGCCTTCGGCGTGGCCGTCCAACGCCTTGATCCGCTCGGCCAGATCGTCCTGCGCCGTGAAGTGGTCTTCGTAGATTTCTTGGAACAGCGCGTGGAGCGGGCCAAAGGCCATCCCGGTCACGTTCCAGTGGAAGTTTTGCGCCAGCATCGTGGTCACGGCCGTTTCGGCAACGGATTGGTTCAGCGCTTCGCAGATGGCAGCTTGGGCGCTCGGGCTCAGGTCATTGGCGGGTTGCATAAAAGTGTCCCTTCAAGAAATGGAATTTGGCTGGCTCTGCCACGGGCACGGCTGGCTGTGCCCCAAAAGCTAGGGCGCGCCCCGGCCCAAGTCTAGAGTCATTCTAAAAAAGATTCAGGCCGCGTCCGCCTGCGTCAGGGCCGGGTCTGCGGTAGGCAGGGCATGCGCCAAGGCCCCGACGAGGAACGCGACCTGCCGCCGGGCATAGGCCGGCACGCGGCGCGCCACGAGGAAGGTCAGACTGTCCGTGTCACCCCGCCCGGCCGCGGCGAGAGCCGCAAGGAGCCAGTGTTCGTCAAAGCTGACCTCGGGCGCCATGGGCTGGTAGAACCGCAGACGGGGCAGACCACCCGTGCCATCGAAGGCCCGCAGCAGCGCGGTCGCCACCGCTTCTGCCGCACGGTCGCGGTCGGTGCTGAGCATCGCGCAGGCGTGGAACAAATCGGCCCGGGCCATGACCCGGCAGCGCGCGCCGACCACGCGCAGCAGCGCAAGCGCACGCATATCAACCCCCTCAGACGGGGCATCGCGGGTCGTGGCAAGTGGCAATGGGGCAGGCAGGGACATGGGGCAGCATAACCTTAGTGTTTTAATAAGGTAAGAAGCCGGGGCGCGCGGCGCAAGGCCGGGCGTCGCTCCTGGCTGGCCAAAAATGTCGCGCCTGGACAGCAGAAAGGGCCCCGGAATCCGGAGCCCTTCGTCGTCTTTTCAAGCGGTGTCGGCTTAGCTGACTTTCGGCAGCAGGCTGTCGACCGAGGCTTTCGCGTCACCGTAGAACATGCGCGTGTTCTCTTTGTAGAACAGCGGGTTCTCGATCCCCGAGTAGCCCGTGCCCTGCCCCCGTTTCGACACGAAGACCTGCTTGGCTTTCCAGACTTCCAGAACCGGCATGCCCGCGATGGGCGAGTTCGGATCGTCCTGGGCCGCCGGGTTCACGATGTCGTTCGAGCCGATCACGATAACCACGTCGGTGTCGGGGAAGTCATCGTTGATTTCTTCCATTTCCAACACGATGTCATAGGGCACTTTGGCTTCGGCCAGCAGCACGTTCATGTGGCCCGGCAGGCGGCCTGCCACGGGGTGGATGGCAAAGCGCACCTCTTTCCCGGCGGCCCGCATCTTGCGGGTCAGTTCCGAGACGGATTGCTGCGCCTGGGCCACCGCCATGCCGTAGCCCGGCACGATGATGACGCTGTCGGCGTCGTTCAGCGCCGCCGCGACGCCATCGGCGTCGATCGCCACCTGTTCGCCTTCCACGGCCATCTGCTCGCCCGAGGCGCCGCCAAAGCCGCCCAGGATCACGCTGATGAAGCTGCGGTTCATGGCCTTACACATGATGTAGCTGAGGATCGCACCGGAGGAGCCCACCAGCGCGCCGACCACGATCAGAAGGTCATTGCCCAGAGAGAAGCCAATGGCCGCCGCGGCCCACCCCGAGTAGGAGTTCAGCATCGACACCACGACCGGCATGTCGGCGCCGCCGATGCCCATGATCAGGTGGTAGCCGATGAAGAAGCCCAACGCGGCCAGCAGAACCAGGGCCCAAGTGCCGGACCCGCCCATGTACATGATCAGCAGGACAGCCGAGCCAAGGGCCGCCGCCGCGTTCAGCATGTGACCGCCGGGCAGTTGCTTGGCCGCGGTATCGATCTTGAACGGCAGCAGGCTGGAATTGCCCGAAAGCTTGCCATAGGCGACGACCGACCCGGTGAAGGTCACCGCGCCGATCCAGATGCCAAGCACCAGTTCGACCCGCAGAATGCCGATCTCAACCCCGGTTTTCTTGCCGATCAACTCGCCAAAGTTGCTGAGCGTGCCGAGAAGGGCATAGGCCCCGTCGCTGAGCGGACCTTCCGGTTGGGGGAAGGGCAGGCCAGCGCCGGCAAACTCGGCCGCCACGCGCCCGATCTCGATATGGGCGTTGAAGCCGACGAAGACCGCCGCCAGACCCACGAGCGAATGCATGATCGCCACAAGTTCGGGCATCTGGGTCATCTGAACCCGTGTGGCGAGCTGATAGCCCACCGCCGCGCCGGCCCCGATCAGGATGAGCGACATCAGCCACAGGCCCGAGCCGGGTCCGATCAGGGTCGCCACAACGGCAATGGCCATGCCCGCGATGCCGTACCAGACGGCCCGTTTCGCGCTTTCCTGGCCCGACAATCCGCCGAGCGAGAGGATGAAGAGCACGCCCGCGACCGCATAGGCCGCAATCGTAAATCCGAAATCCATATCTCTTACCCCTGCCCGCTTAGGATTTCTGGAACATGGCGAGCATGCGCCGTGTCACCAGGAAACCACCGAAGATGTTCACGGCGGCCATGAAGATGCCCAAGGCCGCCAAGACTGTGATCAACGCCGAAGACGACCCGACCTGCATCAGGGCCCCCAGGATGATGATCGAGGAGATTGCGTTCGTCACCGCCATCAGCGGCGTGTGCAGCGAATGCGCGACGTTCCAGATCACCTGGAAGCCGATGAAGACCGACAGGACGAACACGATGAAATGCTGCATGAAGGTGGCCGGGGCAATCAGACCCACGCCCAGGACCAGCGCGCCCCCGATGGCCAGCAAGGTCACCTGGTTTTTCGTCTGGGCCTTGAACGCGGCCACTTCTTCGGCGCGAATTTCTTCGGGCGTCTTTTCCTTCGGCTTTTCCTTCGGTTGCGCCGCGATGGCCGCCACTTTCGGCGGCGGCGGCGGGAAGGTGATTTCCCCCTCGAAGGTGACGGTCGCGCCACGGATCACGTCATCTTCCATGTCGTGATTGACCTGGCCGTCCTTCTCGGGCGTCAGGTCGGTCATCATGTGGCGGATGTTGGTCGAATACAGCGTCGAGGATTGCGCGGCCATCCGGCTTGGGAAGTCGGTGTAGCCGACGATCGTCACGCCATTGTCGGTCGTGATCTTCTCGTCCTTGACGGTCAGCTCGCAGTTGCCGCCACGCTCGGCGGCCAGATCGACGATGACCGAACCCGGCTTCATCATCTCGACCATGTCCTTGGTCCAGAGCACCGGTGCGTCGCGGTTCGGGATCAGCGCGGTGGTGATGACGATGTCGATCTCGGGCGCAAGTTCGCGGAACTTGGCCAGCTGTGCCTCGCGGAACTCGGGGCTGGACGGCGCGGCGTAACCGCCGGTGGCGGCCCCATCGGTCTGCTCTTCGTCGAATTCGAGGAAGACAAACTCGGCGCCCATCGATTCAATCTGTTCGGCCACTTCAGGGCGCACGTCGAAGGCGTAGGTGATCGCCCCGAGCGACGTGGCCGTTCCGATCGCGGCCAGACCGGCCACACCGGCCCCGACGACCAGAACCTTGGCGGGCGGCACCTTGCCGGCGGCGGTGACCTGACCGGTGAAGAACCGGCCAAAATTGTTGCCGGCCTCGATCACGGCGCGGTAGCCCGCAATGTTCGCCATCGAGCTGAGCGCATCCATCTTCTGCGCACGCGAGATTCGCGGAACCATGTCCATCGCGATGACGTTGGCGCCCTTGTCCTTCGCCAGATCCATCAGCGCTTCGTTGGCCGCCGGATAGAAGAACGAGATCAGGAGTTTTCCGGGCGTCAGGCGCTTGGCTTCCGCTTCGGTGGGCGGCCGCACCTTGGCGACGATATCGCACCCTTTCCACAGGCTGGCGGCGGTCTTGTAGACCTGCACGCCCGCGGCCTCGTAAGACGCGTCCGAGAACCCGGCAGCGTGTCCTGCCCCCGCCTCGATGGCGCATTCGTAGCCAAGCTTCTGCAACTGGGCGGCACTGTCGGGCGTCATCGCCACCCGTGCTTCACCCGGTTCGATCTCCTTAGGAGCCCCTATTTTCACTGTCATCCCCTTCTTCGCTGACGGCAGCCTCGCAGGCCCATAGCAAGGCCGCGCGCTGTCCACAACAAGGGACTGCGCGACATTTTATTGCGTATACAATGGCATACCGCGCAATTTTGTACGCAGGATTGCACGGGGCACTTTCCGCTCAACCACAGGCGGCAAGTGATTGCGCTGTCCCCCCGCCCGTGATGGGATGACCGCAACAACGGGGAGGAACCGCATGGAACATGCTGGCAAGCACGCTTTGGTCACCGGCGGCGGCACCGGGATTGGCCTGGACATCGCGAAAGCGCTGGCCGATGCCGGGGCAGACGTCACGATCACGGGGCGGAATCTTGAGCGTTTGCAAGGGATTGCCGAAAGCTCCCCGCGCCTGCACCCGTTGCAGATGGATGTCGCCGACGAAGAGTCGGTCCGGTCAGGCATTGCCAGCGCCGCCGCCGCGCATGGACCGATCCGCATCTGCGTGGCGAATGCGGGGATCGCGGAACCGGCCCCGTTCCACGTTGAAACGCTGGCGCATTGGCGCAGCACGATGGCCACGAACCTCGACGGCGCTTTTTTGACGTTCCAGGCAGCGATGGCGACACTTTCCCCGGATCAATCGGCCCGCATGATCGCGATTGCCTCGATCGCGGGCCTGCGGGGCTTGCGCAATGCGATTGCCTACACCGCCTCCAAACACGGGGTGATCGGCCTGATCCGGGGCCTGAGCGAAGAGTATATGGGCGGCCCCATCACCTTTAACGCCATTTGCCCGGGCTACGTGGACACCCCGATTGTCGACCGCAACGCCGCCGAGATCGCGGCGCGGCAGGGCATCTCGGACGCCGAAGCGCGGGCCTATCTGGCCAAGGGCAACCGGCATCGGACGCTCTTGGAGGTCGACGAGGTGACGGCCACGGCGATGTGGCTGTGTTCGGACGCCGCGCGCAGCGTGAATGGCCAAACCCTTCAGATTGCGGGCGGCCAGGTGTCCTGACGGACCCGCGCCCCGTGCCGACAGAAAGCCACAGATGACCGATTTCGATCACACCCGAACACTGTTCCACATGCCTGACGGGGTCATCTACCTCGACGGCAATTCCCTTGGCCCCCTGCCCAAGACGGCGCAGGCCGCCGCCGCCCGGGTTCTGCAGGACGAATGGGGCGAGATGCTGATCACCGGCTGGAACAAGGCCAGGTGGATGGCCCTGCCCGAAGCCCTGGGGGACAAGGTCGGGCGCCTGATCGGGGCGGCGCCGGGCACGACGATTGTGGGCGATACCCTGTCGATCCGCCTGTACCAGGCGCTAGGGGCGGCCTTGAGGATGACGGATCGCATGGTCGTTTTGGGCGATACAGGGAACTTTCCGTCCGATCTGTACATGGCGCAAGGGCTGCTCGACACGATGGGCGGGGCGTACGAGCTGCGCCTGGTCGACCCCGAGGATGTGGCCGAGGCCCTGACCGACGAGGTGGGTGTCCTGATGTTGACGCAGGTCGACTATCGCACGGGCCGGATGCACGACATGGCCGCGTTGACGGCACAGGCCCACGCCGTCGGGGCCATCACGGTGTGGGACCTGGCCCATTCCGCCGGCGCGATCGAGGTCGATCTGGTCGGGGCAGATGCGGATTTCGCCGTGGGCTGCACCTACAAATACCTCAATGGCGGACCGGGCGCGCCGGCCTTCATCACGGTGGCCGCGCGCCATGCCGACACGGCCCCGACGTTGCTGAACGGCTGGTTGGGCCACGCGGCGCCGTTTGATTTCGAGCTCGACTACCGCCCGGCCCCGGGCATCACGCGCATGCGGGTCGGCACGCCGCCAGTGGTGCAGATGCGCGTGCTCGAAGCCGCCATGGCAGCCTGGGACGGGGTCGAGATGGCCGATGTGCGCGCGCAATCCATCCGCCTGTCGGAACGGTTCATCGCCGGTGTCGAAGCGCACTGCCCCGATGTGACGCTGGCCAGCCCCCGTGACCCCGCGCAGCGCGGAAGCCAGGTGTCGTTCCGCTTCGCGCAGGGCTATGCGGCCATGCAGGCGCTGATCGCCCGCGGCGTGATCGGCGACTTCCGCGCCCCCGATGTGATGCGCTTTGGGTTCACGCCGCTTTACCTGTCCGAAGCCGACATCGATGCCGCCGTTGCAATTCTGGCCGACATCCTGACCAGCAAGGCCTATCTCGATCCGGCCTACCAGGTGCGCAATCGGGTGACCTGAGCGGCACGGTTTTTTCGCGCGTTTGCGGGGGGTTGGGGTTGCGGTATGCCGTTGTATCCCGCCAACCCTTTCATATTTCAGGATTTTTTCTGTTTGCAGGGGGGCAAATACGCTAAATAGGGAAGCATGAGTTTTCGTGTGGACCTGTTGCGATGCCCCTGAACGATCACCCGCTGCGCTATCAGCTGGCCAATGAGTTGCATGCCCGGCCCTTCCCGTCCGTCCCCTGCCCGGGGCAGGCGGTGTTTCTGGCCATCAAGGAACCGCACCAGGCCGCCAAGCGCGACCGGGCGAAGGATCGCGCGCATCTGATCGCGCTTCTGGATCGGTTCGGCGCGGATCATCCCGCACCGGACGCCACCCATTACTTCGGGGATCTGGGCAAGTTCCGCCTGAAGTGGGAACAGCACACCGAGTTCGTGACCATCACGGCCTTCATGGACAGCAACGGCGAGCGGCCCTTCGACCCGACCGCCTGGGAGGTGTTTCCGGAGGATTGGCTGGCCGAGGCCCCGGGCACACGGGTCACCTCGGCTCATATCCGCATCGCACCGGTGCCCGACAACAGCGACGACATCGGCGACATGCTGGCCGACTGGCTGGTGCCCGAAAGCCTGGCCGTGAGCGAGGTGCTGGACCAGACCGCCATCGTGGCCGGGGATTTCCGGATCGACAGCGCCGGGCATATGCGCTTTGCCGTGTTTTGCAGGCCCGACACCGGCAACCGGCGCATCGGACGGATCGTGCAGCGGATTTGCGAGATCGAAACCTACAAGACCATGTCCATGTTAGGGCTGCCGCGCGCCCGCACCATCGCGCGGCGCATGGGCGAGATCGACGAGAGTCTGACGCAATTGGTGGGCGACATGACCGGCGATCTGGCCAAGCCGGATGAAACGCTTGGCCAACTGTTGGCCATCGCTGCCGAACTGGAACAGATGCAGACCGAAAGCGCCTTCCGGTTTGGCGCGACCGGCGCCTATGAAGCCTTGGTCACGCAACGGATCGTGGTGTTGCGCGAGGAACGCTTCATGGGGCGCCAGACGTTCGGCGAGTTCATGATGCGCCGTTTCGATCCTGCCATGCGCACGATCAAGGCCACGGAGCGACGGCTTTATTCCATGACGGATCGCGCCATCCGGGCCGGCGACCTGCTGCGGACGCGGGTGGATGTCGATCGATCCGCGCAGAACCAGGACCTTCTGGAAAGCATGAACCACCGGGCGGATTTGCAGTTGCGGCTGCAGAAAACGGTCGAGGGGCTCTCGGTTGTTGCGATCAGCTATTATGCCGTGAACCTTGTGGTCTATTTGATCGCGCCGCTGGCCGAACCGATGGGGGTGAGCAAGACGCTGCTGACCGCGGGGGCCGTGTTGCCGGTCGTGGCCCTGGTCTGGGCCGTCGTGCATTCGATCCGCCGCTCGATGGAAAAGTGAGAGCGCCCGACCGGATCGCCCCCTTACGGTGCGCCCCCCAAGAAATGGATCGTCGCCGGGCGGCGCCGACCGCTGGAATGGGTCGCCGCCTAACGGCGCCGACCGGGGCGAGGGGGGGTTGCCCCCCTCGCGCTCCCCCCAGGATATTTGAGAAACAGAGACGGCAGGCGGGAGAGGTCCCGCGCAGCCTTGGCGTCAGGTGGCCCCGGAGGTGCGCAGGGCGCGGCGCATCACCTTGCCCGTGGCGGTCATGGGCAGGCTGTCCGCCCGGAGGATCTTGCGCGGCACCACGTGGGCCGATACGTCCGCGCGCACGCGCGCTTTGAGAGCCTCTTCGAGGCCCGACCAATCCGCACCGTCGCGCAGGACGACATGGGCGACGATGATCTCGGTCCGGACGGGATCGGGTTCACCGACCACCGCGGCCAGGGTCACGTCCGGGTGCCGCGTGAGGGCCTGTTCGATTTCGACCGGCCCGACGCGATACCCGGCGGAGGTGATGACGTCGTCATCGCGGGCGTGAAAGACGACCTGGCCATCGCTGCGTTGCGTCGCGAGATCCCCGGTCCGCAGCCATCCATCGACCACCTTCTTCGCCGTGGCCTCGGGCTTGTTCCAGTATTCCAGGAACATGACGGGATCGGGCGCCTGCACGCAGACCTCGCCCACCGCGCCCGAGCCGACCGGGCCGAGCGCCTCGCCCCCCGATCCGATCGCGCGCAGGCGCAGATCCGCGGGCACCGGCGCATCGCGCATCAGGCGCAGCGCGGTGGGCGGGATGAAGGCGTTCGTCACCTGTTCCTCGGCCATGAGGCGCAGGGCCGCCTCGGGGTCGAACTTGGCGAAGCGATGCGAGACCAGCGGCACCCCGTAGTAGAGACAGGGCAGCGCCATATCCATCAGCCCACCAATCCAGGCCCAGTCCGCCGGGGTCCAGCCCACATCGCCCGCCTGGGGGAACCAGGCCTGGCTGAGCTCCATGCAGGGCAAATGCCCGATGAGAAACCGATGCGCATGGAGCACGCCCTTGGGATCGCCCGTGGTGCCGGAGGTATAGATCATGACCGCCGGATCATCGGCGCGGGTGGCCACCGGGCGAAACCCGTCCGTGGCGGTGTTGAGCATGTCGTCGAACGCCAGGATCGGGGCGGCGGCGGGGCCGGTGGAGATGATGTGCGGAAGATCGGGCAGGTCTGGGGCAAGCCCCACCAGTTTCTCAAGCGATGCAGCGTCGGTGATGGCCATCTTGGCCCCTGAGTCAGCCAACCTGTAGCGCAACGCCTCGGTCCCGAAGAGGGTGAACAAGGGCAGCGACACGGCCCCCAGTTTCATGGCCGCGAAATGAGTAATCAAGACGGCCGGGTGTTGTGGCAGCATCACGGCGATCCGGTCGCCCGGCCCGAGGCCCCGGGCGCGCAGCGCGACCGCCATGGCGTCGGAAGCCCGTTTGAGCGCCGCATAGGTCCAGCGTGTACGGGTGCCGTCGGCCGCGACATGGATGACGGCTACCTGGTCCGGCGCCGCTGCGGCCCAACTGTCGCAGCACAGTGTCGCGATGTTCAGATGGTCCGGCACGTCCCATGTGAAGGCCTGCGACAGGTCTGCCCAGGCGCCTGGGTGTTTGAAGAGGCGTCGATCCATCGGTGGTCCTCCCCTCCCTCCGAATGCCCGCTGTGCCGTGGGCCGCTCAACCGCCGCCCAACATCCCCATGACCGTCAGCGTCGGGGTCGCCGCCAGATCCAAACCGAGCGCCTGATATCCTTCGAGCGAGAGGCGCGAGCCGCTGTCGCGGGCGCCGCCGGTGGGCTTGAGCAGCAGATCGAGTTGCAGACCGTTTTCCGACACCACGCGGCCCGGGCCTTCCTCGGCGACCAGCGGCGTTTCAAGCCACAGACCCGGACTCGTCACATCACCCAAGCTTGTGACCGAGAACCCGAGGAACCCCGGATCGGATACGCCGGTGGCAATCTCGGGCGCGCGCCCCGCGGCGGCGGCGGCGCCGTCCGGGGCTGCCCCCGTCGTGACCGGCGCGATGCCGACCGGCGTCGCCAACGGGGCCACGGCAGGCGGGTCTTCGACCACATCGTCGGGAACCTGGGTGCACGCGGCAAGCGCCGCCAGAAGAAGGGGGGCAAACAGTCTGATTTTCATGCGCGCGACGCTAGCCGCTTCGCCCGCGGGCCGCAACCAATGCACCGGGCGGCGCGGCACATCTTGCGGCGCCGCCTGCAGGTGCCTAGGTTGGCGCCATGACCGAGGCTGCCCCATTGATCGACCCGTTCCAGCGCGCGATTTCCTATCTGCGCGTTTCGGTGACAGACCGCTGCGATTTTCGCTGCGTCTACTGCATGTCCGAGAACATGACGTTCCTGCCGAAGAAAGAGCTTCTGACCCTCGAAGAGCTGGACCGGATGTGTTCGACCTTCGTGCGTCTGGGGGTCGAAAAACTGCGGATCACGGGCGGTGAGCCGCTGGTGCGGCGGGACATCCTGACCTTCTTTCGCAGCATGAGCCGGCATCTGGAGTCGGGCGCTCTGAAAGAGCTGACGCTGACCACGAATGGCAGCCAGTTGGCCCGCTTTGCCGACGATCTCTATGCCGCCGGCGTGCGGCGGGTGAATGTCTCGCTCGATACGCTGGACGAGCAGAAGTTCGCGGACATCACGCGATGGGGCCGCCTGCCCCAAGTGTTGAAGGGCATCGATGCGGCCCAGGCGGCCGGACTGCGGGTGAAGATCAACGCCGTGGCGCTGAAGGGCTTTAACGAGGACGAGCTGTTCGACCTGCAGGCCTGGTGTGCCGCGCGCGATATGGACCTGACCTTCATCGAGGTCATGCCCATGGGCGATCTGGGCAATGAAGACCGGTTCGGACAATACTGGAGTCTGAAGGACCTGCGCGCGCGGCTGGCCGACCGGTTTACGCTGATCGACCTGGCCGAACGCACCGGCGGTCCGGCACGCTACGTGCAGGTGCAGGAGACCGGGCAAAAGATCGGCTTCATCACGCCGCTGACCCACAATTTCTGCGAAAGCTGCAACCGCGTGCGCCTGACCTGCACCGGCGAGCTTTACATGTGCCTGGGCCAGGAGGATATGGCCGACCTGCGGGCGCCCCTGCGCGCCAGCCCGGACGATGCGGTGCTGGAAGATGCGATCCGCGCCGCCATTGCGCTCAAGCCCAAAGGGCATGATTTCGATTACTCCCGCCAGACCGTCGACGGGCAGGTCAGCCGCCACATGAGCCATACCGGCGGCTGAACCACCGCACCCCTCTCCGCCACCCGGTGCGCGCAAGGCGCTTGAAGCGCCTGACAAAGCGCCCGTCCGGGCGCTTCGGACGCGATTGCGCAATCGCGTCCCAAAGCCCGTGCGAACGGGCTTTGCGCGCATGTTCACCGGGGGGGAAGTGTTTCCGGATCGTAGGTGGTGTGCAGATAGTCCTCGAAGCTGCGCCCGGCTCCGTCGCGGCGGAAACCGGCAAGCACACGGTCGAGTTCGCCGGCGCGCGATTGGCGAAAATGCAGGAAGCGCGGGCTCAGCATGCGCGCGGCATCGTCCAGGGACTTGCCGTCGCACACCATCAGATAGATCGCGGAGATCAAACCGGCCCGGTCCGCGCCGGACTTGCAATGCAGCAGCATGGGCCGCTCGATCTGTCGCAGAAGATCGATGCACCGCAGCAACGTCTCTTTTCGCGGCGCCGCCTTGTCCGACAGGCCGATGGCGTGAAAGTCGAGGCCGAGGTCGGCACAATACGCTTTCTCGGTTTCATTGTGGGCGGCGGCGACACTGCCGCGCAGGCTGAGGACCGAAACGAGGCCCTGTGCCTTCAGGCGCGCCAAGCGCCCGGGGCCGGGGTGATTGGAGCGGAACACCCCCGGGGCGATCTCCATCTGGTTGGTCCAGAACAGGCGCAACGCCCCGTGGTCGAACCACAGGTTGTAGATCCGGGCCCGGGCCCATGTCTCAGCGTCGACAGGTATCACGTTGTAGTGCTGTCGCCACCGCCGCTCGATATCTGTGAGCCATTGCATCGGGGTTTCTTACCGCAGCGCGGCGGCCGGTCAAGGCGGCGCGGCGCGGGCCCCGTCCCGCTCAGGCCGCCGGCATCCGCTGTTCGACGATCTCGGCCCACCAGGAACACCCGGCCGGGATGACCTCATCGTTGAAGTTGTATTTCGGGTGATGCACGTTCGCGGTGTCGCCATTGCCGACGAGGATATAGGCGCCCGGCTTGGCTTCGAGCATGAACGCAAAATCCTCGCCCCCCATGACCAGGGGCGCGTCGGCGCAATCGCCGGACACCGCGCGCGCGGCGGCGGCGGCATACTCGGTGTTGTCTTCCCAGTTCACCGTCACCGGGTAGTTGCGGTGATAGTCCACCTTCGCGCTGCCGCCAAAGGCCTGCGCGGTGCCCTCGGCAAAGGCTGTCATGCGTGCCTCGGCCAAATCGCGGATGGCGAGATCCATCGTCCGCACGGTGCCTTTGAGATGCACGGTTTCCGGGATGACGTTGAAGGCGGTGCTGCCTGTCTCGAAGCTGGTCACCGAGACCACCAATTGCTCGACCGGGTCCGCGTTGCGGCTGGCGATCGTCTGCAGGGCCAGAACGATATGGCTGGCGATCACGGTCGTATCGACGACCTCCTGCGGTTTGGCCGCATGGCCGCCTTTGCCCGTGACGTAGATGTCGAACACATCCGTCGCCGCAAAGAAGGCGCCCGGACGAATCGCGAAGCTGCCCACAGGCTGCCCGGGCCAATTGTGCATGCCATAGACCTCGTCGATGCCGAACTGTTCCATCATGCCGTCTTCGACCATCTCGCGGCCCCCACCGCCGCCTTCTTCGGCGGGCTGGAAGATCACGGCCACGGTGCCATTGAAGTTGCGGGTTTCGGACAGGTATTTGGCCGCGCCCAACAGCATGGCGGTGTGGCCATCATGGCCGCAGGCATGCATCGCGCCGGGGGTCTTGGAGGCGTAGTCGACCCCGGTTTCTTCGTGGATGGGCAAGGCATCCATATCGGCGCGCAGGCCGACGGTCCGACCTGAACTGGTCTCCTTGCCCTTGATGATGCCCACGACGCCGGTGCGCCCGATGCCCTCCACAACCTCGTCGCAGCCGAATTCCTTCAGTTTCTCCGCCACGAGGGCCGAGGTGCGATGCGTGTCGAACAGGATTTCGGGATGGGCGTGGATGTCCTGCCGCCATTCAGCGATTTCGGGGAGGAGTTCTGCAAAGCGGTTCTTAACGGGCATGATCTGGCGTCCTCGGGTTGGGGTCAGTTGGCCGGCAGGCGGCGTTCGACGATCTCGGCGAAGAAGCTGCATCCGTACGGAATGACCTCATCGTCGAAGTTGTACATGGGGTGGTGGCACATTGCGGTGTCGCCGTTGCCAATGAAGACATAGGCGCCCGGTTTCTCCTCCAGCATGAAGGAAAAATCCTCGGACGGCATGATCGGATCGGTATCCTCGATCACGTTCAGACCAACGGCCTTTGCCGCGTCGACCGCACGGGCGGCCCCGTCGGGATCGTTGACGGTGACGGGGTAACCATCAATCCAGTCGACCTCGGCCGTTGCGCCAAAGGCGGCGGCGGTGTTCTCGGCAACCTCGCGGATGCGTTTTTCCATGATCGCGCGGTAGGCCCCGTCCAGGGTCCGCACCGTGCCTTCCATGCGGGCCGTATCGGGGATGATGTTCGAGGCATTGCTGTCGGTGGTCAGCGTGCCGACGGTCAGGACGACGCTTTTGAGCGGATCGACCGTGCGGCTGACGATGGAATGCAGCGCCACGATGATATGGGAGGCGACCAAGGTGGTGTCGATCGCGCTGTGCGGGACGGCGGCGTGCCCCCCCTTGCCTTTGACATTGATGACAAACTCATCCGCCGAGGCCTGCAAGGGGCCGGGGCGGGTGCCGAAAGTGCCCACGGGCACACCGGGCGCATTGTGCATCCCGTAGACCTCGTCCACGTGGAACCGGTCAAACAGGCCATCGTCGATCATCGCCTTGGCCCCGGCGCCGCCTTCTTCGGCGGGTTGGAAAATCAAGACGACCGTGCCGTCGAAATTGCGCGTCTCGGCAAGGTACTTGGCCGCCCCAAGCAGCATAGAGGTATGCCCATCATGGCCGCAGGCGTGCATTTTGCCGGGGGTCTTCGAGGCATAGGGCAGGTTTGTCATTTCCTCGATCGGGAGCGCATCCATATCCGCACGCAACCCGATCCCCCGGCCCGACTTGTCCGACTTGCCCCTGATGATGCCCACGACACCGGTCTGACCGATGCCTTCGACCACCTCGTCCACGCCGAAGGCGCGCAACTTGTCCGCGACGAAGGCCGCTGTTTCGTGCACTTCGTACAGGATCTCGGGGTTTTCGTGCAGGTGCCGCCGCCATTCGGTGATTTCGGGCAGCAGTTCGGCAAAGCGGTTCTTGATGGGCATGGTGTTTCCTCAGGCCGCCGGCATGCGGCGTTCGACCAGTTCAGCAAAGAAGCTGCATCCGTAGGGGATGGCCTCGTCATTGAAGTTATAGGCCGGGTGGTGAACTTTGGCAGTGTCGCCATTGCCGATGTTGACGAAGGCGCCCGGGCGGGCCAGCAGCATGTAGGAAAAATCCTCGGATCCCATGCGCGGCGGGCGCCCGTAGTGCACGTTGTCCTCCCCGGCCACAGCGCGGGCGATTTCCGCGGCCATCTCTGCGTTGGCGTCGTGGTTGACGGTGGCCGGATAGCCTTTGTCAAAGTCGATATGCGCCTCGCAATCGTAGGCTTGGGCGGTTGTGTGGATGATGTCCTTTACCCGCCGCTCGGCCATCTCTCGGACGCCGGCATCGAGCGTGCGGATGGTGCCACGCAGCAGGATCGAACTGGGAATGACGTTGAACGCCTCCGAGCTGGATTTGATCGTGCAGACCGAGACGACCACCTGTTTCAGCGGGTCGACATTGCGGCTGGCCACAGTCTGAAGCGCCATCACGACATTGGCTGCGGCGGGCATGGGGTCGATCACGTTGTGCGGCTGAGCGGCGTGCCCCCCCTTGCCGACGACCTGCACCTCGAACTCGTCACAGGCGGCCATGATGGGGCCGGGGCTGACCCCGAACTCGCCCACGGGCAGCCCGGGTTCGTTGTGCATGCCGTAGACTTCATCAATGCCGAAGCGCTCCATCATGCCGTCTTCGACCATCGCCTTGCCGCCGGCGCCGACCTCTTCGGCGGGCTGGAAGATCAGGGCGACGGTGCCATCGAAGTTGCGGGTCTCTGACAGGTATTTCGCCGCCCCAAGCAGCATCGCGGTGTGGCCGTCATGGCCGCAGGCATGCATCTTGCCGGGCGTGGTCGAGGCATAGTCGAGGCCGGTTTCCTCGTTCATCGGGAGCGCATCCATATCCGCACGCAGGCCGATGGTCCGGCCAGACGTGTCGGTTTTGCCCCGGATCAGGCCCACGATACCGGATTTGCCGATGCCCGGAATGATCTCGTCGACGCCGAATTCCTTCAGTTTGGCTTCGACCAGCGCCGTTGTCTTGGGCAGATCGTATTGCAGTTCCGGATTGGCGTGGATGGTCCGGCGCCATTCGGCGATTTCCGGCATCAATTCCGCCAGACGATTCTTGATCGGCATGTCATGTCCCCCCGTGACAGTCGCGCCCTAAAGATGTGGTCCCAGTTCGGGCGCGCTTCCGTCTGTAAATCGACCAAAGCGGAAGCGTTTCAAGTCATGGCCGGGATCGTCCCCGGCTGCAAGGTCGGCCAGGATGCGCCCGTAGGCCGGTCCGATCCCGAACCCGTGCCCGGACATGCCGGTGCCCACAAGCAGCCCCGGCAAGGCCGGCACGTGATCGACGATGGGCACCAGATCCGGAACCACATCAATCATGCCCGCCCAGGCATCTTTTTTGCTGACCGGTCCAAGATCAGGGAAGATCTGACCGATCCGGCGCCGCACCTCGGCCAGTTTCGGGACACAAGGCGGCGGGTCCAGGATGCGCATACGCTCGAACGGTGTTTCCTCCGAGGCACGCCATGTGCGCGGTGTGCGCCACCCGTCGGGGTAATCCCTGGGTGGCCCGAGGCGAAAGCGGACATCGCGCCCCGCCCAAAAGGCGGTCCGCAAAAACTTGGGCAGTTTCCGGAAGGCGTCGGGCCCAAGATAAAGCTCGGAGAACGCGGCGGGGGCGAGGCTGTAGCCCCCATCGGCGCGTGGGCGGATGGCGACATTGTCATCGGCGGCGGCGGTCGACACGCGCTGCGGCAAGGGCCCGGTGGCCATGACGCTGGAGCGCACGGCCAATTGCGGGATCGACACCCCGTGCCGCCGCAAAAACAGGGAAGACCACGCGCCGCCGGTCAGCACCACCTGCCCGGTCTTGATGGTGCCCGTTTCGGTGTGCAGACCCACGACCCGGCCGCCCGCCATCTCGAGCGCGCGCGCCGCGTGGTGTTCCAGAACCGTGACCCCTTCGGCGGCGGCCAAGCGCCCAAGCGTTGGTACGGCGACCCAGGGTTCGCCGACCATATCGGTTGGCGTATGGAGCCCGCCGATCCAGGCGGCCGGAACGTCCCCGAGCAGGGTCTCCAAGGCCGGACGATCCAAAAGGTATGTGCTGACGCCGTAGGGCTTGGCGGCGTCGAGCCAGTTTTTGTGGTTGGCCAACTCGCCCTCGGATCGGGCGATGTAGGTGACCCCGACCTGGCGCAGGCCAAGCGCGCCGTCGCAGTCGGCATCCAGCCCCTGCCACAGCTTTTGCGCCTCCATCGCGATGGGGATCTCGGCATAATCGCGGCCCTGGACGCGAATCCACCCCCAGTTTCGACCCGACTGTTCGGCCCCGACACAGCCCTTTTCCAGCAGAACCACCGACAGGCCCTTGCGCCGGGCGTAGATCGCGGTCGTTACGCCCAGGACGCCCCCACCGATCACGACCAGATCGGCCGCGTCCGGCAACGCGCCGCGATGTTCGGGGATCCGGTCCTGTCGAAACGGAAAGCTCATGCCAGGGTATCGAGCAATTGCTCCATGAAGCGTTGCCCGCGCTGGAACTGGGCGATGGTCACATGCTCATTCGGCTGGTGCGCCTGTTCGATCGAGCCGGGGCCACAGACAACCGCGGAATAGCCACCAGCCTGAAACTGCCCGGCCTCGGTGCCGTAGCTGACAAGGTGGGTGCCATTGTCGCCGGTGAGGCGGCGCACAAGTTCCTCGGCCGCGCCATCGGGTTCGGCCCGCAGGCCGGGCACATCCCACAGGCGGTCTGCCTGAATGTAGCAATCTGGATGGATCGCTTTCATCCCGGCCTCGACCGCGCGAATCTTCGCCTCCATCCGGTCGGCCCAGTCGCTTTGGCTTTCGGACGGGATTACGCGCGCGCCAAGCATGAAGTTGCAATCCCGTGCAGTGATGTTGTGGGCCGTCCCGCCGCTGATCTTGCCCACATGCAGCGTGGTGTAGGCGGGGTCGAATCCGTTCTCGGGATCGGCGTTGAGGCGGTTTTCCTCATTCACCTGATTGGCCCAATCAATGATCTTGGCGCCTTCCATGATGGCCGACACACCGCGATCCTGAAGCGAGGAATGCACCTCGAAGCCGCGCAGGTGGACATCAAAGCCGACCCCGCCCTTATGGCCGGTGACGCATTCCATATCCGTCGGCTCGCCGATAATGGCGAGGGACCCTTTGGGCAGTTCGCCCGCCATCTTCTGGATCATGGGCGGCGCACCGATGCAGCCGATTTCCTCGTCGCGCGTCAGGCACAATTGCAAGGGGCGCGACACGCCGCGCCGCTTGGCTTCGACGGCGGCCCAGATAGCCAATGCATCGAACCCTTTCATGTCGCAGGTGCCGCGCCCGTAGAGGCGCCCGTCCTTTTCGACGACGGTAAACGGGTCCGTGTCCCAGGCCTGCCCATCGACGGGCACGACATCCGTATGCCCCGAGAGGATGACCGCCCCTTCGACGTCGGGGCCGATATGCGCGTAGAGACTGACCTTCTGGCCGCTGTCATCATAGTCGCGGAGGCACGTGATATCGTGATCGTTCAGATACCCCTCCAGCCAATCCACCAAGGGGATGTTGCTGTCGCGGCTGACGGTCGGAAACGAGACCAGCTTTTCTAGAAGATCTCGCGCGCTGAGGACGGTGGGCATGGGCGTCTCAATACCCGCTGTCGGTGGTCAGGACCAGATGACCCGGCTCGACTTCCTTGTATTCCGAAGGCGCGGGTTCGTACCCGACCGGGTGCACCGGCGACGGGATCGGTTTGAAGTTGAGGTCCTTTTCCGACTTCCGCTTGGTGGGGTCGGCAATCGGCACCGCCTTGAGCAGCGCCTGCGTATACGGGTGCTGCGGGTTTTCGAAGATGCGGTTGCGCGGGCCGATCTCGACGATACGGCCCAGATACATCACGCCCACATCGTGGCTGACCCGCTCGACCACGGCCATGTCGTGGCTGATGAACAAATAGCTCAGGCCCAGTTCCTGCTGAAGCTCCATCATCAGGTTCAGAACCTCGGCCTGCACGGACACGTCCAAGGCCGACACAGCTTCATCCGAGATGATCAGCTTGGGGTTCAACGCGAGGGCGCGCGCGATGGCGACGCGCTGGCGCTGGCCGCCAGACAATTCGTGCGGATAGCGGGTCATGAAATCGCGCGGCAGTTGCACCCGGTCAAACAGCATGGCCACCCGGTCGGCACGTTCCTTCGGTGTTCCGATGCTGTAGTTGATCAGCGGTTCGGCCACCTGATCGGACAGCTGCATTTGCGGGTTCAAGGACGCAAACGGATCCTGGAAGATCATTTGCATATCCTGACGCGCCTTGCGCAGGTCATTGTCCCCCAGTGCCAAAACATCCTTACCGTCCAGTTCGACCTTTCCGGACAACGGATCGACCAGCCGCAGGATGGACCGGCCTGCGGTGGATTTCCCGCAGCCGGATTCGCCCACGAGGCTCAGCGTGCGTCCTGCGTTCAGCGTCAGGGACACGTCCTCGACCGCGTGGACATTGGCCACCGTTCGCCGCATCAGCCCGCCCTTCACGGGAAAGCGCGTGACGAGGTTTTCGACCTTCAGGAGAACCTTGTCCGTGCCCTCAATGGGTTTGGTTTCCATGTCTTCGCGGCCGAACAGCTTCATCGGCTCGGGCAGCGTCTTGCCCTTCATCTCGCCCAGTTTGGGCACGGCGGCCAGAAGCGCCTGCGTATAAGGGTGCTGCGGGTTCGCGAAGATCTGCTCGACGGGGCCCTCTTCCACCTTGTTGCCCCGGAACATGACGACAACCCGGTCGGCCATCTGGGCCACAACCGCCATGTCATGCGTGATGAACATGACCGAAGTTCCGGTCTCGCGCTTGAGGCGGTCGATCAAGGCCAGAATCTCGGCCTGAATGGTCACATCGAGGGCCGTTGTCGGTTCATCCGCGATGAGAATGCGCGGCTCACAGGCCAGCGCGATTGCGATGACAATGCGTTGCCGCATCCCGCCCGACAGTTCGTGCGGATACTGTTGCAGGCGGCGTTCCGGCTCGGGGATGCGCACCTGACGCATCAGTTCCAGCGCGCGCTCGCGCGCTTGCGATTTGGACATGCCCTTGTGCTTGCGCAGGCCCTCAGTCAGCTGTTTTTCAACGGTAAACACCGGGTTCAGGGCCGTCATGGGCTCCTGGAAAATCATCCCGATTTCATTGCCCCGAATGTCTTTCATCAGACCGCTGTCGGTCCGCGCGAGGTCGATGGGATCGCCGTCTTTGCGGTCGAACATGAGCTGCCCGCCCGTGATCTCGCCACCCCCGAATTCCACCAGCCGCATCAGCGACAGCGACGACACGGATTTGCCCGATCCCGATTCTCCGACAATGCAAACGGTCTCGCCCTCGGCGACCTCGAAAGAGACGTCTTCAACCCCGACAACGGGCCCGGATTTTGTCTGAAATTCAACACGCAGGTTGCGAACCTGCGCAATCGGCTGATCAAGCATAGGAAGAAGACCCTTCAAGGTTAACGGCCTGACGCTAAGCGCGATCCCAAGCTGCTGTCAAATGCTGCGATTGCTGAAATTCTGTGCAGAACGCGGCGGCATGAGGCTTGCATTTTGCGATTGATCCGCGTTCCATGGCGGCATGGGGTGGACAATGGAGGGCACAGGCGCCTGACATCTTCTACAGAACCTAACCACAAAACACGACGGACCGTTCAAGGTCCGCGTGCTTCACTGCAAAGTGAGCTCAACAAGGAGAAAGACCTACATGAAACGCACATCTCTATTGCTTGGTGCAGCCGCACTGGCATTGACCCCTGCGGCCGTTTGGGCCGACGGTCACGGCCGTGGCTCGTCCGGGCATCTCAACATCATCTACTGGCAGGCGCCTTCGACGCTGAACCCGTATCTTTCGGGCGGCACGAAGGAAGTTGAATCCGCCTCGCTGGTGCTGGAGTCGATGGCGCGCTTTGACAACAACGGCGACATGGTGCCGTGGTTGGCCGCTGAAATCCCGACCGTGGCAAACGGCGGCGTGTCCGAGGATCTGACCTCGATCACCTGGACCATCGCAGATGGCATCACCTGGTCGGACGGCAGCGCGCTGACCCCGGCTGACTTCATCTTCACCTACGAGTATTGCACCCACCCCGAAGGTGGTTGTGCGCAGGCCAGCTCCTACGAGGGCGTGACCAGCGTGGAAGCCGTTGGCGACAACCAAGTTCGCGTGAACTTCGGCGCGTCGACCCCGTTCCCCTATACCGCCTTCGTCGGTTCGGAGAGCCCGGTGATCCAAGCCGCGCAGTTTGCAGACTGCCTGGGTGCCCGCGCACCTGAGTGCACCGACGCCAACTTTGGCCCGATCGGCACCGGCCCGTTCGTCGTGGACGAGTTCCGCCCGAACGACGTGATCGAGTTCTCGGCCAACGAAAACTTCCGTTTCCCCGATCGCCCCTACTTCGCGACCGTGACCTTCAAAGGTGGTGGTGACGCGACCGCAGCGGCCCGTTCGGTTCTGGAAACCGGCGAGTTTGACTACGCCTGGAACCTGCAGATCGATCCGACCATCCTGGCGGAAATGGAAGCACAGGGGAACGGCACCGTTGTGACCGCATTCGGCACCTCGGTTGAGCGTCTTCACCTGAACCAGACCAACCCCGACCCGGCCCTGGGCGATCTGCGCTCGACCCGTGAAGGTGGTGCGCATCCGTTCCTGACCAACCCGGTGATCGGCCAGGCGATGTCGATGGCCATCGACCGCGCCCTGCTGGTTGAAATCGGCTACGGTGCAGGCGGCCAGCCCACCTGTAACGTGCTGCCCGCCCCGGCGCTGTACGCATCGACCGCCAATGACAGCTGCCTCGTGCAGGACATCGCTGGCGCGAACGCTCTGCTGGACGAAGCTGGCATCCTGGACACCGATGGCGACGGCATTCGTGAATACGAAGGCACGCCGATCAGCGTCCTGTACCAGACCTCGACCAACGCCGTGCGTCAGGACACGCAAGCCCTGATCAAGCAGTGGTGGAGCGAGATCGGTATCGACACCGAGCTGCGCAACATCGACGCGTCGGTCTTCTTCGGCGGTGACCCGGCTTCGCCCGACACCTTCCAGAAGTTCTTCGCCGACATCGAGATGTACACCAACAACTTCGCCGGTGTGGATCCGCAGGCCTACATGGCCAACTGGCTGTGCGACGACGTTCCGTCGCCCGCATCCCAGTGGCAGGGTTCCAACATCCAGCGCTTCTGCGATCCCGCCTATGACGCTTTGGTTGCCGAAATGGCCACCACCGCCGAACTGGAAGAACGCGGTCGCCTGGCGCGTGAAATGAACGACATGCTCATCCAGAGCTACTCGATCATTCCGCTGATCCACCGTGGCGGTGTGTCGGCCCACGCAAACGACATCGAGGGCATCCTGATGTCGGATTGGGACACCGAGCTGTGGAACATCATGGACTGGCGTCGCGCTGAATAAGCGTTAACCCGAACACCGGCCCGCGCTGCACACGTGGCGCGGGCCATTCCTTGCCCCACCCCCCGCAACTTATGACCCGAGGCGTTGGCCCATGCTGACATTCACGTTCCGTCGCCTGATCCTTGCAGTCCCGACGCTTCTGTTCATCAGTTTCATCATTTTCCTGATCGTCAAACTAAGCCCGTCGGACCCGACCGCCGGCCTGCCGCTGACCATCCCGCCAGACGTGCGCGAACAGATCCGCGAAAGTCTGGGCGTGAACGACCCGGTCTTCGTTCAGTATTTCAAATGGCTCAAACTGATGGTCTGGGACGAGCCGCTGCACCTGCTGGATGGCTGGTTGGGCACGTCGATGGCACCCGAGGACGGCGCGCGCATCATCAGCTACCAGACCCGGTCCCCGGTGATGGACTTGATCGTGCAGCGCCTGCCGCAGACCCTGTGGGTGGTCGGCACCTCCTACATCGTCGGCATCCTGATTGCGCTGCCACTTGGCATCATCTCGGCCTACAAGCAGTATTCGGTCTTCGACCAGGTCGGCACCTTCATCTCGATGGTGGGCTTCTCGGTTCCGACCTTCTTCACCGGCGTTCTGTTCATCGTGATCTTCGCGGTGAACCTGGGCTGGTTCCCAAGCGTCTACGACACCACCCATGAGGTCACCGATTGGGACAGCTTCGTGGTCCAGCTCAAGCAGATCATCATGCCTGTTATGGTGTTGGGTCTGTTCAACGCCAGCCAGATCAGCCGCTACATGCGTGCCTCGATGCTGGACAACCTGAACCAGGACTACGTGCGGACCGCCCGGGCCAAAGGCCTGAGCGAACAGGTTGTCGTCCTCGTGCACGTGCTGCGCAACTCGATGATCCCGGTTGTGACCGTGATCGCCCTGAATGTGCCGGCCGTCTTTGGCGGCGCCATCATCACCGAGCAGGTGTTCAAGGTGAATGGCATCGGCCAATTGCTGATCATCGCGATCCAGGGCGGCGATGTGCCGGTGGTGCAAACCGTCAGCTTCATCTTCGCGATCCTGATCGTGCTCTTTAACCTGATGGCCGACATCCTCTACGGCATTCTCGATCCGAGGATTCGCTATGACTGAGACGAACCAAACCCCCGAGGCCCCGATCAAGCCCGCCGCCACCGCGGTCGAGCGCGAACTGGAGCTGGAAAACTTCAAACCGCCGCGCAACCAGTGGTGGGATGTCTGGGACCAGTTCAAGACCCACAAAGGCGCTGTGTTCGGACTGGGCTTTTTCATCATTGCCCTGCTGTTCGTCTTTGTCGGGCCGTTCTTGTGGACCGTCGATCCGCAGTTCATCGACATCCGCGCCCGGAACTCTGGCCCAACCCTGGCCCATCCGATGGGCACCGACCAGTTGGGGCGGGATACCATGGCCCGCATGATGGCGGGCGGTCAGATCTCGATCCTCGTGGGGCTTGTGGCGATGCTTCTGGCCCTGTTCCTTGGGACGCTCATCGGCGTGATGGCCGGCTTCTTCAAATGGCTCGATGGCCCGTTGATGCGCCTGACCGACCTGTTCCTCGCACTGCCCCTGCTGCCGCTGCTCCTGGTCATCATCATGCTGTTCCGCGACCAGTTGCGCGCCGCGTTCGGTCCGGAAGGCGGGATTTTCATCCTGATCGTGATCGTGATCGGCGCCACATCCTGGATGCAGACCGCGCGTGTGGTGCGCGGCGATGTGCTGGCCCTGAAAGAACGCGAGTTTGTCATGGCCGCGCGGTCCATCGGGACACCGTCCAACAAGATGATCCTGCGCCACATCCTGCCCAACGTGATGTCGCCCATCATGGTTTCGGCCACGTTGGGGATCGCGAATGCGATCATCACCGAGAGCGCGCTCAGCTTCCTGGGCTTGGGCTTCCCGTCGGACTTCCCGACCTGGGGCAAGCTGCTGTTCGACGCCACCGACTTCCTGCAGCAGCACCCCGAGCGCGTGCTCTGGCCCGGTCTGGCCATTTCGCTGACCGTGCTGGCTGTGAACTACATCGGTGACGGCTTGCGCGACGCGCTGGATCCCCGCATCCGCGGTCGGTAAAGGGGGCGGAAATCCTAGATTTCCGACGCGTTTTCTGTGCAGAAAACGCCCCCCGTCACGGGCGCAGTGCGCGTCCAAAAAGGGCCGCAAGCCGTGCTCGACGGGCGCGGTACGTGGCGAGATCGGTTGCCGGTGTCTTGAGCCCGTAGACCGCCATCACCATCGTGGCACCGGTTTCCGTCGGGTCTTCTCCGACTGCCTCGGACGCAAGGCGCCCGGCGGTCTGCCCCTCGGACAACCAGGATCCATACACAGCGGCCAGGCGTGCCTCGCCCTCCAGCGTCAGGGCCTGCATGTCGCTGTGCTTGGCGGCCAGAAGCTCGGCCCCATGGGGGCTGTCCATCATCCGTTCGGCCGCATCCCCGACCTGTGCCTCGAAGGCCGCGCTAAGGGCCGCCACCGGATCGGTATGGGCCGCCAAAGCCTCGGTAACGGCGTCAACGGCGGCGTCGTAATAGGCGACCATCAACGCGTGAAAGATATCGTCCTTGTTCTTGAAATGCAGGTAAAGCGCGGCCCGGCTCATTCCGGCGCGGTCGGCAATATCCTGCATCGAGCTGCGTTTGACCCCGAAGGTCAGGAAGGTTTCGAACGCCGCTTCAAGCACCGCCCGGGATTTGTCGTCGGGCTGCTGCGCACGAATGCGGTCGGTCAGGCGGGGGGCATCGGTTTCGGACATGCGGCGTGTCTGACAAAATGCATCCAAAATGTCAAATCGCGGACGGCACC
The DNA here is from genome assembly GCA_963921255.3 of Paracoccaceae bacterium. Classification (GTDB taxonomy): domain Bacteria; phylum Pseudomonadota; class Alphaproteobacteria; order Rhodobacterales; family Rhodobacteraceae; genus JANSYL01. The sequence continues at coordinate 448,687 of CAWUEW020000003.1, read as the reverse complement.
TAGAACAAAGACCCCTGATCCGAGGATGGATCCGCCTTTTTTGCCCGCGCCGGTTTGACCGGTTTGGGCGGGGCGTCCGCCGGGCGCACAGCCAAACGACCGTCGGCAAATTCGACCTCCAACGCCGCAGCACGCTGCGCGTCGGCTTTCCGGGTCACGACCCCCTCGGCGTCCCGGACCACGGCGTAGCCCCGTTTGAGGGTCTCCGTATACCCGAGGGTTTGATGCAGGCGCGCCAAGGCGTCGAGTCGGCTCTGATGGGCCTTGCGCACCGCGTCGGCCGCCCGATCAAGGCGCGCACCCAGATCTGCAAGGCGCGTGGCGGCCTCCTGCCGCTGGCGCGCCGCACGCGCGGGATCAAGTCGGCTGGCCTCCCGCGTCAGGCGCGCCCGGCCGTCCCGCACAAGGCGTTGAAGCGCGGCCGGCGTCAACTGCGCCGCGGCCCGCCCAAGCGACAGGCGCCGCGCGGCGATAGATCTTTCGAGCCCGGGGCGCAGCAGGCTGGCGGCACGGTCCGCTCGCGCCCGGGCCTCGGACGCGCGTTGGCGCAGGGCGGGGGCCAGGGTCAGGCTGGCAAGGTCAAGCCGTTGGCGCGCGGTGTCCAGCAAGGTTTCGGGTCGCGGCAAGGCGCGGGAGAGATCCCCCAGACGCTGCCGTCGCAGCGTGAGCGTTTGGGTCATGCCGCGGGACAGGACCGCCTCCTGCCCCTGCAGCCATTGCAGCAAATCCAGCCGCACCGGAACCGCACGTTCCGCCGCCGCGGTCGGGGTCGGTGCGCGCCAATCGGCGGCATGGTCGATCAGCGTTGTGTCCGTTTCATGCCCGACAGCCGAAATCAGGGGGATCTGGCTGTCCGCGGCGGCGCGAACGACCGATTCCTCGTTGAACCCCCAAAGATCCTCGAGCGATCCACCGCCGCGGGCCACGATGATGAGATCGGGCCGGGGGATCGGTCCCCCGGCGGGCAAGGCATTGAACCCGCGGATCGCGGCCGTCACCTCGGGCGCACAGCGCGCGCCCTGCACGGCCACCGGCCAGATCAGCACCGGACGGGGAAAGCGATCCCGCAAGCGGTGCAGAATGTCCCGGATCACGGCGCCGGTCGGGGATGTCACCACACCAATCACCTCGGGCAGGAACGGCAGGCGCTGTTTGCGGCCTTCGTCGAACAGGCCTTCGCCGGCCAGCGCTTTGCGGCGCTTTTCCAAGAGCGCCATCAGCGCGCCTTCGCCGGCAACCTCCATCCGGTCGACGTTCAGATTGTACCGGGACTGCGGGCCATAGGCGCTGAGCCGACCGGTGACGATGACCTCCAACCCTTCCTCCGGCTCCATGCCGAGACCGGCAGCCTGCCCCTTCCACGTCGTGCAGTTGATCACGTTCCGATCATCTTTGATGTCGTAGTAGAGATGCCCCGAGCGGGCCCGCACGACACGACCGATTTCGCCGCGGACGCGCACGCGGCCAAACGCGCCCTCCAGCGTGCGCTTGATCGCGCTGGTGATGTCCGACACGCTGAACTCCGGCGCGTTGTCGCCCGGTGCCGTGCCGCCGCCCTCAATCAGATCATCCATGCGCCTGCGCGCCCTCGTCCGCTTGTGCCTGTGTGAGGGGGAGCCTAGAACGCCCGACAACGAAGGCCAAGGGAGCGCGGCATGAACATTCTCATCCTCGGTGGCGGCGGGCGCGAACATGCGTTGGCATGGGCCGTGCTTCAGAACCCGAAATGCGACCGGTTGGTTGTGGCGCCGGGCAATGCCGGTATCGCCCAGATCGCCGAATGTGCCAGTTTGGATGTGACGGACCCCGATGCCGTTGTCAGCTTTGCGGATGCGGAGTCGATCGATTTCGTGATCGTCGGGCCCGAAGCACCGCTGGCCGCGGGCGTGGTGGACGCCCTCGCGGCAGCGGGCGTTCTGGCCTTTGGGCCAACGGCCGAAGCCGCGCGGCTGGAAGCCTCCAAAGCCTTCACCAAGGAAGTCTGCGATGCCGCCGGTGCCCCGACCGCCGCGTGGGCCCGGTTCACCGAGGCCGAGGCCGCCAAGGCCTACGTCCGGGACCAAGGCGCCCCGATCGTCGTGAAAGCCGATGGATTGGCTGCGGGCAAAGGCGTGATCGTGGCGATGGAGCTTGACGCGGCGCTGGACGCGATTGACGACATGTTCGGCGGCGCCTTCGGCAGCGCTGGCGCGGAAGTCGTGATCGAAGAATTCATGACCGGCGAAGAGGCCTCGTTCTTCGTGCTGTGCGACGGCACCAGCGTGCTGCCGGTTGGCACCGCACAGGACCACAAACGCGTGGGCGAAGGCGACACTGGCCCCAACACGGGCGGGATGGGCGCCTATTCCCCTGCCCCTGTTCTGGACGACACCGTCGCGCAGCGCGCGCTGGACGAGATCATCGCGCCCTGCGTGGGCGAGATGGCCGCGCGTGGGACACCCTATCGCGGCGTGCTCTATGCCGGACTGATGATCGAGGACGGTCAGCCGCGCCTCGTCGAATACAACGTGCGGTTCGGCGATCCGGAGTGCCAGGCGCTGATGATGCGTTTGGGCGGGCAGGCGCTGGACCTGATGCTGGCCGCCGCCGAAGAACGTTTGTCGGAGATGCAGGTGAACTGGGCGGACGATCACGCGATGACGGTGGTCATGGCCGCCAACGGGTATCCCGGCGGATACGAAAAGGGGTCGGTCATCGGTGGCCTATCCGATCTTCCCGAAGACAGCTTTCAGATGGTGTTCCATGCCGGCACCAGCAAAGCCGATGGGCAGATCGTCGCCACGGGTGGGCGGGTTCTGAACGTGACGGCGCGCGGCGCGACGCTGGTCGAGGCGCGGGACAAGGCCTATGGGATGGTCGACCAGATCCACTGGCCGGACGGGTTTTTCCGGCGCGACATCGGGTGGCGGGCGCTGTAACGCGCGCTCAGAGCCAGGTCTTGTAGTCGGACACCAGAAGGTGGGTCGGATCGACGTCTTCCTCGATATCGGCAAACCGCCCGATCGGATCCTTGAACCAGTTGTCGGTTTCGTCGTTGTTGACCGTCGACACCTCGCCAATCAGCACATCGCCGCCTTCGCCCCAGAATGCATGCCAATCCCCCGGCATCAGCGTGACGCTTTCGCCCGGTTGGAAAAGCAAAACCTCCCCCGGGGAGAAGCTGCGCGCGATGCCATCGCATAGGACGGTGCCGCCTGCCGTTTCATCAAAGGAGCCGTCCGGCGTCGAGCCAAAGAGCTCAATCGCCATCGTGGCCCCGCCGCGATTGATGATGTCCTCGGCCTTGAGATAGTGGCGGTGCATCGGGCTGATCTGGTCTTGCCGCGAGATCAGGAGCTTTTCGGCGTAGCACATGCCCCCGCCCCGTTCCAAATCCTCGAGGCGGCCGTTGCGGAGCGTGAAAAGAAACAGGCCGAGCTTGTCGAAATCGCCCTGTCCGTAATCGGTGATGTCCCATCCCATGCGACCCGAGATGATCCCCTCGATCTCGGAGCGGCGGGCCTTCATCTCGTCCGGGGACCAATAGGCAAACGGCGGCAGGACAAATCCAAAGGACCGGATGAAGTCATCGGCCTGGGCCATAATCTCGTTAATCTCGGACCGTTTCATGGCAAATCCTCCCTGCGCATGCTGTGGAACGGTTTCACCGCGATTTGCTTCAAATGACAAGCGGTGTCTGACCGGCCACGCGACCGCATGCACCGCAAATTGCAGTCCAACCGCGCGCCCGTGTCGCTTGCGCATGCACCCTTGGGTTGTAGTCTAGGGACAGCACGCGGACCCCGAAGGGACACCCAGATGGACAGCATATTGCTGCAGGCCTTGATCTACCTGGGCGCCATGGTGATTGCCGTTCCCTTGTCCGTGCGGTTCGGCCTGGGGTCGGTTCTGGGTTACCTGATCGCCGGAATCGCGATTGGCCCCATTCTGGGACTGGTTGGTTCGGAAACCGAAGACCTTCAACACTATGCCGAGTTTGGTGTGGTCCTGATGCTGTTCCTCATCGGGTTGGAACTGGATCCACGCGGCCTGTGGGAGATGCGGCGCAAGCTTTTGGGGCTTGGGGGCGCGCAGATCGTCATCACGACCGTTCTGTTGGCCGGGGCCGCCTATACACTTGGGCTGACACAAAGCATGGCCGTCGCCATCGGCCTGACCCTCGCTCTGTCGTCAACGGCCATCGTTCTGAAAACACTGAATGAAAAAGACCTCATGCAGACCAATGGCGGGCGCTCGGCCTTTTCGGTGCTGCTGACGCAGGACATTGCCGTCATCCCGTTCCTTGCGCTCCTCCCGCTGCTGGCGATGCCGGCCGTGATGGAGATCGCCGAGGACGGGTCGATCCAGCGCAGCGGTGCGCATGAAGACCACCACCACAGCCTGTCGCTGGTCGAGGGGCTGCCGGGATGGGGGGTGACCTTGGTGACGCTTGGCGCGGTCATCGCGGTGATCCTGGCCGGGCGCTATCTGTCGCCGCACCTGTTTCGCTTCATTCACATGTCGCGCCTGCGTGAGATGTACACGGCCGTCGCCCTCGTGATCGTGGTGGGCATCGCGGTGCTGATGATCGTCGTTGGTCTCAGCCCGGCCCTGGGCGCGTTTGTCGCCGGGGTCGTGCTGGCGAACTCGGAATTCAAGCACGAGCTTGAGGCCAATATCGAACCGTTCAAGGGCCTGCTTCTGGGGTTGTTCTTCATCACGGTGGGGGCCGGGATCAACTTCAACGTCCTGTTCGGCAATCCGTTCATGATTGTTGGGCTGACCCTCGGACTGATGATCCTGAAGGGACTGGTGCTTTTGGCCATCGCGGTCACCTTCCGCATTCGCGGCGCTGACCGCTGGCTTTTCACGCTTGGGCTGGCGCAGGCTGGCGAATTTGGCTTTGTGCTGGTTGCCTTCGGCCTGCAGCAATCGGTGTTCCCCGACCGGGTGGCCGAGGTTCTACTGCTGATCATCGCGCTCAGCATGTTGCTGACCCCGCTGTCCTTCATCGCGTATGAGGCCCTGCGCAATCGCTTGCGCGAACCGGACACCGAAGCCGAACCGGACGCCATCGACGAAGAGGCCGAGATCATCATCGCCGGCATCGGGCGATTTGGTCAGGTCGTGAACCGGATGGTGCAGGTCTCGGGGTTCAAGACGGTTGTCCTTGATGCCGACCTGGCGACCATCCAACTGATGCGGCGCTTTGGGTTCAAAGGGTATTTCGGCGATCCGACCCGACCCGAGATGCTGGCCGCGGCCGGACTGGCCACCGCCAAAGTTCTGGAGGTGGCGGTGGATCATCGGGACGACGCGGTCCGCCTTGTGCGATACGCCCGTGACATCCGACCGGATATCGCGATCACGGCACGCGCCATCGACCGGTTGCATGTCTACGAACTGTTCGATGCCGGGGCGGACCACATCGTGCGGGAGATGTTCGACAGCTCCCTGCGTGCGGCGCGGTATGTGCTCGAAGACATGGGGCTCAGCGACTACGAGGCGCACGAACAGGAAATCGCCTTCTACCGCCATGACCGCCAGAATCTGCGCGCCCTGGCCGAGGTTTGGAAACCCGGCGTGCCCGTCGCCGAGAACACGGAATACGTGGAGAAGGCCCGCGAACTGAACGCAAACCTCGAAACCGCTCTCGTCGCTCAGGATGAGGAGGCGGAGGAAACGGAAGAGACGGTGCGCCGCCCCCGTGGCGACGCCGGAGCACTCAGGGGGACCATGCGGGACAGGGCGGCCCCGCGCCGCCCCGGCGGAAGCGGGATCTGATCAGCCTTCGGATACGCCCGCTTCGGCAAAGCTCGCCATGCCGGAATGGCAAGCGATGGCCCCTTTGAGCACTTGGATCGCCAGGGCGGCACCGCTGCCTTCACCCAGGCGCATCCCGAGGGTCAGCAACGGGTCTTTGCCAATGTTGCTCAGGATTTTGTGGTGCGCCTGTTCGGCCGACACGTGACCGGCAACGGCATGATCCAGCGCCCCGGGAGCGGCGGCCTGCAGCACGGCGGCAGCAGCGGAGCAGATGAACCCGTCCAGGATCACCGGGATCCCCTGCACCCGCGCCGAGGCGATGGCCCCTGCCATCGCAGCGACCTCGCGCCCGCCCAAGCAACGCAAGGCCTGCATGGGATCGGTCGTGGCATCGGGATTGGCCGCAAGACCGGCCGAAACGGCCCGGGTCTTGGCATCGAGACCGGCATCGTCCACCCCCGTGCCGCGCCCCGTCCATTCGGCCGCTTCCCCGCCAAAAAGTGCCGCCGCAATCGCGGCAGCGGATGTGGTGTTGCCAATGCCCATTTCACCGGTGATCAGCAGGTCCGCTGCGGGATCGACGGCCTCCCATCCGGCGGTCAGCGCCGCCAGCACTTCGGTTTCGGACATCGCGGGACCGGTTGTGAAGTCCGCCGTTGGGCGGTCCAACTCGAGCGGAATGACCGACAGCGACGCGCCCGCGAGGTCGCAAAGCTGGTTGATGGCCGCCCCTTTGCCGGCAAAATTTGCAACCATCTGCTCGGTCACTTCGGCGGGAAATGCGCTCACGCCCTGCGCGACGACGCCGTGATTGCCCGCGAAGACCAACGCTTGCGGCGCCGAAACCGTCGGCCGCGCATCGCCGCGCCACGCGGCGTACCAGATGGCCAGGTCTTCCAACCGGCCCAGGGCACCCGGCGGCTTGGTGAGGCTGCCATTCCGTGCCTCGGCCGCGGCCCGCACGGCGGGGTCTGGTTGGGGGGCCGTCGCCAAAGCATCGACAAACGCGGCGAGCGTGGTGGGTGCGGGGTGCGTCATGGGTCGTCTTTCGGTTGCAGGAACTTAGCGCTCAGGTTTAGCTGCGAGCGCCGCGCCCGTCATGCGGCAGAAAGGCCCAGGCCGAATGCCAGAGCACGACCCGATACTTGATCTCCGCGACATTCCCCGCGGTTTCGCGCTGCTGACGCGGCTGCCCGTTCCCGGGGCCGATGGCGCACGCATGGCGGCCGCGGCTTGGGCATGGCCACTGGTGGGCGCAGGCGTCGGCGTCCTTGCAGGCGTTATGGCCTGGGGGGCGTTGGCGGTGGGATTGCCAACGGCGGCGGCTGCCGGGCTGGCACTGGCGACGGCGACCATCCTGACCGGTGGATTGCACGAGGACGGCTTGGCCGATTGCGCCGATGGATTTTGGGGGGGACATGACCCGGACGCGCGCCTGTCCATCATGAAGGACAGCCGGATTGGAAGTTACGGCGTTCTCGCGCTTGTGTTTGGGCTTGGACTGAAGTGGGTTCTGCTTACGGCTGTGCTGGACCTCGGCGCCCTCTGGGCGGCTGTGATTGTGCCCGCTGCGCTCAGCCGCGGGGCCATGACCGGCACCATGGCCCTGATGCCCTTTGCGCGGGAGGACGGGTTGGCCGCACTGGTCGGTCGGCCCGCCAAAGCGACGGCGGGTTTGGCCAGTCTGCTCGCCATCTTCGTGGCGGGCGTGGGTCTTGGCAGTGCCGGCCTGTTTGCAGCGCTTTGCAGTGTCGGCGCGGCCTGCGCCGTCGCCGCGGTCGCGTTGCGCAAGATCGGCGGACAAACGGGCGACGTCCTTGGCGCCGGCCAGGTCCTGACAGAGCTTGCCGCCCTTGCCGCCCTGGCCGCCGTGTTAACCTAGACGAAACGCGCTCAGCAGGGTCCGGTCCTGTAGATCGTGCGGCCAAACGCATCCTGTCCGGCGTAGTACGCACATTCACCGGTCTGCGAATTCCGCGCGATCTGCGTTCCGAGGGCAGCCCCCGCGACGCCCGCCGCGACCGTCCAGGCCGGGTTGGCATCAAGCGCTCCGGCCAACAGCACGCCGCCCGCGGCGCCACTGATCAGGCCGAGATTGGCTTGGTCTTGTTGCGAGAGGTTCTGACATCCGGCGAGAAACACGCCCGAGGCCAGGACGGGGAAAAGGACAGTGCGAAACATGACCCAGATTCCTTTCAAAAGGAGAGGCGGGCATAGTCGCCCGACATCTGTTGCGCGGTCCCCGGGGCACTCCCTAACAAGAAAAGCCCCGCCGCACGACTGCGACGGGGCCAGATTGTCCGGTTTGGGCGGTTTTACGCCGCGCGTGCCGTCAGGACGGCATCAACCTGGCGCTGCGCGCCGGCCTCATCCATGCCCTTGACCGCTGCCAATTCACGGGTCAGGCGCTCCAGCGCCGCTTCGTACAGCTGACGCTCGGAATAAGACTGCTCGCGCTGGTCGTCGGCCCGATGCAAGTCGCGCACAACCTCAGCGATAGAGATCAGATCGCCGGAGTTGATCTTTTGCTCATACTCCTTCGCACGGCGCGACCACATGGTACGCTTCACGCGCGCCTTGCCTTTCAGCGTGTCCATTGCCTTGGACACCACATCCGGCGAGCTCAGCGACCGCATGCCAACCTCAGTTGCTTTCGCGGTCGGCACCCGCAGGGTCATTTTGTCCTTTTCGAAGGAGACCACGAACAGCTCCAGCGTGATACCGGCAATCTCTTGCTCTTCGATATTCACCATCTGGCCGACGCCAAGGGCCGGATAGACCACATAGTCGTTCGGGCTGAACTCCTGCGATTTCTTGGACTTCGACATATATTAATCCTCTTCCTACGCCCCGTCAGACACGCACAAACCCAGGCGACAAAAAGGGCCCCATGGAAAGCGAACTTTCCACACGAACCGATGGTCGACGCTGAATTTTTTGGCAGGTTGGCAGACCCGCACCGCGTAACGGACAGACAAGTGTGTCAGTTATATGTAGCACAAAAATGCGACTTCGCAAAGCATGCCGCAGCCGCAAAGGCTGTTACCCCTTGAAATCAAGGGTTGATTTGGGCTTTCTGCGGCGCCGCGCGACTGCTTGGCATCGCCAATTTCTGACGTCCACCGAATCGCACGGCGGACGGTCTTTTATCCGCCCTCGCCGGCGGCTTCGGACAGCATATCCATCTTGCCCGGCTTGCCGTCCATCGCATCGGCATCCGGCAAGGGATCCTTCTTCGTGATGATCACCGGCCAGGCTTCGGAATACTTGCGATTGAACTCGAACCACTTTTCCATATCCGGCTCGGTATCCGGGCGGATGGCGTCCGCGGGGCATTCTGGTTCACAGACGCCGCAATCGATGCACTCGTCAGGGTGGATCACCAACATATTCTCACCCTCGTAGAAGCAATCCACGGGGCACACCTCAACACAGTCGGTGTATTTGCAGGCGATACAATTCTCGGTCACGACATACGTCATGGACATCCTCAAGCGGTCTTTTGTCTGTGTCTGCTACGTCAGAGATATGGGGTTTGCAAGCCCACCCGATGACGCAACCATTGGTGTAGTGTAAACTTTAGTTGACAGCATTCAAGTGCGAATTTCTGCGCTGCATGCGCGGTCATTCCTCCAGGGGCGTTTCGCGCTGTTCATCCAGCATCCGCCGGGCCTTTTTGGTGGGTCGGGGCCCCACCCGTGGCGGCGGAGGCCCCGGGGGCGGCGGGCTCAAATCCTCGTAGAGCGCTTGCGCTTCGGTCGCCGGCCCACGGCGCTTGGCAAGCTCAACGATGCGCACGACGCGGATGGCCCGCCCCTGCGCGAAGGTCAGGACGTCGCCCGCGCCAACCGCCGTGGCTGCCTTGGTTACGCGGGCGCTGTTGACCCTGACGGCGCCCGACGTCACCTGCTTGGTCGCCAGGCTGCGCGTCTTGAAGAAGCGCGCCTGCCAGAGCCATTTGTCCAGGCGATCGGTGGCGCGCGGCGCGAAAGGGTCGCCGGAGGGGGTCAGGATTTGTCCTTCAGACCCGCGAGCGCTTGAGCAAACGGGTTGTCCGGATCAATCCGATCCTTCTTCTCGGGACGGGCAGAGAAGGACTTTGCCTTCTGATCACGCGGCGGCTTACCGCCTTTGCCCCGGGGCTTGCCCCCCTGGCCCTTCTTGCCGCGCGGCTTTTGCCCGTCTTCACGCCGGGGACGTTCGCCGCCGCGGCGCTTCGGAGCCCAGGTGAAGGTGTAGAACACTTCGACCTCCGGCTCGGCCGAGGCTTCGGGTGCCGGCGCTTCGCTCGGGGCGTCGGCGGCATCCGTCGTCTTGTCTGCGCTGTCCGTTGCGTCCTCGGCGGCGGTGTCGGCTGCTGTATCGGCGGCCGCTGGCGCGGCGGTGGCTTTGACCTTTGGCCGCTCTCCCCGCTCGGCCTTGTAGCCCAGTCCACCCATCAGATCGGCAAATTGATCGAGGGTCAGGCCCGTGATCGATAGCATGTCGGCCGTGCCTTCAAACCCGCCGCGTGTATCCTGAGACCGCAGCATGTCGGCCAAGCGTTCCAGCATATCGATCCGGATTGCGCGGCTGGCCGCCGGTCGGTAGCCCGACATCGCGTAGTAGCCGTCGGGCTGGTCGGTTTCATGCGGGATGGTCACGAGGCCCGGAGGCGGGCTTTCAGGGAAGCTGTCCAGGCCAGACTGCAAGCCCCAGAGCACGAGACGCAGCCGCGTCGGCGCCGGCTTCAACAAAAGCGGCATGAAGATCGTGAATTGGCCGAACCGCACGCCGTGTTTGCGCAGCAGGCCCCGCGCGTCCTGATCGAGCGACTTGATATCGTCGGCAATCTCGCTGCGCGGCACAACGCCAAAGCTTTCCAGCAGGCGGAAGGCAACGCCACGGGCCAGTCCGCCAATGGCTTCGTCTCGGGACATGGCGAGAAGGGGCTCGAACTGCGCGGCGATGCGACGGTCGATGAAATGCTGGAGCCGGCGCTGCACCTTCTGGATGACCTCAGGCCCGGCTTCTTCGTCGACAAAGGCTTCGGCCGTGGGTTTCGGCGGCTCGGCCCCGGCAACGAGTTTCCCGATGGCCTGATCGCCCCACATCAGCCCGCCCTGTTCCGTCAGGTCAAACTCGGTGTCAGGCGCGTTGTAGAACCGATCGGCGCGGAGGTGGAATTCGGGGCGAAGGGCGGCAAACGCCGCCTGCCGCAGGGTCTTGGCTTCGTCGGGGCTGGCGGATTGGTCCTGGCGAAACCGGAATCCTTCGATGCGGCCCAGGACCTGGCCCTCAACCGTTACTTCGCCGTTGTCGTTCACGTCAGCCACGAGGCTCTCCTTCTGTTTCAACCGGCGCAGCAGAACACTGGTGCGCCGATCGACAAATCTTTGGGTCAACGCGCCGTGGAGCGCGTCAGACAGGCGGTCTTCTACGGCACGGGTGGCCCCGCGCCAATGGGTTTCGTCGTCAAGCCATCCGGACCGTTGCGCGACGTAGGTCCAGGTGCGGATATACGCCAGACGTTTCGACAGTGTGTCGATGTCGCCATCCGTGCGGTCGATGCGCTTTACCTGGCGGGCCATCCAATCGTCGGGCACGCGGCCGGCGTCGTGGAGGAAGTCGAAAATCCGGCCGAGCAAATCGGCATGTTCGGCATGACTGATCCCGCGGAAATCCGGGATTCGACAGACATCCCACAGGAGCCGAACATCCGGTGCGCCTTGAATGCGGCTGGCCACATCCTCGCGCGTCGAGATGGATTTCAGCGCCATGACATCGTCGGCCTCGCGGGCGCAGGTCAGCCACTCATGATCCGTGCGTTCCTCCAAAGAGGCGATCAACCGGTCCACCGTCCCAAAGCTCAGGTCAGAATTGCGCCACTGCAGCTTTTTCACCGGCGCAAAGCGATGGGCGGTGATGGCTTCGGCCAAATCGTCACGCAGCGGGCGCGCTTCGCCGGTCACCCCGAAGGTGCCATCCTGCGTATACCGCCCCGCGCGGCCGGCGATCTGGGCCAACTCATTGGGCATCAGGTCCCGCATCTTGCGGCCATCGAACTTGCGCAGCCCGGAAAACGCGACATGGCGAATGTCGAGGTTCAGGCCCATACCGATCGCGTCCGTGGCGACCAGAATATCGACGTCCCCGTTCTGGTAGAGCTCGACCTGCGCGTTGCGCGTTCGGGGACTGAGCGCCCCCATCACCACCGCGGCGCCCCCTTTCTGGCGGCGCAGAAGTTCGGCCATCGCATAGATATTATCGATACTGAAGCCGACAACTGCACTCCTCGGAGGCATTCTACTTATCTTTTTCGAACCGCTGTAGATAAGCTGTGAATATCTTTCGCGCTTCAGAAAGCTGCATCCGGGCACCAAGGCGGTGATCGCGCCGCGCATCGTCTCGGCCCCGAGAAACAGCGTTTCCTGCAGACCGCGGGCATTCAACAAACGGTCGGTGAACACATGGCCGCGCTCGGGATCGGCACAAAGCTGGATCTCATCAATGGCCAGAAAATCGGCGCCGTTGCCAACTGGCATCGCCTCGACCGTGCAGACCCAGTACTGGGTCCGCGGCGGCACGATACGTTCTTCCCCGGTGACCAGCGCCACAACCGATGGCCCACGGATCGCGACGATCCTGTCGTAAACCTCGCGTGCCAGAAGGCGCAGCGGAAGGCCGATGACCCCGGATGGATAGGCCAGCATCCGCTCGATCGCGTAGTGGGTTTTGCCGGTGTTGGTGGGGCCAAGGACGGCGGCAACGCGCCCTTTGCCCAGATTACTGCCGTCCATGATCGTGGACTGTCCCCTCCGATGGCCTGCCGCGCCCTAGCTCAGAGCGCCTGGCCTTCGAGCCGTTGCTCGATCCGCGATATGGCATCCCTTACGTCCTGACGGTGGGGATGTATAGCCGAGGCCTCGCGGAAGGCGCGTAGGGCGGTTTCGTACTCGCCCATCTCTTCCAGCATGATGCCCAAGCCCTGCAACGCCCCGAAGTGGCGGGGTTCCAGCGCCAGAACGCGCTGGATATCCGCAATGGACGGTCCGTACCGGTTCGACTGAAAGAACATGGTGGCCCGCGCGTTCCATCCTTCGGCAAAATCCGGCGCATGATCCGTCAGCGCCGTGAAATGATTGTAGGCTGCGTCCAGATCTCCGGCCTCCATCGCTTCGCGCCCCCGCCGCAGCAGATAATCCGCTGTGGGAGACCCGGAGCGAGACCACAGCATGTAGATTTCTTGTTCAACCACATCCCAGTTGCGCAGGTCGGGGGTGGCCAAACGATCCAGCAATTCGTCCACGCGCCGATCCTGCGCGTCAGCCACGAGCGGGAAACAGGCGACAATTGCCGCGAGGGCACAGTTGTAGAGGACCGAAAGAACCTTCATGCAAAAGACTGTAGCATTCCGCGCACCGGGTTCCATATCAAAGGTGTGCGATCACCGAAGCAAAGGGCAAAGGACATTATGGGAAACGCGATTATTGATGCCGCTGTTAGCGCGATTTCAGACAAGATCGGTGGGGGCTTCGACGGAAGCGCCAAATTCGTCATCGAAGGTGAGGGCGCGGTCATCGTGGACGGCGCGGGCGTCCGGGCCGCCGAAGAGGGCGTAGATGCGGACGTGACCATGACGGCTGCAAGCGACACATTTCAGGACATCCTGTCGGGCAGCTTGAACCCAACGGCCGCTTTCATGTCCGGCAAGCTGAAGCTGGACGGCGACATGGGCATGGCCATGAAGCTTGGATCGGCGCTGAGCTGATGACCCCGGCGCCGGACACCCAGGCGCTGGCCCCCGCCCCGTTCTACGCCGATGTGGCGGAGGGGCCCGCGGGGGCGGCGGCCTTTTGGGTGTCCAGCGCCGATGGAACACGCCTGCGCCTCGGCGTCTGGCCCGCCGGACCGAAGGGCACCGTTCTGATGCTGCACGGGCGCACGGAGTATGTCGAAAAATACGGGCGCGTCGCCGCGGATCTGGCGGCTGCGGGATATGGCATGGTCAGCTTTGACTGGCGGGGCCAGGGGTTGTCGGATCGGCCTCAGCACCAGCGGGACATGGGCCATGTCGTCAGCTTCGACGAATATCGCGAAGACGTCGCCGCGTTCCGGGCCGCGATGGCGCACTTGGACGTTCCGAAACCCTGGTTCATGATCGCGCATTCCATGGGCGGGGCGATTGGCCTGCGCGCGCTTTACGACGGATTGCCCGTCAAGGCGGCCGCCTTCTCGGCACCGATGTGGGGTATTCAGATGGCCCCCTTCCTCAAGGCAATCTCCGGCATCGTGCTTGGCCTCGCCGAACCCTTGGGTTTCGATAAGAAATTTGCGCCCACGACGGGCCCCTACGAACCGATGGCGTTCGATGACAATCCGCTGACAACCGACAAAGATCAGTTCGACTATTTCGCGCGTCAAACGGCGCAGCACCCCGAGTTGACGCTTGGCGGTCCGTCGAACCGTTGGTTGCGCGCAGCGTTGGAAGAAACCGAAACCTTGATGGCGATGACCCCTCCGGATGTCCCGAGCGTTGCCCTGCTTGGGACACGGGAACGGATCGTCGAGCCCGGCACCATTGTCGAGCGGGCGCAGACCTGGCCCGCGTGCGACCTGGTCGAGGTGGACGGCGCCGAACACGAGATACTCATGGAAAGCAAGGACCGGCGCCAAACGGGGCTGGATGCGATCCTGGGCCTTTTCGACGCTCACGCCGCTTAGGCGTCGTCCAAATGGCCCGCGGTCAGTTTCACCGTGCGATCCATGCGCGCCGCAAGCGCAGGGTTGTGTGTCGCGATCAAGGCCGCCATCCCGGTGTCCCGGACAAGGCTCATCAGGGCGTCGAACACGGTGTCCGAGGTTGCGGGGTCCAGATTGCCCGTCGGCTCATCCGCCAAAAGAAGGCGCGGCGCATTGGCAAGCGCCCGGCAAAAGGCGACCCTTTGCTGCTCGCCCCCGGACATGGCCGCCGGCCGATGCGCAGCGCGCTCGGACAGCCCCACCTGGTCAAGCAGATCAAGCGCCCGCGCCTCGGCCGCGCCGTCCGCTACCCCGTTTGCCAGTTGGGGCAAGATGATGTTTTCGGCCGCCGTGAACTCGGGCAACAGGTGATGGAACTGGTACACAAATCCGATCTGTTCGCGCCGCGCGGCGGTCCGGGCCTTGTCGCCTGCGCCCGACAGGCGCTGCCGACATATGTCGACCGTCCCCTGGTCGGGCGTGTCGAGAAGACCCGCGATGTGAAGGAGGGTCGACTTCCCGGCGCCCGATGGCGCGACAAGGGCCACCACCTCGCCCGGTGCCAACGTGATGTTGGCCCCGTTGAGAACGCGCACTTCGTTCGGTTGGCCGAGGTTGTAGCCTTTCTGAATGCCCGACAGCTGCAGAATGGAAGATGCCTCATTCATAGCGCAGCGCCTCGACCGGGTTCATCCGGGCCGCCCGGCGCGCGGGAAAGATCGTCACCACGAAGCTGAGCCCAAGAGATAACGCAACCGCAGACAGAACATCACCAGCTTCCAGACGGGCTGGCAACTCGGAGATCAGGCGCACGGACGGGTCCCAGACACCGCCGCCGGCCACGAAGTTCACGGCATTGAAGATCGGATCAATCCAGATCGCGAAGGCACATCCAAGCGCCACGCCAACGAGGGTGCCCGCGACGCCGATGGCTGATCCGCAGATGAAGAAGACCCGCAGGATCGACCCTTCGCTCAACCCCATCGTGCGCAGGATGCCGATATCGCGCGATTTGTTTTTCACCAGCATGATGAGCCCCGACACGATGTTCATGGTCGCGATCAGGACGAGGATCGACAGGATGATGAACATGATGTTGTCCTCCATCTGGAGGGCCTGCAGGAACGCGCCGGAACTGTCCTGCCACGTCCAAAGCGTGACAGTGCCTCCGGCGGCGCGCAGGACGGGCACGATCAGGGCGTTCACATCCTCCGGGTCTTCCAGGATCACCTCGATCTCATCGGCCACACCATCGCGGTTGAAGTAACTCTGCGCTTCGGCAAAGGGCATATAGACCCGCACGCGGTCGATATCCCATCGTCCGACCTGGAAGATGTACACAATCTCGTAGGCATTGACGCGCGGGCTTGTCCCGAAAGGCGTGCGCGCCCCGTCCGGCGAAATCAGGCGGACGGTGTCGCCCACCCGCAAGCCCAATTCCCGCGCAACGCCAGAGCCGATCGCAATCCCGTCGTCGAAACGACCGATATCGCCGAAGGCAAGTTCCGGCGCAGCAACCAGTGGCACCTGGGCCAAGTCCGCGCCCGTGATGCCGATGACTTCCACACCGGCGTTGCGCCCCTGGTGGGTCGCCATGACCTGACCACGGACAACGGCAGCCGCGTGCATGACCCCGGGCACCTCGGCGATGGCCGCGGCGATCGGCTCATACCCTTCGAGCGTCCGGTCCATCCGCCCGTTTTCATCCATCTCGGCCTGGTCAAAGACGCTGATATGGGGATTGGCCCCCAGGATGGTGCCGACAAATTCGTATCGAAACCCGGACCGCACGGCGAGCGTCGCAATCAGCGCCATAACGGCCAGTGCAATACCGATGAAGCTGATCCACGTCATCACGCTGACCCCGCCTTCAGCCCGCCGGGCGCGCAGATAGCGCCACGCAATCAGGAACTCGAAGCGGGAAAAGGGGGCGGGGGTGGCCATGCTCGACACCTTATCTTGTTGCGGGCAAGGTGGCGATTTGTGTGCGCAAGTCAATGGGCAGGCCCAAGCGGCCCCGTTGACCCCACGTTCCCGAGACGGGCCGCCCCTTGACCTCCACTTGGTTTCACGCGCAAGTGAACCAACCACCGGAGAGAGCCATGTTCCAAGCCGCCATCACGGGATCGGGTGTCTTCACCCCCGAGGAAATCATCACGAATGACGAGCTGGTCGAGGCGTTCAATGCCTATATCGACCGCTGGAACGACGCCCACTCCGTGGCCATCGCCACGGGCGAGATCGAGGCGATGCAACCCTCGTGTTCGGATTTCATCGTCGCCGCCTCAGGGATCGAGCGCCGGTATGTGATGAACAAATCCTGCGTGCTGGATCCGGAGGTGATGCACCCCTGGCTGCGCGAGCGGTCGATGGATGAACCCGCCATCATGGCCGAGATGGGTGTGGCCGCCTGTCGGGACGCCCTGGACATGGCCGGGGTCGATGCAGCGGACGTTGATGCCGTCCTGTGTGCCGCCTCGAACTACGAACGGGCCTACCCGGCGATCGCGATCGAGATTCAGAACCTCCTCGGAACCGGTGGGTTCGGCTTCGACATGAATGTCGCCTGCTCATCCGCCACCTTTGGCATCCAGGCCGCAGCAGACATGGTGCGCTCGGGCTCGATCCAGCGGGCCCTGGTGGTCAATCCCGAGATTTGTTCGGCCCACCTCGAGTGGCGGGATCGCGATTGCCATTTCATCTTTGGCGACGTGGCCACCGCGGTCCTGATCGAACGCGATGACTTGGCCAAAGGACCGCGTTTCCGGATCCAGTCCACGCGGTGCGCGACCCAGTTCTCAAACAACATTCGCAACAACAACGGGTTCTTGCGGCGCACCCGCGAAGGCCACATGGACGACCGGCGCGACGTGCAGTTCATGCAGAACGGGCGCAAGGTGTTCAAAGAGGTTCTGCCGCTCGTGTCCCGGCATATCGCGGCACATATGGACGACGCGGGCGTTCCAGCAACCGAATTGAAACGGTTGTGGCTGCACCAGGCCAACAAAACCATGAATGACTACATCGGCAAGAAAGTGCTCGGCCGCGAACCGAGCCCGGGCGAGCAACCGAACATCCTGCAGGATTATGCCAACACGTCCTCGGCCGGTTCCATCATCGCCTTTGCCCAGAACTCCGCGGATTTGGCGCCTGGTGATACAGGGCTGATCTGTTCGTTTGGCGCCGGCTATTCCGTCGGCTCGGTGATCCTGGAACGGGTCGGCTAGAACTAAACCCTCAACCAGCCCCCGGCGGACCAAGCCCCTTGCAAGGGGCTTGTCACGCGATGGCGCCATCGCGTCCAAAGCGCCGGTTCCGGCGCTTGCGCCAAGGCGCTTGCAAGCGCCTTTCCCGGCGCGCGTTACGCGCGCCCGTCGCTTTCCGCTTCCAGGCGGAGCTTCATGTCGACCAGGACCCGCTGCAACTCGAGCGTTTCCGCCAGGAGCCGCTTGGCTTCGTTGACGGAGATGACGCCGTCTTCGATCGAGCTGTGGTATTCGGCCATCAGCACGGCGAAACGCTGACTGAGGGCGATGACGTTGGCGTTGACCCCGGCGCTGCCTTCGCCCCGCAGATCGTTGCGCCGGTCCGCCCCGTAGCTGACCGTTCCGCCATTCAGTTCCGCCAGGGCGGCCGTGACATGCGGGAACCCGGCCGCGGCTTCCAGCGCGGCCACGGCATCCACGGGCATGTAGCGATCGGCATGATCGGGATCTTCCGAAAAGTACCGCCCAAGCGTGGCCTTGGACTTCCCTGACAGATCGCAGGCAGCGGCATAGCCGACATCCTTGATCAATCGTTCAGTGTGGCGCTTGAGGTAACGTCCGGCGGACTCGGTCATCGAATGTCTTCTTTCCTGCGTCATGTCGGCTTGCGCGATGGCCTGCTCTGCGGCACATCAAGGGCATGGCCAAGCTCTATTATCACTACTCCACGATGAACGCGGGCAAGTCGACCCTGCTGTTGCAAGCGTCCTACAACTACATTGAACGCGGGATGCAAACCTATTTGCTGACCGCGAATTTCGACGACCGGGCCGGCACGGGCAAGATCGGCAGCCGGATCGGCATTGAAGCCGAGGCCGACACCTATTCCCAGAACTGCGACTTGTTCGAAAAGATCCAGACGCGGCTGCAAGCGGGCCCGTGCGCCTGCGTTTTGATCGACGAAGCCCAATGGATGACGCGCGCGCAGGTCTGGCAATTGGCGCGCGCGGTCGATGACCTTGGGGTCCCCGTCATGTGCTACGGCTTGCGGGTGGATTTCCGGGGTGAGCTTTTTCCCGGCTCGGCCGCGCTTCTGGCCCTGGCCGACGAGATGCGCGAAGTGCGGACGATTTGCCATTGCGGAAAGAAGGCTACGATGGTGATCCGGGTGGATCAGGACGGGAATGCCCTGCGCGAAGGCGCGCAGATCGAGGTCGGCGGCAACGACCGATACATTTCGCTGTGTCGCAAGCATTTTCGCGAGGCCATAGGCGACCGCACGCTCTAGGGTGCGGTCGGGATAGTCCGCAGATCTACACCGTTGAACGGGCGATCAGACGCGGTTTGGCGGGTCCCGTCCGTCGGCCACAGCCGTGATATTGTCCAACGCCATCTGGCCCATGGCTTCCCGCACCTCCAAGGCCGAGGTGCCAAGATGAGGCAGCAGCGTCACCTGCTCCATCTCGATCAGCGCCTCTGGCACAGACGGCTCGAACTCGTAAACATCCAGGCCGGCGCCTGCGATCGCCCGCGCCTGCAGCGCCGCGATCAGGGCCGCTTCGTCCACCACGTCCCCGCGCGAGATGTTTACGAAGATTGCGTGCGGCTGCATGGCGGCGAATGCGGCAGCCCCCACCAGGTGATATGTCTCTGCCCCGCCGGGTGTGGCCAAGACGACGATGTCCGCGAGCCCGAGCGCGGCATCCAAATCCATCTGGTCCGCCGGGAATTCGACGGTTTTCTGGGATCGGTTCACATAGACGATCCGACAGCCGAACCCGAAGTGGCAGCGTCGCGCAATCGCTTGTCCGATGCGCCCCATCCCGACTATCGCAACGGTCTTTCCGGTCACGTGCAACCCAAGCATCTGCGTCGGCGTCCAACCCGCCCAATCCCCGCGGCGGACCATCCGTTCCCCTTCGCCAGCGCGACGGGCGGTCATCAGGATCAGGGTCATGGCGATGTCGGCGGTGGCATCTGTCACCGCGCCGGGCGTATTGGTCACCGCGACACCCGCGGCCGCAGCGGCTGCGACATCGATGTGATTATAGCCAACGCCGAAATTCGCCAGAAGCTTGCAGCGCGGCGTGGGAACGGCGGCAAACGCTTCGGCCGTGAACGCATCGCCGAGCGTGGGCAACACGACGTCCTGTTCCGCCAGGGCGGCCTTGCATTCGTCCAAATCCATGGGGGCGCCGGTTGGGCGGGTCGTGACCGCAAACTGCGCTTCGGCCTTGGCCATGATGCTGTCGGGCAAGCGCCGGGAAATCAGCAACTTCAGCACATCTTTTCTCCGTTCGGGATGGGGCTGTCCGGTCCGATCAACACCACTTTGCCTTCGGCATCATGCAGGCCCAACACCAGAGCCTCGGACATGAAAGGTCCGATCTGGCGGGGTGGAAAGTTCACGACGCCCATCACCTGGCGGCCCACCAGATCTTCCGGCGCATAATGTGCCGTGATCTGCGCGGAGGACTTCTTTTCCCCAATCTCGGGCCCGTAATCGACCCAAAGCTTAATGGCGGGTTTACGGGCTTCGGGAAAGGGTTCCGCCCGCACCACGGTGCCGACGCGGATATCGACCTTCAGGAAGTCGTCGAAACTGATCGTGTCGCTCATGCCTTAAGTTCCCTGCTGCGATTGGCGGCGGCGGCCACCGTGCGGTCCATGAGGGGGGACAGGCCTGTTGCGGCGTCCATCAGAACCTCGAGGCCGGCCTGGGTTGTGCCGTTGGGTGAGGTGACATTGATCCGGAGTTGCTCCGGTGTTTCCGGGGCTTCTTCGGCCAGCGCGCCTGCGCCCGCCACGGTGGCCTTGGCCAATTGCATCGCCATGTCATCCGGCAAACCCTGGGCGCGGGCCGCCGCGGCCAAGGCGTCGATCATATAGAACACATAGGCGGGCCCGGAGCCCGAGACGCCGGTTACAGCATCAATCTGATCTTCGTCCGTCAGGCGGACAACTTGGCCGATGGCGCTGAGCAGCCCTTCTGCCAGATCCATATCCGCGCCCGTTGCAGCGGCGTTAGGAACAATGGCCGTAATGCCCTTGCCCACCGCAGCGGGGGTGTTGGGCATCGACCGAATGATGCGTGTTTTCGACCCGAGCTCCGCCTCGTAGGTGGCGATTGGCGTGCCGGCGGCGACGGAAACGATAAGGGTGCCACCGCCCCCAAAGGGCACCAATTGCGGCAACGCCACATCCATCATTTGCGGTTTGACAGCCACGAGGGCGACGGCGGGATTGTTCGGTAGCGGCTCATTGATATTGAGCCCCTGGCCCTTCAATGCCTCCGCCGGATAGGGGTCCACGATGTAGACCGAACCCGGCTCCAAACCGGCGCTCAACCATCCCGCCAACATGGCGGACCCCATCTTGCCGCAGCCAAGCATCACCAGGCCACGACTGTTGATTTCGGTGAAATCCATACCTCTCCCCCGGTCACAAGCCGGGCGGAGGTTAGGCGCGCCCGAAGCTCTCTGCAATGGCGACTTGCATCGCCTCTTCCGGGCTGCGGTTGCCCCAACAGGCCAGTTGGAACGCGGGGTAGTAGCGCTCGGACGCCAGAACCGCCGTTTCCACCATGCAGGCGATCTGATCGGCACTTGCCAATTGCTCGCCCGCGAGGACCAAACCGTAGCGATAGACCATCAGTTTCTGCGCGGCCCAGTAGGTAAAGGCCCCGGCCCAACAGCGGTCATTGGTCAGGTTCAGAATTTCATAGAGCTGCGGAAGCGTGTCCGTCGGCGGCTCCATCTCGAAGGTGCAGATCATCCGGAGGGTTTCGTCGTAGGCCGACCACGCCAGCGTGATCGAATAGGTGCGCCACTGACCCTCGATCGCCATGGCGATCTGGTCATCCGCAACGCGGTCGAAATCCCATTCGTGATGGGTTGCAAGGGTCTCCACGATATCAATCGGGTGAAGATCCTCGATGTCGAGATACTGCTCGGAATGCGACATTGCCCAGGCCTCTTGTCGTTGGCAGCCTTGCGCGGGGCCTGGCGGTGAAACCAAGACGCCCACTAAAAGCTGGGTGTCTTTTGCCGGGGCTTGCATGATCTTGTGCCCCTTACAAAATATCGTGCGTCTTTGTGGGCGACCTGTAAAGCAAATTTTTGTGACGAGAACGGGCGGCGCCGCGAAATTGTGGGATGTCCACAAGATATTGCGGAATGTGGAAAGCTCGACGCTTCTTGTTGATTCCCGCGCCCTGGCGCGCCGGTCGGCGCCGTTCAGAAAACGCACAAAGGTGCATCACCGAAGCGCCCACGCAGCAGCCCTCCCGCAGGCGGACCGCAGGCCTCGATCGCTCGGAAAACGTTGCTACTTCTTCTTGGCCTCGAGCGCGTCGAGACGGGCTTTGAGCGCCTCGTTCTCTTCCCGCGCCTTCTGGGCCATCGCGCGAACCGCGTCGAATTCTTCGCGGGTGACGAAATCACGGTCGGCCAACCACCGATCAATCATCGACTTCATCGCCGTTTCGGCTTCGTCCCGGGCGCCCTGGGCCACACCCATCGCGTTGGTCATCAGCTGGCTCAGGTCTTCGACGATCTTGTTGCGGTTCTGCATCGCGCGGCTCCTTCGGTCACGATCTCGATATGGGCCGAGCCGCGCCCGCGATCAAGGTTGACTTCGCCGCAGGGCGCAGACATGTCGGCGCAAGTACACCGGAGCAGACATGCCGTACGCCATTCCTTTTCCACCGCTCAGCCCGGAGCTGTTCACGATTTCCATGGGCAGCTTCGAATTCGCGCTGCGTTGGTACGCGCTGGCCTATATCGCCGGACTGCTGGTGGGATGGTGGATGATTGTGCGCGCGGTCAAGCAGCCCGCCCTCTGGCCCAATGAAACCCCGCCCATGAAGCCCGAACAGGTGGAAAGCCTGCTGACGGCCGTCGTGCTCGGGGTGATCCTGGGCGGACGCCTGGGCTTCGTTCTGTTCTATCAGCCGGGCTATTATCTGGCGAACCCGGGCGAGATCCTTCGGGTCTGGCAGGGCGGCATGTCGTTTCACGGCGGATTGATCGGCGTGGCCGTTGCGGCGTGGATATTCTGCCGCCGCCAAGCGGTGCCGCCGCTGCAAGTGGCCGACGCGATGTCGCTTGTGATTGGTGTCGGTTTGCTGCTTGGGCGGCTGTCAAATTTCATCAACGCCGAGTTGTGGGGGCGCGCGACGGACCTGCCTTGGGGCGTGGTGTTTCCCGGGGACGCGGCGCAGGCGTGTCCCGGTCCGGTCGGACTGGTCGAGATCGGGACGCAGATCGTCTGTGCGCGCCACCCGTCGCAGCTCTACGAAGCCGTGCTGGAAGGTGCCCTTCTGCTCAGCCTCGCGGTCTACTTGGCCTACCGTCGGGGCTGGCTCAGAACCCCCGGTGCCCTGACAGGCCTGTTCTTCGCGGTGTACGGGACGGCCCGTTTTCTGGTGGAGTTCGTCCGCCAACCCGACGCGCAGTTTGTGGGCCCGGACAATCCCATCGGGTTCGCGTTGGCCCTGTCGCCCTCGCTCGGGTTGACCATGGGACAAATCCTGTCGAGCCCGATGATCCTGGCCGGGATCGCCCTGATCGTCATCGCCCGCCGCCGCGCGCCATGACCGAGCTGAAGGCCCGCCTCCTCGACCAGATTTCCCGCGAGGGCCCGATGGGGGTCGCGGATTTCATGACGGCCTGTCTGCTTCACCCCACCCTTGGCTACTACGCCACCCGTGATCCGCTTGGGGCATCCGGCGATTTCGTGACCGCCCCCGAAGTGAGCCAGATGTTCGGCGAGCTGTTGGGCCTGTGGCTGGCGCAATGCTGGCTGGACCAAGGACGCCCCGACCCGTTCCTGTTGGTCGAGCTTGGACCGGGGCGCGGCACGCTGATGGCGGATGCCCTGAGGGCGACACAGTCCGTGCCGGGGTTCGCCGCCGCGATGCGCCTGCATCTTGTCGAGGCCTCTCCGGTCCTCCGCCGCGCACAGGAAACCGCCGTCGCGCCCTTGGTGCCGGTGTTCCACGACAGCGTCGCCGACCTGCCCGACGGCCCCCTGTTCTTGCTGGCAAACGAATTTCTGGACGCCCTGCCCATCCGTCAGTTTCAGCGGACCGAGACAGGCTGGCGCGAACGGCAGGTCGGGGCCTCGGACGGACGGCTCATCTGGGGTCTCGCGCCGGACGGGCCTCACGGCCCGCTGGAAGATCGCCTGATTGACACCGAACCCGGGCAAATCGTCGAAACCTGCGCGCCCGCCGAGGCCATCGTCGCGGATGTCGGACGCCGGATCGAGGCCGAGGGCGGTGCGGCCTTGTTTTGCGATTACGGTGATTGGGAAAGCATCGGCGACACGTTGCAAGCCGTCGCGCACCACAACTATGTCGATCCGTTTGAGGCGCCGGGGCAATCGGATGTCACGGCCCATGTCGCGTTTGCCCCGCTGGCCATGGCGGCGCGACCCGCGCGTGCCTCGGCCCTTGTACGACAGGGTGTGTTCCTTGAACGCCTCGGCATCACGGCGCGCGCGCAGGCGTTGGCTCAGGGGTTGGATGGCGCGGCGCTGACCAGCCATATCGCGGCACACAGGCGGTTGACGCACCCGCAAGCAATGGGACACCTTTTCAAGATGCTGGCCCTGACTCCAACCCATGCCCCGGCGCCCCCGGCCCTTGAGGACGACCCGAGATGAGCGTTCGAAGCGCCCCTCTGGACCCCATCACATCGGCCGGTTTGACCGGTGTCACGCACGGGTTCTTCACGCGAAAAGGCCGTGCATCTTCCGGAATCTTCGAAGGTTTGAATTGCGGGGTTGGATCGTCCGATCAGGCGGCCAGCGTCGAGACCAACCGCCAGCGTGTGGCCAAAGCTATGGCCGTCGATTTGCCAAATCTGGTGACGGTGCATCAAGTGCACTCGGCGGATGTTGCCGTTGTCGACGCCCCGCTCAGCGACAAGCCGCGTGCAGATGCATTGGTGACGCGCACAACAGGCGTGGCGTTAGGAATCCTTACCGCAGATTGCCAGCCCGTTTTGTTTTCCGATCCAGACGCACAGGTGATCGGGGCGGCGCATGCCGGCTGGCGCGGCGCGCTCGACGGAGTTCTGGAAGCAACCGTCGATGCCATGGAGGCGTTGGGTGCGCGCCGCGCGCGCATCTCGGCAGTCATCGGTCCGTCCATCAGCCAGCCCAACTACGAGGTTGGCGAAGAGTTCTTCGAGCGCTTCTTCGATGAAGACCGAAGCAATGCGCGGTTCTTTATCAACGGAACAGGCGGAAAGTACCTTTTCGATCTACCGGCCTACGGCTTGATGCGGCTGCGGTCGGCCGGCGTCGGCGCGGCCACCTGGACACGCCACTGCACCTATGCGGACCCCGGGCAGTTCTACTCGTACCGGCGCTCGGTCCACCGCAACGAGGCCGATTACGGGCGCCTGATCTCGGCGATTCGTCTGTAGTGACGCGCAACGTGGCGATGCTGCCGCACTCGTGCTGTGCCGACTGTGAAATGCGACAGGACTGGGTCGCACTGTGCCGAAAACCTGCCCAAATTTCCCGGCGCCACCGCCACTGGCCCTTGAATTACAGGGCAATGCGCCCCCGACACGCGCCGTTTTTTTGCCTTACAAATTTACCCGTTTTCAAACCTTTCGCCGTATCCGTGCCGGAAAGCACGTGCAGTTTGAGGTCAAGGCGCAAAGGGCGCTTGGTCAAGAAAAACAACTGGGAAAACGGGCAGATGAAAACACGTCGCTGGATGAAAACGGTCTTGGCAGAGTCCAAGAAAGAGCAGATCGAAATGCCGTGGGCGCGCGCAAAGCGGGCGAAGCGGCGGTTGGCAAAGCCGACTATGCTGAAGGCGGCCGAATAAGGCCGCTCCACCTCTGCGAATGCTTGCGAAGGGCGGCCAGAACGGCCGCCTTTTTGTTTGTGCCCCGTGGGGATAGGCGTGGGTCAGGCCGATTGGCTCAGCCGGTCTTCCATAACGTCAAAGGGCACGCCCGGCGTGTCCTTCGCGGCGCGGATCACAAGCGACGTCCGAACGCTCGCCACGTTGGGGGCCGAGGTGAGTTCTCCCGTCAGGAAGCTCTGGAAGCTCGACAAATCGGGCGCGACGCACTTGAGGATGAAATCGATCTCACCGTTCAGCATGTGGCACTCACGAACCAGCGGCCAGTCGCGGCAGCGGTCTTCGAAGGCCACCAGATCAGCCTCGGCCTGGCTGTGCAGACCGACCATCGCGAAGACCTGCACCTCAAAACCCAACATGCGCGGGTCGATATCGGCGTGGTATCCCCGGATATAGCCAGACTCCTCCAACGTCCGGACGCGGCGCAGGCACGGCGGCGCGGATATCCCGACCCGTTTTGCAAGTTCGACATTGGTCATCCGACCGTCTTCCTGCAGCTCGGCCAGAATGTTTCGGTCGATCGGGTCAAGCTTTGTGCTTGGCATATGGTCTGGCTCCCTCGTGCGGATTTTGCGAATTGACCACACCCAAGGCCATTTGCGCAATTTTATTTCGCCGCCGCGCAACATATGGAAGAGTTTGAAAGATAATGCAAGGCCCGCCCGGACGGCAGCGCGATAAGCTGTGGGTCTTTGCAGGCCCGGTCTTTTATCGGCGCGTCCACCGCTTTATATCGTCTGGACGGCGTTCGACGCCCGTTGCCCCCTTCGTGCTGCTCAGAGGCTCCGATTCATGTCCGACACTCGCCACACCCGCGTTTTGATCATTGGTTCAGGCCCCGCCGGATACACCGCCGGCGTGTATGCCAGCCGCGCGATGTTGGAACCCATCCTGGTGCAAGGCATTCAACCCGGCGGTCAGTTGACGATCACGACGGATGTCGAAAACTGGCCCGGCGACGCCAGCGTGATGGGCCCCGACCTGATGGTTCGGATGGAAGCGCATGCCAAGGAAATGGGGACCGAGATCATCGCGGATCACATCATGTCGCTCGACCTCGGCCAACGCCCGTTTGTGGCCAAGGGTGACAGTGGAACGACCTATACGGCGGACGCCGTGATCCTGGCGACCGGCGCGCAGGCAAAATGGCTTGGCTTGCCGTCGGAAGAACATTTCAAAGGCTTCGGCGTCTCGGCCTGTGCCACCTGTGACGGGTTCTTCTATCGCGGCCAGGAGATCGTTGTGGTCGGCGGTGGCAACACGGCGGTGGAAGAGGCGCTGTTCCTGACGAACTTTGCGTCGAAGGTGACGCTGATCCACCGTCGGGACAGCCTGCGCGCCGAAAAGATCATGCAGGACCGCCTGTTCAAAAACCCCAAGATCGAAGTGTTGTGGAACCACACCATCGACGAAGTGATTGGTGCGGACGAACCGCGCGGCGTCGAAGGTGTCCGGGCCAAGCACGTCGAAACCGGGGCCATTACCGAAGTGCCGTGCAAGGGCTTCTTCGTCGCGATCGGACACGCGCCGGCGACCGAGTTGGTCAAAGATCAACTCGAGATGCACAATGGCGGTTACGTGAAGGTCGAAGCCGGGACCACGCGCACCTCGATCCCGGGCGTGTTCGCGGCCGGGGACCTGACCGACCACGTCTATCGGCAGGCTGTGACAAGCGCAGGGATGGGGTGTATGGCCGCCCTGGACGCCGAGAAATACATTGCAGAGCTGGAAAGCGACGAAGCGGTCGCCGCCGAGTAACCCTCTGGAAAGACTTCATTAACTACTGAGTCGAGCCTACGGGCCCGGCTGCGTTCGGCCGTGCCGGTCTCAAATTGGCAACAATCTGTTCATCCGTGAACAAACCTCTATCTTTCGCGTCGGGGTTGTGGCATGCGTTCACGCATGAACACTTCTGCCCCCTCCCCTGACAGCGATCTGCTGTTTCGCCTGTTGCGGCAACTGGACCTCGCGCCAGAGGCCGCACAGCGCGCGACCGCAGACGCGTTGGGCATCAGCCTTGGTAAGCTGAACGCCGAACTGCGCGCTGCAACCGAGGGCGGCTTGATTTCCATCAGCGACCGCGACGGGCCCGACCGCCGACAGCGGTTTTCCTATTCTCTCACCCCGCAGGGTGCCGCCACCAAGGCACGCCTTGCGGAAGACTTCCTCGCCCGCAAACTGGCCGAATACGATGCACTCCACGCAGAGTTGACGGGCACGGCGAGCGGCCTCCTCCCCCCCAAAAGCAGGGTGTCCTCCATGCAATCCAACCTGTCCCTCATCCAAGAACTCTATGTCTCCTACGACAGTGCCCAAGAGCTGAAGCACGAAGCCGCCGATCTGGTGTCCTGGGACCTGACCCCGCGCCAGGTCTGCGATCTGGAGCTGCTGATGAACGGCGGGTTTAACCCGCTCAAGGGCTTCATGACCGAGGCAGATTACACCAGCGTCGTCGAAACCATGCGCACCACCGACGGGACGCTGTGGCCCATGCCCATCACGCTGGACGTCAGCGAGGATTTCGCAGGCAAGATTGAACCGGGCCAAGACATTGCCCTGCGCGACGCCGAAGGCGTGATCCTGGCGATCCTCTCGGTGGAAGACAAATACACCCCCAACAAATCGCGCGAGGCCGAAATGGTTTTCGGCGCCGACGATATTGCCCATCCGGCCGTGAACTACCTGCACCACGTGGCAGGCCCGGTGTATCTCGGCGGTGCCATCACCGGCATTCAGCCCCCCACCCACTATGATTTCCGCGCCCGTCGCGACACGCCGAACGAACTGCGCGCCTACTTCCGCAAGCTTGGCTGGCGGCGTGTCGTGGCGTTCCAAACCCGCAACCCGCTGCACCGCGCGCACCAGGAACTGACCTTCCGCGCAGCAAAGGAAGCGCAGGCCAATCTTCTGATCCACCCGGTTGTCGGCCTCACCAGACCCGGCGACGTCGACCATTTCACCCGCGTGCGGTGCTACGAAGCGGTTCTGGACAAATACCCGGCCGCCACCACCACGATGAGCCTGCTGAACCTGGCCATGCGCATGGCGGGCCCACGCGAAGCCGTCTGGCACGGCATCATCCGCCGCAACCACGGCAGCACCCACATGATCGTTGGCCGCGATCACGCCGGGCCGGGCAAAAACTCGGCGGGTGAGGATTTCTACGGCCCCTATGACGCGCAGGAGTTGTTCCGCGAACACCAGGACGAAATCGGCATCGAGATGGTCGATTTCAAACACATGGTCTACGTGCAGGAACGCGCCCAGTACGAACCCAACGATGAAATCGAAGATCGCGAGAACGTCACGATCCTGAACATCTCGGGCACCGAGTTGCGCCGCCGCCTGCGCGAAGGTCTGGAGATCCCCGAGTGGTTCTCCTTCCCTGAGGTCGTACGGGAACTGCGTCGCACCTCCCCGCCGCGCAGCCAGCAGGGCTTTACCGTCTTCTTCACCGGCCTGTCCGGTTCGGGCAAGTCGACCATCGCCAACGCGCTTATGGTCAAGCTCATGGAACAGGGCGGCCGCCCCACGACGCTTCTGGATGGCGATGTGGTGCGCAAGCATCTGTCTTCGGAACTGGGCTTTTCCAAGGAACACCGCGACATCAACATTCGTCGGATCGGCTATGTCGCGTCGGAGATCACCAAGAACGGCGGCATCGCCATCTGTGCCCCGATCGCGCCTTACACGGCCACACGGCGGGCTGTGCGTGAGATGATCGAATCCTTCGGCGCCTTCGTCGAAGTTCACGTCGCAACCAGCCTTGAGGAATGCGAGCGCCGCGATCGCAAGGGCCTCTACAAGCTGGCCCGCGAGGGCAAGATCAAGGAGTTCACCGGCATCTCCGATCCGTACGAAGCTCCGACGGCAGCCGAACTCGTGGTCGACACCGAGGGCATGGACGTCGATTACTGCGCACAGCAAGTTCTGCTGAAGCTGGAGAGCATGGGCCTGATGGACGCCTGACCGACACGCCGCCAGACACCTCTGGCGGCGTGTTTTGCAGGACCCGAAAAAGCGTCCGTTTGCATCACCAACGCATCACCGCTTGCATTGGGCGGTGCCCCACCATCCAGATCCGATCCCGACGCGCATTTGCGGGGTGTGCGCCAAGTCGCTTATGCTGGTGCCGCCGAGCGGTTGCACAGCAACGGGATCCGGGATGTCAGCACTCCGCCGAACAGCCGACAAAGAGGCACCTTTTTTTCATCTGTTTGTTGCGGTCCAAATGCTCGTTGCGGCCGCGCTCTCGCTGCACAGTTTCAACGGCCCGGTTCGCGCGGACGAGATCGCCAACCGCTCGCCCGACGCATCGCACCCCCGGGCCGCCGATGTCCTCCCCGCTGCTGCAGCGGGCAGTTGGGTAGGAGATGTGGTGTGGTGGGACGGAGGTCGCGGCACACTTCACGGGTCCGATGTAGGGCTTCGGTTTGTGCCGGCCGACGGGGGAGATGGCTGGCTTCACGTGCGCCAAGAAGGCAACCTTTACGCGTTTGGGCAAGATGACGACGTGGGCATTGTCCTGCCGGATTGGCGGGCGCCGTGGCTTTTGTCAGACGAAGTTCTGGCGGCCTTGGATGTCCGGGTCGTCGCGTCGCAAACCCACGTCTCGGGCGGCGAACAAGCGCGTTGTTTCGATCTCCTGGGTCGCGACAGTGCATTCACAGACGGAACCGACGACGATCTTTGGCTGGCCGGCGTGGTTTGCTACAGTCGTGATGGCGTTCCGCTCAGCGCGGACCTGCACGGGGTTCACGACCTTGAAGGTCAGGATGACCTGATCGAATGGCGCTTTGGGTATACTCTCACGAATGCGCGGCACGCGGTCCAACCCGCGACCTTGTTTGCGCCTCCCGCAGACGTGGACTGGATCGCGCCAGGCTAAAAGTATGGGACGCAAGACATGCAACTGAAACCACGCCACGCCATTGCAATCACTGTCGCCTTATTGGGCCTTCTGCCCGCAGCGTCAGCCGGGGCGCAGTCCTGCACCGATTTGCCGTTGCCGACCGGAGCCGAGCGTGTCTCATGTCTCGATTTCAAGGGTTTGGCCGCCGACCTAACGCAGGAGCGGGTGGAGGGAAATCGATCGCTGGTGTTGCGCGTGTACGGCGGGTACGGTCCGGATTTCGTCGAAGGGCCGCGACGCCTCTTGTACGAGTCAATTGAGGGGGTCGCCGCGGGCAATGTCCTTGTGGGCGACGAAACGGAAACGCTCTTTATCGCCGATGTGCTGCCGGGTGGAGGGCACGAGTTGGGTGTCGCGAGCTTCGTTCCAGTCAACGGAGCGGAGCGGGAGCTCACCTTCAACCATTTGTCCCCGGATCCTCGTGAGTTCATGGGCCGGATATTCTTTCGCCATGACCGGGAAACGGAAGACAGCCTGTTTTTGGCCGTGCCGTTCAACGCAACAATCCGAGTCGGCGAAAGCCTGGTGGTTGAGTACCCGGATGGGAATTATCTGCTGTACAGCCCGCTCGACGCCTACACGTTCGGACTTGTTCGCGACACGCGTCGCGAAGGCGGATAAGGCGGGCGAAACGTGACGCCCGCCACACCGCGGCGCGACTCATCAACCGTCGCTTGCGCCACCGATGGTTTCTGACGTGTCCGGATCGGCGGCCGGTTCGGGAGCGTCGGTCAGCCCACCCGAGGTGAGGACGCCTGCCTCCCAGTCCCCGCGCACGACTTCACCGCTGGAATACCGCATCGTGCCTTCGCCCTGCCGGCGGCCATTCACAAACCGTCCCTCATAGACGTCGCCGTTGGAATAGGTGGCAATGCCGAAGCCGTTGATCTCGCCATCGGCCCATTCGCCGACATAAGAGAAACCATCCGGCATGTTCAGCCGCCCTTGCCCCTCGCGCTGGCCGGCAACGAAGGTTCCGTCATAGACCGTTCCGTCGGCGTAAGTGGCGATGCCCTGACCATGCCGCAGGCCATCCTCCCAGGTGCCTTCATAGCGATAGCCGTCCGGGTGGCTCATGACACCCTGGCCATGTTGCCGTGCATTCTCAAAGGCCCCTTCGTAGACCAGCCCGTTGGCATAGGTCGCGACCCCTGCCCCCTCGATCACACCGGCAACCCATTGGCCGCGATAAGAGGATCCGTCCGGGTAGGTGATGGTGCCCTGGCCGTTCGCAAGATCGTCCGCGAAGAGGCCGACATAGACCGATCCGTCCGGATAGGTGACCTCGCCCTGTCCGGCGATGCGTCCGGCCCGCCATTCGCCGACATAGACATAGCCATCCGCGCCCGTGAACGTGCCCTGGCCTTCGCGCCGGTCGTCATTGAACGCGCCCTGATAGATGTCGCCGTTCGCATAGCGAACCGTGCCCTGGCCTTGACGCTGTCCATTGACCAGGGTCCCGTCATAGACGTCGCCGTTGGGCTGCGACAGAACACCTTCGCCGTTGATCTGGCCGTCGGACCACGCACCCTCGTAAATCACGCCGTCGGACATCTCCAACCGGCCCTGACCCTCGCGCTGGCCGTTGACAAAGTCGCCTGTGTAGGTCGCGCCGTCGGGGTAGGTGATGGTGCCGCGGCCGTTCTTGAGGCCGCTGGCCCAGGCCCCTTCATAACGGTACCCATTGGGGCCCGTCATGACACCCTGACCATGGTGCAGGGCGTTCTGGAATTCACCTTGATAGGTCACGCCATTGGAATAGACGGCAAGTCCGACACCGTGGATCCGCCCTTCTGCCCAGGCCCCTTCATAGGTTGAGCCATCGGCAAAGGTGATCAGGCCCTGGCCTTCGGGACGTCCGGCCAGAAACGCCCCCTCGTAGATAGAGCCGTCGGGAAACACGGCCCGGCCCTGACCCCGGATTTCGCCATCCACCCATTCGCCGGTGTATTCGTACCCGTTCGGCAATCGGTAGGTGCCCGTGCCGTGTTGCACCCCGTTGCGGAACGTGCCTTCGTAGATCCCGCCGTTGTCGTATTGCTGAATATCGACCCGCAGGTCGTCTTGGGCCACAGCCGATTGCGCCACCAAGATGGCGATCAGTGCAGCACCTCCCCTCAGATATCCCACCGTTGAACCCCTTTTGGCCGGAGCGTTCATTTGTTTTCTGACCGTAAGCTAGGCGAGCGGTTCGGGCCACGCAACGTCTTTCCCGCGGGTTGGCGTGGCTCGGCAATCTGCTACATGTGCGCATCGAGCAGTGCCGCCCGAGTGCAAAGGATCGCAAGACATGGCCACCCGTTTCCGCATCACGCTTGCGCAATTGAACCCGACGGTTGGGGATTTGGAGGGTAACGCAGCCCAGGCGCGCGCGGCCTGGGCCGAGGCCAAGGACGCCGGCGCCGATCTCATCGCCTTTCCGGAAATGTTCCTGACCGGCTACCAGTTGCAGGATCTGGTGAAAAAGCCAGCCTTCGCCGCGGATGTGCAACGTGTGTTGGCCCAGTTGGCGGCCGATTGTGCCGACGGGCCCGCGATTGGCATTGGCGGGCCGCTGCCCGGCGGTGACAAGCCGTTCAACGGATACTTCATTTTGTCCGGCGGCGAGATCAGCGCGCAGGTGCTCAAGCATCACTTGCCGAACTACAATGTGTTTGACGAAATGCGGTACTACCACGCGGGTGATCCGGCGGGACCCGTCCGCATCGGCCCGGCCCGGATCGGCATCCCCATCTGCGAAGACGCCTGGTTCGAGGATGTGTGCGAAACCCTGGCCGAAACGGGGGCAGAGATTCTGCTGGTGCCGAACGGATCGCCCTACCATCGTGGCAAGATGGACATCCGCCAGGCCGTGACCGTGGCGCGCGTCACCGAAACCGGACTTCCCCTTGTCTATCTCAACCTGCTCGGCGGGCAGGATGACCAGATGTTCGACGGGGCCAGTTTCGTGCTGAACCCCGGCGGCGTGCTTGCCCACCAGATGCCCGCGTTCGAAAGCGGGCTGTTCCATGTGGACTTTGACCTGACGGATGCCGGGTGGCGCGCCGTTGACGGCCCGAAGGCGACACTGCCCGATCCATGGCAAGCGGATTATCGGGTCATGGTCGAAGCCTTGCGGGACTACATGGGCAAAACCGGGTTCTCCAAGGTTGTCCTCGGTCTGTCCGGCGGCATCGACAGCGCCCTTGTGGCGACCATTGCGGCCGACGCGCTCGGGCCCGAGAACGTGCGCTGCGTGATGCTGCCGTCGCGCTATACCTCGGACACGTCGCTCGAGGATGCCGCCGACGTGGCCCGTCGCCTGGGCACACGTCTGGACACCGTCTCGATCGGCGGTGCCCACGACGCCGTCACAGACGCACTTGGCCCGGTGTTCGACAACCTGCCCCCGGATGTCGCCGAAGAGAACATCCAGTCCCGGCTGCGCGGTGTGATGCTGATGGGCATCTCGAACAAACATGGCGAAATGCTGCTGACCACGGGCAACAAGTCTGAGGTCGCGGTTGGGTATGCCACGATCTACGGCGACATGGCGGGCGGCTACAATCCGATCAAGGATTTGTACAAGACCCGCGTCTTCGAAACCTGCCGGTGGCGCAACACCCACCATTTCGAGTGGATGTTGGGGCCGGAGGGCGACGTCATTCCGCCGCGCGTCATCGACAAACCGCCAACCGCAGAATTGCGCGAGAACCAAAAGGACGAAGACAGCCTGCCGCCTTACGACGTGCTGGACGTGATCCTTGAGATGCTCATCGACAAGGAAGCGTCCGTCGCGGATGTCGTCGCTGCCGGCTACGACCGGGCGACCGTGAAGAAGATCGAACACCTAATCTACATCAGCGAATACAAGCGCTTCCAATCGGCCCCCGGCGCCCGCCTGACCGAGCGCGCGTTCTGGCTCGACCGCCGCTACCCCATCGTCAACCGCTGGCGCGACAACAGCCAGGGGTAGGGAAGAAGGCGTTTCAAAACGCCTTCACACGCGGTTTCGAAACCGCGTGTGACGCGCCTTTCAAAGCGCGTCGGACGGCGCGCCAGGCGCGGCGTGCACGGTCCGACTGATCGGGACGCGTCAAAGGGATTGCAATTCGGCGGCACCCGCCCTTCTGTGGGCGGGACGCCAAGGGACATGTGCCATGACAGATTTCCTCCTCCTTGCCTTTATCTTTTTGATCGCCGGCGTGATCGCGGTGCCCATTGCAACGCGCTTCGGTCTCGGATCGGTGTTGGGCTATCTGATTGCCGGAATCGCGATCAGCCCGATCCTCGCCCTGTTGAATGTCGATGTGATCTCGATCCAGCACTTTGCCGAATTTGGTGTGGTGATGATGCTGTTCCTGGTGGGGCTGGAGCTGCAGCCAAAATCGCTGTGGGACATGCGCGGGCAGTTGATCGGCATGGGCGGCGGCCAAGTGGCCCTGACCTCTTTGGCCGTCATGGGGGTGGCAATGGTCCTGGGGCAGCCGTGGTCGATCGCCCTTGCCATTGGCCTCGTGTTCTCGCTGTCATCCACGGCCATCGTGCTTCAAACGCTTGGGGAAAAGGGGCTTCTGAAATCGGACGGGGGGCAAGCGTCGTTTTCGGTGCTGCTGAGCCAGGACATCGCCGTGATCCCGATGCTCGCGCTCTTGCCGCTCCTTGCCCTTCCGGATCTCGCCGACGTCGGACACGGGGTTGTCGATCATGCGACGGCCGTCGAGGTCCATGCCGAAGACGTCGACAGCCATGGCGCACCGGCGGACGATCACGGAGCGCATGACGACCATGGAGACGACCACGGAAGCGGGATCAGCCTCGTGGACGGCCTATCGGCGTGGCAGGTCGCGCTGGTCAACGTTGCGGCAATCGCCGCCGTGATCGTGGGCGGAAGCTTTTTGTCGGGGCCGCTGTTCCGGTTCATCGGCGCGGCCAATCTGCGCGAACTGTTTACCTTTACGGCCCTGATGTTGGTGGTCGGGATTGCGTTGCTGATGTCACTGGTGGGCCTCTCGCCCGCGCTTGGGACCTTCCTGGCCGGCGTGGTTCTGGCCAGTTCCCCCTACCGGCACGAGCTCGAATCTGACATCGATCCGTTCCGCGGGCTCCTTCTGGGTCTGTTCTTCATGACAGTTGGCGCCAGCATCAACTTCGGACTTTTGGCCGCCAACGCCTTCACGGTTCTGGCCCTGACCGTGGGCCTCATCGCGGTCAAGGCGGCGGTCATGCTCGTCCTGGCCTACTTGTTCCGCATTCGGGGGGCGGACAAATGGCTGGCCGCACTCGCCTTGGCGCAGGCAGGTGAGTTCGGGTTCGTCCTGCTGTCCTTTACGGTTGCAAACTCGGTCATCCCGCAAGGCCTCGCCGATCTGCTGTTGCTGGTGGTGGCATTGTCGATGCTGCTGACCCCGGCCCTGTTCATTGTGTATGACCGCGTGATTGCCCCGCGCTATTCCGCCTCGGAAGAGCGCGAGGCCGACGACATGCCGGGCGACGCCAAGATCATCATTGCGGGCGCTGGACGGGTCGGCGGGCTCATCGACCGGGTGATGCGCGCCGCCGGGCATACCACGACCTGCATCGACTTCAGCTCGCAACGGTTGGCCATCATGGAACGGTTCGGCACCAAGCACTATTACGGTGACGCCACCCGGCCAGACCTGTTGCACGCCGCCGGCATTGCCGAAGCCGATATCCTGGTGGTTGCCATCGACGACCGAGACGGAATCGACGAGATCGTGAAATATGCCACCAAAACCTTCCCCAATCTGCACGTGATCGCCCGGGCGACAGACCGGGATCACGTGTACGATCTGTGGTTCCATGGCTGCCGCGACATCATTCGCGAAACCTATGACAGCACCATGCGCATGAGCCGATCCGTCTTCGAGGCGCTCGGGATCGACCGCCCGACGGCCGAGGCCATGATCGAGGCCTTCAACGAAGAAGACCGGGCCGCCATGATCACTATTGCCGATGTCCACAAAGTGGGCGTCCCGCCGGCCGAGAATGAGGAATACGTCGCCCGTGTCCTGGAACTGCGGGGCGAATGGGAAGAACGGACGCACAGACGCATGACCGCGATCCGCGACGGCGAGGCACCCCCGGCGGAAGACACGTAAACCAAAGAAGGGCGCCCGATCGGGCGCCCCATTCAAAAGCATGGGTTTGCAGGTGGCTTAGTGCACGCTGACCGGCGACATATCGTGCTGGCGCGCCACCACGAAGGCAAGGCTGCGGTCCCGCACCAGCGCCAGTTGCTTTCCGTCTTCATCCCCGATCGCGTACAGAGTCTCCAGGCCCTCGGCCTGCTCTTGCACGTCTTCGGGCAGGTCGGAAACGGCGACCGGCCGGATATAGACGATCTGCGGCGCCTGCGTTTCAGGTTTTTTGTGTTCGGACGTCATTTCAACTCCCTCCCCGCGAAATCTTGATGGTCTTGACCACACTGTCCGGGACAGCGCGGGTCAGATCGACGTGCAGCAATCCGTTTTCCATTTCGGCACCCGCGACCTCGACACCGTCCGCAAGCACGAAACTGCGCTGAAATTGGCGCGCGGCAATGCCCCGATGCAAAAAGACCCGCGCGCCGTCGTCGTCGCTTTGCCGCCCACGGATCACAAGCTGCTTGTCTTCAACGGTGATCGACAAGTCCTGTTCCGCGAAACCGGCGACGGCCAGTGTGATGCGGAACGCGCTCTCGCCACGTTGTTCAATGTTGTATGGGGGGTACCCATCGTTCCCGGACTTGGCAGTCCGTTCGACCAATCGTTCCAATTGATCAAACCCAAGAAGGAATGGGTGCGACCCTAGGGTCAGTTTCGTCATCGGGCACATCCTTACGCTCAAGCGATCTGCAAACCTGCGGGCCCCGGTTCGGCAACCCGCGTTGCATCAAATATGGGCAGGCTTCCGGGGTTTCGCAAGGCAGGCAAGGCTTGGCGGGGCGGTGCAATCGCGGTATCGTCATGGCCCGCACAGCTGCACGCTTGCCCGCCACCCAACGAGAGAGCCGCGATGACCGCCCCGACCGAGATGACTCACGAGGATGTCTTGCGCGTCAAACTCGGTGTTTTGAAGCGCGAGCACAGGGATCTCGACTCTGCCATCGAGGCCCTTCAGGAAGCGGTCAATCCCGATCAACTCACCTTGCGCCGGCTGAAAAAGCAAAAACTGTCCCTGAAGGATCAGATCACGCGGATCGAGGATGAACTGACCCCCGACATCATTGCGTGACCCCCCCCGGCTCCGCGACCGCCCCACGGCAAACGCCCCGCCGCCCCTGGGGCTGGCTTTCCGGTCACCCCTGATTGCACCCCACGTTGCTTCGCTTATAAGCCGAGCCTGTGATTGAAAAAGGACGCACGCCATGGCGACAGATCCAATCCACGTCGGGATCATCATGGGCAGTCAATCGGATTGGCCGACGCTGCGCGAGGCTGCGGCGATCCTGGATGAATTGTCAGTGCCCTATGAGACGCGCATCGTCTCGGCCCACCGCACCCCGGATCGCTTGTGGGAATATGGCATGTCGGCCGCCGACCGTGGGCTCAAGGTGATCATTGCCGGCGCGGGCGGCGCGGCGCACCTGCCCGGCATGATGGCCTCCAAGACGCGCATTCCGGTCGTCGGCGTGCCCGTGCAGACCAAGGCGCTGTCGGGTGTCGACAGCCTGTATTCGATCGTGCAGATGCCAAAGGGCTACCCAGTCGCCACCATGGCCATTGGCGCGGCCGGGGCGGCCAATGCCGGGCTGATGGCCGCTGGCATTCTGGCCACGTCCGATCCCGATCTGGCCGAACGGCTCGACGCGTGGCGGGCGGCGCTCTCGGCCTCCATCCCGGAAAGCCCCAGCGATGACTGAGCCGCTACCGACGGGCAGCACGATCGGCATACTGGGCGGCGGTCAATTGGGCCGGATGCTGGCAGCGGCCGCCGCGCGCCTGGGGTACAAGACCCATATCTTCGAACCCGGTGCCGCGCCGGCCGCCGATGTGGCCGCCGCCTGGACCCAGGCGCGCTACGACGACACCGAGGCATTGCACCGCTTCGCGGCGGCCTGTGACGTCATCACGTTCGAGTTCGAAAACATCCCCGCCCCCGCGCTCGACATCCTGTCCGCGCAGACGCCGCTTTCCCCGTCCCGACGCGCCCTGGAGGTCAGCCAGGACCGGTTGGTGGAAAAAACCTTCCTCACAGATCTCGGCCTGACGACCGCGCCCTTCGCGCCAATCGACGGGCCATCGGATCTCGACACGGCCCTGCAGGTGACGGGCACGCCCGCAATCCTCAAGACCCGCCGCTTCGGCTATGACGGCAAGGGGCAGGCCCGCGTGATGGCGTCGTCTGACGCGCAGGCCGCGCTTGCGCTGTTGGAGGGGGCCCCGGCCATCGCCGAAGGGTTCGTCAGCTTCAGCCGAGAAATCAGCGTCATCGCGGCGCGCGGGCGCGACGGGTCCGTCTCGGCCTATGATCCGGGCGAAAACGTCCATGAGGACGGAATCCTCGCCACCACCACGATCCCCGCACGCGTTCCGACCCATCTGCGGACCGACGCCGTGCTGATCGCCTCCCGGATCCTGAACGCGCTCGACTATGTTGGCGTCTTGGGGGTCGAGCTGTTCGTCACCCGGCGGGGCCTTGTCGTCAACGAGATTGCGCCCCGCGTCCACAACTCCGGGCATTGGACACAGGCAGGCTGCGCCGTCGACCAGTTCGAGCAACACATCCGCGCCATCACGGGCTGGCCCTTGGGGGATGGCGGCCGCCACGCGGACGTGATCATGGAAAACCTGATCGGTGACGACATCGCGCGGGCGTCCAGCCTCGCGGGCGACGCGGGCGTGCAGGTTCATCTCTACGGCAAGACCGAAACCCGCCCCGGGCGAAAAATGGGCCATATCAACCGCATCACGAACAAGATCGTCTAGCGGCCCACCCCGTCTCTGTTTTCAAAATATCCCGGGGGGTGCGGGGGGCAGCGCCCCCCGCGGATCGGCGCCCAAAGGGCGACGAGCCAACGGTGTCAAAGCGCCAGGTTCGGGATGATCTGCTTCTTGCGGCTCATCACGCCCGGAAGCACCACTGTATCCGCCGCGCCCACAACCGTCGCAAAGCTTTTTTCGGCCACGGTTTTCACCAGCTCATTCGGCACCAGCAGCGTCGATTCCTCGTTCAGGATGTCGACGACGAACAGCAGGACCTGGTCAACACCGTCCTCGGTGGCAACGGAGGTCATGCTCTCCATCAGGCTGTCCTTGCGGTCCAGGATCAGTTTCGGGGCGGTGGTCTCCAGAACCGACACGCGGAACTTGGTGCCTTCGACAGCATATTCCTTGGAATCCATGCGCAGAAGCTCTGCATCCGAGAAGGCCGAGACGTCGGATTTCGCCTCGAACAACTCGGCGGCGTAGGCCGACAGGTCGACACCCAGGTCTTCCGCCAGCGCATGGGCAACGGCGGTGTCTTCCTGTGTCGTGGTGGGCGAGCGGAACTCCAGCGTGTCGGACAGGATGCAGGACAGCATCGCGCCTTTGATCGAGGTGGGCGCTTGCGCCATGTCCTTGCCGATCATCTTCCACATGATCGTCGCCGTGCAGGCCACGGGTTCGATCCGGATGTCGATCGGGCCCTTGGTTTCCAGGCCACCGACCAGCTTGTGGTGGTCGATGATGGCTTGAATGTCGGCCGCGTTGATCGCCTCGGGCAGTTCGGCCGGGTTGTTGGTATCAACGATCACGACGGGTTGGTCCGCATCGACGCCATCGATGATCCGCGGCTTCGGCAGATCCCATTTGTCCAGCATGAAAGCCGCTTCCGTGTTGGGCTCGCCAAGCAGGACAGCCTCCGCCTCGGTGCCTTTCACGGCATTCAGGTACCACGCCCAGATGATGGGCGAGCCGGTGCTGTCGGTGTCAGGGGATTTATGGCCAAAAACAAGCGTCGTCATGTCGGTGTCTCACGGGCTAGGGAGCGTTTGGCGCCCTTCTAGCCTTGGGGTTTTGGGATGTCACGAGGCAGGGCGTCGCGGGTGCCTGATCTCGATGACCCGCCCCGGCTGTCGCTGTGTGGGCGCGCGGTGGCGCGATCGGACGGCCTGCGCGGGGAAAGATTCAAATTTGAGGGAGCAAAGCGGTTGACGGCACGGTCTGGCCTGCCTATCTCGGCGCCGTTAGCACTCACCAAGGTCGAGTGCTAACGGAAGATAAACCGAACCTTACGAGGAGAGTTCGAGAATGGCATTTACTCCGCTGCATGACCGCGTGCTCGTTGAGCGCGTCGAGAGCGACGAGAAAACCGCTGGCGGCCTGATCATCCCCGACAGCGCCAAAGAGAAACCCGCAGAAGGCCTGGTCGTCGCCGTTGGCGCCGGCGCCAAGGACGACGATGGCGACCGGATCGCCATGGACGTCAAAGAGGGCGACAAGATCCTGTTCGGCAAATGGTCCGGCACCGAGATCACCCTCGACGGCAAAGAGCTTCTGATCATGAAAGAGTCGGACATCCTGGGCATCATCGCCTAAGGCCACGACCTTTCCCCCGGAACAACCAGAATTATAGGAGCACATCATGGCTGCTAAGGACGTCAAGTTCGATACCGATGCCCGCAACCGCATGCTCAACGGCGTAAACATCCTCGCCGATGCGGTCAAAGTCACCCTGGGCCCGAAAGGCCGCAACGTGGTGATCGAAAAATCCTTCGGTGCCCCCCGCATCACCAAAGACGGTGTGTCGGTCGCCAAGGAAATCGAACTGGAAGACAAGTTCGAAAACATGGGCGCGCAGATGGTGAAAGAAGTCGCCAGCCGCACCAATGACGAAGCCGGCGACGGCACCACCACCGCCACCGTTCTGGCCCAGGCCATCGTCAAAGAAGGCATGAAGTCGGTCGCGGCCGGCATGAACCCGATGGACCTCAAGCGCGGCGTCGACATGGCCACCGCGAAAGTCGTCGAATCGATCGTGGCATCGGCCCGTGAAGTCGCAGACAGCGACGAAGTCGCCCAGGTCGGCACCATCTCGGCCAACGGCGAAGCCGAAATCGGCCGCCAGATCGCTGACGCGATGCAGAAGGTCGGCAATGACGGCGTAATCACCGTCGAGGAGAACAAGGGCCTGGAAACTGAAACCGAAGTCGTCGAAGGCATGCAGTTCGACCGCGGTTACCTGAGCCCCTACTTCGTCACCAACCCCGACAAGATGATTGCCGAGCTGGAAGACGCCCTGATCCTGCTGCACGAGAAGAAACTCTCGTCGCTGCAGCCGATGGTTCCGCTGCTCGAGTCGGTCATCCAGTCCGGCAAGCCGCTTCTCATCATCGCAGAAGACGTCGAAGGCGAGGCCCTGGCCACGCTCGTCGTCAACAAGCTGCGCGGTGGTCTGAAGATCGCAGCCGTCAAAGCACCGGGCTTCGGCGATCGCCGCAAGGCCATGCTGCAGGACATCGCGATCCTGACCGGCGGCCAGGTCATCTCGGAAGACCTCGGCATGAAGCTGGAAAGCGTGACCATGGATATGCTCGGCACCGCCAAGCGCATCTCGATCACCAAAGACGAAACCACCGTCGTTGACGGCGCTGGTGACAAGGCCGAAATCGAAGCCCGCGTCGCCCAGATCCGCCAGCAGATCGAGGAAACCACCTCGGACTACGACCGTGAAAAGCTGCAGGAACGCGTCGCCAAACTGGCCGGCGGCGTGGCTGTCATCCGCGTTGGCGGCATGACCGAAGTCGAAGTGAAAGAGCGCAAGGATCGTGTTGACGATGCTCTGAACGCGACCCGCGCTGCTGTGCAGGAAGGTGTCGTTGTGGGCGGCGGTGTCGCTCTGGTTCAGGGTGCAAAAACCCTCGAAGGCCTGACCGGCGAAAACTCCGACCAGAACGCCGGGATCGCCATCGTGCGCCGGGCTCTGGAAGCGCCGCTGCGTCAGATCGCAGAGAACGCAGGCGTCGACGGCTCGGTCGTGGCTGGCAAGATCCGCGAAAGCGACGACAGCTCGTTCGGCTTCAACGCCCAGACCGAGGAATACGGTGACATGTTCGCCTTCGGCGTCATCGACCCGGCCAAAGTCGTCCGCACCGCGCTGGAAGACGCCGCTTCGGTTGCAGGTCTGCTGATCACCACCGAAGCCATGGTTGCCGACAAGCCCGCCAAAGAAGGCGCTGGCGCACCGGCAATGCCCGACATGGGCGGCATGGGCGGCATGATGTAAGCCACTCTGGCCAGATGAATTCGAAAGGGGCTGCCCAAGGGCGGCCCCTTTTTTTGCGCCTGGGCACCAGACGCCCGCGGCCCAAGCCGCTTGACAGCATCGCCGTCCCATTGCGGACTGTCGCGCGTGGGCTGCGCAGTGGCCCGCCCGTCCGCATTGATCGAAGGCGCGCCTGCAAATGCCGATCACACTCTACCGTACGGCCTGGGGCCTCGTCGGACCCGACCTTGCGTGGCCAGACCTTGCGACGTTCACACGCGACGCCGCGCGAGACGGCTATGCGGGTGTCGAATTTGCCTTGCCGTTGCTGGACCTGTGGCCAACCCCGGCCGAAAAGACGCTGACCGATCTCGAGGCGGCCCTGGCCGACACCGGGCTCGCCGTCATGCCGCTCATCGCGACGCGGCCGACACATGCGGCCGACTATGGCGACCGCGCTTTGCATTTCGACAGCTTCCGATCCCAATTGGCCGTCGCCGCGCGTCTTCGCGCGCCCCGAGTCGTGGTCCATGGCGGGGCCGACAGCTTTTCCAGATCAGAGGCGGAAGGGTTCTTCAGGGACTGCATGGTGGCGGCAGAGGACGCCAACATCCTGCCCATGTTCGAAACCCATCGCGGTCGCCCCTTGTTTTCCCCCTGGGCCACCGCCGACCTGATGGCCGCCCTGCCCGAGATGCGCCTCACCTCGGACCTGTCGCACTGGATGCCGGTGGTCGACCGCTGGCCAACTGACGTCATCGGAATCTTCGAGGAAGCGTCCCGCCGCAGCTGGCACCTCCATGCCCGCGTCGGGCATGAGAAAGGGCCGCAAATCCCGCAACCGCGCGATCCTGTTTGGGACGCGCACACCGAGCTGCACAAATCGTGGTGGCAGATCACACATGATGCGGCCCAGGCCCGCGGCGAAGCCTTGACCGCCGCGCCGGAATTCGGCCCACCGCCCTACATGCACGCAACCCCATACGACAATGCACCGGTCGCCGATCTGATCGATGTGAACGCCTGGATGCGCGCCAAGCTGGAAACCTGGTTCGCCTAGCGACCGCTCAAAGCTTGTCCAGCCCCTCGAGGAAGCCATCCCACTCGGCATCCTTCATGCCAAGG
Source organism: Paracoccaceae bacterium (assembly GCA_963921255.3). Taxonomy (GTDB): domain Bacteria; phylum Pseudomonadota; class Alphaproteobacteria; order Rhodobacterales; family Rhodobacteraceae; genus JANSYL01. The sequence goes on along the minus strand of CAWUEW020000003.1, from coordinate 404,925 downwards.
ACATTGCCCGTGCCGGGGAAACTCTCGGCCTCGGTCTCGGCCTTGAATTCCTTGAAGGCCTCAATCGCATCCGCGTGCAGCCGATCGTACTCGGCCTTGTGGTTGCGGTAGGTTTTGGCGTGGCGGGGTATATGCCCGTCGTTGTAGCCCAGAATGTCCTTGGCGAAGAGGTACTGCGCATCGCACCCCGCGCCGGCGCCCATCGCAACGGTCAGGATATTCGGGAGCCGGTTGGTGATCTCAGTCGCCACCGGGACGGGCACCAGTTCCACCTCGATCGCAATCGCACCGGCATCTTGATAGGCCTTGGCCCGCTTGAACACCTCAAGCGCCTGGTCCGCCGTTTTGCCAACGGCCTTGAAACCACCGGTCCAGGTCCGCTTGTAGGGCACGAAGCCCACATGGCCATGCACCGGTATCGCTTCACGGGCGAGCGCTTCGACCACCGGAAGGCTCATCGGGCAGTAGATCGCATCGGCGCCGCGCTCCATGGCCGCGAAAGCGCCGCGCAGCGCCTCATCGGCCGTGGCGTAGGTGCCGTAGACCAAACCGACGGTAAAGAACGTCTCCGGGGCGGCGGCGCGAAATTCCTCAAGGGGCGAGCGTTCCCACGTGATGACCATGTCGATCCCGGCGGCCTCGCACGCCGCCATTTCGCGGGCCGTGTGCACGTTCACCTGCGTCAGTTTCCGGACCCCTTTGCAGGCCAGCAGGTCTTTCACTGTCAGCTTCGACATCTGAGAATCTCCTCCCCGGTTCCATCTCTGAAAGAAGGCAACACCAGAGCCGGTCATTGGACAAGCTTGAATTCCTCCGGCATTCCACGGATGTCAGGGACAGCGCAGCACAGGGGCAAAGGATGGCAGCGATGGAGCGCATAGGAGTTGTGGGATTGGGGCGCATGGGGGCCGCAATCGCCGGACGCTTTGCGGCGCAGGGCCTTTCCGTCACGGGTTGGACACGCTCGGGCCGGCAGGTGGACGGCATCCAAAGCGCGGCGGATCTGGCCGAACTGACGGACCGGGCCGACGTATTGATCTTGTCCCTCTTTGATGGGGAAGCTGTGGCCGATACGCTCGACGCCCTCCTGGCGCTGGATCTGGACGGCAAGCTGATCCTCGATACCAGCACGGTGATCCCGCAGATCATCCAGAGCCGGGCCACGGCCCTGGCCGCGCGCGGCGCCCAGATCTGTGACACCCCAATCTCCGGTGGACCCGAAATGGTGCACGCAGGCGTCTGCGGCGTATTCATCGGCGGTGACGACGCGGCGGCCGCCCGGGCCGAGGCTGTTTTGGCCCATCTCACGCCCCGCTGCCTGACGGTCGGGCCGCTCGGGACCGGGATGGTCATGAAAACCATCAACAACGCCGCCATCCAGATTTACTGCCATGGTCTGTCCGAACTTCTGCCCATGGCCAAACGCGCGGGCCTTCCGCTGGAGCGTGTGATGCAGATCCTGAACGGCGGACCGGCCGGCCTGCCGATGGTGCGTGACCGCATGGCCAAGGTTTTGGGCGACGACCCCTCGGTCGGGTTTCCGATGTCCGGGATCGCAAAGGACAATGCCGTGTTTCAGGCCGTCGCGTCCGCCTATGGGGTCGAAACACCGGCCCTGGCGGTGGCCGGCCAGGGGCACGCAGACGCCCTGCAAGACGGGTTTGCCGACAAAGACCCCGCCGCCGTTATAGCCGCCGCGTACCATGATGCCTGACGCCCTCGATCTGACATTGACCGGCGGCACGGTCCTGGGTCCGGACGGCCTTGCGGACCGGCCGCTTGCGATGTCCGGAGGGCACATCCACGACAACGGCGGCCGCGTGATGGATGCGTCCGGCTATTGGATCTTGCCGGGAATCGTCGACCTGCACGGCGACGGGTTCGAACGCCACCTTGCCCCCCGTCGCGGCGCGCAGGGCGAGCTCGGCCCCGGGTTGGACGCGCTGGACCGCGAACTGGCGGCTGCCGGTATTACCACGGCCGTGTTGGCGCAATTCTATTCCTGGGAAGGCGGCATGCGCGGCCCGGAATTCGCGTGGCGGTTGGCCGCCGCGCTGGACGCGACGCGAACCTTGACCGATCTGCGCCTGCAACTTCGGCTCGAGATCCATATGCTCGACGCCTATGACGACGCCCGCGCCCTGATCGCGCGCCACGCGATCCCCTATGTCGTGTTCAATGATCACTTGCCCCACGCCGCGCTCGACCAAGGCAAAACGCCGCCGCGCCTGACCGGCCAAGCCCTCAAGGCCGGCCGCTCACCAGAGGCGCATCTTGCCCTGTTGAAAGCCATGCATGCACGCAAGGACGACGTGCCCACCCGCCTGGCCGCCTTGGCGGCGCACCTGGCCGGCCTCGGTGTCCTCATGGGCAGCCATGACGACCACACCGCCGAAGACCGCGCCCGCGCCCGCGCGATAGGGGCCCGGATTGCCGAGTTCCCCGAGACCCGCGCCGCGGCCGAAGCCGCCGTCGCGGCGGGCGATCCCGTGCTGATGGGGGCGCCCAACGTGCTGCGCGGCGGGTCGCACAAAAAGAACCAGCGCGCCGCCGATCTGATTGCCGACGGTTTGGTTTCGGCGCTGGTGTCCGACTATCTGTACCCCGCCCCACATCGGGCCGCCCTGAACCTCGTTGAAACCGGATTGTCGCTGGCCGAGGCATGGGCGCTTGTGTCCACACGCCCTGCCCGAATTCTTGGCTTGAACGACCGTGGCGACCTGACCCCGGGCAAGCGCGCGGACCTGGTCGTGGTCGAAAAGGCCAGTGGCCGGGTTGAGGCCACAGTCTGCGCCGGTCAGATCAGTTACCTGTCCGGGTCCCTTGCCAACCGCTGGATGGGAGCGTCGACATGATGCGCCTCGGCCTTCTGACCGCCTTGGTCATGGTGGCGTTCGCCGCCAATTCGATCCTCAACCGGATGGCCGTGGGCCCGGGCGATATCGACGCGCTGGCCTTTGCGGTCGTGCGCGCCGCCGCCGGTGCGGTGACCCTAGCGCTTCTGGTGCTGATGCGGGCGCAAACCCTGCCCCTGAAGCACCGGGGGCGGGTTATCGGGGCCGGGGCCCTGTCGCTTTATCTGATCGGCTTTTCGCTGGCCTATATCCACATCGACGCGGGTGTCGGCGCATTGGTGCTCTTTGGCGCCGTGCAAATCACCATGTTCGGTGGCGGGCTTTGGGCCGGGGAACGTCCCGCCACCGCGCGATGGGCGGGGGCCGGGATCGCGTTTGTCGGCTTGGCCTGGCTGATCTGGCCGGGCGGGGCGGTGTCATTGCCCATCGGGGCCACCGCCGCAATGTTGGCCGCCGGGATCGGGTGGGGCATCTATTCCTTGGCAGGCCGTGGCGCACGGGATCCGTTGTCGGAAACCGCCGCCAACTTTGTGCTGGCCACGCCGGTCTGCGCCATTGCATTGCTCGTTTTTGGCGCCGGCGCTCTGGGTGAGGCCAGCGGTCCAGGCATCACCCTCGCCATCCTTTCGGGGGCCGTCACCTCCGGCCTTGGCTACGCGCTGTGGTACGCCGTCCTTCCGAAACTGAATGCCTCTGCCGCCGGGCTGGTCCAGCTGTCCGTCCCGGTCATCGCGGCGCTTGGCGGCGTGCTGCTGTTGTCAGAGGCCCTGACCCTGCGCCTGATCGGGGCGGGCGCCCTTGTCATCGGTGGGATCGCCTTCGGCCTGTTGGCGCCTCAGCGCACCAAAGGCTCCAACGGATCGTAAAGCAGGCCGTCCCCCCACGCGACGTCGGGAAGGCTGTCGGGTTTGTAACGCACCTGATCCATGCGATCCCGACCGATCAAATGGCGTTCGGTGACAATCCCTTCTGGGTCCGTCCACGGCGCCAACGGATCGCCCGACACGAGCGACACGCGGAAATACACATCCACCTGATGGAACCCGTGTTCAGGCGAATGAAACTCGTTCACAAGGCAGGGTGCACCCACGGACACCTCAAGGCCGGTTTCCTCGTGAAATTCCCGGACCAGGTTGTCGGGCAAGGAACTGTGCGGCTCCACCCCGCCGCCGGGCGCACACAGCAAATCGCTGGTTCCGCCACGCCACGCGTTGACCAACAACAGGCGATCGTCGATCAAAAGAATGCCGCGAACGGCCAGACGGACACGAGATTTGGGGCGAAGGGTCGACATGCGTGGGAAAGTGCCGTTGCGGCACCCAAGGGGCAACCCCCCTCGTCAGACGCGCCCCGAATGCTTACGTTAAGGTCATGCGTGCAACGATCCTAAGCGTGGTGCTGGCCACCTTGAGCGTTTTGCCCGCCCCGGCGCGGGCGGCGGATTGCGTTGTGTTGCTGCATGGCCTGGCCCGCAGCGAAAGCTCTCTGCTGGTTATGGCAGAGGCCCTGGAGGCCGAAGGGTACCGCGTCATCAATCAGGGGTACCCCTCCACGCGGGCGTCCATCGCTGAACTGGCGCCGCGTGCGCTGTTGCCCGCCATGGCGCGCTGCGGGGCGGATCCGGTGCATTTCGTCACCCACTCGATGGGCGGGATCCTCCTGCGCTATTGGCTGGCCGAACACGCGCCCGTGCGTTTGGGCAGGGTGGTTATGCTGGCACCGCCAAACGCAGGATCTGAACTGGTGGATGTGCTTGGGCCACTGGAGCCCTTCGAATGGGTCCACGGACCGGCAGGACGGGAATTGGGCACAGACCCCGACGATCTGCCCAACCGCTTGCCCGAGGTCGATTTCCCGGTCGGGATCATCGCAGGCAACCGGACGCTGAACCCGATCTACTCCGCCCTCATTCCCGGAGACGATGACGGCAAAGTCGCGGTCGACAGCACCCGCGTGGCCGGGATGCAGGATCACCTTGTGCTGCCGGTCACCCATACGTTCATGATGAACAACCCGATCGTGATCAGCCAAACGATTTCGTTTCTGAACGAGGGCGCCTTTGCGCACGAGCTCAGCTTCTTTGAAGCTGTGGCCTCGTTCGTGGACTAGACACCCGCCTCAGCCGTTTGGATACGGCGGACCAAAGGGACTGGCATCGCCCCCCGTTTATGCGTATCCGGCAGGCGCATCGTCGCCAAGGGGGCCCACCATGACGCGGATCATCGACCAATTTTCCGAGATTTCTGATCAGTATGACGCGGTCTTCTGCGACCTTTGGGGCTGCGTCCACGATGGCGTCAAAGCCTTTCCCGCCGCGAATGCCGCGTTGACCGCCTACCGCGAACGGGGGGGCACGGTCGTCTTGCTGACCAACGCGCCACGCCCCCGCGCCTCGGTTGCCAAGCAGATCGCGCGCCTGGGCGTTCCGGATGACGCCTGGGATGTCATCGCGACATCCGGCGACAGTGCGCGCGCGGCAATGTTCGAAGGGGTGGTCGGGCAGAATGTCTGGCACATCGGCGAACCCCATGACGCGCCTTTCTTTGAGAAGCTCGAACTGATCGACGATCCCGTGGAGATCACCAAGGTTGAGTTGAACCAGGCCGACGGCATCGTATGCACCGGCCCGTTTGACCCGCATGCTGATCCTGCGGTCATGCGCCCGCAGTTTCTGTTGGCCAAAACCAAGGGCCTGAAGCTGCTCTGCGCCAATCCCGATATCGTCGTTGACCGGGGCGAAGACCGCGAATGGTGTGCGGGGGCCCTTGCGCAGCTTTACACCGAGATGGGGGGCGAGAGCCTCTATTTCGGGAAACCGCATCCGCCGATCTACGACCTCGCGCGCCGCCGTTTGCAACAGATTGGCAAACCGACATCCGACGAACGCATCCTTGCGATCGGCGACGGCATCCGCACGGACGTTCTTGGCGGCATGGGCGAAAACATCGACACCCTGTTCATCACGGGTGGTCTTGCGCGCGAAGAAACCAACACCGCCCCGGGGCCGGAGGGCCAGCCGGAGGTCGAGGCGCTGGCCCGATATCTCACCACGGCCGAGCTGGAACCGACCTATTCGATGGGGATGTTCCGCTAAGGCGCACGCAACATAATTGCGACATCACGCCCCTATTCCGTCATTTTGTTACTTTCCGCATTGCAGCATCGCCCTAACTTCGCGTAAGAGACCGCCATGTCAGCGCAAAGGACGGCAGATATGCTCGACAACATGACCCGAGGCACGATTGTCATCGAAGAGCTGGAGATTGGGATGTCCCGCTCTCTCAGCAAGGTTGTGACCGATCAGGACATCGAGATGTTCGCCGAGGTCTCAACCGACCACAATCCCGTCCATCTTGACGATGACTATGCGCAGGACACGATCTTCGAAGGTCGGATTGCCCATGGCATGCTGACCGCCGGTCTGATCTCTGCGGTCATTGGCGAACAACTGCCCGGCCACGGGACGGTTTACCTCGGTCAAACGCTCAAGTTCATGGCCCCCGTGCGTCCGGGCGATCTGGTGCATGTGGAGGTCACGGTCCTCGACATTGATCATCGCAAGCGCCGCGTGACGCTGGATACGCGGTGTCGGGTTGAGGACACGATTGTGTTGAAGGGCGAAGCCGTCGTTCTCGCCCCCTCCGGCAAGTTCGACTGATTTAGGTTACAAATTTTTCGGAATCTGCCGATTTTTGTAATCTATTTTCGGTGCATTCCGACACTGGCTTGCCCTCCCCCGAGCGCTTGGCTAAGCCCGACGCCATGCGGATCGTGCGTGACCCACAGTTCTTGGACCCTTCGCTTGCCGGCGCATCAGCGGCCATCGGCAATTTCGACGGCGTGCATTTGGGGCACCAGCACGTGATTGACTTGGCCCGGCGCGATGGCGCGCCTTTGGGGGTCGTCACGTTTGAACCGCATCCAAGGCAGGTCTTTGCACCCCAGGCGCCACCCTTCCGGCTGATGAATGCCGAGGCCCGCGCGCACCGTTTGCAGAAACTCGGCGTCGAGATGCTGGCCGAATTGCCGTTCGATGCCGCCCTGTCTGGCCTGTCGCCCGAGGCATTCGCGCGCACCGTTCTGGCCGAGGGATTGCGGCTGAGCCACGTGGTGGTCGGGGCCGATTTCTGCTTCGGCAAGGGGCGCGCCGGCACGGCAGACGACCTGCGACGCTTTGGCCAGGACATGGGATTTGATGTCACCATCGCCCCCTTGCTGACCGAGGGGACGGCGGCGGTGTCTTCAACCGCGATCCGCACGGCCTTGAGCGACGGAAAGCCGGAGAATGCCGCCGCGATGCTTGGACACTGGCACAGGATCGAAGGGCCTGTGCTGCATGGCGAAAAGCGCGGGCGCGATCTGGGCTATCCGACCGCCAACATGGCGCTTGATGGACTTCATGTTCCGAAACTGGGCGTGTACGCGGTGCTGGTCGATGTCCTGACCGGACCACAGGCCGGCAGCTATCACGGCGTCGCCAACCTGGGCATCCGGCCGATGTTTGAACGGGACACCCCGAACCTGGAAACCTATCTCTTTGATTTCAAAGGTGACCTCTATGGGCAGCACCTGTCCATCGGCCTGGTCGGATACCTGCGTGGCGAGGCCAAATTCGACGGGCTTGACGCCTTGATCACGCAAATGGACGCCGACAGCGCGGCCGCGCGCAAGGTTCTGTCCGCCCTATGAGAGATCGCTTCTGGGACCGCATTCCAATGGACCGCATGACGGCGGAGGAATGGGAAGCCTTGTGCGACGGCTGTGGCAAGTGCTGCCTCAACAAGCTGGAAGACGAGGACACCAACGAGGTCGCCCTGACCCGCGTGGCCTGCCGCCTTCTGGATGATGAGACCTGCCGGTGCGGGCAGTACGACATCCGCAAGACGCTGGTGCCCGAATGCATCCAACTGACGCCCAAGACCATGGGCGACGTTGCCTATTTCATGCCAGAAACCTGCGCCTACCGCCTGTTGCACGAGGGCAAGCCGCTCTATTGGTGGCACCCGCTGATCTCGGGCGATCCGAATACCGTTCACGCGGCCGGCGTGTCGGTCCAGGGCATCACCGTTCCCGAATGGGACGTGCCCGAGGACGAATGGGAAGACTATATCATCGAGGAGCCGGGCACATGATTTTCGCGTCCGACAACACGGGCCCGGCCCATCCGACCGTCATGCAGGCGGTGTGGGAGGCCAACACCGGCTATGTGCCATCCTACGGCGTCGACACCATCACCGAAGCGGCCCGGGCGGCCGTCCGGGACGTGTTTGAAGCCCCCGAGGCCGTCGTCGAATTCGTGTCAACCGGAACCGCCGCCAACGCCCTCGCGCTGGCCACGCTGGCCAAACCGTGGGAGGGCATCTTCTGCCACCGCACCGCCCATTTCGAAACCGACGAATGTGGCGCGCCCGAGTTCTATTCCGGCGGCAAGTTGGTCTTGATTGATGGCGCGAATGGCAAGATTGACCCCGCACTTCTGGAGGCCGAGATTGCAACCTGCCTGGACCGCGGCGTGGATGGCATCCAGCCCGGTCCCGTGACGATCACCAACGTGACCGAAAAAGGCACCGTCTATTCCCTGGAGGACTTGCGCCGTTTGGTGTCGGTTGCCAAGGCGCATGGCTTGCCCGTGCACCTCGACGGGGCCCGGTTCGCCAATGCCTGTGTCGCTTTGGGGTGCAGCGCGGCCGAGATGACGTGGAAACTGGGCATCGACGCGGTCAGCTTCGGCGGTACCAAGAACGGCTGCATGGCGGTCGAGGCCGTGGTGCTGTTCGATCCCGAGAAGGGCAAGGAACTGGAACTGCGGCGCAAGCGCGGGGGGCATCTGTTTTCGAAGCACCGCTACCTGTCTGCGCAGATGGGGGCCTATGCCACGGGCGGCCTTTGGCACGAGATGGCCACCGCCGCCAATGCCCGCCTGGCGCAGGTTCTGGCCGGAGTGCAGGACATCCCGGGTGCAGAGATCTGTTTTGAGCCTGGCGCCAACCTCGCGTTTCTGAAGCTGCCGGCGTCGGCGCACAGACGCGCCAAGGCGGCCGGGGCCTATTATTACGTCTATCCCGGCGACGGGTTGGATACGGCCCAGGAGGACGACCTGCTGATGTGCCGGATCGTCTGTGACTGGTCGAAATCGGCGGACGAGGTCGCGGCCCTTCTGGCGGCGTGGCGCGGCTAGGGCCGCGGATTGTCGACAATCCGCAGCCGGAAAATGCCCATTTTCCGACCGCCCTAGGCAACCGATGTGATGAAATCCCCGATCGCTTCGGCAAATGGCCCCGGATGGGTGATCGGCCCCATGTGATGCGCGCCGGGTATGGTGGCGCGCTGCGCATCCGGCAAGGACAGGGCCAAAGCCGACAGGATCTCGGAAATGATCGGGGGGGACGCGCCCCCCTCCATCAGGAGAACAGGGCATGTCACCGATCCGAGACGCGGCAGCAGACGCGCCCGATCCTCCCACAGCGCGGGATGTTGGGCGCGAATAACCCAGACCGTCTTCATCAGGTAGTCACGCTGCTTTTGGGGCAGGTCGTCAAACGGGGTCTGATCGCCCCACATTCCGATGAAATGGGCGGTTGCACGTTCGATATCACCTGCGGCCCAGGCCGCGTTGAACGGCGCGAAATCCTGGCTCTGCCTGGCGTAGGCTGGCGCGCCTGCGACCGCCGCAAAAAGCACCGGCTCGATCAAGGTCAGGCTTTTGACGGCGCCCGGATGCTCGATCGCCAACCGGAGCGCAACCGTCGCGCCAAAGCTGTGGCCAATGACATGGGTGGGCGCGTCCCCAAGATGCGCCACCGCCTGTGCGGTGACCTGGTCGTGGTAGTCCGCCGTTCGGTCCCCGTCGCCGGCCCGCCCGTGGCCAAGAAGGTCCGGCGCCGCGGATGCGACGCGATCCCCAAGCCTGCGCGCAACCCCATCCCATGCGCCGGAATGGGCAAGCGAGCAGTGCAAGAGGAGGGCGTGTTCGGGGCCGTCGCCCCAGTGCCGGGTGCGGCCGGTCACAGCTTCCCGGACAAGAAGAGATCCAGATCTTCGATCCGGTCCTGACCCCAGAAATGTTCCGTCCCATCAACGACATAGAACGGCGCGCCAAACACGTCACGTGTCACGGCCTCTTCGAGGTTGGCGGCGTATTCTTCGGCCTCTTCCATCATCATGCCATCTGCCAGCGCCGGATCGAACCCGGCCTCGCCCAAAGCTTCGCGGATCACGTCATCTTCGGCGATGTTCTTTTCCTCGGCCCAACATTTCGAGGTGATGGTGGCAACCAGTTTGCCCAGATCACCCGCATTGGCCTTCTGCGCCTTGATGATCACGTAGGAGGCCGGGGCCGGGTTCGTGGGCCAGAAAGCGGGCTTGAGGTTGATCGGGCGTCCCGCCTTCACGGCCTGACGGCGAAGTTCCTCGAGCCGGTAGGCCTGGCGCGCCGGATGGCGGTCTTTCGGGGGGACGCCGCCGGTGCGACCAAAGAGCGAAATGACGTCCAGCGGTTTGTAGGTGATCGTGGCCCCATGTTTGGCGGCGATCTCCTCCATCCGGGTCCCGGCGATGTAGGTAAACGGCGACACGGTCGCGAAGTAGTAATCGATATGGGCCATGGTGGTGCCCCTCCCCGTTTTGGCTTTGCGCGGACCCTAGCCGGGTGCTAGGGGGTGTCAACACAATCCGAGGTCAGGTGGGGGCCCCGGAACGCTGCCAAACCAAGGGGACACACTGGATGCCGGCACAAGACCCAAAGCTCATTTCCGGAAACGCAAACCGACCGCTGGCCGAGGCCATCGCACGGCGGATGTCGATGCATCGGGGGATGCAAGTGGGCTTGGTCGATGCGCGCGTTGAACGGTTCAACGACCAGGAAATCTTTGTCGAGGTCTACGAAAATGTCCGGGGCGAGGACATGTTCATCATCCAGCCGACCTCCAAACCGGCCAACGACAACCTGATGGAATTGCTGATCATGGCCGACGCGCTGCGCCGGTCGTCCGCCAGCCGCATCACCGCGGTGATCCCGTATTTCGGCTATGCCCGTCAGGACCGCCGCACCAAGGCCCGCACGCCGATCACGGCCAAGCTGGTGGCCAACATGATGACCTCAGGCGGCATTGAACGCATTCTGACGATGGATCTGCACGCGGCACAGATTCAGGGGTTCTTCGACATGCCGGTCGACAACCTCTATGCCTCGCCCATTTTCGCGCTCGATATTCTGCACCAGTTCAACGGGGATATGTCCGATGTGATGGTCATCTCGCCCGACGTTGGCGGCGTGGCGCGGGCCCGCGAATTGGCAATCCGCATCGGCGCGCCGCTGGCGATCGTCGACAAGCGCCGCGAGAAGGCAGGCGAGGTCGCCGGCATGACGGTGATCGGTGATGTCAAAGACTACAAATGTATCATCGTCGACGACATCTGTGACACGGCCGGCACGCTCTGCAAGGCCGCCGACACATTGATGGAGGCCGGCGCGACCGAGGTGCACGCCTATACGACGCACGGCGTTCTGAGCGGTCCGGCGGTCGAGCGGACTTCCGGATCGGTCCTGAAATCCCTGGTCATCACGGACACCATCGAGGCCACCGAGGATGCCGCGGCCTGCGCCAATATCCGGGTTGTGCCCACCGCGCCCATGTTCGCACAATCCATCGTGAACATCTGGAGCGGGACGAGCGTGTCGTCGCTGTTTGACACCAAATCCTTGGTGCCGATCTACGAGGGCCTCTACCCCAAAGGCATGTGGGGTCGGTGACAGTCGGACACGCGCATCCCTGGATGCCGGCACGGCCCATTCCTTAAAATTTGCTTAACCACCCTGCGTCAGCGCATTTTGTGGCGGCGCGAGTCGGCCCTACGCTGGCCCCTTGGATTTAACGATCTGAGGGGATCCAGAATGGTTAAGGGACTGGTGTCTGCACTCGTACTTGGCGGCTTGTTGGCCGTCGTTCCGGTGAACGCATGGGCGGAAGACGCCCCCCCCAAGAAGGACAAACCGGGCACCGGTGGAACATGGCTTGGAAACGGGCCGGACCTTGGGGCAATCGCCTACATCGCACCGAGGTGAACCAAGTGGTAAGGCTGCGGGGGTGGGGTCTGGCTGCGCTTTTGCCGGTCTTCCCATCGGCAGCCTTGCCCGATCCGCCCACGATTCCAGCCGAGTCTTTGCTGCGACAGGAGCCCAGTCTTGTCGTGGTGGAGGAGAACCGGGAGGCCAACGGCGACACGCGCTTCAGGTTGCGATTTGCCGATGGCACCCCGGTTTGCCCCCCAGAGACCGGAACCGACCCGCCGTGGGTCTACGTGGTTGCCGGCACCTGGGATGCGTCTGGGCATTGGACCGCCGGCGGATTTTCTGTGGCCTGCCCCGGGGGTGCGCTTGCCAAGTGTATCCGGCATGGGTTTCGGCCCTGGGCCGGCGATCTGGGGCGCGCGCAACACCTCTCCTGCATTCGGATGGTGCGGGCAGACTATTGCGGCGATGGAACGGCGACCACGCGCCCGGGCATTCAGATACGGCCCATCGCCGCGGCGGGTCTGCCGCCCGGCGACAGGATCGAGGCCGGATGGTCACCGGACGGGGCTGTGGTGGTGTTCCGAACCCGCACCGACGCCGGTGCGGCTCATGTGGCCCGCTCCTGCCCGGAACGCCTGAACCGCGCCGGGCCATGGCCGACCGTGGTGCTTTGGAATGAATAACGGGACGGTCCCCCCAAGCTGGCCGCCCGCTCCGATCCCCGGACGGCGCGCGCCACGCCGTCCAATGGGACCCTTCAGTGTATTGGCGCATGTGAGAGAGGAAGATCATGAAGAAGACATTTGCCATCGCGCTTATCGCATCGACGCTGGCCGTCATGGGAGCCACCGCAAGCTATGCCGGAAAGAAAGGCACCCCAAGCGGCGGCGGCTGGCTCAACAACGGGCTGGTCCTGGGCGCGGTTGCCTTCCACAAAGCGCAGTAATTCCACGCGATCGGGCAGACTGACAGCGGGTGTCGCGGCGCGGCCGCGACCCCTTGCGCATCCCGAATCGCAATCAAAGGACGATGACATGAAATCCAAGTTGACCCTCTTGATCCTTGCCGTCGGGATCGCCGCCATGAGCACGGCCGCCGCGGCCGGTGACAAAGGAAAAGGTGGAGGCGGTGGTGGAGACTGGTTGGGCAACGGACCCAATATAGGCGCCGTGCCGTTTCCGGCGGACTTCTCGCACATAAGCCCCCCGCACAATTAGACGCTCGGTCCGGCACGCATTCCGGTCTCTGGTTCACAACGGTTTGGGATCGTTTGGCGCGCGGTTTAGTAGAGCTGCCAATCGTCCTCATGGGCCAGTTCACCGATCGCCATCCAGTCACCACGCACGCGCGCCACGCGGCTGTCGCCCCATGTACGGAAGACGAGGTCAAATCCGGTTTCGGTGACGTTCTCTGCGCGCAGGTCAGAGCGTTGGTTGGTTCCGTCCGCCACGTCCCACATCGACAGCGTCACCTGAACAGACGGCGCAACGCGAAAGGCTTCGGAAAAGGAGAGCGCTACCCGCGCCTCGCGGGGGCCTTCGCCGACCCACATCGGGCCGTGGTCCTCGAAATCCGAGAACATGACCTTGGACCCTTGATCGACCCCGATTAGATAATTTCTTAGGCGCTTCATTCTACGCTCTGTTCTGCTCGAAACGGGCGTTGCTCACCCGCGCTTCGAGAGTTCTTATCGAAGAAAGTCGGCAAAAATAGGGCGGACCAAAAAAAAATCGCCCGCTCACGATGCGTGAACGGGCGACGCCATGTTTTTAAGGGGCAAGCGCGCCTTAGAGGGCCTCCTTGGCCGCGACGAGATCGGCCAGGAATTTGGCCGCAGCGTCCGCCGCGTCGGCCGAAGCGGCATCGCGCTTCGCTGTCGCGTCTGCGATCAGACCGTCCATGACGTCTGCCGTAACTTCGGCAACCGGCATCGCCTGTTCGGCCAGGATCGTGGTCGATGGCCCTGCGACATCCGCAAAGCCACCCGTCACGAAATAGGACTGGTCCCCGTCCCCACCGTCGGCGCCTTCGATCTTCAGGATACCGGGGCGCAAGGTGGTAATCATCGGTGCATGGTCGGGCATGGCCGTCAGATCCCCGTCCGCGCCGGGGATCTGGACCGCACTGACCTCCATCGAGGCCAGGCGGCGTTCTGGCGACACCAGATCGAATTGCATTTTGTCAGCCATTCAAGGCCCTCCTTAGGCGGCTTCCGCCGCCATTTTCTCGGCTTTGGCGATCACTTCGTCGATGCCGCCAACCATGTAGAAGGCGCCCTCGGGCAGGTGATCGTATTCGCCGGCGACAACCGCCTTGAACGACGCGATGGTGACATCAAGCGGCACCTGCACACCGTCAGATCCGGTGAAGACCTTGGCCACGTCGAACGGCTGGCTGAGGAAACGCTGGATTTTCCGGGCGCGGGCCACGGTCAGCTTATCCTCTTCCGACAGTTCGTCCATGCCGAGGATCGCGATGATGTCCTGAAGCGACTTGTAGCGCTGCAGGATGCCCTGCACGTCACGTGCCACCTGGTAGTGTTCCTCACCGACGATCTGCGGGTCCATCAGGCGCGACGAGCTGTCGAGCGGGTCAACAGCCGGGTAGATCCCGAGCTCGGAGATGGCGCGCGACAGAACGGTCGTTGCGTCGAGGTGGGCGAAGGTCGTGGCCGGGGCCGGGTCGGTCAAGTCATCCGCGGGAACGTAGACGGCCTGGATCGAGGTGATCGAGCCTTGCTTCGTCGAGGTGATGCGTTCCTGCATCGCGCCCATGTCGGTGGCCAGCGTCGGCTGGTAGCCCACAGCAGAGGGGATACGACCCAGAAGCGCCGACACCTCGGAGCCTGCCTGCGTGAAGCGGAAGATGTTGTCGACGAAGAACAGAACGTCGGTCCCGGACTGGTCGCGGAACTGTTCGGCCAGCGTCAGACCGGTCAGAGCCACACGTGCGCGGGCCCCCGGAGGTTCGTTCATCTGACCGTAAACCAGAGCCACCTGCGATTCTTCGAGGTTGTCCGGCTTGATCACGTTGGATTCGATCATCTCGTGGTACAGGTCGTTGCCTTCACGGGTCCGTTCGCCAACACCCGCGAACACCGAGAAGCCCGAGTGCACTTTTGCGATGTTGTTGATCAGTTCCATGATGAGAACCGTCTTGCCCACGCCGGCACCGCCGAAGAGGCCGATCTTGCCGCCCTTGGAGTAGGGGGCCAGCAGGTCCACAACCTTGATACCGGTCACGAGGATTTCCGACTCGGTCGACTGGTCATTGAATTCAGGCGCCGGCTGGTGGATCGGGCGGCTTTCATCGGCGTTGACCGGGCCACCTTCATCGACGGGCTCGCCAACGACGTTCAGGATACGGCCAAGCGTCGCGTTGCCGACCGGAACCGAGATCGGGCCAGCCGTATCGGTGACGTCCTGACCGCGGACGAGGCCTTCGGTCGCGTCCATTGCGATGGTCCGCACGGTGCCTTCGCCAAGGTGCTGTGCCACTTCGAGGACGAGGCGCTTGCCGCCGTTGTCACATTCCAGCGCGTTCAGAATCTCGGGCAGGTGGTCGTCGAATTGAACGTCGACGACGGCGCCGATCACTTGGGTGATTTTACCCTTTGCATTTGCCATGGTGTCGTGTCTCCGGGTTGTCTTAGAGCGCCTCGGCGCCCGAGATAATTTCGATCAGCTCGCTGGTGATAACGGCCTGGCGCGAGCGGTTGTATTCGATGGTCAGACGTTCGATCATGTCGCCCGCGTTGCGGGTGGCGTTGTCCATCGCGGACATCCGCGCCCCTTGTTCGGACGCGCCGTTTTCCAACAGAGCGGTGAAGATCTGGGTCGCCACACCGCGCGGCAAAAGATCTTCCAGAACGGCCTCTTCCGACGGCTCGTAATCATAGAGCGTTGCGTCCCCGTCGGCGTCTTCCGGAGCATCGAAGCTGGCCGGAATGACCTGGGTCGCTGTCGGAACCTGGCTGATCACCGATTGGAAGCGGTTGAAGAAGATCGTGCAAACGTCGAACTCTTCCGCGTCGAAGCGGCCCAAAATGTCCGAGGCGATATCCGCGGCATTGGAATACCCGATGCGCTTCACTTCGCTCAGATCGACGTGACCGACGAAATACTGTCCGTAGTCCCGTTTGATCTGTTCCCGGCCTTTTTTGCCAACGGTCAGGATCTTGATCGTCTTGCCAGCGGCCAGAAGCTCATCCGCCTTGGCACGCGCGAGGCGCACGATGGTCGAATTGAAGCCACCGCACAGACCGCGTTCGGCGGTCATGACGACCAGCAGATGAACGTGGTCTTTGCCCGTGCCTGCCAGCAGGCGCGGGGCGCTGTCGCCGGTGCCGACCGCCTGGGCCAAGCCGCCCATGACGGCTTCCATGCGCTCGGCATAAGGGCGTGCGGCCTCCGCTGCGTCCTGCGCCCGGCGCAGTTTCGCAGCGGCGACCATTTGCATCGCCTTGGTGATCTTGCGGGTCGATTTGACCGACTCGATCCGGTTTTTAAGGTCCTTGAGGCTCGGCATGTATCCGTCCCCTTACGCGAAATCAGCGGCGAATTCTTCGACAGCAGCTTTGAGTTTGTCAGCGTCTGCGCCCTTGATCTTCGGATCGTCGTTGGTGATCCAATCGAGGACGTCCTGCTTCTTGGAGCGCATGAAGGTCAGCAGACCCTCTTCAAAGCGACCCACGTCCGAGACGTCGATCTTGTCGAGGAAACCGTTGGTGCCCGCAAAGATCATGGTCACGATCTCGGCGTTGGTCAGCGGCGAGTACTGCGGCTGTTTCATCATCTCGGTGAGACGTGCGCCCCGTGCCAGCAACTGCTGCGTGGACGCGTCGAGATCCGACCCGAACTGGGCAAATGCCGCCATCTCGCGGTACTGGGCCAGCGACAGTTTCACCGGACCCGCGACCGAGGACATGGCCTTCGTCTGGGCCGAGGAGCCCACGCGCGACACCGACAGACCGGTGTTCACGGCCGGGCGGATGCCCTGGAAGAACAGTTCGGTTTCAAGGAAGATCTGGCCGTCGGTGATCGAGATCACGTTGGTCGGAATAAAGGCCGACACGTCGCCGCCTTGGGTTTCGATGACGGGCAGCGCGGTCAGCGAGCCGGCGCCGTTGTCTTCGTTCAGCTTGGCCGACCGTTCCAGCAGGCGCGAGTGCAGGTAGAAAACGTCGCCCGGGTAAGCTTCACGTCCCGGCGGACGGCGCAGCAGCAGCGACATCTGACGATAGGCGACGGCCTGCTTGGACAAGTCATCGTAGATGATCAGCGCGTGGCGGCCGTTGTCACGGAAGTACTCGGCCATGGAGGTCGCGGCGTAGGGGGCCAGGAACTGCATCGGGGCCGGGTCGGACGCGGTTGCGGCCACGACGATGGAGTATTCCATCGCGCCGGTTTCTTCGAGCTTCTTGACCAGCTGCGCCACGGTCGACCGCTTCTGGCCGACGGCGACGTAGACGCAGTACAGCTTCTTGCTTTCGTCGTCGCCTGCGGCGTCGTTGTAGGATTTCTGGTTCAGGATCGTGTCGAGCGCCACGGCCGTTTTACCGGTCTGACGGTCGCCAATGATCAGCTCGCGCTGGCCGCGGCCGATCGGGATCATGGCGTCGATGGCTTTCAGGCCCGTGGCCATCGGCTCGTGCACCGATTTCCGCGGGATGATGCCGGGGGCTTTCACGTCAGCGATCGAGCGGTCGGAGGTTTCGATCGGGCCCTTGCCGTCGATCGGGTTGCCCAGACCGTCCACAACGCGACCGAGCAGACCTTCGCCAACCGGCACGTCCACGATGGCGTTGGTGCGCTTGACGGTGTCGCCTTCCTTAATGTCCCGGTCCGAGCCGAAGATCACGATACCGACGTTGTCGCTTTCGAGGTTCAGCGCCATGCCGCGGATGCCGCCGGGGAACTCAACCATTTCACCGGCCTGCACGTTGTCGAGGCCGTACACACGGGCGATCCCGTCCCCAACGCTAAGCACGCGGCCCACTTCGGAGACTTCGGCGTCCTGGCCGAAGTTTTTGATCTGGTCCTTCAGGATCGCAGAAATTTCTGCTGCTTGGATCGCCATTATCCGACCTCTTTCATGGAGTTTTGCAGGGTGCTGAGCTTCGACTTGATCGACGTGTCGATCATTTTCGAGCCCACCTTAACGATTAGACCGCCGATGAGGCTTTCGTCGACGGTCGCATTCAGGGTGACTTCTTTGCCAACGGCGGCTTTGAGCGTCGCGGCCAGTTTGTCGGTTTGGGTTTTGGTCAGCGCCTTGGCCGAAACGACGTCCGCGGTGACCTCGCCCTTGTGCTCGGCGATGCGGTCGCGCAGTTCGTCAAGCAAGGCGGGCAGCACGAACAAGCGACGCTTTTGCGCCATCAGCTTGAGCGTGTTCGCCGTCATCGCGCCCAGATCCATGGCCGAGGCGACACCGCCAACGGCAGCTTCGGTCGCATCGCGGCTGTAGATCGGCGAGTTGATCAGGTCGCGCAGGTCTGCGCTTTCAGCCAGGGCCGCGCGCAGTGCCGCGGTATCGGTTTCCAGCGCTTCAATCGCGCCTTCTTCCTTGGCCAGTTCGAACATCGCCGTGGCATACCGCCCGGCAATCCCCATGGAGATGGAAGCTGGTTCGCTCACGTCCACCCTTTCATATGGTTGGCCCAGGGTGTGCGGTGACGCCCCCGGGCAGATCGTGTCTCGGCAACACAGTGTCGCCGGTTCCCCATAAATCGCCGTGGATGTAGCAGAGGGTCCGAAATGCTGCAACCGCGATAGCAGGGAAACAGTCAGGTATAAAATTGAGCAAATTTAAAGGGTTAAGAAACCGCGCCGCGTGTGCGACGCTTTGAAGCTTGCCGAAAGGGTCGGGGTTTTGGGGTTTCAGTCACGATTCTGGCCCGGATGGGGCCGTTTCACGCTTGGACAACCGCCCAGAAAGCCCGGCCCCCGCGGGCGCCGGAGCCCCTTCCAGAACGCGCAAGGGGCGCCGCACCCGTTCCGCAAGACCCGGCCGCATCGGAGCGGGGCTTTGCTTGGACACTTCAAGCAGGATCACGCCCCCGGCATAGTAGCTGGACAACTTGGCACCCGAGCGTTCCAGCAGATCGGCTGACTTCAACCAGAACCGCTTTTCCGACGGAGGCGAGAACAGCGCCGCCGCATGGCGCTCGGGGACGAAATCATGTCGGCGCATTTGGGCCTCGAGTTGGCCCAGGGAATACGGACGCCCGAATCCAAACGGCGTCGCATCGCGACGCGCCCAAAGCCCCGAGCGGTTTGGCACCACGAACAATGCTTTGCCGCCCGGCCCGAGCACGCGGGCGCACTCCTCAAGAACCGCCGCTGGATGCTCGGAGGTTTCCAGGCCGTGCATGCAGACAACCCGGTCCGCCATGCCAGTCTGGAGCGGCCACAGATGTTCGCGGCACAGGACCGAGACATTGTCCAACCCCGAAGGCCAGGGCATGACGCCTTGTTCGGCCGGCATCAGGCCGATGACCCGGCGGGCGGAGGGCAGGTAGGGGCGCAACAGCGGGACCGCAAAGCCGAACCCGACAACTGTCAGCCCCGTCAAATCGGGCCAGAGCGCCAAGAGGCGGTCGCGCACCGCTTTCTGGGCGATCCGGCCCAGGCGGGTGCGATAATAAAACTGGCGCAGGTCAAGAACGTCGAGATGCATTGCACTGGTCGAAAGGTTGCGCGAGGCTTCGGGCACGACCTTGACCCAAGTGCCGCAGGAAAGCCATGCCAGAGACCAATGCCGCCGTCGAAATCCTCACGATCCCCTGCCTTGAGGACAACTATGTCTTTCTGATGCACGATCCGTCCTCCGGCGCGACGGCGGTGGTCGATGTCCCCGACCCGGCCCCGGTCGAGGCCGCCCTGGCGTCACAGGGTTGGACGCTGACCGACATCCTGATCACCCATCACCACTGGGACCATATCGACGGGGTCGAGCCATTGCGGGCCAAAACCGGCGCGACGGTGTGGGGCGCCGCGGCGGACGCGGGCCGCCTGCCCAAACTGGACCACGCCCTTGCGGAAGGCGACGTCGTAAAGGTCGGCACCCTGACGGGAACGGTCTTCGACGTCTCGGGCCATTCCGTTGGGCACATTGCCTATCACTTCGCGGCGGCACAGGCCGTGTTTACCGGTGACAGCCTCATGGCGCTTGGGTGCGGCCGCCTGTTTGAAGGCACCCCCGAGATGATGTGGGCCAGCATGCAAAAGCTCCGCGCCCTGCCCGGCGAAACGATGGTTTATTCCGGCCACGAATACACCCAGACCAATGCCCGGTTCGCCCTGACCATTGAACCGGGGAATGCCGATCTTACATCACGGTCAGCCGCGGTGGATGCGGCGCGTGCTCAAGGGCTGGCCACGGTTCCATCCCTGCTGTCTGAGGAATGCAAGACAAATCCCTATCTAAGGGCCGACCTGCCTGAACTTGCTGCGGCAATCGGCATGGACGGCGCTGCACCGGATGCCGTTTTCGCGGAAGTTCGGGGACGCAAGGATCGGTTTTGATCGGAAACCAGCTGTTGCCTATTTTTTGGGGAATTATATCGCAAAGTAACACTGCTCTGGATTATTCCTGTTCCAGCTTTGGCCTCCCGGCTTTGAGCGGATTAAAGAACGCGCCGCCCAAGTCTTCCATATCCGCACCCGGCATGTCGTATTCAGTTTCCATCTCGGCCTTGGTTGGCTGGAAGTGAGAATCGGCCAGCTTTTCTTTAAGCGTTTTGGGTTTGTTGGTCATGTTTGGCGCTCGCGTTTAGTTGTTTGATTTTCGGCGGTTACAGTACTTGCAAAGCATTTGGCAGTTATCCGCCACGGTCTTTCCACCTTGTGACCAAGGCTTGATATGGTCACCTTCCATCTGACTTATGTCAAATTGCTCGTTACAGATCGGGCAAACACCGTCTTGACGCTCAAACGCCTCAAGCTTCATCGCGCCTGTGAACGCCCTAATGCTCAGGTGCCGCTCATCGCCGTCCAGCACGTAAGGATAGACGCCCGCTTTCCGTGTCACGTCATCATCCATGAGCAGACGCTTGATCTCTGCCTCAAGCGTGTCAGGGTCCAGATCGGTCTCTTTGAATTGGTTGTAGAGCGGCCCCCATGCAACGCCTTTCATCTCTTTGCGATACTTGGGAAACGTCGCGTGCACCCAATCGATGACAGAGCGGAAGTGGTTCCATAGCGTAACGGCGCTGTTGTCGCGCTGATGCGCCGACATGTAGCTTTCAACATCACCGTCATTGATCCACCTGATCGCAGTTTCAAGGTAGTCCTGACGGATGGAATGGCCTTTCAGGTACTTGCTGCCGATGCTGTAAGCTGGGCAGTTTGGTCGGCTGAAATACCTCTTTGCATCCGACACCCAAAGCCCGTGATAGACGGCGTTTCGCAATTCCTGGTCGGTCAGAATCTCGCCCGCAATGTTGATCACCTCGAACCACTCCAGTCTCTCGCTGTCCGTCCCGGAGCAGGTGTAGATCATGAGATCATAGTTCAGGATTTGCTCTTGATGGTCAGCTTGCAGGTTGTGGAAAGCCAGCCCGTCAATGGAAAAAGCACCCTTCACGTATTGGCAAACCGAGATGGTGCGCTGCTGGCCGTCAATGATCTCGAACCTGTCATTGCCAATATCGGCCCAATACATGGTGTTGAGGGGAAGCCCGTTGCGGATCGTGTTGATCACGGCGTCACGCTGCTTGTCGCCATAGACAAATTCGCGTTGATAGGCAGGCCGTATATCAAGCTTGCCGCCATATCCCCGGACACCGCCGTCCCCGCCGTCGCAGTAGCCTTCAACCAGTTCCCGGACGGTCACTGTACGCAAGTCAATTTTCATGACTGGAACTTACGGGATTTTATAAAAATTCGTCTATAAATACAATGAACTACGTCGTTTCCACTTTCATCCTCCAGATAGTTTCCCCGGGAAGGCTTCCCTTTGAGCATAGGGTATCCATTCGCCTTTTGGCCTGACAATCCGGTTTTCCTTCCCCCATCCAGCCTCTTTTCAACGTAGTCGTCATAGAACTTATGGCTTTTGAAGCCATGGTCCCACAAAGACGAAAACCCCAATATCTCGAACTGATCGGGATTGTACTTGTCCAGAAAGGTGATCGGCACACCCATCGCTCCGGCCCAATCCATCGGAATATCATTGGTCTTGCTGACCTCGATAGCGTCGTAATTGTCGTAAGTCGGGTAATCCTCAGGCGCATACCTGCGGTACAGGATCAGTTCCTCGTGCCGCTTGTCATGGTCGAGGTTCGTGAACCAGCGAACGCCTTTGACCTTGATAAACCTGTTTCCACCTTCATCAATCCATGCCGTCGCAGCATCAAGTGGATAGTGATCCGGAACTCCAAACGTCCGATCCCCGCTCTTGATGCTGGGGCCGAACCAGACCTTGTTATCCTTGATCAGTGGGAAAAAGTCCTTGTAGGTGACAGCGTTCATGTTTCCGATAATCAGAAATTTTTGTCGTATTTCATCAACTGCGCGACGTATTCGCGGAACAATGAAAAGGGCGGGTTCGTCACCACGATGTCCGCTTGCTTGAGAATGTCGATGCATTCCTGAGTGCGAAAATCGCCGTCACCATCCAGATGGGTAATGCCGATATCCTCGGCCCTTGGTACAACATCCCCGTCCCGGAAACCGTCATATTCCAGTTTGATCGCCCGCTCGCAGTCATGCCGCGAAAAAAGGTCCGGATTCTGGTTCTTGTAGCAGGTGGTGATCAGTTTCCTGAGACCCAGAAACTCGAAGTTGTGACTGAAATAGTGAAAGAAGTTGCTGACGCGCGGATCGTCGCAGTTGCAATAGACAACCTTGCCTTTGAAATGCTTCTTATAGTGACGCAGTTCGTTTTCTATGTCTGACAGTTGCGTGTAGAACTCATCGTTCTTGGCCTTTCTGGCCGAGATAAGGTTTTGTGCCATGATCACGCACCATTGCGCGTGATTGGCTTTGCTCCGCTGCTCAACCCGTTATCGGCAATCAGGTCCACGTAGCGCAGCCGCTTTCCGTCCATCCCCGAGACCAAGCTGCCCATCTGGTCGATGGTATCTTTTGGGCGGTTGTTGTGGCGCCCCGAGAACTCGTCCACGTAGCGTTGCAGGTGTTTGGGCGACATTTTGTGATACACGCCATCAACGCCGCGCTTCATGGGTGCCCAGAAGCTTTCCAGCCCGTTTGTATGAGCCATATCGCGGACGTACTCGCCCGCTGAATGGTTTACCGCCTCATGGGGCCTGTCGATGCCCTTATACGCCTTGGCCTCATCCGTGTAGACTTGTGCGCCATCGGCGGTGTGATCGGTCACGAAACCCTGCAACGTCTCCGCGTCGGTCCTCTCAACCACCTTGGCATGAACCTTTCCCGTCGCACGGTCGCGGACACCAGAAACGGCGCTCTTGCCCACCGCCCCGCGCCCGGCTCTCAACTTCTTCTTCGCGTGCTTGTTCTTCTCCTTGCCACCCATATAGGTCTCATCGGCCTCAACCGGGCCGTCAAAGATCGGCGTCTTGGTCGCATAGGCTTCCCGAAGGCGATGCAGCATGAACCAAGCAGCCTTCTGGCCGATCCCAAGTTCCCGGTGCAACTTCATCGAAGACACACCCTTGAGGCTGGTTGTAAACAGGTAAATTCCAACGGCCCAAACCCGGTAAGACAGTTTGGAACTCTGCATGACACTGCCAATCCGAACTGTGAACATCGGCTTGTTGGGGCAATCCCGGCAACGGTGGGTCATGCTCTTGTGGTTAACGCCAACCCGAACATTGTCCGATCCGCAATGCGGGCAATAAGGACCATCCGGCCAACGTTGTTCCTCGATCCACTCTCGCGCTTTGGTCTCATCGCTGAACATGTCCGCGATTTGCAGAAGCGTCAAACCTTTGCGCTGATGCTTGCCGGGTGCTTTCTGTGTCATAGCTCACCTCTTGAAGTGACTATATGTTATATCACAGAGTCACTAGGGGCAAGGAAAATGTTACTTTGCGATATAATTCCCTATCGAAACCAATCTCCGGCGATCGATCAGCAAATGATTTCGGGCCTAGGTCACTACGCCCCGGTGCCCGATGAACTGTTTCCCGACCAGTCGGTATTGGTACAGTGTCGATGGAGCGACGTCCCGGCGATCCAGGCCGTCCGTTTCGCTCTATTCTCCGATCGCGACGCGCTCTGGGCAGCCCTGACACACGGCGAAATTCATCTGATCGCCCCATTGGATGCCACAGGGGCCACCCCGGAAATGCGCGCCCGAATGGCCGATGATCCCCAGATCGAGTATTCGGTCCAAAGAATTGCGCGCCAATACATCTTGCAACCCCGCGTGTCACCCGACGCCCCCAGCACCGAGTCCGAAAGCACGGATCGGGCCGTGCGCGAAATGGCGCGCGGGCTGTCGTTGGACAACGGATTTGCTCCATTCTTCGAGCCAGCCCTCGGTCCGATTCCAGCCGTCCTTCTGGGCGAACAATCGCTTGACCCAAGCTTGCCCGCGACCTCGCTGTCTGGCGCCATCGACCGAGCGCAGGGTTTGGTGTCTCGCAACGGCGTGGTGGAGGTTGAACTTGTTGTGCGGACAAATGACGGACTCGGTCAAATACTCGCGGAACAGTTTGCCAGCCAGTTGATCCTGGCGCAGATCCCCGCACGCCTTTCTCGCGTGGAACCCGCCCTTTTCTTCGACCAGATCGAGGATACGGGGGCGGGTTCGAACGAAGACAGTCTCACCTATTTCGTTGGGGCGGTTCGAGCCGATTATCTATCAATTCGTCAGGTCTTGCAGGGATATGATGCCTGGGCGCAACTCGCGAGCGGCCGTCAGGACGCGCGGTCCGGTTCATTGGGCGCGCGCGCCTCTGAGTTGCTCGGTGACGGCAACGACGGGAACGCCGCCCTGAGCACGGAGGCTTTTTGGTTCGCGGCACAGGAACTGCCGTTCGGAAGCGCGATACCGCTCGCAGATGTCAATGTGGCCGTGGCACAGAACCCGGATGGAGGCCCTCGACTGGCCGTCCCGGTCACGTTGACGGGCAATTTGGGACCGCTCCACCACATCAGAACGGACGAATAGATCCATGAGCCGGCAATCCATCACCGCTGCGATCTTCACCATAGCCGCGCCAACGCTAATCTTCTTCGCCGGGCTGGAAGCCGTTACCGCAGGCAAAGTGCTGCCCCCGGTGCCGATAACCGACGTTTATCCGAACGCCGGGTACACCGAGGCTGCCATCCCGCGCTGTGTTTTGCATCGAATTGAATTCGGCCAGCACGACGGATTGCCGCAATGCAGCTATTGTCAGGATCGCACACGGCCAGACAGCCAGACCGTGCTTGGTGGTGCGTCTGGGGAATGTGCTGAAATCAGCGGTGAGCGCCTGGATTTCACGAACACATCGCACCAAGTGAATTTGCGCTGCGCCAGCCTGACGAACGTTGTGCTTACTTCCAGCAACGGCATCATGGGAATGGATTTATCCTATGCCGTTTTACGAGACGTGCGCGTTGAGGCCGACACGTTCAACGCGGTCATGCAATGCGCCGATATGAGCGGTGGCTCCCTCACGGGGGACTTCATCGGGCTGGATCTGGGTGCCGCTCGGGTATCAGGGGTCGATTTGCGCGGATCGTCTTTTCGCGATCTCCGAGCCGCCCACACCCTTTTTGACCCAAGCCATTGGCCACTCTCAACAGCCGGTGACGCGGCAGACAGCCGTATCAGATTCATCCGGCCGGAAGAAGCAGCAACGCTTCTGCCGCGGTCCGCAGCATTTGAAGAAACCGACAACTTGGCCCAAATTGTACCAGGCGACAGCGTCGCTCCCCTTTCCGAAATGCGGCGACGCATAAACGATGAGTCCGCCCCATTCTTGGACGCGCGGCTCGCGCAACTTCAAGCTGGCATAGCTGCGCAACTCAGACTTGTGTTTGCAAGCGGCCTCGGTCACACCCTTCTGTCGGTCGGGGCCATTTGGGGTCTCGCCACCGGCCTGATCTTTCTGATCATAGGGTGTGAGCGCGGCAAGACGAAAGAAGAGCGCACAGTCCTCCGTCGCGCGAGCCATACAGACGATTGGGTAAGCCCGACCAAGGACATGCGCGTTGAAGTGGCAATCGCCGGATGGGCTGCTCTTCAGAGCCTCTGGAAACCACTCAGTGCGATTCTATCCTATTTCGGTAGGTTCCCTGCCATGCCTGGACTCGAGGAGGCCGTCGGAGGAGTACGTTTAACTGGTGGGGCGGCATGGGTGTCTTGGGCCGCCGGTTGTTGCGCGATCTTCGTCGCGTCGTTGGCCGCATTTGGCTGAACGCGCTGGCGCAGGACGCCCACCCGGCACGGTACCTTGTAGGAAGACATGGGGTGCTTGGCGGAGGAGGTGGGATTCGAACCCACGGTACGCTTTCACGCACGCCGGTTTTCAAGACCGGTGCATTCGACCACTCTGCCACTCCTCCGGGCTGTGGGCGCTTCGTCCTACGCCGCCCGAGTCGATTCTGAAAGACACGCTTTCGGCGGACCCTTGCGCCGTTAAGACCTTGCGATTTTCAGAACGGGTCGAACCCGCTATCATGCCGACAATTGAGGCTAAACCGGCGTTCAGACCGGCCCATAAAACATAGGCACACAAGTGCCGTTTGCGTGCGAGATCGAGCAGTATGATGACCTCCCTTCGCCCTCTTTCCTTGGCCCGTCCCGGGGTACTGATCCTGTGCGTCCTGGCGCTGGCCGCCTGCACGGAAGAGTTCCAGCCGTTCGGAACCCGCGACGCGACGGGTGACGGTCCGGCGCCGATCGGGGCGACCCGGCTGGTGGAACGCGACGTGGAAGCGCCCGATGTGTTCCAGGTCAGCGAAGACGGGCTGTGGGATGGACGCCCCTCGCTCGGCGGCGTCTGGGTGGCCCATCCGACGGCCACGGATCCCGAACGTGTCATCATCCGGAACGAGGAAAACGGGCGTTTCGTCATCGGGGCGCTGTTCCGGCGCGAACGCGACAATCCCGGCCCCTCGCTGATGGTGTCGTCCGACGCCGCGGCGGCGCTGAACATTCTGGCGGGCGATCCGACCATGTTAAACGTCACCGCGTTGCGCCGCGAGGAAGTGGCCGAGCCGGACCCCGCCCCTGCGACCGACGCGCCCCTGGCCGTTGCGGACGCGGACGGCGTCGACACGCCCGAAATCAGCAGCACCACATTGGACGATCCGATCGTCGCAGCGGCCGCGGCCATCGAAGAAGCCGAAGCCACGGAAGCCGCGCCCGTGCAAACCGCCGCCGTCGAACCGGCGCCCGCCCCGGCCCCGCGCCCCGCGGCCAGCTCGGGTCTTGAGCGGCCATTTGTCCAAATCGGGATCTTCTCTGTGCAAGAAAACGCCAACAACACAGGTCAGGCCTTGCGCGGGGCGGGACTAGTGCCCACGATCTATGATCAGACGTCGAATGGCCGCCGCTTCTGGCGCGTGGTCGTGGGCCCGGCAGGAACAAGCGGCGATCGTGCCGCGATCCTTGAAACCGTCCGTGAGTTGGGCTTTGACGACGCATATTTCGTCCGGCGCTGATCTGGCGCCCCCAAACCGCAGGGACCTATGCACGTCGCTACCTATGCTTTGACCTGCCGCGCGATTTGTGTTGCCGCGGCCCTGGTGCTCGGAGTGAGCACGTCCGCCCGCGCACAGGCGTTTCAGACCGAGGCGGAAGCCGCCTATGTGATCGACCACAACACCGGGCAGGTTTTGCTCTCGCACAACGCCGAGGTGCCGCTGCCCCCGGCCTCGATGTCGAAGTTGATGACGCTTCTGATGACCTTCGAAGCGATTGCCGATGGGCGTCTCAGCCTGGAGACCCGCCTGCCCGTCAGCCAGCACGCGATGGATTATGGCGGCTCGACCATGTTCCTCAACACCTCGGACCGCCCAACGGTGGAGGAGTTGATCCTGGGTGTCATCGTGGTGTCGGGCAATGACGCGTCGGCGGTTCTGGCCGAAGCCCTAAGCCCGGATGGAACCGAAGCCGGGTTCTCGCGCATGGCAACCGACCGCGCGCGCGAGCTCGGGATGGACCAGACGACGTTGATAAACTCCAACGGCTGGCCCGCCCCCGGCCATGTGATGAGCATGCGCGATCTGGGCATCCTCGCCGAAGAGATCATCACCGAACACCCGCAGCTCTACACCTATTTTGCCGAGACCGAGTTCGACTACGAAGGGCGGGCACCGGCGAACCGGTTCAACCGCAACCCGGTGCTTGGCATGGGGCTTGGGGCGGATGGTTTGAAAACCGGCCATACGCAGGAAGCGGGTTACGGCCTTGTCGGATCG
Organism: Paracoccaceae bacterium; assembly: GCA_963921255.3. Lineage (GTDB taxonomy): Bacteria > Pseudomonadota > Alphaproteobacteria > Rhodobacterales > Rhodobacteraceae > JANSYL01. The sequence goes on along the minus strand of CAWUEW020000003.1, from coordinate 376,711 downwards.
GCCGTGCAAGGGGACCGCCGGGTGACTTTTGTCATCACCGGCCTGGATAGCGCCGCCGCCCGCGGGCGCGAATCCGAGCGCATCCTGTCCTGGGCGTTCCGCCAGTTCGTGATGCGGGATGTCGTCACCGAAGGCGTGGAACTGGCCCGCGCGCCGGTCTTCATGGGCACCTCCGACAGCGTGGGCCTCGCACCGCAGGAGACCCTGTCACTTCTGATCCCGGTGTCCAGCGCCGACGGGGTTGAGGCGGAACTGACCTATGTCAGCCCGATGCCTGCACCGATTATGGCGGGCGATGTGATTGGTGAAATGGTCGTCAGCCTCGGGGAGGCCGACGAAACCCAGTACCGGGTGCCGCTTGTCGCGACCGAAACGGTCGACCAGGGCGGGTTGCGCGTGCGGTTCATGACCGCTGCGCGCGATGTGATGCACCAGATCTTTGGCCCGCCCCCTGCGCCGCTTCAGGCCCCGGCGGGCGGCTGATGGCGGCAGCACAACGCGGCCTGTTCATCAGTTTCGAGGGCATCGACGGGTCGGGAAAGTCCACACAAGCGCGGCGTCTGGCCGAAGCGCTGGATGCATCAGGGCTGCCAACGCTTCTGACGCGCGAACCCGGCGGCTCGCCGGGGGCCGAAGAAATCCGCGCCCTCGTTCTGCAAGGCGACCCCGACCGTTGGTCCGCCGAAACCGAAATTCTGCTCTTTACCGCGGCGCGGCGCGACCACCTTGAACGCACGATCACCCCCGCGCTTGAGGCCGGAAAGGTCGTCGTCTGTGACCGCTTCGCCGACAGCACCCGCATGTATCAGGGCACGTCACGCGGGGATTTGCGCGACATGGTCGATGCCCTGCACGACCTGATGATTGGCCGTGAACCCGATCTGACCGTGCTGATCGACATGGACCCGGCCGAGGGGCTGGCCCGCGCCAAGGGACGTGCTGGCATCGAGGAACGGTTCGAAGATTTTGGCCTCGCGTTTCAGGAAAAGATGCGCGCCGGTTTCCTCGCCCTCGCCCAGGCCGAGCCAGACCGGTTCCGCGTTATCGATGGCGCGCGCGACGCCGACGCGGTGGCACAAGACGTGATGAACACCGTGCAGGCCGCGCTGGCCGCCCCGGCATGAGCCACCCTCGCCCTGCCCGGCGGGCCGTGCTACGCCCAGACGCATGAGTGACGACACCCCGCCCGAAGCCGACCGCATCGATGGTGCCCCGCACCCGCGTCAGACGGCACAGCCTTTTGGCCATGCCGCGGCCGAGCAGACATTCCTGTCCGCCTATCAGTCGGGGCGCTTGCCGCACGCCTGGCTCCTGACCGGGCCACAAGGTGTCGGCAAGGCCAGCTTCGCCTGGCGGGCCGCGCGGTTCCTGTTGGCCACCCCAAAGGACGACGGCGATGGCCTCTTCGGGGCCCCGCCCCCGCCCGAAAGCCTCGATGTGTCCGCCGATCATCCCGTCGCCCACCGCATGGCGGCGCTCAGCGAGCCGGGCCTCTGCCTGATCCGGCGCCCGTGGGATGACAAGGCCAAACGGTTGAAGACCCAGTTGACGGTGGACGAGGTGCGGGCGCTCAAGGCCTTCTTCGCCCTGTCCGCCGGCGGAAACGGGCGGCGCGTCGTCATCGTGGACAGTGCCGATGAGATGAACACCAGCGCGGCAAACGCCCTGCTGAAAGAGCTGGAGGAACCGCCGCAGGACGCGGTCCTGTTCCTGATCAGCCACCGCCCCTCGGGCCTGTTGCCGACCATCCGGTCGCGCTGCCGGGTTTTGCGCTTCGGGGCGCTGTCCCCATCCGACCTGGGCAAGGCCCTGCAGCAGGCGGGCCAGGATATGCCCGACAATCCCGACGCGCTGGCGCGGCTCGCCGGTGGGTCTGTGGGCGAGGCCATCGCGCTTTTGCAGTCCGATGGCCTGGCGCTTTACGCCGACCTTGTGGCCCTTCTGTCGACCCTTCCGCGGCTCGACCGCAGCCTTGCCCTGCGCCTGTCCGAGGCCGCCGCCGGGCGCGACAATGGCCGCTTTGATCTGACGCTGAATCTGCTCGACCTGCTTCTGGCGCGTTTGGCCCGGACGGGCAGCACCGGTCAGGCCCCCTCCGAGATCGCTCAAGGAGAGGCACAAACCCTGACCCGCCTTGCCCCTGATGCCCATGCCGCACGGGCCTGGGCCGATCTGGCCGCGACGCTCACGGCCAAGGCGCGGCGCGGGAAAGCGGTCAACCTTGACCCTGCCGCGCTCGTGTTCGATATGTTCCTCGAATGTGACCGGATGGCTGCCCGCCTGCCGGCCTGATCCGCCAGCAAAGCACCGTCCGCATGTCCGACACGCCACCCGCCATCGTCGATAGCCACTGCCACTTGGATTTTCCCGAGTTGGCGGCAGAGCTTCCGGATGTGGTTGACCGCGCGGTGGCCGCGGGCGTCACGCGCATGGTGACGATCTGCACCAAATTGCGCACCGCGCCCGACATCCGCGCCATCGCGGACACCCATGACCCCGTCTTCTGGGCCGCGGGCACGCATCCGATGTCGGCGGCCTCGGAGCCGATGGCATCGGTGGACGAACTCGTGGCCCTGGCCGAGCATCCCAAATTCGTGGGCATCGGGGAAACTGGGCTCGACTATCACTACACCGCCGACAGCGCCGAGGTGCAGCAGGACAGCCTGCGCATCCATATCGAGGCGGCTCGGCAGACCAAGCTGCCCCTCATCATCCACGCCCGGGCCGCCGATGACGATATGGCCCGCATCCTGTCAGACGAACACGCCGCCGGCCCCTATAGCTGCGTGATGCACTGCTTTTCGTCCGGCGCGGACCTTGCCCGTGCCGCGTTGGAGTTGGGCTTTTACCTCAGCATGTCGGGCATCGCGGCCTTCCCGAAATCAACCGAACTGCGCGAGATTTTCGCCGCCGCCCCGGTGGACCGCGTTCTGGTCGAAACCGACAGCCCCTATCTTGCCCCGCCGCCCCATCGCGGCAAACGGAACGAACCGGCCTACACCGCGCACACCGCCCGCGTCGGCGCGCAGGTCTTCGACATGACCGAGGCCGAGTTTGCCGCGCAAACCAGCGCCAATTTCGACCGGTTGTTCTGGAAAGCTCCCGCCTGGGCACAGGCCAACCGCGCCGGGGCCGCCTGATGGCCGAATTGCGCTTTACCATCCTAGGCTGCGGCTCGTCCGGCGGCGTGCCGCGTCTGGGCGGGCATTGGGGCGACTGCGACCCGGCCGAGCCCAAGAACACGCGCCGCCGCTGTTCCATGCTGATCCAGCGGATCGACGAAGACGGCGAAACCGCTGTCTTGATCGACACCTCACCCGACCTGCGTCAGCAACTGCTGGATGCCGGGATCGGGCGGTTGGACGCCGTGATCTTCACCCATGCACACGCGGATCACGTGCATGGGCTGGATGACCTGCGCATGATCGTCTTCAACATGCGCCAGCGCCTGCCGGTGTATGCGGATGGTGCCACCCAGAACGATTTGCTCAACCGCTTCGGCTATGCCTTCGTGCAGCCCCCCGGCTCGGCCTATCCGCCCATTCTGGACCTGCATTCCATCACGGGCGATGTGGAGATCACGGGCCCCGGTGGTCCGATCACCCTGACCCCGTTTGAGGTGACGCACGGCAATATCGACAGCCTGGGCTTTCGGATCGCGGACCTGGCCTATCTTCCGGACGTCTCAGACATTCCGGCCGATGCCTGGCCAACCCTCGAGAACCTCGATTGTTGGGTGCTGGATGCCTTGCGCCGCACCCCGCATCCAAGCCACGCGCACCTGGAAAAATCCCTGTCGTGGATCGCGCGGGCCGCGCCACGGCGCGCCGTGCTGACCAACATGCATATCGACCTGGATTATCAGACCGTGCTGCACGAAACGCCCGATCACATCGCACCGGCCTATGACGGCATGGTCCTGAGCTACCAGGTCTGAATGGGCAGCATCCTTGGCATCATCCTTCCGGTCTTCCTCGTGGTGGCGGCCGGTTACCTCGCAGTTTGGCGGGGGCTCTTCAGCGATGAAGGCGTGCAGGGCCTCATGGTCTTCACCCAGAAATTCGCCATTCCGTGCCTGCTGTTCTCGGGCATCGCGACGCTGGATCTGGGCGCGGATTTCGAGCTGAGCCTGCTTGTGTCCTTCTATGCCGGCTCGGCAACGTGTTTCTTTCTGGGGCTCTTTGGCGCGCGCCTGCTGTTTGGGCGGCCCTGGCCCGATTGCGTGGCGATCGGCTTCTCGGCGCTTTTTGCCAACACGGTTCTGCTTGGTCTGCCGATCACGGAACGCGCCTACGGGATCGACGCGCTTGGGCCGAACTTCGCCATCGTCGCGCTGCATGCCCCGTTTTGCTATTTCGTCGGCATCACCGCGATGGAGATCGTGCGCGCCGACAAGGCCGCCCCCGGCGCCGTTGCCCTGCAGATCACCAAGGCGATGTTTTCCAACGCGCTGATGATCGGCATCGCGCTTGGGTTTGCGGTGAACCTCAGCGGCGTGCCGATCCCCGGGCTTGTGGGTGAGGCGCTCGACCTCATGATCCGCGCGGCCCTACCAGCGGCCCTGTTCGGACTGGGCGGTGTCCTCTATCGCTACAAACCCGAGGGCGACATGCTGGTGATCGCCTATATTTGCGGCCTGTCCCTGCTGCTCCATCCGATGATTGCCTTTTGCCTCGGTATCACGCTGACAGACCTGTCTGACGGACAGTTGCGGTCGGCGGTTTTGACGGCGGCCATGGCCCCGGGCGTGAACAGCTATCTCTTCGCGAACATGTATGGCGCGGCGCGACGGGTGACCGCGTCGGCGGTGCTGATCGGCACGATACTCAGCATCTTGACCGCCAGTGCGTGGATCGCCTTGCTGCCCTAGGCGGCCAGAAGCGCCCGCGCCTCGCGCCCGGTCAGGGCCGGGTGAACGGTCGGACCATATAGCCCGCCCGCACCAAGCTCGGGGAACAGCGCCAGAAGCTCGGCCCGGGCAGCCGTGGTCAGGCCGTCGATGTTCCGCAGTGACGGGTGAAAGCTCTCGGCCTCCACCCCTTCGGCCAGCACGATCTGATGGGTATCGAACAGGATGTGGACATAGGTGATGGTGCCCCCCTCCTCGATGCGGATGTCCCGCCCATTGACGAAATGCACCGCCGAGATCAGCACATCGCGCTCACCGAACATCAACTCGCTTTGCCAACTGCGGTGCCGCAACCGATGTTGCCGCGACAGGCGTAGTTCGCGGAGGTTCCCGATCGCACCCGGCGCGAAGACGACCGGTGCAAACCGGCCGCTGGCCGGCACCGTGCGCTGTCCGACCCACCGCACCGGCAGCGCGCCCGCATCTGGCGTCAGCACCTTTTGCCCGACCTCCAGCGCCTCAACCGGCAGCATTCCGCCGGGCACGGCAATCAATGTGCCCGCCGCGAAACACACCGGCGTGGCATAGGTCGTGGCCGGAAAACTCGGGCCTTCCTGCGCGTCGTCGATCTGCAACGGAACGCCGACCGGCGGAAATTCACCCGGTCCGCCAATAAAGGCCAATCCTTCGACGGTCCCGTAGGCCGGGCTGCTGTTGCGCACATTGAAAGCGACAAGCGTGAAGGTGTCGCCATTGTAGCTGGCGGTCAGGCTGTACTCGGCCTCGACCCGCGTGCCGGCCGTATAGGTCACGCCATCCAGCGTGACATCCTGGTCCAACCGCTGACTGCCATCATTGTCGCGAAAGTTGGGGTCATTATCGTCAATCTCCACCGGCAACCACGCGTTGGAGTTCAACGTGATGGTCACACCCTCCAAATGCGATCCATCGCCTTGGGTGATCCCATCCAACTGTGCACCCCCAGAAATGGTCATCGACCCTTCCTGGAGGACATAAATCGTATACGCCACGACGGTTTAGCCCGCTCTTGTGCCTGCTCTCAGCACAATATCTACAGGAAATCCGTGCGTCTCGTAAGGGCGCCGCGTGGGCTGCGGCCCATGTGTGTCTCAGGTGTGGCTCAGACGCCCTCAACCACAAGGATCACGCTGTCCGCGGTCCGGCGGCGGATCTCGGCGACCTCCTGGTATTCAGGGTCGTTGTAGGCGGCGAGCGCGGCTTCGTAGCTTTCGAATTCGAACACCACGTGGCGCTCGTAGGTCTCGCCTTCCATGATCTGCGACTGGCCGCCCCGGATGATGGGCTTGGCCCCGTGGCTCAGCAGGATCGGCGTGTCTTTCTCGACATATTCCTTGTAGGCCTCGGGGTCTCTGACCGTGATGTGACCGACGATGTAACCTTTGGGCATGGCGTCCCCTCCTTCGCAAGATGTCTCGAACCGCGGCGGCGCGCGGCCTTGATCCTGACCTGACAGGGTTTGCCTGCGCCGTCCAGTACGGGGCCCCGCGCCGCTTGTCTGACGCGGCCCTTTGGCGTAGGCAGCAGGGACGACGACCCAATTTTGGAAGCCGCACCCTGGCACAGCCCACCCCAGACATTCCTTCGGCCTTGGAACGCACCACGGCGCGGGCGCTGATCCTGCGTTTCTGGCGCGACCATGTGTTCCGATACCTGCCCTTCCTGTTGGGAGCCGCGCTTCTGATGACGCTCGAAGGCGCGGCCATGGGGGGCTTTGCGTATCTGATCCAGCCGCTCTTTGACGACCTGTTCGAGTCGGGCTCGATGGACGGCGTGGCCTGGATCGCCTTTGGCATCGCCGGTCTGTTCCTGCTGCGGGCGCTGGCGGGCCTGACACAGCGTTTGATCCTTGCGGCAATCGGCCTGCGGGTCACGGCTGCACTGCAGTCCCGCCTGGTCCGACATCTGCTGACACTGGACGTCAGCTTCTTTCAGTTCAACGCACCGGGCGCCCTGATCGAACGGGTGCGCGGCGACACCACGACCCTGCAGGTCGTGTCGACAACGGCGATCATGTCCCTTGGCCGCGATACGGTGACGGTGCTCGCCCTGTTCGCGGTCATGCTCTACACCGACTGGCTGTGGACCGTGCTGGCGCTGATGGGGTTGCCGCTGCTGGCCATTCCCCTGCTTGGGTTGCAGCGACTGATCCTCGACACGGCCCGGGCCTCGCGCGAAACCGCGGCGCGTCTGTCCACACAGCTTGACGAGATGTTCCACGGCATCCAGTCCATCAAACTCAACCGACTGGAACAGCATCTCGATGCCCGGTTCGAAACCGACGTCCGGCAGTACCTGCGATACGCGTTCAAGTCGCAGGTCGGAATGGCCGCCAACCCGGCCCTTGTCGACATCCTGGCGGCCGCGGGTTTCGTCGCCGTCCTGTATTTCGGCGGCCAGCAGATCATCGCGGAAGAGAAAACCGTTGGCGAATTCATGTCGTTTTTCACGGCGCTCGGCTTGATCTTCGAACCGTTGCGCCGGTTGTCCAACATCGCCGGGCAAGTCCAGGCCGCCCTTGCGTCCCTCGACCGCTTGTATTCGGTCCTGGAAGTGGAGCCCACGATTTTGGACCCGGTCGAAGCACACCCCTTGCCCCCCGGCGCCGTCGCGTTTCAGGATGTCGAATTTGCCTATGGGGACGCGCCCGTGCTGCGGGGCCTGACCTTCACCGCGGACAAGGCCCAAACCACGGCGCTGGTCGGTCCGTCCGGCGCGGGCAAGACCACGGTATTCGGACTGCTCACGCGATTGGTTGATGCCGATAACGGGCGGATCGAGATCGGCACGGAACCCGTCACCTCCGTCAAGATCGAAGACCTGCGCGACACCATCGCCGTGGTGGGCCAGGAAACGGCCTTGTTCGACGCAACCATCAGAGAAAACATTCGCCTTGGGCGTCTGGACGCCTCGGACGAGGAGGTGCGCCAGGCCGCCGAGGACGCGAACGTGCTGGCGTTTGCCGATGCCCTGCCCGATGGTCTGGACACCGAGGTCGGGCCGCGCGGCTCGTCCCTGTCCGGGGGTCAGCGCCAGCGGGTCGCCATTGCGCGGGCTATGCTGAAATCGGCGCCGATCTTGCTGCTGGACGAGCCGACATCGGCCCTGGACGCCAAATCCGAACAGGTGGTGCAAGAGGCCTTGGTCCGGCTGGCCAAGGGCCGGACGACCATCGTAATTGCCCACCGGCTGTCGACGATCCGGGATGCCGACAAGATCGTTGTGCTGGATCAGGGCCGCGTGGTCGAAGAAGGCACACATACCGAACTGATGGCCGCCGGCGGCGCCTATGCCAAGCTGAACGATCTTCAGTCCGCCGGGTTGACCCCCGCCCTTTAGACCCACCGCGACCGCGCCCGGGGCTAGCCCGTGGCGATCACGTCGTTGCTCTGCGCGCCCAACCCCTCGATCTGCAGCGCGACGGTGTCGCCCACCTCCAGGAACTGCTGCGGTTCCTGCCCCATACCCACACCCGGCGGGGTGCCGGTGCAGATCAGATCCCCCGGCTCGATCAGAACAAACTGGCTGAGGTACTGCACGATCTGAGGCACATCGAAGATCATGGTTGCCGTGCTGCCATCCTGTTTCAACGCGCCGTTGACGCGCAGTTGCATCTTCAGGTTGCCCGGATCCGGGATCGCGTCCTTGGTCACCAGAACCGGCCCGGTCGGGCAGAAGTTGGGGTACCCCTTCCCCTTCGTCCAAGTGCCCCCGCGATCGAACTGCCAGGCCCGTTCGGTCACGTCATTGACCGCGCAATACCCAAAAACACAGTCCGGGGCATCGCCGGGCGTCAGGTTCAGGGCCGGTTTCCCGATCACGACGCCCAGTTCGACCTCCCAATCAAGCTTGGTCATCCCCGGGCTTTTGAGGATCGGATCGTGCGGTCCGCACACGGATGCGCTGGATTTGGTCAACACGATGGGTTCGCTCGGTGTGGGCAACCCGGCCTCCGCCGCATGGTCCGCATAGTTCAAGCCGATCACCCAGACATTGCGGGGCCGCGCAATCGGGGCGCCGATGCGTTGGCCCGTAGTGTCGAACGCGGGCAATTGGGTCAGGTCGGTCTCGGACAATGCGGCACGCAACCCTTGGATCGTGTCCCGACCGATATCGGGGACGACCGGTGACAGATCGCGGGTCACACCTCCGACCCGCACCACGGGCCGTTCCGCCCCTGCTTCCCCCACACGCATCAGTTCCATTGCGGTCCTCCACATCCGTTTCGACCCGCAGTCTTGCAGGGCACGCGCCAAACGCCAAGACCACGCGGCAGGCTTTGCCAACGCGACGACGTTCCCTTGGATTGTCTGGAAAATGGTGCGGTCGAGAAGACTCGAACTTCCACGGGAGTTACCCCACAGCGACCTCAACGCTGCGCGTCTACCAATTCCGCCACGACCGCACGTGATCACCGGTAGGTCGCGGTTCCTTAGCCGAGGGTTTGGGGCTTGTGAAGGGGGGCGGCGTGGAAAATTTCAGATGGCGGGGCGTGAAATGAAAACCGGCACGCCATCCCATGGCGTGCCGGCCTGAACCTCACCCCGACCCGTTACTGGTTGATCGTAAAGGTCGGCAACGCTTGTGTCGCCGCGGGCTGCGCGGCCGGGACCACGGCGGGCCCATCCGACGTCGCCCCGGTCAAGGCGGGCCGCAAGGCTGGCATCGTACCATGCCACCGCCATGTCCGGGCGTTCGTCCGCCCCGAACCCGTGCTGCAGGTGATGGCCCATAAGTTCGCCATACGCCGCTTCGCCCAATGCCGTCAGCACGAGGGCCGATCCAACCGCCATCCGCATATCGTCTTGCGTGTAGCCGACCGACAAACAGACACGCGCCGTCGCCGACAACTCGGCGGGCGGAATGCCCGTTCCGGCGGCAAAGCTGGCCATCTCAGGCATCAGCACGTCCCGGGGGGCAATCCCGATGCGGTCAATTTCAGCGGCCAGCATCGTGGAAAACGCGCCGCATTGCTCGGTCACCTGGGCCTGGGTCAGACCGACGATCCCGCGCATCAGGTCTTCCCCTTCTGCCATGGCATAGGTGCGCGCCACGCAATACTGCTCGGACAGGACGAACACCGGGTCCGGCATGTTCGCCAGTGTCGCGTAGCCGCCATTGGTCGAGGTCTGCAGCATCACGCCGTTGCACATATTCGCCAGCGAGGGTGCGCCGCTTGCCCCCGCGAAGAGGTTCGGCACCGCAGCGGCGGCACTGGATGCCAATGTCGTCGTCCCGGTCGACCCCGTCGCCGGCGGGGTCACGATGACGGTTGTAACGGGCGGCGCCACAGGGGCCGCCGCCTGGATCGAACCGCCGTTCTGCACGTTGTCCCGATAAGCGTAGAGTAGCGAGACATTGGTCAGCCCGGTCTGCCCGGCTCCGCCATTGGTGGCCCAGTAATAGGCATCCATCAGGAAATCGAACTGGTAGGCGGAAAACTCGAGCCCGTTGACCGGGTAGCCCATGGCGCCCTGGTAGCGCTCGATCGCGGCGCGGGTGCCGTTGCCCACCTGGCCATCCACGACCCCGGCATTGAACCCGAAATAATTCAGCGCGGTCTGGGTCTCGCGGCCTTCCTGCGTCGACGGGATGGCCGGACGCACCGTGCGCGTCGCCGTGCCGCCGCGGGTGCCGGAGTTTCCTTGGGACAAGGCATGCCCGATGATCCCGCCGATAATGGCGCCCCCAATGAATTCGGCCGCGTCAGCGTCCGCGCGCTCGGCCGGGGCAAGCACCAGGGCCGCAACCAGCCCCGTCGTGGTCAGCATCTTGGTCAACATCGCGTAATCCCTCCAGGTCATTTCAAATACGGCAGCGGTGAGTGGCCCAAGCCTACCACAGCCTGCGCCTGCCCTAAGCGAAAAAACCGTGAAAGCCGGGAAACCTTACCCGTCCTGCTGCACGCGGGCGGTCCGTCGGACCGGGCGCAGGGGCCAGAGATTGACCGCAAGAAGGCCCAATCCGAGGGCTGCGATCACCCAATACGCGCGCGCGGGCTCGGCCGGAAAGAACGTCGCGTTCAACGTCCGCCCCGGCAGAAAGGTGAAAACACCTGCCACCGTCAAACCTTGCCAATACAGGCCAGACATCCGCGCCTTGTGCGCCGCAATCGCGCGGCGGCGCGCGTCGCGCACGCCCACCCAAAGCTGGTACAGCACATAGACCGACAGCAGGTGAATCACCCCGAAGCCCAAGGCGATCGGCACGACAAAGGCGGACAAGGCAAAGCTGGATGCGGCCGCGAGGGCCATCGCCATGACCCAAGCGTAGCCCAGGGCCTTGTGCAGCGCGTCCCGGCGCCGCCGGTAGATCGCAAACGGGCCGAGGACCAGCGCAAGAACCGCCGTCCAAAGATGCAGGTGCAGGGCAAGGTCGGCGTCTGCCAAGGGGGCGAATGTCATGTCATGTCTCCTGGGTCCGGGGGATGCACCAACCGGGTTGAGACCGGCGGGGCGCTTTGGCAGTCTTGCAATCATCCCGGGATGCCCCCGCGCAACGCCCGCTACGCAAACAGTGTCGGAGACCTCGTGAACGACCGCCCTTCGTCATCCACGCTTCGCGAGTTACGCGCGCATATGCTGCGTCCATTGCCGCTGACATTGATGGCGATCACCGCAGTGTCCCTGACCTTGATGGGCGCATTTGGCACGCGCGACACGCTCGGGTTCCTGCCGCGCTTGGCCTATTGGGCGGCAATTGTGCTGACCACCTACCCCGTCGGTTACCTGTGCAGCGAGGTTCTGTGGAGCCTCCTGCGCGACCGCGCGCCGGTCGCGGCGATCGTCGCCGTATCGGGCCTCGCCACGGGCATCGGCGTTGTGCTGACCGTGGTCGCGATCAATGCGCTGGTGTTTGACAACTGGCTGGAGGATGAGGGCACGCTGGCCGGTCTCGCCACCGTATTTGCCATTGCCGGTTTGGTCTCGACAGGGCTTCACCTCGTGCAACTCAATCTCGCGCAGCAGGCCCGGGCGACCCAGACACAAGGGGCGACTGTGCCCCGCATCCTCGACCGCCTGCCCCTGGAAAAACGCGGGGCCCTGGTGGCTCTGTCGGTCGAAGATCACTACGTCCGTATCCGCACCGATGCCGGAGAGGAGATGGTGCTGATGCGCCTGTCCGATGCCATGTCCGAGACCGCGCCAACCCCCGGACTGCAGGTCCACCGCTCGCATTGGGTGGCCACCGGCCAGGTGTCCTCGGTGGCACGCCAGGGGGAACGCGCCGTTTTGACCATGCGCCACGGGGGTGACATTCCGGTCAGCCGATCGCATATGAAAGGCCTCAAAGAGGCGGGGCTGCTGCCGCGCTGACGCCCAGAAAGGCCGTGCCATGGTCACATGGATCACATCGGACGCCCCGGTCGAGTACCTCGAGGCGGTCGCACAGATGGAAGCCCGGGTCGCAGACATCGCGGCGGGAACCGCGGACGAGGCGATCTGGCTCCTCGAACATCCGCCGCTTTACACCGCCGGCACGTCGGCCAAACGCGAGGATTTGACCGACCCCGACCGGTTCCCGGTCTTCGACACCAAGCGCGGCGGGCAATACACCTACCACGGCCCTGGTCAGCGGGTGGCCTATGTGATGCTGGACCTCAATCGGCGCGGGCGGGACGTCCGGGCCTTCGTGACGGCGCTGGAAACCTGGGTGATCGCCGCCCTGTCCGAGTTCAACATTGCCGGCACCGTCCACCCCGATCGCGTTGGGGTCTGGGTGCCGCGCCCCGACAAACCAGCCCTGCCCGATGGCACGCCGCGCGAAGACAAGATCGCCGCCATCGGTGTGCGGCTGCGAAAATGGGTCAGCTTCCACGGCATCTCGATCAATGTGGAACCGGACCTGAGCCATTTCGACGGAATCGTGCCCTGTGGCATCACAGGGCATGGGGTCACCAGCCTTGTCGATCTGGGCCTGCCCGTGACGCTGGAAGATGTCGATGTTGCCCTCAAACGGCAGTTCGAAACGGCATTTCCCACGCCTTAGGCGGTCCCTTCTTCGGGCAAATCGACCCGAATTTTCTGCAAATCTGCCCCTTTCCGACCGCATTTCTTAAGCATGGTTTCGCAAATGGTATCCGATTGCGAGTTTGACCATGCTGCACATGACCCGATTTCTGCGCTCTGAAAGTGGCGCTGTCACCGCCGATTGGGTGGTGTTGACCTCTGGCGCTGTCGGGCTTGGCATGGCGGCGGCCGGCGTCGTCAGCGGCGGGGTCGAGAACCTGGCCACCGACACCGCCAGCGCGCTGACCCAAGACTTCACCTTCTTCACCCGGTTCGACCTGAACCGCATGGCCAATGCCTCCTTTGAAGACATCGACGGCATGATCCGGGCCGGTTGGGGCTTCTACAACGCCGACGGCAGCGTCGCGGGCTGGACCAACAGCGGCGAGTTCCGTGCCGAGGTGCACTGGTCCGGCTATAATGGCGTGACGGCAACCGACGGCGATTGGATGATGGATCTCGACGCCAGCCCCGGCAACATCATGATTGGCCAGGAAATCCAGGGCGCGGTGATCGGGCAGACCTATACGCTGACCTTCGACGCCGCCGACCCGCGCAACAACAATGGCGTGAACATCTACTGGGGCGGCGAACTGGTCGAAAGCTTCAACCCGACGGGCCGCACCATGACCAGCTACGAAGTCGAGCTGGTGGGCGGCGCTGGCGACGGGTCGAACCAACTGTTTATCCAGGGCAGCGGCCCGCAGGACAATCAAGGCGTTTACATCGACAACGTGGACGTGCGCAGCTGACGGCCATCGCTGCGCGCGACATCAGCCACGACGTGGAACAGGAGCGTGCCATGCAAACCGATCCCTTCCTGACCTCCGAAAGCGGCGCCGTCACGACCGACTGGGTCGTCCTGACCGCCGGGATCGTGGGGCTTGGCCTGGCGACCATGGGCGTGGTGTCCGGAGGCGTGGAAAACCTCGCCACCGACACGGCCTCGGTGCTGACCCAGGACTTCACCCTCTTCAACCGCTTCGACATGAACCGCATCTCGAATGCGTCTTTCGAAGACATCGAAGGCATGCTTGCCGCCGGTTGGGGCTTCTACAACGCCGATGGCTCGCTGTCGGGGTGGGACAACATCAACGAACTGCGCGCCGAGATCGTGCATGACGGCTATCAGGGCATCAGCGCGACGGATGGCGGCTTCATGCTCGATCTTGATGCCTCGCCGGGCAACATGATGATCGGTCAGCATGTCGAAGGGGCCGTGATCGGCCAGACCTACACGGTCAGCTTCGATGCGGCCGACAGCGTGGGCAACAATGGGGTCGCGGTTTACTGGGGTGGCGAACTGGTCGACACGTTCGAGCCGGGCAGCCGCGACATGCAAAGCTATAGCGTCGAGATCACCGGCGGCGGTGGCGACGGATCGAACATGCTGCTGATCGGCGGAACGGGCCCCGAGGACAACCAGGGCGCCTTCATCGACAATATCGAGGTGCGGAGCTAACGGCACCCACACAAGGAAAATATGGCGGAAATGTGGCGCGTTCCGGCGGGGTCTGCGCCATCACAGCCGCCCAAGGTCACGGCATCGTCGGCCCCAAAGCGGTCGAACGAGGCACAGGGAATGAGAAATTCGTTTGCAGATACAGACAGATACAAATCGCCCCCGTGTGCCACGGTCGTTTCCACTTGGGCGACACTGCGTTTTCCCTGAAATGCCGAATTGCCCTATTCCCGCCACGATTCCTCAACATACAGGCCACAGTTGCCAGTCAGGCGCGCGTGCGCCCGGCGCCGGGGTGACCCGCCAAACGGACCGATGAGATGAAGCCAGCAGAGCCCAAAGAACAGCAAAGCCAACTGATCGAGATCACGATGCTCCTCGTGGCCTTGGCGGGCTTGGGTGTGATCGTGGCCCTCGCCGTGGCACTGGCGTTTTCATCCACCCCGACGGCCATGGGCGACACACGGGGCCTTGGCACCACGGAACGCGCCTACTCGACCCCGGTTGATCCGGCCGATCTCGCCTCGTCCTGATCCGTGTGCGGGGCGACCGCCCCGCCGCGCGCCAAGGGTATTCAGGCATCTGTTCAGACAGCGATTCCCGGCCCAACCCCGGGCCCGATCCGACCCCGGGCCGACGCCGCCACGCCGCGCTTTGATCTGAGGCAATTTTTCTCACCTGAATCCGCGACGGATTGACCGACCCGCGTTGCGCGACGGCAGACTGCGGTCTAAACACGTCCAAGAAACGCGTGCGCGGGCCAGACCTGCGCCTCGCTGCTTGAGCGATCAACAGGAGACACACATGGCAGACGCCGCCGTTCCGGGGCATGACCACGAGCGACCGGGGTTTTTCACCCGGTGGTTCATGTCCACCAACCACAAAGACATCGGGATCCTTTACCTGTTCACCGCAGGGTTCGTGGGCCTGATTTCCGTTATTTTCACCGTCTACATGCGGATGGAATTGATGGAGCCGGGTGTTCAATACATGTGCGCCGAAGGGGCACGTGTTCTGAGCCAGGCGGCTGCCGGCGAATGTACCCCGGACGGACAACTCTGGAACGTGATGATCACGGGCCACGGCGTCCTGATGATGTTCTTCGTGGTGATTCCGGCCCTGTTCGGGGGCTTCGGCAACTACTTCATGCCGCTGATGATCGGCGCGCCGGACATGGCGTTCCCGCGTTTGAACAACCTGTCCTACTGGCTGTATGTGGCGGGCACCGCCCTGGCCTTCTGCGCCGTCTTCATTGACGGTGGCGCCGGCCCCGGCTGGACGTTCTACCCGCCGCTCAGCTGGCAGGACGCCCCGACCAGCCGCGCCGTGGACTTCGCGATCTTCGCCGTGCACGTCTCGGGCGCAAGCTCGATCCTCGGGTCGATCAACTTCATCACCACCTTCCTGAACATGCGCGCACCGGGCATGACGCTGCACAAGGTGCCGCTGTTTGCATGGTCCGTGTTCGTCACGGCGTGGCTGCTGCTGCTGTCGCTGCCGGTTCTGGCAGGCGCCATCACCATGCTGCTGACCGACCGGAACTTCGGTACGACGTTCTTCGACGTGGCCGGTGGCGGTGACCCGATCCTGTTCCAGCACATCTTCTGGTTCTTCGGTCACCCCGAGGTGTACATCGTGATCCTGCCCGCCTTCGGTGTGATCAGCCACGTGATTTCGACCTTCTCGAAGAAGCCGATCTTCGGCTACCTGCCGATGGTCTACGCCCTGGTCGCGATCGGGGGTCTGGGCTTCGTCGTCTGGGCGCACCACATGTACACCGTTGGCATGACGTTGACGCAGCAGGCCTACTTCATGGTCGCGACGATGGTCATCGCGGTGCCGACCGGCATCAAGATCTTCAGCTGGATTGCCACCATGTGGCAGGGGTCGATCAGCTTCAAAACCCCGATGCTGTTTGCCATCGGCTTCATCTTCCTCTTCACCCTTGGCGGTGTGACGGGCATCATCCTGTCGCAGGCCGGCGTGGACCGCGCCTATCACGACACCTACTACGTCGTGGCGCACTTTCACTACGTGATGAGCCTTGGGGCCGTGTTCGGGATTTTTGCCGCGATCTACTACTGGTTCACCAAGATGTCGGGCCGCGAATACCCCGAGATGATCGGCAAGATTCACTTCTGGCTGTTCTTCATCGGCGCAAACCTGACCTTCTTCCCGCAGCATTTCCTGGGCCGTCAGGGCATGCCGCGCCGCTACATCGACTACCCGGATGCCTTCGCGCTCTGGAACTACGTCAGCTCGATCGGCGCGTTCATCTCCTTCGCCTCGTTCCTGCTGTTCATCGGCATGGTGTTCTACGCCCTGCGCTACGGCAAGAAAGTCGAGGAAAAGGCCTACTGGGGCGAGCATGCGGACACGCTGGAGTGGACGCTGCCGAACCCGCCGCCGGAGCACACGTTCGAAACGCTGCCGACCCGCGAAGAGTGGGACCGCCAGCCGGGCCACTAACGCCCCGGACGGACCGCGAACAACAGGGGCGCCGCAGAGCATTGCGGCGCCCCTTGTCATTGGGGGGCCATGCCGCCGCCGGGAGGACCCATGAAACTGGAATTTCACCACATCAATTTCGTGTCGCCGGATGTGGACGGGATGCACGAATTCTACACCGACGTGCTTGGGCTGGCGGACATCCCCGCCGAGAACTTCCCCCGCACCGAAGCGACCGAGGACGCGGGCTTTGCGGGCAAGATCCGCTTCGCCACCGATGGCGCCATGCAGATGCACCTGGCCGAGCGGAACTTCGACGTGGCCTTCAAGAACGGCCAGACCATCAACCCGGTCCACAGCGGCCATATCGCCTTTCGCACCGACGACATCGCCGCCTTTCTGGCGCTTCTGGACGCGCGCGGCATTCCCTATTCGGACTACGGCACCACATTCGCCAAGGAATGGCATCAGGTCTTCTTTCACGACCCCGAGGGCAATGTGATCGAAGTCCACCAACAGATCACCGACTAGACGGCCCCCGTCCCATGCCCGTGCACACTCTCCCCGCGTCCGCCCGCGACGACACCCCGCGCCTGCACCTGCGCCTGACCCCGCACAAAAGCCTGACGCCCGACGGGTTCGTGTGGTTCATCGGGCTGACCGCCGCGCTGATTTCGGTGCCGCTTTTGTCAATCCTCGGCAACCCGGTGTTCTGGGCCCTGCTGCCCTTCATCCTCGCCGCGGTCTGGGGCATCTGGTTTGCCCTCAAACGGTCTTGGCGGGATCGCGACATGTATGAAGATGTGCTGATCTGGGACGATCTGGTGCGCCTCGAACGCCACGATCCGGGCAAGACCCCGCCGCGCGATTGGGAGGCCAACCCCTATTGGGTGCGCCCCGTGCTGCACGCCAAGGGCGGACCCGTCCCGCAGTATCTGACGCTTCAGGGCGGCACCCGCGAGGTGGAACTGGGCGCGTTTCTGACACCGCCCGAACGCATCGCGTTGAAAGACACGCTGGACCGCGAACTGCGCCGCGCCACGCCCTGACGGGTTAGTGCCGCGGGTTCAGGCTGTCCTGGATGGCCTGCACCTCTGCGGGCCAGGTGGAGCGGATGAAGGCCAAGACCGCCCAGACCTCGTCCGCGCTCAGGTCGCCGGAAAAGGCGGGCATCCCCGACGGCACCCCGGTGATGCCACGCGCAGCCAGCGCCTCGGCCCCACCGAAATAGGTGTAGTTGAACAGCAGACCATTGTCGTGGTGCCAGGTGTGCCCGGTTTCGTCATGGGGCGGCGCGGGCAGCACCCCGTCCGGGCCCGCCACCTGCCAATCCGGTTGCCCTTCCAGTGCGGCCCCATGGCAGGCGGCGCATTGGGTGGCATAAAGCGTCTGGCCCAAGGCCAGGTCGCGCCCGACCAATTCATGATCCGCATCAGCGCCGGTCGCAGCGCCCGTCAGGCCCCCCAAACGCGACCCACGCCCAAACCCGCATCACTGTTCGGCCCGATAGATCTCGTGACATCCGGTGCAGGAGGCCCCGATCTCGCGCACCGCCCCCCGCAGCGCATCCAGATCCGCGATTGCGCCTTCATACCCGCGCGCAAGGCGTGCAAGCTCGGTCAGCCGGCCTTCGAAATCCTCGTACTCCGTCCAGATGACCTCCAGCGCTTCCATGCGCGGGTCGACCTCGCGGTCCCGGAACAGGATCACAGCCGCATCCGCCTCCTCTGCCAGACGCGCCATGGCGGCGGTCACCTGCGCAGCGTCAAACGCCGTCGCGCCACGGACCATCGGAACCAGGACCTCCATCTGACCGCCCATGGATTTCATCCCGTCCATGCGCGCCAGGACGGCCGGGTTCTGAACCCCGGTATGGGCAAAAACGGCGCTTGAAACGCCCAGCGCGGCCAGTGATACCAGTAGTCTCAATCGCATCTTCGGTGCCTTCCCTTGTCCAATGGACAGGAAACGGCCCAAGACGCCTCAGTTCAAGCCCCCTCCCGCGCAGGAGCCTTGGTCAGATCACACAGTCGTGATGACCCGGTCCCGCCCCCCGCGCGCTTCGGAGACTGCCATGATTGCATATCTCACCTTGATCCTGGCCTGCCAATTGGCGGGTGAAGTGATTGTCGGCTTCCTCGGCCTTCCCGTCCCTGGCCCGGTTCTGGGCATGGTCCTGCTGTTCCTGCTGCTGCTCTGGCGGGGCGAGGTGCCCGAGGCGTTGGATCAAACGGCCAATGGTCTGCTGCGCGGCATGTCCCTGCTGTTCGTCCCGGCGGGCGCGGGCGTGATGCTGCATTTCCAGCTGTTGGGCGAGGCGCTTTTGCCACTCAGCGCCGCCCTGATCGTCAGCACCCTGGCCACGATCGCCGTCACCGCGCTGATGATGGGCTGGCTCAGCAAAAAAGGGGACCGGGATGGATAATCTGGCTGACACCTGGGTCTATCTTAGTGTCTCACCGCTGTTTCACCTGACCATCACGCTGGTGGCGTTCCAGTGCGCGACCTGGGTGTTCGAACGGTTTGGCCGCCAACCGCTGCTGAACCCTGTCCTGATCGCGGTCTGTCTGGTGGTCGCGGTGCTGGTCCTGACCGGCACGGATTACGGCACCTATTTCGAGGGCGCGCAGTTTGTCCATTTCCTGCTTGGGCCGGCGACGGTGGCGCTGGCCATCCCGCTGTACCGGCAATGGCACCTTGTCCGGCAATCCGCCGTCGCGATCGCCGCCAGCCTGCTGACCGGCTCGCTGACAGCCATCGCCACCGCCGTTCTGGTGGTCTGGGGTCTGGGCGGCGCGCCCGAGGTCATGGTGTCGATCGCACCCAAATCCACAACCGCGCCGGTTGCCATGGCGATTGCCGAGCAATTGGGCGGCTTCCCCTCGCTGACGGCGGTTCTGGTGATTGTCACCGGCATCCTCGGCGCGATGTTCGGGCCCGTCCTGATGAACGCCATGGGCATCACCGATTGGCGCGCCCGAGGCTTGGCCATCGGAACCGCCAGCCACGGCATCGGCACGGCGCGCGCGCTTCAGGTCAACGAAACCGCGGGCGCGTTTTCCGGTCTGGCGATGGGGCTGAATGCCATGGCCACGGCGCTGTTGCTGCCCATCCTCTGGGCCGGGATGACCTGGGCCTTCGGCGGGTAGCGCGCGGTGCCCGGCGAAACTTGACGGGCGGTTTACCTTTTTGCGCTACACCCCAAGGCCGAAGACGTTTTCGCGCGGGGGGGCTGGCAAACCCGCCGCATTTGGCAACGGTTCCCGCGCCCACCTGAAGACAGCCCCGAAAGGGCCAAGGGCGGGCGTTCGCACCGTGCGCACATACGCGACCCGGCCCGATCTTGGGCCCGGGACCGAACCCGCGCCCCTTGGCGGCGCCGCCATATTTGGCAAGTTGCGTGCCCTGCACGCCGCCCCCCGAGCGTTCCCGGCTCAGCCGCCGCCGCCCCGCCCACATCGCTGCAGGGCGCGCACCGGCGTGCGCAGACCGGCCGTTATCCCAGGCGCGCCTTCACCATGGGGCCAACGGCGCCGAAATCCATCTGGCCGGTGTATTTGCCTTTCAGGATGCCCATCACCTTGCCCATGTCGCGCAGGCTGGTCGCTTCGGTCTCGGAAATGGCCTTGGCAACCGCGGCCTCAACCTCGGCCTCGTCCAACTGGCGGGGCAGGTAATCCTCGATCACCGCGATCTCCGACAGTTCCTTTTCGGCCAGTTCCAGCCGCCCGCCTTCTTCGTAGGCGCGCGCGCTTTCCTGGCGCTGCTTCACCATCTTGCCCAGGATCGCCAGAATTTCATCATCGGCCACGCCCTCGGCGTTGCCCTTGGCGCGCACGGCGATGTCCTGATCCTTCACGGCGGCATTGATCAGCCGCAGCGTGCTCAGCCGCGTGGCGTCCTTGTCGCGCATGGCCTCTTTCAGGCCGGTCGTGATCCGCTGTCGCAAACCCATGTCGCACATCCCCTGATGCTGTCCCAAGCCGCCTAGATAGGGCATCGCATGCCGCGCAACAACCACCCCTGTGCACCTGCAGCACCGCCGCGCCTTGACCGCCCCTGTCCGGCCCCCTAAACCCGGCCCGATTTACCCTGACACACCGGAATCTGTGCCATGACCGACACGCCGACCGCCTGCCTCGCCCTCGCTGACGGAACGCTGTTTTATGGCCGAGGGTTCGGCGCAACCGGAACGCGCGTGGCCGAGCTGTGCTTCAACACCGCGATGACCGGCTATCAGGAGATCATGACAGACCCGTCCTATGCCGGGCAGATCGTGACCTTCACCTTCCCGCATATCGGCAACACCGGCGTCACGCCCGAGGATGACGAAACCGCCGACCCGGTCGCGGAAGGCATGGTCGTCAAGTGGGATCCGACCGAGCCCTCGAACTGGCGCGCCACGGGCGAGCTTGAGGCCTGGCTGGAGAAAACCGGACGGATCGGCATCGGCGGCCTCGACACACGGCGCCTGACCCGCGCGATCCGGCAGCAGGGCGCGCCGCATGTCGCGATGGCCCATGACCCGGACGGGAACTTCGATCTCGAGGCGCTGGTGGCCGCCGCGCGCGGGTTTTCCGGGCTGGAAGGGCTGGACCTGGCCAAGGACGTCACCTGCGCGCAGTCCTACAAATGGGATGAGATGCGGTGGGCGTGGCCCGATGGCTACCCCAAGCGTGATCCGAACATCCCTGCCCCCAAGGTCGTCGCGATCGACTACGGCGCCAAGCGCAACATCCTGCGCTGCCTGGCCAGCGTGGGATGCGATGTGACCGTGATGCCCGCAAGCACCACCGCCGAGGAGGTTCTGGCCCAGAACCCCGACGGCGTGTTCCTGTCGAACGGCCCCGGCGATCCGGCAGCGACCGGCGCCTATGCCGTGCCGATGATCCAGGGGGTTCTGGCGGCCGATCTGCCGGTGTTCGGCATTTGCCTCGGTCACCAGATGCTGGCCCTCGCGCTTGGCGCGAAGACGGTCAAGATGAACCACGGCCACCATGGGGCCAACCACCCGGTCAAGGATCTGACGACGGGCAAGGTGGAGATCACCTCGATGAACCACGGCTTCACGGTGGACAGCCAGACCCTGCCCGCGGGCGTCTCGGAAACCCATGTCAGCCTGTTTGACGGCTCGAACTGCGGGATCGCGGTGGACGGGAAACCGATCTTCTCGGTCCAGTATCACCCCGAAGCCAGCCCCGGCCCACAGGACAGCTTCTACCTGTTCGAGCGCTTTGCCGACGCCATCGCCAAGCGCACCGCCAAGGCCTGACACCCCCCGCGGACGTTAACCGCCTGTTAACCGCTTTCCGGCCTAATCCCGCGATGCAGACCGCCTTGGCGGGACATTCGGAGTGGGGGCATGGGAACCAAGAAGCTTACGACTGCCATAGCGGCTACAGAAATCAATCGGCATAGTGCACTCGGCATGGCAAGGAGCTCTCGGACTCGGCACAACCTGGTCCGCGAGCAACGACTCGCAGAGTACCTCATGGCAAACGGCAATATCACAGAGACCGATTTATCGATTGCGCGGGATGCCCAACGCGGCCTAGATCGACCGCTTTCCGACATCATGGTTGATCGATCGCTGGTCACTGAAGATGAAATGCGGCATGCGTTTGCCCAAATCCACCACTTAGCCCTCGTAGACGATATTAAGGCTCCAACGTCGGACCTTGCTGACGCCCTATCAGCCGAAAACGCCATCGCCTTAGATTGCGCGCCTTTACTTCGTAGTAGTGGACGCATCGTCATTGGGGTCACAAATCCAGTGCGTATTCCCAAGATCCGAAAGGCGCTCCGCAATAGAACGCGACCGGCCTTTTGCCTAGCAAGCCGAGAGCAAATCACTGCGGCCACTGTCGCAGTTTACGGCATTCGTATGGCTCGCGAAGCAGAAGCGCGCGCGCCACAACGCACTGCCAGCCGCTTTTTCCGTGCGGCCACAATTCAGCGGTGGGGCCTCGCTACTTTTGCCATTCTGGCCACTCTTCTGATTCTCGCGCCAAGAGAATCGTTGGTAACGATTTTCGCTATTGCGCTGATATTTTTTTGTCTGAACTTAGGGCTCAAGGCTTTAGCCCTCGCCGCTTGTTTGTGGGGCGGTAGCGCCAAGCATCTTGACATAATTCAATCAGAGTCCATTCCGTCGACGCGTCCCATCGTGACTATATTGGTCGCTCTCTACAAGGAGCGAAGCGTTGCCGGGACCCTTGTCGCCAACCTATCCAAGCTCGAATACCCGCGTGAGCGTTTGGATGTCATCCTCGTTACAGAAGTTGATGATTGGACAACCAGATCCACACTTGCAAAGGCTACCCTACCTCCTTGGGTGCGAATTGTATGTGTTCCCCCGGGAACACCGCGCACTAAACCACGAGCGCTGAATTTTGCGCTTAACTTTGCTCGCGGTAGTATTGTTGGGGTCTATGACGCCGAAGACCGGCCGGAACCAGATCAGATTAACCGAGTGGTTGAGCGATTTGCGAGAGCCCCATCGCAACTGGCCTGCGTGCAGGGGCGACTGGACTATTACAACGCCAGGCACAACGGCATGTCGCGCTGTTTTGCCATCGAATATGCGACTTGGTTCCGAGTGCTCCTGCCGGGTATCCAGAAGTCGGGCTTGTTTGTTCCCTTGGGCGGCACAACGCTTTTTCTTAAACGAAAGGTCCTGGAACGCCTTGGGGCCTGGGATGCACACAACGTTACCGAAGACGCCGACCTTGGTATACGACTGGCAATCCACGGATACCACACGGAAATCCTTGATACCACAACCTTTGAAGAAGCAAATGCCGCGATATGGCCTTGGATAAAGCAACGCAGCCGCTGGCAGAAGGGCTACTTGATGACGTGGGCTGCTGCGATGCGCCGGCCCCGCAGATTGTTAAAGAGTTTGGGTCCTTTGCGCTTTACGGGCTTTCAAGTACAGTTAGCGGGTGCAGTCTTTGGCAACCTTTGTGCGCCCGTTATTTGGTCGCTTTTGGTTTTGCTGCTCGGCATGCCCCATCCAGTCGAACCAGCGATGAGTCCCAAGGCTCTAAGCGCAATCTTGGCACTCATGTTATTCGGTTTGTCGCTATCCCTCGCTCTTTCTTTCCTTGCTACCAGCCCAGCCCACTTGCGCGGATTGAGGCCTTACGCTCCATTGGTTGAAGTCTATTATGCGCTCGGTACTTTCGCGGCTTGGTACGCGGTATTCGAACTAGCGACCAAACCATTCCACTGGAGCAAAACCGACCACGGGCAGTTCGGGGCCGTTACCCCGCCCGAGGCGTGCGCGGATCAGGCCTGACGGTCGGCTTCTTCCTTGAGGCGGACGACAAAGGCGATCGACAGGTGATCCTTCAGCGCCTGCGCCGCCCGATCGCCGTCGCGATCCGCAATTGCCTCGACAATCTCGGAATGCTCGGCCAGGGCCTTTTCCCCGCGCCCGGCGGCGGCCAGCGACGTGCGCGCCATGAGCGCCATCGAGCGATAGACAAGGTCCAACTGCTGCACGAGATAGCGGTTGTGACTGGCCAGGTGGATCTGGTTGTGGAACCGGCGATTGGCCCGCGCCAACGCCTCGGGATCATCCAGAAGCGCCCGGTCGGCCTCGACCATTTCGCGCAGAACCTCGATCTCCTCGGCAGCGGCGTGTTGCGCGGCCAGCTTTGCGGCCAGCCCCTCAAGCTCCTGACGCACGGCATAAAGCTCGGCCATTTGCGCGTGATCCAGCGACGCCACGATCAGGGACCGCCCGTCGCGGGTCAGCAGGCTTTGCGTTTCCAACCGCTGCAGGGCTTCGCGGATAGGGGTCCGGCTGACCCCGAAGCGCTCGGCCAACTCCGATTCCACCAAGCGCGCGCCCGGGCGATAGACCCCGGTGTCAATCGCGTCGAGGATCAGGTCATAGGCATCTTTTTGCGGCGCCGGGGGTTTCATCACCATGGGGTTCGGTATCCTGTTGTATACCGACACGCTAAGCGGGCCAGAACGCCTTGGCAAGACTTGCGCATTCCAAGCCCTCGGCGTAGGCGTGCGCCCATGGTGTCTGCTTATTTTTCTCACGTCGAGACTTGGGTGTTCGATCTCGACAACACGCTCTATCCGCCCGAGATGGCGCTGTTTTCGCAGATCAATGCAAAAATGACCGCCTATGTGGAGCGGCAGTTGGGCATCGACCCGGCCGAGGCCGACCGGCTGCGCCATACCTATTGGAGCACCTACGGCACCACGCTGGCGGGCCTGATGCGTCACCACGACGTCGAACCCGAAGCCTACATGGCGGATGTGCATGACATCGACTTCACCGTGCTCAGCGCCGACCCCGAACTGGCCACGCGGATCGCGGCCCTGGACGGACGGCGCATCGTCTACACCAATGGCAGCACGCATTACGCCCGCAACGTTCTGGCCCATCGCGGGCTGGCCGACGTGTTTGACGCGGTCTACGGCGTCGAAGATGCGGGCTATCTGCCCAAACCGCAGGCCGACGCGTTTGAACGGGTCTTCGCCAAGGACGGTCTGGACCCGACCCGCGCCGCAATGTTCGAGGATGACCCCCGCAACCTGGCCGCACCGCACGCGATGGGTCTGCGCACGGTCCATGTCGCGCCCGAGGCTGACCCGGCGCCGCATATCCATCACCACACCGATGATCTGACCGATTTCCTGTCCCAGGTGACCGACTGATCCCCGGCTGTGCCTTTTGGCGCGATAGGATTGATGCTGCATTGCAGAAACTTCTGGCTGAGCGGCCTGTCGCGCCCCATGTGAGCTGCACCGCACAGGAGAATTCAGATGACCATGACCGCCGAGGCACCCAAGCCGCGCTACATCACCCGCCACGTGACCTACCGCCTGCCGATCTTTGGGCGGATGGCCAAGGAAGTGGTCGAGGGCGACGACGACACGGTCTGGTACGCGATCGGCGGCGGGGTGTCGGCCTGGCTGTGCCTCATCCTGATCTTCGGTTATCCCGGCTTGATCCTGCCGGCCCTGGGCCTGGCCGCGGCGATGCTGATCACGCTGGTGCGGATCACCCTGGGCTAGACCGCGCCCCGGATTGAGACAGAGTGCCGCTTCGACCTGACCCGGTCGCGGACCTAGGTTCCCCGGCATGACGGGCATTCTGGACACAGACATCTTCATCTCGGGCGGCGGCGTCGCGGGATTGACGGCGGCCGCGGCCTTTGGCGGGGCCGGGTTTTCCGTGATCTGCGCCGATCCCGCGCCCCCGATCACCGATGGGGCGGCCGTGGGCGCGGATTTGCGCACGACCGCCTTTTTGCAACCGTCCCGCGCATTCCTGGATCGGATCGGGCTGTGGGCGCGTCTGGCGCCCCACGCCATGCCCTTGCAGATCATGCGGATTGTCGATGCGGGCGGCCCGACGCCCGAGCCCCGCGTCGCCCATGATTTCAACGCGGCCGATATCTCGGACCTGCCCTTTGGCTGGAACCTGCCCAACTGGCTGCTGCGCCGCGAAATCGTGGCCCATCTGGAGGGGCTGCCGCATGTGGATTTCCGCCCCGGCACGGCCACCGACGATGTGCTGACCCGTGCCGCCGAGGCGCGCGTGACGCTGAGCGACGGCACCCGGGTGCGCGCGAAGCTGGTTGTGGGGGCCGATGGCCGGGGATCGCGGGTGCGCGAGGCCGCGGGCATTGGGGCAAAGACCACGCGCTACGGGCAAAAGGCGCTGGCCTTTGCCGTGACGCATCCGATCCCGCACGAGAATGTCTCGACCGAAATTCACCGCTCGGGCGGCCCCTTCACGCTGGTGCCGCTGCCCGATCACGAGGGGCGGCCTGCCTCGGCGGTGGTGTGGATGGAACGCGGCCCCGAGGCGCAGCGACTGGCCGCGCTGGACCCCGAGGCCTTCAACGCGGAAATGTCGGAGCGCTCGGGCCATTTGTTTGGACCGCTGACGCTGGTGTCGCGCCGCACGGTCTGGCCGATCATCAGCCAGATTGCAGACCGGATGGAGGGTGAACGGGTCGCCCTGATGGCCGAGGCGGCGCATGTGATGCCGCCCATCGGCGCGCAAGGGCTGAACATGAGCCTGGCGGATTTGCGGGTGCTGCTGGATCTGGCCGACGCCAACCGGGCCGATCCCGGCGGGCGCGAGATGCTGCGCCGCTATCACCGGGCCCGTCACGCCGAGGTCGTCGCGCGCATCGCCGGGGTCGACGCGCTCAACCGGGCGTCCATGGCCGAGGCACAGGGGCTGCGCGACATGCGGATGAAGGCGCTGAACGCGTTTTATTCGGTCGCACCGGTTCGCCGTGTGTTGATGCGGGCGGGGCTTGGGGCGTCGGGCTGACCACGCCCGAGACCGGGGCCCGCCCCCAAACACACCCTTTCTTGGGGGCCAGCCCCCAAACACGCCCCTCTTGGGGGCCAGCCCCCAAACCCCCGGGATATTTCCAAAACAGAGACAGGGCGGGCGGTGGCGCGTCGACGGATCGGGGCGCACGGGCAAAGTCAGACGATCGGTCCTGCGGACCGATCGCCGAAGGGGCGGCGCGTTAACCTTAATGGGCGGTTAGTCGAACACCTGGTCCAGGGCGGATTTGAGGCGGGCCAGCGTGGCGTCGACATCGTAGAGTTTGTCCAAGCCAAACAGGCCGATGCGGAATGTGCTGAAATCCTCGGGCTCGTCCACCCGCAGCGGCACGCCCGCGGCGACCTGCACCCCGAGTGCTGCGAATTTCGCGCCCGATTTCACCTCCGGGTCGTCGGTGTAGCTGACCACGACGCCCGGCGCGCCATAGCCGTCGGCGGCAACGGATTGGATGCCCTTGTCCGCCAGAAGCGCGCGGGCCCCGGCGCCAAGCGCAAACTGCGCCTCTTTAAGCTTGTCGAAGCCGTAGTCGCGGGTTTCCGCCATCGTGTCGCGGAACACGCGCAGGGCATCGGTCGGCATGGTGGCGTGGTAGGCGTGGCCCCCGGCCTCATAGGCGGCCATGATGTTGGCCCAGGCCTTCAGATCACTGGAGAAGCTGTTTGATTGGGTGTTTTGCATCCGGGCGATGGCCCGGTCCGACAGCATGACCAGACCGGCGCAGGGCTGTGCGGACCAGCCTTTTTGGGGCGCCGAGATCAGGACATCGACCCCGGTTTCGGCCATGTCGACCCAGGCACAGCCCGAGGCGATGCAATCCAGCACCATCAGCGCGCCCACGTCATGCGCGGCGTCGGCCAGCGCCTTTATGTAGGCATCGGGCAGGATGATCCCGGCCGAGGTTTCCACATGCGGCGCGAAGACCACGCCGGGTTTTTCAGCCCGGATACGCGCGGTCACCTCTTCGATCGGGGCCGGGGCATAGGGCGCGGTCGGCGCATTGCCGGTGGTGCGGGCCTTCATGACCGTGACGTCGCCGGCAAAGCCCCCTGCCTCGAGGATCTGGCTCCACCGGAAGGAGAACCAGCCGTTCCGGACGACCAGCACGTCCTCCCCTTGGGCGAACTGGCGGGCCACAGCCTCCATCCCGAAGGTGCCGCCGCCGGGGACCAGCACGACACCCTCGGCGCCATACACCTCTTTCAGCATCGACGAGATATCGGTCATCACGGTCCGGAAGGACGCGGACATGTGATTGAGTGAGCGGTCCGTGAACACGACGGAAAATTCCAACAGGCCGTCCGGATCGACGGTATCGAGAAGCGCAGTCATTCGGGGTCTCCCATTCCTTTGAGGCTGAGGTAGCGCGGGGGTATGGGGGCTGTCCAAGTCTATTTCGGTATACCGAACGCCCGGGCGTACGCGGATGGGCGACAGCTGTTTCCGATGCGCGCCTATCCGAGCGGACCGGGTCGCCGTTCTTCGGACAAAAGCACATTGGCCTCGACATTGCCGACGCCGGGCAGGGTCATGACGCGGCGGCGCAGGACACGCTCGAAATCCGGCAGATCGCGGGCGACTACGCGCAGGCGGTAGTCGTAGAGGCCCAGAACATGCTCGACCGTCTGCACCTCGGGGATGGCGGAGACGGCCCGCTCGAAGTCTTCCAGGCTGACGCGGCCCTTGGTGGCCAGCTTCACCCCAAGAAAGACCGTTACGCCAAATCCAAGCGCCTCCAGATCAAGCGAAACGCGGCGCGGGCCGAGCACCCCGGCCTCGGTCAGCCGCTTCACGCGCCGCCAGGTCGCGGGCTGGCTGAGGCCCACGCGACGGCCCAGTTCGGAGGCCTTGAGCGTGGCGTCGGCCTGCAAATGGCGCAGCAGGGCGCGGTCGGTGTCGTCGAGATCGGGGATCATAGGGGCAAGGTCTGCTGATCTTTGATGGTGGCGACCTGCATGAGCGCCTCGATATCGGCGATGTGGGGCAAGGTCAGGACGCGATCGCGATAGATATCCTGATAATGGGTCATGCTGCGCGCGATCACGGCGAGACGCGCATCCACCCGACCGAGGAAGGTCTGAATCTCGATCACCCCGGGCACTTCGCGCGCAGCGGCGAGAAATTCATCGAAGGCGCGCGGGTTGGTTTTGTCGAGCGTCAGGCGCAAACTGACCTCGACCGCATAGCCCAGAGCCGGCCAATGGATGCGGTGGGTTTGGCCGATGATCACCCCCTGGGCCTGCAGTTTTTCCAAGCGTTTATAGGTGGTCGCCAGCGGCAGGCGCGCCGCTTCGGCCAAATCGGCGATGGGTTGCCCCGGGTCGGCCTGAAGGTTTCGCAGCAAGCGTCGGTCCGTGTCGTCCAGCATGATTTTTCGCGATTTTCTGTTTTGACGAATGTATTTCTATCATTTCGCGAATAATCTGCAAATCCCCACCAAGACCTGTGCCCTTCACCATGTCAGATTGCCGGCCAATCGGAACACGCTTCTTAGGAGAGAGACATGCGCGTTTACTATGATCGCGATTGCGATGTGAACCTGATCAAGGACATGAAAGTGGCCATCCTGGGCTACGGCAGCCAGGGCCACGCCCACGCGCTGAACCTGCGCGACAGCGGCGCGAAGAACGTTGTCGTTGCCCTGCGCGAAGGCTCGGCCTCGGCCGCGAAAGCCCAGGGCGAAGGCCTTGAGGTGATGGGCATCGCCGAAGCGGCGGCCTGGTGCGACCTGATCATGTTCACCATGCCCGATGAACTGCAGGCGGAAACCTATAAGAAATACGTGCATGACAACCTGCGCGACGGGGCCGCGATTGCATTCGCCCACGGTCTGAACGTGCATTTCGGCCTGATCGAGCCGAAGCCGGGCGTCGACGTGATCATGATGGCCCCCAAAGGCCCCGGCCACACCGTGCGCGGCGAATACACCAAAGGCGGCGGCGTGCCCTGCCTGGTCGCGGTCGACAACGATGCGTCGGGCCGCGCGCTGGAGATTGGCCTGAGCTATTGCTCGGCCATCGGGGGCGGCCGTTCGGGCATCATCGAGACCAACTTCAAAGAAGAGTGTGAAACCGACCTCTTTGGCGAGCAGGCGGTTCTGTGCGGTGGCCTGGTTGAGCTGATCCGCATGGGCTTTGAGACGCTGGTCGAAGCCGGCTACGCCCCGGAAATGGCTTATTTCGAGTGCTTGCACGAAGTGAAGCTGATCGTGGACCTGATCTACGAAGGCGGCATCGCGAACATGAACTACTCGATCTCGAACACCGCCGAATATGGCGAGTATGTCTCGGGTCCGCGCGTCCTGCCCTACGATGAAACCAAGGCCCGGATGAAAGCGATCCTGACCGACATCCAGACCGGCAAGTTCGTGCGTGACTTCATGCAGGAGAACCAGGTCGGCCAGCCGTTCTTCAAAGGCACGCGCCGCATGAACGACGCGCACCAGATCGAGGAAGTGGGCGAAACCCTGCGCGGCATGATGCCGTGGATTTCGGCCGGCAAGATGGTCGACAAAGCGAAAAACTAAGCCCGTCTTTGGCGCGCTTTTAATGGGGCCCGCAGCACCGATGTGTTGCGGGCTTCTTCACACCAGAATCACCTGTGCTGTGTTACCCTCCGGTCATTGTTTGAAGATGATTAGGAGGCTGCGATGCCCATTCGTATCGCGACGTTTAACGTTGAAAACCTTTTGCGCCGGTTTGATTTCCACCGCTACGGCCGGTTGGTGAAAGAGCGCACACTCAGCATTCTTGGGGTCGGCGACGACGCGGAGGGCATGACACTGCGCCGTGCGCTGCATGTCGGTTTGACGGAAGATATGCGGCAAATGACGGGTCAGGCCATCCGGGACACGGGCGCCGATATCATCTGCCTGCAGGAGGTCGACAACCTTCAGGTGCTGGAGGATTTCGACAGCTACTATGTCGATCGTCCAACCGGCATCCGCTACGGGTGGGAGCGCCTGATCGAGGGCAATGACCGGCGCGGGATCGATGTGGCCGTCATGTCGAAACAGCGGATCGGGGTGACGTCGCACCAAGAGCTGACCTTTGACGATCTGGGCCTGTTCAACCAAGAGCTTGAAGACTACGGCCTGCGCCCCGGCCATCGCGTGTTCCGACGCGATTGCCTGGAGATCACGACCAAGGTCGACGGCGAAGACCTGACGATTTTCAACTGTCATTTCAAATCGATGTCCGGCGGACGGGACGAAACCATGCCGGTCCGCGAGGCCGAGGCGAAGGCCGTGGTCGAGATCCTGAAGGCCAAGTATGGCGGGCTGGACGCGGCCAAGGCCGCCAAATGGGTGATCTGCGGGGATCTCAACGATTATACCCATTCGTCGTCCAACGGGCAGGAGTTGGCGAAGTCGGGGCTGAGGCCGCTTTTCAACCACGATCTGTGCTTCAACCCCGTTCTGAACCTGCCGTTCAGTGAGCGGTGGACGCATTATTACCCCAAGGACGACGCGAAGCGGCAGCTGGACTATGTGCTTTTGTCGCCGGCGCTGCGGGCCTTGAACGCGGATGTAGAGCCTCAGATCGTGCGGGGCGGCATGCCCTACCGCGTGCCGGGCCTGGATGATGTAAAGCGCTATCCGCGCATGGGCTTTGACCGGCCCAAGGCGAGCGACCATTGCCCGCTGACGGTGGAATTGACCATCGCGGGCTGACCGCATGCCGAAACGGCGCTTGACCCCGGCGTCGTGCCGGGGTCTTTCGCAGGCATGACGGCAACCCCTTCTTCCCCCGGTCTTTTGAACTGGGTCTTGATCCTGGGCCTCGGTGTGATCTGGGGCACGGCGTTTATGGGGGTGACCCTGTCGCTGGAGGGTTTGGGCCTGTGGTGGGTCAGTGCCGGGCGCGTGGCGCTGGCCGCACTTGTGCTGGTCGCGATCGGCGCCGCCTTGGGCCAAGGGCTTGAAACGGTTGGCGATTTGCGGGCCTGGGGCTTTGCGGGCGTGATCGGCGCGGGCAGCATCGCCCTGCCTTTCGTCTTGCTGTCTTGGGGCCTGACGCAGGTGCCATCGGCCTTTGCGGGCGTGGCGATGGGGGCGGTTCCGCTGCTGGTGTTGCCCCTGGTGGCGGTGTTTTCGCCTGAGGAAGGGATCGGTCCGCGCCGGATTGCGGGCGTCGCCCTTGGATTTGTGGGGCTGGTTCTGCTGGTCGGTCCGGGGGCGTTGTCGGACGGCACGTTGGCGGGGCGCCTGGCCTGTGTGGGGGCGGCGATGTGCTATGCCGTTGGCTCGATCCTGACGCGGCGGGCGCCGAAAATGCCGCCCGTCGCGCTGGCGGCCTCGACGATGATCGCGGGCGCTGTTGTCTTGGTGCCATTGGCCTGGATGATGGAAGGCCCGCCGCGCCCAGAAAGCACCGGCGCCCTGTTGGCGCTGGCCTATGTGGCCCTCTTCCCGACGGCGTTGGCCGGGGTGATCCGGGTCCGCGTGATCACCACCGCCGGGTCACTGTTCCTGTCCTTGGTCAGCTACATGGTGCCGGTCTGGGCGGTGATCTTCGGCGTGACGCTGATGGGCGAGGACCTGCCGCCGCAAATCTACATCGCATTGGCGTTGATCCTTGCGGGCATCGGGTTGAGTCAGATGCGCCTGTGGCGGCGTTAGCAGGGCCGCGCGAGCACCAGAACACGGGTATCTCCAGTCTGCGCGAAGCCGAACTGGGTCACTTGCGGGTTCAACAGGTTGGCCCGGTGGCCTGGTGAGCCCATCCAGTCCGAAATGGTGCTGCGCACATCGGGTTGCCCGGCGGCAACGTTCTCGGCGGCCACGCAGGCGTCGTAACCCGCACGGTTCACGCGGGCCATCAAGGTGCTGCCGTCGCTGCCGGTGTGGCTGAGCGTGCCCGTGCGGTTGAGATCATCGGCATGCGCCTGGGCCGCCGCCTGCAGCGCCGGGCTGTGGATCAGGGGACGCACGATGCCTGCCCCGGCCCGCTGGACCGAGATTTGGGTGTTCGCGCTGGCGATGTCGACCGTTTGTCCAGCCGACAGGCGGGTTGTCCCGGCCGATGGCGCACAGGCCGTCAGGGCCGCGATGGCAAGGATGAGGATTAAGGGTTTGGCCTGCATGGGGCACCTCGGGGCGCTGTTTTCTTGCAGGATGGCAGGGACACGCGGCCCCGGCAACGATGAGATGAGCCCGATACGTGGGAACAGTCAAATGCTTGTGGATAGAATCTGGATAGATCGAGTTTTGTGAAGTTATTTGGGGTTTTTGGCCATCTTCAGTGATGAATTTACATAGTTATGAATAGTCAAACTTCGGCAAGCTCCCGCGCAAGGCGGGTCTGATGACGCAAAATCCCGTCCAGATCGACCGTGTTCAGCGTGCCATCCGCCACGATGTGCCGTCCTTCCACAAACAGATCCCGCACGCGCGTTGGGCCGGCCAGGAGAAGGGCCGCCGGATCCCAGGATCCTGCCGAGTCGATGCCAGAGACATCCCAGACGGCGATATCGGCCCGGAAGCCCGGACGCAGTTGCCCGATCACGTCACCGCGGCCCAACACTTCGGCGCCCCCGCGCGTGGCGAGGCGCAACGCGCCGCGGGCCGACATCGCGTCCGGCCCCGAGGCCACGCGCTGCAGCAACATGGCCATCCGCGCCTCGGTCACGAGATTTCCGGCGTCGTTCGAGGCCGATCCGTCGACCCCTAGCCCCACCTTGCCCCCCGCGGTCCGCATGGCCGCGACCGGCGCGATCCCGGAGGCCAATCGGCAGTTCGAGCAGGGGCAATGGGCCACCCCCGTTCGGCTGCGGGCGAAGAGGTCAATCTCGGTCGTGTCGAGCTTCACGCAATGGGCATGCCAGACATCATCGCCCGTCCAACCCAGATCTTCGGCATATTGGCCGGGGCGGCAGCCGAACTTTTCGAGCGAATAGGCAATATCTTCATCGTTTTCAGCCAGATGGGTGTGCAGCATGACACCCTTGTCCCGCGCCAGAAGGGCCGCATCGCGCATCAATTCGCGGCTGACGGAAAACGGTGAACAGGGCGCAAGGCCCACGCGGATCATCGCGTTCGGGGCCGGGTCGTGGAACTGATCCACAACGCGGATGCAATCGGTCAGAATCGCCGCCTCGGCCTCGACCAGATGGTCGGGCGGCAAGCCCCCGTCGCTTTCGCCAATCGACATCGCCCCGCGGGTGGGATGAAAGCGCAGGCCAATCTCGCGCGCCGCGTCGATCGTATCGTCCAGCCGGCTGCCATTTGGGTAGAGATAGAGGTGATCGCTGGACATCGTGCAGCCCGAGAGCGCCAGTTCGGCCAACCCCGTCAGGGCCGAGACGCGCATATGTTCGGGCGTGAAGCGCGCCCAGATCGGGTAGAGCGTCTGCAACCACCCAAAAAGCGCCGCATCTTGCGCCCCCGGCACCGCGCGGGTCAGCGTTTGGTAGAGATGGTGATGGGTGTTCACCAGCCCCGGCGTGACCACACAATCCGCGCAGTCGATGACCGCGCCGGATGTCTCTAAACCTTTGCCAACATGAACAATTTCGCCATCTCGCACCAGCAGGTCAGCCCCTGACAGCTCGGTCTCGGCGTCATCCATGGTCAGGATGGACCGCGCGCCGCGGAGCAAAACCTCAGCCATCGGCGAAGGGGCGCAAAAGGTCGAGCGCAGCGGCGTGCATCGCCGGGTTCGAGGCCGCGACAGCCCGCCCGCCCGCATGCACGGGCCGCCCGTGCCAATCGGTGACGATGCCGCCCGCGGCTTCGACAACGGCGATGGGCGCGGAGATGTCGTAGGAGGCCAATCCCGCTTCGATCACGAGATCGACCTGGCCAGCGGCGATCAGCGCATAGGCGTAGCAATCCATCCCGTAGCGGACCAGCTGCACCCGGTCGCGCACGGCTTCGAAGCCCCGACGCTCGGCATCGCTGCCCACCTCGGGGAATGTCGTGAAGAGAACGGCATCAGATAGCTGCGCGGTCGGACGGGTGCGGGTCGGCGTCTGGCCAAGCGGTCCGGTCAGTTGCGACAGACCGAACCCGCCCTCGAAGCGTTCGCCGATATAGGGTTGGTCGACAATGCCGTAGCGCGGCCCGGACGCGTCCGAGAGCGCAATCAAAACGCCCCAAGTGGGCGTGCCCGCCACGAAGCCGCGCGTACCGTCGATGGGATCGATCACCCAGGTCAGGCCGGACGTGCCGGGTTTGGCTGCTTCCTCCTCGCCCAAAATGGCATCCTGGGGCCGGCGGTCGGCCAGCACGGCGCGCATGGCCGCCTCGGCCGCGCGGTCGGCGATCGTGACGGGATCGAAATCGTCGGGGTCTTTGTTGTCGGTTGCCAGGTCGCTGGACCGGAAATGCGGCAGGATCGCTGCGCGCGCCGCATCCGCCATCGCATGAGCCGTGGCCATCAACTCTGCCTGTTCGGCAGCGCTCAGGTCGGTCTGATGTGGGGGTGTCGGGGCCGTGTCTGACATGTGCACCTCGGGCAACTTGCGGGTCTGAACGCAAGCGCCGGGGTCGCATAGCCCCTGGATTGGGTCAAGCTACTGTTAAGCTGCCGTATCCGACAAAACGCGGGCCAATTCGAACAGGCGCCGGCGCTGGTTTTCAGGAATGGCGTAGTAGCAACGCACCAATTCGAGCGCTTCCTTGTCCGCCAACAGGTCGCCCGGCATCGCGGATGCCGCAGCTTGTTCCGGTGCTTCGACCTCGGCATCCATGCCTTCGAAGAAATAGCTGACCGGAACGGATAACGCTTCGGCAATGTCCCACAGGCGCGAGGCGCTGATGCGGTTCATACCGGTTTCATATTTCTGGATTTGCTGGAATTTGATTCCGACCTTCTCAGCAAGCTGCTGTTGGGTCATCCCAACCATCCAACGCCGATGCCGAACGCGTTTACCGACATGGACGTCCACTGGGTGTTTCACATGCGCCTCCTTCATTTTCGTGCACCTGACCCCGCCGAAAGCCCCCTTTTTGACCTGCTCCGGGCGAGCCGCGCTCAACTTGCGCGATACCAGCGAAGTAGCGCACGAAACGCGCGGATCAATCCTTTGGCGAAATTCGATTCCGAGGCTCCCGTAAAAGGATCGGTTACACGAGGTGTGTAAAGCGTAGTTTACTCGCCTTTAGGTCGAAAAGATACCGCGCTAACCGCGCAGGGTGGCAGAGGGGGGCAAGGGGGGTTAGGGTTTTGGGAAGACAGGAAAAAGGTGCGCGCATGAGAGCGTTTCAAATGCAACGATCTGGGGAAAACCCGCGTTTGGCGGAGATTGATATCCCCACCCCTGCCGCCGGCGAAGTCCGGGCAAAAATCGCAGCCTGCGGGTTGAATTTTGCCGATCTTCTGATGGTAAAGGGCACCTACCAGGAAACCCCCGCGCTTCCGTTCACCCTTGGGCTTGAGGTGGCCGGTGTGGTCGATGCGGTGGGCGACGGCGTAACGGACCTGAGTGTCGGGACGCGCGTTGCCGTCTTCGGGGGACAGGGGGGCCTAGCCGAGTTCGGGGTGTTCGATGCGGCGCGCTGTGTTCCCATCCCGGATGCCATGCCCTTCGATGTCGCCGCGGGGTTCCTCGTTGCCTATGGCACGTCGCACCTGGCCTTGGGCCATCGCGCCGGGTTGAAGCCCGGCGATCGGTTGCTGGTTCTGGGGGCCGCAGGGGGTGTTGGCCTGACGGCGGTAGAACTTGGCGCCGCAATGGGGGCCGAGGTGATCGCCGTGGCGCGCGGGGCCGAGAAACTGGCCGTCGCCAAGGCGGCCGGTGCCGCGCATCTGATCGACAGCGAAACCGATGATATCCGCGACACGGTCAAGGCCCTCGGCGGGGCAGATGTGGTCTATGACGCCGTGGGCGGTGACGCCTTCAAGGCGGCGCTGCG
Organism: Paracoccaceae bacterium; assembly: GCA_963921255.3. Lineage (GTDB taxonomy): Bacteria > Pseudomonadota > Alphaproteobacteria > Rhodobacterales > Rhodobacteraceae > JANSYL01. The sequence goes on along the minus strand of CAWUEW020000003.1, from coordinate 339,712 downwards.
GGCGACGAACCGCGAGGGACGCGTGATTGTCATCGGCTTTGCCAGTGGCGACGTGCCCCAGATTCCGGCCAACATCCTGCTGGTGAAGAACATCAGTGTGCTTGGGGTGTACTGGGGCGGCTACCTGGGCTTTGCGCCGCAGGTTCTGACCGACAGCCTGTCCGAGTTGATGCAGATGTATGTGGACGGCGCCATTCGCCCGCATATCAGTGCGCATTACCCGCTGGAGCAGGCCGCCGACGCGATGGAGTTGCTGCGGTCGCGCAAATCGACCGGAAAGGTCGTGGTGACCCTCTAGCTCATCACAACCCGCGATAGGCGGTCCGCGTCATGTCGCACAGGGCCTCGAACGGTTCGCCGTGCAGCAGTTCGGAGCGGTAGAGGTTGATCTTCACCGCAGGCAGGTCCGGCAGGCCACCATTGTGGACGATTTGTTCGACGTAGGGTGGTTCGGTCCCTTCAATACAGGTGTGCACGGCCAGGTCCGCACTGATCGAGGCTTCGACGGTTCGGATGCTGTCGCTTTCGACGGCCATTTCCCACGGCACGCCATGGGCGTCCAAGGCGGCCTGCGCGGACGCGCGGAAAATGCAGGCATGCTCAAAGGCCAGCCTCAGCGGTCGCTGCTTCCACATCTGGCCGTTTTGGGCCCCGACCCAGACCAAAGGCCGTTCCATCAGCGTTTCGCCCCCGGCGTCGACCGTGCTTTCGGTAGTGAGCATCACATCGACCTCACCGCGGCTGAACATCCGCTTGAGACGTTCGGTGTAGGACGAGACCAGCGTCACCTTCATCCGCGGATAGGCCGACGCAAACCGGTGCAACACCTGCGGGATCGCCGGGTAGACGATGTCATGGGGCACGCCAAGCCGCAATTCGCCCTCATAGGCCGGTGCCGTCAGGCGGGTCAGAATCTCATCATTCAGATCCAGCATTTTGCGTGCGTAGCCAAGGGTTTGCTCGCCCGCGGCCGTCAGCGCCATCTTGCGGGCCGACCGGTCGAACAGGGCCACATCCAGCATCTCCTCCAGCCGCTTGAGCTGCATGGAAACAGCGGACTGCGTGAGGTTCAGAAACCCCGATGCCTTGGTCACGCCGCCGGCGTCCGCCACGGCCACAAACGCCCGAAGCGCGGTCAGATCCAGATTTCTCGGCATATCACACCTTGTGATCTTTTAGTTCATCAACATTCGTTTTTGTTATGTGAGATCGCGCCATATATCAAGCCTCGTAATCAGAGCATTCGCTCACATCACCAAATGGAAAGGGCCAGACATGGCAAACACGACAGCATATCGCGGTCTGGCACATCGCCGGCACCGCCCCCTCCTCTCCCAGATCTTCGGCTGGTTCGAGCTGCACCGTCAGCGCACCCAACTGTCGGATTTGGACGCACATTTGCGCCGCGACCTCGGCCTGAGCACCGAGGACGTTTCCCGCGAAGCCGCGCGCCCCTTCTGGGACGTTCCGCAGCATTGGCGGTTCTGATCGAACCGTCGCCTGAACGTCGCCCCGCCGTTTAGGAAAAAACTATCAAGTAACGGCGCCCCCTAGGGGGCGTCATTCTTGAAATGGGCGCAATCTTGACCAATATTTCCCTTTGAGACCGTGATCGGGCTGCCCGATCCGGCACAAGCGTGTTTCTAGGAGGAATACATGGCAGAGTATCAGACGATCCGCTCGCGCGCCGCTGGCGTCAGCGCAGCCGAGATCGATCAGGGCCTTCGCGCCCATATGAACAAAGTCTACGGCACGATGTCCGTCGGCATGCTGGTGACCGCAGGTGCCGCCTGGGCGATCGGCACGAACCCGACGCTGATGGCGCTGTTCCGTGACCCGGTGACGCTGAGCCCGAACATCCTGGGCTGGATCATCATGTTTGCCCCGCTCATCATGGTGTTCGCCTTCGGCGCGGTCATCAACCGCCTGTCGGCTGCCGCAGCGCAGACGTTCTTTTACGCCTTTGCGGCGGTGATGGGCGTCTCGATCAGCTGGATTTTCGCCGTCTTCACCGGCGTCAGCATCGTACAGACCTTCCTGATCACCGCGATCGCCTTCGCCGGTCTGAGCCTCTATGGCTACACCACCAAGCGCGACCTCAGCGGTTGGGGCACCTTCCTGATGATGGGGGTGATCGGTCTGGTGGTGGCGATGATCGTCAACATCTTCCTGCAGAGCCCGGCGATCATGTTCGCCGTGTCGGCCCTGGGTGTGCTGATCTTCGCGGGCCTGACCGCCTATGACACCCAGTCGATCAAACAGGAATACATCGACCACGCCCAGTACGGCGATCAGGAATGGTTGGACAAGTCGGCCATCATGGGCGCGCTGCGTCTGTATCTCGACTTCATCAACCTGTTCATGTTCCTGCTGCAATTCCTGGGCAACCGGGAATAGACGCCGGACAGGCAGAGAGTTTGGACAAGGGCCGGAGAGATCCGGCCCTTTTTCTTTGCGCACCGTCTGCGGACTGCGTCACATAATCTTCACACACGGCGGTCGCACGGCGCACTATCTCCTGCGCGATGCCTTGGGGACCCGCATGACCGCAACCGACACCTCCGCACCACACCCGGCGCCCGACTTGGGCGAGATCACCCGCGTGTTCGGGCGGATCGGGCTGCTGTCCTTCGGTGGGCCGGCCGCGCAGATCGCGCTGATGCACAAGGAACTGGTCGAAGACCGCCCCTGGTTGTCCGAGCGCCAGTTCCTCAATGCGCTGAGCTTTTGCATGCTGCTGCCCGGGCCCGAGGCGATGCAGCTGGCCACCTTTGCCGGGTGGCGCCTGGCGGGCGTCCGGGGTGGTCTCATCGCCGGGGTGTTGTTCGTGTTGCCCGGGGCCGCCATCATCCTGGCGCTGGCGGCCCTCTATGCCGCGTATGGGGATGTGCCGTTTGTCTCGGCCCTGTTTCTGGGCATCAAGGCGACCGTCATCGTGATCGTGCTGCGGGCCTTGATCAAGGTCTCGAAAAAGGCGCTGACCGGTGTTTTGCCTTACCTTTTGGCGGCGGCGGCGTTTGTGGGCATCTATGCAGTCCAGATCCCGTTTCCCGTCATCATCCTGGTCGCGGCCGGGATCGGAACCGTCTTCATGGCGGGCCCTGCCCCGGACGAGCCGGTGCCGCCGGTATCGCATCGCGGCACGGCGCGGACGATCCTGATCTGGGCCGCGTTGTGGCTTTTGCCGCTTGCCGCGTTCTGGCTGGCCGCGCCGGACGGGCTGCTGACGCAGGTGGGGCTGTTCTTTTCGAAACTGGCGGTGGTGACCTTCGGCGGGGCCTACGCGGTTCTGGCGTATATGGTGCAGGCCGTGGTGGCCGACCACGGCTGGCTGACGACGGCCCAGATGATGGACGCCCTCGGCCTGGCCGAGACGACGCCCGGGCCGTTGATCCTCGTGACCGAGTTCGTCGGCTTTCTGGCCGGTGCCGCGGAGGGCGGGGTCTGGCTTGGGCTGGCCGCCGCGGGGGTGACGCTTTGGGTGACCTTCGTGCCGTGTTTCCTGTGGATTTTCGCAGGGGCGCCGTACGTAGCTTGGATTTCGGCCCAACCCCGGCTGACCGGGGCGTTGAACGCGATCACGGCAGCGGTCGTCGGCGTGATCCTGAACCTGTCGCTCTGGTTCGCGCTGCACGTCATGTTCGGAACCGTGACCCATCTCGAGATCGGGCCCGGTCGGGCCGCGGTTCCGGTGTTTGCGACCGTGGTGCCCGGCGCGATTGCCCTGTCCTGTTTGGCCGGCGCGTTGCTGTGGTGGCGCAAGATGGACCTGTTGGTCGTCCTGCCGCTCATGGCGCTGGCCGGTTTCCTTTGGCAATTCGCAGCCGGAGCGCTCTGAAGGTGTTGACTCGGGGGGCGGAACCCGTAAAAGGCCCACTCTGACAGATTTGCGGTTGCGGCACGGATGTGCGCCCGCCCCGACCTTAGCCCGCAAGGAGCATGACCTATGGCGAAGCCGACGACGATTAAAATCCGCCTCAACTCCTCGGCGGGAACCGGCCACTTCTATGTGACCAAGAAAAATGCACGAACCATGACCGAGAAGATGGTCGTACGTAAGTACGACCCGGTTGCGCGCAAGCACGTGGAATACAAAGAAGGCAAAATCAAATAAGCCTTCCGACATTCTGACTGACCGGGCCGCGCAAGAGATTGCGCGGCCCGTTTTCGTTTCACACCCCAGGAGGGCCGGACCATGCCCCAGGAGATCACGATACGGCCGACCACGGTGCGGGACATGACCCGGATCGACCAGTTGTTGGCGGACAGCTACCGCAGCCTGCTGAAAGCGGATTATCCGCCGTCGGTTCTGGTGACGGCCCTGCCGGTGATCACGCGGGCCAACCCGTCGCTCCTGCGCTGCGGCACCTACTACATGGCCGAAGACGCCGAGGGGCGGGCCCTGGCCGCGGGCGGGTGGACCCACGCGGCGCCACAAGGACACGGGGGCGCGGCCCATGTGGCCCATATTCGCCACGTCGCCACGCACCCGAAAGCCACGCGCCGGGGCCTGGCCGGACGCCTGATTGCCGAAAGCTTCCGCGCCGCCAAGGCCGCGGGCGTGGGGTTGATGATGTGCCAGAGCACACGGACCGCGGTTCCGTTCTACCAGGCCTGCGGCTTTGCCGTGCGCAGCGAGATCACGATCCAGCTGCGCCCCGGCATCCATTTCCCGGCGGTCGAGATGGCCTGCCGGCTGTGAGGCCGGCCAGGAAAATCCGTCAACGGATTTTCCTGCGGATTTTCCAAAATCCGCCCACCGCCGATCACAAGGTGATCGGCTCCAGGACCGCTGGCGTTTTCACGTCAACACCCGGGGCGGCAGCGACCAATTCGTCCGCGGTCTGCGCCAGAAGCGGGATCGTCTGGTAGTGGACCGGGATCACGGTTTTGAACGCGAAGAGCTTGGTCGCCGCGTAGGCCGCGCGCTTCATGTCCATGGTGTAGTGGCCGCCCGCACAGAGAATACCAATCTCGGGCGCATGCAGGTCGTTCCAGATGGCCATATCCGCCATGACGTCGGTGTCCCCGGACACATAGACCGTGCGCCCGTCAGCTTCGATCATGAAGCCCACGGGATCGCCCACGGGCGTTGCGGCGCCGCCCATGGTCGAGGAATGGGTGGCCGCCACCATGGTGACCGCCACGGTCCCGATCTGGACGGTGCCGCCCTTGTTGAAGCCCACCGTCTCCAGACCGTGGGCTTCGGCGAGATGACCGGCCAGTTCCACCATGGTGTAGACCGGCACCCCGGTTTCCCCCGCCACCTCGACGATCTCGGAAGCATGATCAAAATGCCCGTGCGTCAGCAGGATGGCCGTCGCGCCCGCCAGCGCCTCCGCGCGCCGGTCGTCGGGAAAGGCCGGGTTGTTCGACAGCCACGGATCGATCAGCAGGACCTGATCCCCGAGCGCCAACCGCATGCTGGCATGTCCAAGCCAAGTGTATTCCATGAAAAATCCCCCCAGAATGATCTGAGGGGGAGATTACGTCACCTTCGTCGAGGCACAAGGCCCCAACAGGCGAAGAATTAGGCCTCAACGGCCTCTTCGGCTTCGTCGTACTCTTCCTTGCCGGACAGACGACCGCGCAGGACGGCTGCCATGGCGAAGGTCAGAAGGCCGGTTGCGGTGACCGACGCCAGCGTAAAGACCGGAAGCGTCGGGTTAAATGCCAGGATCTGGGGGATCACGACGACGTAAGATACGGTAAAACCGGTGATCCCGGGGAGGATCACATACATAAGAAGATTTTTCATGTTACTGCCCATGTGTTTGAGTGACGTGTCTGGTTAGGGTGTGTGTCACGGTGATGCCGACCGAGGGCGAAAATGGGGCAGTCCAATGGAATTTGCGGGTGAAATCGATCTTTATTGTGAGCGGATCGGGCCCGAATTTTGGGCGGAGCCGATCAACGCCCTGACGAACCTGGCCTTTTTGATTGCTGCAATTTGGGCCGGAGCCCGTCTGCGCGGGACAGGATTGAACCTGGGGTGGGGATTGGCCGTCACCCTGTTTCTCATTGGAATTGGATCCTTTCTTTTTCATTCTTTTGCAACGGTTTGGGCCGCTTTAAGCGATGTCATTCCGATTGCGCTTTTTATTCTACTTTTCGTCTTTGCAACGCATCGCGATGTCCTGGGGTGGCGCAGCCCAATGGCGCTTTTGGCGGTTCTTGTGTTCCTGCCCTATCTCGCCCTGGCGGGATTTGGATTTTCGCGCCTGCCCTTTTTTGACATTTCGGCCAGCTATTGGCCCGTTGTCCTGGCTTTGTTGATCTACGCAGCCGTCCTGCGGCACCGGGTTCCGCGCGTGGCGGGCGGTTTTGTGATCGGGGCCGCGATCCTCAGCCTGTCTTTGGCCGCGCGCAGCGTGGATTTGCAGGTCTGCGCGACGCTGCCCATGGGCACCCATTTCCTGTGGCATATCCTGAACGCGGTGATGTTGGCCTATATGATCGAGGTCTACCGTCGTCATATGCTTGCAGGCCCGGCGGGCCGGGGCTAAACCGCCGCTTGACCGTTTCATCGGAGCCCGTTGCCCCATGTCGATAGACACCGCCACTGCCGCCAAAGTTGCCAAACTGGCCCGCATCCGGGTCGAGGAAGAGGACCTTCCCTCCCTGGCCCAGGAATTCAACGCGATCCTGGGCTTTATCGAGCAGCTCAATGAGCTGGATGTCGACGATGTGGACCCGATGACCAGTGTGACGCCCATGCGCCTCAAGCGCCGCGACGACGTGATCACGGACGGGGACCAGCAATCCAAAGTCTTGTCCAACGCGCCAGACGCGCGCGAAGGGTTCTTTGCCGTGCCGAAGGTGGTTGAGTGATGAGCGACCTGACAAAACTGACCATCGCCGACGCCCGCGACGCGCTTCGCAAGGGTGATGTGACCAGCGTTGAACTGACGCAGGCGTGCCTGGACGCCATCGAAGGCGCGGATGCCTTGGGCGCCTTCGTGCACAAGACGCCCGAGATCGCCCTCGACCTGGCCGCGGCCGCGGACAGCCGCATCAAGGGCGGCGACGCGCCCGATATGTGCGGGATCCCGGTTGGGATCAAAGACCTGTTCTGCACCGAAGGGGTGGCGAGCCAAGCGGCGTCGAAAATCCTGGACGGATTCAAACCCGAGTATGAATCGACTGTCTCCGGCCAGCTGCGGGATGCGGGTGCCGTGATGTTGGGCAAGCTCAACATGGATGAATTCGCCATGGGCTCGTCGAATGAGACGTCGACCTATGGCAATGCCGTGAACCCCTGGCGGGCCGGGAATTCGGATGCGGCGCTGACGCCCGGTGGCTCCTCCGGCGGATCGGCCAGTGCCGTGGCCGCCGATCTCTGCCTTGCGGCGACCGGCACGGACACGGGCGGTTCGATCCGGCAGCCCGCAGCCTTCACCGGCATCGTCGGGCTGAAGCCAACCTACGGGCGCTGCTCGCGGTGGGGGATCGTGGCGTTTGCCTCGTCACTGGATCAGGCCGGGCCGATGACCAAGACGGTGCGCGACGCGGCAATCATGGGCCGGGCGATGATGGGGCACGACCCGAAAGATTCGACCAGTGCCGAGCTGCCCGTCCCGGATTTCGAGGCCATGTTGACCGGCGACATTCGCGGCCAGGTGATCGGCATCCCGAAAGAATACCGCATGGACGGTATGCCCGACGAGATCGAGGCGCTTTGGGCCGAGGGGCGCGCGATGCTGGAAGATGCCGGCGCCGTCCTGCGTGACATCAGCCTGCCGCACACCAAATACGCCCTGCCCGCGTACTACGTGATCGCGCCGGCGGAAGCATCGTCCAACCTGGCCCGTTACGATGGGGTGCGCTTTGGCTATCGCGCCCAGATGGCGCAAGGCGATGGCATCACCGAGATGTACGAGAAGACCCGCGCCGAAGGCTTCGGCGACGAGGTGAAGCGCCGCGTCATGGTGGGCACTTACGTGCTGAGCGCCGGGTTCTACGACGCCTATTACAATCGCGCCCGCAAAGTCCGCGCGCTGATCAAGCGCGACTTTGATCATGTTTTCGCCGAAGGGGTGGACGCGATCCTGACCCCGGCCACGCCGTCGGCGGCCTTCGAACTGGGACAGACCCATGTGGACCCGGTTGAGATGTACCTCAACGACGTCTTTACGGTGACCGTGAACCTGGCGGGCCTGCCGGGTGTGGCGGTGCCCACGGGGCTCGACAAGCAAGGCCTGCCGCTTGGTCTGCAACTGATCGGCAAGCCCTGGGAAGAGGGTGCGTTGCTCAACACCGCCTATGCCTTGGAAAACGCCGCAGGTTTTGTGGAAAAACCAGCCAAATGGTGGTAAACAGCCTCTGATACCGAACGCGGGGCAGTAAATGATCCCCGCGGCGAGACAGAGGCAGAGCAATGATCCGACCCAGTCTGGTGGCGGTCGCCTGTGCGGCGATGACAGCCTGCGTGACCGTTCCAAATGACGTCGCCGAAGGCGTCGGCTTCCAAGATTACCAGGACTATCAGGCCCGGCGCGCGATGCTGCGCGGCGACCCCGTGGCGGCACCGCGGCCGCAAACGATCCAGCCCCCTGTGGCCACCCCGGTGACCGCGCCGGTCGTGGTGGCCGCCGCCCCGGCCCCGGCGCCGGTGGTCACGCCCGCCCCGGTGGCCCCTGCGGTCGACCCTGTGGCGCAGGTCGCGGCGGCAGCGATTGCAGAAGCCGAAGCCGCGCCCGCAGCCGCTCCGGCGGCCGCGCCCCGCAATGTCACCCTTGCCCGCGCGCCACAGCCAAGCCTTGGGGCCGGCAACGCGGATATCTCGGACGAGCAGGAGTTCGATGCCGTGGCCGCACGGGAAACCATCGAAAGCGATGCCGAACGGTTGGCCCGGATGCAGGAAGCCCGGGTTGAGATTGCCCCAACCCCCCTGCCCAACCGGCCCGCCAGCGCGGGCCCCAACATCATTGATTACGCCTTGTCGACCACCCATCCGGTGGGCGAACGGCGGTTCACACGCAACCCGATTGGCCGCAACCGGCACGAAGCCAATTGCCTCGCCTTCCGGTCGCCCGACCTGGCGCAGGAATGGTTCCTGGCCAACAGCGGCCCCGAGCGGGACCGCCGCGCGCTGGACCCCGATGGCGATGGATACGCCTGCGCCTGGGACCCCGAGATCTATCGCGCCGCCGCCCGCGCCGCGCGCAACTAGCGCGTGGCCGTGTCGCCCAACTTTGGCCCCCGGCGCGACGGGCTGCGGCCCGAGTTGATTGTTCTGCACTACACCGCCATGGCCGATTGCGCCGCCGCGGAACGCGCCTTGTGCGATCCCGCGCGCGAGGTGTCGGCGCATTACCTGATCGCGCGGACGGGCGACATCACGGGACTGGTCGACGAGGCGCACCGGGCCTGGCATGCCGGTCGGGGCAGCTGGCGCGGCGCGGGTGACGTCAACTCCCGCTCCATCGGGATCGAGCTCGACAATGACGGGTTCACCCCGTTTGCAGCCCCGCTCATGGACGCGTTGGAGCAGCTTTTGCCCGGGATCATGGAGCGGTGGGATATCCCGCCGGAGGGCATCATCGCCCATTCCGATATGGCCCCCGACCGCAAATCCGATCCGGGCACACGGTTTGACTGGCGCCGACTGGCGCGGCAGGGGCTTGGCATCTGGCCAGACCCGGGGCCCGATCTCAGCCCCGACCCGGTTCGGTTTCGCGCCGACGCATTGCGGTTTGGGTACCCTGATGTGTCGGATGACCTGTTGCTGCGGGCGCTGCGGTTGCGGTTTCGCCCCGGCGCTTCGGGCGATTTGACAGGGGCCGATTGCGCCGTGATGTCGGCATTGGCCGCCGCATACGGGTGATTGACCCGGACCGCCGCGCCGCGTATGCCCCCGGCTTGCGCGGAGGGCTGGATGGCCGCGGCGGCGTGCCGTCGAGGAAAGTCCGGACTCCCTGAAGTGACGGTGCCGGGTAACGCCCGGGCGGAGCAATCCGACGGACAGCGCCACAGAAAACAAACCACCTTGCGTGCAAGGTAAGGGTGAAACGGTGGGGTAAGAGCCCACCGCGGACCGGGCAACCGGACCGGCTTGGCAAGCCCCACCGGGAGCAATGCCAAATAGGGATCTCGCGGGGCCACCCAGGGCCACTTCAGCCCGAGAGATCCGGGTTGGCAGCTTGAGCCGCGCGGGCAACCGCGGGCCCAGAGGAATGGTCATCGACGGAGGGCGACCTCCCGAACAGAATCCGGCTTACAGGCCCTCCGCGCATGTCTGTACCCCCAAGGCGCACCTTGCGGTGCACACCTTTTGCCTCGCCACCCCATCCGGGGGAGGCTCAGGCCGCTGGTGGCGACGGACTGCGCCCAAATCGATAGGACGGTTGGCGGTGATCAGCGTCCGGCTGCCTCCGGCGGGGATATTTTGAAAACAGAGACAACAGAAAACCGTTTCTTCACCCTTTTTCGCTTTGGTGGCAGCGCGGGACAGGCGGGGACGCCGATGACCGCAAACGGAGACCCCCGGGCTCGCGTTTCGCCGGGCCCGGGGCATCCATCGTCTCTGTTTCCAAAATATCCCGGGGGAAAGGCCGCAGGCCTTGGGGGCAGCGCCCCCAACACCGCCCATCCTGTCGCAGATCGTGATCTTCAACGCCCAGAAATCCTTGATTTCTGCCCCCCGCGACGCCGCAGGCGGCGCAATCCCTACCGCCGGTTCGCGAAAAACTGCTTCAGAAGCGCGGCACAGACCTCCTCGTCGATCCCGCCATAGACGTCGGGGCGCCAATGGGCCTGCGGATGATCGAAAACGCGCGGGCCCTGAATCACGCCACCGGATTTCGGGTCGGGCGCCCCGAAATAGAGACGCGACAGGCGCGCGGCGGATATGGCGCCGGCGCAGGCCGGGCAAGGTTCGAGCGTGACCCAAAGATCGCATCCTGTCAGGCGCTCGGTCTGCAGGGCGGCGCAGGCGGCGCGGATCGCCAGCATCTCGGCATGGGCCGTCGGATCGTGCAGCTCGCGCATCCGGTTTCCGGCGCGCGCGATGATCTCGCCGTCTTTCACAATGACCGCGCCGACGGGCACTTCGCCCCGTGTGGCGGCGGCCTGCGCCTCCACGACCGCAGGCGGCATATAGGATGTGAAACCAGCCATGATCCCGTCTTGCCGCTTTCACTCGCGCTGTCAAACCGTTAGGGGCTGTCTATGGACGCCAAAGATCGCATCGCAAAGTATCTCAGCCGCGCCGGTGTCGCCTCGCGCCGCGTTGCAGAGCGCATGATTGCCGACGGACGGGTCGCCGTGAATGGTGCGGTGATCGAGACGCCTGCCACCTTGGTCGGTCCGTCCGACACCGTTTCCGTCGATGGAACACCGGTTGCGCCGCCGGACCGCCCACGATTGTGGCTTTACCACAAACCCGCCGGCCTCGTGACCACGGACAAGGATGAAAAGGGCCGGAAGACGGTCTTCGAGACGTTGCCCAACGACCTGCCGCGCGTGATGAGCGTGGGGCGTTTGGACCTGAATTCCGAAGGCCTGCTGCTGCTGACCAATGACGGGGCGCTGAAACGGCGCTTGGAGCTTCCGTCGACGGGCTGGCTGCGCAAGTACCGGGTGCGGATCAAGGGATCGCCCAAGGACAGCGACTTCGCCACGTTGCGATCCGGCGTGGTGATCGAGGGCGAGCGTTTCCAGCCAATGGATGTAAAGATCGACCGCCAACAAGGGGCGAACGCCTGGCTGACCGTCGGACTGCGTGAGGGCAAGAACCGCGAAATTCGGCGCGCGATGGCCGAGGTCGGGTTCGAGGTGAACCGGTTGTTGCGGGTGTCCTTCGGTCCCTTCCGGCTTGGCACCCTGAAGCCCGGCGCGGTTGACGAGGTGAAACCCAAGGTTTTGCGCGATCAGTTGGGACTGGATGCGGCGGTCGCGGGCCATGCCGAAGCAAAACCGGCCCGGTCGACACGCGGGCGGACATCGGCGCCTAGCGGGGCGCGTCGGCGTCCTGGTCCGGGCCGTCGTCCTCGATAAGGCCGTATTGGTCGATCAGCTTCGCCTGGGACATAAAGACCGCGAAGAGGAAAATCGGCAGACCGAAGGTTTCAAACGTCACCCAGAATTCGGTCGACTGCGTGCGCCACACCAGCTCATTGGCCACCGCCATGATTGCAAAGGCCGCCGTGATCCGCTGCGTGAGCTTCTTCCACCCTTCATCTTGCATGGGCAGGAGCTCTCCCATCAGGAACTTCAGCCACGACTGCCCGCGCAACAGCCCGATGCCAAGGAGGATCGCGAAGGCGCCGTAGACCAGTGTGGTCTTCATCTTGAAGAAGCGTTCATCATTGAACCAGACGGTCAGCGCGCCGAAGAACACGACCAAGATCGCCGTAAACACTTGAATACGGGAAATTTTTCCCGTCAGCTTCCACAGGATCCCGATGCTGAGCAACAAGAGCGGCACGAAGGCGGCCGTGACGATAATGAACCCGTCATACTCGGTCCCGCCCAAGGTGATGCTGCTGTCCTGCAGGCGCATATAAGCCACGAAAAACAACAATGGCGGGCCCAGTTCGAGGCCGTTCTTGAGCCAGGGATTGATCTGTTTCTCGGCCATGTCGGCTCCTTCTATCCGCCTGCCTCAACTATCACCGCCCCGGCTGCGATCAAGCCCATCAGCGCCACGCGCACCGGGCCGACGCGTTCTTTCAGCACCACCCACCCGATCAACGCGGCAAAAACGGTCGACGTTTCGCGCAGGACAGCGGCCTCTCCGACCTGATCAAGGCGGGTGGCCACCATGATCGATCCGAAACTCCCGAACGCGATCAAGCCGCCGAACAGGCCGCGGGCGGCCAAAGGGCCAAGGGCGGGCGGGTCCGGCATGCGCAGGTAGAAGCGGGCGGCGAGGATGGGAAACAACAGGCCGTCTATGAAGAAGAACCACGCCAGAAAGGTGAACGGGTCCTGGGTTGCACGGATGCCATAGGCGTCGAAGGTCGTATAAAGCGCCACGAAAAGGCCGGTCAGCACCGCAAACCACAAGGCGGGCACCAAGGTTTCGCGCGCGACGGTGATCTTGGCCATGTTATAGACCGCAAGGCCGTACAGCCCGGCCAAAAGCACCCCCACACCGACCCATTGCAGGAGTGAGAAGGTTTCGCCGAAGACCAACCACGCCCCGATGATCGCAAACAAGGGGCCGGTGCCGCGCATGACGGGGTAGACGACCGTAAAGGCCCCGCGCCGATAGCTGGCCAGGGTCGCCCATTTGTATCCCGCGTGAATAACGAACACGCCCAGGAAGATCGGCCACATATGCGGCTCGGGCCAGGGCACCATGAACAGCGCGACGGGGGCCGCCATCAAGCCGTAAGACGCGTCGATTGCGCCGCGGGCCAGGAGGGGGTCATGGCGCCCTTTTTGCAACGCGCCAAAGAGGGCATGGAGAAACGCCGCCAACAAGGCCAACACCAGGGCCATAGTGGCACCTGCCGGGGTGCCAGCGTTGGTCACGATCCAGTCGCTCACCGCGATGTCCCCGATATGCCGCGCAGGCGGTCAGGTGCAGCTTGAGGTCGCCACAGGGCGGATCGGGCCATCATCGTTATTCACAAGGCCTGTGGATGAATATCAAGAATTTGAAACTCCAACCAAGGCAACCGCAAATTCTTCGGGATCAAAAGGTTGAAGATCATCAATTTGCTCACCAACGCCAATGGCATGGATCGGCAGCCCGAACTTGTCGGCCAGGGCCACGAGCACACCGCCCTTGGCCGTGCCGTCCAGCTTCGTCATTACAAGCCCCGAAACATCCGCCATCTTCTGGAATGTCTCGACCTGACTGATGGCGTTTTGACCGGTGGTGGCATCCAGGACGAGCAATGTGTTGTGCGGCGCGTCGGGATCTTTCTTGCGGATCACGCGCACGATCTTGGCGAGCTCCTCCATCAGATCGGCGCGGTTTTGCAACCGGCCGGCCGTGTCGATCATCAACAGATCTGCGCCATCCGCTTCCGCGCGGCCCATCGCATCAAAGGCCAGTGCCGCGGGGTCAGCCCCTTCGGCCGCGGTCAGAACCGGCACACCGGCCCTGTCGCCCCAAACCTGCAATTGTTCCACGGCGGCGGCCCGGAATGTGTCGCCCGCCGCAATCACCACGGATTTCCCGGCGGCCTTGAACTGGCTGGCCAGTTTCCCGATGGTCGTCGTCTTGCCCGAGCCGTTCACGCCCACCACCAATACGACTTGAGGCTTCTTCGGATAGATCGGCAAGGGCCGCGCGACTGGCTCCATCACCTGGGAAATTTCCTTTGCCAACAAGGCTTTGATGTCTGCCGCGCTCATCATCTTGCCGAACCGGCCTTCGGCCATGTTTGCCGTAACGCGCAAAGCGGTGTCGACGCCCATATCCGCCGTGATCAAAAGCTCCTCGAGGCTTTCGAGCATGTCGTCATCCAACGCCCGGCGCGGCACTGCGCTGCGGCCCATCAGGCGGCCCACGAGGCCGGGTTTTGCGCTGTCCTCCGCCACGGTCTCGTCGAGGCGGCTGTCGCGGGTGATATCCACGTCCAGACGGGTCGGTTCCGGGTCGGGCTCGGGCTCGGGCCCGGGCTCGGGGTCCGGCGCGTCCTGCGGTTCAGGGTCAACCCTAACCTCCGCCTCGGGGAGACTGTCTTCGGGCAGATCGGCTTCGACTGCCTCGGGCGCTTCGACGTCGGACGTCGCATCCGCCTCGGCCTCTTCGGCGCCTTCTTCAATGATCGCATCCAGCCCTTCGTCCAGTTTCGACGAGGATTTGAACATCCGATCCTTGAGCTTCTTGAAAAACGACATGGGCCTGCGTCTCGTCCCTTCTGAGTGACCCCCCTGACCTAATACGCAGCGCGTCGGTTTGAAAGGCCACGCTTTCGCCCTAAAGATGCAGTATTAGACCGAAAACCCGAGCAGACCGCAGAAACCGTCCATGACCGTGATTGCACGCTATGCCTTTGTGACGCTTGCGCCGCTGGCGCTGATCGCGCTTGGTGCCGGCGTTTGGGGTGGGTTTGCCGCCTGTGCGCTGGTGTGGTTGACGCTGATCGCGGCGGGGTTGGATCAGGTTTTGGCCCGTCCGGAACGCCATCAGGAGGACCACGCGCCGTGGTCGGATGTGTTGTCGGTTGTGCTGGCGCTTGGACACCTGATCGTCCTGGGGCTTGTGGTCAGTGCCATTGCGGGCCCCGGCCTGTCGAGCACGGGCAAATTGATCCTGTTCTTCGCGACGGCGTCCTTCTTTGGCCAAGTCAGCCATCCGAACGCGCATGAACTGATCCACCGGCGACGCTGGCCCCTGAAGGCGCTTGGCGCTGCCGTCTATGCATCGGTCGGCTTTGGGCATCATGTCTCGGCCCACCGGTTGGTGCACCATCGTTTGTCGGCACGGCGCAAGATCCGAACACCCCCCTCGCCAAGGAAAGCTTTTGGGCCTATCTGCCCCGGGCCTGGTCGGGGTCGTTCCATGCCGGTCTGGACTGCGAAATCGAGCGGTTGGCGCGCCGCGGCCTCGGGCCGTGGCACGTGTCGAACCCCTACTGGGCCTGGCTTGGCGGGGCGGTCCTGTCGGTTGTCATTGCCGGCGTGTTGGGTGGGGCCGCGGGCATCCTCGTGGTGTTTGGCCTCGGGACGCTCACCGGCGGCCAAATCCTCATGAGCGATTACATTCAGCACTATGGCCTGCGGCGGCGGCAGCTTCCGAACGGCCGCGTGGAACCGGTCAGCGTCCACCACAGCTGGAACGCGCCACGAGGGTTTTCGAGTTATCTGATGATGAACGCCCCGGCGCATTCCGAGCATCACATGCACCCCGACACGCCCTATGACCGCCTGGACCCAGAGGCGAAGGTCCCGACCCTGCCCCATCCGATGCCGATCATGGCGATGATTGCGCTGGCCCCGCGTCACTGGCATCGGGTGATGGACCGGCGCGCCGAAAAGGTGATGGCGGAGGCCGCGGAGGCCTAAAGCGTGACGCCGTGCCGTCCGGCCAGATCACAGAAGAACTGCCAAGCCACCCGGCCCGACCGGCTGCCCCGCGTGGCCTGCCACTCGATCGCCTCGGCGCGCATGACATCCGCCTCGACCGTGACACCGTAGGCACGGCAATATCCGTCGATCATGTCCAGATAATCGTCCTGCGAACAGGGATGGAAGCCCAACCACAGGCCGAACCTGTCCGACAGCGACACCTTTTCCTCGACCGCCTCGGACGGGTTGATGGCGGAGGAGCGTTCATTCTCGATCATGTCGCGCGGCATCAGGTGGCGGCGGTTCGAGGTGGCGTAGAACACGACATTGTCGGGACGACCCTCCACCCCGCCATCCAGGACGGCCTTCAGCGACTTGTAGTGTTGGTCATCGTGGGAAAACGACAGGTCGTCGCAGAACAGGATGATCTGGACCGGCGCCGCGCGCAGCAGCGTCAGCAGGCGGCCGATCGACGGCAGATCCTCGCGCTGTACCTCGACAAGCGCCACCGGAAGGCCTTCGGCGCGCACGGCCGCGTGGGCCGCCTTGACGAGGGAGGATTTGCCCATCCCCCGCGCGCCCCAGAGCAGGGCGTTGTTGGCGGGCAGGCCCTTGGCGAACTGGCGGGTGTTGGCGAGCAGCGTGTCGCGGGCACGGTCAACGCCCAAAAGCAGCGACAGATCCACGCGATTGACCTGTGCGACAGGTGCCAAATGGTCGGGATCGGCATGCCAGACAAACGCGTCCGCCGCAGCCCAGTCCGGCGCCTTGGCCGCCGGGGGGCGCAGGCGCTCCAGCGCCTCGGCGATGCGGATCAGGGCGTCGTCGGACATGATCGTATCAGGCCTTACAGCTCTTCGCCTTCGTCCAGAATGCCCTCGGCGCGCAGACGCGCATTGCGGCGGCGTTCCACGATGCGCACAAGCTGGATCGAGATTTCGTAGAGCCCATACACCACCGTGAACAGGATCACCTGCGTGACCACATCCGGCGGCGTCACGAGGGCGGCCAAGGTCAGAATGCCCACGACGGCCCATTTGCGGACATTGCCCAAACCTTCCGCCGTCACCAATCCCGCCTTGCCCATCAGGGTCAACAGAACCGGCAGCTGGAAACACAGGCCAAAGGCAAAAATGAACTTGATGGCAAGGTCCAGGCTTTCCCGAACCGACCCGAGGAAGACCGTTTGCAACCCCTCGTCCGGCTCGGCGTTCGGGTTCTCGAACGTGCCATCGCCTGCAATCAGGTTGGCCAACGCAGGAATGGCGTCGGAAAACCCGATGAAGAAATTCATCGCAAGCGGCGTGACCACGTAATGCGCGAAACTTGCCCCCAGAAGGAACAGCAGCGGCGACGCAATCAGGAAGGGCAGAATGGCGTTCTGTTCGTTCTTATAAAGCCCCGGGGCGACAAAGCGCCAAAGCTGATGGGCGATGACCGGGAACGAGATCGCAAAGCCCGCGATGATCGAAATCCGGATCAGAACAAAGAACTTTTCCTGCGGGGCCGTAAAGATCAGACGGGCATCTTCCCCCCGGTCCCGCAGCACATTGGCCAAGGGTTGCGAGATGAACTCGAGAATGGGTTCGGCGACCGTGAACATGGCGACCATACCCACAACAAACGCCAAGACCGACCGGATCAGCCGCGTGCGCAATTCCGCCAAGTGTTCGATCAGCGGGGCGGCGCTTTGGTCCATTTGTTCGTCGGCGCTCATGCTTGGTCTGCTCCGCTGCGGGCCGGGGGCACCTCTGGCTCAAGCGTCTGTTCCGCCGCAGGTGGCGCGGCTTCGACGTCCGGGCTGGCGGGTGCCGGATCGGCTTGGCCCGCATCGGCCCGCTTGCGCGATTCGATGGCCTCGCGCGTCGATTTTTGCGCGGCGGCTTTCTTTTCGGCCAAGGCCTGTGTTGCAGAGCCTTCTTCGTATTTCGCGGGATCGATATCGTCGAGCGTATCGCCCAGGGCCGAATTGATCGCATCCATTCCCGCTTTGCGTGGGTTGGTGAATTTCGACACCGAGTTCAGGTCGCGCTTGAGGTCGCTCATGCCACTTTCGTCGGCGGCTTCGTCCATGGCGCGCTGAAAATCGCGGGCCATGCCACGGATGCGTCCGGTGAACTGGCCGAGTTTGCGGAACATCATGGGCAGGTCCTTGGGACCGACTACGATCAACGCGACGATCCCAATGACAAGCAATTCCATCCAGCCGATATCGGGCAAGGCGGTGTCCCTTCAACGCGGGCAGGTCAGATGCGGCACACCCGACCTGTCACAAGGCCTGCGCGGCAGACCAAGGAAAAGGCCTGCCTGGGCAGGCCCTGACGATCAGGCGTTGTCGCGCTCACGCTCGGGCGTGACGTCGCGCGCGGCCGAGCCATCCTGGCTTGCATCCGCAACAGCCGTCGCGTTTTCGACTTCTTCGGCCGAGTCTTTCACGCCGCGTTTGAACGCGGTGATGCCTTTGCCGACTTCGCCCATCATGCCTGCGATCTTGCCCCGACCAAACAGGACCAAAACGACCACGGCAATCAGGATCAGGCCTGCGGGGCCAATGTTGTTGAGCATGGGTATTCTCCCTTTAACCGGCGCAGCAAAACACGTGCGGGCGCGCGGCTCACATCTTCGTCTGGGCTATAGGTATGGTGTCGCGCCGCCAGATCAAAGCCCAAAAACACAGTTTTCGGTGGCAATCCGCGCCAAAAAGCTAGGCTTTGTGCGGGAAAATGAAGCAGCGTTTGCGGGGGACCGTCAGCCACAGCGGTGTCTGTGCTTCCGGCAGGAAGACCCCGGGCACCGTCGCCTTGACCATTCTGCCGTCCGTTTCCATCCGAAATTCGACGAGGCTTTCATGCCCCAAATAGCGGACCCGTTGCACGAGGGCCCGGGCCGCCGTCCCGTCGGACACGGTCGGCTTCGGCCCCTTGCCGTTGCGGTCAAAATCAATCCGCACATGCTGTGGGCGGAAGACAATGTCGACATCCGTCCCGTCGGGATACCCGGGCGCCAGAAAATCGCCGAACGGCGTCGTGGTCAGGGCCCCGTGGACCGTGCCCTTGAGGACATTCACATCGCTGAAAAACGCTGCGGACGCCTGATCGCATGGAACGTTGTAGACGTTGTACGGCGCGCCTTTCTGAACGATCGAGCCGTCGCGCATCAGGGCGATCTGATCGGCCATGCGCATGGCCTCATCCGGTTCGTGGGTGACAAGGACCACCGCGGTTCCCTCGTCCTTAAGCAGCTGCAATGTCTCGTCGCGGATGCCATCGCGCAGCCGATTGTCGAGGCCTGAAAAGGGTTCATCCATCAGCATGATGCGCGGGCGTGGCGCCACGGCCCGGGCCAGCGCCACCCGCTGCTGTTCGCCACCGGACAGCATGTGCGGAGGTTTGTCCGCGTAGCCTTGGAGATCGACACGCGCGAGCAATTCTTCGACGCGCGCCCCGATTTCGGCCTTGGTGCCGGTCAGGCCGAAGGCGATGTTCTGCCCCACGGTCAGGTGCGGAAACAGGGCGAAATCCTGAAAGATCAGGCCGACACGACGGGCCTCTGGCGGCAAATGCAGGCCGCCATCCGTCAGAATATCGCCATCTGCGCGAATGGTCCCGCTGCTCTGGCGCTCGATGCCCGCGATGACCCGCAACGTGGTCGACTTCCCGCAGCCTGACGGACCGAGCAGGCACATCACCTCGCCGGCCCGCACGTCAAAGGACACGTCCCGCACGACCGTGCGCCCGTCAAAGGTGCAGGTCACGTTTTCAACAGACAGGCGCGGCGCGTCGGACATGGGCAGGGTAAAAACCCGATCAATTCAATCGGAAAAGGCGGTATCAGGCCCCGCCCGGGCAATCAAGACACCCGGCCCCGCCCGCAAGGTCGCGGGCGGCGCCGAAGCCAGGGCCTCAGATCGTGGCGCTGGACAGGCCGCCATCCAGCAGGACGTTCTGCCCCACGATAAATCCGGCATATTGCGAGCACAGGAACGCGCAGGTCGCGCCAAATTCCTCGGCCGTGCCGTAGCGACCTGCCGGAATAGCGGCGAACCGCTTGTCGCGGGCTTGCTCGGCGGTGATGCCCTGCGCCTTGGCTGCATTCTGATCCAGCACGACGGCCCGGTCGGTGGCATGGGTGCCCGGCAGCAGATTGTTGATCGTGACGCCATGTTTCGCCACCTGACGCGATGTGCCGGCCACATAGCCGGTCAAGCCCGCCCGGGCCGAGTTCGACAAGCCCAAAGCGGGGATCGGCACCTTCACGGACTGCGAGGTGATGTTGACCACGCGGCCCCATTTCTGGTCGATCATGCGCGGCAGCAGCGCTGTCATGAGCGCGATCGGCGTCAGCATGTTGGCGTCGAGGGCGGCGATGAAGTCATCGCGGTTCCAATCGGCCCAAAGACCCGGGGGCGGGCCACCGGCGTTGGTCACCAGGATGTCGGCGTCCGCGGCGGCTTCCATGACAGGCGCGCGGCCGTCTTCGGTTGTGATGTCGCCCGCCACCGCGGTCACGGTCACGCCGTAGGTACTGCGGATCGCGTCGGCCGTCGCCTCAAGCGCCTCGGCCCCGCGCGCGTTCAGCACAAGATCCACACCGGCCGCGGCCAACGCCTCGGCACAGCCCTTGCCCAAACCCTTGGACGATGCACACACCAATGCCTTGCGGCCAGAAATCCCCAAATCCATGCCAGCACTCCCTCTCTGGTCCCGTTCGTCGTTCGGCCCCTCCTACCAGCCTGTTCGAGGACCTGCCAGCCTTGACCCTCGTCGGCCCCGGGCCTACGCAGGTGTTCAATCGACCCGGAAGGATCCATGTCGCAATTCGCACCCCAGTTTCGCTTTCTCACCTACGCAGCCGACGAATTCGTCGTGTCTGAGGGGGCGAATTTGGGAGATGCGATGGGTGTCTCGATGGATATGGCGCCCGGCGACACCTATCGTCTGTCCCGGACCGCGCGTGGCGCCCGGCTGGCCATTTGTGACGACACCAGTGGCGGGCAAGTGGTCGCCGATGGATCGGACGTCGGGCACCCCGGAGAGGCCACGCGGATCGTCGATTGCCATCGTCTGATGCGCAGTTCCGGCGAACTGATCGAGCTTCTGATTCTGGAACGCACATCCGGCACGAGCTCAAGCCTGCACGTTCTGCCATTGGGGCAAATGCAGGCGGGCGCCGAATACGAGCTGATCGACAGCGACCCGGATGCAGCGCCGGACCGGTTGGCCGATATCGCCAGCGTTCGGTTTGTCGCCGGGACACATGTGACGCGTTCGGATGGGGCGCAGGTGCCGGTCGAAGATCTGGTCGTCGGCGACAAACTCCTGACCCGCAGCCACGGCGCCCAACCGATCCGGTGGATTGGACACCAGACCTATCGCGCGACAGGGCCATCCGCGCTGGTCAAGATCTCGGAGGGCACCCTGAACACGGCTCGGGATCTGTACCTCAGCCCGCAGCATCGCCTGTTCATCTGGCAACGGCGCGACGCGCTCGGCGCGGGGCGCGCCGAGGTGATGGTGCGGGCCGAACTTCTGGTCAACGACGACACCGTCAGACGCCATGACGGCGGCCATGTCGACAGTTACCAACTGGTCTTTGATGGGCACGAGATCATCTATGCCGAGGGCATCGCCGTCGAAAGCCTGCTGGTGACCAGCCTGCATCGGGCGCGGCTGCCCGATGGCCTGGCGCTCAACACGGACACAGCCGACGGCCGTGCCGATCTGGACGTGGACGAATCCACCCTCGACACGACAGAGGATGTGGCCAGCCAACTGACTCGCGCCAGCCGCGGGCACGAGGATTAAGCCGGCTCAGCCGGTGCCGAAGAACTCCTCCCGGACGATCTTGCCATCGGCCACGTGGTAGATGGCGACTTCCTTCATTGGCATCCGCTCGCCCGTTGCCTTTTCGGTCGCGTCGATCTCGAAAATCACGGCAAACCGGTCTTCGCCGTGCAGAAACGGCCCCTGCACGTCGCCGCCATGCACCTCAAAATTCGCATCCCA
Source organism: Paracoccaceae bacterium (assembly GCA_963921255.3). Lineage (GTDB taxonomy): Bacteria > Pseudomonadota > Alphaproteobacteria > Rhodobacterales > Rhodobacteraceae > JANSYL01. The sequence continues at coordinate 317,738 of CAWUEW020000003.1, read as the reverse complement.
CCAGGCGTGTTTGCCGCGGATACCGTCCAGCCCCGCCGTCTCACGGCCTGCGCCCGAAAAATCTGCCGCTTCCACCGAGACCGCGTCAGGATGATAAAGCGCGTCGAGATTTTCGGCCTCTTTCCCGGTCTTGCAACCATCGACCAGTTGGTCGGCAATGTCCTTCAGCGTCATACGATACCCTCCGCCGTTGATGTTCCTAGAATGTTCGCACGATACCACGCGGCGGCCGTCTGACCTAGGGCCAGCGACATGGCCTCCTGACAGGGTGTGTCAGGAGGCGATTGCGGCGATTGCAGCGCCGGTCCGGCCTCGCTATATCCGCGCCCATGTTGGATGCACCGTCAAACCGCCCCGAATTGCCGCCCGAGATCGCGCGGCGTCGCACCTTTGCGATCATCAGTCACCCGGATGCGGGCAAGACGACGTTGACCGAAAAGTTCCTGCTTTATGGCGGCGCGATCCAGATGGCAGGTCAGGTGCGCGCGAAAGGCGAAGCCCGCCGCACGCGGTCGGACTTCATGCAGATGGAAAAGGATCGGGGCATCTCGGTCAGCGCCTCGGCGATGTCCTTTGATTTTGAGCGGGCCGATCGCAGCTATCGCTTCAACCTGGTCGACACGCCCGGCCACAGCGATTTCTCGGAAGACACCTACCGCACCATCACCGCCGTGGACGCCGCCATCATGGTCATCGACGGGGCCAAGGGTGTCGAAAGCCAGACCCAGAAACTGTTCGAAGTGTGCCGCCTGCGCGACCTTCCCATCTTGACCTTTTGCAACAAGATGGACCGCGAAAGCCGCGATACGTTCGAGATTATTGACGAAATCCAGGAAAACCTGGCGATTGATGTCACCCCGGCCAGTTGGCCCATCGGTGTGGGTCGGGATTTTCTGGGCTGCTACGACCTGATCCATGATCGTCTGGAACTGATGGACCGGGCCGACCGCAACAAGGTGGCGGAGTCGATCAAGATCGAAGGGCTGGACGATCCGCGCCTTGCCGAGCACGTGCCCGAGACGATGCTGGAGCAGCTGAAGGAAGAGATCGAGATGGCGCGCGAGTTGCTGCCGCCGCTGGACCACAAGGCGTTCCTCGACGGCACCCTCACACCGATCTGGTTTGGATCGGCCATCAACTCGTTCGGGGTGAAGGAATTGATGGACGGGATCGCCGAATATGGCCCCGAGCCACAGGTCCAAACCGCCGAACCCCGCCAGGTCGGGCCGGAAGAAAAGAAGGTTTCGGGCTTTGTCTTCAAGGTACAGGCCAATATGGACCCCAAACACCGCGACCGCGTGGCCTTTGTGCGGCTGGCCTCCGGCCATTTCCAGCGCGGCATGAAGCTGACCCATGTCCGCTCGAAAAAGCCGATGGCGATCTCGAACCCGGTTCTGTTCCTCGCAGCGGACCGGGAATTGGCCGAAGAGGCGTGGGCCGGGGATATCATCGGCATTCCGAACCACGGGCAATTGCGGATCGGCGACGCGTTGACCGAAGGCGAAGGGTTGCGTTTTACCGGCATCCCAAGCTTCGCCCCCGAGCTTCTGCAATCGGTGCGCGCGGGCGACCCGATGAAGGCCAAGCACATGGAAAAGGCCCTCATGCAGTTCGCTGAGGAAGGGGCGGCCAAGGTCTTCAAGCCCAGTTTCGGCTCGGGGTTCATTGTCGGCGTCGTCGGCGCCCTGCAATTCGAGGTTCTGGCCAGCCGGATCGAGATGGAATACGGCCTGCCCGTCCGCTTTGAAGCCTCGCAATTCACCTCGGCCCGATGGGTGCACGGGGACAAGGACGCGGTCGAGGCATTTGCCGCGGCGAACAAACAGCACATGGCCGCCGACAATGACGGTGACCCGGTGTTCCTGACCCGCCTGCAATGGGACATCGACCGGGTCGGGCGCGATTACCCGGATGTTCGCCTGAGCGCGACAAAGGAACTGATGGTATAAGGGTCCCACCACCTCCACAGGACGGACCCCTGCCGTGCCGCTTCAAAACCGCGTTTTACCAACGGGCGAGATTGTCGCCATCCCCGAACGGGGCCTGTTCACGGGGAACCGGGGCATCATTCACCGCCCTGACGGCACGCTCGGCACCTCGCGATGGAGCCATCCGCATTGGTTGGTCTGCACCCTCACCCACCCGAAGGGGCGGTATCACGGCCCGATGCCGGACCGGGGCTGGTCAGCGTTGTTCTTTCTGGACGAGGCGGTGGCCTTTGCGGCCGGCCACCGGCCCTGCCACTATTGCAGGCGCGCGGCCTATCTGGATTTCGTCGCCGCGTGGGAGGACGCCCAAGGCGCGAAACCCGAGCGCATGGCGATGGACCGGGGACTGCACCGCGCGCGGGTGACGCGGCAACGGCAACAGGTGCGGCACGAAGCGGCGCTCGATACCTTGCCCGATCACAGCTTTCTGCTGTGGGATGGAACGGCTCATATGGTTTTGGGCGATCGCCTGCTGCCCTATCGACCCTCGGGGTATCTGGCACCGATCCGTCGACCGAAGGGGCAGGTTACCGTCCTGAGCCCCAAGCCGATGTTGGATGTCCTTGCCGCAGGCTACAGGCCCGTTCTGCACGACAGCGCCATGCCGCGCGCGGCAAGGATGTGACACTTCTTGGGCCGCTGCGGCGCGGCATTTGACCCAAAGTCACTTTTACCCTATGTCCCCGGCAACCCTGCGATCCGCGCAGGGGCCTTATTTCGCGGGGCGCGCTGGTGGCACGATGCGCTCCATTCCTTCCTCGCCAGAGACTCTCTCTGGATCAAGCTGGACGCATATGACCACGTTTTCTGACCTGAATCTGAACCCCAAAGTCCTCAAGGCTGTTTCCGAAGCCGGATATGAAACCCCCACCCCGATCCAAGCCGGCGCCATCCCGCCCGCGCTGGAAGGGCGTGATGTTCTGGGGATCGCCCAGACCGGCACCGGCAAAACCGCTAGCTTTACGCTTCCCCTGATCACCGCGCTGGCCCGTGGCCGCGCCCGCGCCCGGATGCCGCGCAGTCTGGTTCTGTGCCCGACCCGCGAACTGGCCGCGCAGGTGGCCGAGAACTTCGACATCTATGCCAAGCATGTGAAACTGACCAAGGCGCTGCTTATCGGTGGGGTCAGCTTCAAGGAACAGGACGCTCTGATCGACAAGGGCGTGGATGTTCTGATCGCAACGCCGGGTCGCCTTTTGGACCATTTCGAGCGTGGCAAACTGATCTTGAACGACGTGAAGGTCATGGTCGTCGACGAAGCGGACCGGATGCTCGACATGGGCTTTATTCCGGACATCGAGCGGATCTTCGGCCTCGTGCCCTTTACGCGGCAGACGCTGTTCTTCTCGGCGACGATGGCGCCCGAGATCGAGCGGATCACAAACACATTCCTGTCCAACCCCGCCAAGGTTGAAGTGGCCCGTCAATCGACCACCTCGGACACGATCGAACAGCGGTTGATCAGCTTCAAACCGACCCGCCGCGATCTGTCGGCCAAGCAAAAACGCGAGATGCTGCGCGCCTGCATCGCCGGCGAGGGCGAGGCCTGCACCAACGCGATCATCTTCTGCAATCGCAAGGTCGACGTGGATATCGTGGCGAAATCGCTGAAGAAACACGGGCTGAACGCCGAACCGATCCACGGCGACCTGGACCAGGCGCACCGGATGCGCACATTGGATGGCTTCCGCGAAGGGACCATCCGGTTTCTGGTTGCATCAGATGTTGCCGCCCGCGGATTGGACATTCCTAATGTCAGCCACGTCTTCAACTACGATGTGCCAAGCCACGCCGAAGACTACGTGCACCGCATCGGGCGGACCGGAAGGGCCGGACGCACGGGCGTCGCAATCTCGCTGGCAATCCCGGCGGATGACAAATACCTCGGGGCGATCGAAGCGTTGATCGGAAATCCCATCCCGCCGGTCGAGGCCCCCTGGTCCCCGAAAGCGCCTCAGAAGCGCGATGAGGGACTGGAAGAGACCGACGAAAAACCCCGTCGCGGACGGGGACGCGGGCGCGGACGCGGCAAGCCAGCCGAGGCTGAGGCCACCGCCGATACACCGGACGAGATCAAGGCCGAACCCGCGCCCGAAAAACGCGCGGAGGGTGGCCGCGGGCGCACGCGTGGCGGCGGTCGGCGCGGCGAGAAGGTCGTCGGCATGGGGGATCACATGCCGAGCTTCATCGCCTTGAGCTTCGAAGAACGGCGTGGCGGTCCGAAACCGGATGCGCCGGCTGAGCAACCCGCCGAGGCCACGGCCGACGCGGAGGCCCCGACGCCGGACGCCGAAGCTGACACTGCGGCCTGATATGGCGGCTAGTCCGCCATCAAACGGCTGACGAGGGTCGTAACCTCGGGTTTTTTGCCGATTTCTGACACGCAGGTCTGACGCACCACGCGCTTGATGGCCTCTGCGATCTTGTCGTCATCGGCCGCCGTTTTGGCATCCATGCGCATCAGGGCCGACGCGATATCGTCTTCGATCATCTCGACCAGATCTGCGCCGTTGCCGGCGCGCTCCGGCAACCCGCGCAAGGCCACCATACTGTCTTCAAGCAAGGCGTCGTCTTCATCGACAATCAGCGAGACAAGAACCAATCCGTTTAGCGCCAGTTTCATGCGGTCGCGGATGATGCCGTCATAGGCGCCGATCTTGGCGATCCCGTCGAGGTAGGTTTTGCCGACGTCGATGTATTCGACAATCCCAGGCGCGTTGCCCGAGACCTCAACCTTCGACCCATTGGCCGCGACGATCCCGGTCATGCCCTTGGACAATCCAAGCTGCGCATGTTCGCGCAGGTGCCGGTACTCGCCATGGTTCGGCAGCAGGATTTGGGGCCGCAGGATGTCATGCATCGCCTCGAGATCCGGGCGATTTGCGTGGCCGGACACGTGATAGAACCCGGCCTGCTCGTCGACGACCTGAACGCCCTTTTCGGCCAGCGCGTTCTGAATACGGGCCACGGAGACTTCGTTTCCGGGAATGGTCTTGGAGGAGAAGAGGAACATATCCCCTTCCTTCAGCTCATGCCCCAAGTAGGACCCGCGCGACATCGCCGCCGAGGCGGCGCGGCGTTCCCCTTGGCTTCCGGTCACGATGAGCATCAGGTTTTGGCGCGGAATGTCGGTGGCATCCTCGGGGCTGACGGTGGCGGGGAAGTCGGTCAACACCCCGGATTCCACCCCGGCGGTGACCATACGCTTCATGGCGCGTCCCATCAGGCAGATCGTGCGACCTGCGGCCCGCCCTGCCTCGGCCAGGGTCTTCAAGCGCGCAATGTTCGAGGCGAAGGTCGTCGCCACAACCAATCCCTGGGCGTCCGAAATCAACGCCGTGATCGGTTCGGGCAGCTGGCTTTCCGATCGGCCGGGATGGCGCGAAAACACGTTCGTGCTGTCACAGATATAGGCGCGGACGCCGTCCTGCGCGATCTGCTGCCACAGTGCGTCATCGAAAGGCTCCCCCACCACGGGGTCCCGGTCGATCTTGAAATCCCCCGAATGCACCACGCGTCCCTCGGGCGTGTCGATCACGAGGGCCGAGGCCTCGGGGATCGAGTGCGATACCGGGGCGAACTGCACCTTGAACGGGCCGGCCTCGACAATCTCGGGATAGGGCAACACGACATGGACGTTGTCGACATCGTGCCCTTGCTCTTCGAGTTTGCGCATCGCGTGGATCGCGGTGAACCGGCGGCAATAGACCGGTGCCTTGAGCGCGCCCCACAGATGCCCGACAGCCCCGACATGGTCTTCATGTGCGTGGGTGATGAAGATCCCGTCGATCCGGTCGCGCCGTTCGACGAGCCACGCGATGTCGGGCAGGATCAGATCCACGCCGGGTTGCCCATCCATATCCGGAAAGGCCACCCCCAGATCCACCACGATCAGGCGCTCTTCGTTCTCGGGTCCGTAGCCGTAGACATAGCAATTCATCCCAATCTCCCCCGCGCCGCCAAGGGGGAGGTAGATCAACCGGTGTCGCGCGCTCATGTGCTGCTCTGGTCCTTGTTGTAGGCATGTATGACCGTCAGACCATGCATGGTCAGATCGTCTTCGATCCGGTCAAATAACACATCGCCCGACGAGAACAACGGCGCGAGCCCGCCGGTGCCGATGATCTGCATCGGCGCATCATATTCGGCCTTGATCCGATCACATATCCCGCGCACCAGGCCGACATAGCCCCAAAAGACGCCGGATTGCATACAGGCCACGGTGTTGGTTCCGATCACCGCCTGCGGCTTGGTCACGTCCACATGGGGCAGCGCGGCCGCCGCACGGTGTAGCGCTTCGAGGCTCAGATTCACGCCGGGTGCAATCACGCCGCCGATATAGGCGCCGTCCTCGGCCACGACATCAAAGGTGGTGGCCGTGCCGAAATCGACAACGATGAGGTTACCGCCGTGTCGGTCGAACGCCCCGGCCGTGTTGACGAGCCGGTCCGGGCCGACCTGCGTTCCCTCATCCACCCGTGGCGGGGCGGGCAACAGGCAATCAGGCTTTCCGACGACCCAAGGGCGCGTGTCGAAATAGCGGTCGCACAACACACGCAGGTTGAAGACAACGCGCGGCACCGTCGACGATACGATCACCTCGGTGATCGGGACGTCGAGCTTCTGGTGCCGCATCAAGGTCGTGAACCAGACAAAGTACTGGTCCGCCGTCCGCGTGTGCTCCGTCGAGGTCCGGAACGTGGCCAGGAACTGCGTTCCGTCCCAAACGCTGAACACCGTGTTGGTGTTGCCGCAATCAATGCACAGCAGCATGCCGGTCTCCCTTCACCCCATCATCGCCACAGACGGCGTTTGAAAACGCCGTCTGGACGCGGTTTCGAAACCGCGTGAGAAAGCCGCGTGCCGCGGCTTTGGGCAATCGCCTTGCAAGGCGATTTCGCCGCGCGCGTCAAAAGAAGATCTCCGCCGCGGCGATCGCACGCGGTCCGCTTGGCGTCATCAACATCAGGTTGCCGTCCATGTCCACGTCGGTGAAGGTTCCCGTCACAGTGTCGCGCGCCATGCGCGCCGTCACAGCCTGACCCAGGCGGGCAGCGTTTTGCAACCAGGCGGTGCGGATTGGCGCAAAGCCAAACTGCTGAAACTGGGATTCGAACCGGTCGTAGGACACCGCGAGCAGGTCGAGAAAGGTCTCGGGCGTGATCTGAATTCCCATTTCTTCGGCAAGGCTGACCGGCGGAACAGCCCCCGGTTCGACCTCGGCGGCCGTCGGGGCGTGTGCGAGGTTGACGCCGAAGCCGATCACCAAGTGCTGCACCTCGCCCGGAGGACCGAGGCTTTCCAGCAAGATGCCGGCCACCTTCCCGCCATGGAGGAGAACATCGTTGGGCCATTTCAGTGAAAAGGCCTGTGGGCGCGCAGTGGCGGCAACGAATGCGTCCTGCAGCGCCAGGGCAGCCACGAAACTGCGGAGTGCGACCTGTGCCGGCGGCTCTGTCGGGCGTAGGAGAAGCGATGCGGCGAAGTTGCCCGTGGGCATGGACCAGGGCCGCCCCCGCCGCCCGCGGGCGGCCGTCTGGGTGTGGGCCATGATCCAGGTCGGTCCGGCCAAGGTCGGGGCCTGCCGGGCGGCCTCGGCCATAGTGCTGTCCGTCTGGGCGAGGACCTGGCGCCCGGTCGCGGGCGGCCAATCGGGCATCAGCGCAGAAGCATCTCGGCCGCCTGCGCCGCCGGGGCCTCGATCCCGAAGAGGTTGATCACACCGATCAGCATGATCACCGCTGATGCCATCAGTCCGGCGTATTGCGCCAGGCCCATCGTGCCGTCGAGCCCGTCTCGGTCTTCCCCGAAATACATCAGGTAAACGATCCGCAGATAGTAGAAGGCCCCGATGACCGAGGCGATGACCCCTGCAATCGCCAGCCAGGCCAGCCCGGCGTCGACAGCCGCCCAAAGCACCGCGTATTTGCCGAAGAAGCCGACGAGCGGCGGGACACCGGCAAGGCTGAACATCAGGGCCAGGATGGCAAGTGCCTTGGTCGATTCCTTGCTGGCAAAACTCGACAAGGCCGAAATCTCGGTCACATGCTGTCCATCCTTCTCCATGGTCAGGATGAAGGCAAAGGTGCCGATGTTCATGGTGACGTAGATCGCCATGTAGATGAGCATCGCTTCGATGCCCTGCGCTGTCCCGGCGGCCAGACCCATCAGGGCAAAGCCCATGTGGCTGATGGACGAGTAGGCCATCAGGCGCTTGATGTCGGTTTGCCCAATGGCGGCAATCGCACCAAGGAACATCGACACCACGGCAAGGAACGCCACGATCTGCTGCCAATCGCCAACGGCACCCCCAAAGGCGTCATGCACAACGCGCGCGAACAGGGCCATTGCCGCGACTTTCGGCGCAGTCGCAAAGAGGGCGGTGATCGGCGTGGGCGAGCCTTCGTAGACGTCCGGTGTCCACATGTGGAAGGGCGCCGCCGACACCTTGAACGCCAGGCCCGCGATCACGAACACGAGGCCGAAGAGCAGCCCAAGGGCCATGTCGCCCTCGGACGCCGTTTCGATGATCCCGGCAAAGCTGGTCGTGCCTGCATAGCCGTAGACAAGAGACGCACCATAGAGCAGCAAGCCCGAGCTAAGCGCCCCCAGAATGAAATACTTGAGGCCCGCTTCGGTCGATTTCACGCTGTCGCGGCGCAAGGACGCGATCACGTAAAGGGACAGGGATTGTAGCTCCAACCCCATGTAGAGCGCGATCAGATCACCGGCCGACACCATCACCATCATGCCAATCGTCGCCAGCGTGATAAGAATGGGATACTCAAACCGGAGGAGATCGTTCTTGGCCATGTAGTCCTGGCTGATAACCAGGATGGCGGCCGCGCTGAGCAGGATTGTCACTTTGGCGAAGCGCGCAAACGCGTCATCAACGAACATGCCGTCAAAGGCCATGGTGGCCCCGCTGCCGGTGATGCCGATGTAGAGGGCCATGATCACGAACAGGAGCGCCGTGCCCCAGGTCAGCGCCGGGGCGATCCCGTCTTTCGAGGTGTAAACCCCAAGCAAGAGCGCGCCCATCGCGTAAACGGCAAGGACGATCTCGGGGATCAGGACGGCTAGGTCAGAACCAATCATGGGTCACCTTCAATGGTTCGCAGCGACATGGATGTCGGGCATGTGGGCCGCGACCGCCAAATCGTATTGAGAAACGAGCGCCTCGACCGACGGCCCGATGACGTCAAGCACGAGGCTCGGGTAAACGCCCAGAAGCAGCGTCATCACCACCAGCGGAGCGAAGATCACCTTTTCGCGCCGGTCCATGTCCGTGATGGACTTGAGGCTTTCCTTGATAAGGTCGCCAAAGACGACGCGGCGATAGAGCCACAGCGCATAGGCCGCCGACAGGATCACACCGGTCGCGGCGAAGACGCCGATCCATGTGTTGACCTGGAAAACACCCACCAGGGTCAGGAATTCACCCACGAAGCCCGAGGTGCCCGGCAAGCCGACATTGGCCATGGTGAACAGCATGAAGATGGCCGCATAGGCCGGCATGCGGATGACGAGGCCGCCATAGGCGTCGATGTCGCGCGTGTGCATCCGGTCGTAGATCACACCGACGCACAGGAAGAGCGCGCCCGAGACAAACCCGTGGCTGATCATCTGGAAGATCGCCCCGTCCACACCTTGCTGGTTGGCGGCAAAAATCCCCATCGTCACGAAGCCCATATGCGCGACCGATGAATAGGCGATGAGCTTCTTCATATCTTCCTGCACCATCGCGACGAGCGAGGTGTAGATGATGGCAATCACGCTCAGCCACAGCACCAGCGGCGCCATGATATCGGAGGCGACCGGGAACATCGGCAAGCTGAAGCGCAGGAACCCGTAGCCCCCCATCTTCAACAAGACCGCGGCCAGGATCACGGAACCGGCCGTTGGCGCCTGCACGTGCGCATCCGGCAGCCAGGTGTGGACCGGCCACATCGGCATCTTAACCGCAAAGCTTGCGAAGAAGGCCAGCCAGAGAAGCGTCTGCAAACCACCCACGATCTGCCATCCCATGACATCCATCGTGCCCGCGCTGAACTGGTGGTTCAGAAGGGTCGGGATGTCGGCGGTTCCGGCGTCGACATACATCGCGATCATCGCAACGAGCATCAGGACCGAGCCGAGGAAGGTGTAAAGGAAGAACTTGAAGCTGGCATAGATCCGGTTCGCGCCGCCCCAGATCCCGATGATCAGGAACATCGGGATGAGGCCGGCTTCGAAGAACAGGTAGAACAGCACCAGATCCAGCGCGACGAAAACCCCGATCATCAGTGTCTCGAGGATCAGCATCGCGATCATGTATTCCTTCACGCGATGCGTGACGCCCCAACAGGCCGCGATCGTGATCGGCATGAGGAAGGTCGTCAGGAGGACGAACAGGACGCTGATGCCGTCCACACCGACCTTGTAGGTCAGACCAAAGAGCCACTCGGCCTCTTCCACAAGTTGGAAGCCGGTGTCGTTCGGATCGAACTCGACCAGAATGAAGAGCGAAATCAGGAAAGTCGCGGCCGTGGCTGCAAGCGCCAGGCGCTTGGCGTTCAGTTGCGCGGCTTCATCCTCTCCGCGCAGGAACACGGCCAGGATCAGGGCCGCAACGAGCGGCAGGAACGTGACGATGGAAAGCAGGTTGTCCATTGTGGCCTCTTAGCCCCCCGACGCCAGGGTGACCCAGGTGACAAGCACCACGATCCCCAGGACCATCGCGAACGCGTAGTGGAAGATGTATCCCGACTGGGCCCGGCCCGCGAGGCGGGTAAAGAAGGGGATGATCCCCATCGCAAGCCCGTTGATCCCGCCGTCAATGACAGCGCCATCGCCCCCCTTCCAAAGGAACCGGCCAAGCCAGCGCGCCGGGCGGACGAACAGGAAATCGTAGATCTCGTCGAAATACCATTTGTTGAGCAGGAACAGGTAAAGCGGCCGTTGCGCCGTGGCCAGGCGGCCCGGAAGCGACGGGTTCAGGATGTAGAACCAATAGGCCATCGCAAAGCCGAGCAGCATCGCCACCGCGGGCGAGAACTTCACCCAGGTGGGCACGTAGTGCGCCTCGTTCAGAACGTCATTGTCCGGTGCGGCGTGGATCGCCCCTTCGCCCGGTGGGCTGGTGAAGACATAGTGATGGTCCGAGCCATGGCTGTCCTCGGCATGGGCATCGTCGCCGTAACCATCATCCGCGTGGCTGTCATCTGCATGGCTGTCGTCGCCATGGCTGTCCGTCGCGTGATCGTCCTCTGCATGGTCATCGCCGTGGCCGCCTTCGGCATAGGTGTCGATATATTCGACGCCGAAGAACGTTGCGACCTGGTCGGTCTTGCCGAAGAAGCTGTTGTACCAGACAACACCCGAGAACACGGCCCCCACGGCCAGCGCGGCCAGCGGGATCAGCATGGTCATCGGGCTTTCATGGGCGTGATCATGGGTGTGCTTGTCGCCCCGCGCTTCCCCAAAGAAGGTCAGGAACATCAGCCGCCAGGAATAGAAACTGGTGAACAAGGCCGCGATGATCAGCGCCCAGAAGGCGAAATTGCCCAGATCGCCGCCGAAGGCATAGGCCGACTCGACCACCGCATCCTTGGAGAAGAAACCGGCAAAGCCGATATACGTGGTCGGGATGCCGACGCCCGTGATGGCCAGCGTCCCGATCATCATGGCCCAGAACGTGTAGGGGATCTTCTTCCTCAGGCCGCCATAGTTCCGCATGTCTTGTTCGTGGTGCATCGCATGGATGACCGAGCCTGCGCCCAGGAAGAGCATCGCCTTGAAGAACGCGTGGGTGAACAGGTGGAACATCGCGACCGAGTAGACCCCGACGCCTGCCGCCACGAACATGTAGCCAAGCTGCGAACAGGTGGAATAGGCAATCACGCGCTTGATGTCGTTCTGCACCAGTCCCACGGTCGCCGCGAAGAACGCCGTGCAGGCCCCAAGAATGACGATGAAATTCGTCGCGTAAGGCGCGTATTCCATGATCGGCGACATGCGGCAGACCAGGAAGACGCCCGCGGTCACCATGGTCGCCGCGTGGATCAGTGCCGACACCGGCGTTGGGCCTTCCATGGCGTCGGGCAGCCAGGTGTGCAGGAACAACTGTGCCGACTTGCCCATCGCGCCGACGAACAGCAGCATCGCGATGGTGTTCGCGGCGTTCAATTCCATCCCAAGGAAGGGGATGGTCATTTCCATCAGCTCAGGGCCTTTGGTCAGGATCACGTCGAACTGGATGCTGTCGGTCATCCAGAACAACGCGAAAATGCCCAGAAGGAAGCCGAAATCGCCCACGCGGTTGACGATGAAGGCTTTCATCGCCGCTGCCCCGGCCGAGGGTTTGCGGTAATAAAAGCCGATCAACAGGTAGGACGCGACGCCCACGCCTTCCCATCCGAAGAAGAGCTGCAGCAGGTTGTCGGCCGTCACCAGCATCAACATCGTGAAGGTGAAGAAGCTGAGGTACGCGAAGAACCGGGGGCGATAGCTTTCACCCTCCTTGAAGTTCTCGTCATGCGCCATGTAGCCAAAGGAATACAGGTGCACGAGCGCTGAGACGCTGGTGATCACGATCAGCATGATCGCGGTCAGCCGATCGATGCGGATGGCCCAATCGGTGAAGAAGCTGCCGGACTGGATCCAGGTGAACAGGCTGACGGTGTAGGTTTCACCGTCGAAGCCCAGGAAGATGAACCAGCTCAGAAGACAGGACAGGAACAACAGGCCGGTGGCCGTGGCCTGCGCCGCCTGCTCGCCGATCAGGCGCCAGCCGAACCCACAGATGAGCGCACCAACAAGCGGGGCAAACAGAAGGATGCTTTCCATGATCCCTTACCCCTTCATGTTCGAAACGTCTTCCACCGCGATCGTACCGCGGTTCCGGAAGAAGCAAACCAAAATGGCCAGACCGATGGCCGCTTCGGCGGCTGCAACGGTCAGAATGAACAGGGTGAAGACCTGGCCCGTGAGATCACCGAGGAAGCTGGAGAAAGCCACCAGGTTGATGTTGACCGCCAAGAGCATCAGCTCGATCGACATCAGAATGATGATGACGTTCTTCCGATTGAGGAAGATGCCGAAAATCCCAATGACGAACAGCGTCGCCGCCACCGTCAGGTAGTGTTCGAGTCCGATACTCATCTCGTCCCTCCGCGAAGCCCTGTGCCCCGCATGGTCGTTCACTTTGTGCCGCCAGTTTCAGCGGTCGTTCTGTTCAGGCCCCGCAGCAACTGCGGGTGACGCAGGCGGGTTTGCCCACCTTGCGCCGGTCGTCTTATCCAAGCCCCTGCCCGGGCTTCACGTCCTTCAACTCCATGGCCTTGGCCGGATCGCGCATCATTTGGGCAACCGGGCTCTGCCGCTTGATGTCCACGCGGTGGCGCAACGTCAGCACGATCGCACCGACCATGGCCACGAGCAGGATCAAACCGCTCAGCTGGAACAGCAGGAAATACTGGTCGTACAGGATCAGGCCCAAGGCCTGGGTGTTATGGGCCTCGTCCAACGGGGGCGTCGGGTTGCCCAACCGCTGATCGATGCCGTCCGAGAAATTCCAGGTGCCGTAGGCCAGCGTCAGCTGCATCAGCAACACGACACCAATGAGCCCGGCAATGGGAACGTATTTGGCCATCTCTGCCTTGAGCGAGGCGAAATCGACGTCCAGCATCATCACGACAAACAGGAACAGCACCGCAACCGCGCCCACGTAGACGATGATCAACAGCATCGCGACGAACTCGGCGCCCAACAGCACGAAGAGGCCAGCCGCCGACAGGAACGACAGGATCAGCCACAGGACCGAATGGACCGGGTTGCGCGCCGTGACGGTCAGCAGGCCGCCCATCAGCACGGAGATTGCAAAGAGGTAAAAGGTGAAATCCGCGATGGTCATCTTAGCCCTCTCCCTCTTCAATGGCGTCTTTGGCCAGGTCCATGGCCTTGTTCATCGCGGGCACACCGCCGAACATGGCGGCCAGTCCGATGGTTTCGGCCACTTCTTGCTTCGTGGCCCCGGCTTCAATCGCGTGCCGCACGGTCAGTCGGATCTGCGCTTCGGCGATGGCCCCCTGGATGGTCAGCCCCTGAAGCGTCAGCAACAGACGCGTCTTGGCATCCAACCCTTCCGGGTTGAACTGCTTGCCCAGGAAGGCTTCGAGCATTTCGGCAGGTACCGTCGGCCACAGCTTGTCCATCCCGGCCATGTTGAAATTGGCCATGGCGGGGTTGACGGCCTTGACCCATTCCTGGGTCATGTCCTGCGTCTGCTTGAACAGCGCTTCAAAGGGGTTTTGCGGGGTGTCGGTCATCGGTACGGCGCATCCAGTTCCAGGTTGCGGGAGATCTCTGCCTCCCACCGGGCGCCGTTTTCGAGAAGCTTGTCCTTGTCGTAGTACAGCTCTTCCCGGGTTTCGGTCGCGAATTCAAAGTTCGGGCCTTCGACAATCGCATCCACCGGGCAGGCTTCCTGGCAGAAGCCGCAGTAGATGCATTTGGTCATGTCGATGTCATACCGCGTGGTGCGGCGACTGCCGTCATCGCGCGGTTCGGCGTCGATGGTGATGGCCTGCGCCGGGCAGATGGCCTCGCACAGTTTACAAGCGATGCAACGCTCTTCCCCGTTGGGATACCGGCGCAGCGCGTGTTCCCCACGAAACCGCGGCGACAGCGGCCCCTTTTCGTGCGGGTAATTCACGGTGGCCTTCGGGGCGAAGAAATACTTCAGGCCAAGCTGCATGCCTTTGAACATGTCGGCCAGCAGGAAGTATTTGGCTGCGCGGGTGTAGTCGATCTGTGTCATGGATCAGCCTCCGATCGCCCAACGGGCGTAAAAGCCGCCGAAAACTTCGAAATGGGCGAAGAAGGCCACCAACACGACCCAAGCCAGGCTGAAGGGCAGGAACACTTTCCAACCCAGGCGCATCAGCTGGTCGTAGCGGTAGCGGGGCACGATCGCTTTCACCATTGCGAAGAGGAAGAAGAAGAACGCCATCTTGGCGACCATCCAGAGCGCGCCATCGGGCAAGCCGGGGATGGGGGACAACCAACCGCCGAAGAACAGCAGGGTCATCAGCGCGCACATCAGGAAGATCGCGATGTATTCGCCCGCCATGAACAGCAGGAATGGCGTCGAGGAGTATTCGACCTGGTATCCGGCCACGAGCTCCGATTCCGCCTCGGGCAGATCGAAGGGCGGGCGGTTTGTTTCGGCCAAGGCGCTGATGAAGAACAGGAAGACCATCGGAAGATGCGGCAGCCAGTACCAGCCGAACAGGCCCCATCCGGTGTCCTGCGCATTCACGATTGCACCAAAGTTCATGGACCCGGTCGAAATGATCACGCCGATGATGATCAGGCCGATCGACACTTCGTAGGAAATCATCTGCGCCGCCGAGCGCAACGAACCCAGGAACGGGTATTTCGAGTTGGACGCCCATCCGCCCATGATCACGCCGTAAACCTCAAGCGACGAGATGGCGAAGACATACAGGATGGCGACGTTGATATCCGCCAGAACCCACGTGTCATTAAACGGGATCACCGCCCAGGCGATCATGGCCAGAACGAAGCTGGTCATTGGCGCCAGCAGGAAGACAGGGCGATCCGCACCGGCGGGGATCACGACCTCTTTCACGACGTATTTCAGGGCGTCCGCAACCGTCTGCAACAGACCGAACGCGCCGACCACGTTGGGCCCGCGCCGCATCTGAACGGCGGCCCAAATCTTCCGGTCGCCGTAGACCAGAAAGAGTAGCGACACCATCACGAAGCCGATAACCAAAAGGCACTGGGCCGCCATGATTACCATGAGGCCCGGTGTGGTCGAAAAGAAGCCGTCCATTGGTCGTCCTTATACCGTCGGAATACCTTGCTCGTCGCAGTCTGCAATCACCACTTCGGCATCCAGAGTCTGCAACCCGCGCGGGAGCGCCGGTGAAACCGTGTAAACCGCATCTGCAACCCAAACGCTACCCTCAACCTGCACGTTTGTGCGCACATGTCGCGCAAAGCCGAAGTCACGAATAGCCGCATATTGCGCAGCCGCGCAGCGGGCATAAGCCTCCAGATCGTCGCGGGTGGCCACGCCGGTCATCTGAACACGGAAATTCACCAGATCATCGTCCAAAAGGCGCGTCTCCACCCCATCGTAGCTGGCCGGCGGTGCCGACCCGGGTCGCGGCCCGGTCTGCTGGCAGGCAACCAAAGCACCGGTTGCCGCCATCAGGACCAGTGGCTTGAGCCACGCCGCCCCTGCAAACATTGGGCTTACTCCGCCGCGAGGGGCGTTTCGGCGCGGGCTTTTGCATTCGCGCTGAGCTCGGCCATCAAGGCGCTGGCCCGCGTGATCGGGTTGGTCAGATAGTGGTCCGCCACCGCATTCACGAAATCGGCTTTGCCCAGATCGCGCATCTCGACCGGCTGCCAGCTGTTTTCGGCAACTGCGTCAATCATCGCCAGATGCGGCACCTCGGCCACAAGTGCTGTGCGCAACTGCGCAAGGCTGTCATAGGGCAAGGTCGCGCCCAGTTCCGCGGACAAGGCCCGCAGGATCGCCCAGTTCTCTTTCGCTTCCCCCGGCGGGAAGCTCGCGCGCAGCGCGAGTTGCGGACGGCCCTCGGTGTTCACGAACAGGCCCTGTTCCTCGGTATAGGCGGCGGCGGGCAAGATCAGGTCGGCCCGGTGCGCGCCCCGGTCACCGTGGCTGCCTTGGTAGATGACAAAGGCACCGGCATCGATTTGCACCTCGTCCGCGCCCAGATTGTAGATGACATCGGCGCCATCAACGGCGGCGGCCAGCCCCCCTTCGGTCACGGCACCCACGTCCATCGCACCGACCCGGCCTGCGGCGGTGTGCAAAACCAACAGACCCGACTGCGTGTCTTCGGCCAGTTTCATGGCATGGGCCAGAACGGCTTCACCATCCGCTTCGCGCAGGGCGCCCTGACCGACGATGACAACGGAGGGTTTGTCCTTGATCGCATCGCTGTGGTCCATTCCGACCACGCGTTCCAGCGCGGCCCGGTCCGTGCCGACATGATCGTAGTCGTAGGTCAAGTCGACCGCGTCCCCGATCAGACCGATCGTTGCGCCCTTCAGCCATGCCTTGCGGATGCGAGAGTTCAGAACCGGCGCCTCTGCGCGCGGGTTGGTTCCGATCAGCATAATGGCTTTGGCGTCATCAATGTCTTCGATCGCAGCCGTTCCGACATAGGCCGAGCGGTTGCCGGCGGGCAATTTCGCACCGTCGGTCCGAGATTCGACACTGCCGCCCTGCCCTTCGACAAGGTGTTTCAGTGCGAAAGCGGCCTCGGTCGGGGCGAGATCCCCGACCAGACCGGCGACTTTGCTGGCGCCTGTGATCTTGGCTGCGGCGAGTGCCAAGGCTTCACCCCAGGACGCCGGACGCAGTTTGCCGTTTTCGCGCAGGTAGGGTTTGTCCAGCCGCTGGCGGCGCAGGCCGTCCCAAACGTAGCGGGACTTGTCGCTCAACCATTCTTCGTTCACGCCATCATGGTTGCGCGGCAGGATGCGCATCACTTCGCGGCCCTTGGTGTCAATGCGGATGTTGGAGCCAAGCGCATCCATCACGTCGATCGACTCGGTCTTGGTCAACTCCCAGGGCCGGGCTGTGAAGGCGTAGGGTTTCGACGTCAGCGCCCCCACCGGGCAAAGGTCGACAATATTGCCCTGCATCTCGGACTCGAGCGTCTGGCCCAGATACGATGTAATCTCGCTGTCTTCACCGCGACCGGTCTGGCCCATCTCGGGCATGCCGGCGACTTCGGTGATGAAGCGGACGCAGCGGGTGCAGGAAATGCAGCGCGTCATCGCCGTCCCGACAAGCGGCCCAAGCTCCAATTCGGTCGCCGCGCGCTTGGGTTCGCGGTATCGGGAGAAATCCACCCCGTAGGCCATCGCCTGGTCTTGCAGATCGCATTCGCCGCCCTGGTCACAGATCGGGCAATCCAGCGGGTGGTTGATGAGCAGGAACTCCATCACCCCTTCGCGGGCTTTCTTGACCATCGGGCTGTTGGTTTTCACGACCGGCGGCTGTCCTTCGGGGCCCGGGCGCAGGTCGCGCACCTGCATCGCGCAGGACGCCGCAGGTTTCGGCGGGCCGCCCACGACTTCGACGAGGCACATCCGGCAGTTGCCCGCGATGCTCAGTCGCTCGTGGTAGCAGAAACGGGGAATTTCGATCCCGGCCTGCTCACAGGCCTGGATCAGGGTCATGGCTGGATCAACCTCGATCTCGGTGTCGTCGATGATGATCTTGCGCAGGTCGCTCATGGGGTGCGGTCCTTCTTGCGGGCGTGGGGGCTTGCCTAACAGCAGGCAGAGCTTGGCCCCGCTCGTTCGCGTTCCGCTTGCGTTTTACCCCCCGCGAAGCAGCCTGCCAATCGTAGACCCTGCGGCAATTTCGTCGCGCCCAAGCTGGCACACGCTGGCTGCATCGTCCCAGTCTGCCCCGTTTTGCTGGAAATACCGTCGGGCGATATCTCGGTAGCGGTCCTGCTCGGCACGATCATCGATGTAGGCGTTCACCTCGGATCGGCTCACGCCCAGGTCACGCGCATGACTCACGAGGCCCTCCGCGAACGCCAGCGCCCGCACAAGCCGCGCGTCGATGTCGGGACAAACCCCCTGGATGTGCCGACCGACCGCGATCACCGTCAGGCCGCTGGAAATCCGACTGTCCTCGCGCAGGATGTCCCAGGTGTCTGCCCGGGCCGCACCCATCGTGATAAAGAGCCCGGTCGCCGTGACGAGGGCCGCCGCTGCAAGTGTTTTTGTGAATGCCGTCATGGGACGCATGCGCCTTTCGCATCTGTGTGTGCCTGTGGCGCTAATAGGGTTCTGAGGCCATGGTTATTCAATATCACCGCGGGTTTTCCTGACCCGGTGGCGATCTTTTGCCCAAAATCTAGAAGCGGACGCCCCAGAACGATCACCGCGATGACCGACACTATTGTGTAGAAGGCCGCTTCCATCCGTTCCGGTGTGTTCAACACCAACGCCACAAACGATGCGAGCATTCCGCCCAACAGAACACCCAGGATCGATCCGCCGATCCCCCAGGTGTAGCCCATGATCATGCCCGCCCCACAGCAGGAGACATAGATGATCGCAAGCCCGTACCAATACAGCCGTGCCATGATCTGCCCTTTACCCAGTCCTCAATGCCATGCGTTCCCGGCATCACCGCCGGTCGCACGATCATTGCGCGCAAGAGTATGAAAATTCGGGCCATTCAGCAAGAAAACTGATGCGGCCTCGCCTGGGCTGAGTCCGTTGCGCCACAGGCGCGCTGTATTTCGGTCAGCGTCCGCTGCACCGCCCCGTGACAATCAGATCGCCATCTTCGGTCTGGGTATACGCCCAATCCCCCGTGGCGGGATCCAAGGTCCACTCCGCTTCCGAGAAGCCGGTCAGCTCAATGCAGTGGCGGGTGGCCGGGTACCGGGCGCTTTCCCGTGCATCCGCCAGAGAGGCGCCCTCGGCCGGGACGACCACGGTGAAATCGCCGCGGGTTTCACCGGTATCAAGGCGCGCATTAAACGGCAGACCGACCGACGTTGCCGCATTGCGATTTTGCCACCGATCGGCCCATCCGCAGCTCGACACCAACATGACAACGGTCAGACCAGCCCCAACGACGTGCAGTTTCATGGTGTTGTTCGTCCCGTTCTCTTAACCAAGGTCGGTGTTCCAGCGCGCCGCGCCCCACCTCGCCCGTGATTATCCGCGAATACCGGACTGCCGCAAGCCCCGCTTCGGTTTTCACCCGGTTTGCGCGTCCAGCCATGCCAGATCGAAGGCCGCCTCCGAGGGACCTTGCGCATCGTAGCGTTCGACCCGTTCGCGGGCTTCGGCCATGGTGGGCTGGTGCCCCGTCGGAACCCACCACAAGACGTACCCGCGCGACGCGTCGGCTTCGAACCATTCCGATCCACGTCGGAAAAATGCTCCGTGCACGGTCTTGTAGACATAGGCACGGAAGGCGTCGGGCGTCTCCCAAACCGAGAAGGACGCGATGATCCGTGGGTTTTCGGTGAAGGTCGGCCACCCGATGCGTCGGCCCAACTCGGCTTCATTCCCGCTACGCCAGACAAAGCCCGGGCTGCGCTCGGCCACTGCGTTGACCCGCTCAACGGCATTGATGAATGGCGCCACGGTGGGGCTGTCGAGATCGTCCAACAGCGTCGCCCAATTGAGATGGGCAATGTGGTGGTCCGAACCGGTCACGCAGGGCGGGCCATGCCCTTGAGACGGTGGCGCAGACGCGCCCAAACCCCGGGCAAGCCGCCGATCAAACCGGGCGGCACAGAGACGTCTCGGTCGTCCGTTTCCGAAGCAGTCGCCACCTGAGCGGCCTGAACACGGTCTTGGATTTCGCGCTCAACGAATTTCAGATCAACGTGGCCGTAGCACATGCGCGTGTCCCTCCTGCGTTGACATGACACTGCGTCTTAGCCGTGCTCTTGTCCAGAGCGGGTTCCGGTCAGGCGGATTGGTCCCCGGCATAGACCCAATCAAAGGCATAGTCGCTGGCGCCATGCGTCTTCATGTGGTCGAGGCGCGCCAACGCTTCGTCCAGGGTCGGTCGGTGACCCGGCTCGATCCACCACATGACGAAATGCTGCTGCCCAAGGGCCTCAAACCACTTGGCGCGCCGTTGGTAGAACTGGCGGTGAATGGTGTTCCAGACGAAGTGCTCGAGGTCCGCGATGCTTTCCCAGACGGTCAGGTTCGCCACGAATTGCGGGTCATCGCCGATGCTGTTTTCGGTGTTGCCCGTCCCCGGTTCACCCGAACCTTCCATCATCCACACAAAGCCCGGGGACCGTTTGCCAATTCCGTTTACCTTGTCGAGCGCCCCCATGAATTCCGCGACGCGCGGATCGTCCGTAGGCGCCACCAGACGTCCGATGTTCAACTGTGCCAAGTGTTTCATGGGGTCGTGTCACTCCATCTGGCGCGGGCGTAATCCCACCCGAAGGCCGCATCGCTGTCACCCGCTGAGGCACGCATCGCGAGGCGTGCCGCCGCTTCGTCGATCGTGGGTCTATGCCCGGAGGGGATCCACCACATGACAAGCCGCAATCCTTGGTCAGACGGGTCATACCATTCCGCGCGCCGATCATAGAACTGCTTATGCACGGTGCGCCAGGTGAAGGCCTCCAACGCGGCAAGGCTGTTCCAGACCGACAGGGTCGAGGCCGTTCGAGGGTTGCCGCCCAGGGGGCCGTTTGGATCAGTCTGCGCGGCATCCATCTCGGCATCACCCATATGCCAGACATAGCCGGGACTGCGCATTGCGATGCCGAACACGCGGTCGAGATTGTCCGCGAAATCTGCGACCCGCGGATCATCCCAATCGTATTTCAGAATCCCGATGTTGAACTCGGCCAGGTGCATCAAAGATCCGTCCGGTGGAATCCATCGACCGGCACAAATCCCATGATCCGTCCCGCGTGCGAAGGCCCTACTCTGCCGCGATTTCGACCGTGCCGCCGCGCTTCACGCGAATGCGGTCTTCGATCTCGTGACGGAAATGCCGGATGAGGCCCTGGATCGGCCACGCCGCAGCATCCCCCAAGGCGCAGATCGTGTGCCCTTCGACCTGTTTGGTGACGTCGAGCAACATGTCGATCTCTTCGACCTGCGCCTCGCCTTTCACCAGGCGATCCATGACGCGCATCATCCAGCCGGTGCCTTCGCGGCACGGCGTGCACTGGCCGCAGCTTTCATGCTTGTAGAACGCCGAAAGCCGCCTGATCGCTTTGATGATATCCGTCGACTGGTCCATCACGATCACAGCCGCTGTCCCGAGGCCCGAGCGTTGCTCGCGCAGCCAGTCGAAATCCATGATCGCCCCTTCGCGCATGGTTTCCGCCGGAAGGCACGGCACGGACGACCCGCCCGGAATGACAGCCTTGAGATTGTCCCACCCGCCGCGGATGCCGCCGCAGTGGCGGTCAATCAGCTCGTCGAAGGGAATCGACATCTCTTCTTCCACGACGCAGGGGTTGTTCACGTGGCCCGAGATCGCGAACAGCTTGGTGCCCGCGTTGTTCGGGCGGCCGAAGCCTGCGAACCATTCGGCACCGCGACGCAGGATCGTCGGGACGACCGCAATGGATTCAACATTGTTGACCGTGGTCGGGCAGCCATAGAGGCCCGCGCCCGCCGGAAACGGCGGCTTCATCCGCGGCATGCCCTTCTTGCCCTCGAGGCTTTCGAGCAGCGCGGTTTCTTCGCCACAGATATAGGCGCCGGCCCCGTGATGCAGGTACAGGTCGAAATCCCAACCGGAGCCTGCCGCGTTCTTGCCGAGCAGCCCGTTGTCGTAGCATTCGTCAATGGCCGCCTGCAGCGCCTCGCGCTCGCGGATGTATTCACCGCGCAGGTAGATGTAGCTGACATGCGCGCCCATGGCGAAGCTGGCGATCAGGCAGCCCTCGATCAGGGTGTGCGGATCGTTGCGCATGATCTCGCGGTCTTTGCAGGTGCCGGGTTCGGATTCATCGGCGTTCACGACCAGGTAAGACGGGCGACCATCTGATTCCTTCGGCATGAACGACCACTTCAAACCGGTCGGGAACCCGGCGCCGCCGCGGCCGCGCAAACCGCTGGCCTTCATGATGTCGACGATCTTGTCCCGTCCGAGGCCCACCAGATCCTTGGTCCCGTCCCAATGACCACGGGCCTTTGCGCCGGCCAGCGTGCGGTCATGCATGCCGTAGATGTTGGTGAAAATCCGGTCTTTGTCCTGAAGCATCCGAGGCCTCATTTGGTTCGCGTCTGATTTGGTCCGAGGTCTAATCGGACTCACCCTTAGCGCGTGTCGCGCCGGGCCTTCCACACCCAATACGTCACGATCAAGGCCCAGACCAGTGCGGCAATCGCCGCAAGGTCAAACAAAAATACAAACCGCGCCGGAAGGCCGAGTTGCCCGCCAAGCACCTGTGCCAGCATCCAGACCACCATTGTGGCCGCCATAACGATGGCCGCCAGGCGCACCTGGCCGCGCAGCCGCTGCTCGAATTCTGTCTGTTCTCGTGGGTCTGGGGCCATGTGTGCACCCTGTGTGTC
Source organism: Paracoccaceae bacterium (assembly GCA_963921255.3). Lineage (GTDB taxonomy): Bacteria > Pseudomonadota > Alphaproteobacteria > Rhodobacterales > Rhodobacteraceae > JANSYL01. The sequence goes on along the minus strand of CAWUEW020000003.1, from coordinate 294,654 downwards.
AGCACAATCTCCCTAGCGCGCAGCACCAAAGAAGGGCAAGGCTTTGCCCTTCTCCGTGATCCACGAAATGCACGTGAAGTCAGACGCGCGCTTTGGCCTGCCCGACAAGGTCAAAACGCTTGCAGGTCATCGCGAAGCCCTTTTGCTGCGCGTTGAGCCAGGCGATGCCTTCTTCGTTCAAACCTGCGATCTGGTCGAAATGGTAAATCCCGAACTCGTACAGCGCGGCTTGCAGCTTGGGGCCAAGACCGGCCAGTTCAGTCAAATCGTCGGCCTGACCGCCCCGCGGTGCGTCCAGCAGGAACGGGTTCATCTCGGCGGCGGCAGGCGCGTCTTCGGCCTCTTCAACCGCCGGAGCGGGGACCGGCTCGGCAATCGGCTCGGGCTCGGGCTGTTTCAGTTCAAAAATCTCGGCGACAGGTGCCGGGGCGGCATCGGCGTTCGCAGCGTCTGCGCTGGCCCGGGCCATCGCGGCCCAGAAATTGCCCGGCACGGTCATGCCAAGCTGCATCGCTTGCAGCGTGGCCGTGCCGATAAATGCCGTGTTGTAGTTGATAAGTTGCACAAAGGTGCGCTGCGCAGCTTGGCCGCGCAGCCAGAAGTCTTCGGCGATGGTCATACCCACTCCTCGAGGATCAGTGTTTCAAACCCTCCCGAGAAATCAGTATACATCACCCTCATCGACTTTGCGAGAGAGTTCCGTCTCGCCACCTGCGGCCAATAGTTTCGCCTGCTCGACCCAGTTGTCGCGCGTCACGCGCCCCTTGAATCCGACGAGGTTCTGGTCGACCCAGGCAACTTCGTCTGCCGTCCAGGCTGCGATCTGATCGAAATGGTAGTACCCCATTTCGTTGCAGACCTTCTCAAGCTTCGGCCCAACGCCCTTGATCTTCTTGAGGTCATCCGCCCCGCCTTCGCGCGGACCGTCCATGGTCGCGGGCTTCGTACCCTCTTCGCAGGCGGCCGCTTCGGGCGCGGGCGCCGGCGTGGGTTCCGGTGCAGGTGCAGGTGTCGGCGCCGCTGCAGCCGGGGCAGCCGGGGCGGCGGCTGGCGCAGGCGCGGCAGATGCCCCTTTGCGGGTCACCGGCACGGCGGGAACGGAGGCCGCGCTGCCCGGCTCAACCGGGCCGGCGAGTTTCCCGCACATCGTCAATTGGAGAAGCAGGCCCAGAGCGCCGAATGCGATCAGGCCCATGAATGCGGATTGAATGAACAGCCAACCGCCGAAAAAGAACAAACCTAAAGTGACGGCCAGACCGGCAAGTGCGCCGATTGCCCAACAGGTAATCGCGCAGGCCATCCCACCAGAGTTCGAATTCATCAGGTCATCCCCTTCGTCTTGTCGTGTCGCTCCCGGGGATGTTGTAGCGCGGTTTTTCGCGTTTGTCTTCCGCCCTTATGACATTTTGACGCGGGCCGCGCTTGCAAGGGCACGGTCCGCGCGAACGGGCGTGAGATTTGATCAAATTTTGGGGAATTATATCGCAAAGTAACATTTTCCTTGCCCCTAGTGACTCTGTGATATAACATATAGTCACTTCAAGAGGTGAGCTATGACACAGAAAGCACCCGGCAAGCATCAGCGCAAAGGTTTGACGCTTCTGCAAATCGCGGACATGTTCAGCGATGAGACCAAAGCGCGAGAGTGGATCGAGGAACAACGTTGGCCGGATGGTCCTTATTGCCCGCATTGCGGATCGGACAATGTTCGGGTTGGCGTTAACCACAAGAGCATGACCCACCGTTGCCGGGATTGCCCCAACAAGCCGATGTTCACAGTTCGGATTGGCAGTGTCATGCAGAGTTCCAAACCGTCTTACCGGGTTTGGGCCGTTGGAATTTACCTGTTTACAACCAGCCTCAAGGGTGTGTCTTCGATGAAGTTGCACCGGGAACTTGGGATCGGCCAGAAGGCTGCTTGGTTCATGCTGCATCGCCTTCGGGAAGCCTATGCGACCAAGACGCCGATCTTTGACGGCCCGGTTGAGGCCGATGAGACCTATATGGGTGGCAAGGAGAAGAACAAGCACGCGAAGAAGAAGTTGAGAGCCGGGCGCGGGGCGGTGGGCAAGAGCGCCGTTTCTGGTGTCCGCGACCGTGCGACGGGAAAGGTTCATGCCAAGGTGGTTGAGAGGACCGACGCGGAGACGTTGCAGGGTTTCGTGACCGATCACACCGCCGATGGCGCACAAGTCTACACGGATGAGGCCAAGGCGTATAAGGGCATCGACAGGCCCCATGAGGCGGTAAACCATTCAGCGGGCGAGTACGTCCGCGATATGGCTCATACAAACGGGCTGGAAAGCTTCTGGGCACCCATGAAGCGCGGCGTTGATGGCGTGTATCACAAAATGTCGCCCAAACACCTGCAACGCTACGTGGACGAGTTCTCGGGGCGCCACAACAACCGCCCAAAAGATACCATCGACCAGATGGGCAGCTTGGTCTCGGGGATGGACGGAAAGCGGCTGCGCTACGTGGACCTGATTGCCGATAACGGGTTGAGCAGCGGAGCAAAGCCAATCACGCGCAATGGTGCGTGATCATGGCACAAAACCTTATCTCGGCCAGAAAGGCCAAGAACGATGAGTTCTACACGCAACTGTCAGACATAGAAAACGAACTGCGTCACTATAAGAAGCATTTCAAAGGCAAGGTTGTCTATTGCAACTGCGACGATCCGCGCGTCAGCAACTTCTTTCACTATTTCAGTCACAACTTCGAGTTTCTGGGTCTCAGGAAACTGATCACCACCTGCTACAAGAACCAGAATCCGGACCTTTTTTCGCGGCATGACTGCGAGCGGGCGATCAAACTGGAATATGACGGTTTCCGGGACGGGGATGTTGTACCAAGGGCCGAGGATATCGGCATTACCCATCTGGATGGTGACGGCGATTTTCGCACTCAGGAATGCATCGACATTCTCAAGCAAGCGGACATCGTGGTGACGAACCCGCCCTTTTCATTGTTCCGCGAATACGTCGCGCAGTTGATGAAATACGACAAAAATTTCTGATTATCGGAAACATGAACGCTGTCACCTACAAGGACTTTTTCCCACTGATCAAGGATAACAAGGTCTGGTTCGGCCCCAGCATCAAGAGCGGGGATCGGACGTTTGGAGTTCCGGATCACTATCCACTTGATGCTGCGACGGCATGGATTGATGAAGGTGGAAACAGGTTTATCAAGGTCAAAGGCGTTCGCTGGTTCACGAACCTCGACCATGACAAGCGGCACGAGGAACTGATCCTGTACCGCAGGTATGCGCCTGAGGATTACCCGACTTACGACAATTACGACGCTATCGAGGTCAGCAAGACCAATGATATTCCGATGGATTGGGCCGGAGCGATGGGTGTGCCGATCACCTTTCTGGACAAGTACAATCCCGATCAGTTCGAGATATTGGGGTTTTCGTCTTTGTGGGACCATGGCTTCAAAAGCCATAAGTTCTATGACGACTACGTTGAAAAGAGGCTGGATGGGGGAAGGAAAACCGGATTGTCAGGCCAAAAGGCGAATGGATACCCTATGCTCAAAGGGAAGCCTTCCCGGGGAAACTATCTGGAGGATGAAAGTGGAAACGACGTAGTTCATTGTATTTATAGACGAATTTTTATAAAATCCCGTAAGTTCCAGTCATGAAAATTGACTTGCGTACAGTGACCGTCCGGGAACTGGTTGAAGGCTACTGCGACGGCGGGGACGGCGGTGTCCGGGGATATGGCGGCAAGCTTGATATACGGCCTGCCTATCAACGCGAATTTGTCTATGGCGACAAGCAGCGTGACGCCGTGATCAACACGATCCGCAACGGGCTTCCCCTCAACACCATGTATTGGGCCGATATTGGCAATGACAGGTTCGAGATCATTGACGGCCAGCAGCGCACCATCTCGGTTTGCCAATACGTGAAGGGTGCTTTTTCCATTGACGGGCTGGCTTTCCACAACCTGCAAGCTGACCATCAAGAGCAAATCCTGAACTATGATCTCATGATCTACACCTGCTCCGGGACGGACAGCGAGAGACTGGAGTGGTTCGAGGTGATCAACATTGCGGGCGAGATTCTGACCGACCAGGAATTGCGAAACGCCGTCTATCACGGGCTTTGGGTGTCGGATGCAAAGAGGTATTTCAGCCGACCAAACTGCCCAGCTTACAGCATCGGCAGCAAGTACCTGAAAGGCCATTCCATCCGTCAGGACTACCTTGAAACTGCGATCAGGTGGATCAATGACGGTGATGTTGAAAGCTACATGTCGGCGCATCAGCGCGACAACAGCGCCGTTACGCTATGGAACCACTTCCGCTCTGTCATCGATTGGGTGCACGCGACGTTTCCCAAGTATCGCAAAGAGATGAAAGGCGTTGCATGGGGGCCGCTCTACAACCAATTCAAAGAGACCGATCTGGACCCTGACACGCTTGAGGCAGAGATCAAGCGTCTGCTCATGGATGATGACGTGACACGGAAAGCGGGCGTCTATCCTTACGTGCTGGACGGCGATGAGCGGCACCTGAGCATTAGGGCGTTCACAGGCGCGATGAAGCTTGAGGCGTTTGAGCGTCAAGACGGTGTTTGCCCGATCTGTAACGAGCAATTTGACATAAGTCAGATGGAAGGTGACCATATCAAGCCTTGGTCACAAGGTGGAAAGACCGTGGCGGATAACTGCCAAATGCTTTGCAAGTACTGTAACCGCCGAAAATCAAACAACTAAACGCGAGCGCCAAACATGACCAACAAACCCAAAACGCTTAAAGAAAAGCTGGCCGATTCTCACTTCCAGCCAACCAAGGCCGAGATGGAAACTGAATACGACATGCCGGGTGCGGATATGGAAGACTTGGGCGGCGCGTTCTTTAATCCGCTCAAAGCCGGGAGGCCAAAGCTGGAACAGGAATAATCCAGAGCAGTGTTACTTTGCGATATAATTCCCTATTTTTTCGTTTCCGCCGCCATGCCGTCCCCCCGCAGGTTTTTCATCAGGAACACGTCCTGGGATTGGATCGCGTAGTGATGTAGGCAGGCATTCTCCCAGGTCAGCAGCGCATCGGGCGACCGCCGGAACCGCGCGTGGGTCGGGTGATAGAGGGAGAAGTTCGACATCTCTTCGCCCTTGGTGTTCACAAGTTTCGCGGACGGATCGACCGGATCCTTCGGCATGTGATCAATTGCGCGACCAAACCGCCGAGGCTTGAACATGGACTTGTGCATGATGATCGCAGGCCAAAGGTTGGGGGCGCTGCGGTCAAATCGCTCGATCACCAGCCCGCCATCCCACGTTTCGATCCCGGCATCACCAAAAGGCCGCCAGGCTAAGGCGATACAATCGGCAGGTCCGATCGTGTCGATGAGGTCGGCAACCCGACCGTCCCCACAGGATACGTTCAGAAATTCATCGGCATCGCAATGCAACAGGTAGTCGACGGTTTCCATGACCGGCAACGCGAGAACACGCGCCATGCCCGCCATCTGCGGCGCCTGCCCGGGCGCCACCGTGTTGTGCACGTGATGCAGAACGCCAGCCTTGGCGAGTTCGTCACAGATGGCATCCGTGCCGTCGGTACAGTCGTTCGTCGCAACCACGATCGAGTCGAACCCGACAACGTGCTGATAGGCGACCCATTCCAGCAGAAATATCGCTTCGTTTCGCATGCACGATGCGACAGCAAAATGCATCTGCCTCAACCTCGTTTTTGCCGTTCAAGCTGCCCTGTCGCGCCGCTGCGGCACGCGATGCGGGCTTGGGGACCCGTCTGAGCGAACAGTCCACCATTCCCTTCAGCAAAGCAAGGTATTGGAGCCGCGTTACCCTTCAGCCTTCATCTGGTCCCGCAATTCGCGGCGTAGGATCTTGCCGGAGGCGGACTTCGGAACGCTGTCGACGAAGCGATACTCTCCGGGGTGCTTGTAATGGGCCAGGCACGCCTCGCAATGGGCATGCAGGTCGGCTTCGCTGACATCTCCGCCGGGTGCGCGCACGACGAAGGCAATTGGCATCTCGCCCGCCGCTTCGTCCGGTTTGCCAATCACCGCGGCGTCCACGACCCCGTCATGCGCGATCAATGCTGCCTCGACTTCGGCCGGGGCCACCTGGAACCCTTTGTACTTGATCAACTCCTTCAACCGGTCGCGGATATACATGAAACCGTCGTCATCGATCTCGGCCAGATCCCCGGTTTTCAGCCAGCCATCCTCGGTCAGGGTTTCCGCCGTGGCCTTTGGGTTGTTCAGATACCCTTGCATCACCTGCGGGCCACGCACCCACAGCTCGCCTTCATGGTTCGGCCCCATATCCGCGCCGCTTTCAGGATCCACAATCCGGCATTCGGTCGACGGCACCGTTTGCCCGGATGACCCGTGGCGCACGGCGCCGGCAACTGTGATGTGGCTGATCGGCGCCATTTCCGTCATGCCATACCCCTGCACACAGCGCGCGTTGAACCGGGCCTCAACCGCACGTTCGGTTTCGGCGCCAAGCGGCGCGGCCCCCGAGAAGATCTCCTCCACGGACGACACGTCAAACTCGTCGACCATCGGGTGCTTTGCCAGGGCGAGCGCAACGGGCGGCACGATGTACAGCCGCGTGGCTTTGTGGTCCTGGATCAGGCGCAGGAACATCTCCAGATCAAAGCGCGGCATGGTGATGATCTGCGCGTTCTGGTTCAGGAACAGGTTCATCAACACGGTCATGCCGTAAATGTGGAAGAACGGCAGGAACGCGACCGCCGTATCGGTGGGCTTGATCCCCGACACCGCGGCGGCCTGAGTCACATTGGCGACCATGTTACGATGGCTGAGCATGACGCCTTTCGGACGCCCGGTCGTGCCAGAGGAATAGGGCAGAACCACCGTGTGATGCTCCAGGTCGACCGGGGCCTGCTCGGGCAGTTCTTCACCCATCACATCGGCAAGCGACAGGCACTTGTCGGCGCCAATGATCACCAGTTCTGTCACCCCGGTGCCTTCCATCGCGGCCCGTGCCACCTCGGCGAACATCGGGATGGTGACCAGCATGACGGCCCCGGCATCAACCAGCTGATGGTTGATTTCAGGCGCCGTATAGGTCGGGTTGATCGTCGTGACGGTTCCGCCTCCCCAGGCCACGCCATGAAAAACGACCGGGTATTCCGGGATGTTCGGCGCAAGCAGCGCAACCGTGCCGCCCGGCAACACCCCGCGCTCGGTCAGCCCGCCTGCCAGCCGTTTAATTTGCGACATCAACTCGCCTGCGGTCAGCCCCCGACCGGTCGGGCCATCTATGACGGCTGTTTCCGCTTCGCGTCCAACCAGACCCTCAAACAATTTCTCGGTGATCGAAATCGACGCCACATCGACCGTGCCGTGCAGGCTCGGGTAAATCGTCATGCGCTATATCCTCCCTCGCTGTCCCATTTCCTCCCGGGGACATGCAGTCGGGCGAGGCTAGCACAAAACCCCGGTCAGATGTCCAGAACCACGGTGCCCATCTTTTCACCGGCGGCGACCATGTCATGGGCGGCGGCACAGTCGTCCAAGCGGCCCGCGGGGACGGCTGCGTGCTGCAAAGCGCGGGCCTCTAACCATGCGGTGAGCTGCGCCTCGCCGGGGGCGCGGGCCGCCCCCGTCAGGTGATACACGATCAACATGTGGAGGCGGATGTTCTTGAACATCAGCGGGTAGAATTCCAGCGCCGGGACCATCTGGCTGGCCGAGGCGTAACTTGCAATCGTGCCGCCCGTCTTGATCAACGCGACGCTGTCGGCCTGATTGGCCGCAAAATCCACCTCGACGATCCGGTCGACCCCCGCCCCATTGGTCAGGTCCAACACCGCTTCGGTCACGTCCTGTTCGCGATAATTGATCCAGGTGTCTGCCGTCGAGTGGGCGGCCTTGGCTTCGGAGGACACCGTGGTGATCACGTCCGCACCAGCAAGTCGCGCCATCTGGCACGCATAGCGGCCGACCGTCCCGGCGCCGCCGGTCACCAGCACCGTTCGCCCGGCAATCGGGCCATCGCCCAGAACCGCCATCCAGGCCGTCATCGCGGGAATGCCGAAACAGGCCGCATCGCGATAGGACACCCCATCGGGCAGACGCACCGCCTGGGCCGCGGGCAGGGCAACGTAGTCCGCCGCCGTCCCGGAGGCCCGCTGCCAGGCCGCGTTCCAGACCCAGACCCGCTCTCCAACCCGGGCCGGATCGACATTGGCACCCACGGCCACGATCTCGCCCGCGCCATCGGAATGGGGAATGATCTGAGGGAACGCCATCACGGCGCCGGGGCGCGCGCCCGCCCGCAGTTTCACATCCGACGGGTTGATACCGGTGGCCTTCAACGCGACGACGACCTCGCCCGGATCGGGGGTCGGATCCGGCTGTTGCCCGACCCGAAGCACATCGCCGGCGGCACCAAACTGTTCGTACCAAACTGCGCGCATGACACGCCCTCCCTTTCATGGGCCGCAGCCCGTCAGACGCGCTGCGCCTCATTCCATCCAGTTGGCTTTCCGCTTTTCGAAGAAGGCCGCAATCCCTTCGGCGCTTTCGGCGCTTTCCCACCGCGACACGAGCGCCTCGATCGTCTTGGCGATCTGTCGGTCATCGATGGGCGGGGCCAAATCCGCGACCAAGGCCTTGCCCGCCGCGACGGCCCCCGGCGCCGCGGCCAGGTAGGGTTTGATCTCGGCCTCGATGGCCGCATCCAGATCTTCGGCTGAAACCGCCCGCGCCAACAGCCCGAGGGCAACGGCATCCGCCGCCCCGAACACCCGGCCTGAGAAAAACACCTGCCGTGCCCGCGCCGCACCCATGCGCGCCACGACATACGGGCCGATGGTGGCCGGGATCAGACCCAGGCGCACTTCGGTCAGGCCAAACTTGGCGCTGTCGACGCCCACGGTCACATCGCAGACCGACATCATGCCGACGCCACCGCCAAACGCCTGCCCCTGAACCCGACCGATGAGGGGCTTTGGCATGCGGTCCAGCGCACCGAGCATCTCGGCAAGGCTCCGGGCTTCGCGGGCGCGCGTGGTGTCGTCGGCCCCCATCTGCGCTTTCATCCACGCCAGGTCTCCGCCCGCGCAGAAACTGGCCCCGGCCCCGGTCAAAACGACCACGCGCACAGCCGGGTCGCGGCCCAATCGGCCCGCGGCCTCGGTCAGTTCGCCGATCATTTCGGCGTTCATCGCGTTGTGCTTATCGGGTCGGTTCAGCGTCAGCCAGGCGACGCCGCGGCTGTCGACCTCGAGTGTCAGTGTGTTCATCATGCTCCCTCGGTGAACCCGGGCACGGCGTTTCCATCCCGCACCCAATCGTCATGGACCCAAACCATCCGGTCCACGAACCATATTTTCGGAATCGCGGCCAGTAGCGCACCGAAGACCGCCGCCTCCCACCACAACACGATCAGGCCCCAGAGCATCAGGATCGCGCCAGGAATGCTGAGACCCGTCAGAATATGCGCCATTCGGCGATGATGGTCCGGGACAGCGTCGCGGTGTTCGATAAAGATCCGCTCTCCCATCACCCCACGGCTCATCCAGCCGTCAAAACGGGCGGGTGGGCCGAAAATGCGCGGGTTCAGCCAAATCCACGCAAACGCAAGCCCCACCGCCAAAACGGCCCACCAGCCGATCCAGACGCGGCTCCAGACCGCCAGCACCAGAAGCGGGAGCGCCGTGAACATACGCGTGTACCCAGACCACGGGTTTGCATGGCGGCGCCAAACCTCGTCGCTCATGCCCATCAGCGCTTCGGCCTGGCGATAAAGGTCGCCCTTCATGCCGCCCGCATGGCGCGCGCGCGCGTCGCCGCCCCTTCGATCACGTCCAGATCCAGGCCCGTGCGATAGCCCAGCTGCGCAAGATGCCGGGCCAGCGCCTCCGTCGCGACGTTGCCCGCGGCGCCGGGCGCATAGGGACACCCGCCAAGCCCGCCAACCGCTGCATCGAACACCCGCACGCCCAGGCTGAGACTGGCATCCACATTGTCCAAGGCCCGTCCCTGTGTGTCGTGGAAATGGCCCGCAAGGCGGGCCGCCGGCACAACATCCCGCACCGCCAAAAGCATCTTGGCCACGCTGTCCGGCGTGCCCGCCCCGATCGTGTCGCCAAGCGAGATTTCGTAGCAGCCCATGGCGAAAAGCCGGTCGGCCACCCGCGCAACCGAAGCTGGATCAACCTTGCCGTCATAGGGGCAATCGGTAACGCAACTGACATAGCCCCGCACCGGCAGATCAATGTGGCGCGCGGCTTCGAGGATGGGCTCAAACCGGTCAAGGGCGTCATCAATGGACGCATTCACATTGGCGCGCGAAAACCCTTCAGAGGCTGACCCAAACACCGCGATCTCGTCCGCCCCGGCGGACATGGCGCCTTCGTAGCCTTTCATATTCGGCGTCAGAGCAGCATAGCGCACGCCCTCGGCCCGGGTGATCCCGGCCAAAACGTCGGCGCCGTCTGCCATCTGCGGCACCCATTTCGGGCTGACGAAACTGGCCACTTCAATGCGGCGGAACCCGGCCTCAGACAGTTGATCGACCAAGGCGATCTTTTCCGCAGCCGGGATCATCCGCGCTTCGTTTTGCAACCCGTCGCGTGGACCGACTTCAAAGATTTCGACAGCTTCGTCCATGTTCCCTCCCCCGGATCACACCCGGCCTGCTGCCACAAGCTTACACCCGGCACCCTTCGGGCGCATCATCCCTGCAATGGGGGGTAGAATTCTTGCGTGTAGAGCTTCTTTTCATCCTCTTCCGGCAGGCTTGCGACAAAGCCGGGCCGTGCGGTGATGCGGGCGTACCAAGCCGATAGCTGCGCATAAGGCTCAATCGGAGCGAAGTACCGCGCCATATAGACCGCCTGCCCCACGCTGATATCGGCGGCTGAAAACCCACCCGCCAGCAAGTGGTCGCGACCGTCCAACTGACCTTCAATGGCCGCGAAGCACTTCTCAAGTCGTTTGGCTTCCAGTTTCGTCACGATGGGCGACCGCATCGTGGCATCGTAGAGCGCGACGTGCTGTTGCGTGAGGGCGGCCGCGTGTTGGCTGATGGTCTCGGCGAAATGCACCCAGATCAGCCAGTCCGCCCGCTCGGGATCGTCCGGCGCCCGTCCGAGACCCCGTTCGTGGAAACGCTCGCACAACACTTCGGTAATCGCGCCGGTTTCCCAGAGATGCCTGCCGTCCATCTCCAGGGCGGGCACGCGGCCCGCCGGGTTCAGCGCCAGGTAGGCGGGGCTGCGCAGGGTCTTGTCAAACGGCCACTCCAGCACTTCGAAAGGCACGCCCAATTCATGCAGCAGCCACAGGCTGCGCATCGACCGGCTCTGGGGCACGTGGTGCAGCCGGATCGGCATGGATGTGGCCGCGCCACTCATGCCGTATCCGCGTCTTCGAGCGCGATCAGCGTGGCGCCAGCTTCGACCTGTGCCCCCTCGGCCACAAGAACCTCGGCCACCACACCGTCGCGCGCGGCGGTCAGGCTGTGCTCCATCTTCATGGCTTCGAGGATGGCCAAACGATCCCCCTCCGACACGGCCTGACCGGCCGTGACAAAGACCGCCTTCACCAAACCGGGCATGGGCGCGTCGATCTGGTTGCCATCATCTGCCCCGGCGGTGGCCACGTCCAACGGATCGTCTCGCATGAAGTGGTAATTGTTGCCCCAGAAGACCGAAACCCCCGACCCGATTGCGACGATGTCGGCCCCGACTGGCGCGTCGTCCACCAACCAGCCAGATGGACCCCGCCGAAGCTCAAGCGCGCCGTCCGGCCCGTGCACGCGGAACTGCGCCGGTCCAAGCGTTTCGACGGCCTGCACCCGGATGTCTTCCCCGTGGCGCAGGGACACGCTTTGGCGCAGCGGCCCCCAAAGGGACAATCCCCGCAAGGCGTCACCGGCTCGATCCAACCCCATCGCGCCAAGTGCCGCCAGCGCCCACGTCCGGACGCAGGGCACGGGTTCCGCGGCCAGCGCATCAAGGTCACGCTCGATCAGGCCCGTGTCCACGTCGCCCGCGCCAAATCCCGGATGGCCCGCCAGTTTGCGCAGGAAGGCAAGGTTCGTGACGGACCCGGCCACTTGGGTTCCGGCAAGGGCGCGCTCAAGCTTCCGCAGCGCGACCGCACGCGTTGGTCCATGGACGATCACCTTGGCGATCATCGGGTCGTACCAGGGGCTGATCGTATCGCCCGGGCGCACGCCGCTGTCGATGCGGGCGATATCCGGGAAGGCGAGGTGCGCAAGAGTGCCGGTCGCAGGCAGGAACCCTTTCGGCACATCCTCGGCATAGAGCCGCGCCTCGAAGGCATGACCGTCGATGACCAATTCGTCCTGCGCCATGGGCAAGGCTTCACCGGCGGCCACCCGCAATTGCCATTCGACCAGATCGACGCCGGTGATGGCCTCCGTGACTGGATGCTCGACCTGAAGGCGGGTGTTCATCTCCATGAAGTAAAACCGGTCGGCGCGTAGGCCGTCGGAGGCATCGACAATGAATTCAACCGTTCCGGCGCCTGCGTACCCGATTGCCTCGGCCGCACGAACAGCCGCAGCGCCCATTTCGGCCCGCATCTCGGGCGTCATGCCGGGGGCCGGAGCCTCTTCGATCACCTTCTGATGCCGCCGCTGAAGCGAACAGTCGCGCTCGAACAGATGCACCGCACGCGTCCCGTCGCCGAACACCTGAACTTCGATGTGGCGCGGTTTGGAAACGAATTTTTCGATCAGAACGCGATCGTCCCCGAAGGCGCCCAAGGCCTCGGCCTTGGCGCTTTCCAAGGCGCTGAGAAAGGTTTCCGGGCCATCAACCCGCCGCATGCCCTTGCCACCGCCGCCGGCCACAGCCTTGATCAGAACGGGGTAGCCGATGCTGGCGGCTTCGACCTCAAGATGCCCAGGCTCCTGATCTGCGCCGTGATAACCGGGCACCACCGGCACGCCAGCCCGTTCCATCAGGGCCTTGGCCGCGTCCTTGAGGCCCATTGCCCGGATCGCATCAGCAGACGGCCCGATAAAGACCAGACCCGCAGCTTCGACGGCCGCGACGAACTCGGGGTTCTCGCTCAGGAAGCCATAGCCGGGATGGATGGCCTCGGCCCCGGTGTCCTGCGCCGCTGCGATGACAGCATCGCCGCGCAGATAACTGTCCGCCGGTTTCGGGCCGCCGATCCAGACCGCCTGGTCGGCCATCGCCACGTGCCGCGCATCCCGGTCGGCGTCGGAATACACCGCAACCGTTTGCACACCCAGACGACGGCAACTGTCGATCACCCGACAGGCAATCTCGCCCCGGTTCGCGATCAGGATTTTTTCAAACATCTTCGTCTCCAAGGCCGCTCAGATCGCGGCGACTTCTGTTCCCCGACCGACGTGATTCCAGCCCGGTCACGGGCCAGCCCCAATCACATCCGAAATACGCCAAACCGTGTGTCCTCAATCGGGGCTTGCAAGGCCGCCAGCAGGGACAGCGCCAGAACCTCTCGGCTTTTGCGGGGGTCCACCACGCCGTCGTCCCAAAGACGCGCACTGGCATAGAGCGGATGGGACTGTTCCTCGAACATATCGATCGTGGGCTGTTTGAATGCGGCCTCTTCCTCGGCCGACCAGGTCTGCCCGGCGCGCTCCATTGCGTCCCGTTTCACCGTGGCCAGAACCCCGGCGGCCTGCGCGCCCCCCATGACCGAGATGCGCGAATTGGGCCAGGACCACATGAACCGGGGCTGATACGCACGCCCCGCCATGCCGTAATTGCCGGCCCCGAAACTGCCGCCCACCACCATCGTCACCTTCGGGACGGCCGTGGTCGCCACCGCGGTCACCATCTTGGCGCCTTGGCGCGCGATGCCTTCGTTTTCGTATTTCCGCCCGACCATAAACCCGGTGATGTTCTGCAAGAAGACCAGCGGGATCTTCCGCTGTGAACACAGCTCGACAAAATGCGCGGCCTTCTGGGCGCTTTCAGAAAACAGAACCCCATTGTTGGCGATGATACCGACGGGCAGGCCCATAACCTCGGCGAAGCCGGTCACGATGGTCTCGCCGAAGCGGGGTTTGAATTCATCGAACCAACTGCCATCGACAAGGCGCGCAATGACCTCTCGGATGTCGTACGGGGTGCTGAGGGCTGCGGGCACCACCCCCAAAAGCTCGTCCGGGTCATAGGCGGGGTCGCGACCGCCGAGGACCTGTCCCACGCCCCGCTCGGCCCCGCGCAGGGACGCCACGGCGCGGCGCGCAAGGGCCAGCGCATGGGCATCGTCTTCGGCCAGATAGTCGGCCACCCCGCTCAACCGGGTGTGCACATCCCCGCCGCCCAAGGCTTCGGCACTGACCACTTCACCGGTCGCGGCCTTCACCAGCGGCGGCCCGGCCAGAAAGATGGTTCCCTGTTCCTTCACGATGATCGACACATCCGACATCGCCGGCACATACGCCCCACCTGCCGTGCAAGAGCCCATGACCACAGCGATCTGCGCGATGCCCTTCGCGCTCATCCGGGCCTGATTGTAGAAAATTCGCCCAAAATGATCGCGATCCGGGAACACCTCATCCTGATTGGGCAGGTTCGCGCCGCCGCTATCGACCAGATACAGGCATGGCAGATGGCATTCTTCGGCAATCTCCTGCGCCCGGAGATGCTTCTTCACGGTCATCGGATAGTACGTCCCGCCTTTGACGGTGGCATCGTTGCAGATAACCATCACGAGGCGCCCTTCGACCTGACCAACGCCCGCGATGACGCCTGCGCAGGGCGCGGCCCCGTCGTACATGCCATGGGCCGCCGTCGCGCCGACCTCCAGGAACGGTGAACCGGGATCAAGCAGGTTGGCTACCCGCTCACGCGGGAGCATCTTGCCACGGGCAACATGGCGATCGCGCGACCGCGCGCCGCCGCCCGCAGCGGCAAGGGCCGCGGCCTCCTCCACCATCGAAAGCGCCTCAAGATGGGCCGCGCGGTTTTCCTGCGCTGCCGCCGCACCGGGCTGAAACTTGGATTGCAGCCGCATCAGTTCGACTCCTCGTTTGGCCGGCGCACCGGCATGGGCGGGGGCGGGTCGGCCACCCACCCGGCCTCGGGGCCCGGCCGGGCCACGCCCAGAACCCGGCCAATCTGCCAAAGCATCACGGTTTCAGACAGCCGCAGGTTTGCCTGCCAGGTCGCGCACCATGCAGCGTAGTCGGCATCGGCACCGGCACAATCCGGCCCCGCCGATCGCCCGTGCACGATGTCCCACATCTGAGGATAAAGCCCGTCGGACCAAAACGGCGCTTGGCCTTGCACCTGATCCGGCGCCGGCAAATCGTCCAGAACCGCCGCCCGAAGGCCGCTTTGCTGCACGGCCAGATCCGTCTTGCAAGCAGCCGGCGCCGCGGTTCCGTCGCACGACGCCACGGCCAGTGCACCGCAATGCTGCACATCATCCCGGCTGACGATTTCGATGGCCTCGCGCACGGATCGGTCGCCATAGCGGGCCAGACGCGTTTCGAACTGGCCAACCGCCTGCGCCATGCACAGCGCATAGGCCGTCGGCACCTCGGCCAATGCCGGACCGGTCGCAAAAGCAACCGTGAATGACGCGGCCACAAACCTCATGTTGCGGGCGCCCCCGGGATCTGCACCACGGCGTCAGTCACATCGCGGCTCCACTGATCGAAGGCACGGGCCCAAGCGTTGGCATCATCGGTCGCAGGCCCGCAGATCACCACAAGGCGCACGCCCTCCAACTCGGACGGCCGCGCAAAGCACTCGGTCACGTCACGGCCCGTTTCAGCCTCATAGGCAGAGGCCGCGCGCAAAATGATCTCGGTCTCGCCCGGCGGCACGTAGCGCAGCCCGGTCAGATACCCCAGGACCCCCGCGAACAGGACCAGACCCGCCACAGACATCACCAAGGCACGCGACATCACACGCCCCCGAGCGTTTGGGCCTCAGGTCTCAAGGCACTGGACCAGAGGGCGGCGTCGGTCACTGCATGGCCCCCATCAGTTCCCGGCCCACCAACATGCGACGGATCTCCGTTGTGCCGGCGCCGATTTCCATCAGCTTGGCGTCGCGGAACATCCGGCTGACCGCACTGTCATTGAGGAACCCGGCCCCGCCCATCGCCTGCACCGCCTGGTGCGCAACCTTCATCGCTTCTTCGCTGGCATACAGCACGCAGGCCGCCGCGTCCTGGCGGGTCACCTCGCCCCGATCACAGGCTTTGGCGACTTCATACGTGTACGCCCGCGCGGAATTCAGCGCCGTGTACATATCGGCAATCTTGCCCTGCATCAGCTGGAAGTTCCCGATGGATTGGCCGAACTGCTTGCGCTCGACCATGTAGGGCATGATTTCGTCCAGACAGGCCGCCATGATCCCCGTCCCGATGCCCGACAGAACCACCCGCTCATAATCGAGGCCGGACATCAGGACGGCGACACCGCGCCCTTCTTCCCCTAGGACATTTTCGAACGGAACCTCGACGTCTTCGAAGATCAACTCGGCGGTGTTCGAGCCGCGCATCCCAAGCTTGTCGAAATGCGGCGAGGTCGAGAACCCAACCATCTCTTTTTCGATCAGGAAGGCCGTAATGCCTTTGGAACCCGCGTCGGGGTCGGTCTTGGCATAAACGACCAGCGTATCGGCGTCCGGGCCGTTCGTGATCCAGTATTTCGTGCCGTTCAGGATGTAACGGTCGTTCTTCTTGGCCGCGTGCAATTTCATGCTGACGACGTCCGATCCGGCGCCCGCTTCGGACATTGCCAAGGCCCCGATATGCGCCCCGGACACAAGGCCCGGAAGATACTTTTCCTTCTGCGCGTCGGTGCCGTTCAGCTTGATCTGGTTGACGCACAGGTTCGAGTGCGCGCCATAGCTCAGCCCGATCGAGGCCGAGGCGCGGCTCACCTCTTCAACCGCAACCGTGTGGGCCAAGTAACCCATGGCCGAGCCGCCATAGGCTTCATCAACCGTGATGCCCAAAAGGCCAAGCTCCCCCATCTCGGGCCAAAGCTCGTTCGGAAACGTGTTGGTTTCATCTACTTCGGCGGCGATAGGGCGAACCCGCTCCTGCGCCCAACGATGCACCATCTCGCGCAAGGCTTCGACGTCTTCCCCAAGATCGAATTTCATGGACGCCAGAAACATCCAATCCTCCCATTAATTGAACGTTTGTTCAATTCATAGGCGAGACGGGTGGCGGAGTCAAAGGATTCCGCGCCCGCCACCATCGACCGCGACACCTTTTTTGCCGGGTTTCGGGACGGACACCGCCACGCACGCCTAGGCAAGACGTTCGCATGGTGGCCGCAGCAGACCGGACCCGCAGACACTGCATCCGTTCATCTAAAAGAAATCCTTTGGTCGGGCAGCGTCTTGTCGTTAACGTCGGGTACTCGGTTTTGGGGTGTCGTGTCGCCTTGGACCGGGCCAGATGTGTTCGTGCCCACGGACACCAAACCCGGCCCCGGCGCCCAAGGGGCCACAGAATCGAGGTTCCCATGCGCCACCTGACCCAGGTCATGCTGCTTGTTGCAGCCACCGCAACAGCGTCTCCGGCGTTGGCGCAAGACCCCGCACTCAACCCGACCTTCGGCTCGATTGACCTGCGCGCCGGCTTTCCGAACGACCCCAACTGGGTCTACGTCCTGGCGGGTGGAGTCCGCGGTAGTGAACATCGGGATGCGGCAACCGGGGAATACTGCGCGGGCTATTTTTCGGACGCCCCCGACTTTCGATTGCACTTTGAAGCCGGAAGCGGCCTGCCCTTCTCGATCACGTCGCTGTCCGAGGACGATACGGTTCTCCTGGTCAACGGACCGGACGGTGCCTGGTACTGCAATGATGATACCTACGGCCTGAATTCTGCCGTCACCTTCCAAGCCCCGATGGACGGCGCCTACGACATTTGGGTCGGAACATATTCAAACCCGAACGGAGATTATGCACCTGCCGAGCTGGCCTTCACCGAGTTTGAGCCCTTCGCCGCCGAAATACGGCGCTCCTTTTTCGGTATGGATGACCGGGTCGTGCTCGACCCGACCGTTCCGCCGTGGAACATGATCGGGCTGGTCGAACTTGGCGAGGGGACGTGCACCGGCACATTGATTGCGCGCGATATCGTGCTGACCGGCGCGCATTGCATCCTGTACGAAGTTGGCGATTCCGATAGTCCGCCCACGGCCTTCCGCGCCGGGTATCAAAACGGAACAGAAGTCGCGCGCGCTGGTATCACGGGGTATCACCTTCCTTCCGGATGGCGGGAAAGCGAACAGGAAGGCACCGACTTTGCGTTCGTCTACCTGGATCGACCGCTCGGCGACCAGTTGGGGTGGATGCAACTGGGCCCGCTGAGCGCGGCAGATCTTGCGGCCTATGCGACCGGCACGGGGCCGGACATCCTGCAGGCGGGCTATAGCGCCGATCAACCCGATGTCCTGACCGGCAACCTCGACTGTCCGTTTCTCGAACTTGGCCCGGACAATACCTTGAGCCACCAATGCGACACGGTTCAGGGCGACAGCGGTTCGCCCCTGTTCGTCCAGGATGGCAACGGCTACCGGATCATTGGTGTTGAATCCTATACCGATCCGCGACCCGAAATGGAGTTTGACCTCAATATCGCGATGTATGTGGCCGATATCATCACCGAGCTTGGATCGTTGACCGGCGGCTCCGCGCCCGCGACGCCGAGGCCGCCAAACAAATGACGCCGCGCGCAGGCCGCGACGACAAGCCTTGCGCGGCAGGCCGTGGTGTCCGGGGCTGGCAATCTGTCAAAGGCCAGGGGAACCGCGCATCTTCACCGGGCTTGATCGCCCAAATTCAGCCTGTGGCCGCTTGTAAATCGTCGGTTTTCTTCGATACGCAACACAGCGTTCCCCAGAAAAGGCTTGGCGTTTTGCCCCAAGTCGTGCCTTCGTTGGCGCACAAAAATACACTGTCTGAATGACACGACCAATTAAGGGACACACAATGACACGCTTCTTAACCGCGGCAAGCTTCGCACTCGCCTTCACCGCCACCCCGTTTGCCGCCTCGGCACAGGGCACGGGCGCCGAAGGATACTTCCAGCTTTACAACGCCACCGAGGGCAATGTGCTGGTCGGGTTCTATACGTCGCCGGACGGCGGCGAAAACTACACCGGAAACTGGCTGGAGGTCGCCGTGTTCCCGGGCGAGAACGGCCAGGCCACCCTGCCGGGCGAGAGCGGTCCGTGCGATCAGATCTTCGTGGCCAGCTGGCTTGGCGGCGACGGCGAAACCGAGGTGTTCGACGATCCGATCTCGATCAACATCTGCGAGGCCTCGAACGTCTATCTCGGCGATAACGAAATCTACTACGACTGATCACATATCCTGCGGATCGGGCAGGCGGTTTTCGCTTGCCCGAGCCGACCCAAGCGGGTTCCCTTGGGCGACATCACCAGCCCAGAGCGGAGCGCGCCATGTTGCCCTTCCACATCTACGACGTCTTTACAGACCGCCCCTTCGCGGGAAACCCGTTGGCCATCGTGGAGGACGCGGACGGGCTGAGCACGTCGCAGATGCAGACCGTCGCCCGCCAGTTTAACCTGAGCGAAACGATCTTCATCCAAACGCCGGACGACCCTGCCCACACCGCGAAGGTTCGGATCTTCACCCCCAATGCCGAGATCCCGTTCGCCGGCCACCCGACCATCGGCTGCGCCCTGCATCTGTCCGACCGCGCACAGGACGGCGTCGTGACCTTGGAGGAGGTCGCGGGCCTGGTTCCCGTTCAGATCGCCGACGGCCTGGCCGAATTGACCGCGCCCCGCATACCCGCCCCGATTGGCACCGCGCCAAGTCCGGCGCGCGTCGCCGAGGCGGTTGGCCTGTCAACTGACCAAATCGGCCCGCACGCCCCCGGCGCGTTCGAGGCTGGACCGGCGTTCCTGTTCGCACAGGTCCGGGATCTTGCAAGCCTCGCGGCGGCGCGCCCCATGGAGCCAGGATGGACCGCCCTGATCGACGGGGCTGGTATCGACGACACCGGGCGCTCGGCCGTGGGTTTGTACCTTTATGCCGAGGGCCGGGACACCGACCTTCAGGCGCGCATGTTTGCTCCGAACGATAGCATTCCGGAAGATCCCGCCACCGGCTCGGCCACGGCCATACTGGCCGGTCAACTTCAGGCCAATGGCGCCCTCAAAACGGGACAAACCGTGCTGAACATCGCCCAAGGGGTCGAAATGGACCGGCCAAGCCAGTTGCGTCTAACGATCGACCGGACGGACACAACGCTTTCCCAGATTCGGGTCGCCGGGCGTGCGGTGCCTGTTTCGCATGGGCAGACTCGCCTGCCGGATTGACGGCATTCACGGGTCCGTGACCGAGGGTGATGCAGCGCGAGCAATTGTGTCACGTCAGTCAAGTTTTTCTTAACTCGCGCGCAAGCTCTGTTGGAACTCTCTGCATTTGTGCAGAGGCCGACCCTGCGCGCCTGCGTGTATACCCGGCAGTCGGTTTCTGCCACGTTTCTTGCGATACGACCCCTCTCATCCAAAGGTTCCCCAGATGCCCACCACGACCGTCCACACCCTCGACAGCGCACCCGATGCGTCCAAGCCCCTTTTGGAAACGTCAATCAAGACGATGGGCCGCCTCCCCTCGCTCCACGGCGTGATGGCCGAAAGCCCCGGCCTGCTGGAAGGCTACCAGCACCTCCACCGTCTGGCGATCACTGGCACCGCCTTCACCCCGGCCGAACGCACGGTTGTCTGGATGACCGTCAACGTCGCCAATGAATGCCACTACTGTGTGCCCGCCCATACCGGCATCGCAAAGCGCGAGAAGATCGACGACGCGATTATCGACGCCCTGCGGGATGAAACCCCCCTGCCCGAAGCCAAGCTGGAGGCTCTGCGGACCTTCACACTGTCTGTTCGCGACACGCACGGCCGCCCGTCGGCTGCAGAAATCGCCGCCTTCGAGGCCGCGGGTTACGGCGAACGCGCGATGCTGGATGTGATCCTCATCCTCGCGCAAAAGGTGATGTCGAATTACACCAATGCCATTTTCGAAACGCCGACCGACGCGGCCTTCGAAAAGTTCCTCTGGACGCGCAAGACAGCAACCGCGGCCGAGTGATCGATCCTCGCTTCAGGGGCGCGCCTTTCCCTTTGGCGCGCTCCACCATATATGCGATCCCATGATTGGTGATCTGCTGCGCCGTTTGACGGCCCCCGAACCCGAACCCCTTCCCTACGACGATGCGCGCGTCGCGCTTGCAGCTTTGCTTGTGCGCATTGCCCGCTCGGACGG
This sequence comes from Paracoccaceae bacterium, assembly GCA_963921255.3. GTDB lineage: Bacteria > Pseudomonadota > Alphaproteobacteria > Rhodobacterales > Rhodobacteraceae > JANSYL01. The sequence continues at coordinate 273,387 of CAWUEW020000003.1, read as the reverse complement.
GGACTATGCCGAGGTCGAGCGCGAGCGCATCGACCGCATTCTGGCCGCTCGCTATGACATGTCCCCCTTCGAAGTCGCCAAGCTGCGCGCCGAGGGCGAAGCGCTGGAAGTCGACGCGCCCGATACCGTCCGCTTTACCCGCGCAATCAAGGATTGCGTGCCCTATGACGACCGCGCCGCCGTGATCGAATCCCTGTGGGAAATCGTTCTGGCCGACGGCGAACGGGATCACGAAGAAGACGCGTTGCTGCGAATGGTGGCCCCGATGCTAGGCATCAACGACCGAGACAGTGCCTTGGCGCGCCGCCGGGTCGAAGCCCGCAACGGCTGAGCCGACGCGCAGGATGATTGCGTCTTTCCCCATGTACCTGCGGCCCGAAAATCAGGCGGCGCATGAAGCGTATTGGGCGCTGATCCGAACCGCTCTTGCCGATCACGGGATTGCCGCACCCGATCGCCTGACACATGACGCCCCGATCCATGCCACGTGGGGACGGGCAGATTTGGTTGTCGGCCAGATTTGCAACTATCCTTATCGCACCAGGTTTGCCGACCGCGTGACGCTGATCGGTGCCGGCGACTACGGCCTGCCCGACGCAGGACCCGGCGAATACTATTCGGTGCTTGTCGCGCGTGTCGACGATCCGCGTTCTGACGTTGCGGCCTTCCAAGGCGCGCATTTCGCCTACAACTCAGCCGACAGCCAATCGGGATGGGCTGCGCCACGCCTGATGGCCGATGCAACCGGCACAGCCTTCGGATCCCTGATCGAAACCGGCGGTCACCGCGCCAGCGCACGGGCCGTGGCGGACGGGCGCGCCGACCTGGCGTCGATTGATGCGGTCACATGGTCCTCTATCGCGCGGTGGGATGCGTGGGCCGAAAACCTGCGCGTGATTGCGCGAACCGACGCCACCCCCGGCCTTAGCTTCATCACGGCCGGCGATGTCGATCCGGCACCTTACCTCGCTGCGATGACAGACGCGCTCGACGCACTCCCAAAGCCGGACACATCCGTATTGGGCCTCAAATCCATCGTCGCGATCCCCAAAGCCCGCTACCTCGCCTTGCCAATCCCCAAAGCGCCCACGGCTTAGGCAACTGCCCTTGCGTCACCCGGGATTCCGGGCGCCGATGGCCGCAGGTGCGCACAAGATCGTTGCATTTGCCGCTTTCTTCCGCACAAATCCCGAGACTCCAACGGGAAGGGCTCAAGACCACCGTGACCGCTGCCACCCCTCTGGTGATCGAGATCACCGGCCTGCACAAAAGCTTTGGTTCCCTCGACGTGCTCAAGGGCGTCGACCTGACGGCCCATGCGGGGGATGTGGTATCCCTGATCGGCTCGTCGGGGTCCGGAAAATCGACCATTCTGCGCTGTGCCAACCTGCTGGAGGATAGCCAGCAGGGCGAGATCCTGTTCGAAGGTGAACCCGTGGCCTGGCACGGCACGGGGCACGCGCGCACGCCGGCCGACAAAGAACAGGTACGCCGCATCCGCACGAACCTGTCCATGGTGTTCCAGCAGTTCAACCTTTGGTCCCATCTCTCCATTCTACAGAACGTCATGGAGGCACCCGTCACCGTCCTTGGCCAGGACAAGGCCGAGGTCGAAGATCGCGCGCGGCGCCTGCTCGACAAGGTTGGCATTGGCGACAAATGCGAGGCGTGGCCGGCCCAGTTGTCCGGCGGCCAACAGCAGCGCGCAGCCATCGCGCGCGCGCTGTGCATGGAACCCCGCGCATTGCTATTCGACGAACCGACTTCGGCGCTCGACCCCGAACTGGAACAAGAGGTTGTCCGCGTGATCCGCGATCTCGCGCAAGAAGGCCGAACGATGCTTCTGGTGACCCATGACATGCGCATGGCCCGCGATCTGTCGTCCCACGTCATCTTCCTGCATCAGGGCAAGGTCGAAGAAGAAGGCCCACCCGACCAATTGTTCGGCGCCCCGAAATCCGAGCGCCTCCGCCAATTCCTCAGCCACGGCCAAGCCGCGTGAGGCTCACCTGAAATCCAACCTTGGGAGACATGACCATGACCAAACTGATCCTCTCCGCCAGCGCGCTGGCCCTGACCGCCGGGGTGGCCCTGGCCGACGGCCATTCCGTTGTCCGCATGGGCACGGAAGGCGCCTACCCTCCGTATAACTTCATCAACGATGACGGCGACGTGGACGGGTTCGAACGCGACCTGGGCGACGAGTTGTGCGCGCGGGCCGAACTGACCTGCGAATGGGTCACCAACGATTGGGATTCGATCATCCCGAACCTGACTTCGGGCAACTACGACACCATCATCGCCGGCATGTCGATCACCGACGAACGCGACGAGGTGATCGACTTCACCCAAGCCTACATCCCGCCGACCGCCTCGCTCTTCATGGGCATGGATGACGGCCTAGAGCTGGATGGCGCGGTCATCGCGGCGCAAACCAACACGATCCAGTCTGGCTACATCGCGGAGATCGAAGGCGTGACCCTGCTGGAATTCGCGACACCCGATGAAACCGTCGCCGCCGTACGGAACGGCGAAGCGGATGCGGTGTTTGCCGACAATGACTTCCTGCTGGCCATCGCAAACGAAGACGCCGACCTGATGATCATCCTGGATCCGGTTCCGCTCGGCGGGGGGGTCGGCATGGGCCTGCGCGAAGGGGATGAGCTGATCGCCGCCTTCGAAGCCGCCATCACCTCGATGAAGGAAGACGGTACGCTCAATGCAATGATCACCGAGTGGTTCGGCGAAGACGCCGCGACCTGGTAATCAACGCGATTTGGGGGCGGGCCGATGTCCGCCCCCCTGTCTCTGTTTCCGAAATATCCCGGGGGACGGCGCGCATGCGCCGGGGGGCAGAGCCCCTGACCCGATAGACCCAACCGCGCCGCCCGACCCGCATGTTCGACTTCTGCACAGACCCATCCGTGCTCGACACCGCCCAATGGTTCAGCTGCTACCTGACCAATGGCGCGCATTTTCTGTTCTACCAAAGCTTTCTGACGGTCTTCGCCCTGCTGGCGCTCACCGCGCCCGTTGCCCTGGCCTTCGGCTTTGCCGCCGCGTCCGCCAGCCGCGCCCAGACCGCGCCTTTGCGCTGGCTCGGGCAGGGCTATACCGCGATGGTCCGTGGCGTGCCCGACATCGTTTTTTTCCTGTTCTTTGTGCTGGTGCTGGACCAGGGCATCGAATACCTCCGCCACCTCGTCCAATGCCCGGACTGGACCGAACCCGTGCGCCAGGGCGCCAATTTCCTCGTCTGCGACAGCGCCCGAACCCCCGCCGGCAGCGCCCCGCAATGGGTGCACGAGGCCTATGGCTTCGCCCTGGCCGTGTTCACCTACGCCATCGTCTTTGGCGCCTTCTGTGGCAACGTTCTGTTCGGCGCGATGCGCGCGGTGCCGAAAGCGCAACTCGAAACCGCCGAGGCCTACGGCATGTCACGCCGTCAAGTGTTCTGGCGTGTTCTGGTGCCGCAAATGTGGCTCTATGCGCTCCCGGGTCTTAGCAACATCTGGATGATCCTCATCAAGGCGACCCCGCTGCTCTTCCTTCTGGGCATCGAAGATATCGTCTACTGGGCGCGCGAGCTTGGGGGCAGTCGAACCTCTGCCTACCAGTATCCGCACCCCGACTGGCGGTTCTGGTATTTCCTGGGGCTTTTGATCTTTTACCTCTCCTTCACGCGCGTCTCCGAGATCGTGCTGTCGCGATTGACGCGGCGGCTTAGCCACGGGCAGGCCACCGCCGGTGGCGAAGACCTGCGAAAGGCCGCGGCATGACCGGGCCCGCGCCCCGCCAGAAGTTCTTTGAAAAGACCTTCCGCCGCCGCGTGCGCGGCGGGACAAGGTCCTTCCAAGGACCTTGCACCCCCGTTGGACGGAGGCACCCATGACCTGTTGGGAGGCAATCGAGGCCTATGCGCTCCGGTCCATCGGGATCGGCGAACGGCTGTTGCCACGTTCGGATATCGGGCTGTGCGAACAGGTCGTGCTGATCGGTTCCGGCATGATCTGGAATGTGTATTTCGGCATTCTCGCGCTTGGGTTCGGTTTCTTCTTTGCCGTCACGCTTGCGGTCGCCAAGGCGTCCCCCCGTCGCGCGGTCCGCAAACCCGCCGAATGGTTCATTTTCGTCTTCCGGGGCTCACCGCTCTTCATCCAGTTTTTCATGGCCTACGAGGCCTTCGTCATGCTGCCGCGCCTGGGCTATGAATTCGAGCTGTTTGGCGTGATGATCGAGGCCGAAACCCGGTGGTTTGCGCGAGCCTGGCTCGGGGCGCTGATCGTTCTGTTCCTGAACACCTCGGCCTATGCCGCCGAAATATTCTATGGCGCGCTCAAGGCCGTGCCAAAGGGGGACCTCGAAGCGGCCGACGCTTATGGCCTGTCGAGCTGGAAGAAGTTCCACCGCATCACCTTCCCCACCACCATGCGCCTGGCCTGGCCGGCCTACACCAACGAGGCGATCTTTCTGTTCCATGCCACCGCGCTGGTCTTTTTCAGCTCGTTCCCCGCGTTTCAGCAACGCGGCGACGCGCTTTACTACGCAAATTATTTCGCGGACCGCACCTTCAACCCGTTCATTCCCTATCCGATCGTCGCGGTGTATTTCGTTGTCCTGACCCTCGTCATCATCTGGCTGTTCGGGGCGATCAATCGGCGGCTCAACCGTCATATCCCGCAGGAGGCCCGGCAAAAGCTCCGCATCCGGCCGCAACTCATCCGGTGACACCGCTTGCCTGCCTAGCAGCGCGGGCGTAGCGTCGCGGCCATGGATGATTGGCTGGCGCAAACCCCTGAGATCAAGGCGATCCGGACCGTGGCCGCGGACCTCAACGGCCAGGCGCGCGGCAAGCGGATCGCACGCCGCTATGCCGACAAGGTGCGCACCGAGGGAACGCGCTTTCCCTACTCCGTCCTGAACCTCGATATCTGGGGCGAAGACATCGAGGACAGCCCCCTGGTCTTCGAGGCCGGGGATCCCGATGGGGTTCTGTGGCCCACGGAACGGGGCTTTGTGCCGGTGCCCTGGTTGGACACGCCCACCGCCCTTCTGCCAGTTTGGATGTTCCACGAGGATGGCCGGCCCTTTTCGGGCGATCCGCGCCAGGCCCTGGCACGGGTCTTGGAGCGCTATGCCGCGCGCGGTTGGACGCCGGTCGTGGCGACCGAGCTGGAGTTCTACATCATCGACGACCGTGGCAAGGAATTGCGCGTGCCGCCCTCGCCCCGATCAGGCAAGCGACGCCAGCAGGCCGAAATCCTTGCCCTTCGACAGTTGGACGCCTGGGATGATTTCCTGACGGCGCTCTACGATGCATGCGAAGCCATGGACATCCCGGCGGACACCACGATCTCGGAAGCGGGGCCGGGCCAATTTGAAATCAACCTGATGCACCAGGCCGACGCGATGAAAGCGGCGGACGACGCGTGGCTCTTCAAGCTTCTGGTCCGGGGCCTTGCGCGCAAGCACGGCTTTGCGGCCAGTTTCATGGCCAAACCCTACCCGGACTACGCGGGCAACGGGCTGCACACGCATTTCTCGATCCTCGACGACCGCGGACAAAACATCTTTGATGATGGCAGCGCGACCGGTGCCGCCGCCCTGGGCCATGCAATCCAGGGATGTCTCGCCGCGATGCCGGGCAGCATGCTGATCTTCGCGCCACATGCATCCAGCTATGACCGTCTTGTGCCGGGCGCCCATGCGCCCACGGGTTTGGCCTGGGCCTACGAAAACCGAACAACGGCTCTGCGCGTTCCCGCCGGTGCACCGGCCGCGCGCCGCATCGAACACCGGGTCGCGGGCGGCGACATCAATACATATCTGTTCCTCGCGGCGATCCTTGGGGCTGCTCTGATCGGGCTGGAGGAAAAAGCACCACCACCACCTCCGATCCATGGCAACGCGTATGACCAGGATCTTGCGCAACTGCCTGGCACCTGGGACGACGCGATCGCAGCGTTCGACGCTTGCCCCCATGTGCCGCGCATCTTCGAGCCGGAGTTGCGGGCCAACCTTCTGGCCACAAAGCGACAAGAATTGCGCTACATGGCTGAGCTGAGCGCGGAAGAGCAGCAGGAGCTTTACCTCGACACGGTCTGAGGCGCACCGACGCTTGCGCCGCTTCGCCCGCGCCCATAGCTTCGAGGCAACCCAAACCTGAAGGCAGCCCCATGATCCTTGGCATCCTCCAATGCGGCCACGTCCCCGACCAAGTGGCAGAACGCGACGGCACCTATACCGAGCTATACGGCGCCATGTTCCCGGGGCGCGGATACGCACTTCGGACATTCTCGGTGGTCGATGGCGTGTTTCCCTCCGGGCCAGAGGATGCGGATGCCTGGCTGGTGACCGGCTCGGTGCACGGCGCCTATGAGACGCATGATTGGATCCCGCCCCTCGAACAGTTGATCCGCGATATTCGTGCCGCGGACCGACCCATGGTCGGGATTTGTTTCGGCCACCAGATCATTGCGCAGGCCTTTGGAGGCCGGGTCGAGAAATTCGCGGGCGGGTGGTCCGTCGGACGGCAGACCTATCGCATCGGCGGGGCGGAGATGGCGCTTAATGCCTGGCACCAGGACCAGGTGGTTGAATTGCCCGCGGATGCGACGCATCTGGGCCAATCGGAGTTCTGTAAGAACGCCGTTTTGGCCTACGGCGACCGGGTTCTCACTATGCAACCGCATCCTGAATTCGAGGCCAGTGTCGTTGAAACCCTGATTGAGTTTCGCAGCACCAAAGTTCCCGATCCCCTGTTGCACAATGCGCGGGCCAGCCTGCCGTCCCCGGTCAACAACGCTGCAATCCACGCCTGGCTGGCTGCCGTCTTGGAAGGCGCCCCGGCCCACGCCATTCCATTTGCCGAAACGTCCGCCGCATGAGCCGTCCACTCGACGCCCTGATGACGCGCCTGCCCGAGGTCGCGCAGACCTATCTGGATGGGCGCGTTCTGGACGAGGTGGAATGCATCGTTGCTGATCTGGCCGGCGTGGCGCGCGGCAAGGCGATGCCGGGGCCCAAATTCGCGCGGCAGACACAGTTCTACCTGCCGAACTCGATCTTCTTTCAGACCATCACCGGCGATTGGGCCGATCCGCCCGAAGGGGGATTCACGGAGCCCGATATGGTTCTGACGCCGGATTTCGACACTGCCCTGCCCGCACCGTGGACCGCCGATTGGACGCTACTGGTCATCCACGACATCCACGACCAATCCGGCGCACCCGTTGCCTTTGCGCCGCGCAATGTCCTCAAACACGTCGTCGCACAGTACAATGCGCGCGGCCTGAACCCGATCGTCGCCCCGGAGATGGAGTTTTACCTGGTGGCGCCCAACACCGACCCCGCGCGCGAGATTGAGCCGCCCATGGGCCGGTCCGGTCGGCGCGCCGCTGCGCGTCAGGCGTACTCGATGTCGGCCGTCGACGAATACGGCCCCGTCATCGACGACATCTACGATTTCGCCGAAGCGATGGGGCTGGAGATAGACGGCATCCTGCAAGAAGGCGGCGCCGGGCAGATCGAGCTGAACCTGCGCCATGGCGATCCGGTCCGGCTGGCCGATGAGATGTTTTATTTCAAACGGATGATCCGCGAGGCGGCGTTGCGGCACAATTGCTACGCGACCTTCATGGCCAAACCGATTGAAGGCGAACCCGGCTCGGCCATGCACATCCACCATTCTGTGGTGGAGACGGCAACGGGGCAGAACATTTTTTCCGATACAGACGGGGCGGAGACGCCTGCGTTCCTGCATTTCATCGGCGGGATGCAACAAAACTTACCAGCCGTGATTGCGTTGCTGGCTCCTTACGTGAATTCCTATCGGCGATATGTCCCCGATCACGCAGCCCCCATCAATCTCGAATGGGGTCGCGACAACCGCACAACAGGGCTCCGCGTGCCGGTCTCCGAGGCGGCCGCGCGACGGATCGAGAACCGCCTGCCGGGCATGGATTGCAACCCATATTTGGGGATCGCTGCATCGCTGGCCTGCGGTTTGGTTGGTTTGATCGATGCCGTCGCGCCGCGCGACCCGTTCCAAGGCGAGGCGTATACCGCCGAAGGCGAAGTGCCGCGCGGACTGGGCGATGCGTTGGCTCTTTTGGAGGCCAACGCGCGTATCCAATCCGTTTTGAGTCCCGCATTTTGCGACATTTACAGCCGGGTTAAAACCTTGGAATACAACGAGTTCCTCCAAGTTATTTCACCCTGGGAACGGGAGCATTTGTTGTTGAATGTCTGAGCCGCGACGGGGACAGCGGTGGTTGATTTTTCTGTGGCTCCTCGCCGGTCTGGCCGTGGTCGCTCTGATCATGGAAGGCCCCAACCGCACGGCCCCGGCCGATGCACCGGCCGCCATGCGAGAAAGCAATCCCCCATCGTCGCCGACTGTCGCGCCCCCGCGCAGCGAGGAACGGAGCTTGAGCGACTGCGCCGAGGCCGGCGAGATCGTCATGGTCCGCGACAGCGCTGGCAACGTGCGGCTGGCCTGTCGCCCGCAGGGTTTTGGCGGTCAATGAACCCGCTCTACCGAAACGACAGCCCGGGCCAGCATGCCCCGTCCTATTACGCGGCGTCGGTGCCGCCCGCGCCGGAGCGGCCCGCGCTGAAAGGCGTCGTCCGGGCCGATGTGGTGATCCTCGGGGCTGGCTTCACGGGACTTTGGGCGGCGCTGACGTTGGCCCGGGCCGGGCGCACCGTCGTGGTTTTGGATGCGCACCGGGTCGGGTTTGGGGCGTCGGGCCGCAATGGGGGTCAGGTGCATGGCGGATTCAACGCGGCCCAACACTGGCTGGAGAACCGGTTGGGCGAAACGTGCGCGCGGGCGCTTTGGGATCTGGCCGAAGCCGGGCGCGCGCAGTTGCGCAGCTTTTGCGACATGCACGCACCCGAGGCGCAGTACCGCGCTGGCATGGCCCATGGCGATTACGGCCCCGCGGACCAGCGCGCCGCGGAAACCGAAGCCGCCTTTCTGTCCAAGCGCTATGGCTACCACCTTGACGTGATGGATGGGGCCACCTTCAGGGCCCTCGTCAAATCACCGCTCTACTCCAGCGGAACCATGGACCGGCAGGGCGGCCATCTTCATCCGCTGGCCTATGCACGCGCCCTTGCGCGCGAGGCCGAAGCGGCGGGGGCGGTCATCTACGAAGGCACCGAGGTGACGCAGGTCCTGTCGCGTCCGGGGGTTCGGTTCGTGACGCCTCACGGATCGGTCGAAGCCGAACACGGCATTCTGGCCGGCAATGGCTACATGCCCAATCTGGCGCACAAGGTCGCCGCACGTGTGATGCCCATCAACTCGTTCATCGGCGCAACCGAACCTTTGCCGGACCGCTGGCAGGACATTCTGGCCGAGGACATCGCCGTGTCTGACAGCAAGTTCGTGGTGAATTACTATCGCTTCAGCGCCGACAAACGGTTCTTGTTCGGGGGGCGCGAAAGCTATGGCATCGGCTTCCCGGAAGACATCCAGACGGCGCTTGTCCAGCGGATGGAACGCCTGTTTCCGCAACTTTCCGGCGTGCGCATGGATCATGTCTGGGGCGGCACCCTGGGGATCACGGTGCACCGATTGCCCTACGTAACGCGCCTCGCGCCGAACCTGCTGTCGGGCTCGGGGTTTTCGGGGCATGGCGTCGCGCTGGCGGGCATGGCAGGCCGCGTGATGGCCGAGGCGATCATGGGTCAGGAAGACGGCATCATCCCGTTTGAAGCCCTCCCCGTACCGGCCTTTCCGGGGGGCGCCGCCTTGCGCGCCCCGATCCTGACTCTGGCGATGACATGGTACGCCTTGCGGGACCGGTTGGGGCTCTGACCGCAGGCCGTGTGCCCCGCGCAACACCTGAAAGAATGACGTTGGGTTATCATGACAGGCCGATGACATTTTGCGCTTGGGGATAGCATGCGCCCGACCAATAAGATAAGAAATCTGAAAATCACTCTTTCAAAAAGGTGAAACTGATGGCGCTTGCACCCAATGTTTACGACGCAGAACCCATCCCCGAGGCCGCCCGGGCAGAGATCGACCGCTTGATGCAATCTGGCGATCTGTTCCGCTATACCGCGCCGCAGGACGCGCCGGTCGCACTGCTGGAACGCGAATTCGCGGAGCTCATGGGCTCGAAATACGCATTGGCCGTGTCGTCCTGTTCGGCGGCGATCTTCCTCAGCTTGCGGGCGCTCGACCTGCCCCGCGACGCACGTGTCTTGATCCCGGGTTTCACCTTCGCCGCGGTCCCATCGGCCGTGGTGCACGCCGAGTGCCAACCGGTGCTGGTGGAAGTCGGCGAGAATTACCGCATCGACATGGCCGATTTCGAAGCCAAGCTCGATGACACGATCAGCGCCGTGATCATCAGCCATATGCGCGGCCACACCTCTGACATGGACGCGATCATGGCGCTTTGTGACGCGCGTGGCGTTCCCGTGATCGAAGATGCGGCCCACTCGCTCGGCACGCTGTGGCACGGGAAGAAGATCGGCACGCTTGGCGCTATGGGGTGCTTTTCCTTCCAGTCCTACAAGCTGGTCAACGCCGGCGAAGGCGGCATCATGATCACGGACGATGCCAATCTCGTGGCGCGCGCCGTCATCATGTCCGGTGCCTACGAGCACAACTGGAAGAAGCACGGCGACGACCCCGCACTGGCCGCCGCCTTTGCCCGCTGGCAGAATGAACTGCCGCTCTACAACATGCGGATGCAGAACCTGAGCGCGGCCGTCATTCGCCCACAACTGCCCGAAGTGGCGCGCCGCGTGCGTGATGGCGGCGCCAATCACGACTACGTTGCGGACAGGCTGAACAGCTCGCCCTGGCTGCATGTCCCGCCGCCGCTGGCCCCGGAAACCCGCGCGCCCGACTCGATCCAGTTCAACCTTGTCGGTTTTGACAGCGACACCCAGGCCAAGGCCTTTGCCAAGGCGGCCGAAACCCGCGGGGTGAAGGTGCAGGTCTTCGGGCTGTCGACCGATAATGCACGCGCGTTCTGGAACTGGCGGTTCATTCCGGGCGCGCCGCAGGAATTGCCCCAGACCCGCACAATGCTGATGCGGGCCTGCGATGTTCGCCTGCCCGCCCGTTTGAAAACGCCCGAACTCGACTTCATCGCCGAGGCCCTTCTGGCCGCGGCGGAGGATGTCATGGGCGAAGCCCGCGCCTACGGCACCTGATCGAAGGGGGCGGGGTTTTCACAGAAAACCCCGGGACAGAATTGTCGACAATTCTGGCGCAAAGCCTGATCAGGCTTTGCGCTTTTGCTTGTGATGGACGCCGCAGCCGAGCCGGTCTAGCGTGCGTTCCATACAGTTGAAGGACCCCTGCCTGTGACCCACCCCACGCCGCAATCCTGGGAAGCCCGCGCCGACGCCCATTCGCTTTATGGGTTCACCGACCTGCCCTCCGTCCGCGATCGCGGCGCGGTGGTCCTGACCCATGGCGAAGGCCCCTATGTCTTTGATACCAATGGCAAACGCTACCTCGACGCAAACTCGGGCCTGTGGAACATGGTTGCCGGTTTCGACCATGCGGGCCTCGCCGAAGCTGCCAAGGCGCAGTACGATCGATTTCCAGGCTATCACGCCTTTTTCGGGCGGATGTCGGACCAAACGGTTGCCCTGTCAGAGCGTCTGATCGACGTATCGCCCTTTGAGGCGGGCAAGGTGTTCTACACCAATTCTGGCTCCGAGGCGAATGAGACCATGGTGAAGATCCTGTGGTTCATGCACGCCGCCGAAGGCCGCCCGGAAAAGCGGAAGATCCTGACCCGCGTAAACGGCTATCACGGGGTGTCGGTCGTGGCGGCCTCGATGACGGGAAAACCCTACAATGCGACGTTCGGCCTGCCGCTTCCCGGGTTTTTGCACCTGACCTGCCCGCACCACTGGCGCGAAGGGCAGGACGGGGAAAGCGAAACCGCGTTCACGGCTCGGCTCGCCGCCGAATTGGAGGCGGTGATCGCACAGGAAGGGGCCGAGACCATCGCCGGGTTCTTTGCGGAACCCGTCATGGGGGCAGGCGGGGTCATTCCGCCGCCCGAGGGGTATTTCCAAGCCATCGCCCCAATCCTCGCCCGGCATGATATCCCGCTGATCTCGGATGAGGTGATCTGTGGGTTCGGGCGCACGGGCGCGGTTTGGGGCTGCGACACCTACGGGTTCACGCCAGATGCGATCATCTCCTCCAAGGCGCTGACCGCGGGGTATTTCCCAATGGGGGCGGTCATCCTCGGCGGACCGCTGTCCGACCGTGTTCAGGCGGCGATTGATCCGGTGGAAGAGTTCCCGCACGGCTTCACGGCCTCGGGCCATCCGGTTGGCTGCGCTGTCGCTTTGAAAGCAATCGATGTGATCCTGGGCGAGGGCTTGATCGACCGGGTGCGCGCAGGCGCCCCCCGTATGGAAGCGGGCCTCGCCCAGATCGCGCAAAACCCCAATATCGGCGAGCTGCGCGGCATCGGCTATATGTGGGCGCTGGAAGCCGTGCAGGATCGGGCGACCAAAACGCCATTCGATGGGGCGTTGAGCGTGTCTGAACGGATTGCGAACACCTGTACAGACCACGGATTGATCTGTCGTCCGCTCGGGCAATCGGTGGTCCTCTGCCCGCCCTTCACCCTGCGGGACGCCGAGATGGACGAGATGCTGGACAAGCTTGATGCCGCGTTGAATGCGGTGTTTGCGGATTTGGCCTGAACGGCTGATACCGTGGTTCGGGGGTCGAAACGGTGCGTCAATGCAATGGATGAGACACTTCGGTCAACCGGCTTTGGGGGCTCTGCCCCCCGGCCTGCGGCCTTCCCCCCGGGATATTTTGGAAACAGAGACGGGCGATGGGCGCGGCGCACGCACGATCCGGCGGCGGGCCTCTAGCGGGCGACCGCTTGGGCGGCGTCGGCGCAGAACCCTTGAGCGGCGATGACGCGGTCGAGCAGGAAGAAATGGTCCGGGTTGCTTGGGCGGGTCATGGTTTGCATCTGACCCGCGATCGCCGTCAGCGTCGCGGCGGCGCCAGCGCGCACCGCCGGGTCGGCGGTGGACGCGCAATCCGAAAACGCCGCCATGGCTTCCTGGTGCAGGGCGGCGGACGGGTCGGGGGCGGCCGCACGCGGTGCCGCGCCAAAGAGCCAGCCACATCCCGACAGGCTAAGGACCACGAGGCCGAGGGCCGCGGGCCGTATTCCGTGCAACGTATACATCATGGGGCGATGTTTACATCCGGCTGAGTTTGGACTGCAAATCTGCAAGCTGGCGTTTGATGTCGTCGAGTTCTTCCGTGGCGGATTTGTCATCCTCCTCGGCTGTTTCCTCGGCTTCTGGCGCGTCGGACGGGCCGCTCCATTGACCCGACAATCCACCGGTCATGGCCTTCATGAAGGCCTCTTGCTGTGCGCGCATGGCGTCGAAGCCCGGCATTTTAGCCATCGGGTTAATCGCGGCCATATTGTCCATCATCTTCGACTGGCCCTGCTTGAGCATTTCGAAGCTGACGGCCAGGAAGTCGGGGACGACACTTTGGGCCTGGGTGGTGTAGCTGCGCACAAGATCGTTCAGGACCGAGATCGGCAGGACGTTTTCGCCGCGGCTTTCGTGTTCGGCGATGATCTGGAGCAGGTATTGCCGGGTCAGGTCGTCGCCGGATTTGAGATCCACGATCTGCACTTCGCGACCGCCGCGGATGAAGCCCGCGATGTCTTCGAGCGTCACGTAATCAGACGTTTCGGTATTGTAGAGCCGTCGACTGGCATAACGCTTGATCAGCAGCGGTGTGTCGTTGGACGCCATAGCCCACCCTTCCCTCTTCACACGTCTTCGCGGTGCAGCATTGGGCAGCCTACGCGCTTGCGCAGGAAATGCAAATTTATTGTGCAGGGGCAGAATACGGGGTCGCTGCGATGCAGCCCCCAGAACGGGGAAGAGCGGACCCATGGCCCGCTCTTCAGGTATTCATGTCAACGGGGAGGACGTCGACACGAAACCTTAAGCTGTGCAGCGATTACTTCGCAGCGGCTTTCTTTGCGGCGGTCGTCACTTCAGCGGTCGCTTTCTTGACGGCTGCGGTGGCTTCCTCGGTGGCTTCTTTGCCAGCTGCCATCATCAGTTCGACGGTTTCCATCTGAACTTTCTTGGCGACTTCGGCGAAGGCAGCCATGTTTTCGGCGGCCATTTCGGCTTGGGCCGAAGCGAAATCGGTGACGGCTTTGGTGTAGTCGGTGGGCTCGGCTTTAACCGCGGTCACGTCACCCAGTTTGGCGATCGTGTCTTTGGTCCACTTCGAGGAAATCTCGGTCGATTTCTCGGCGGCGTCGAGTGCCACTTTCGACATCTTCTCGCCCATGGTGGCCGAGGTTTTGAAAGCGTCGTTCATTGCGGACATGTCGACCGGGAATGCGGCCATCATGTCGGAGACGTATTTGGTGAAATCAGTGTTGGCTGCGGCCATCGGTCTTCTCCTAGATTGGCCCGCCCTGGGCCGTTTCTGCATGTGCATAATATATGCATGCTGCAATGCAGAATGTCAACACTTTTTCTGCACTGCAGCAAAGGCGAGGCGCAACCTTGGATTGTGACGAAAAATCAGTCGGTTGTCTTTTCCAAGACGTAGGTTCCCGGCGCAGGGGCCAGAATTTTATACCCGTCTTCTCCGGGAATTCGGGCCGGCACTTGCTTGCCAGAGCGACTCCAGAGCCATTTTTCCCACAGCGGCCACCAGGACCCCTCGTTGTAGGCGGCAGCGTCGAGCCACTCGCTCGGCGTGCCGCTGACGTCGCTGTTGGTGTAGTGGCCGTACTTCTTCTTTGACGGCGGGTTCACGATGCCCGCGATGTGTCCGGACTCCGATAGAACGAAGGTCTTGTTTTTCGACCCCATCTGCACCACCCCGCGGAAACTGTCGGTCCAAGCGGCAATGTGATCGGTTTCACAGGCGATGGCGCAGACCGGGACAGTGACATCCTTCAGGGTCAACGTTTCGCCAAACAGATCGATACCGTCTTCCGCCAACTCGTTGCCCTGGCACAGGCCCCGGAGGTATTCGACGGCCATTTTGCCGGGCAAGTTCGTGCTGTCACCGTTCCAGTACAGAAGGTCAAACGCCGGCGGCGCTTCCCCCATCATGTAGCTGCGCACCGCCGGTCCATAGACCAGATCGTTCGCACGCAGGAAGCTGAAGGTCTTGGACATATAGTAGCTGTCCAGAATCCCATCCGACTCCACCTGCCGTTCGATCGCGTCGACGAAATCATCGTCGAGGAACGGCGTGAATTCCCCTTGGTTCGAGAAATCGGTGAGTGTGGTGAAAAAGGTCGCCGATTTGATCGAGGTGTCGCGGCGCTTTTTCAAAAGCGCCAACGTCATCGAAAGCGTGGTCCCGGCGATGCAATAGCCGATGGCATTGACCTGCTTTTCGCCCGTGATCTCTTTCGCGACATTCACGGCCTGGAGGTAGCCGTTTTCAATGTAATCCTCGATCCCGGTGTCGGCATAGCTGAGGTCGGGGTTCTTCCAGCTGACCACGAAAAGGGTGTAGCCCTGATCAACGATCCATTTGATCAGGCTGTTCTTCTCCTTGAGGTCCATGATGTAGAACTTGTTGATCCAGGGCGGGAAGATCACCAAGGGCGTGCGGTGCACCGTTTCCGTGGTCGGTGCGTATTGGATCAGTTCCATCATTTCGTTGCGGAACACGACCGATCCGGGGGTGGTTGCGATATTGCCGCCGACCTGGAACGCATCCGGGTCTGCTAGGGTCGGCAGGAGTTCTCCATGATGGGCTTCGATGTCGCGCACCATGTTTTCCAGACCTTGGACGAGGCTCTGGCCTTCGGTTTCGACCGCGCGCTCCAAGGCGTCGGGATTCGTCGCCAGATAGTTCGTGGGCGAAAACAGGTCGATCATTTGGCTGGCGAAGAATTCGACCCGTTGCTTGTCGCGCGGCTCCAACCCCTCGAGATCGTCAACCGCCTGCTGAATGGCCTGAGAGGACAGGAGATACTGGTGCTTGACGAAGTTGAAGTACGGGTGCGTGCGCCACAGGGGATTCGAAAACCGCTTATCGCCCGGCATGTCGTCTTCGGGGGGCGTCAGATTGCCCTTGGCCAGCTCCTGCTGGACCTCGACGAAGTGCGTCAGCGCCTTCCCCCAGTACTGCACCTGATGCTCCATCAGGCGTGCGGGGTTGGTCATCATCTCGTTCAGATAGGCCATTCCGGCCTTCATATACAGCTCCTGACCCGGCCCCTGGAGGCCTGCATCCCCCCCGTGCCGCGACCCAAGGGCCGCCACGAGGCGCTTGGACAATTCCTCGACCTTGGTGAGGTTTTCGCTCAGACGATCCAGGTTTTCACCCATCACGCTTTCCTCCACTTCGCCGTGTGCCACCTTGATTTTGCCCCTCGATTGGTTCATCTGAACCGTATCGCTGCCCGGGTGAGGGGGCAAAGCGACCAATTGAACCGGGGGCCGGTGGGACAGCCCCAAGTTCAGCGGTAGGAGCCGGAAATGCGATACTTACTCACCTATGATCTCATGGAATCAATGCGTGTGACGAACCAATGGCTTGGGTCGACCGCGCGGGCAGCTTGTTCTTATCCGCAGCTTGGATTGTTCGCTAACCCCTTGATTCAAATGACCGCCGCTTGGGGCGAAGTGACCGAGCGCAGCTTTGCACGCATGGTCGCGAAACCGGACTGGGGTATTTATTCGATCCCGGCCGATGACGGACGCGACCATATCGTCAATGTCGAACCTGTGGTGGAACGCCCGTTTGGCGACTTGATTCGCTTTACGGTTGCAGGGCGTGCGCCCACGGGTCGCAAGGTTTTGCTGGTTGCGCCGATGTCGGGCCACTACGCCACCCTGCTGCGGTCGACGGTTCTGTCGCTTTTGCCCGATTGCGATGTGTACATCACCGATTGGCACAATGCGCGCGACATCCCCGTGAGCGAAGGCAAGTTCGATGTCGAGGACTACACCCTCTACCTGGTCGAGTTTCTGCGCGAAATGGGGCCGGACACCCATGTGATTGCGGTCTGTCAGCCTGCGCCTCTGGCTTTGGCGGCTACGGCCTATCTGGCGGAAGAGGATCCGGACGCGCAACCGCGTACACTGACGCTGATCGGGGGACCGATTGACCCCGATGCCGCCGCGACCGATGTGACGGATTTCGGCAACCGGGTAACCATGGGCCAGCTTGAAAAATTTGTCTTGCAACGCGTCGGCTTCAAATACGCAGGCGCCGGCCGGATGGTGTATCCGGGGCTGCAGCAGCTGACCTCGTTCATGGCGATGAATGCCGAGAAACACGCCAAGGCGTTCTCGAACCAGATCTTGCGCGTTGCCAAAGGCGAAGCGTCGGATCACGACAAGCACAACAAGTTCTACGATGAATACCTCGCCGTCATGGACATGACGGCCGAGTTCTACCTGTCGACGGTCGAGCGCATCTTCAAAAATCGCGACATCGCGCGGAATGCGTTCGTCGTTGATGGCAAGCAGGTCGATCTGGGCAAGATCACCACCGTTGCGGTGAAGACCGTCGAGGGCGGCAAAGACGACATCTCGGCGCCCGGTCAATGCGTGGCGGCCTTGGATTTGTGCACGGGTCTGCCGGATTCGAAGAAGGCCAGCTACCTCGAACCTGAAGCCGGGCATTACGGCATCTTCGCGGGCAAGAGCTGGCGGAACAACATCCGCCCCTTGGTGCTGGACTTCATCGATGCGAACTGCGATGTGCCCAAGACACCGGTTCGGGGCGTGGCCGCCAGCTAAGGCAACCTTACAAAATCAGATAAGAACAGGCCGCGAATGTTGAATTCGCGGCCTGTTTGTTTTCAATTTCCGATCCATCCCCACCCCTGTGGATTAGACCGAGAGCCAATCCTCAAAGGCGGCATTGACTGCATGGGGTTGTTCGAGCGTGGGCAAATGTCCCGCCCCATCGACGACCACGAGGCGGGCGTTGGGGATCAACGCCGCCATCAGCTCGTGCCGATGGATGGGGCACAGCGCGTCGTGAACGCCGCACAAGATCAGCGACGGAACCCGGACCGAGCGAAGCGTCCCTTGTTGGTCAGGCCGGGTTTGCAACGCCCGTGATTGGGCGATGAAGACGTCCGGGCCAAGACCGACTGCCATGTCCAGCACAAGGTCCAGAACTTCGGTCCGCCGGGGACCCGGGGCGAGGTAATTCGGCTTCATCTCGTCACGCATGACCGGCACCAACTGTCCTTCGGCCACCTTGGCGATCTGTGGCTCGCGTGCCTTGGCGACCGCGGCAGTCTCGGCCTTTGGGTTGGTGTCCAGAAGCGCCAGACGGGTTACCCGCTCCGGCGCCTGGGCCAGAATCTCCATCGCGACAATCCCGCCCATCGAGAGCCCCGCCAGAGCAAATCGGTCTGGCGCTTGGGCCAAGACCTCCGCCGCAAGGTCTTGGACGGAACCGCCGCCCGTGATCGCGGACAAATGCACGGCGCGCGTCCGGCTGAAGGCATTGATCTGCGGCGTCCACAACCGGGCGTCGCACATCATGCCCGGGATCAGAACAAGCGGCTCTTGGGTCACAACCGGCTGCTCGCCAGGCGGGCCCCTTCGGACAGCGCACCCAGTTTGGCGTAGGCAATCGCCGGATCGACCGCGCCAAACCCGGCAAACGTACCGAACCCGCAATCCGATCCCGCGATGACGCGATCGGCGCCAACGATATCGGTAAATTTCGCGATGCGCTCGGCGACCAGTTCAGGGTGCTCCACAAAATTGGTTGTGGTGTCGACGACGCCCGGGATCAAAACCTTGGTGTCGGGGATTTCGGCCTTTCGATCGCGGAAGACAGTCCATTCATGGGCGTGACGTGGGTTCGACGTCTCGAACAGAAGAAAATCGGCATTCACCGACAGGAAGGTCGTGAACACCTGTTCCATCGGAATGTCGCACACATGGGGGCCTTCGTAATTGCCCCAACAGATATGAACCCGCACCTTGGAGGGGTCGATCCCCTCAAGCGCGTGATTGAGCGCCTCCACATGAGATGCGGCAATCTTGAGGAACTCGTCATCGCTGAGATCGGCGAACAGCATGTGCCGCGACAAGGCCAGATCCGGGCAGTCGAGCTGCAGCATCAGACCCGAGTCGACGATGGTGCGGTATTCGTCGCGCATGGCATCTGCCAGAGCCGCCAGATAGGCATCGCGCGAGCTATAGTATTGATTTTGCAAAAAGAGTGAGATGACGCCAGGCGATGCCGCATTCATGAAGCCCTGCGCCGCGCCGTGGGTTTCCATCGCGGCCCTGAGGTTGGCGATGTCCTTCTCAAGTTCACCCTGACCTTTGGATTTCACCTCGCCCACGCACATCGGCCGGGCATAGGTCGGGGTGCCCCCATCGTCCTTCAGCCGCTCGAGGAAGCTTGGAAACATCTTCAAATCTGCGGGTGCGTTGCGCGGGCTGTCGCCATCAAACCCGGTGTAGCGGTCCTTGACATAGGTGGCGTAAGAGATCTTCGAGGTTTCCCCATCTGACACGACATCGACCCCGGCGGCCACCTGTTTGGCGACCGTGTCATCAACGGCCTCCGTCATGGCGGCGTCGAAATCCGCCTGGTCGAATGGCTGCTCCTTCTCGCGCGCGAAAATGAATTCAACGACCTTTTGGGTGCGCGGCAGGCTGCCAACATGCGTGGTGCGGATCATTGTGGTGGGCTCCCTTCCTCTTGTGTCTTGCGGCGGCAGTCCTGGACCGCGCCGCCTTGTCTTTGCCGGGGGTGCAGCAGCGCCGTTGGCACTCAGCCCTCGGCCAGCAAAATCTGTTTCCAAACCGCGGTTTCGTCGAACAGCGTGTATTCGCGGCGAAGGCGCGGGCTGTCGGTGCCGACTTGCCCGAATTCAGCGTGGGTGATCCCCAGAATGTAGACCATGGCGCCGGTGGGTCGGCCAAAAGCGCCCCACCCTTCATGTTTGCCCCAAAGCGACCAACGCACGGCGGCGCGGGGCGGGGCTAACGGATCATCGCGACCGATTTGATGGTGCACCGTGAACTCGGCCTTCGGGAAGGAAGCACGCAGACCCATCCAGAATTTGTCGGCCTCGGGCGTGCCATGTGCCGTGACATGTCCCGGATACTCGAGGTGGCAGGCGCGGTCATAAACTTCGGGGATCGCGGCCATGTCGGCCCCCATAATCCGGGTCAGTAGCTCGGCCAGTTGCGCGCCCCATGGGTTGTCATTTCCCCGGCCACTGTACGGCCCGGGTTGGTCCGTCTCGGGGGACAGCGGCTTGACACAAGTTGCCGGGCCACCCTCTTTCTCAATCAAATCAGCGGCATAGTCCTTCGGGTCCCATCCCATTTGGCGGACAATCGCGCCCTGGTCGCGGATCAGCCATTCATCATCAATCATGTTGTTCTTGGCGTGGCAGTCGGCCAGAATCCGGTATTCCAGCGTCTTGCCCGTGGCGTGTCCATACACACCGTTTCCGGCATGGGTGGCCTGCGAGATGATCCGGTGTGAACTCAGCATGCCGTCTTCGGGCGTGCCCGACCAGATCACGTCCTCGCCGTAGAGCACGCGGTCGGGGAATTCGGCCAAGGTGGCCATGGTCGCCGAGATGACATCCTTATTGCCGATCACCACCGAGGCCGGAGAGCGGACGACAATCTCTGGGGCGTAGTACTGGTGCAACGTTGCAATGCCGCGGTCTTCCCAGATCTCCTTGGTGATGCCGATGATGTAGTCGGGAAAATCCCGGAACTTTGGGTCAAACCCCTGCATGATCATGATCCTTGTGGCAGGCGCGCCGAACCGCGCGTGATTAGAGGGCCCTCGATGCGGACAATGGCGCCAGGCGCCGTGCCGTCTTCGATTTCGGACAGAAGCGTGTCGACCGTGGCCTGCACCATTCGGTTGACGGGCTGGCGTATCGTGGTGAGGTTGAAGGCTGGCCAAGCGGCCATCGGCACATCATCATATCCGACGATCGACACGTCGTCGGGCACGGACAGGCCCATCTGCCCCCGCAACGCTTCGATCACGGCCAGCGCCATATGGTCGTTGCCGACGAAGATCGCGTCGGGCGGGTCGTCGGACTGCATCATCGCTTTCGCCGCGTCGACCGCAATGTCGCGATTGTACATCCCGTCCGCCTCGGCATGGAGGGTTTGACCGGCCTCAGCGAGGCCCTCCACAAGGCCATCCCGCCGGTCGACGCCCGTCGACGAACCGAGCCAGCCGCTGATATGCGCGATCTTGGTGTGCCCGCCGGCGACGAGGAAACGGGCCACGTCTGCGGCCCCTTTGCGATTGTCGGAGGTAATCGCGCTCAGGCCGCTGTCATGGATCGACCGGTTGAACAGCATCACGGGGATACCTTCCGATCGGCACCGCGCGGTCAGTTCCCCAGACAGATTGATCGACGCTGTGATAATGCCATCTACTTGATAATCCATAAGATCATCTATGACGGCCTCGACATCTTCGTCGCTGTTGCCGGCCAGGAACATCAAGATGTGATAGCCCCGTTCCTGAAGCGCGGTCGACAGCCGCTCCAGCGCGTCGGGGTAGAACGGATTGTCGAGATAGGCGACCACCAACCCAATCATGCGGCTTTTGCCGGTGATCAGCGATCGGGCCAGGACATTGGGACGGTAGCCCAACTCTTCGGCTGCTTCGCGGACCCGTGCCGCCATTTTCTTGGACACGCTCGCCCCCGGCGTGAAGACACGACTGACGGCGCTTTGGCTCACGCCGGCACGGCGGGCCACGTCGATCGACGTGATCTTTCCGTCAGTTTTGGGGGCCTCGTCCATCGTTGTGTTATCCTGCCGTCCAGCCGCCATCGACCAACAACGCCGTCCCGGTAACCATGGCCGAGGCGTCAGAGGCGAGGAACACCACGGCGCCCATCAGGTCTTCGACCTCTGCGACACGCGGCAGTTTGATCTTGCTTTCGATCCAGGCCCGTTTTTCCGGATCCGCAAAGGTTGGGGCCGTCAATTCTGTCCGAACAAAGGTCGGGCAGATTGTGTTCACACGGATGCGGTGCGGACCCCATTCGATGGCCATGGATTTCGTCATGCCCTCGACGGCATGTTTGGTGCCGCAATAGACGGCCCGGTCCAATCCCCCGACATGACCCATCTGGCTGGAGATCTGAATGATGGATCCCCCGTCCCCCATGTGACGCGCGGCCGCCTGTGCCAAAAAGTAGGCCGCTTTGACGTTGATCTCCATCACCGCATCAAAGTCGCCCTCCGTTGTGTCGAAAGCCGGACTATGCCGGGCAAGCCCGGCCGAGTTGCACAGAATGTCGAGCGGGCCAATCTCGGCCATCAACGTATTGACGGCGGAAAGATCCGTGATGTCGAGAGGCGCCGGTTGCGCCTTGAGGCCCGCGGCTTGCATCTCGGCAGCGGCAGCCTCGAGCGCGCCGGCCCCACGGGCTGCCAAGATCACCTCGGCGCCGGCCTCGGCCAAAGCAACGGCGCAGCCAAGTCCGATCCCGCGGCTTGCGCCCGTCACCAAAGCGCGTTTTCCGTCCAGCCGGAACGAGGGTGTGCTTGGCAAAGTCATGGGGATACCTTTGGGGATAGATTGGGATTCATATCAGATACTGCTCCATCCAGTTCCGGGCTGTAGTGGAACATTGAACCATTGAAATTTCCGGGACGCCTCATACCGTCAGCTCTTTCATGCGCGCGAGGACATCGACACCGAGTTGCGAAAAGACATGCAGCATGTCCACGAGCACCCAGTTTTCCGCGATTTTTCCATCCTGGACGCGCCAGAAATCGAGCGACCGCATGGTGATGGCCTGCCCGCCCCCGGGGAGACCAAGCCAGGTGCCGCCTGTCAGGGTTAGGGCCATCCCCGGCCAGGCCGTGAAGCCAACGTAATTGCCTTCGCCAAAAAAATGGCCCTCATCGACCATTGCACGACGGTCTGGCATGGCCGACAGAAACGGGGCTTGGTGATGGGTGCGGAACCCGTCGATGCCGCGCGCGGTTCCGATGCCAGCCGGGCCATACCATGAACAGTTGCTGTGCCAGTAGCGGGCCAAAGTCTCGGGCGGCGTGCCCGACGGATCGTTGCCCAGATCCCCGACCATTCGGGCCACGACATCCAGCGCCGCTGCGCCGTCGCCGCTGATCTGCAGCCCGTCTTGCGTGGTTGGCCCCGGCACCTGCCATTCCCGCCCCAGAGACGGGGCCAGCGGCCATGCGCCGGCCTGCATCATCAATTCGGGAATGTCCCAAAGCGCCTGCATCTCGACGATCCGACCATCCTCGACGCGGTAGAAATCGTGAAATCGCATCGCAGCCATGCGGCGGGTCGGTGGGATGTCAAGAAACGGCGCAGCAAACAACCCGCACCAATAGCCCGCCTGCCCAATCCAGAGTTGGCCATGGGCATCGAACCCACCCATCTCGATGGTCACGCGCCGTTCGAGATCGGGAAAGGCCCACCGCAAAGCGCCCAAGGCCTCGCCATCGTAGCCCTCGACCGTGAGTGTTTCGAACGGATGGGCAAGATGAACCAACGCGCCCGCGTCAGCCAAACCGGAGATGTCACCGGCATGGCGCAAAGGGGCCAAAACGGATTTGGCGGCGGCGACCGGGTCGGCCATTCGGGATCCTTCATCAGACAGGGCATCGCGGACACGATGGATCCACGCATCACACGCGCATCCGCGCCTCCCAACACTTGAAGGATGATGACCGGCCTAGGAATGCAGGGCAAGCGGTTTTTGCATACGTCTGCAAACTGCTCGGCCGAAGCCTTTTACTTGAGAGTTAACCCATCCGCCGCAAAGTAATGGAGCTTCTCCGGGTCGAAGGTCAGCCCAACCCGATGCCCGGGCCGCAGATGGGTTTTGCCGTCGGTGCGGACGGTGAGTTTCCCGGCCTCGCCGCATTCAACGATCAGGAACGTGTCTGCCCCGAGATACTCGGCCACATCAATCACACCGTCGATCTGACCTGTGCCCTCATCCCCGATCGTGATGGATTCGGGGCGAATGCCCAAATGCGCCGCGCCGGATGGGGCATCGCTGACACGCAGGCCTGAAATTCCGGTCGGCATCACATTCATTTTCGGGCTGCCGATAAACTGCGCCACAAACAGGTTCGCCGGATTCTCATACAGCTCCCGCGGCGCACCCACCTGTTCGATCTGTCCAGCCTGCAGCACCACGATGCGATCCGCCAAGGTCATGGCCTCCACCTGGTCGTGGGTCACATAGATCATTGTCGCCTTAAGCTGTTGATGGAGCTTGGCAATCTCGTAACGCATCTCAACCCGTAGGGCGGCGTCGAGGTTCGACAAAGGCTCATCGAACAAGAAGGCGGTGGGATCCCGCACGATCGAGCGCCCGATGGCAACGCGCTGACGCTGACCACCCGACAGATCCTTCGGGCGTCGGCCAAGATAATCTTCCAGACGCAAGGCACGGGCCGCTTCGGCCACTTTCTCATCCTGTTCGGCCTTGGACGCGCCAGCGGTCTTGAGCGAAAAGCCCATATTCTCTGCCACCGACATATGCGGATAAAGCGCATAGGATTGGAACACCATTGCCAGCCCACGTTTCGACGGCGGCTCGGCCGTGGCGTCCCGCCCGCCGATCATCACGGTTCCACGCGATGTTTCCTCAAGCCCGGCGATCATCCGCAGCAGCGTGGATTTCCCGCACCCCGATGGACCGACGAAGATGACAAACTCCCCATCTTCAATGTTGAGGTCGACCCCCTTGATGACTTGGATTTCGCCGAACCATTTTTCGACGCTGTTCAGCTCAATGGCACCCATCGCCTAACCCTCCCCAGTCGCCGCCGAGGCACTTGGGCTTGCCCAAGCCAACCAAACGGTCGCTGTCCATGTAAATGTCGCGCCCCCGGCCGGCGTGCCGTCCAGAGGATCAAAGTATTCCGCAAACCCATTCTCAACGATCAGACGCGCAGTGTCGGCGCGTACGCGCTCGGCCTCCGCGTGCAGGCCTTGCTCGGCCATCCCGGTGCCCGCCATGAAGTTCATCACGGCCCATACCGGGCCGCGCCAATAGCGCAGACTGTCGAACTTCGGCCCCTTGGGATCGTAACTCGGTATGGCGTGTTTCGTGTCCGCCAGGATCCGATCCAAGGTCGCCCTCGGCCGCATATCGTCCAACCCGCCCCACCAGCACAGGAACGACGCGTTCGAGATCACGCCAGAGAAATTGCCCGTGCGCAGGTTGCGACTGTCATAGGCGCCGGTTTCGGGGTTCCACAGGCTGCGGGCGCCGGCATCGAGGTGCTCAATCCACCCGTCGATCTCCGCGGTGGGTTCGCCCAGAAGCGTTGCGGCGCGGGCCAGATCGCGCGTGGCGCGCAGGGCCGTGAAGGTCAGGGTCGGATCGGCGACGCGGAACGGGCTTTCAGCCGCGATCTTGGCATCGTCCCACCCGCGATCCCGACCAAACTCGACCAACCAGATGTACCGATCGTAGTCGGCCTGCGTCGGCCGCATTTTCGGGTCCACATGGCCGGTGTCCCGACGGGTGTAGGGCGCGATCCCGACCGGGTCGATCCCGGCCATCGCCTCGTCCCAATCCGGGGCATTGTCGCGCCCGGCCTCCCAGGGATGGGTGATCACGACAGGACCAGTTTCCGCCCGCGCCGCGATGATCCACCGGTGATAGGCCAGAAGTTTCGGGAACAGCGCTGCAAGCCGTGCCTGCCCCGCGACGGGATCCGCCTGGTAGATGCGCCAGACCAAGGACGCGGCCACCGGCGGCTGGCTGATGCCCGAGGAGGGGACGGTGGACGCCCCCCGACCCACCGCGGTTTCCGTGCCCCAAACATCCGGCCCGGGGAAATAGCCCGGGTCGCTCCGGTGGAACAGGATATGCGGCACCATCCCATTGTCCCATTGGCCGGAAAACAGCGTCTCGACCTCGGTCCAGGCGCGATCAATATCGAAGGCGGCGAACCCAAGCCCGGCAAAGGCACTGTCCCAGTTCCACTGATAGGGATAGAGGCCCGCGGTCGGCACGGTGTATCCGCCCTTGTCGTTCAGGCGCAGGATCCGGCGCGCTTCTGTATCCAGGGGGGCTGCGTTGATCTCGGACATCAGAGTCATCCTTTGACCGACCCCGCGGTCAAACCGCGTGTCATGAACTTCTCAAGGCCGAGGAACAGCGCCATCACAGGCACGGTCGCAATCACGGCGCCCGCCATCAGATGCTGGCGCGGTATCTCGGAGGAATTGAGCGACGCGATGCCCCGGGTCAGCGTGAACTTGGACGGATCGTCCAGCAGCATGAAGGCCAACAGGAACTCGTTCCAGGCGATCATGAAGACGTAGAGCGAAACCGAGGCCAGCGCCGGCAACGACAGCGGCAGCGTGATCTTCCAGATCACCTGCAACCGGTTCAAGCCGTCCATCAGCCCCGCCTCTTCCACCTCGGCCGGCAACCCGCGGAAATAGCCCTGCAACATGTAGAGCGCGACCGGAATGGTCGTGACCGGGTAGATCATCACGATCCCGATGATCGAATTGCGCAGACCCGTCATCGAAAAGGCGATGTAGATCGGCAAGGCCAGCACGATCATCGGCACCATGTAGATCAGCAGGATCGACCGGCTCAGCCCCTTCTGTCCCTTGAACCGGAGCCGGGCCACGGCATAGGCGCCCGGCACCGAGAACAGCAAGGTGATGAAAACCGTCAGCACCGAAATGTAGAACGACGTCCACATATACTGGCCAAAGTTGAAGTCGCGGAACAACTCCTCATAGCTGCGGAACAGCGCCCATCCCTGGCTCAGGTCGATCGAGAAATCCAACGGGTTGGCGATCAACTCGCCCTGGGTCTTCAACGAGGTCATCACCATGACGTAGAACGGGATCGCCACGGCCGCGGTGAAAAAGATGTAGCCAAACCCGGTGAGGAACCGGATCACCGCTTCTTCCCATTCGTGTCGGGTCAAGGCCCCACGCGGGCAGCCGTCAAACATGACAGCCAGCGGCCAGGCCAGCGCAAAACCAAAGGCCGCGCCCGATACCAGGTGCCCCCCAAGACCCACAGTTTCCGCCACGTGAATGGGCGCAAAGGGCGTGTAGCTGAGCGCAATTGCCAGAACGGCTGCGCCCGCGGCCAGGATCGGCCAGCGCCCATTCTCGGGCGCGGCAAGACCCAGAACCACACCCAGAACCAGGCACCCCACCAGTCCCGGTCGAAACGCGTCTCCCGTCGAAAACGACATCACGACCGCAATCGTCGTGGCCATCACGCAGGCCCAGAGCACCCCGATGATCGGGCCGGTTACGGTGCCATACCAAAGCGCCTTCATGCCCGTGTCCTCGTCTCTGTTTCACAAATATCCTGGGGGGAGCGCGAGGGGGGCAACGCCCCTCTCGCCCCGGTCGACGCCGAAAGGCGGCGATCCAATCCGTCACTGCAGCGCACCGCCCCCTTGGCCCGCACGCACGTTACATCGTCCATCACAGGCCCTCCTCTTTCGACATGAAGCGGAAGAAGAACCACGAGAACGCCAACAGACACAGCAGGATCACCACGGCCACGGCCGCCCCGGCCCCGATATTCGACAGTGCGAAGGCCTGTTCATACACGTTCACCGTCAGCGTCCGCGTGCCCGCATTGCCCCCAGTCAACAGGAAGATGTCGTCGAACTTGTTGAAGGTCCAAATGAAGCGCAGCAGGAACAGGACGCTGAGGATCCCCATCAACATCGGCAGGCTGAGATACCGGAATTTCTGGAAGGGCGACGCGCCGTCCACATCGGCCGCCTCATACATGTCGGTGTCGATCGACTGCATCCGCGCCAGGATGAACAGGAAGCTCAGCGGGAAGTAGCGCCAAATCTCGAACACGGTCACCATGACCAGCGCCAGGGGGCGTTCCCCGAAGAAATTGATCGAACTGTCGGTCACACCCATCTGGATGAGAAGCGCATTGATGGAGCCTGAGAAGGGATCAAACAGAATGATCCACGAGAATGCGACGGCGATCACGGGGGCCACGTAGGGAAACAGGTACAGACCACGCAAGATCCCCTGCCCACGGAAACTCTTGTTCAGCAAAAGCGCCGCGAACAGGCCCACCACCAGCGCCCCGATGGTGCCGACAACGGTGTAGAATAAGGTGGCCCAAAGTACGGCCCCGAACTCGCGGCCATCAAAGACGGACACGAAGTTTTCGAGCGTGAATTCATCATTGGTCAGCACGTTTTCCCCGCGCCCCGTGATCGAGACAGGCGTGCCGTCTTCGAGCGCGTCCTCGAGGGCTTCAAGATCTCCGTCGAGGGTCACGGGGATTTCCAGCGTCACCCGCTCGCCGCCCGGCAGGTCCCCCACCAGACAGGTCAGCGTGGCCCCGGAAAGCTCACACATCTCAGGCAGCGCGCCGAGCGTGACGCCCGAGGGAACCGTGTCCGTCAGGGTCACCCCCGTAATCGGCGCATCTTGGCTGGAGTTGCGGATGCGGTAGCGCAGGAAAGGCTCTGCTTCGTCGGCGTCGCGCAGGTCTTCGCGGGCCACCGGGGCCGCGGCGCGCAGATCGCCCAATTCAATCGGTTTGAAACTGATCCAGAAGATCGCCAGCAGCGGCAGCAACACCACCAGCATCACGGCTGTGATCGTCGGCAGGAGCAGGCTCCAGGCCAGGCGCGCTTCGCGTTTGGCCAGGGGCCCCGTGCCCTTCGGGGGGACGGCGGTGCTCATCGGTGAACCTCCGGACGGAAAGGAAAGGCCCTTGGGCGTGGACGCACCGCGCCCAAGGGATCAGATCAGGCGCTTATTCGATGCGCGCCAGTTCTTCGTTCATCAGCGCGACCGTGGCCGAAGCGTCGCGCACGCCGTCCATGTACTCGCGCACCAGGCGGTTGATGACCTGGCTGTTGATGATCCGGCTGGCCAGGGCCAGCTGGCCTTCGGTCACGCCCCAACGCTGCGCCACATCCAGACCGCCAACGATCTCGTCGATCATCTCCTGCGGGTAGAGGCTGCCCAGAGGGGCACGACGGTCAACGCCGACGTCCAGCTGCGCCCAAGCATCGGCAAAGGCGGTCGGGTTGTCTTCGGTGCCGCGACGGACCGGGAACTTGCCTTCCGGCGCGATGGCCAGCGTGGCGGTGTAGCCTTCGTTCATCGAGTACTCGACGAAGGCCATGGCGTTGTCGGTGTCGGCGTCAGCGGTGATGCCGAAGTACCGGACGTCGCCCCAGGCCGCGCCGTCAGGGTTGGACGGACCGGCAAAGTTGGTGACGATGCCCGTGCGCGACGCCAGTTCCGAGCTGGTCGGGTCATCCGTGATGGTCGGCGGGGCGCTGTCGCGCAGACCGGCCAGTTCGTCGAGGATGAAGGGCGACCAGATGATCATCGCCGCACGGCCTGCAAAATACAGTTCGCGCGACTGCTGCCAGAAGAGTTCCCCGTCCGGCGACGCTTCGGTGATGGCGGCGTAGAACTCAAGAACCTCGGTCGTGGCCTCTTCGTCCAATTCAGCGAACCCATCTTCGTCCACCGGCGACACGCCATTGGCAAGGAAGACGTGCTCGAGCACCTGGCTCATGAAGTTTTCATCCACCTTCGTTGCGGCCACAAAGCCGAACATCTCTGGCGGGTTGTGCAGGGCTTCCACAGCCGCCAGCACGTTTTCATAGGTGTTCGGCGGCTCCAGCCCGGCCTCTTCGAAGAGGTCGGCGCGGTAGACCAACATCTGCGTCCAGCCATCCACCGGAACCGACGCGATGCCATCTTCGGTCGACGCCATTTCCAGCGCGCCCGCGGCGAAGGTGTCTTCGCCAAGGTTCTCGATCACGTCCGTGGCCGCGTCGATATCGAGGATCCCGGCTTCGGCCCAGGGCAGGGCATACTGCAGGGTGTGGTAGATCACATCAGGCAGATCGCCAGCGGCGAACGCGGCGGTTGCGCGCGTGCCGAGGTCATTCTCGCTGACCGGGATAACCTCGACCTCGATGCCGGTTTCGGCGGTGAAGTCTGCTGCCATCGCCTCTTGGCGTGCAAGGCGCTCAGGCTGTTCTTCGGTCGTCCAGAAGCGGATCGTGTCAGCGCCAGCGACTGACACAAAGGCCAGGGTCGATGCCGCCGCCAGGAGCGCGATGCGCCCCGTGGATTTTACCAACATGTCATTTCCTCCCGTTGGTGATGATGCCGTTAAGCGGGTTCGCGGGCCGGGTCTGTGCCCGGTTTCGCCAGTGTGAATTGGTCCGAGGCCCGCGCGATCAGGGTCGCGGGCACGGTCGTGCGGAGTGTTTCGGGGGCCGCGCCGCGAATGCGGGCGATCAACATTTCGGCCAGGCGTCGCCCGGCGGCCCGTGCATCGACCGCGAATGTGCTGAGCGGCGGGGTTGCAACCGCGGCTTCCGGGATGCCGTCATAGGAGATCACGGCGAGGTCCTTGCCGACGGTGCGTCCGGCCTGCTCGGCCGCGCGGTAGACCCCAAGCGCCGCCAGATCCAGGGCGCACACAATCGCGGTCGGCGGGTTGGGCAGATCCAGCAGCCGCAGGCCCGCCACCTCACCTTCAGGCATCGAGATCGCGCCTTCCGCCATCAATTCCGGATCAACGGGCAGGCCCGCGTCGCGCAGGGCCGTCTCATAGCCCCCGCGCCGCAAGATCGAATAGTGGTACACCGCCGCGCCATTGATGAAACCGATCCGTCTGTGCCCGGCCCTGACAAGTCGATGGACGGCGTCGCGCATCGCGTCCTCGCCTGCGATATCGAACCAAGCGCAATTGGTCGGATCAGCCGTCCGGCCATACAGGATGAACGGCACGTCGCGGTCGCGCAGCAGATCAATCCGCGGGTCATGCGTTTTCGTGCGGGGAAGGATGAACCCGTCGACCTTCCGCTCATCGACAAGGCGGGCCAGGGTTTCGACCTCGTCGGCCTCGTCCATCGCCGTGGATACTGTCAGGGTCCAGGCCTCGGAACTGGCAGCGCGGCTGATCCCATCGAGGAAATCCGTCAGGAAGGGCTTATGCGCATTCTGGCCACCGGCATTCAGCACAAGACCCAGGGCACGCGCACGTCCGGTGCGGATCGCCTGCGCCTGCGCCAGCGGGCGGTAGCCCAGACGCTCGGCCGCGCGGCGCACCCGAAGGCGTGTGCCCTCGGCAATATCCGGATACCCGTTCAAGGCGCGGCTGACCGTGCCCTTGCTGACGCCCAAATCCCGGGCGACATCGCTAATCGTAGCGCGAGTACGAACGGATTTTTGTGTCCCGTTTTGCGTCATGCGCTCCTCCCCGACTCAGAAAATTCCCTCCGAAACCGGTTTCGGCAAGAGATTTTTATCAGGTGCAAATTTTTTGGCGGTTAGCGGGCCGCCGACTCTCGCGCCCAGTCGACGATTATGTCGGTGACCGGGCCCGTCATGGCCGGACTCAAAATATCGCCGGCGATCAAGTGCCCGCGGGGGTCTGCGCCCGTGTCCGGAAGGGTCAGATTGCGTATCGATATCGCCCCTTCGAACCGACCCATGACGTCTTCGGTCGCGGCGGCGGACACGACCTCGTCGGTGTCGGAATACAAGACCAACACTGGGATTGGGGATTGTGTGAACGCCGTGGTTTGGGTGCGTTGCCGGGTGGCCCGCATCGTCGCGCCAAGGGTGACCAGCGCGGTCGTCGGGTAGCGCGTCGTCCAATGCCGTGCGTGCCCCGGATTTAGGGGCTCGAACGACCGCCACTGACCCAGAACCCACGGCACCCAAAGCCGTGCAAACGGCGCCTCCAACAAACGCGCGCCGGCCGCGTTCACGGCAAAATTGGGCGAGATCAGAACGACCCCGGCCAAGTGTTCGGCCATGTCCGGTTCGGTCATGGCATAGGTCGCAAGCGTGCCGCCGGTCGAGGTGCCAACGACAAGAATGCGGTCCCCGATCTGACGCGCGAGGTGCAGCATCTGGGCGGTATCGTCGACCCAATCTCCCGCGCGTGGTTCACCCATCGCGGAGTCGCTGCGCCCGTGCCCGGGCAATCGCGCGAAGATCAGGTTTGCCCCAAGGGCGCGGGCCACGTGATCGGGCACGGGGCGCAGTTCTTCGGGACCCGCTGAAAACCCATGCACATAGACCACCACCAGATCGCTGCGTTGTCCGGGGCTTCCAATCCAGACAATCCTGGCCTGTTCTCCCGGACGGATGTCGGGAAACTGCGCTTCACGCGCGGCGAGAAATGCGTCGGCATCCGAGATTTCCGGCATCTGGCCTTCCCCCCGTCGGACAGGTTCGCCCGGAAAGATCACAAAGGCTGCCCCGCCAACCGCGAGGATCAGCACCAAGCGTCCGAGCCATGTTCCAAGGTTACGCAGCGCCCAACACCTCGGTCACGGCGCGGGTGATCGTGGTCAGGCAGGGTGGATCCGAAAACCGGTGGTCCGCCCCCTTGACCAGTTCGAGGCGAGTATCCCCGCCCTCCAAATGGTCCAGCAGGCGAAGCGCGACCGACATGTCGACATCCGCGTCTGCGGTGCCCTGCAACATGCGCACCGGCGCATCGATGCGCAGCGGACTGCGCAGCACCAATTGGTCACGACCGTCTTCGATCATGCGCCGCGTGATAATCATCGGCTCGCCGTATTCAGACGGCAGGGCCACCTGTCCGTCCAACTCCAAAGCGGCCTTTTGCTCGTCGGACCACGCGCCCCACATCCCGTCCTCGGTAAAGTCCGGCGCGGCTGCAATGGTCACAAGCCCGGCCAGTCGGTCGGGGCTGCGTTTCGCCATCAGAAGGCTGATCCACCCCCCCATGGACGACCCGACGAGGATCAGCGGTCCATCGGTCAGCGCGTCCAGTGCGGCCGCCGCATCCTCGGCCCAATCGCCGATGCATCCGTCCGTGAACGTACCGCTGCTCTGTCCGTGGCCCGAGTAGTCGAATCGCAGGAACGCCCGTCCCTGGGATCGCGCCCAGTCTTCCAGATACACAGCCTTCGTGCCGGTCATGTCAGAGCGGAGGCCACCCAAAAACACGATCCAGGGGCCGGTGCCATCATGGCGGTGGTAGGCGAGGCTGCGCCCGCTGGCCGTCGCTAAAATCTGTGAATCCGCCATGGTTTACCCCCCAAGGTCGCGCATCGGTGCCCTTCTATCTGCCGCGCAAGACCCGGTCAGGCAATGGGCCGATCCGGAATTCTTTTATGTTACCATATTGTCACGTGACTATCGAATCACATATAAGCCTGCCATGGATACGATCTTCAAAGCCCTCAATGACCCCGCCCGCCGCGCGCTTCTGGACAGTTTGCGCCAAAGGGACGGGCAAACCCTGACCGAGTTGGAAGAGCAGCTCGAAATGACCCGGTTCGGAGTGATGAAACACCTGAAGGTTTTGGAAGACGCCCATCTGATCGTCACCCGGAGGCAGGGACGGTTCAAACACCACTATCTCAACGCGATGCCCCTGCAGGACATGCTCGACCGGTGGGTCGCGCCGTTTCTGCGTCCCCAGGCGCAGGCGTTGAGCGATCTCAAATCACGATTGGAACGGGAAACCGCTATGGGAAAACCAGACTTCATGATGCAAACCTTCATCCGCTGCTCGCAGGACGCCCTGTGGGATGCCCTGACCGAGGCCGATCAGATGGCCGCCTATCACTTCGCCTGCAGCCAAGTGGAGGGCAATGCAATCCCCGGAAAGGTGACGCGCTTCATCAAGCCGGACGGCGACGACATGCTGCGCCAGGTGACAACGGCGATGGATCCGAAATCGCGGATCGCCATGACCTTCGAGCCGCTGTTCATGGGCCCGGACGCGCCAAACTCGCACATGATCTACCTGATCGAGGCGCAGGGCGACACCTGCAAGCTGACCATCGAACACTATGATATCGCGCCGGGCCAAGAGGGCTTTGGCGAAGGGTGGGCACGTCTGGCCGCGTCCCTCAAATCGTATCTCGAAACCGGCCAGCCCATGAAAATGGCAATGTGACGGAGACCACCGATATGACCAAACCCGATTTCATGATGCAGACGTTCATTAAATGCTCGCAAGACGCCTTGTGGGACGCGCTCACCAATGCCGACGCGATGCAGCACTATGATTTCCTCGAGCAAACGGCCGAGCGGCGGGGCGATACCCTCGTCTACCTGACACCGGACGGCACCGAAACACTGCACGCCAGAGAACTGATCGTAGAGCCCAAGACCCGACTGGTCACCAGCTTCGAACCCAAATGGGAACCGGACGCCAAGGTGAGCGAGGTCACCTATCTGATCGACCCACAAGGCGACTACTGCTGCCTCACGGTCGAACATCGCAACCTTGCCCACGACCCCTCCGGTGGGACCGCAGACGGATGGGCGCGCACGCTCGCAGGGCTCAAGACCTGGCTGGAAACCGGCACCCCCAACCCATTTCGGTGGGGATCACCTCTGGGCGGAACACGAGGAGGCCTGAACCATGGATTTCCCAACAGAACTTGGTGTGCTCACCTGCCTGACTCTTTTGGCGGCATCGCTTTGGATCCCGTATATTGTCGGTGTAAATATGCACATGCCGCAAGGTGTGAACCCGTTCCAACGACCGCACGGAGGCGACGGGCTTCCCGATTGGGTGATGCGCGCCAACCGCGCTCATATCAACCTACTGGAGCAGGGGCTGCCCTTCGCTATCCTGATCCTGATCCTGCACCAGATCGACGGTTTCACGGCGCTGACTTACTGGACCGCCATCGTCTTTTTCTGGCTCCGGGTCGGGCACGCGGTTGGGATGATTACCGGTGTCGCCCAGATGCCCTTGCGGCCCATCATTTTCACGGCCGGATGGGTCTGTATCCTGATCCTCGGCTACGCCGTGTTTGCCACGCGGGTGTGACCCCCGATCCATCGACGACCGCGCGCCCTGTCCGAGGGGCGCGCGTTGTCGTCTTTGCGCCACGTGACGCGCCACGCGCCGACCCGACCGGGAACAGCGTTGACAAGCTGCATCCGCACGGTCACATACCGCACAAACCTGTACCCGCAACCGGGCGTTTTGTAGGCGCCAAACCGACGAGGAGACTGGCCCATGGCCGATATTTCCCTGACGTTCCCCGATGGCAATTCCCGCAGCTTCGCAGCCGGCATCACCGCTGCAGAGGTCGCCGCGGATATTTCGACCTCGCTCGCTAAAAAGGCCATCAGTGCGACGCTCGATGGCGCGCATTGGGATCTGGCCTGGCCGATCACGTCGGATGCCAGCATCGCGATTCACACCATGAAGGATGACGATCAGGCCCTGGAACTGATCCGACACGACTTTGCCCATGTCATGGCCCGCGCCGTGCAGGAAATCTGGCCCGATGTCCGCGTCACCATTGGCCCCGTGATCGAAAACGGCTGGTACTATGACTTCGACCGGTCCGAACCCTTCACGCCCGAAGACCTCGGCCAGATCGAAGCCAAGATGAAAGAGATCATCAACCGCCGCGATCCGGTCACGACCGAGTTGTGGGACCGCGACCGTGCGGTGAAGTATTACGAAGCCAATAACGAGCCCTACAAAGTCGAACTGGTCGGCATGATCCCCGAAGATCAGCCGATCCGGATGTATTGGCACGGCCACTGGCAGGATCTGTGCCGGGGCCCGCACTTGCAGCATACCGGCCAGTTGCCCGCCGACGCGTTCAAGCTGATGAGTGTGGCGGGGGCCTATTGGCGCGGTGACAGCGACCGCCCCATGTTGCAACGCATCTACGGCGTGGCATTCAAGAACCGCGACGATCTCAAGAAATACCTGCACTTCCTCGAAGAAGCGGAAAAGCGCGACCACCGGCGCCTGGGACGCGAGATGGACCTGTTTCACATGCAGGAAGAGGCCCGTGGGCAGATTTTCTGGCACCCCAACGGGTGGACCATTTACACGCAGCTTCAGGACTATGTGCGCCGCCAGCAGCGCCGCGGTGGCTATGTCGAGGTGAACACGCCGCAAGTGGTGGATCGCCAGTTGTGGGTCGAATCCGGACACTGGGAAAAGTACCAGGAAAACATGTTCATCGTCGAAGTCGACGAAGAGCATGCCCGCGAAAAGGCCGTGAATGCGCTCAAGCCCATGAACTGTCCGTGCCACGTGCAGATCTTCAATCAGGGCCTGAAGTCCTATCGCGACCTGCCACTGCGCATGGCCGAGTTCGGCTCCTGTGCCCGGTACGAACCATCGGGCGCCCTGCACGGCATCATGCGCGTGCGGGGCTTCACGCAGGACGATGGCCATATCTTCTGCCGCGAAGATCAGATCGAAAGCGAAACCGCGACCTATATCGACTTCTTGTCGAACATCTATCGCGACCTGGGCTTCCCCGAGTTTCGGGTAAAGTTCTCGGACCGCCCGGACAAGCGGGCCGGGTCGGACGAGATCTGGGACAAGGCCGAAGCGGCCCTTCTGTCGGCCACCCGCGCCGCGGGGATCGAGCCCGAGTTGAACCCGGGCGAAGGGGCGTTTTACGGACCGAAGCTGGAGTTCGTTTTGACCGACGCCATCGGACGGGATTGGCAATGCGGCACGCATCAGGTGGATTTCGTTCTGCCCGAGCGGCTGGATGCCTCCTATATCGGCTCGGATGGCGAAAAGCACCGTCCGGTGATGCTGCACCGCGCGACGCTCGGGTCCTTTGAGCGGTTCATCGGCATTCTGATCGAAGAACACGCGGGCCGCCTGCCCTTCTGGCTGGCCCCACGCCAGGTCGTGGTGGCTTCGATCGTGTCCGAGGCCGATGACTACGTGCATGAAGTTGTCGAAATGCTGAAATCTGCCGGCCTAAGGGCCGAGGCGGACATTCGGAACGAAAAGATCAACTACAAGGTGCGTGAACATTCGGTCGGCAAGGTGCCCGTCATCTTGGCAATCGGCCGCAAAGAGGTTGAAGACCGCACGGTGACCGTGCGCCGCCTGGGTGAGAAACAAACATCGGTCGTTGGCATCGACGCGCTTGTGCCGGAGTTGGCCGCAGAAGCCGTTGCCCCGGACATGCGCTAAGGCTGGTCTTGCATCGCGCCCCA
Organism: Paracoccaceae bacterium; assembly: GCA_963921255.3. Lineage (GTDB taxonomy): Bacteria > Pseudomonadota > Alphaproteobacteria > Rhodobacterales > Rhodobacteraceae > JANSYL01. Next base: position 236,399 of record CAWUEW020000003.1, on the reverse strand, counting down.
ACCTAGTCTGAGACGACCGAGGGAGGCGCGCGATGCAGTACTGGTCCTTTATCGACGGGTTCGGGTTTGAAAACCTGCATCGCCTGGACGGGCCAACGCCAGCTCCGGGGCCCGGTGAGGTGCTGCTGGAGATGCACGCCGCATCCTTGAACTATCGCGATCTTGTGGTGCTCCGCGGCCAACATGGCCGCGCGGTGCAACCGCCGTTGATCCCCTTGTCAGACGGTGTGGGGCGGGTGGCGGCCGTGGGGCCGGGTGTGGCTGACCTGTCAATCGGCGATCGCGTGGCGCCTGCCTTTTTCCAGAATTGGGAGGGGGGCACCCCACCGCTCGATCTAGAGATCGGGCGCCTGGGCGGCCCCGTGCAAGGCGTTCTGGCTAGTCATTGCGTGTTTCCAGCGCGCGGCGTTTTGAAACTGCCCGACCATCTGAGCGATGCCGAGGCTGCGAGCCTGCCCTGCGCGGGCGTCACGGCCTGGACCGCGCTTCTGGCCGATCCCGCGATCAAACCGGGCGAAACAGTGCTGGTGCTTGGCACGGGGGGCGTTGCCTTGATGGCGGTGCAGTTGGCAAAGGCTGCGGGGGCGCGGGTGATCGTGACCACCTCGTCCGCCGCGCGGGCCGAACAGGTGGCGGCGCTTGGGGCGGATGTCGTGATTGATCGAACCCTCACGGCGGATTGGGCCAAGGCGGCGCGTGATGCCACGGGCGGGACTGGATGCGATCGCGTGATAGAATTGGGTGGGGCTGGCACGCTGACCCAATCCATCAAGGCCGCCCGGATCGGCGGTAGCATTTTGTTGATTGGGAACGTCACCGGCAACACCGCCGAGTTGTTCTTGCCGGCTATTTTGACCCGGCAGTTGACCCTCCGCGCTGTCACCGTCGGTCCGAAGCAAAATCTCGAAGCTCTGGCCCGCGCGCTGGACCTGCACGACATCCACCCGGTCGTCGACAGCATCGTGCCCTTCGACGACGCACCCGAAGCGTTTCGCCGGTTGGAAGATCAATCCGCGTTTGGGAACATCTGCATCCAGATCAGCAATGCCTGACCCGCGCCCTAGAAGTGGGCCTTTTCCTCATCCGGTTTGCCAGCGGCCAACGCCAATAGCCCGGCAATGCCACAGAACGCGATCGGGAAGATGGTGAAGACCCCAATTCCAAACGCGTAGAAAAACCCTCCCGTCGCCACCAGAAGCAGGATACCGCCCCACAGCGCCCGCGCACGGGCCATCGCGGCCCCTGCGATGGCCAGCAGCGGGGCGATGATCGCGACCGATTGGAAAAGCACAGGATATTCAACTTGGCTTGCAACATCCGGCACTTCGCCGAACCAATCGATGAAGGCGACGTAGCCATACACGAAGAATCCCGTGACCATGGCCCATAGCCCGCCAATCAGGCCCAAGATCAATGCTGCGTTGCGCATCCGCCGCCTCCACCGCGTTTTGTTACAAGTCTCACATAACCGTTCGTTGCGTCGAAGAAACCCCGGTTCAGCTGACATATAGGGTGAAATATTCCGGCGATTTCCCTCCGAAACGTTACATTTCAAGCGCGAGTCGCCACAGCACACAATGGCACACAATTCGACTCATATATCTGTTTTTAAATACTTTTTTAGCCCGGACGCGCCTCACATCAGGCTGACGCAGCCTCACGCGAGCGTGTGGCACGGGCCTGTGATTGGCGTTTCAGCCTGCCGCGTTGGAAAACCTAAGTGTCCGCAGCCGATGACGCGGCGGCGAAGTTTACATCGACAATCCTCACCTTTTGGGAGCTCAAGATTATGACCACCGTAACCAAGTCCCTGGCCCTTCTGGGCGCCGCCACCGCCGCCGTCACCGCTCATGGCGTCGCTCCGGCAGACGCGCAAGCACAGGAAAAATGCTTTGGCATCAGCCTGGCAGGCGAAAATGACTGCGCAGCAGGCCCCGGCACCACCTGCGCCGGCACGTCGAACGTGGATTACCAGGGCAACGCCTGGACGCTGGTTCCCGCCGGCACCTGCAACGACGTTGAATTGCCCGACGGCCGCATGGGCGCGACCGAAGGCCAACTCGAAGACCTGGGTTATATCGCCATCAACCGCGACCTGCCCGCCGATGACGCCAGCCTGACGGACGACGTGCTGGCCACCTACATCACGCCGGAAGCTCTGGCGCAAGCACTGGACAGCTAACCCCAAGCTTGTCCCCTGGCTGCCCGGTCTTGTCCCCTCCCGGGCAGCCACCCCAATTCATCCGCGCACGACATGAGACCCGATATGCTTGATGCCAGCCCCCAACACGCCCTGCCGCACAGCGCGGGCATCGGCTACAAGGCGCAGCACTTCGATGGGCTCGTAGACCACCAGGGACCTGTGACCTGGCTGGAGGTGCACGCGGAGAACTACATGGGCGATGGCGGCCGTCCGCTGGCCCAACTGCGCGCCCTTGCAGAACGATTTCCGATCTCGGTGCATGGGGTCGGCTTGTCGATCGGCGGCGAAGGCCCGCTGGATTGCGACCACCTGGCCCGGCTCCGCCGCCTGTGCGATTGGCTGAACCCCGCCAGTTTTTCCGAACACCTTGCATGGTCCAGCCACGACGTCGGCTATCTCAATGACCTGCTGCCCCTGCCCTATACCAAGGCAACCCTGACCCGCGTGGCAGATCACATCGACCAGGTGCAGAACGCCCTTGGCCGCCGCATGCTGCTTGAAAACCCGTCGACCTACCTGACTTTCGCCGAAAGCGATATGACCGAAGTCGCTTTCCTGGACGAAATTGCCCGTCGCACCGGCTGTGGCCTTTTGCTGGACGTCAACAACGTCTTTGTCTCGGCCACCAACCAAGGCTATGCGCCGGACGCCTATATCGATGCGTTTCCTGTGTCCCATGTCGGGGAAATCCATCTCGGGGGCCACGATGAGGACGAGGATGACCACGGTCATCCGCTTCTGATCGACAGTCATGGCGCCCCGGTCGTCGATCCGGTCTGGAGCCTTTACGAACACACAATCGCCCGCACCGGCCCCCGCCCGACCTTGATCGAATGGGACACCGACGTGCCCCCGCTAAGCGAATTGATCGACGAAGCGGCGCGGGCCGCGGCCATCTTGTCCCATGCGGAGGTGACAGCATGACACCTGTATCGCAAACAGAGTTCACCCAAGCGATCTTCACCTCCGAACTGCCTGTTCCGGACGGCTTGGAAAACCCGTTCGGTGGCCCCGCCGGAAAACGGTTCGATGTCTACCGCAACAACGTGGCCGTCAGCTTGACCGAGGCCCTCGCGACCGGTTTCCCGACCGTTCGCAAGCTGGTCGGCGACGACTTCTTCAAAGCCATGGCCGGCGTGTTTCTGCGCGCCCACCCGCCGGAGGACCCGCGCCTTGCCACCTATGGGGGCAAATTCCCGGGATTTCTGGCCGGGTTCGATCCCGTCTCACACCTGCCTTATCTGCCGGATGTGGCTCGGCTGGATCTGGGGTTGCGCCAATCCTACCACGCGGCCGATGTGACGCCGCTGTCCGTTGTCGGGTTGGACCCGGCCCAGGTGCTTGAACTGCGCCCGCGCCTGTCGCCCGCCACGCTGATCCTGCGGTCGCGGTTTGCGGCCTACGACATCTGGCGGTTCAACGCCGAGGCCGGGGCACCCAAGCCAGGCGCCACAGCGCAGGATGTTCTGATCTCGCGCCCGCAGTTCGACCCGGCCCCGCATCTCCTGCCGCTTGGCGGGTTTACCTTCGCCCGCCATCTCAAGGGCAAGTTGACCTTGGCCGAGGCCATGACAGCGACCCTGGCCATTGATGCAACGGCCGATGTCTCAACGCTTTTGACCCTGTTTCTCACCACCGGCGCGCTGACGCTGGACGCCGCCTAAAGGACCCCGCCATGAATGCGCTCATTTCTCTCCACAACCGGATCTTCGCCGCGCTCGAAGCGCAACTTGCTCCAATCCTGATCCCGACCCTTGCCCGCTTTGTTTTTGCCGCAACCCTGATGGTGTATTACTGGAACGCCGGTATGACCAAGTTGGGCGACGGGTTCTTCGGGTTCATCAATCTGAGCTTCGGCGCCTACACCCAGATCACGCCGCGCATCTTCGACGCGGTTGGCTACGACCCTTCGGCCTTGGGTTTGTTTCCGAAACTGATCGCCGTCGCAGGCACCTGGGCCGAGTTCATCCTTCCCGCCCTGATCCTGGTTGGTCTGTTCACCCGACTGGCCGCGTTGGGCATGATCGGCGTGGTCTTTGTGCAAAGTTACGTTGATATCGTTGGTCACCACGCAGACGCCACGACCATTGGCTCCTGGTTCGACCGTATCTCGGACTCGGCCATCCTCGATCAACGGGCGTTCTGGGTCTTCTTGCTGGCGGTGATCGTGCTGCGCGGCGCCGGCCCGATCTCGGTCGATGCGCTTCTGGGGCGTCGCTACAGCAGCGCAGATTTGGCCGCCGCGCCCCAACCGAGGTAAAGCGCCCCGCCGGTCTCGATGACCGGTCGCTTCATCAACGCCGGATGCGCCGTCAAAAGCGCCTCCGGCGATTGCGCGCGGGCGTCCTCCGACAATCCGCGCCACGTGGTCGACCTCCGGTTGACAAGGTCGTCGCCGAACGCGTCCAAAAACTGGCCAAGCCGCTCCGAATCCAGTGGCGTGGCCCGCACGTCGATCAGGACGGCCTCCCGCCCCGCGGCTGCCAGCGCCTTTGCGGCCTTCCGGCAAGTGTCACAGTTTTTCAACCCGTAGATGTGTATCATGCCCACCCCTCCCGCATGTCGCGCAAAATCACGGCAATCCTGACCGTTTGAAGGTGTTTTACTTGTAATTCGCATCCGGTGCGCCATGCTTTTTGCTGTGAAACAGGTTGTGCTTGTGAACCGGCCCGTATGTAGAAGCCACCACATTGGTCACTTGTTCCTGCAGCACCGCACCGTCGCACTTCTGCGGGCGGGAAAGGACTTGAGAAGGAAAGACCGATGCCCACTGGCACCGTGAAATGGTTCAACACCACCAAAGGTTATGGTTTCATTGCCCCCGATGATGGCGGCAAAGACGTTTTCGTACACATCTCTGCCGTCGAACGCGCCGGCATGACCGGGCTGCCCGACAACACCAAGGTCAGCTACGAGCTGCGCTATGGCCGGGACGGCCGCGCCTCGGCGGTGGAGCTGACGAAGCTCTGAGCGGACGCGACAACGCGCACTCTTTCTGCATTGCAGCATTTTTCGCACTTGCAGCATAATTTTTGGGCATTTGCCCGTTTTGCACCCTCGCAGGCCGGGATGTCCCGGCCTGTTTTGCGTTTCGACGTGAAATCCGGGGTACGCTGAGGTCACGACATTTTGGGAGGTGACGGCCGCATCTGACGGGGTGGCCCCTCCCATTGCCCCGTTCTCCCATCGCGTTCGCCACCGCCCGACCGGATACGGAAAGGAGCGGTGCAATGTCAGAATTCTTGGCGATCCTGGCCCTTTACTACATGTGCGACGCCACGGCGGTCACGCGGCCCATGTCGATGGAAGAGGTGCAGGCCTGCACCCAAACCTACGACAGCGTCAAAACCTATTTCGTCCCCGATTTCGATCTGGCACCCGAAGGCTCGCTGGCCCGGTTCGAGCAGATGACCGAGGCCTATGTCGCATTCCGCGCCTGGCAGGCCGCGAACCCCGATCTCGTCACCGAGATGCGGCAAGACGCCTGGAACACCGTCCGCGGTGTGCCCGCCACGCGCAGCTGATCCAACCGCAGATACAGGAGGCCCGTCATGCCCGAATTCCTCGCCGTGCTCGCCAATCTCTATCTCTGCGACGCCATCCTCGACATCCGTCACCCAACCATGCAGGAGGTGACAACCTGCGCCGAAAGTACGAACGCCGTGCACACCTATTTCGCTCCAAGTTTCGACCTAGCCCCCGAAGGCACGCCGGCCCGCGCCGCCCAAATGGCCGCCGCCGTCCTGGCCTTTGAAGCATGGGAGGCGGGCAACGCCGACCTGGTCACCGATATGCAAGCCGCCGCCTGGCTGTCGGCACGACAAACCGGTCAATCGATCATGTGGTGAGGTCCGGCGCGGCGCGCGGTTTTGAGCCCTACTCAAACACCCCGACGAACTCGCGCCATTCGCCCATGCTCATGCCCGAGCTTTCCTGCGTGACGTCTTCCCCGGCCAACCGGCGTTTCAAGACCTCGACCCCCTTGGCGCTGAGGGTGACGCCGCCCATCCGATAATCCTCGAACGCGCCATACACCGCCGGGACCCAATCCTTCACCATCTCGCAAATCGCGTCGGCGTACACCCGGATCTCGTACTGGGCATGGGCATCGGCCCGAAGCCGCAGGAAGTGGAACAGGTTGTGCAGGTCCACCTTCCAATACCATTGTGTGTAGACATTCGCAGGCAGGTTCATCCGTGCCAGTTCCCGGGCCAGGCCCTGCTGGCCGTCCTGGCTCAGCATCTCCTCGTAGTGGTCATAGGCACGGCCGGCATCGGCCTTGAGCATCTCCAGGACCCGGGCCGCCTCGGCCCCGTCCAGCACCGCACCGCGACCTTGATTGTTCACCGTGGACTGCGCGGCCAGATGCTCGGGCGCCGGAATGTAAAACTCCCGATCGAGGATGGAATAGCGCGCGGAATACTCGTTCACATTCGCCGTCCGGTGGCGGATCCACTGGCGTGCGACAAAGACCGGCAGTTTCACGTGCAGCTTGATTTCGCACATCTCGAACGGGGTCGAATGCCAATGGCGCATCAGATAGCGGATCAACCCGCTGTCATCGCGCGCTTTCTTCGTGCCCGCGCCATAGCTGACGCGCGCCGCCTGCACGATCGCAGCATCATCGCCCATATAGTCGATCACCCGGACAAAGCCGTGATCCAGCACCGGCACCGCCTTGTAGAGATGCGCCTCCATCCCGGGGCTCACCGCGCGCAGCGTCGGCTGCGGGTCAGCGCGGGCGGCTTCGATCTCGGCCTGTTGATCGGGGCTTAGGGGCATGGGGCGATCCTCCAAATTCGCAAGTTGCGCGCGCAGTGCGCCTACATCTTGCCCCACTCGCGACCCAAACCGCAAGATAAAGGGTCACCCTTCACACCACGTTACCCACAGGAAATTTATGGCGCGATGGGCTGTCATCGGATCGCCGCCGCGCTAGGCTACAGCCAAAGTAAGGAGAGGGGCCGCAATGGGCATCGAATATTATCACACCATGGTTCGGGTCTTGGACCTGGAAAAATCCATGGCATTCTATGAGCTTCTGGGGCTGCAGGAAGCCCGCCGCTTCGAAAGCGAACAGGGACGCTTCACTCTGGTCTTCATGGGCGGCCCGAACGAGGAACCCCGGCTGGAACTGACCTACAATTGGGACGGCGACGATGGATTGCTGTCGGATAGCCGCCATTTCGGCCATCTCGCCTATCGCGTCGACAATATCTACGAGGTTTGCCAGCATCTGATGGACAATGGCGTGACCATCAACCGCCCGCCGCGGGACGGGCATATGGCGTTTGTCCGCTCCCCCGACAACGTGTCCATCGAGCTACTCCAGAAGGGCGAGGCGATGCCACCGGCCGAGCCCTGGGCCTCGATGGAAAACACGGGCCATTGGTAAAGGCCGCGCGCCATATCGCCTTGGCAGGGGCGCTTCTGGCGTCCCCTGCGATGGCCGAGGATCAGTGCCGCCTGGCGCTGCAACTGGGCCTTGATGTGTCGGCCTCGGTCGACGCGGCAGAATACCAGCTCCAGCTGTCCGGCCTCGCATCGGCCCTGCTGGACGAGGCGGTGGTGTCCGGCTTCCTCGACGGACCCTGGCCGGTCGCCTTGTCGATCTTCGAGTGGTCCGGACGGTTCCAGCAGGATGTGTTGGTGGACTGGATCCTTGTCGAAAGCGAAGAAGACCTCACCCGCATCGCCGAACGGGTGCTGCGCGCCACGCGCGAACATCAGGATTTTCCGACCGCCATCGGCTACGCTCTCGGGTTCGCCGCCAGCCGGTTCGACGAAGCCCCCGCGTGCCTCTTCCAGACCCTCGACATCTCTGGCGACGGGCAGAACAATGATGGCTTCCCGCCCGAGGCCGCCTACCAGCACTTCAACTTTGACAGCATCACCGTGAACGGATTGGCCATCGGCGGGGCGTCCCGCCGCATCGAGGATTACTTCGAGGCCGAGGTTATTCGTGGCCCCGGGGCCTTCGTCGAATACGCCATCAACCACGATGATTTCGCGGACACCATGCGGCGCAAGCTGGAACGGGAATTGCGCGTTCTGATCTTGGGCGGCCTTGCCTTGCCCACCGGCCAGTTGCCCGGTTTCGACCGATAACGCGTCCGCCCATTCGCACCTTGATTGGTTCACTGGACCAATCATCGACCTTCGCTCGAACCGGTGCTCATTCTCTGTTTCTCAAATATCCCCGCCGGAGGCATCTGCGGCCGGGGACGCGCCGCCGACTTGGTTCAGATCACACCGCCCGCCACTGGCACCCAAGCCCGTGTCCGAGGGCTCCCGCAGGGGGCTTGAGGGCGCGGGCGCCCCCGGTCAGACCGGCAACAGCGCAACGCCGACCCGGCGGCCTTCGCTCAACAGCACATTGTATGTCCGGCACGCGGCAGGCGTCGCCATCACTTCAACCCCAAGCCCGGCCGCTTCCAGCGCCGCCCGCACGCTCGCTGGCGCATGCGCGATTTCGGCGCCCGTGCCCAGGAACAGCACGTCAACCTCGGACGCGGCCGCAGTCAACGGATCGACATCATCGTACCCGCCCCAGGACATCACACCCGACGGCAGGACCAGGACCGCCCCCTGGACCACAGATCCATCCACGCGAAAGAAGCCGGGGCCGTAGCCGTCGATCGGACGGCTGTCATCAAATTGAACTTCGTTGATCCGCATGGTGTGTCCTCTGCTTACCGGCCCCAGATCGGCAGTGCCGCGACGCCTGCGACCCCGATCAGCACATAGGCCAACCCCTTATAGATGCGGGCCCAGTCCGGATCAAAGACCCAGGCGCCGATCGCGGTGCCCGCTGCATACGGAAACAGCAGGATCACCCCCAACCAGATCGCGGCAGGCGGCAACAGGCCCTGCACCCACAACTGGGGCAGGAAGCTCAAACTCGTCAGCGTCAGGAACACCGCAAGGTTGCCGCGCGTCACGGCGACCGGTTGATCGCGCCCCAGGTTGAACAGGATCACCGGGGGGCCGTTCAATCCGGTTGATCCACCGGTTAGTCCCGCCAACGCCCCCACGGTCGCGCGCATGCGCCACCCCCCCGTGACCGGAACGCGCCACCCGGCCAGAAGGGCCGCCAGGGTCAGCAGCGTCAGCACGGCCACCAGGGTTCGCAAGGTGTCCTCGGGCGCATATCGCAGGGCCAGAACCCCAAATGGCGTGAACAGGATGCACGCCGCGATCAAGACCGCAACCGTCGGCTTATCCGCAGAGCGCCATGCGCCCGGCACCACGGTCACGAATGACGCCATGGCCGACATCGAAAACGCCGCCACTGCAATCGCGGGCGGCACAAAAACGGTCGCCAAGGGAATGAAGATCAGGGCCGAGCCGAAGCCCGCGAACCCGTAGACCAGGCCTGCCAGGAACGACGCACCGCACACCCAGACCAGCCCCGGCTCGGCCAGGGCGGTCCAAAACGCCTCAGGCATCAATGTTGGAGAACTGCGTGCCCGACTTGTTGTCCGGCTTCGACCAATCGCGTTTCACCCCGATCATCAGCACCACGTTCTTGGCGACGTAGATCGAGGAATAGGTCCCAACGATCACACCCCAGAAAATGGCGAACACGAAGCCGCGGATCACGTCCCCGCCCAGGATCAACAGGGCCAGAAGTGCAAGAAGCGTCGTGCCGCTGGTCATCAAGGTCCGGCTCAGCGTCTCATTCGCGCTGAGGTTCATGACATCCTTGAGCGCGCGCTGCTTGTACTTGATCAGGTTCTCGCGCAGCCGGTCAAAGATCACCACGGTGTCGTTGATCGAATACCCCACGATGGTCAGGAGGGCCGCAATGGTCGCCAGATCGAACCGGATCTGCAGCAGGGAAAACACCCCGATCGTCAACACGATGTCATGGATCAACGCCGCAACGGCGCCGACGGAAAACTGCCATTCAAAGCGCAGCCAGATGTAGATCAGGATCGCCCCGAGCGATGCTGCCACGGCGATCAAGGCAGTGGTGATCAATTCGCCCGAGACTTTCGGGCCAACCGATTCCACCGATGGGAACGTCATCGCCGGATAGACCGTGCGCAAGGCGTCCTGCACCGCGGCAACGGTTTCCGGTGTCACGCTTTCCTGTCCCTCCTGGGCCTGGATGCGGATCATGGCCACGTGCTGATCGTCGGCGAAGGTCGGGTCGAACACCTCGGTGATGGACACATCCCCCAGGTTCAGCGGCGCCAGCGCCTCGCGGTAGTCCGCAACGACCACGGGCTCGGACGCTTCCGTCCGGATCGTCGTGCCCCCCAGGAAATCGATGCCAAAGTTCAGTCCGACCATCAGCCAAATCGCAATCGAGGCGATCATGGCCACGATCGACGCGCCAAAGGTGACGCGCGCGTATTTGAAAAAGTCGAAGTTCGTTCGTTCGGGAACCAGTCTCAGCCGCATCGGATCACACCTCGATCTTTTTCGGGCGACGCCGGTCGAACCAGGTCACGATGAAGAGCCGCGTTACATAAATTGCCGTGAAGACCGAGGTCAGGATTCCGATCCCCAGGGTGACCGAGAAGCCGCGCACGGGGCCAGAGCCCAGGGCGAACAGGATCACCGCAATGATGAAGGTCGTCAGGTTGGCGTCGATGATGGCGCTGAGCGCGCGGGAATACCCCAACTCGATCGCGCGGGCCGGGCCCTTGGCCGTGCGCAGTTCCTCTCGGATCCGCTCGAAGACCAGAACGTTGGCATCCACCGCCATCCCGATCGTCAGCACGATGCCCGCGATACCCGGTAGCGTCAGCGTCGCGCCAATCAGGCTGAGCACCCCGAAGATCAGGCCCACGTTCAGGATCAGGGCCACGCTCGCGAAGACCCCAAACAGGCCATAGCTTGCCATCATGAAGATCAGGACCGCGGCGAAGGCGACAAGCGCCGCACGTTCCCCGGCGGCGATGCTGTCGGCGCCCAGTTCCGGACCGATGGTCCGTTCTTCGAGGAAGATCATTTCGGCGGGCAAGGCACCGGCGCGCAGCAGAACCGCCAACTCGGTCGACTCTTCGACCGTGAAGTTCCCGGTGATCTGCCCCGAACCGCCCGTGATGGCCTGCCGGATCACGGGGGCAGATACGACCTCTTCGTCCAAGACGATGGCAAAGGGCGCGCCCACATTGGCCGCCGTGAATTCCCCGAAGGCGCGCGCGCCGGTCGGATTGAACCGGAAGGTTACGGCCGGCACCCCGGTTTGCTGGTCAAAGGCCGGTTGGCTGTCGACCAGATCATCCCCGGTCACAACGGGCGTCTGCTCGAGGATGTAGAAGATGCCGTCCTGCTCCATCGTGGGCAGCAGGATCTGTCGGGCTTCGATATCCGCGCTTGGGTCATTGGCGGTCCCGATCACCGGATGGAAGGTCAGGCGCGCCGTGGTGCCAATCAGGTCTTTCAGCTCTTGCGCACTGCCGATCCCGGGCACCTGGATCAGGATGCGGTCCGCCCCCTGACGCTGAATGGTCGGCTCACGCGTCCCGGCCTCGTCCACCCGGCGGCGCACGATCTCGACCGATTGCTGCATGGTGCGGTCGTCGGTGGCCTGACGTTCAGCATCGCTCAGGGTGACGATCAGAATGTCGTTGTCCCCGCGCACATCCAGGCTTGGGGAACCGATGCCGGTCAAGCTGACGACCGGCTGGGCCAAGGCGCGGATTGCGGCAACGGCGGTCGACATGCCCTCGGGTTGGCTGATCCGCACACGCAACTCGCCAATCGGCGCGTCCTGCCGGCGGATCGTGCCAACCTCGGTGCGGACGTCGCGCAGGGCGTCGCGGACATCGGGCCAAAGCGCGTCCATCCGCGCCTCGTAGACATCGCCCACCTGCACTTCTGCCAGAAGATGCGCCCCACCGCGCAGATCGAGGCCCAGGTTCACCAGCGTTGAGGGCAAGAACTCTGGCCATCCGGCGCGGTCGGCCGCCAAGCCATCGGTTGTTACGCCGGTCGCCTCAATCTCGGCCACGGCGTCATTGTGGCGTTCGACCGTGCCGTAGAAAAAGTTCGGCATCGCAAAGGCCAGACCGGCCAGCAGGACCGCGACAATCAAAAGCCGGTTCCAAAGGGGGATTTGCAGCATCAAGAGCCTCTCGCGGCACGCGTCGGATCGTCAAAGGGACGCCGAGGCGCCCCTGATATGCATTATGCGTCGTCGGCCGGTTCGGTTTTCGAACGGACCTGCGAAATCGTCGGGCGCACGACGCGCACCTTCACGCCACTGGCCAGTTCGACCTCGACCTCGGCATCGTCTTTGACCTTGGTGATTTTGCCGATCAGACCGCCTTGGGTCACAACCTCATCGCCCCGGCGCAGGGCCGCGACCATTGCCTGATGCTCTTTCACCTTTTTCTGCTGCGGGCGGATCAGCAGGAAATACATGATCGCGAAGATCAGAATGAGGGGCACGAACTGTGCAAATGCTTCCATGAGCGGGGCGTCCTTTTTCGGGCGTTGCGGGGCCGGTCCGGCCCCCCTGTCTTTAAAACTCGGGCGTTTCTACGGGCGCGCCCGCGCGAAGGCAAGGCACGCCTGAGGTGGAGATGGGAAGCGTTCGGCATGGCGCAAGGGTCTCGCGACACGACAAAGCCGGATTGGGGACCGTCCGCCGCGACGACAGCGGCACCGCAACGGGGCCAAAAACGCCTTCCCCCCTTGCCGCCCCTCTGGCATACCCGCGGCACGAAACGACTGCCAATAAAAGGCCAGACCCATGCACGACATCCGCGCCATTCGCGACAACCCGGACGCATTCGACACCGCCCTTGCCCGCCGCGGGCTGGACGCGCAATCGCCTGCCATCCTGTCGCTGGACGAAGAGCGGCGGGCCTGCATCACAAAGGCGGAAACCGCCCAGGCCGAGCGCAATGCCGCATCCAAAGAGGTTGGGCGCGCCAAGGCCAGCGGCGATGAGGCCGAATTCGAGCGCCTTCGCGCGCTTGTGGCGGAAAAGAAAGACGAAATTGCCGCCCTCGAAGACGACGCGAAGGCTAAGGACACGGCCCTGCAAGAGATGCTGGCGGGGCTGCCGAACCTGCCCTACGACGATGTGCCGGACGGCGCGGACGAGGATGACAATGTCGAAATTCACCGGTGGGGCACCCCCCGCGCGTTCGATTTCGAACCGAAGGAGCACTTCGATCTGGCCGCAACTCAAGACGGTATGGATTTCGAAACCGCCGCCAAACTGTCGGGCTCGCGGTTTGTGCTGATGTCGGGCGCCGTCGCCCGCCTGCACCGTGCCTTGGCGCAATTCATGCTGGATGTTCACACGCTTGAAAACGGGCTGACCGAGGTCAATTCGCCCGTCCTGGTGCGCGATGACATCATGTACGGCACCGGCCAATTGCCGAAATTCGGTGAAGACAGCTACCAGACCACGAATGGCTGGTGGCTGATCCCGACCTCCGAAGTCAGCCTGACCAACATCGTCAACGGGATGATCGTCGAGGAAAGCTATCTGCCCCGACGCTACACCGCCCATTCGCTGTGCTTCCGGTCCGAGGCCGGCAGCGCCGGACGCGACACAGCCGGCATGCTGCGTCAGCATCAGTTCGAAAAGGTGGAAATGGTCTCGGTCACGCACCCGGACACGTCGGACGACGAACAAAAGCGCATGCTCCGCTGTGCCGAAGACATCCTGGAGCGTTTGGGCATTCCCTATCGCACCGTGGTGCTCTGCGTGGGCGACATGGGGTTCGGCGCGCGGCGCACCTATGACATCGAAGCCTGGTTGCCGGGCCAGAACACCTATCGCGAGATCAGCTCGGTTTCGACCTGTGGCGCCTTCCAGGCCCGCCGGATGAATGCGCGGTTCCGCCCTGAAGGTGGCGGCAAGCCCGAGTTCCTGCACACGTTGAACGGCTCGGGCCTAGCAGTGGGCCGCTGCCTGATCGCGGTACTGGAGAATGGTCAGCAAGAGGACGGGTCGGTTGACCTGCCCGAGGTGCTGCACCCCTATCTGGGCGGCAAAACGCGAATTGATGCCGGGGGCGCGCTTGTCTGACGTCGACCAACCCGATCTGGAACAACCGGACGATCCCAAAGACACGGCCAAGCTCAAGGCCGTGCTGCTGGTGGTGGCGACGATTGCGTTCGTGATCTCGCCCTTCCTGACCGAGCCGTTTACCGGGTTTAACCCCGACCAGTTGCGCGTCCCGGTCGAGCAACCACCCATCCAACCGGCCGGCTATGCCTTTTCCATCTGGGGGATCATTTACCTGTGGTTGCTGACGTCTTGCTTCTTTGGACTGATCAAGCGCGACACGGATATGGCCTGGGACGCCGGACGCTGGCCGCTGTTTGTCAGCATCGGGCTTGGGGCATCCTGGATCGCCGTGGCATTGACCGCGCCAGTTCTGGCGACGGCCATGATCTGGGTCATGGGGATCGGGGCCGTTCTGGCGCTGTTGCAGGCCCCTGCGGGCGATAAGGTGTGGAATGCGCTGCCCATTGGGCTTTATGCCGGGTGGCTCACAGCGGCGAGTTGCGTGGCTCTTGCGACCATCGTGATGGGGGCGGGCCTTCTGTCCCCCATGGCCGCAAGTTGGGCGGGCTTGGCCGTCGCGCTGGCCATCGCCGTGCCGGTTGCCCAACGCGTCCGCGTGCCGACATACCCGTTGGCCATTGGATGGGCCTTGATCGGCGTCACCGTCGCCAACGCAACGCTCGCCCCGGCCTTTGCCGGCGCTGCTGCCGGCGGGGCGGCGGGGATGATCTGGCTGGCTCTGAAAACCCTGCGCCCGAAAGCCTGAGACCTGCCCACTGCCTTGCCCACCCGCAGGGTCCGGGCTACAGGGGCAAGATCAGCCGCCCAACCCAGAAAGCACAGGCTCACATGCGCATCCTCATCACCAATGACGACGGCATCAACGCACCCGGCCTTGAGGTCCTCCATGCCATCGCAACCGAGGTGGCCGGACCGGATGGCGAGGATTGGACCGTCGCCCCGGCCTTCGAGCAATCGGGCGTGGCGCATTGCATATCCTACGTGCACCCGACCATGATTGCCGAACTTGGCCCGCGCCGGTTCGCCGCCGAAGGCACGCCAGCCGATTGTGTGCTGGCCGGCCTCGGGGATGTCCTCAAGGACAGCCCGCCCGATCTCGTCCTGTCCGGGGTGAACCGCGGCAACAATGCCGCCGAGAACACCCTGTATTCGGGCACGATTGGCGGCGCGATGGAAGCCGCGCTGCAGGGGCTGCCGGCCATCGCGCTGTCGCAATACTATGGTCCGGCCAATGCACAGACGACCGACCCGTTCGAAGCCGCCCGCGTGCACGGCGCAGCGCTGGTGAAACGGCTGTGGGATCTGGGGACCTGGGACGAAACCGATTACCGGGTGTTCTACAACGTGAACTTCCCGCCCCTGCCCGCCGCCGATGTCAAAGGCACCAAGATCACCAGCCAGGGCTTCCGCCGGAACACCCGATTTGGCGTCCGGCCTGACACCGCCCCGAACGGGCGTCGCTTCCTCTGGGTCACCGGCGGACCGCAGACCGAGCCGACGGAACCCGGCTCGGACGCGCACGCCAACCTGACGGGCTATATTTCGGTTACGCCGATGCGGGCCGACCTGACGGCCCATGATGCCCTGGACGATCTGAAAGCCGCCTTCGAATGACAGACGACGCCACGCGGGTCATGCAGTTCCTGTTCCAGTTGCGCCAGAAGGGCGTGACGGACCCGCGTGTGTTGTCGGCGATGGAAAAGGTAGACCGCGGGGCCTTTGTCCGCGGCCATTTCGAGGGTCGGGCCTACGACGATATGCCCTTGCCGATTTCCTGTGGGCAAACCATCAGCCAGCCCTCGATCGTCGGGTTGATGAGCCAGGCGTTGCAGGTGCAGCCCCGGGACACCGTTCTCGAAATCGGAACGGGGTCCGGCTACCAGGCCGCGGTCCTGAGCCACTTGGCGCGCCGTGTCTACACCGTCGACAGGCACCGGGACCTCACCCGCGAGGCCGAGATCCGGTTCACCAAACTGGGCCTGTCGAATGTCACGACCCTGACGCGGGACGGCTGTTTTGGCCTGCCCGAACAGGCACCGTTCGACCGCATCTTGGTCACCGCCGCAGCCGAGGATCCGCCCGGCCCCCTCATGGCACAGCTGAAACCCGGCGGCGTCATGGTATTGCCCGTGGGCCAATCGGATACGGTGCAAAGCCTGATCAAGGTCAGCCGCACCGAGGACGGGTTCGACTACGAGGAACTGCTTCCCGTCCGCTTTGTGCCCTTGGTCGAAGGTCTTGCGCGGGACTAGACCATCCGGGCGCGGAAACGCCCTGCAGGACTAGCCCCAGAGCGCAAGTTCGCTATAAAGGCCGTAAGCGCGCCGAGACCCTGGATCACAGGGCGGTCACAGGCGCGCGCGCCGTTGGTATTGAGCATCCGAGGACCGACCAGATCATGCCCCGCCCCCTTCCCCTGATCCTTTGCGCCGCCGTTTTGGCTTTGACGGGCTGCGTTGGGTCCATCGAGGACCTCGATTTCGACTTCCGGCCGAACAGCATCTCGTCGCGCGTCGACAGCACGACCGCGCCGCGCCCCGAGCCCGACGCCAACGGGTTGATCACCTATGACAGCTATCAGGTGGCCGTCGCCCGACGCGGGGACACCATCGCCGATGTCGCCAACCGCATCGGGATGGATCCGGACGAATTGGCCAGTTTCAACGGACGGCGGGCAACCGACACTTTGCGTCAGGACGAAGTGCTTGCCCTGCCGCGCCGGGTCACACCCGGCGGTGGAACCGACATCGCGGCCATCGCGCGCGGGGCCATCGACGAGGCCGAGGCGAACGCCCCGGCGCCGGGCGTCACCGTCCAGCCGGGGGTCGAACCCGTGCGGCATCGCGTGGGCCGGGGGGAAACGGCCTATTCCGTCGCACGGCTTTACGGCGTCTCGGTGCGGGCCTTGGCCGAATGGAACGGGCTCGGTCCCGATCTGAGCGTGCGGGAAGGACAGTATCTGATTATTCCGATTGTGATCGAGTCCGCCGACGACACGGCCAGCGCCTCGACCGCGCCCGGTGCAAGCGTGGCGCCCCTGCCCCCCTCGGCCGCAACGCCCTTGCCCGATCCGGTCGATGGCACGGCGCCAGCCGACACCGCGCCGGTTGCGACGCCAGCGCCCGCGCCTGCCGCATCAAGCGCCCGGTTCGTTCGCCCGGTCGAAGGTCCGATCCTGCGACCGTTCTCGGCGGGCAACGAAGGCATCGACATCACGGCTGCCCCGGGCACGCCCGTCCGCGCCGCTGCCGATGGCGAGGTTGCGGCGATCACCCAGGACACAGACCAAATCCCGATCCTGGTGTTGCGGCACTCGGGCGGCCTGCTGACGGTCTATGCGAACATCCAGAACATCGCGGTCAGCCGGGGCGAGCGGATCAGCCAAGGCCAGACTGTGGCCTCGGTCGGGCCGGGCGACCCATCGTTCCTGCATTTTGAGGTCCGGCGCGGCTTTGACGCCGTGGATCCCGCGGATTTTCTGCCCTGACGCCAGCGCGCCCGGCGCCTTATTCGACCGGGTCGCGGTGCAGGACAAACCGACAGGCGTCGGCCCCTTGCGCGCAGCAATGCGTCTCTCGGCACCGCCACGCCTTGCCGCATAGTGTCGAGAACAACCGCTCGAACACCGCCGCATGCCAATGGCACAGCGGCGTCTCCGAGGTTTCGCCACGGACAACGGGATTGTCCGCAATCTCGAAAACCGGGGGCCAGCTGGATACCAGTCGGAATTCCCCCGACCCGCAGAATGTCCAGGCGTTCCGTTCGACGGCCTTCGCCAGCAGCGGGGCCGAGATCCGGGCGGGAAGAAGCTTCAGCAATCGCTGTGCCGCCAAGGGAATGCGCCGATCCAGAATGTATCCGCCGGTCCGCCAGCCCGCCTCGCGCGCCAGCATCGGCGCCATATCGGGCATCTCGATCCGCAGGGCCTGATGCAGCCGCGCGGCGGGGGTTTCATCGATCATTCCGGCATCCGGATCCGGCAGTTCGAATACCCCTGCCATCGCCATCACATGGGCGGCAAAATCATTGCCGGCTGCGTCCTCCAACACGGGCACCAATTGCAAAATGGCATTGGGTCCGATTTTGGCAGTTGCTTGATTGGACATCACAGTTACTCGGCCGGAACGACCTCCTCCATCTGTTGGTCACCTCCACCACAGGCCTTCACCGATGGGGCGTCCGACCCCACAACCGCCCCGTTGGGCATCTTGAATTCGCCCGTGCGCGACAGTTTCGCGGCCCGTTTCTGGGCGGCAATGTCCTGTTTGGATTGCCAGTCATCCATCTGCGCCCGGGCGATGGTCCGGGTTCGGTCAAAGTTGAAGTTCACCTTGTCCTTGGATTGCGGACCCCAGTAATTGGCCTTGCCCAGATCGTAGAACGTCCGCGCAAACCCCGCCTTGGCAAAGGCCTTGAGACATCCAAGCAGATAGCGCCGCCGGTATCCGGTGCCGCGCCAGGGGTAATAGAACAGCGCCTTGCGCGAATAGAACCGGCGGTAATTGTGCATCACCCGGTCCAAGAGCGTGGCGCGGTCCATCGCCTTGGGCGACATGATCGGGGTGACAAAGTTGTACTTCGAGAAATCGAAGATCTCGACCTTGTCCATCAACTCCTGAAACAGGGGCGTAAACGGCCAGGGCGTATACATCGCCCAATTCGCCAGATCCGGCTGCCAATCCCACGCCATCTGGAAGGTTTCCTCCAGCGTCTCGGGGGTTTCGTTGTCGAGACCGACGATAAACTGCGCTTCGACAAATATGTCGGCCTCTCGCAGAAGGCGCACGGCCTCCTTGTTTTCTTCGACCTTCGTTTCCTTGTTGAACTGATCCAGCTTGAGCTGCGCGGCCGCCTCTGTTCCCAGGCTCACATGCACGAGGCCTGCCTTGCGGTAGAGGGGCAGGAGTTCCTTGTCGCGCATGATGTCGGTGACACGGGTGTTGATGCCCCACTGCACCTTGTCCGGCAGACCCCGCGCGATCAATTCTTCGCAGAACTGGATGAACTTGCGCCGGTTAATCGTCGGTTCCTCATCCGCCAGGATGAAGAACCCGACCTGATGCGCCTTCACAAGGTTTTCAATCTCATCGACCACCTTCAGCGGGTCGCGCACGCGGTAGTCGCGCCAAAACTTCCACTGCGAACAGAACGAACAGGTAAAGGGACAGCCCCGCGCCATATTCGGGATCGCCACCCGCACGCCCAGAGGGACGTACATGTATTTTTCCCATTCCAGCAGCGTCCAATCCGGCTCGATCGCATCAAGGTCTTTCACCGTGCTGGCGGCTTGCGTCGCGACGATCTGGTCCCCGTCGCGGAAGGCCAGCCCATTAATCTTGCGCCGATCCGCGGGCCAGCGCCCCTCGGCCACCGCGTTCATCAGGTTGACGATGATCTCCTCCCCTTCGCCGCGCACGATCACATCGACACTCTCGGCCTCGGACAGCACCTGTTTGTACATGAAGGTCGCGTGCACACCGCCGAGGACGCGCAGGGCGTCCGGGACCACCTCCTTGGCGACCTGAAGGGTTTGTTCCGCCACGTAGATCGACGGGGTGATCGCCGTGACACCGACCACGTCGGGCTGCATTTCCGCCAGCCGCACGCGCAAGTCCCCTTCGCTGAGGTTATGGGTCATCGCGTCGATGAACTGGATGTCGTCGAACCCGGCCTTCTTCAGCGACCCGGCCAGATACGCAACCCAGGCCGGCGGCCAGTTCCCTGCGATCTCGGCCCCACCGGAACGGTAGTTGGGATGAATCAGACAGATTCGCATCGCTAGTACTCCCCATTATGTTGGGGGGAGTGGAGCACGGCGTGTGTCAACTTTCCTTGACATATATCAAGGTTGACACTCGGTCGCGGAATTCCGGCCGCAACCTGATCCGTGGGCACGAGTGGCCCAGGGCGTTGCACGCGGCACTGTTTGCAGGCGAACACACCCCGCGACGATCAGCCCGATCCCAAGCCGGGCGTAGGCCTCCAGCCGTTGGCCGACCCGATCCCGCCCGATCCCGGTGATCGTGGCCACGCCCGCCCCCGACCAGATCGCCTAGGCCACGCCCACAAGCGGCCTGCGCAACACCAAGCCCAGAAAGAAAAATGCGACGCCGCGTCCAGGAAGGACCATCGCAACGGCGCCCGATCGGGTCGACCTGTCCGGGGCATTCCGTGCCGTCGTCCCGCCCACGTCGCCCGTGATCGCGACCGCGAAACAAAGCCAATGACGCGTCTTTGTCCGCCCAAACTGCGCCGCAGCGCTTGCACCCCCGTCCGCGTTCCGTATAACGCGGCAGATTTTCTCGTGTAGTCCCGGGGGCCCCTATGCCGAAACGTACCGACATCCAGTCGATTATGATCATCGGCGCCGGTCCCATCGTCATCGGCCAAGCCTGCGAGTTCGACTATTCCGGGGCCCAGGCCTGCAAAGCGCTGCGCGAAGAAGGCTACCGGGTGATCCTGGTCAATTCGAACCCGGCCACGATCATGACCGACCCGGAACTGGCGGACGCCACTTATATCGAGCCCATCACCCCGGAGGTCGTCGCCAAGATCATCGAGAAAGAGCGCCCCGATGCGCTTTTGCCGACAATGGGCGGGCAAACCGGCCTGAACACCTCGCTCGCGCTGGAAGAAGCCGGGGTCCTGGAAAAATTCGGGGTCGAAATGATCGGCGCGAAACGGCCCGCCATCGAGATGGCGGAGGACCGCAAGCTGTTCCGCGAGGCCATGGACCGGATCGGCCTCGAAAACCCCAAGGCGACCATCGTGTCGGCCCCCAAGGGGGCGGATGGCAAGTATGACATTGCGGCCGGGCTGGCCGAAGCCAATGCCGCCCTTGAAGAGATTGGTCTGCCGGCCATCATTCGCCCGGCCTTTACCCTCGGCGGCACCGGCGGCGGCGTGGCCTACAACCGCGAAGAATACGAACATTTCTGTAAGACCGGCATGGAAGCCTCGCCCGTGGCGCAGATTCTCGTCGATGAAAGCCTGCTCGGCTGGAAAGAATACGAGATGGAGGTTGTGCGCGACAAAGCCGACAACGCCATCATCGTCTGCTCCATCGAGAACGTTGATCCGATGGGCGTGCATACGGGCGACTCGATCACCGTCGCCCCGGCCCTGACGCTCACCGACAAGGAATACCAAATCATGCGCAACGGCTCGATCGCCGTTCTGCGTGAGATCGGGGTCGAAACCGGCGGCTCGAACGTGCAGTGGGCCGTGAACCCCGACGATGGCCGCATGGTCGTCATCGAGATGAACCCGCGCGTCTCGCGCTCATCCGCGCTGGCCTCCAAAGCAACCGGGTTCCCGATTGCGAAAATCGCGGCCAAACTGGCTGTGGGCTACACGCTGGATGAGCTCGACAATGACATCACCAAGGTGACCCCGGCCAGCTTCGAGCCGACCATTGATTATGTCGTCACCAAGATCCCGCGCTTCGCCTTCGAGAAATTCCCCGGCTCCGAGCCGTATCTGACGACGGCGATGAAATCCGTGGGCGAAGCCATGGCCATCGGCCGCAGCTTCCACGAGTCGGTGCAAAAGGCGCTGGCCAGCATGGAAACCGGCCTAACCGGTTTCGACGAGATCGAAATCCCCGGCGCGCCGGAAATGGCGGCGATCACCAAGGCGCTGAGCCAGCAAACCCCGGACCGGTTGCGAGTCATCGCGCAGGCCATGCGGCATGGGCTGTCCAACGACGACATTCAGGCCGTCACCAAGTTCGACCCGTGGTTCCTTGCCCGCATCCGCGAAATCGTGGAGGCCGAGGCCGAGGTCAAACGCAACGGCCTACCGGTCACCGAGGCGGACCTGCGCACGCTGAAGATGATGGGCTTCACCGACGCCCGCCTCGCCAAACTGACCGGGCGCGAGGAAAGCAATATCCGTCGCGCGCGCCTGAACCTCGGGGTGCAGGCCCAGTTCAAGCGCATCGACACCTGCGCCGCAGAGTTCGAGGCGCAGACACCCTACATGTACTCGACCTACGAAACCCCCGTGATGGGCGACCCCGAATGCGAGGCGCGCCCCTCGACAAAGAAGAAGGTCGTCATCCTGGGCGGTGGTCCCAACCGGATCGGCCAGGGCATCGAGTTTGACTATTGCTGCTGTCACGCCTGTTTCGCGCTCAGCGACGCGGGGTACGAGACCATCATGGTCAACTGCAACCCCGAGACGGTTTCAACCGACTACGACACCTCCGACCGCCTGTATTTCGAGCCGCTCACGCTTGAGCACGTGCTGGAAATCCTGCGGGTCGAACAGGAAAACGGCACGCTGCACGGTGTGATTGTTCAGTTCGGCGGGCAAACCCCGCTGAAACTGGCCAACGCGCTGCATGATGCGGGCATCCCGATCCTGGGCACGACGCCGGACGCCATCGATCTGGCAGAAGATCGCGAGCGGTTCCAGCAGCTGGTGCAGCGCCTGGAGTTGAAGCAGCCCCGCAATGCCATCGCCACCACCGATGCCGAGGCCAAGGCCGCCGCCGAGGCCCTGGGCTATCCGCTGGTGATCCGCCCGTCCTACGTCTTGGGCGGCCGCGCGATGGAGATTGTCCGCGATACGGCACAACTGGATCGATACATCCGTGATGCTGTTGTCGTATCGGGCGACAGCCCCGTCCTGCTTGACAGCTATCTCGACGGCGCGACCGAGGTGGATGTGGACGCCCTGTGCGACGGCACGGATGTGCACGTGGCCGGGATCATGCAGCACATCGAGGAAGCCGGCGTGCATTCCGGGGACAGCGCCTGCTCGCTCCCGCCGCATACGCTGAGCACCGAGATTCAGGACGAAATCATCCGCCAGACCGTCGCGCTGGCCAAAGCGCTGAACGTGGTTGGCCTGATGAACGTGCAATTCGCGGTCAAGGACGATGAGATCTACCTGATCGAGGTGAACCCCCGTGCCTCGCGCACGGTTCCCTTCGTCGCAAAAGCGACCGACAGCGCCATCGCGTCCATCGCGGCCCGCCTCATGGCCGGTGAAACACTTGGTGCCTTCCCCGCCGCCGCCCCGCATGTGCCGGTGGACGAAGACACCCCGATCTCGATCGGCGATCCGATGTCCCTGGCCGATTTCCGGACGCCCTGGTTCTCGGTCAAGGAAGCCGTCCTTCCCTTTGCGCGCTTCCCCGGGGTCGACACGCTCCTCGGGCCGGAAATGCGCTCGACCGGGGAAGTGATGGGATGGGATCGCACCTTCCCCCGCGCATTCCTGAAGGCACAGCTTGGGGCGGGCACGACCCTGCCCGACAGCGGAACCGTGTTCATTTCCATCAAGGATGCCGACAAGACGCCGGAACTGATTGAAACCGCGCAAATGCTGACGGATCTCGGCATGACCCTGCTGGCCACGCGCGGCACAGCCTCGTTCCTGAAAGAGCACGGCATCGCATCCGATGTTGTCAACAAGGCCTATGAAGGCGGGCGCACCGTGGTCGACTTCATCAAGGACGGCGATGTGCAGCTTGTCCTGAACACGACCGAAGGCGCGCAAGCCGTCGAGGACAGCCGCTCCATGCGGGCCGTGACCCTGGCGGACAAGATCCCGTATTTCACCACGCTTGCCGCCAGCCATGCCGCCGCCCAGGCCATGAAAGCCGCGCGCGGAGACGAACTGGGTGTGCGATCCCTGCAGGTCTAAGCGGTCACGGCCTGTGCCGGCCTAATCGGTCTCTCCATCGATCACCGCGTAAAAGGACAAGAGTTCCTTCCACCGGCCGCCGCGCAGGCGGCCGCGCAGGACATAGTCGCCGGGCCTTCGGAAGGCGTATTGGCGCTTCGGGATTGGGAGCGCGATGCGGTTCATCTTGCTGGACAACGGGCCGAGCACCTCATCGTCTTCCATGCGTTCAACCTCGACACCGTACTGCGACAGGGCCCGCGACGCCCCGCGCCGTTTGAATTCAAACTCAAACGTCGTGGCGTCCCGCATCTCGACTTCGACGTAAAATGCGATCGGCAGGCGTGGGGGCCGCGTGGCATCCTTGCCGCTTTCAAATCCGATGGGGCCGGTGAACACCCCGACAAGCGTGACACTCCCCGAGGCTTCCGTTCGGACATCTTCACAGGCAACGGCGCTGAGAAACTTAGCTGTCGACATGGAGGGGCCGGATCATAGGGCGTCTCTGGATCGACGAGCGTGTGATCCCGGCGTCCTCGGCCGGATCGCCGGGGGCGGCCATCTTCACCCGGAAAGATGCCGGTTTGAGCGCCAGTGCGACATCAACCGGGCACTCCACATCCGGCAACTTCCGATGATTGGTCATGGTCTTGGCAACGTCGGCCAAATCCACCACCGACATCTCCATACGCTTGTCGAGGCCACGCAGGATGGTGGCCAGGGTCAACAACTTCAGATTCTGGTTCTTCCCGTTGAGGATGCGCGAAAGCGCCGAGGCATCCATCCCCACCCGCTTGGCCAGGCCGGTCGTCGTGACCTCCGCGTTCTGGCAGCTGTCGTCAAACGCCGCCTGCAGGGCTTCGATCACCTTGCGCATGTCTTTGTCGGCACCGAAGGCCAACGCGTAGTCTTTTTGGGCTGCTGTCATGACGCCTCTCTCCAATGTGTGAAGGCATGGTCGGGGTGTGCAGAAGAAATCAAAGTCGGTTTGCCAGCGGTCGGGAGCGAGTTCCAAATCTGGGTCGATCGTCTTGTCGCGGCGTGAAAATCCAAACCCGGGCGCGGCAGGAGGAGCGTGCCAACAAACACATCCTTCTCCGGCACCACGCCCAGAAGTCGGTATTGGGTCTGCGTGCGGAAGCGCATCTGCCAGTGCGGCCCGGTCGCAGGCGCCAACCCTTTGACATCCCCATTGGGCCCCTGCGACCCGGGATAGCTGATGCTAAGCAGATCGCCGCGCACATAGGCCGTCATTTGCGCGTGAATCCCAATCCAAAGCCTTTCCTCCAAGTCGTCTGACGGTTGGGCCAGGCGTGTGGCCACATCGGGCCGCAGCAGGATGCATCGCACTTCAGAATCGTCGTCATCCATGAACTGCGGGACATAGCGGACCAACCCTCCCGATCGCGAAACTTGAACAAAAAATGCATTCATGGACTCTAGAGTCAACACATTGGGAAATGGTTTATCCCCCGATTGTGGTCAAGACCACGCAGTGGACAGGGCGATTTGGCGCTCAGCCAGCCGAAAAATCATTAAGATTTGATAAACTGCGGCGCCCTACGCTTCGGGCACCAGGCTGCAACCGTCGGACGCACCGGCGGTTAACCTTCCTTGCCAGCGCGGCGTCGCACGGCCTAGGCTTTGTTTGTGCCCATAACGACCAGCCATAACAGGGAGGCGGCTTTGGCTTTGAAACACATTCTGGGATCCGCGGTGCTCGGGGCGCTTGTTGCGCTCACAACCCTACCCACGTCCGTCCAGGCGCAGGATTACAACCTGCCCCCAACCTTCGGGATCATCAGCGTTGCGTCCGGGTTCCTGCCGGACCCGAACTGGATCAGCATCCTTGCCGGCGGCTCGATCCAGGCTCAATACCCGGATGCGGCGACCGGAAATGCCTGCACGGGGCATTTCGCCGAAGCCCCCGATCTAAGGGTCCATTTCACACCCTTCGAAGACCTGCCGCTTTCGTTCTACGTCGAAGCGCGCGAAGACACGGTCCTGCTCATCAACACGCCGGACGGGGCCTGGCATTGCAATGATGACAGCTCGGCCCTGAACCCGGCCCTGACCTCCGAAGATCCGCTTGAGGGTCAGTACGACATTTGGGTCGGCACCTATTCCCCCACCAATGGGGACTACCCGCCCGCCACACTCATGATCACGGAACTTGGTGCCTTCGCCGGGTAGTTCGAGCGTGCCTTTTTCGGCGAGGACGATCGCGTCTCCGTCGACACCACTGTCGCGCCGTGGAACATGATCGGTTTCGTCGACATGTCCGAGGCCAGCTGCTCGGGCGCGCTGATCGGTCCGAATGTCGTCCTGACGGCCGCCCACTGCGTCGCCAACAACGGCGTCGTCGACACCCCCCCGGTCGAATTCTTGGCGGGCTACAACAGCGGCAGCTACAACGCGCGCTCGGCGGTGGTCAGCTATCACGTCCCACCGCGCTGGATGGATGGGGAAGCGGATGGCACGGACTATTCGTTCCTTTTCCTGGCCGAGCCCATCGGCAACCAGCTTGGCTGGATGGATGTGGGTCCATTGACCGGACAGGAAATCGCGTCCCTCCAAGCGGGCCAAGGCCCCAACATCCTGCAGGCGGGCTACAGCTATGACCAGCACGAGATCATGACCGGCAACCTCGCCTGCCCGTTTGTCGAGGTCACCTCCGTGAACGAGTTGGTCCACGAATGCGACACCCTGCAAGGTGACAGCGGCTCACCGTTGTTCATTCAGGATGGCGGACGGTACCGGATCATCGGCGTGGAATCCCACACGATCGGCCTGCCGCGGGAACCGTATGACCGCAACGTCGCGACCTATGTCGACTACGTTGTGGCTGCGATGCAGATGCTGAACCTGGAAGGTGCGCCCGCGCGCACGCGTCCGGAGAAGTAAGATCAAAACGCGCGGAGGGTCCTGTTGGATCCTCCGCGGTGTGCGCCGGGGTCGGTGTTACACGACACCCTGCGCCAGATGCCCGGCATACAGCTCAACCACCCGCGCAGTCGCGGCTTCGGGGCTCATCGCTTCACTTTCGCCGGTTTTCCGGCTGGTCAATTCGACCTCGCCGGCCTGAAGCCCGCGCGGGCCAACTGTGATCCGCCAGGGCAGACCAATCAGATCCATGGTCGCGAACTTGGCGCCGGCCCGCTCGCTCCGGTCATCGTAGAGCGGATCCAGTCCCGCGGCCTTGAGATTGGCATAAAGCGCCTCGCAGGCCCCGTCGCAAGCCGCATCCCCCTGTTTGAGGTTCACGATCCCGACGTGGAACGGTGTAACACCCTCCGGCCAGATGATCCCGTTGTCATCATGGCTGGCCTCGAT
This sequence comes from Paracoccaceae bacterium, assembly GCA_963921255.3. Taxonomy (GTDB): domain Bacteria; phylum Pseudomonadota; class Alphaproteobacteria; order Rhodobacterales; family Rhodobacteraceae; genus JANSYL01. The sequence goes on along the minus strand of CAWUEW020000003.1, from coordinate 209,223 downwards.
GATGGCGCCCATCAGACGGCTGACGCCGATCCCGTGGCTGCCCATATGGACCGGCACGCGCCCACCCTGGCCGTCGTCGACCATGGCGCCCATGGCATCCGAATACTTGGTGCCAAAATAGAAGATCTGCCCGACCTCGATGCCGCGCGCGACGCGTTGGCGGTCGGCGGGGATCTGCGCGAAAACCTCGGCATCATGGGTTTCGTCGGTCCGGGCATAACGCGACGTGAATTCCTCGAGGATCGCCTGGCACTGTTCGACGGAATCGTAATCGACCTCGCGGTCGCCAAAGGTCAGATCGGTGATCTCGGAATCGTAGAACACCTCGCTCTCGCCCGTGTCGGCAAGAACAAGAAACTCATGGGTGTCGTCACCGCCGATGGGGCCGGAATCTGCGCGCATCGGGATCGCCTGAAGGCCCATCCGCTCGTAGGTGCGTAAGTAGCTGACCAGATGGCGGTTATAGGCGTGCAGCGCGTCTTCCTTGGTCAGGTCGAAGTTGTAGCCATCCTTCATCAGGAATTCCCGGCCGCGCATCACGCCAAAGCGCGGGCGGATCTCATCGCGGAACTTCCACTGGATGTGGTACAGCGTCAGCGGCAGGTCCTTGTAGCTGGTCACATGGCTGCGGAAGATGTCGGTGATCAGCTCTTCGTTCGTCGGACCATAGAGCATGTCGCGATCGTGCCGGTCGCGGATGCGCAACATCTCGGGCCCGTAGGCATCGTAGCGCCCGCTTTCCCGCCAGAGATCCGCGGATTGCAGCGTCGGCATCAGCATCGGGATATGGCCCGCGCGCACCTGCTCTTCGTGCACGATCCGTTCGATATTGCGCAGAACCTTGTAGCCGAGGGGCAGCCACGAATAGATGCCGGCGCTGGCCTGTTTGATCATCCCGGCCCGCAGCATCAGCCGATGGCTGACAATCTGCGCCTCGGACGGCGTTTCCTTCAAAACGGGGAGGAAGTAGCGGGACAGACGCATGTCAGGCGGGCCTTCTTGAAACGATGCAGCAACGCCCATCGTCTACGCCAAAGACACCCCCCTCACAAGTCGCGCCTGCGCTGCGGCGCTGCCCATCACACCCCGCCGACCGTCGCCATGCCCGACCCAAAGATCATCACCGTAAAGACCAGCGTGATCAGCAGCACGAGAGTACAAGCGAGGGTGTTCAAAACGGGCACGGGGCGACCTCCGACATGGGGTGGATGGGCAGCCCCAACAGAGCTAGGCCCAAAGATCCCGTCACCCTAGTCAGGAAAACCCTACGGGGCCGTTAATCCATGCCCTCCACGATGGGGTTGATCCCCATCGCTGTGGCCAGGGCTTTGAACCGGGCCAGTGCCACCTCGCCAAACAGGTCGCGGCCTTGCGCTGTCTTCAGCGTCAGGATCAACTCTCCGCGCTTGGGACGATGAGTCAGTTCGCCGTGATCAGACGGGGCGGCCACCGCGAACATCGCGCCAAAGCGCATCGCCCGGCCCACGATCTCGGCCTCCTTGATCTGGTCGTCCGGCAGCAGCGACAGCAGGCTTTCGTCGAACCCGGTCGCCGCCCGGTTGGACTTGTAGCGGTGCAGCAGCGCCAGTCCCAGATAGACCCGCTCGGCGTGGGCCAGCCCCCCCAGATTGGCGCGGGTCGCGTTGTCGAAACACACTTCGGCCCGATAGTCGGGATGCGCGCGCCAACTGACATCATGCAGCAGGCAGGCCGCCCGGATCAGCCGTTGCTTCCCGGGGTTCGCGCGCGTGAACAGCGGCTCGATGAAGCGATACAGCGCCCGGCCAAACCCGGGCATGCGCGCCGATTGCGCCTCGGAATGACGCGCCGCTTCGATCAGCGGGTCGCGATGGCGCAGCCGTTCACCCATCTGTTCATACAACAGCCCCTCGCGGATCCCGTAGCTCGAGATCGCGACCTCCTTCGGCTGCACCGTGCGCACCAGATACTTCAGCACCTCTGCTGCAACCGGCACAAGCCGCATCCGCGCCTCGCTGGTGCCGGTGCGGCCGCGCAGGTCTTCGATGTCGGCCTCGGATATGTACTTGATCGTGTCCATGATGGCCTTGGGCCGCATCCGGTATTCATGCAGAACCTTCAGCGGGTACCCGCGACGCTCCATATCGACCCGGGCGATGGCCCGCCACGAACCTCCGACCAGGAACAGACGCTTGGGTTGCGTCGGAAACTCCGCCGCGAGGTCCGCAACGCCCTGCTTAATGTGGGCCTTCAGCCCCTTCTTGCCGCCCGGAACCGACGCCAGTTTCAGCGGACCCAGACCCGAGGTCCGGCGAATGCCAACCTCGCCCCCGCCCCTCAGCTCGGCCAGTTCCATGGACGAGCCGCCGATATCGCAGATCAACCCCTCCGCCCCGGGCCAGCCCAGCAACACGCCCTGCGCCGACAGGCGGGCCTCCTCCTCGCCGTCCAACACACGGATGTCCAAACCGGCCTCGGTTTCGACCAGCCGCCGGAACTCGGGGCCGTCGCTGGCGTCGCGCACGGCCGCCGTGGCCACCGTCAACAGGGGGGACACGCCGACACCCCGCGCCAGCGCCGCAAACCGCTTGAGCGCCGCCAAGGCCCGCACCTTGCCCTCGGGGTTCAAGCGTCCCGTTTCCGACACACCGGCCCCAAGACCACACAGGATTTTCTCGTTATAGAAATAGGCCGGTGACCGCGCCGCACCGTCGAACACAACCATCCGGACCGAGTTCGACCCGATGTCGATCACCCCCACCCGCGCCAGGGCGCGCGCTTCGGGTCCGTCAAAAAGCGGGACCCCAAACGGCCCCCATTCGGGGCTTGCGTCAGATGGATCGACATCCATCGGGTCCGCCATGGAAAGCGTCGTCATGGGGGACTTGATGGCACGGCAAAACCGGCCCGGTCAACCGACGCTCAGTCCTGGCTGTGCGTCAATTCCGGCACGTCCTTCGCCCCCGCCGACCCCCGCCCGGACAGCGACGGGTTTTCCATGAAGAAGCGATGGCAGGAGAACGGGTTTTCAATTTGGCTCAGGTCCGGGCGCAGATACGTACCGTCGGCCTGCAACACCCAGGATTGCGCCACATCGGCCAGGTTCGCCGCCATGATCTGCCCGACAATCTGGGCCTTCACTGTGGCGTTCTTGCACTCCACCAGCGTTTCGACCCGGCGGTTGAGGTTGCGCCCCATCCAATCGGCCGAACTGATGAACACCCGCGCCTTTTTCGCCGGAAGCCCGTAGCCGTTGCCGAAGCAGACGATCCGGGGATGCTCCAGGAACCGGCCCACGACCGATTTCACGCGGATGTTCTCGCTCAGCCCCTTCACGCCGGGGCGCACACCGCAGATCCCGCGAATGACAAGATCAATCTTCACCCCGGCCTGGCTGGCCTCGTAGAGCGCGTCGATCACGTCGGGCTCGATCAGGCTGTTCATCTTGGCCCACACCATCGCAGGCTTGCCGGCGCGGGCAAACTCGGCCTCGGCCTTCAGGCGGTCGATGATCGTGGATTTCATCGTCAGCGGCGAAATGGCGAGGTTCTCCAGCCCTTCCGGCTCGGCGTATCCGCCGACATAGTTGAACACCTTGGTCGCGTCGCGCCCAAGCGCGTCATCGCAGGTGAACAGGCTCAGGTCGGTGTAAATCCGCGCCGTGATCGGGTGATAGTTGCCTGTCCCGTAATGTGTGTAGGTGACAAGGCGATCGCCTTCCTTGCGCACCACCGTGCTGATCTTGGCGTGGGTCTTGTAGTTGATGAACCCATAGATGACATGCGCGCCCGAGCGTTCCAGCTTGCGCGACTGGCGGATGTTGGCGGCCTCGTCAAAGCGGGCCTTCAATTCAACAAGCGCGGTCACGGATTTCCCGTTCTCTGCCGCCTCGCACAGGGCCGAGACAATCGGGCTTTCCGCCGAGGTGCGATACAGCGTCTGTTTGATCGCGATGACATTGGGATCGCGCGCGGCCTGCGCCAGAAACCGGATCACCATGTCAAAGGTTTCGTAGGGATGGTGCAGCAGCATGTCCTTCTGCCGGATCGCCGCGAACATATCGCCATCGTGGTCCTGAACCCGTTCGGGCACGCGCGGCGTGAAGGACCGCCACAAATGCTCGGGCCGTTCATCGACCACCAGTTCCTTCAATCCCACCAATCCGACCATGCCACGCACATCGACAATTTCGTCAGGCGTAACGTGCAGTTCCTCGACGATCACATCCTTCAGTTCGGACGGGGCCCCATCTGAAATCTGCAGGCGGACGACCTCGCCACGGCGGCGGCGCTTCAGCGCCGTTTCAAACTCGCGCACCAGGTCTTCGGCCTCTTCCTCGACCTCCAGATCACTGTCGCGCAACACCCGGAAGGCGCATTGCCCCTTCAACTCATAGCCTGGGAACAGGGCGCCGATATGCATCAGCAACAGCTCTTCCAAGGGCAGGAACCGCGCGCTGCCATTCGAACTGGGCAGGCGAATGAAGCGGTCGATCTGGTTCGGGATCGGCAACAGAGATTGCAACACGCGCCCGTCCTTGGCGCGCTCCAACTGCACGGCCAGCGCAATGCCTTCGTTCGGAATGAAAGGGAACGGATGGGCCGGGTCGATCGCCAGTGGGGACAGAACCGGGAACACCTTGGTCAGAAACACCTCCTCCAGATGTTTCTTCTCGGCGGCGCGCAGCTTCTTTGCGGTCACGACGCTGATGCCCTCGGCTTCCATCTCGCCCATCAGCTTGTTCCAGACCATCTGCTGGCGCTGCATCAGGCGGCGCGCATCGGCGTTGATCAGGCGCAACTGTTCCGCCGGGGTGTGTCCATCGTCCGAAGGCGTCAGGTTCCCCTCCTGCGCCAGTTCCCGCAGGCCCGCGACGCGCACGGTGTAGAACTCATCAAGGTTGCCCGCTGAGATCGACACAAACCGCACCCGTTCCAACAAGGGCACGCGGGGGTTCTCGGCCTCCTCCAGGACGCGCCAATTGAAGGCAAGCCAGGACAGTTCGCGGTTGAAGAACCGCTGCGGGCCGGTGACGTCCGCCTCGGGCAACTCCACCGGGTCGGCGGGCGGGGCGGTCAGGAAATCTGCAAAACTCATGCGCGGGACCTAAACGGGGTTCGGTGACGATTGCGTGACACAATGGGGGGTGCGGGCGTCAATCATCCTCTGCCTCGGGCCGGTCTGCAAGTATGGCGCGGATGTGCTTTTTCTTCGGCGCCGCCTTTTCGGCAAGCGACAGCGTATCAAGCGCCTTGATGAAGCGTTGCACCGCCGCAAAGGATCGCTCGATCCGCGGCAGGCTGTAGGTGACCAGATCCGGGGTCAGGGTCAGTTGCCGATCCTGCGCCAGCTTGACCATCAAGGCCATCAGCAACGCGTCATCGGGCGGCTGGAGTTCGAACACCTGCGCCTGCGCCATGCGACTGGCCAGATCCGGCAAGACCAGTCCCCACCGGGCGGGGAGAGCGCGGGCGGTGACCATGAGCGGCAAGCCAGCGCCGGCCAGGGCATTGTGGGCGTGAAACAGGACGGTCTCCGCGGCGCGGTTGCCCGCGATCTGGTCGGCGTCTTCGATGACCAACGGATGTGTGGCGCGGCTTGCGTCTTCGGCACCCGCCTCCACCAGCGCCCGGGCGGTGATCACCTCTGCCCCCGATTGCTTGGCGAACACGCGGGCCAGGTGGGATTTGCCCGCGCCCTCTGGCCCCACCAGCACCGCCTTGCCATGCGGCCACTCGGTCCAGCCCTCGATCCCGGCGAGAGCCGTGGCATTGGCGGCGGAAACCATGAAATCCTCCCGCCCCATCGCGACACGCACGGGCAGGTCAAACACAAGCTGATCGGCCATCAGTCTTCCGGGTCGGCGGGCGGCGGTGTGCGTCCAGAGACACCCTGATACAAAAGACCCATGCGGTATTGCTCCAGCGCGAACCGCACCAGCACCCCGATCGCGGCCGCCACCGGGACCGCCACCAAAAGCCCGACAAAGCCAAAGACCGCGCCAAAGGCCGACAGCGCGAACAGCAGCCAGACCGGGTGCAACCCGACGGAGGAGCCGACCAGGTTGGGTGTCAGGATGTTGCCTTCGACCAATTGGCCAACCTGGAAGATGGCTGCCACAATCAGGATCATCCACCACTCACCCCAGAACTGGAACAGCGCCAGACCGACGGACAACGCCCCACCCACCAGCGCGCCGACATAGGGAATGAAGGTCAAAAGTCCCGCGATCAGGCCCGCCACCAACCCGAACTGCAGTCCCACCACCATCAAGGCAACCGCGTAGAACGTCCCAAGGATCAGACACACTGTGCCCTGCCCGCGCACGAAACTGGCCAGGGTCCTGTCGATCTCGCTGGCCAGGCGACGGATGACCGGTTGGTGGTCACGCGGCAACAGCTCATCCACCCGCGCCACCATGCGATCCCAATCGAGCAGCATGTAAAACGCCACGACCGGCACGATCACCAGGAAGACCAGCAGGTTCACGACACTGGCCGCAGAGCTCAGCGCCGTCTGGAGCAACTCGCCACCCCGCGCCTGGATCGTCTCACCCAAGCTGACCAGCGACTGGCGGATGGGAGACCCTTCTTCCATCAGAGACGGAAAGCGCTCCGTAAGCACGGTGCGCAGCTGCTCGAACAACGCCGGGGCAGATTGCACAAGCCCGGTTGTCTGCTGAACCAGAAGCGGGATCACGATCAAGGCCACAAGCACCACGATCATGATCAGGAAGACGAAGATGATGATTGTCGAGATCGCGCGCGAACACCCCATGCGTTCCAGCCGGTCGGCCACCGGATCAAGGAAATAGGCGATCGCGCCGCCCACGACGAAGGGCAAAATCACCTGCCCAAGGGTCCAGAGCAGCAAAAGGAACACCGCCGTCGCGATGCCCCAATACATCAACTGTTGCCGAACTGGCAGAGCCATGGGCGCCTCCTGTTACCGGTCTTGATGCGTCAGGTGCACCCGCAGAGCAAGGGGAAAGCCGCCTGCAATCGCCCCGGTGCCACGGGGCGACGCATTTCGCAGCACTCCGCGTCGATCAGGCAGCTTCTGCTTGCGCCGCGCGGATCAGGTCCAGGATATCGCGGGCGGCCGCCGGGATATTGGTGCCCGGTCCAAAGATGGCCTTCACGCCGGCGTTTTGCAGATACTCGTAATCCTGCTGCGGAATGACCCCGCCACAGATCACGATGATATCCCCCGCCCCTTCGGCCTTGAGCGCATCGATCAGCTTCGGCGCAAGGGTCTTGTGCCCCGCTGCCTGGCTGGAAATCCCGACCACATGCACGTCATTGTCGATGGCATCCTGCGCGGCTTCTTCCGGGGTCTGGAACAGCGGTCCGACATCCACGTCAAAGCCAATATCGGCAAAGGCGGTCGCGATGACCTTGGCGCCGCGGTCATGGCCATCCTGGCCCATTTTCACCACCAACATGCGCGGGCGGCGGCCTTCGGCTTCGGCAAAGGCGTCCACGTCCTTCTGGATCTGGGCAAAGCCTTCATCCCCCTCGTAGGCTGCGCCATACACCCCGGCGAGCGTCTTCACCTCGGCGCGGTGGCGGCCGAATGCCTCTTCCATGGCCATGCTGATCTCTCCCACGCTGGCGCGGGCCCGGGCCGCCTCGACCGCGGCTTCCAACAGGTTCCCGCCCTCGGTCGCCCGGCGGCGCAACTCGGCCAGAGCCGCGGTGCAGGCCGCGTCGTCGCGCGACTGGCGCATCGCCTCAAGCCGGGCCACCTGCGCCTCGCGCACCTTGTCGTTGTCGATTTCCAGAATGTCGATCGGATCTTCGTGATCCTTGCGGTACTTGTTGACCCCGACGATCACCTCCTCGCCACGGTCGATCATCGCTTGCCGCTTGGCCGCGCTTTCCTCGATCCGCAGCTTCGGCATGCCCGAGGCGACGGCCTTGGTCATGCCGCCCATCTCCTCGACCTCTTCGATCAAGGCCCAGGCTTTCTCGATCAGATCGTTGGTCAGGCTTTCCACGTAATAGGACCCCGCCAGCGGATCGACGGTCTTGGTCACGCCGGTTTCCTCTTGCAGGATCAGCTGCGTGTTGCGGGCGATGCGGGCCGAAAACTCGGTCGGCAGCGCGATGGCCTCGTCCAGCGCATTGGTGTGCAGGCTCTGCGTGCCGCCCAACACCGCGCTCATCGCCTCGTAGGCGGTGCGCACGACGTTGTTGTAGGGATCCTGTTCCTGCAGGCTGACGCCCGAGGTCTGGCAATGCGTCCGCAGCATCTTGGAGCGGTCGGATTTCGCCCCGAACTCGGTCATGATGCGGTGCCAGAGTGTGCGCGCGGCCCGCAGCTTGGCGATCTCCATGAAAAAGTTCATGCCAATCGCGAAGAAGAAGCTCAGGCGCCCGGCAAACTTGTCCACATCCATCCCGGCCTCGATGGCAGCACGCACGTATTCGCGCCCGTCGGCCAGGGTATAGGCCAGCTCCTGCACGAGGTTCGCGCCAGCCTCCTGCATGTGGTAGCCCGAGATCGAAATCGAGTTGAACTTGGGCATTTCATTCGAGGTGTATTCGATAATGTCCGAGATGATCCGCATCGACGGCTCGGGCGGGTAGATATAGGTGTTGCGGACCATGAACTCCTTCAGAATGTCGTTCTGAATGGTGCCCGACAGAACCGAACGGTCATGTCCCTGTTCTTCCCCGGTCACGATGAAATTGGCCAACACCGGGATGACCGCGCCGTTCATCGTCATCGAGACCGAGATGCGGTCCAACGGAATGCCATCGAACAGGATCTTCATGTCCTCGACGCTGTCGATGGCCACGCCAGCCTTGCCCACATCGCCCACAACGCGGGGATGGTCACTGTCATAGCCGCGATGCGTCGCCAGATCGAACGCGACCGACACGCCTTGCTGACCGGCATCCAGGGCCTTGCGGTAAAATGCGTTCGATTCTTCGGCGGTGGAAAACCCGGCATACTGGCGGATCGTCCAGGGGCGGCCGGCATACATCGTGGCCTTGACCCCGCGCGTGAACGGCCCAAAGCCCGGCAGGGTGCCCATATGGTCCAGATCGGCGGTGTCCGCGTCGGTGTAGATTGGTTTGACGTCGATGCCTTCCAGCGTCTGCCACGTCAGGCTGTCAGGGTCCCGGCCCTTCAACTCTTTTTCAGCCAGTGTCCGCCAATCGTCGATGCGGTCCGTCATTGGGTTGTCCTCTTCCGTGTCCAGTCTGGCGCGGGGTCTGATGCCCCGGCTCAGCGAGAAAGGTGGCCAATCCGTCCGCCCCGGCGGCCAACCAATCAATATCGTCACAATAGAGGTCGCCTAGCACCGCACGTTGATCAGCGTCAAACGGCATAAAGTCGCCTGCGTCGCTAGGGATCACCTCGGGGTTGTACCCGCAGGCATCCACATAGGCGCGCAACGCGTCCAGGGATGCGCCGGTGTTTAGCCGCTCTGCCGCGCCGGAAAAGGGCAGATCCACATCCAGGAGAGATCGCACCAGGGCGTCCGGTCGGCGCCCCATGCCGGCGTGATCCCACACGACGATGCGGGCATGCGGGACCGCAACGGCAAGATCCGCAACGACGTGACGCCACCGGCGCGGTTGCGCGACCAGCTTCGCGGCCAGGGGCCGGCTTGGCCGTGGTCCACCCCGGGTCAGACGAAAGGCCAGGACGGACCGCCACCACGCCGCGTAGCTCCGAATGCCCAGGGCAATGGTCAGGTCGTGGCCGTCAAACGCCTGCGCAAACCGGTGCACGCGCAGGGCCGCATCCCCGAAGAGGATCCGGTCGTCCAGGACGCTGCGCATGGTTCCAAGCATGTTCTCTTCGCTGACCAGCAACCGGTCGACCCCACGGTCGGCCAACGTGGCTAGGCCAAGGCGCACCCGCTTGCGCGCGCGGCTGACGTGCCAGGGGTGCACGGCGCCCGAATGCCCGATCAATCCCTGAAACAACCCGCCCCGGGTGCGCTTGGGCCCCCAGTAGCCGATTTTGGCCGCCTCAAGCGCCAGACGGCTGCCGCCCATCATGCGTTGCAGCGTTGTTGTGGCGGTCTGATGTGCGCCGACATGCAGAACGATTTTCATGCGCCGATCCTTCATTCCCCCACGAAACCCAAGCAATGCGTCGGGTCTGAGGCCAAGGAATGAAGATGCCGTGAAGATTGGCCCGATTGTCGCAGCTTGGGGCTTCGCTTTCGGCCAAGCGGTGCCTATATCTTTCGGGACGGAGGGCTCATGCGACCGATTTTTCTAGCGTTTTTAGTGGCTTTAGGCCTGTCTGCCCCGGCGTTTGCCCAAGACAGCACGGACGGGGATGTGGCCATGGCATCGGACAGTTCGGCCGAGACGCCGGTCGAAGCCGTCGATCCGATGGAGCCCCGCGACGCGGCCGATTTCACCCTTGAGGAATTCCTCTGGGTGGCCCGTCCGATCGTGGTCTTTGCCGACACACCCGCCGATCCCCGGTTCATCGAACAGATGGAGCTTCTGGCCGACCGGCCCGACCCGCTGCTGGAACGCGATGTTGTGATCCTGGTCGACACCGATCCATCCGCCCGATCCGCGATCCGCACCCAATTGCGCCCGCGCGGGTTTGCTTTGGTGATCATGCAGAAAGACGGATCGGTCGGCATTCGCCGTCCATCACCCCGCGATGTGCGCGAAATCGTGCGCGCCATCGACAATTTCTCGTTGCGCCAGGAAGAGTTGCGGCGCGGAGAATAACCCCGCGCCTTCAACTGCTTACTCGAATTCCATGATCACATCGTCAACGGCCAGGCTGTCGCCCGGGCCGGCGTTGATCTTGGAGACGACACCCTTCTTCTCGGCGCGCAGGATGTTTTCCAGCTTCATCGCCTCGACCGTGCACAGCGCCTGACCTTCCTGCACCTCGTCGCCTTCGGCCACATCGACCTTCACGATCAGACCGGGCATCGGGCACAGCAGCATCTTCGACGTGTCTGGCGGCAGCTTCTCGGGCATCAGTTCCGCGAGTTCCGCGTTGCGCGGGCTGCGCACCAGCACCTTCAGGTCCGCCCCACGGGTCCGCATCCGGAACCCGCCCGGCACTTTGCCAACCTTGATGACCAGCGCCTCGCCGTCGACCGTCAGACGCGCCAGCTGATTGCCCGGCGTCCAATCCGAGCTCACCCGCATCACCGCCCCGTCCGCAAAGGTCACGGTCGAACCATCGTGATCGGCATCAATATGCACCGGCAGGGTCTGCCCCTGCGCCGTGACCACCCAATCCGAGCCGACGCGCCGCTCGTGGTTGCCCAGACGGCCCGAGATGCGCGTGCGCCGGATCTCGGCAACCCGGTGCATGGCCGACGCCGCCGCCGCAACGCGCTTCAGCGCGGCATCGTCCAGCGTCACGCCGTCAAACCCGTCGGGATACTCCTCGGCAATGAAGGCCGTGGTGATGTTGCCGGTCACGAACCGCTCGTGGTCCATCACGGCGCTCAGGAAGGGCAGGTTGTGGCCGGTCCCCTCCAACTCGAACCCGTCCAGCGCCACGCGCATTGCTTCGATGGCCTGCGCCCGATCCGGCGCCCAGGTGCACAGCTTCGCGATCATCGGGTCGTAATACATGCTGATCTCGCCGCCTTCGTAGACGCCGGTATCGTTGCGCACGGCCGTGTCGCCCGAGGGCGCCTCCCCCTGCCATTTGCCAGTGTCCAGCAGCGGACCGGCGGCGGTTTCGGCCGGCGGACGATAGCGCGTCAGGCGCCCGATCGACGGCAGGAAGTTGCGATAAGGGTCTTCCGCGTAGAGCCGGCTTTCGATCGCCCACCCGGTCAGCGTCACATCCTCCTGCGTGATCGACAGCGGCTCACCGCCGGCCACACGGATCATCTGTTCCACCAGATCGACACCGGTGATCAGCTCCGTCACCGGGTGTTCCACCTGCAGGCGCGTGTTCATCTCGAGGAAGTAGAAGTTCTTGTCGCCATCCACGATGAACTCGACCGTGCCCGCGCTGGTGTAGCCCACGGCCTTGGCCAGCGCGACGGCCTGCTCGCCCATCGCCTTGCGCGTTTCGGGGTCGAGGAACGGCGACGGGGCCTCCTCGATGACCTTCTGGTTCCGACGCTGGATCGAGCATTCGCGCTCGCCCAGATACACCGCGTTGCCATGGGCGTCGGCCAGAACCTGAATCTCGATATGGCGCGGCTGTGTGACGAATTTTTCGATGAACATGCGGTCATCGCCAAAGCTGGCCGCCGCTTCGTTCTTCGAGGCCTGGAAGCCTTCGCGCACCTCGTCCTCGTTCCAGGCGATCCGCATCCCCTTGCCGCCGCCGCCGGCCGAGGCCTTCAGCATCACCGGATATCCGATCTCACCCGAGATCTTGATCGCTTCCTCGGCATCCTCGATCAGACCCATATGGCCGGGCACCGTGCTTACCCCGGCCTCCGCTGCGATCTTCTTCGACGTGATCTTGTCGCCCATCGATTCGATCGCACCTTCCGGCGGGCCGACAAATGCGACACCTGCCTTGGCCAGGGCCGCCGCGAAATTCATGTTCTCGGACAAGAAGCCATAGCCCGGATGAACCGCCTCAGCGCCGGTCTGCTTGATCGCGTCCATGATCTTGTCGATCACGATATAACTTTCGGCAGCGGGCGGCGGGCCGATATGCACCGCTTCGTCCGCCATTTTCACATGCAGGGCATTGCGGTCGGCATCGGAATAGACGGCGACCGTTGGGATCCCCATCTTGCGTGCCGTCTTGATGACGCGGCAGGCAATTTCGCCCCGGTTGGCGATCAGCAGCTTTTTGAACATATCTCTTCGTCCCTTCCTTCCGGCCGTTTCCCGCCGTCTTGACACAAAAAGACCACCGGAACGCAATGCGACCGGTGGCCCTCGTTGTTTGAATGGTGTTTTAGATCCGGGCGATCAGCACAAGCTGACGTCGTCGCACAGCGCACCGGCGGCTGCGCCGACCAGGATGCCGGTGCCGACATTGCCGCCAAGGGCCGCGGCGCCAACGCCGCCCGCGGCCGCACCAATGGCGCCGCGTTCAAGATCCGATGTGACACACCCCGAGAGGGCAAGAACGCCCGCAAACAGGGTTGCGATGAGTGGGGTTTTCTGGGTGGCGCGCATTTTGCGTCTGCTCCTGTCGATGATCCTCGTACCGCCAGCCTTACACCGAAACCGGCATCCGAAAAAGGCACGGTTTTCCTACACCCTCGGTCGGCAAAAAAACGCGGTCGACTCAAGGAATGGGCCGACCGCGCACAAGGGGAAGGGTAACACGTCTTGTCAAATCCGGCCGTTTTGATGTTGGGGACACAGGCCGGTAGGGCCACTGTGTCACAGGAAATGTGGCGGGAAAGTGGCGATCCGGTCCGGGCCACGCGATGCGCGCTTTTTTGCGCAGTTCTGCGGGGGGCGGGCAGGTTCATGCCGATCCGTCCTCCCAGATGCTGCCGCCGTCGAACGCCTCGGGAAAACTGGCGCGGGCGCGGGCTTCGTCGATCACCATAAGGGCGTCATAGTCTTCCGGGTCAAACGGATCTTCGGCTGCGACCACCTCGCGGCCAAACAGCCAGCTCAGCCGCCCGGCATCCAGATTGCCGCGCGCAAAGGGCTCGGTCCCGAAATACAGCCACAGCGCCTCCATGAACCCGGCATCAGCGCGGCGATCGGCCGGGCGTCGGTCCGCATAGCGTTCCCGCGCGATCAGCTTGGTCGCCCCGCCCTTGTTGGCGCGTCGAATGGTGAAATGGTAGTCGCTGCTTGGCAGGCGCGAGGGGAAACCGCGGTGCTTGATCATGTCGCCCCCCGCAGCGCGCTTGGGGCAAAAGGCCGGGCGGAACGCAGGTCCCGCCCGGAGGGTGTCTCAACCGTATTTGTTGTAGACTGGCTCGTGAACGATCGGAGCCGGTTCGATAAAGATAATCTCTTCCTGCTCGGGCACCGGAGCGGCGCATGCTGCAAGACCTGCCACAAGTCCCAGGGCAAGAAGCGATTTGATGTAACGAGACATCTCGCTCTCCTATTGTTTTGGATTGTGACCGGGCGCGAACGCCCGGCCACAACCTGAGGTACAGCTGCACGGGGGCAGCCACTTTTCAGGATACCTGCAACCGTGACTAATCCACAGGAGTTTCCACAGGCAGTTCGGCGCTGTGACTCGAATGCCTCACAATTTCGATTACTTGAACTAGGTGCCACAACATTCTGTATCCGCATCAGAAAAGCTCCCAGATACAGACGTCGTCTTGCGGGCTGTATGTTTCAAAAAACTGCGTTATGTCGGGCGCGGGTTCGCCTCGGGTGATCGGTTCGGCCATCAATTCGACGACAATCTGATCGGCCGGAACCGACAGGCGGCTTGATGCCGGAAGGCCCCATGTCTCGCACACCCACTGCATATCGGCCTGCACCGTTGCCGCCAGAACCGGGGATGTAATGGCCGGGGCCACCACACGAACAACGATCAAGGTCTCGCCCGAATAGGGCTGCTCTTCGTAAAGCACCTCGTGCAAGGTCATCCCGACGCCCGAGGGCGCCAGCACGGGCGCGGGCGCGCTGTCATCCGCCCACCCGGTCGCAGCGGTGACCGACCCAAGCATGCCCATCATCGCCGGGGCAAGGATGGGGCGCGACCGCGCTTGGGAAGGAAGGGGGTCCACACCACCTGCGTCACCTCCGAGGCGCCGCGTAGCGCAACCAGCGGGCGCGATGCACCGGGTCGCCCAACAGGGTCGCCAGACATGGGGCGGCCGTTCCCGGCACCCGCCCGTCGATGGCGCCGCCGGCTTCGACCCACAGGCCGGTGGCGGTCCGGGTCACGGCGACAACTGGGCTGAAGCCCCGCAAGCGCTGCAAGGCGCGCCACACGTCCTGTCGGATCTGATGCGCCAGCCGCAGCCGATGGGCCTCGGGAAACCCCGCCGCGACGCGCAAGTCGAACCGCACCGGCAGGCGCCGGGCAACGGTCAGGGTGTCGCCCGCCTCCAGGATATGCCAGCGATCTCTCAAGGGCGCTTCGCCACGCAGTCAATTTCGACCAACGCCCCCACCGCCAGAGCGGTCACCCCGATGGTCGTGCGCGCCGGGCGCCGGTCCTCGGGGAAATAGCTTTGGTAGGTGGTGTTGAACGCGGCGTAGTCGCGCTCGAACGCGGTCAGATAGGCCCGCATCTGCAGCACATGGCTCAGATCCAACCCCAGCCCGTCCAGGATCAACGCCAGATTGTCCATCACCCGCCGCGTCTGCGCCTCGATCCCCTCGGGCAGCGGTGCATCCGGGGCCTCCGGGTCGGTCGGCATCTGCCCGGTCAAGAGCACCCACCCATCCTGCTCCACCGCATGGGAAAACGGCGCCACGGGCCGCGGCCCGTTCGAGATCATGTGGAAAATCGGATCGCTCATCATCCCTCCTTGACGCGGCACGCGCACCGCCTCAGGCATCCATCCGGAAACCCGCCCTCAGAGCGGAATGTTGTCGTGCTTCTTCCAGGGCTTGGTCTGCTTCTTCGTGCGCAGCATCGCAAAGGCCCGGCAGACACGGCGACGGGTCGAACGGGGCTGGATCACCTCGTCGATGAAGCCGCGCTCGGCCGCCACGAACGGGTTGGCAAAGCGGTCTTCATACTCGGTCGTATGCGCCGCGATCTTCTCGGCATCGCCCAGATCGGCGCGGTGCAGAATCTCGACCGCGCCCTTGGCGCCCATCACCGCAATCTCCGAGGTCGGCCACGCATAGTTGATATCGCCCTGCATGTGCTTGGAGCTCATCACCACATAGGCGCCGCCATAGGCTTTGCGGGTGATGACCGTCACCTTCGTTATTGTGGCCTCGCCATAGGCAAACAGCAGCTTCGCCCCATGCTTGATGACGCCATTGTATTCCTGGCTGGTGCCGGGCAGGAACCCGGGCACGTCAACCAGCGTCAGAAGCGGGATTTCAAACGCATCGCAGAACCGCACGAACCGGGCCGCCTTGCGGGCGCTGTCGATGTCCAGAACCCCGGCCAGAACCATCGGCTGGTTCGCCACCACGCCCACGGTCTGCCCCTCCAACCGGATGAAGCCGGTGATGATGTTGCCCGCGAAATCCTCCTGAATTTCGTAGAAATCCCCCTCATCCGCGATCTTCAGGATCAATTCCTTCATGTCGTAGGGCACGTTGGGGTTGTCGGGCACCAGCGTGTCCAGGCTGTCTTCCACCCGCTCGGGGCTGTCGAAAAACGGGCGCACCGGGGGCTTTTCCCGGTTCGACAGCGGCAGGAAGTCGACGAGGCGGCGAATTTCGCCCAAGGCTTCCACATCGTTTTCGAACGCGCCGTCGGCGACCGAGGATTTCTTGGTGTGCGTGCCGGCACCGCCCAACTCTTCGGCGGTGACCTGTTCGTTGGTCACCGTCTTCACCACGTCCGGTCCGGTGACGAACATGTACGAGCTGTCTTTGACCATGAAGATAAAGTCGGTCATCGCGGGCGAATAGACCGCGCCGCCGGCACATGGCCCCATGATGACACTGATTTGCGGCACCACGCCCGAAGCATCAATGTTGCGCTGGAACACTTCGCCATAGGCCGCGAGAGAGCTGACGCCTTCCTGGATGCGCGCGCCGCCACTGTCGTTGATGCCGATCACCGGTGCGCCGTTCTGCATCGCCATATCCATGATCTTGCAGATCTTCGCGCCATGGGTTTCCGACACCGATCCGCCCAGAACGGTGAAATCCTGGCTGAACACATAGACCATGCGCCCGTTGATCGTGCCCCACCCGGTCACGACACCATCGCCCCGGGGTTTCGACGCCTCCATCCCGAAATCGGTGCAGCGATGGGTTACGAACATATCGTATTCCTCGAAGCTTCCTTCATCGAGCAAGACCTCGATCCGTTCGCGGGCGGTCAGTTTGCCCTTCGCGTGCTGGCTGTCGATCCGCTTCTGGCCACCCCCCAAACGGGCTTCGTCGCGGCGATTGTCGAGCTCTTGCAGGATGTCTTTCATGGGCGTCCCCTTCCCGAATGTTTGTGCTTGGACCGTTTTGGTTTCGCGTGGTCATACCGCGTGCACCCGGCCTTTGTCGCGCAACCTATTGGCGCAGTCGGGCGGGCGCGAGTCCGAAAGGGATGGTTTTGCAAAAATCGAGACATGTTAGCGCAATAATCTGTCGATTTGCCGGGGCGACGGGGTCTGCACTCGGAAGATTTGCGCATTCATGCACAGAACTTGGTCTGGACGCTGCCGGATTTGCAGCATAGCTCAATACCATGACTGCAGCGCCTCTGGTCCGCTTCCGCGATCGGACCACCCCGCCTCATATCTTCACCTTGATCGTTCTGACGGGCCTCGGCGCGCTGTCGATGAACATCTTCCTGCCGTCGCTGCCCCAGATGTCGACCTATTTCGACACCGACTATTGGCTGATGCAGCTGTCGGTGGCGCTCTATCTGGCCGTGAATGCCTGTTTGCAGATCGTGATCGGGCCTGTCTCCGACCGGTTCGGCCGCAGGCCCGTGCTGCTCTGGGCCATCAGCCTGTTCCTGATTGCGACAGTCGGCTGCATCCTGGCGCCCACGGTCGAGATCTTCCTGGTCTTTCGCATGATGCAGGCGGTGATTGTCGCGGGCCTCGTTCTGGGACGGGCCGTTGTGCGGGACATGTACCCGGCGGACCAAGCCGCCAGCCAGATCGGCTATGTCACGATGGGTATGGCCGTCGTGCCAATGATCGGCCCGGCCATCGGTGGTGTACTGGATCAGGCGCTCGGCTGGCACTCGAACTTCTGGTTGTTGCTGCTGATCGGGACGATCGTCCTTTACCTGGTCTGGAGCGATCTGGGCGAAACTGCCCGCACCACATCTACGTCCTTCCGCGCACAATTTGCGGAATACCCCGAACTTCTGACCGCGCGCCGGTTCTGGGGCTACTGCCTCGCGGCGGCCTTCGCCTCGGGCGCGTTCTTTGCCTATCTCGGCGGGGCGCCGTTCGTGTGGTCCGAAGTCTTCGGCCTGTCCCCGGCCCTCGTGGGCCTCTATTTCGGCGCGCCGGCCTTGGGGTATTTCTTTGGCAACTGGATCTCGGGCCGGTTCTCGGTGCGTCTGGGTATCAACCAGATGATCCTGATCGGCTCGATCCTGTCTGCGGCCGGTCTGCTGGCCTCGCTTCTGTTCTTCCTCGCCGGGGCAAAGACCGCGTTGGTCTTCTTCGGGTTCACCACCTTCGTCGGTCTGGGCAACGGCATGGTCCTGCCCAATGCCACCTCTGGCATGTTGTCGGTGCGCCCGCATCTGGCCGGCACGGCGAGCGGATTGGGCGGCGCAATCATGATCGGCGGGGGCGCGGCCCTGTCGGCCCTCGCGGGCGCGTTGCTGACGGGCGAAAACGGGGCCTTCCCGCTGATCTACATCATGCTGATCACATCCGTTCTGGCCGTGGCCTCCATCGTCTACACGATCCGCCGCGAACGGCAGGTGACAGGCAATCGTTGACAGCGCACCCCCGCGCCCACTACCCCTTACGCAGAGACGGCCAAAAGGAAGACCCCCATGGAAATGCACGCCACCCGCACCATCGCAGCCGACCGCGCCACCGTTTGGGCGGCCCTCAACAGCGCCGATGTTCTGCGGGAATGCATCCCGGGGTGCGAAGAATTGACGGGCAGCCCCGAAGAAGGCTTCGCCGCCGTCGTCAAACAGAAGGTCGGCCCGGTGAAGGCGACCTTCAAAGGCGAAGTGACCCTCTCCGACATCGTGCCCGAGGAAAGCTACACCATCTCGGGCGAAGGCAAAGGCGGCGTTGCGGGCTTTGCCAAAGGCGGCGCCAAGGTGATGCTCAGCGATGCAGAAGGCGGCGGCACGGACCTGCACTACGACGTCGACGCGAAGGTCGGCGGCAAGCTTGCGCAACTGGGCTCGCGCCTGATCGACAGTTTCGCCACCAAGATGGCCGACCAGTTCTTCGAACGCTTCCAGGCCCATGTCGAAGGCCGCGACGCCGAGGCCTAGGCCTGAATGAAAAAGGCCGCCTGGAACAAGCAGGCGGCCCCCCGGTCACGTCAGACCGTCGTCAGGCATCCGCTTTAGACAGCATGCCCGCGATCTCATCCTTCAGGCGCATCCGGTCCTTGCGCATCTGCGTCTCGGCCAACTGATCACACGGTTCCACGCCGGTTTCGGCGCGATGCACAGCACGGTTCACCTCGTGGTACTCGTCCATCAAACGGGCGAAATGCGGGTTCGAAACCTTCAGCGCGTGGATCTTCTCCGCGTCGCCCGGAAAGTCTTCGGCCAATTCATGAGGTGTATGGGACATTGCAGCCTCCTTGCTCCCGAGTGTTCCCTGGAAAAATACCCTAGCGCCGAGTCGGTTTTCGCGACTTTGAGGCAGATCAAGCGGCGTGTTATTCCGCAGGCGTTTGCGAGATCGCGTCCCGCCACGCGCGGGTCAGGCCCTCGGGGCTCAGGACATGGGCCATGGGGCAGTTGGTAAACGCGTCGGGATCGGCTTCCGCCAAGAGGCCCGGAAAGGCCACCACCGGCAAACCCGCCGCCTGTGCGGCCTGCGCGGCGACGGGCGTGTCCGCCACCACCACCGTCCGACCCGTGCCCACGTCCAACCGCTCGGCCGCCTGCACCATGCCTTCCGGGTCCGGCGCCAATCGCGCCACGTCCGACCGCAGGACCGCGACATCGAACTGCACCCCGCCGCGCTCCCGGGCCGTGGCCGAAAGCAACGCCTGAACCGGCGTCACGTCCGAGCGGCTGACAAGGGCCAGCTTCAGCCCCCCGCGCGCCGCCCAGTTCAGAACCCGCGCCACGCCGGGGCGCAACGGCACCGCCGCCGACAGCTGCGCGGCAAACAGCTTCTGATGCGTCGCGTCCAGCGCCTCGGCCTCGACAATCTGGTTCAGATGCGCGGCATAGCGGGCCGCCAATTGCCGGTCCCCGCCGTCGCGCAACAATTCCGCATAGGTATCGAAGGACCATTCCCACGCCACGTCGTGCATGCGGAACGCCGCATTCCAAGCCGCCCGGTCTAAATCCGAGCACTCGACCAAGCTGCCTAACCCACCGAATATCAGTGCTTCGAGTGTCATGAACCCTCCGCCCTTGCAGACGAAATTAGTCCCGACATGTGATACAAGCGCCGCTACCGCTAATGCCGCATCGCAGCATGTTTGTTTGGATTGGCGGTGTGCGATGGCATGCCCATCTGCACAATTTTGAGGCGTCTTACAAAGGCTCTGACTGCGCTTTTGCGCGACTGCGCCGCAAGGCAGCCTCGCGCCAGGTGATAAAGGTCACCGCCGCGATGATCAGCGTTCCGCCCAGGATCACCCAGACATCCACCGGTTCCGCAAAGACAACGACGCCCAACAGGGTCGCCCAGATCAGCTGCAAGAAGGTCACCGGCTGCGTGACGGTCAGGGGGGCCGCGGAAAAGGCCAGCGTCATCGTGTAATGTCCCGCCGTCGCGAACACCGCCGTCAGGAACAACAGCCCCAATTCGCGCGGCCCCACCGGCACCCACTGCACCAGCGCGAAGGGCGCCAATCCAAGGGTCACCGTGATCGACAGCATGAACACCACGACCGCCGCTGGCACCTCATCGGCCATGATCTTGGCAATCAGGTATCCCACGGCAAAGGCGACCGCCGTGAACAGCATCGCGATATGGCCCGGGTTCAACTCCCGAAAGCCCGGGCGCAGGATGATGAACGCCCCGATCAGCGCCACGACCACGGCCAGGATGCGCCGCATCGCCATGCGCTCGCCCAGAACGAAAATCGCCAGAACCGATACATAGACCGGGTTGAGGTAATTCATCGCCGTCACCTCGGCGATGGGGATCTGCGTCATGGCATAGAACCAGCAAATCACCCCCGCCGTATGCGCCACGCCCCGCACCCCGAACAGCCGGATCGCCCGCGCGCTCAGCGTCGTGCGCCGCATCACCGGGATCATCGGGATCAGAAAGACCAGACCCAGCACATAGCGCAGGAACGCAGCCTGCGCCGGCGGCACTGCATCACCCACGAATTTAACGCTGGCCGTCACCGCCACAAAGCACAGCCCGGTCACCAGCATCCAGAAGATGCCAATCACCGGGCGGGATTGCGGTTTCTGCGGTGGTGCGGCGGAGGGTTCCATATGGCGGCACAGGACCCGGTTTCGCCCCGGACCGCAAGGCCACTAGGACAAGAAGACCAGCTTCACCGCGATGGCCAGCATCGTGGCACCGACCACCGCATCCAGAATGCGCCAGGCCGCCGGTCGGGCAAAGATCGGGGCCAAGGCCCTCGCGCCATAGCCCAGAAGCGCGAAGAACACGCAACTGGCGCTCAGCGCGCCCAGCCCGAACATCCAGCGCGCTGGCCCGTATTGCGCTGCCACCGCGCCGATCAGCCCCACCGTGTCCAGATAAACATGCGGGTTGGCCCAGGTCAGCACCAGCGCCGTGCTCACCGCGGCCGCCAGCCCGCCGGCCTTCGCCCCATCGTCGACCAGGGCGGCATCCGCGCCCATGGCCTCGCGAAAGCTTTTGACCGCGTACCACAGCAAGAACACCGCCCCGCCCCACCGCATCGCGTCCAGCGCCCACGGGGCAGCCTGGGCAACGGCCCCGAACCCCGCGACACCGGCAAAGATCAGAATCGCCTCGCTCACGCAGCAGATGGCCACCACCGCGCCGACATGGGCGCGCCGCAGCCCCTGCCGCAGGACAAAGGCATTTTGCGCCCCGATCGCCAGGATCAGGCTGAAGGACAGGGCAAATCCGGCAAGGGCGGCAGCAAGCATTGGCGTGCTCGGGGGGCAAGGTCAGATCGACCGCGGCCTACCGCCCGCCACAGCTTGCGTCTAGCGAAACATTCTAATCTATCATAAGTTCACCTAATGATAGACCGCTCTGCCCTCGCCGCGTTTTCCGCCATCCTGCACACCGGATCCTTCGACGCCGCCGCCGGGCAGTTGCACATCACGCAATCCGCCATCTCCCAACGCATCAAGGCGTTGGAAGAACAGATGGGAACGGTCCTGATCCATCGCACCCGTCCCCCAACCCCGACCGAGGCGGGCCGGCGCCTTCTGGCCCATGCCGAACAGCTTGGTCTGATGGAACGTCAACTGGCCCGCGATCTCAGCCAATTGGCGGCCCCTTCGCCCACTCCCCTGCGCATCGCGGTCACCGCAGACAGCCTGGCCACCTGGGTTCTGCCCGCCCTCGCCGCCGTGCCGGACCTGCTGTTTGATCTGGTGATCGACGATCAGGATCACTCGGCCGAATTGTTGCGCGCGGGTGACGTGGCCGCGGCCATCACTGCCTCCGACAAACCGGTCGCCGGGTGTGATGCGCGGCCGCTTGGCCCGCTGGTCTACGTGGCCTTCGCCGCGCCCACGTTCGTCGCACGGCACTTTGCAGGCGGGCTCAGCGCCGCTGCCCTGGGTCACGCGCCAGCCATCACGTTCAATCGCAAAGATCGGCTGCAACGCGCCTGGGCCGAGGCCGCAACTGGCGCGCGCGTCACCTTGCCGACCCATTACATCGCCTCGACCCAGGACATCACCGCCGCCGCCATCGCGGGCCTGGGATGGGCCGTGAACCCGGTCGAGATCGTGCTGCCGCATCTCGACAGCGGTGCGCTGGTCGATCTGAACCCTGCCATCCGTCTGGAAACGCCGCTTTTCTGGCAGGTCCCGCGCCGGTCCAAGGACGCGCTGGCGCCCCTCACCGCGGCGCTCCGGGCGGCAGCACCAAACCCCTAACCCACGGTGAACGCCGCTGAGAACCTCTGCAATCTCAGGGTCTTACCCTTCCGCTCACGCATAAGCAGACCCCAGATCGTCTCTGTTTTCAAATTATCCTCGGGGGGCTGCCGCAGGCAGCGGGGGCAGACAGCCCCCTCCGCGCCCCGATCACAGGAGCCGCCCTCAGGCCGAGAGCTGCTCCATCACCTCGTCCGAGATCTCGAAATTCGCCGTCACGGTCTGGATGTCGTCATCATCTTCCAGCGCTTCGATCAGCTTCATCAGCTTCTGCGCGCTTTCCAGGTCCAGCTCGGTCGTGGTCTGCGGTTTCCAGACCAGCTTGGTCGATTCCGACTCGCCCAGATCCGCTTCCAGCGCGGTCGAGACCTCGTTCAAATCGGTGTCGGCGCACCAGATGATGTGGCCATCCTCCGAGCTTTCTACATCCTCGGCGCCCGCTTCGATCGCCGCCATCATGATCGTGTCGGCATCGCCCGCGTCCACCGGGTAGCTGACCTGCCCTTTGCGGTCGAACATGAACGCAACCGACCCGGTTTCGCCCAGGTTCCCGCCATGCTTGCCAAAGGTCGACCGCACGGTCGACGCCGTTCGGTTTCTGTTGTCGGTCATCGCCTCGACGATCACCGCCACCCCGTTCGGGCCATAGCCTTCGTATCGGATCTCATCGTAATTCTCGGCGTCACCGCCCTGCGATTTCTTGATCGCGCGGTCGATCACGTCCTTCGGCACCGACTGGGACTTGGCTTCCTTCACCGCCAGGCGCAAGCGCGGGTTCTTGTCGGGATCGGGGTCGCCCATCTTGGCCGCGACGGTGATTTCCTTGGCAAGTTTCGAAAACAGTTTCGACCGCGCGGCGTCTTGGCGCCCTTTGCGGTGCTGGATGTTTGCCCATTTTGAGTGGCCGGCCATGAAGAAAGCTCCCGAGGATCGTCGTCAGCGCAATATCGCGGTCAGATAGCGCAGATCATCCCGGCTCGGCAATGGGGCTACACGCAAAGAAATCGGTTCCCGGCTTTCGCCGCGATGCCGGCGCGGCTACGCTTCGAAAATGACGCAGGACCAGATCATCCTCTTCGCGCTCTTTGGCACGGTCTTTGCCCTTCTGCTGTGGGGCCGCTTTCGCTACGACCTCGTCGCGTTCAGTGCCCTGATGGCCGGCGTGGTCCTTGGGGTGGTCGACCCCGACGCGGCGTTTTCGGGCTTCGGGCATCCCGCCACCCTGGTCGTGGCGCTCGTTCTGGTCGTCTCTGCCGGTCTCGTGCGCTCGGGCGCGGTGTTCCTGATCACCCGCACGCTTGTCGATGCCGGACGCAGTTTGGGCGCGCATATCGCGATCATGGGCGGGATTGGCGGCGTGCTCTCGGCCTTCATGAACAATGTCGCGGCCCTCGCGCTCTTGATGCCGGTCGATATCGCGACGGCACGCAAAGCCGGACGCTCGCCAAGCCTGTCGCTGATTCCGCTCAGCTTTTGCACGATCCTCGGCGGGATGGTGACCCTGATCGGGACACCGCCGAACATCATCATCGCGACGATCCGCGAGGACGCCTTGGGCGCGCCATTTCGGATGTTCGATTTTGCCCCGGTGGGCGGGGTCGCCGCGGCGGTTGGACTGCTGTTCGTGGCGCTGGTCGGCTGGCGGCTGATCCCACAACGCGACAGCGGCGTCGGCCAGGATCGGCTGAAAGAACTCTCGCCCTATATCGCCGAACTGCGCATCCCGGACAGCTCCAAGCTGGTGGGCCAACGTCTGCGCGATCTGGACAGCGCCGCCGCCGCGGCGGATGTGGGCCTCCTGGGTCTTCTGCGGGATGGAAAACGTCGCTTCGGCACCGGGCGCAACCTTGTGCTGAAGGCCGGCGATGTCCTGGTGCTCGAGGCCCATCCGGACGCGCTGGACGAGTTTCGGGTCGCAACCGCCCTTGAGGCCGCCGCCGCCAGCGACGCCGCCGCCGACGCGATTGGCGACGGGGTCAGCCTGATCGAGATGGTGGTGCCCGAAACCGCGCGGATCGTCGGAAAAACGACCCAGTCCATCGGGCTGTCCTGGCGCAAGCGGACGACGATCATGGGCATTGCGCGACGCGGCAAGCGGATGACGCAGCGGCTGCGCCAAACGGTGGTCGAGCCAGGCGATATCCTGTTGCTCCTCGTGCCTGCTGACCGGGCCGAGGAGGTGGTGGATTGGCTCGGTGGACTGCCGCTGGCCGACCGGGGCCTCGCGGTGACGCAGGACACGAAAACATGGGCGGCCATCGGCCTGTTCGTGGCGGCCGTCATCGCGGCCTCGCTCGGGTGGCTCTACCTGCCCATCGCGCTTGGGATCGTCGCGATCGGCTATGTGCTGCTCAAGGTGCTGCCCTTGTCAGAGATCTACAGTCACATCGAATGGCCGGTCGTCGTGCTTTTGGGGTCGATGATCCCGCTAGGGGCCGCGCTGGAGGCCTCCGGCGGCACGGACCTGATTGCGGGGGCGCTGCTGTCGCTGACCGATGGGTTGCCGGCCTGGGCCATCCTGACGGTGCTGATGGTCGTGACGATGACGCTGTCGGATATCCTGAACAACACGGCCACGGCCATCGTGGCCGCACCTGTCGGCATCCAGATGGCCAACGGGCTTGGCACGTCGCCCGACCCCTTTCTGATGGCGGTCGCCGTCGCCGCATCGGCGGCGTTCCTCACGCCCATCGGGCACAAGAACAACACCCTGATCCTCGGACCGGGCGGCTATGGATTTGGCGACTACTGGCGGATGGGCCTGCCGCTGGAGATCTTGATCATCGCGGTGTCGATCCCGACGATCCTCGTGGTCTGGCCGCTGTAGCGCGGGATCAGTCTTCTTCGACCGGTGGCGGCGACACAAACCGATAGGTGCGACCCGCATCCGACGTGAGGGTGACATCGGCGATGGGGGGGAAGCCCTGGTCGAAGCCGAGGCCCGTGAAGATCTCTTCCAGCACGAAGCGCACCGGGTTTGTGCCCGGATCAATCTCGACGACGTAGTTGAACCCGGTCGAACAGGGCGCCAGACGACCCGACCAGCCGGTCTCGGCGCCGGTGGCCGGGGCCGTGCCGGTGCAGACCGTTCCGTCGGACAGGCGCACATCCACCTGATCGCGGGTCAGATCAACCGCCACCGGACTGGCCGGAACCAAGGCACACCCCGCCACCACAAGGGGGGCCGCAAGCACAGCAAAGACACGCATCGGTCGGGATCCTTTTCCGGGGGCCTAGAGCGGCCAGATGAGCGGGATCATCAAACAGACGACGACCCCAAGGCTGAGATTCAAAGGAATACCGATCCGCATGAAATCGGTAAAGCGGTAGCCGCCCGGGCCATAGACCAGCATGTTGGTCTGGTACCCGATGGGCGTTGCGAAACAGGCCGACGCCGCCACCATCACGGCGATCACCAACGGGCGCGGATCCACCCCCATGGCCTGGCCAAGGGCAATCGCGATCGGTGCCATGATCACGGCAATCGCGTTGTTCGAGACAAGCTCGGTCAGGATGGATGTCGTGAAATAGACGGCCCACAACACTAGAACCGGCGGCAGATCCATCAGGAACGGGGCCGCCTGCCCCACGATCAGTTCCACGGCGCCCGTGTGCTCCAACGCCGCGCCCACCGCCAGCATGGCAAAGATCAGCGCCAAAAGACGCCCGTCGACGAAGGAAAACGCCTCCTCCGCGTCGATGCAGCGGGTCATCAGCACGACGGCCACGGCAATGATCGCCAGCGCAAAGATGGGGGCCACGTTCAGCGCAGCCAGGATCACGATGCCGGCCATGGCCGCGATGGCGATGGGCGATTTGCTGCGCCGATAGGCGCGCTCGGACGGGGCACTGACATCGACCAGTTCCATATCGGCGGCCAGGCGCTGGATATCGGCCGGATCGCCCTCCAGCAGCAGCGTGTCGCCAACGCGCACGACAAGGTCATCCAACTGTCGCCCGATGTTCTGGTTCCGCCGGTGGACCGCCAGCGGATAGACACCGTAGCGTCGGCGCAGGCGCAGGTTCCCAAGCGTCCGACCAACCATCCGCGCCCCCGGGGTGATCAGCACCTCGACCGTGGTCGTGCGCACCGAACTGAGCTTTTCGACCGCGCGCAGATCCTTGGATTGCTGCAGGCCCAGAACCTCGGCCATATCCGTGCGCAGAACCACCCGGTCGCCCGCTGCCAGAACCACCGACCCCATATCGCGCCGCAGAGATGCATCCCCTCGCAAAACGTCGATCAACCGAACCCCGTCGCGGCGGAACATCTCGACATCGTTGACGTTCTGCCCGACGAGCGCCGAGCCTTCGGGCACCGCCACTTCGGTGAAGAATTTGGCCTTGGACCGCCCCGCGCCAAGCATCGCCGCCATCGACACCCGCTCGGGCAACAGACGGCGGCCCACGAAGGTCAGGTAGAGCATCCCCCAGACGACGACGACTAGACCGATGGGCGTGATCTCGAAAATGCTGAAGGGCGCAAGGCCCGAACTGCGCGCCACACCATCGACCAGCAGGTTGGTCGAGGTCCCGATCAGGGTCAGGGTGCCCCCCATGATGGCCGCATAGCTGAGCGGGATCAGAAGTTTGGACGTGGCCGTGCCCAAAAGTCCCGCGATCTGCACGAACACCGGGATCATGATGACGACGATCGGCGTGTTGTTCATAAAGGCCGAGCCGATGATCACGACGCCAAGCAGGGTGGCGATGGCCCGTTTCGGGTTCGTCTTGGCCAGGCTCTCGGCCGTGCGGATCATCCGGTCAAGCGACCCTGTCCGCACCAGCGCCCCCATGACGATGAACATTGCCGCAATCGTCCAGGGCGCCGGGTTTGCCAGAACCTGCATGGCGTTGTCGACCGGCAGGAGGCCCAGGATCAGCAACAGGGCCACGCCCGAGATCGCGACAACCTCGGTCGGCCATTTTTCCAGCAGGAACAGGGTGAACATCACGGCCAGAACCGCCAGGGCCAAAAGCCCCTCACCAGTTTGGGACAGCGGAAGGTCGATCATGCGGGTCCGGGACCTCTGCGCCTTTCAGGGGGGCACGGCGCCACCCCGTCGGGCACTGTGTCCCAAGCCTGCGCACAGGGCAAGCGCATGCGACCTTGCCGCGACACCTTTGACGTCAGGCGGGCACGGTGCGGGCGGCGGCCTTGCGCGGTTGCACAAGAAACAGCCCCAGAAACATCAGCCCAAGCGCGGCCCAGACCCAGGCCGAATAGGTTTCCCCCAACAAAAGCTTGGACCACAGGATGCCAAATCCGGTCACAAGATAGGACACCTGCGCGGCAAACACCGGCCCGGCCCGCCCGACCATCCAGACATAGGCCGAATAGGTGAGCGCGTGGGCCGTGGCCGATCCCATGATGGCGACATCGGGGGCGCCGTAGGGCGGAAAGGGCACGATCCACTGCCCGAGCGACAGGGCCAGAGGCCCCGACAACAGGATGCCCACGATCGAGGCGCCGAACAGAACCTGCACGGGGTCGAGCCCCTCGGTCCCCTGCCGCGCGACGTAGTTGCCTTCAATCGCGTAAAGGAACGGCCCGATCAGGGCCATCGGGATCCACGCCACCATGCCGGGATCGGGCAAGCTGGTCTGCGGCAAGGCGATCAGCAGGATCGCGGCAAAGCCAAGCAGAATACCCGTCACGCGCAGCGCCGACAGGCGGTCCATGCCAAGCGCAAGTGCAATCGGGAAGGACATCATCGGCACCGTTGCGATGGAGATCGAGATGATGCCCGCCGGCAGGTGGATCGCGGCGGTATAGCTGGCCGCATGGGGCAGGATCGTCCCGATCACGGCGATGAAAGCATAGAGAAACAGGTGCCTGCGTCCCAAGGGCAGGCTGCGGCCGCGCAGGGCACAGATGACGCCCAGAATGACGGCCCCGATGACAGACTGCCAGAAGATGATCCCGAACTGCCGATAGCCCCCGGACACGGCGATCTTGGCCAGCGGTTGCGTGATGCCCCAAGCCGCGCCCATGGCGACGAGCGCCATGATCAGGAACACGCGCTCGGGCGCGATGCGGGACATGCTACGGCCCTGCGGCCTGCAGATGGCCCCCGACCCGGACCGGGCTGACCGTCACGGCCTTGCCGGTCTTGTCATCGGTCTCGACAAACACGCCCGACAGGGTGGCGGGACCATTGGCCGGGGTGAAACGCTCTTTCGGCATGCCCGTGATGAAGCGGCGCATCGGCTCGGCCTTTTCCATGCCGATCACCGAGTGGTAGTCGCCGCACATGCCGGCATCCGTCAGATAGGCTGTGCCGCCGGGCAGGATCATCGCATCGCCCGTGGGCACATGCGTGTGGGTGCCCACCACAAGGCTGGCGCGCCCGTCGCAATAATGTCCGACCGCCATTTTTTCCGAGGTCGCTTCGGCATGGATATCGACCAGAATGGCCTGTGCCTGACCACCCAGGGGGAACCGCTTGAACACGGTCTCCAGCGCCGAAAACGGATCGTCAAAGGGCCGCTTCATGAACACCTGACCCAGAACCTGCACGACCAGAACCTGTTTTCCGCCGGTGGTCTTGAACAGCCGCACGCCCACACCCGGGGCCGATTTGGCAAAGTTGATCGGGCGCAGGATGCGCGGCTCGCCTTCGATGGCCTGCAGCATGTCGCGCTGATCAAAGGCATGATCGCCAAGCGTCAGACAATCCGCGCCAGCCTCCAGCAGCGTTTTGGCATGCGCGCCTGACACCCCCGCACCCGAGGTCGCATTCTCGGCATTGACGGTCACGAAATCCAACCGCCACTCGGCCTTGAGCCGCGGTAGCATCTCCGTCACGGCCTTGCGCCCTGCGCGGCCCATCACATCGCCAAGAAACATCAATCGCATGGGAAGTGTCGTTAGGCCGTCCGCTGCATCCCTGCAAGGCTGGAATCAGGGTCGGATCACGCCCGCCTCGGTCACGACCGCATCGAGGCGCTGATCTGTCGGTTCAACAGGCAGCCTGTCCAATTCCTGCGCAGCATAGGCAAACCCTACAGCCCGGACCGGACCGGCGGCCCGCAAACGCGCCAGCGTGCGATCGTAAAACCCCCCGCCATAGCCCAGACGATTGCAGCCCGCATCGAACCCCACAAGCGGCACGATCAGCACGTCCGGCACCCGCCACGCCCCGCCTTCGGGCACCTGCGCCCCGAAGGGGCCGTCGATCATCACCGCATCGGGCGTCCAGTCGCGGAACAACAGAGGCCGTCCGGCCCCGTCGATCACGGGCACGCAGACCCGGCCCGCGCTCGCAAGGCGCGTCATGGCCGGCAACGGGTCGAGCTCGGTCCGGATCGGCATGTATCCGGCGACAACATTTGCGCTGACATCCCCGAGCCACGCCAGCAGATGATCGGTCGCCGCCGCAACCGCCCCCGTGTCCGCCCGTGCAGCAAAAGCGGATTTGCGGGCCGCGTAGGCCACCTTGCGCAGGGCGGCTTTGGGATCGTCAATGGGGTCAGTCACGGCCATGCAAGCTCCGGTCCGGTGTGAAAGAACGACACGTTGTTGGTGAAAACGCTGTCGGGGACCAATCTGATCATGCGGCCCTCCGGATCATCATACCGCGCCACGTGCGCGATGAACCACGGGTTCCAGGCTGATTCATCCGGCCCGAGGTACTTGGCCAGCAGACGTTTGAACCTCGGGACGTCCATCGGACACACCTCGGCCCGCCCGCGCAGGCCCAGATGCAACAAGACACCGTCCTCGGCGCTGAACTGCACGATCTCGGCCGCGACGGCGGTGTCCTCCGCCAGCCGGGTTACCGTGCTCGCCCCGGCATCCGATGGCATCCACAGCGCGCCATCTTCCCACAGGAACCACATCGGCGCGATGCGCGGCCCGTCCGGGCAGGTGGTCGCAAGCATCACCATCAAGGGCTGAGGCAGCACCGCCTGCGGATCAAAGGGTGTGGGCATGGGTCCTTTCCGGCCCGAAGGCCGCTTGTGGTGCGCTCGAAAATCTTTGATGCTTTCTAAGGGATTTTCGCAGACGCCACCGACCATTTGCGACGGGCGGCAGGGAAAAAGGGGCATCATCCATGCTGACACTGGATCACATCGCCATCGCGACAGAAACCCTGGCCGATGGGGTCGCCGCGACCGAGGTGGCGCTCGGCGTGCCTCTGGCGGCGGGGGGCGTGCACAAGGAAATGGGCACGCACAATCGCCTCCTGTCGCTTGGGCCCGAGGAATACCTCGAGGTCATCACGATCGACCCGGACGGCACGACCCCGGGCCAGCCGCGCTGGTTCGATCTGGACAATTTCACCGGGGCCACCCGGACCAACACATGGATTTGCCGGTGCCCGGACCTCGAAGCGGCGATTGCGGCCGCGCCGGACGGGATCGGGGTGCCGTGGGATCTTGCGCGGAACGATCTGGCCTGGCGCATGGCCGTGCCGCGCGACGGTCGGTTGCCGTTCGGCAATCTGTTCCCGGCGCTCATCGAATGGAAGGGCACGGCCCACCCCGCGCCGCGCCTGCCCGACGCACAGGTCCGGCTCAGCGCATTGCGGCTCTTTTCGCCGGACGCCGGGGCGCTGCGCGCCACGCTGGCGGCCATGATCACCGACACCCGGATCAGCGTGCAATATGCCGACACCCCCCGGATGGAGGCGGTGTTCCAAACCCCCACGGGCGAGGTCGTGATGTGATCCGACCGGCCCGGACCAGCGACGCGGCCGGCATCGCCGCCATCTGGAACCCGATCATCCGGGACACAAGCATCACCTTCACCACCACGCTCAAGACGCCCGAGGCGTTGGCCGTGCAAATCGCGGATACCCCCGTCTGGGTGGCCGAGGAGGCCGGCGCGCTTCTGGGGTTCATCACCTGGGGGCCGTTTCGGGGCGGCCCGGGCTATGCCGCAACCGCCGAACACTCGATCCACATCGCGGCCGGGGCGCGCGGGCGGGGCATCGGTCGCGCCCTGATGGCCCGGGCCGAGGCCGAAGCGCGCCGCACGGGCATTGATGTTCTCATCGCGGGCCTCAGCGGTGAAAACGAAACGGGGATCGCCTTTCACACCGCCTGCGGCTTCCAGAAGGTTGGCCACCTGCCCGGCGTGGGCCAGAAATTCGGGCGCAAACACGATTTGGTTTTCATGCAGAAAACCCTCTGACAGCCGCGCGCGACCGGGGTAATATGGGCCCATGTCACTGTGGTCCCGTATTTCCGATGCTGTGTCCGCCCTCGCCAAGGGCGAAGGGCTCAGCGCTGTGTTCGAACGTTTGCGCACGCCGCCCGAACGGTCCGTTGCCTTCACCATCGCCGTCATCGCGCTGGCCGCCAAGATGGCCAAGGCCGACGGGCTTGTGACGCGGGATGAAGTGACCGCCTTTCGCCAAGTGTTCCATATCCCGAAAGACGACGAACGCGCCGCGGCTCGTGTGTTCAACCTGGCCCGGGAAGATATCGCAGGGTTCGAGGATTACGCCACTCGAATCGCCGCGATGTTCCGGCAGGAGGGGAAGCCCTGCGGGGTCGACAGCGTGCTGTGCGACCTGATGGTGGGGCTGTTCCACATCGCCGCTGCAGATGGCGAATACCACCCCGGCGAAGATGCGTTCCTGCGCCGCGTGGCCGAGATTTTCGGCATGGATGACCTGGCCTTTCGCCGCATGCAGGCCCGCCATGTCCCGGATGCCGATCCGGACCCCTACACCATTCTGGGCGTTGCTCCGGATGCGCCCTATGACGACATCCGCGCAGCCTGGCGTGCCGAAGTGCGCGCCACGCACCCCGACCGGATGCTTGCCCGCGGGGTGCCCGAAGAAGCCGTCCGCCTGGCCGAGAAACGTCTGATTGCCGTGAACCGGGCGTGGGAAGAAATTGCCGCACAACATGCTGCCTGACCCCGGCGGTCCGTCCCTTCGGATCGCCACCTACAACATCGAATGGTTCGACGGGCTGTTCGACGATGACGGGCATATCCTGAATGACGGCGCCTGGTCGGCCCGCCACGACGTGACTCGCGCCGATCAGCTGGCCGCGATCCGTCATGTCCTGCTGGAGATGGATCCGGACATTCTGCTGGTGGTCGAAGCCCCCGATGTGTCCCGCCGCCGGGACGGCGCAGCGGCCCTTGAAGGCTTCGCCCGCGACATTGGCCTGCGCGCCCACGCCGTGGCTTCGGGCTTCTTCAAAGACACCCAACAAGAACTGATGGTGCTCTACGATCCGGCGCGAATCATCGCGAGGCACCGCCCCCGTGGCCCGATCACGGGACCGGCGGGCCGCAAGGACGCCCCACGCTTCGACGGGGTCTTCCGCATTGATCTGGACATCGACGCGACCGAGGATCTGGTCGTGTTCTCGAAACCGCCGCTGGAGCTAGAGTTGGACACGCCCCTCGGTCTTGTCGAACTGATCGGCGTCCACGTGAAATCCAAGGCCCCCCACGGCGCGCGGGATGCCGAGGACGCGATGCGGATCTCGATTGCGAACCGGCGCAAGCAACTGGCGCAATGCATCTGGCTGCGCCAGCGCATCGACCAACACCTCGACGATGGCACCCCCCTGATCGTTCTGGGCGACTTGAATGACGGTCCGGGTCTGGACAGTTACGAGGCGCTGTTCGGCCGTTCCGGGGTTGAGATCGTCATGGGCACGGACGCCCCGGCCGAGCGCCGCCTGTTCGACCCCCACGCACGCCAAGCCCTGCAAAGCCGCGTGGCGGCCCAACCCACCACCGCCCGCTTTTACCTGAGCGATGAGAAACGCTACCTCAGTGCGCTGCTCGACTACATCATGGTCTCGCCCGATCTGCGGCCACGCGCCCGAGACTGGCGCATCTGGCATCCGTTCGACGATCCGGCCTGCTGGCGGGACGAAGCCTTGCGCACCGCCTTGCTGACCG
This sequence comes from Paracoccaceae bacterium, assembly GCA_963921255.3. Taxonomy (GTDB): domain Bacteria; phylum Pseudomonadota; class Alphaproteobacteria; order Rhodobacterales; family Rhodobacteraceae; genus JANSYL01. Next base: position 175,640 of record CAWUEW020000003.1, on the reverse strand, counting down.
CGTCGGACCATTTCCCGGTGACCCTTGAACTGACGGTCCCGCGGACGGAGTGACTTCACATGCGACCGGTTCGGCCCCATATCCATGGCATGAGACACGCTTGGATCCTCGCGCTTGCCCTCAGCGTGGCGGCCCCCGCCACCGCGCAGGAGGAGGACGGCACCATCCGGGATGGGCTGAACCTGTTCTCCGAAGGCTCGCGCCTGATCCTTGAGGGGCTACTGGATGAAATGCGCCCCATGCTGGAAGAGGCCCGCCCCTTCTTCGAGGATGAAATGCTGCCGTTCCTGCAAAGCCTTGGGCAGTTGATCGACGACATCACGGTCTACGAGTTGCCGGAACGCTTGCCGAACGGGGATATCATCATCCGCCGGTCCCCGGACGCGCCGCCTTGGCAGGAACCGGCACCGGACACCGACGGCAGCGCGGTCGAACTTTAGGGCCGCGTCACCCGGATGAGGGGTCCGGGCGCAGGCCTTTTGCGGTCTCTCGGCCAGTCTCGCTCAGATCATAGACCCCGACCCCCTGTTTCTCGAACCAACCATAATGGTTGTCGCGCATGATCCGCGTCGCGTGATCGACGCCCGTGGCCTTTTTGACCGCGGCGCCCTTGCTGGCGCCTGCGTCCGACAGGAATTGCACGCAGGCCAGCGCATCCTGCCGGTAGGCGGTCATGCGCGCGCCCTGCGTTCCGCCCAGATTCGGATCGCCCCGCCGCCGGGCAAACTCGGCCATCAAAAGCGCCCGTTTTCTGGTGTTCTTGCGGGGGGCGTAGGGGCCGGGGTCGCAATGGACCTCGACCCGCCCGTCGGACAACCGCACGGTCAACAGCCCCAGTCCCAGGCGCCGCGCGAGGTTGGTGTTGTCCTTGATGGCCTTCGAAAACTGGCGGGTCTTGCCGCGCGGGACGGCGATATAGACGCTGTCGCTGACCGACTGCCGTGCGATGCCTTGATGGTAAAGCGTCAAGGAAAACGCCGTCTTGAGCTCGACAAACACCGGCTCAGAGCCGTCTTTGGTGGCCATCACGTCCGCCGGGCCGATCTCGGCCTTGACGGTGTAGCCCAATCCTTCAAGAAAGGCTTTGATCGGCGGATAGAGATCGGTTTCGCGCATGGATCACAGGCTAGGGCAGCGGGTCTTCGCTGTCAGCGGATGAGATCGCACCGATTCCTTGCTTGACACCCAACTGTCACACCCGTATCCCCCGCTCAGATTTTTGGGGCGCGTCGCCTGCCCGGCCGCGCCCTTTCTTGTTTGAACCGAATCCGAGGTGTCGCCCGATGAGCCGTGTGTGCGAATTGACCGGCAAAGGTCCGATGGTTGGCAACAATGTCAGCCACGCCAACAACAAAACCAAGCGGCGCTTTCTGCCGAACCTGACCGATGTGACGTTGGGCTCGGACATCCTGGACCGTCGCTTCCGTCTGCGCGTGTCGAACGCTGCCCTGCGCACCGTCGACCACCGCGGCGGCCTGGACGCGTTCATGGCGAAAGCCAAGGATGCAGAGCTGTCGCCGAAAGCGCTGAAGATCAAGCGTGAGATCGAAAAGGCCCAAGCCGCCCAGGCCTAAGCCCCGATCCGAGACAATTGACCGCCCCGTCGGCCCAAGCCGGCGGGGTGTTTTCGTTTGAAGTCACCCCGGTGGATTGGATACCAGAGCGGCATGCGTTCCGTTCGCGTCATAGGTATCCCTGTTCTGGTGGCCGCCCTGCTGGCTGTATCCGTGGCCTCGTTCATGGCCCGCGGGGCGTTGGCGGCGGACGGACAGCTCTGCTCGGTTGCGACCGGCCCGACCGTCGTGCTGGCATCTGATGGCCTGCCGCTGTTTGACGCCGACGGTGACCCTGTGATGATGGACGCGCCAGTGTGTCCGGACGTGATCCTGAAAGCCATGCACCTGACGCCCGCTGTGGCCACGGTCGCGATGGACGCCCGTTTGGCGGATCATCTTGCCACGTCGCGGCACGCGGCGATCTGGGCCGACCAATGGCGGATGGGAGGACAAGGACGGGGCCCGCCGCACGCGGCGTGATCCCCAAACCCTTTCCTAGACCTTCCAGACAGGAGACTTTCATGTCCCGCAAAACACCCCTGTTCGCAGGCGTCTTCGCCCTTCTTCCCGCCCTGGCTTCGGCCCAGATGCTGGTCGACGATCCCTATGCCCGCGCGTCCAGCAACATGGCCGTGTCGGGCGCCGCCTTCATGTCGATCATGAACCCGACCGACACCGATGACCGCCTGATCGCCGTGTCGTCGGACATCGCCGAACGGGTCGAACTGCACACCCACCTGCAAGACGCCCAAGGCGTGATGCGCATGATCGAAGTGGAAGATGGCTTCGAGATCCCCGCCGGCGGGATGGCCATGCTCCAACGGGGCGGCATGCATGTGATGTTCCTGGGCCTGCGGGGTCCGCTCGAACATGGCGATGAGATTGAGCTGACGCTCACCTTTGAACATGCCGCGCCAATAACGATCACCGTTCCGGTGGATCTTGAGCGGATGCCCACGCATGGCGGCCACGGCAATCATGGCAATCACGGTGGCCACGGTTCGGACAGCTGACCGATCACGCCAGGATTGCGCGCACCCACGCCGGCACGGTTTCCGTCGCCGGCCCCTGCACAACTCGATCGAACCGGCCCGGAACAGGGGTCGGTTCGAGATTGATCTCCAGCGTCTCCGCCCCGGCCAGCGCGGCCTCTTCGACGAAGCCAGCGGCCGGATACACCTCGCCCGACGTGCCGATGGCAACGAACAGATCAGCCTCGATCAGCGCCGCGTAAATCCGATCCATGTGGTATGGCATCTCGCCAAACCAGACGACATCGGGACGGGTCGCGGGCTGTCCACAGGCGGGGCACGGATCGGCCGGGCGCATCGCGCGCGGCGCATCCCACCGATGCGCACAGGCGCCACACAACGCCCGCATCAGTTCACCATGCATATGGATCACGTCCAGCGCCCCGCCGCGCTCATGCAAATCGTCGATGTTCTGGGTCACAAGGGTCACGTCGTGCCGCCCCGACGCCTGCAGCGCGGCCAAGGCGGTGTGCGCGGCGTTCGGGCTGGCCTCCAAGGCATTGGCGCGACGCGCATTGTAGAAATCGTGCACCAAGGGTGGATTGCGGGCGAACCCTTCCGGTGTCGCAACCTCGGCCAGATCGTATTTCGTCCAAAGCCCGTCTTTGTCGCGGAATGTTCCAAGCCCGCTTTCGGCGGACATACCCGCCCCGGTCAGGATGACAATCCGGCTCATCGTGGGCGCTTTGCTTTGAACATGGGGGCGGCCTCTCCTATGGTGCGGCTATGGCCCACCCCACCCGCATCCTCTGCGTCTGTCTAGGAAATATTTGCCGCTCGCCCACAGCCGAGGTCGCGCTGCGCGCGGCCCTGCCCGAGGCGCAGATCGACAGCGCCGGGACCGCGGGCTGGCATGCGGGCAAGCCGCCCTACGGCCCGATGCAGGCCGCCGCCGCCGCAAAGGGCCTCGATCTCGGCCCGCTGCGCGCCCGCCAAGTCTGCGCCGAGGATTTCGACCGGTTCGATCTGATCCTGGCGATGGATCGGGAAAACTTGTCCGATTTGCGCGCCCTTGATCCGGGCGGCGGGGCTGTGCTGCGGCTGTATCTTGATCCCGTGGGGGGCGGGGATGTGCCCGATCCCTACTACACGCGCGACTTTGACGGCGCGCTGGCGCTGATCCAACGCGCGGCAGACGCCTGGGCGACGGAACTGACCTAGCCGCACATGGCTTCGGCGGTCTCGCCAAAGCTGCGCCAGGCCGCCCACATCCGTTCGTCAGAGCTGCGGTCAGACATCCGGACATCCTGCGCCCGTTGCGGATCGGAAAAGAACCGCGCGCCTTCCCGCATCTGCCCGCGCGACAGCGTCAGGTCGGCGGCCCGCCCGATGCACGAGCACAAGGGCTGCGTCGCACCCGAGCGGGGCGACTGGTTGCACGCCCGTTCAATCGGGTTCGCTGCGACTGGATAGGGAACCAGGGTCATGGTGACCGCAAGGATCATCAAAGGTTTCATCTGTGTCGTGCCTCAATTCACGCCGTGTGCCGGGTCTTCGTGCCACGGCTTGTTGCACAAGAATGCCAGACCGGCCGGTTCCGATCAATCCACGCGCCGAGGCGTCCTGCAGTTCGGCGGCCACACGCCTAAAATGACACAAACATCACGCCACATCGCTTGGCATCACATCCCGGAGAGGTCGGGTTCGCAGCGCCGATCTGTTGGGGCATGGTCCGGCTCAACGACCTCGTCGCTACAGTTTTGTTCAAAAGGAAACCGCCCATGTTCAAGCCCCTGCTCCTCGCCGCCACCGCGGCAATCGCCCTGACCACCGCCGCACAGGCAGGCCCGCAATACATCGATGAGACGGGATTTGCCGTGTCTGGTTACGATGTCGTGGCCTACCGGTCGCTGCCCCAATCCGCCGTCGGCGAGGCCCAACCGGAAGGGGTGCCCGGCCGGGCCGACATCACCGCCGAATGGAATGGCGCAACCTTTGCGTTCTCGACGCCGGAAAACCGCGATCTGTTCCTGTCGAACCCGGACTACTACACGCCCGCCTATGACGGACATTGCGCCTATGGCGTGTCGCGCGGCGGCAAGGTGCCCGGAAATCCGAACCTGTGGCGCATCGTCGATGACATTCTTTACCTGAACATTACGCCCAACGTCGTGGGCTTTTGGGAAGAAGACATTCCCGGGAACATCTCGCTTGCAGATGGCAACTGGACCGGGATCGAGCCCGATGCAGCGTCGACCCGGACGATCCCCCAGTGGATGTCGGAAGCCCCGGTTCAGTAACCGCCGACCTAGGCCGCGCGGGACCGGCACAAACAACTGGCGCGGATCGGCACATCGGCCCGCGCCACCGCCTGATCCAGCAGCATCTTCACATGCGGACGCTCGACCGCCTCGTCCCGACGGACGAGGCATTCGTGTAACCCGTGCAGGGCCCAGACATTGCGGGGATGCTGACTGGGCCGCGGCAGTTTCCCGTCCAACCCCAGATCGGCCCGGTAAACGGCCTCGGCCTCATCGTAGTGGCCGGCGTCCATCAGCAGCGCGCCGAGCGCGTGGCGCGTCGGCTGCGGCCAGCCCCATGGCTCTTCATAGGCCAGCCCGTCATCGCGGGCGACGGCCTCGCGCAGATGGGCTAGTCCCTCCTCGGTGCGGCCCGCCTTGAACGCCACCTCACCCAACATCATCGCTTCGGCGACGGCCAGAACATCGCGGGCCGAGTTGTTGAACAACATGCGCTCTTCCGGCACCACCGCGTACGCTGCGTCAAACGCTGCCTTGGCCGCCAGCGCCTCCTCGGGCCGCCCGAGGTTCGCCAGTGCCACGGCCCGTGCGTATAGGATCAGGGCGTTGGTCGTGGTGTAGAGCACCGGATCCTCCGGCAGCTCAAGCTCCAGGATCTCGGACCACATCCCAAAGCGGATATAGACATGGGGCAACGCGGCCACGAAGGTTTCAAACAGGTCAGGATAGACCCGCACAACCTCGTCCGGCACCTCCACGCGCAGACGGTTTGCCGCGTCCAGGGCCGCCGCCTTCTGGCCCAGGAACATCGCACCGTAGAGCGCGAAGTGCAGATTATGGATGCGGTAGAGCGCATAGAAATTCGCGGCCCCCGCATAGGATTTGAACCGGTCGTCGACCGTGGCCGCCGCCAGGTTGCGGGACAGAACGTTTTCATAGTCGCCGCACAACACGTCGATATGGGTCGCCATGTGCACCAGATGCCCCGCGTCCGGCACGAGGCCCGTCAGGCGATCCCCCTGCCGCAACGCCCGCTCGGGATGCGGGGACATCTCCATCAGGTGGATATACATGTGCAACAGACCCGGATGATCCCAGGCCGCAGGCTGCGTGTCGAAGGCCCGCTCCAGCACCGCCATCGCCGTTTCAGTCGACGCGTCGGGATTGGGGACGCCTTTCCAGAAGTCCCACAGCCGCCACGGCGTGCGGTTCATCAGGGCCTCGGCATAGACAAAGGCCACGTCCAGATCGTCCGGGTGGGCGGCATAGACCGGCGCCATCGCCGCGGCGAACCCGTCGTTGAAGGGCTGGTAGTCCTCGATCTCCGGATCGTCCGGGTAGCGCGAGGCCAAGGCCTCCAACAGCGCACGTTCGGCAGCACGCGCCGTGGTCAGCGCCAGTCCAGCCGCCAGCGCGCTATGCGCCCGCGCCAGCGATGGCGCCTTTTCCTCGGGCGTGAACACCTCCCACGGCTTATTGTAATTCGGCCCGATGGCATAGGCGATGCCCCAATGGGCCAGGGCACAGGCGTCATCCGCCTCCAGCGCCTTTTCAAAGCACACCATCGCCTCTTCGTGGTTATAGGCAAACAGCCAGACCAGCCCGCGGTCGAACCACATCTGCGCCGTCGCATCCGCACTGACCGACCGGCTGTAAGACCCCAAATCGAAATAGTCCGTCATGGATCAACCCCTCCCCTGTTCCCCGCATGATACAGCGATTCCGTCATTGTCCTAGGCGCACGTCCCGCGCGCGCCCGCGCCGCGGGGGCGCTTGACCCACGCGGCGTCGCCCTATGTTCCCCTCCCACGGGACCAGACCTTCGAGGGACACACGCCATGACCGATGCAACCGCCGCCGACCAGATCGTCGCCTTTGCCGCCCATATCGGCCGCCGCGACGCCCGCACACCCGAGGCGATCGCGCAACGCCGCAACTGGCTCGACGCGGCGGGCAACCCGACGCCGGATGGCCTCGCGCTGCTGTCCGCCCTCAACGAACAGGACGCCACCCGCACCGTCTTTCGCGGGAATTTCTGATCCGCGACGCGGCAACCCTTTTCCCGCCCCCCGCGACACGCTAAATGCCCTGAAACCATTCCTTCAGGGCCGTCCATGACCGACCTCTCCCGCATCCGCAATTTCTCGATCGTGGCGCATATCGACCACGGGAAATCGACGCTGGCCGACCGGCTGATCCAGCTGACCGGAACCGTGGCCGAGCGCGACATGCAGGAGCAACTGCTCGACAGCATGGATATCGAGCGCGAACGCGGCATCACCATCAAGGCCAACACCGTCCGCATCGAATACCCCGCGAAGGATGGCCACACCTATATCCTCAACCTCATCGACACGCCCGGTCATGTCGACTTTGCCTATGAGGTCAGCCGCTCCATGCAGGCGGTCGAAGGCTCGTTGCTGGTGGTCGACGCCTCCCAGGGGGTCGAGGCGCAGACGCTGGCCAATGTCTATCAGGCCATCGACGCCGACCACGAGATCGTGCCGGTGCTCAACAAGGTCGACCTGCCCGCCGCCGAACCCGACCGCGTCCGCAAACAGATCGAGGATGTGATCGGCATCGAAGCCCATGACGCGGTGGAAATCTCGGCCAAGACGGGCCTCGGCATCCCCGATGTGCTCGAGGCCATCGTCACCCGCCTGCCCGCCCCCAAAGGCGAACGCGACGCGCCCCTCAAGGCCATGCTGGTCGACAGCTACTATGACCCCTATCTGGGCGTCGTCGTCCTGATCCGAGTCATCGACGGGGTGATCCGCAAGGGCGACAAGATCAAGATGATGGCCACGGGCGGCCGCTACGGGATCGACAAGCTTGGCGTCTTCCGCCCCAAGATGCAGGACATCGACGAACTGGGCCCGGGCGAAATGGGCTTCCTGACCGCCTCGATCAAGCAAGTGCGCGACACCCGCGTGGGCGACACGATCACCCATGAAAAGGGCGGCACGACCGACCCGCTGCCGGGCTTCAAACCCTCGCAGCCGGTGGTGTTCTGTGGCCTCTTCCCCGTCGATGCGAACGATTTCGAAGACATGCGCGATGCCATCGAAAAACTTGCGCTGAACGACGCCTCCTTCACCTCCGAAATGGAAACCTCCGCCGCGCTTGGCTTTGGCTTCCGCTGCGGCTTCCTCGGGCTTCTGCATCTCGAGGTCATCCGCGACCGGTTGGAGCGGGAATATGACATCGACCTGATCACCACCGCCCCGTCGGTTATCTATCACATCTACATGAAAGACGGCTCCATGATGGAGCTGCACAACCCCGCCGACATGCCCGACCTGACCCATGTCGACCATCTGGAAGAGCCGCGCATCAAGGCCACGATCCTGGTGCCCGACGAATACCTCGGCGATGTGCTGAAGCTCTGCCAGGACCGGCGCGGCATCCAGATGGATCTGACCTATGCCGGCACGCGGGCGATGGTGGTCTATGACCTGCCCCTGAACGAGGTCGTCTTCGATTTCTACGACCGCCTGAAATCGGTGACCAAGGGCTATGCCAGCTTTGATTACCAGATGATCGGCTACCGCGAGGATGCGCTGGTCAAGATGCAGATCCTTGTGAATGACGAACCCGTGGATGCGCTGTCGACCATGGTCCACCGCGACCGCGCCGAACAGCGCGGGCGGGCCATGTGCGAAAAGCTCAAGGACCTGATCCCGCGCCACATGTTCAAGATCCCGATCCAGGCGGCCATCGGCGGCCGCATCATCGCCCGCGAAACGCTGGCCGCGCTCCGCAAGGACGTGACCGCCAAATGCTACGGCGGCGACGCCACGCGGAAGCGGAAGTTGCTGGACAAGCAGAAGGCCGGGAAAAAGAAGATGCGGCAGTTCGGGAAAGTCGAAATTCCCCAATCGGCGTTTATTTCAGCGCTGAAGATGGACAGCTAACCGAAACACCCTATCGGCGCGCAACAGGGAATTTCGAACGGTGGGGTAAAGCGACTTTTCCAAGCAAAAGTCTGCGGCCCCACACCCCTGCCATCCGGGCGCATCGCCAAATCCAAACCCCTGCAGCACCTGCCACAAAGCCGCGCCAACGACGGGCTTGGGTCCGGCGAACCCAACCGCATCTCTGCGTCAACGAATTGCTCGCCCAATCAAAATTCTCTTCCCCGGACGCAAGGCCGGGCAGCGCCCGAACCGCCCTCAACGTGCCGAAGGCACGCCTGCGGCGCGACGCGGACGCGTCTCGCCCACCCCGCGGTTCGGTCGCAGGCCTGAGTGCCTAAACCGGGGGGGCACACACCGTTTCCCAAGGCTTAACGAAACCACATTACCCCACAAAACCAGACCCTTACGTCCTATCTCACGCGTGAGCAGCGGCGGGGTTACCCGCCCCGCACGGCCTCCGGGTGGTCGGCGAGGAAGCCGCGCAGCAGCGCAAACAGCCGCCGCGCTTCGGGCACGTCGTCGGCATGCAGCGCCTTGCGGATGTCCGCGCTCAGCATCTCCTCCAGCCGGTGCGGTCCGCCATGTTCGTACATCAGCCGTTCAATCTCGGCCACCGCCGCCTCCTCGGTGATATGTTCGTGGGCGGCGATCTGCGCGATCTCCTCCCGGGTGAGGCTGCACATGTCTTCCATATCGTCGAGTGTAATCATCATCCCCTCCCCTCGCGGCCCGACCTCTGGCACGGCGCGGGCTGTCATAGAACCGTTACAATAGCGACGATCGGTCCCGCGCGATTTGATTGGTATCAAGGTCCGCACGCCGGGGACGGCTACACCGGCAGCCAACCCGTGTTCCCTGTCCGGCCCGAGATCCCATGCGCCTGTTCTTCCTGTTCTACTCTCTCATCGCCACGGCCCTGTCCGGCGTCGGGGTTGTCCTTGTTCTCGTGCTCGGCACGCCCGGTTGGACCCCGATCCTGACCGCCGCCGGCCTCGGCGCGCTGCTGTCGGTGCCGGTCACCTGGGTGATCGCCAAGAAAATCGCGACCCTCTAGGCGACTCACGCGGCGGTTCAGGACGGGAATGCTCCACCGTGATTCCGGGGTGACTCGGTCCAAACCGGTGCCTGATCCACAAGAAAAGACCTTTGCAGGTGCAGAAATTTGCCCCCAAAGCGCGTTCTTCTACAGCTTTTCGTCAAGTCCCTGCTGCGCAGTGAAAAATCGCTGTCACACAGCTGTTACCAACACGCTTGCCCACAATTTCTTCCACAAGAAAAATTCATGCTGCACTGCTTCACTCTTGCCAGAAAGCCCCCCCGTTTGTGACTGTTTCCTTACCGCAGGGCGGCAACGCCAAGCGGGGCGCAGACGGCTCCAGAGAGCCCGGTGCAAACCATCGCAGGACATGAGCTTGAGGTGGGGCGTGAAGGGTTGAGATTGGGGGCGACGACATCGAGAGAGGCTTCGGCAAGGATTGATGTAAGAGCCTGAAATGTCGAGCAGAAAACGCGCAAACCCGGGCCTGGCAACAGGGTCGGGGGAGCATCCAGCGGGGGAGGTCTTCGGACGGAAACCGGTGGAGTTGTGGGGGCGCCTTCGGGCAAGCCTGCAGCAACTTTGATGGGGCCTTCGGGTCGGATCGAAGTGGTCACAGACCGGGCTTTCGGGCAACGGGGTGACGGGTGGAACGGTTTCGGCCGGACCGCCAACTGAGCCGGAGTTGTCCCCAGGGACGCGCCGGATCAAGAGAAGGCGTCAGGGACGTGCCATTCGGCACGATGCAAGGACCGCGTCTGAGCACCTGACGTCTTCTTCTTTTTTGGATCCCAGAAACGAGAAAACGGGGCACCAGCTGCCGCCAATGTCCCCGTCCCGTCAGTGATGCGTACCGCGTCTATGCACCTGTGCTGCCCGCATAGCGCAGTGCGAATCATGTGGCAACGACATCTTGGGCGGTTCCAGCGATTTTGTAGACCGTTGTGACATTGCCACATTATATGGGCGCCTACGCAGTCTGGGCGCCCAAAAACATTGCGACGGTTGCCTCGAAGGCCCGCGGGTTGTCCGCATGCAGCCAGTGGCCAGCGCCGGGTATCTTGGCAAAGCGGGCCTTGGGAAACAGCGACCGGATGGTCGGACGATGCTCGGGAAGGACGTAATCGGACTCTGCCCCGGACAGCATCAGCGTCGGACCATCGAACGCACCCGCCATCTGAGGGAAACCCAAAATTTCGGGCATGAAGCGTTCCAGGACATCCAGGTTGAGCCGCCAGCGCCGCGCCTTCACGTCGAGGGATTGCAGCAGGAATGCCCGCACCCCCGGCTCGGCCACCGTGGCCGTGAGCGCCTCGTCCGCGTCGCGGCGCGACTCGATCCGGGACAGGTCGAGGCCGCGCATGGCGTGGATCAGATGCACCTGAGTGTGACCGTAAGCCACCGGCGCGATGTCAGCGACGACAAGACGGCGGACAGCGGTCGGATCGGTCAGCGCCAACACCATCGCGGCCTTGCCGCCCATGGAGTGGCCGACCACGTCCGCCCGACCGCCCCGCTCGGCAATGACTGCCGACAGGTCGCCCGCGAGGTCGGTGTAAAGATGGCTGTCTTGCCAGTCACTTTCCCCGTGGTTGCGCAGATCGAGAGTGATCACGCGGCGCGCCTCAGACAGCCGCTTGGCGATCACCCCCCAGTTCCGTGCAGACCCAAAGAGACCATGCACAATCAGAAGGGGCGGCAGATCGGTGTCAGTGCCTTGGATGACCGTATTCAACATGGTCCCTGACATACGGCGGCGCCGTCCGGCGAACCAGCGCAATCTGAACGCTTGAGAGAATCGGCCAAAGCCGCTTTGCTATGGTCGGTGCTGCCACACACACGCCTGCCGAGATGACACCTGAGGAATTTGACACCGCGACCGAGGATCTCCGTCCGCTTCTGAGCGAACGGTTGGGGGTGCGTGCGCGGTCGCCGTTGCGGGGTCTCAAAAGGGCCGGGCGTCTCTTGCCTGCCCGGGCGCGTCATGCGAGCGCGGAATTGGAGCACCTGCGGGCACGCCTGGATCACCCGAAACTGGCCTATCGCACCGACCCACGCCACGTCGCGCGGGCCGCGGGCACGATCCGCACGGCTTTGGGCCGTCACCGTCCCGGGCAGCGTGTCGATCGACAGCGCGCGCTGTTGTGGGGTGAGCTTGGGTTCCGGGCCTTTGTCACGCTTGGCGCGGGCCTGATGGCAGCCCACTACCTCATGCCAACGCTGCCTTAGTGGGCAGGTTGAATAAACGTCCCGTTCCGCAAGTCGCGCATCGCCTGCTGCAACTCGGCCTGGGTGTTCATGACAATCGGTCCGTGCCATGCCACCGGCTCTTCGATGGGCGCGCCTGAGATCAACAGGAAGCGCACGCCTTCGGGCCCGGCCTGAACGGTCACCTCATCGCCCGAGCCAAAGCGGATCAAGGTCCGGTCACCGGACATGTCGCGGATGTTCACCTCCTGACCCATCACCTCTTTTTCGAGCAGGACGCCCTCGGGTGCCGAGGCGTCGGCGAAGGCGCCAGCGCCCTGGAACACGTAGGCAAAGGCCCGGCGATAGGTGTCGATCTTGAAGGTTTTCTTGACGCCCGCCGGCACGGTCACGTCCAGGTATTGCGGGTCGGCGGCGATGCCATCGACCGGCCCGCGCTTGCCCCAGAATTCACCCGTGATGACGCGGACATGCGTGCCGTCGTCATCGGTCACTTCGGGGATATCGGCGCCTGTGATGTCCTGGTACCGCGGCGCTGTCATTTTCATGGACCCCGGCAGATTGCCCCAGAGCTGAAAGCCATGCATCTGCCCCTTGGCGTTTCCAAGCGGCATTTCCTGATGCAGGATACCCGACCCGGCGGTCATCCACTGGACCGAGCCCGCCCCCAGTTTGCCGGTGTTGCCAAGGCTATCGGAATGCTCGACCGTGCCTTCCAGGACGTAGGTGATGGTCTCGATCCCGCGATGCGGGTGCCAGGGGAAGCCCTTTTGATAGAACATCGGGTCGTCATTGCGGAAATCGTCAAACAGCAGGAACGGGTCCAGTTCAGTCGGATCCTGGAACCCGAATGCGCGGTGCAGATGAACGCCCGCGCCCTCCATCGTGGGTTGCGCAGACCGGGTTTCCAAAATGGGACGGATCGACATGGCGGGCTCCAAACTTTTTGTCTTGGCGCATCACTTAGACGAACGGCACAGGCAATCAATTCGGCAGTCGCAAACGGGGTCTGTGCGCATGCGCAAAGGTCGGTTTTAGACGCGAACCGCCCCTACCTGCGGCGCAACGTGATTGCATCGCAGATGCAGGGAGCGTGCCATGAAGATCGGGTTTATTGGTTTGGGGAATGTCGGCGGCAAGCTGGCCGGCACCCTTGTTCGGAACGGGCACGACGTGACGGTACTGGATCTGGATGCCGACAAGCTGTCCCAGTTCGAAGCCCTTGGGGCCAAGATCGGCGACAGTCCCAAGGCCATGATGCAGGACTGCGGTATCGTGGTGACCTGCTTGCCCCGCCCCGATATCTCTGCCGCCGTGGTCGAGGGCCCGGAGGGTCTGCTGGAGGGGATGTCGGAGGGCGACATCTGGCTGGAGATGAGCACGACGGACGCCACCGAGGTGCAGCGCCTGGCCGAACAGGTGGCCGCCGCTGGCGGGTCCGCTGTCGATTGCCCGGTTTCGGGGGGCTGTCACCGGGCCGCGACGGGGAACATCTCGATCTTCGCAGGCTGCGACCGGGAGGTGTTCGACCGCGTTCTGCCGTTTTTGACAACGATGGGTCGGCGCGTGCTGCATACCGGACCGGTGGGGTCGGCCAGCATCCTGAAGGTGATCACCAACTACCTTGCCACGGCCAATCTGGTCAGCTGCGCCGAGGCGCTGACTGTTGCCAAGGCTGCGGGCATGGATCTGGCCACAAGCTACGAGGCGATCCGGATTTCCTCGGGCACCTCGTTCGTGCATGAGACGGAGAGCCAGGTGATCCTGAACGGATCACGGGACATCAGCTTCACGATGGATCTGGTGGCGAAAGACATCGGCTTGTTCCAGGACGTCGCTGACCGGGCGGAGGTGCCGTTGGACTTGAGCCAGGTGCTGATCGACATCTTCGCGGACGGGATCGCGCGATACGGCGAACGGGAACTGTCGCCAAACATCATCCGGCGCTTGGAAGACGCCACGGGCCTCGACATCACAGCCCCGGGGTTTCCGCCTGAGATGACCGATGATGAACCCGAAGAGGCCGGCGCCGAAGTCACGGTCAAACGCGGCTGACCCCTCGCCATTCGGGGACAGAGCCGGTAAGAGCGCGCGACAGATTTGGGACGCGATCATGCTGAACCGGCCAAAGGACGACGAAATCATCGGGTTCATCGACCCCAAGCCCGCGCGGCGCACAACAGCCGTGGGCGCGGTGGGGATGTTGGGCACGATCCTGATCTACCTTGCCGCCACCCATCCGCCCGCCGATCTGGGTTGGCTCCTGTTCCTTGTCGCCCTGGGTGCAGGCGCGCTGTACCTGTCGTGGCGGATGTGGATTGTTACCGGGATCCGGATCGAACTGACGCCCAAGGAGCTGCGCGAAGAAAACGGGCGCGTCCTGTGCACGATCGAGGAAATTGCCTCGGTCGACAGGGGGTTCTTTGCCTTCAAGCCCGCCAACGGGTTCCTGGTTCGGCAGAAGGACAAGACGCAGCGGGGCCGCGTCTATGCGCCGGGCCTGTGGTGGCGGGCCGGGCGCACCATCATGGTGGGCGGCGTCACCTCGGGTGCGCAGGCCAAGTCCGTGGCGGACCTTATCACCGTCCTGTTGGTCGAGCGGGACCACCAAGCCTGAGCGGCCCGGTGGCCCGCAGGCTCAGATACCCTTCGCCTGATAGCTGGCCGCGACGCGGTCGATGCTGACCAGGAATCCGGCGGTGCGCAGGTCCGGGCAGTCATCGCGTTCCCACCAGACCTCGCGCATCGAGTTATAGGCCGCGCGCATCGTGTCATCGAGGCCCGACCGGACCAACTCCAACTCGCCCGCGCCCCGCAGATACCGCTCCTTGAAGTCGGGGGAAATCGTCCAACCAATCCCACTGGTGGAAGACAGCCGTTCCAGTTCATCGACGATCAACTGGTGGCGGGCCTCTTCCTGCCGGCGTTGCATCCGGCCAAACCGAATGTGGCTGAGGTTCTTAACCCATTCGAAGTAGCTGACGGTCACGCCACCCGCGTTGGCATAGAGATCAGGGATGATGACCGTGCCCTTCTGGCGCAGGATATCGTCGGCGCCGGCTGTGACCGGCCCATTCGCGGCTTCGATAATCAACGGCGCCTTGATCGCATGCGCGTTGTGCATGTTGATCACGCCTTCGATCGCCGCCGGGATCAGGATATCGCACTCGGCCTCAAGCACGCGAAGACCGGCTTCATAGTAGGTGCCGAAGGGGCAATCCTTCACGCCGCCATGGCGCATGATCCAATCGCGCAGGGCTGCAATGTCCAATCCATTCGGATCCTCGATGGCGCCGTCACGCTCGATTACGTGGGTGATCTTGCACCCGTCTTCCTGGCTCAGGAACAACGCCGCGTGATAGCCCACATTGCCAAGCCCCTGAACGATGACGCGTTTGTCGGCCAGGCCCGGCGACAACCCTGTGGCGGCCACATCCTCGGGGTGACGGAAGAATTCCTGCAGCGCGTATTGCACGCCACGGCCCGTCGCCTCGACCCGGCCCTGGATGCCACCTGCGTTCGGCGGCTTGCCGGTGACGCAGGCACGCGCGTTGATGTCCGTTGTGTTCATCCGGGCGTATTGGTCCGCGATGATCGCCATTTCCGCCTGCCCGGTGCCCATGTCGGGCGCGGGCACATTCTGGCTTGGATTGATCAGATCGCGTTTGATGAGTTCGTAGGCAAAGCGCCGCGTGATCTTCTCCAACTCATCGGGCTCGTAGTGGCGTGGATCGAGGCACAGCCCCCCTTTTGACCCGCCGAACGGCGTCTCGACCAAGGCGCATTTATAGGTCATCAGCGCCGCCAGGGCCTCCACTTCATCCTGGTGCACGTTCGGCGCAAACCGCAGCCCGCCTTTGACCGGCTCCATATGCTCGGAATGCACAGCGCGGTATCCCGTGAAGGTCTGGATCTCACCCCGCAATTTCAACCCGAACCGCACGGTATAGGTCGAGTTGCAGACGCGGATTTTTTCTTGCAGCCCGGGTGGCAAATCCATGAGCGCCGCAGCGCGATTGAACATCAAATCAACGGATTGGCGAAAACTCGGCTCGCCGCTTGGCATGGTCATGGCGTCCCTCCCCTTTGACACCTGTACGCGCGAGTCGCGAGTGACCCGCTCTACCAGAAGGCCACAGCGCACCGGGGCCTGACAAGGAAAGATGACGCCGCGTCGGCTGCTCAATTGTTAACCGTTCATCCAGAATATGGCACCAAGTTGCCCCAATTCTGCCCCGGTCTGAGCGCAAGAAACCGTTGGGGCAATGCGCCGTGTGTTTGGCCGCCCCTCTCAACTTCTGGTGGGAGAGCACTTCATGCGCCGTGATCCGGCAGTTTTAACGAGGGCAATGAACGCGTTGCCGATGTGGTTCTGGCGTCGCCAGGACGGCACCGTGACCGTGTTCGGGTTGATTATCTTTGTACTTATGGTCGGCGTTGGCGGGATTGCCATTGATGTGATGCGCTACGAAACACAGCGCGCCCAACTCCAATACACGCTGGACCGCGCCGTCCTGGCCGCCGCGTCTCTGACGCAAACCCTGGAACCCGAAGCGGTGGTGCAAAACTACTTCGAGGTGGCCGGGCTTGCCGACTACCGGTTGCGCGTGAATGTCGACGAAGGTCTGAATTTCCGCCGCGTGAGCGCGATTGCGGAAATGGATATGCAGTCGCTCTTCATGCAGATTTTCGGCGTCCGCGTCCTCACCTCCCCGGCGGCGGGCGCCGCCGAAGAACGCATTCGCAACATCGAAGTTTCGCTTGTGATCGATATCTCCGGCTCGATGGGCGGCACGCGCATCAGCCGTCTGCGTCCGGCGGCCCGCCAGTTCGTGACCGACGTGATGCAATCGAACACCAACACCGAGAACACGCAGTACGTCTCGGTGTCGATCGTGCCATACAACGGCCACGTCAACGCAGGGTCGACCATTGCCTCGGTCTTTAGCCTGACGGACGAGCACGAATACTCGAACTGCACCCGGTTCTACGACGCCGACTTCGCGACTACAGCGCTTGACCCGGCTGTTCCGATCCAGCGCATGGGCCATTTCGACATGAGCTCGAACTGGTGGTCGAGCACGTCGACCATCTCGCGGCCGCGCTGTCAGACCAGTGACTACGGCGCCATCCTGCCCTGGTCGCAGAACGAAACCGATTTGCACAACCTGATCGACAGCTTCAGCCCCGCGGGCACCACGGCCATCGACGCTGGTATGCGGTGGGCCGTGGGCCTGCTGGATCCGGCCGCGCAGCCAGCCTTGAACGATCTGGTCGCCAACGGACAGGTGCATGCCGATTTCGAAAACCGCCCGGCGCACTTCACGGACCCCGAGACCATCAAGGTCGTGGTTCTGATGACGGACGGCCAGAACACGCAGCAGTACGACCTTCAGGATCACGTGCGCAGTGGCCCAAGCCCCTTCTGGCGCGATCCGGACGGTGAAGGTGATATCTCGGTCTTCTACGACCAGTGGAACGAATACTGGTGGGAAGACCACAACACCTGGTCGGCCAACCCCGATGGCGGGGACGACAATGACGCCTATCAGATGGACTGGGCCGAGGTGTGGCACCGGATTTCCGTCAACCATATCGACAGCGCATGGTTCAACGACGACGCCTGGGACATGGAAGGCAACTCGGACAACTCGACCAACCACTGGCGCTACGACACCGTGCGCTCCGAGCGCAACAACTACCGCCAGCTGGAGCTGATCGAAGAGATTGCCGACGGCAACGACGGGGATCGTCGGTTGCGCCAGATCTGCGACGTTGCCCACAACAATGGGATCCTGGTGTTCTCGATTGCCTTCGAAGCCCCGTGGCGTGGCCGCGAGGTGATGCAGGACTGCGCGTCGTCCGACGCGCACTACTACGACGTCGAAGGCCTCGACATTACGGATGCGTTTGCTTCGATCGCTCGGGCCATCAACCAGCTGCGCCTGATCCAATAGCGGCGATGCACGGGCTCACCCCATATCTGCGCCGCTTTTGGCGGGAGGAGAACGCGACCTCGACGCTCGAGTTCGTGATTGTCTTCCCGCTGACGATCCTGCTGTTCATCGCAACCTTCGAAACCGGGATCATGCTGTCGCGCCAGGTTCTGATGGAGCGGTCCCTGGACGACGCGGTGCGCATCCTGCGCCTGGCGCAGGGTCTTTCGATCACATCGGACGAAATCGAGGACGCGATTTGCGACAACACCAACGCCATTCCCGATTGCGACAACGTGCTGGTCGTCGATCTGCGGGTGGTCAGCATGGACACTTACGACATCCCGGAAGAAGACGTGCTGTGCGTGGATCGCAACGAAATCGAAATTCGGCCGGACAACACGTTTGATCAGGGACAGGACAACGAACTGATCCTGATCCGGGCCTGCGCCGTCGTTGATAGGATCCTGCCGATCTCCGGATGGGGCCTGAACCTCGCCCGCGACGACACCGGTGGCCTGCACATGGTCGCGGCGTCCTTGTTCGTGAACGAACCGGATTGAGGATGGCCATGCTGAGATCACGCTTCCTCAAGTTCTGGACCGACACCCGGGCCGCCGTCGCCTTCGAAGCGGTCATCATTCTGCCCATTCTGACCTGGGCCTTCATGTCGAGCTTCATCTTCTTCGACGCCTACCGGGTCTATACCAGTTCGATCAAAGCGAACTACGCGATCGCTGACGTCCTGTCGCGCCAGACCAACACGATCACGGCCTATGACATCAACGGGTTGAACGAAGTCTTCCAACACCTTGTGCGTGATACGTCGGGCACCCGCATGCGGGTCACCCAAGTCGCGTGGGATGGCAGCAGCTACAGCGTTGACTGGTCCTACGGGACAACCGGCGAAGCACAGCTGTTCGATTCCTCATTGGAAGAGATCCAGGAATTGCTGCCGGTCATGGCGGTGAGCGAACGGATCATCCTTCTGGAAACGTTCGTTCCGTATCAGCCCGCCTTCGATGCGGGACTGACGCTGATGAACTTCGAGAATTTCACCTTCACCCGCCCCCGCTATGCCGGGCAGGTGCCCTTCGACGACAGCGAAGACCCCCCAAGCTCGTAACAGAGTCGCCCGTGGGACGGTCTTTGTCGCGCAGGGGCTTTTTTCTTCTGGACATCCATGTCTAGTCTGCGCCTGACACACCGAAGGGGTCAGGATGCGCTTTTCCGGTTTGCGGGTATTGGCTGAAGGGTTGCGGGGCAACACGGGCTGGAAACCAGCCTGGCGCGATCCCGATCCAAAACCCGAGTATGACATCGTTATCATTGGCGGCGGCGGGCACGGATTGTCGACCGCCTTTTACCTCGCCCACGAACACGGCCTGCGGAATATCGCGGTGCTGGAAAAAGGGTATCTGGGCGGTGGCAATGTCGGACGCAATACCACCATCGTGCGCGCCAACTACATGCTGGACGGCAATTCGCAGTTCTATTCGCACTCTCTGAAGCTGTGGGAGGGGCTGGAAAGCACCCTCAATTACAACGTCATGCACAGCCAGCGCGGTATCATCAATTTGTTCCACTCGGACGGGCAGCGCGATGCCTATGCGCGGCGCGGGAACGCGATGATCAATCAGGGCGATGACGCGATCCTCCTGGATCGCGAAGGCGTTCGAAAAATGATCCCGTATCTGGACTATGACCAGACCCGGTTCCCGATCTTTGGTGGCCTCTACCATCCGCGCGGCGGGTCGGCCCGGCACGACGCGGTGGCCTGGGGCTATGCACGCGGGGCGGACCAACGCGGCGTGGACCTGATCCAGAACTGCGCCGTCACCGGGATCGACATTGAAAACGGCAAAGTCACCGGCGTGCAAACGACCCGCGGTGCGATCAAGGCCAAGAAAGTCGGGATGGTCGTGGCAGGACGCACCAGCCAGGTGGCCGAGATGGCCGGCATGCGTGTGCCGATCGAAAGCCATGTGCTCCAGGCCTTTGTCACGGAAGGTCTGAAACCGGTGATCGACCATGTGATCACCTACGGCATGGGCCATTTCTACATCAGCCAGTCGGACAAGGGCGGGCTCGTCTTTGGCGGTGATCTGGATTTCTACGCCTCCTACGCCGCACGCGGCAACCTGCCGATGGTCGAACATGTGGCCGAGGCCGGGATGACCCTGATGCCGATGATCGGCAAGGCCAAGATGCTGCGCTCGTGGGGCGGGATCATGGACATGTCGCCGGATGGCTCCCCGATCATCGACCGCACCCATATCGAGGGGCTCTATCTGAATTGCGGGTGGTGCTATGGCGGCTTCAAGGCGGTCCCCGGCTCGGGCTTTGCCTTCGCGCATCTGCTGGCCACCGACCGGCCGCACGAAAGCGCCGAAAAGTATCGCCTCGACCGTTTTGAGACCGGGCGCCTTCTGGATGAAGAAGCGACCGGCAGCCAACACAATCTGCACTAGGGGGGACGACAGATGCTGATCAACTGCCCCCTCTGCGGACCGCGCGATATCCGCGAATTCACCTACAAAGGCGACGACAGCTATTTGAACCGACCCGACAGCGAAGACTGGTCGGACGACTGGCACGCCTATCTGCACACACGCAAAAACCCCGCCGGGGTCACGCGGGAGCTGTGGCAGCACAGCCAAGGCTGCGGGGCTTGGCTGGTGGTCGAGCGGAACACCGTCACGCACGAAGTGATCTCGGTCAAACTGGCGTCGGAGGTCGTGACATGAGGCTCGCGAACAAAGGTTGCCTGATCGGCGACACCCCCGTGTCCTTCACATTCGACGGCCGCACCATCAAGGCGCGCGAGGGCGATACCGTGGCCTCGGCCCTTTTGGCCAACGGCGTGAAGCTGGTCGGGCGGTCCTTCAAGTACCACCGCCCGCGCGGGGTGCTGACCGCTGGTTCGGAAGAGCCGAACGCGCTGATCCAGGTGGGCACAGGCGACGCGATGACCCCGAATGTGCGCGCCACGATGCAAGAGGTGTTCGACGGTCTGAAGACAAGCTCGCAGAACCATATCGGCCCCCTTGATCGCGATTTGATGGCAATCAACGATCTGCTTTGGCCGTTCCTTGGTGCAGGCTTTTACTACAAGACATTCATGTGGCCGCGCAGCTTCTGGGAGAAGTTGTATGAACCGGTGATCCGGCGCGCGGCCGGTCTGGGCAAAATGACCCAGGCCGAAACCCCGGACCGATCCGAGCGGGCCTTTGCCTTCTGCGACCTGCTGGTCATCGGTGGCGGACCGACAGGCCTGATGGCCGCGCTGACCGCTGCCGAGAGCGGGGCCAAGGTGATCCTTGCCGACGAAATGCCCGAGCTTGGCGGGCGCCTTCAATCGGACGAAGAAGACATCGACGGGCAGTCCGGGCGCGCCTTCTATGCTGATATGCGCGCGCGGCTGGAGGCGACGGGCAATGTGCGGATCATGACCCGCACCACGGTGACGGGCGTTTACGACGATCTGAACTTTGGGGCGCTCGAACGGGTCGGACACCATGTCGGCCCCACGCCGGACCTGCCCAAGGAATGCTTCTGGCGCATCCGGGCGAAGCAGGCCGTTCTGGCGGCCGGCGCGCTCGAACGGCCCATCGCGTTCCCGATGAACGATCGCCCGGGCATCATGCTGGCCTCGGCCGTTCGCAGCTATCTCGGGCGGTACGGCGTCGCGACGGGCAAATCTGTAACGCTGTTTGCGAACAACGACGATGCGCACCGGACGGCCGTCGACCTTCTGGATGCCGGGGTGAACGTGGCGGCTGTGATCGACAGTCGCGCGGGCGCCGAGGCGCAGGGCAATTACCGCCTGATCGATGGGGCGATGGTCGTCGGCACGAAAGGCCGCCACGGCCTGCAGTCGATCACCGTTAAATCAGGCAGTCGCGAAGAGACGATCGAAACCGATTGCCTGGGCGTGTCAGGCGGCTGGAACCCGTCGGTTCACCTGACCTGCCATTTGAACGGTCGACCCGTGTGGGATGCCGACAAGCACATGTTCCTGCCCGCGCTAAACGCTGTGCCCGGGTTACATCCTGCGGGGGCCTGCGCCGGCGAAATGACAACCGCCGGGTGCCTGTCCGCAGGCGTGGACGCCGCCGCCCGAGCCCTCGACGCGATCGGCATCACCGTCAAACGCCCCACGCTCCCGCAGGCCGGGTCCGAGGCCGGGGGAAGCGCGCCGCTCTGGCATGTGCCGGGCAAGGGGCGCGCGTGGCTTGATTTCGCAAATGACGTCACGACGAAGGATGTGAACCTTGCCGCCAAGGAAGGGTTCAAATCAGTCGAGCACATGAAGCGCTATACCACGCAAGGGATGGCGCCGGACCAGGGCAAGAACTCGAACATCGCGGCCCTGGCCCTTCTGGCGGACGCCACGGGCCGCGGCATCCCCGAGACCGGGACCACCACCTACCGCCCCCCCTATACGCCGGTCGCGATGAACGCGCTTGGCGCGGGGGCCGAGGGCAAGGGCTTTGCCCCCGAGCGCAAAACCACCTCGCACGATGCGCTTGAAGCACGCGGCGCCCCGATGATCGCCGTCGGGTTGTGGTATCGGCCGTCTTACGTGCCCAACATGGGCGAAACCCACTGGCGCGAAAGCTGCGACCGCGAGGTTCAGATGGTGCGCAACGCGGTCGGCGTGGTTGATGTGTCGACGCTTGGAAAGATCGAGATCTTTGGCCCGGACGCCGGCGCCTTCCTCGATTTCTTATACACGAACATGTTCTCGACCCTGAAAGTCGGGCGCGCGCGGTATGGCCTGATGCTGCGGGAAGACGGGCACGTGATGGATGACGGCACGACCGCGCGGTTGGCCGAGGATCACTTCATCATGACCACGACGACCGCGGCGGCCGGCCAGGTGATGATGCATATGGATTTCGTCCAGCAGTGTCTGCGCCCGGACATGAAGGTGCGCTTCATCTCGGCCACCGAGCAGTGGGCGCAATTCTCGGTCGCGGGTCCGAAATCGCGTGACCTGCTGAACGGTGTCCTCGACACGCCCATCGACAATGACACCTTCCCGTTCATGGGCTGTGGCGCGGTGTCTGTGCATGGGATCGCCGGACGGCTGTTCCGGATCTCATTCTCGGGGGAACATGCCTACGAGATCGCCGTGCCGGCCCGGTATGGCGACGCGCTCTATCGTGATCTGGTCGCCCGCGCCGAAGCCCTGGGCGGTTGCGGTTACGGTTTGGAGGCGCTGAACGTGATGCGTCTGGAGAAAGGGTTCATCACCCATTCTGAAATTCACGGGCGCGTCACGGCCTTCGACGTGGGCATGCAGCGCATGTTGTCCCAGAAGAAGGACTTCATCGGCAAAGCGGCTGCGACCCGCCCCGCTCTTCTAGAAGAAGATCGCGAACGCCTTGTGGGCCTGAAACCCGTCGAGGCCGATGGCGTCCTGACGGCGGGGGCGCACTTGTTCACCGAAGGAACCGACGCCGTTCGCGTGAACGATCAGGGCTATGTCACATCGGTCGGATACTCGCCCACACTGGGCCACCATATCGGACTGGGGTTCCTGCGGAACGGGCCCAACCGCCTGGGTGAAGAGGTCATGATGGTCGATCACCTGCGCGAGACACGCACGCTGTGCGAGGTGTGTGATCCCGTCTTCTTTGACCCGGAAGGAGGGCGCGCCCGTGGCTAACCTGACCCCCCGCAGCCCCGCGCGCCTGTCGGACATGTCGATTGGCACCGTAACGCTGAACGAACCGCCCATGGGCGCGATTTGGGCGGTCATGCCCTACCCCGGGAGCAAGGACGCCTTGGCCTCCCTCATGACATCGACCCTTGGCATGTCCTTTCCTGCACCGGGCGAAAGCCATACCAACGGCGACGCAATGGTGGCGTGGTCGGGGCAGGACCAGGCGTTCCTGGTCGGCGCAGCGCCCGACGCCGCCCTTGCCGCCCATGCCGGTTTGTCGGACCAGTCGGATGCCTGGGCGCGTCTGCATCTCAGCGGGGATGATGCCGCCGAGGTTCTGGCACGGCTTGTCCCGGTCGACCTGTCGCATGATGCATGCCCCGTTGGTCGCGCCCTGCGGACCAGCCTGGGTCATATGTCGGCGCTGATTGTTCGAACCGGCCCGGACGCCTTTGACCTTTTCTGCTTCCGCTCAATGGCGGGCACGATGGTGCACGAGCTTGAGCGCGCGATGAAAATGCTGGCCGCACGGCGCGCGCTCTGAGGCGTCAGATATCGTCGTGCGGGTCAATCTCGCGCAGGTCCATCGCCATTTCGAGGATGCGGACCATGTCCCGGGCCCGGGGTTGATTGTCATACGTCGCATCACCGACCCGGCGCGACCACGTGCGATGGGCGTTGCGCACTTGCGCATCGGTCCGCTCCACCGGGTTGGCAAAGCGTTCGTACCGGACGGTTGCCTGACTGTCGGTGAAGTCTTCCATGCCCTGGGCCAGCAACACCTCGAGCCGGTCCCGCCCGAAGTTCTGGCCGCGGAACAGAATGTCACTGTCCTCAAGTTGGGCGACCAAACCATCGGCCAGGTTTTCCGGGCCGCTGGAGACGTTGACGACCACGGCCAATCCAGCCCCAACCATAGCGGCGGACAAAAACACCCAGTCCGCCGCAACAGCCCCGTCATCCTCGCGGACGAAGGTTCGTAGGCGGCGGCAGACACGAGACGGGTGTCGGCGCGGCAGTTCCATAGCTGCGGGTCTAGCGACCGTTCGTGGCAAGAGTTCGGCAAAAACCGTTAAATTTCTGTGATTTGAGGCGTTTTCCCCATCTCGTTTCCCTGGCTGGCTGGACAGCGCCGCACACCGACCCGATATTGGTCGCATGAGCCTGCCCCCTGGATTTCTGGATGAGCTTCGCAACCGCACCTCGATCGCGCAGGTCGTGGGCCGCAAGGTCATGTGGGACAACAGGAAATCGAACCAGGCCAAGGGCGACATGTGGGCGCCCTGCCCGTTTCACCAGGAAAAAACCGCCAGTTTCCACGTCGATGACCGCAAGGGGTTCTACTATTGCTTCGGCTGTCACGCCAAAGGCGATGCGCTGTCCTTCGTGAAAGAAACCGAGAACGTCAGTTTCATGGAAGCCGTCGAGATCCTGGCACGTGAGGCGGGGATGACAATGCCGGCCCGTGACCCACGGGCGCAGGAAAAGCTCGACCGCAATGCGGAACTGGCCAAGGTGACCGAGGCCGCGGTTTCGCATTTCCGCCTACAACTCAAGACCCAAGCCGCCTCGGACGCCCGGGATTACCTGGGCCGTCGTGGGTTGGACGCGGCGACCTTGGACCGGTTTGAGATCGGATTTGCGCCCGCCCAACGCCAGGGCACCTACACGGCCCTCACGGGCAAGGGGTTCGATCCCGAGCATGTGGTCACCGCCGGCATCGCCACCAAGCCCGACGATGGCGGCGCGCCCTATGATGCGTTCCGCGACCGGATCATTTTCCCCATTCGTGACCCGCGCGGGCGCTGCATCGGGTTTGGCGGACGCGCCATGGACCCGAACGCCCGGGCCAAATACCTCAACAGCCGCGAAACCCCGTTGTTCGACAAGGGGCGCGCGCTCTACAACCACGGCCCCGCACGGGAAGCCGCGGGCAAGGGCCAGCCCCTGATCGTGGCAGAGGGCTACATGGACGTGATCGCCCTGGCAAAAGCCGGGTTCGAGGCCGCGGTCGCACCGCTTGGAACCGCCGTCACCGAAGACCAACTCCGCCTCATGTGGCGCATGGCGGATGAACCGATCATCACACTGGACGGCGACAAGGCCGGGCAACGGGCCGCCATGCGGCTGGTTGATCTGGCCCTGCCGCTGCTGGAACCCGGCAAGAGCCTTCGGTTCTGCGTGATGCCCGAGGGCCAGGATCCCGACGACCTGATCCGCGCCAAAGGGGCGGCTGCGATGCAAGCCCAATTGGACGCCGCGCAACCCTTGGTCGAACTGCTCTGGCAGCGGGAAACCGACGGGCAGGTGTTCGACAGCCCCGAACGCCGCGCGGCCCTGGACATGCGGCTGCGCAAGGCGATCTCGGCCATTCCGGATCAGGGCCTGAAACGCCACTACGGCGACGCGATCGCGGAACGGCGGCGCGCGCTTTTCCGCCCTGCGCCCACGGGGCGCGGACCATGGCAGAAAGGGCGCGGGTTTACCGCCCCACAGGCGCCGCTGGCCGAAACGCGCGCCTCGGCGCTGGCATCCGGTGCAATGGGCGAAGACGATCTGCACATCGCGCTCATCATCGCGGCCCTGTGCCGCTATCCCGATCTTGTGCCACAATTCGAACCGGCGCTGGACCGGTTGGCCCCGCAGGATGCCGGGCAATCCGCCCTCCTTGATCATCTGCTGTCCACGCAAGCCACTGAGGCGGAGGCGCTTTTGGTCGAACTAGAAGAAAAAGATCTGGCATCGACCCTTGAAACCCTGCGCATGACAGGCCACTTGCGGATCGCACCGGTTCTGACGGGGCCGCCGGACCCCGCCAAAGCCGTGCTCTGCCTGGAAGAGGAATTTGCCAAGCTCGCCGCCCGCCGTGCCCTCCGGGACGAGATGGCGGAAGCCATCGAGGACATCACCGCGACAGACGCACCAGACCCCGGGTTGGCGCGGCGCCTGAATCAGGCTGTTCAGACGCGGCATCGCTCGTCTCAATCCCAGGGCGAGGGGGCGACGGATGCCATTGAGGACACATCTGCCCTGTCCGAGGCTTTGAATGCCTTGATAGAAAGCCGGGCATGGGAGAAGAAAAGCCGATAGCGGCCTAGGCGAATCACTGATTCGCATTACATAGTTTTCACACGCAACGGAACGACTCAGCCGGACCAGTCGATTCGAAACGTAGGACAGCCAAAGGACACCTGCCCATGGCGAAAGATACCGACGATCGCAAACAAAACGGCGAAGAGCCCGAGATCAGCCTCGATATGAGCCAAGCCGCCGTCAAAAAGATGATCGCGGATGCACGGGCGCGGGGCTACATCACCTACGATCAACTCAACACGGTATTGCCGCCCGATCAGGTCAGCTCGGAACAGATCGAAGACGTGATGTCGATGCTCAGCGAAATGGGCATCAACATCATTGAAGACGACGAAGCCGAAGACGGGGATGAGCAAAAGGGCTCGACCGAAGTGGTCGAGACCTCGACCTCGCGGGAAGTGGCCGTCGCCCAGACAGAAACCGAGAAGCTGGATCGTACCGACGACCCTGTGCGCATGTACCTGCGCGAGATGGGCTCGGTCGAACTGCTGAGCCGTGAAGGCGAGATTGCGATCGCCAAGCGGATCGAAGCTGGCCGCAACACGATGATCGCGGGTCTGTGCGAAAGCCCCCTGACCTTCCAGGCCATCACGATCTGGCGCGACGAACTGTTGGACGAAGACATCCTGCTGCGCGACGTGATTGACCTGGATGCCACCTTTGGCAACCAGATGGGTGAAGACGGCGATGACGACGAGCCGGTCGTGCCCATGGCCGCCGCCAACACCGATCAGAAGCCGACCGAAAAAGCCGATGACCAGCCCGAACTGGACGCGGACGGCAATCCCATCGCCAAGGATGACGACGACGATGAGGATGATCAGGCCAACATGAGCCTTGCGGCGATGGAAGCCGCGCTGAAGCCGCGCGTCCTCGATATTCTGGATCGCATCGCCGAAGACTATGCGATGCTGTCGGACATGCAGGACGCCCGGATTTCTGCGACGCTGAACGAAGACGCCAGCTTTTCGACCAAAGACGAAGCCCAGTACCAGAAGCTGCGGGCCGAGATTGTGGAACTGGTGAACGAACTGCACCTCCACAACAACCGGATCGAAGCGCTGATCGACCAGCTCTACGGGATCAACCGCCGGATCATGTCGATCGACAGCGGCATGGTGAAACTGGCCGACCAGGCCCGGATCAATCGCCGCGAATTCATCGAGGAATACCGCGGATACGAGTTGGACCCGACCTGGGTCGACCGGATGACGGAAAAGTCCGGCCGGGGCTGGCAGGCGCTCATGGAGCGTTCCCGCGACAAGGTTGAAACCCTGCGCGCCGATATGGCTCAGGTCGGCACCTATGTTGGCTTGGACATCCCCGAGTTCCGCCGCATCGTGAACCAGGTCCAGAAGGGCGAGAAAGAAGCCCGCCAAGCCAAGAAAGAGATGGTCGAAGCCAACCTGCGCCTCGTGATCTCGATTGCCAAGAAATACACCAACCGTGGCCTCCAGTTCCTCGACCTGATCCAGGAAGGGAATATCGGCCTTATGAAGGCCGTCGATAAGTTCGAATACCGCCGTGGCTACAAATTCTCGACCTACGCGACATGGTGGATCCGCCAGGCGATCACCCGCTCGATCGCAGACCAGGCCCGCACCATCCGTATCCCGGTCCATATGATCGAAACGATCAACAAGCTGGTGCGCACCGGGCGTCAGATGCTGCATGAAATCGGTCGCGAACCGACGCCGGAAGAATTGGCGGAAAAGCTGCAGATGCCGCTTGCGAAGGTCCGCAAGGTGATGAAGATCGCCAAGGAACCGATCAGCCTTGAGACCCCCATCGGGGACGAGGAAGACAGCCAGCTTGGTGATTTCATCGAGGACAAGAATGCTGTTCTGCCGTTGGACAGCGCCATTCAGGAAAACCTCAAGGAAACCACCACGCGGGTTCTGGCTGCGCTCACGCCGCGGGAAGAACGCGTGCTGCGGATGCGCTTTGGCATCGGGATGAACACCGACCACACCCTTGAAGAGGTCGGCCAGCAGTTCAGCGTGACCCGCGAACGGATCCGGCAGATCGAAGCGAAGGCCTTGCGGAAACTGAAGCACCCAAGCCGCAGCCGCAAGCTGCGCAGCTTCCTCGATCAATAAACGGCGCATGCGGGGTCATCGTCCTCTGCCCGGTCGTTCGGGCGGGGGCGTCTTTTGCGCTTACGGGACCCCACGCCAAGGGGCCAGGTAGGCAGACATGGCGCTGACCGTGTACGACTCCATTCTGACGGACCGCGGCTCCAAATATGCGGTGTCCGGCGGGCCGGCCGCGTCCAAGGCCGAGGCCTTGGCGCTCATCAAGGCCCTCAAGAAACAGAAGAAATTCGCAAAAGCGACGCACAACACCTGGGCTCTTCTGACCGAGGAGGGGCCGATCAAGAATGACGATGGCGAGGCCGGCGCCGGCATGGTCATCCTGCGCATGCTGGAACGCAACGGGCTGCGCGATCACGTGGTGATTGTGACCCGATGGTTCGGCGGAACCCATCTGGGCGGTGATCGGTTTCGTCGGGTGCAAGATTGCGTTAGCTATTATCTGGACCATCTTGATCGCCCCTGACCCAAGTGGAGGCCCCGACCATGTCCCTATTCTCAAAGTTGTTCGGCGGTGGCGGAAAAGCAGCCGCGTCGGTGGAACCCGAACTGCACGAAGGGTTTCGGATTTTCGTCGCGCCGGAGTCGGGACAGGGCGGCTATCGCATCGGCGCGCGCATCGAAAAGGATGTCGATGGCGAGACCAAGACCCATCACATGATCCGCGCCGATCGCTGCAATGACGCGGAAGAGGCCGAGCGGATTTCACTGCTCAAGGCAAAGATGCTGATCGACCAGCAGGGCGAAGACATCTTCCGCTGAGGGCGCAGCGCTCAGGTCTTGCGTCCGAACAGGATGTTGGCACTCGATGCGCCAAGAACCTCGTACCCGGCTTCCAGCACGGTGGCCTTCAGCGCCTCGGTCCGGTCCTGACCGATGATGTGGGGATGAAACTCGACCAGCATGCGGGCGACCCCACGGGCCGCGACCTTGGGTAGGACCTCTTCTTCGGCGCCTTCGACATCCATGATCACGACGTCCGGGGCGATCTCGTCAATCGCCGCATCAATCGAGTCGGACGGCACCTCGATTTTCTGCCGCCCGGTCCGCAGATCATCGCGATCGACCAGTGACGAGGATAGGACGTTATCGGCCTTGTAGAAGGTCAGGGTGCGGCCGTCCCCGGTGATGGCCTTCATGCGGACATCGCCAACCAGACCATTGAGATCATAGTTGGCCTTGATCACCGCGGCCATGTCGGGGTTGGCTTCGTAAGACGTAACCTGCCCTTCGCCGGCGCGCTTTGTGGCCAGGATGCCAATGAACCCGACCCCGCCGCCGATTTCCAACACTCGGTCGCCCGTCGCAACGGCCATCGGCAGAAGGTTGGCCTCGGCGTCTTCGTAATTCCGTTTGAAAATCGCGCGCCGCACCGATTTCGGCTTGCTTGGGTCCGTCGCCAAGCGCACGCCCCGCACGGATGCCACCTTGGTTCCCACCTGGAAGTGCCAGTGCATGCGGAAATTGCGAAACGGGTCTTTCACGGGGCACCTTTGAAGCTCGCGGTCCGAAGTCGATACCGGCAACCGGCTAGCCGCGCAACCGCGCGAGAAGCGCCTCGGCCGCCGCATCCGGGCTGATCTGTCCCTCGGCAACCTGTGCCGCCATATCCTGCATGTCCTGGCGGACCCCGGCATCGCGTTCGAGGCGCGCCAACAGCCCGGCGCGCACTTCCTGTTCAAACCAGTGCGACGCCTGTTCTGCGCGCCGGTCGGCCCAAATGCCTTCCGCTTGTCGCCAGTTGGCCAGCGTCTGCATTTCGCCCCACGCCGCGGTCAATCCGTCCCCGGTCACAGCCGAAACGGCCAATGCCTTGGGGAACCCCTCGGGGTCCTGCGGGCGTTTCCGCAAAAGGCGCAATGCACCAGCATAATCCGCCACCGTTCGCGTCGCGGTCGCCTTCAGATCTCCATCGGCCTTGTTCACGAGGATCAGGTCGGCGATTTCCATGATCCCACGCTTCACGCCCTGCAACTCATCCCCGCCCGCCGGCGCCAAGAGCAGTACAAACAGATCGCACATTTC
Organism: Paracoccaceae bacterium; assembly: GCA_963921255.3. Classification (GTDB taxonomy): domain Bacteria; phylum Pseudomonadota; class Alphaproteobacteria; order Rhodobacterales; family Rhodobacteraceae; genus JANSYL01. The sequence continues at coordinate 144,873 of CAWUEW020000003.1, read as the reverse complement.
GGCCACCATGGTCTCGGATTGTCCGACCCCCACGGTTTCGATCAGAACGACATCAAAGTCCGCGGCTTCGCAGAGCGCGACGGCTTCGCGCGTGCGGCGCGACACGCCGCCAAGATGCGACAGCGATGGCGACGGGCGAATGAACGCCTTCGGTTCGCGGCTAAGACGCTCCATCCGGGTCTTGTCGCCCAGAATGGACCCGCCGGATCGGGTTGACGACGGATCAACGGCCAGAACGGCAACCTTCAGGCCAGCCTCGACCAGCGCCATGCCGAACGCTTCGATGAAGGTCGATTTTCCCACACCCGGCGTGCCCGACAGCCCAATCCGAAGCGCCTGCCGGCCGTGGCCCCTCAGATGCTCGAGCAGGGCCGTGGCGGCGGCACGATGATCCGCCCGTGTGCTTTCGACCAAGGTCACCGCCCGGGCCAGTGCGCGGCGCTCGCCTGCCAGGATGCGGCGCGCCAGATCCTCGGTCGGTGGGGTCGGGTCTGTCATCTAAGGGTCGTCTTTTCCGCCTAAACACCGCACGGGGCGGCTGGATGCCGTGGTCGGTGCTTAATGCCCGGTTCGGGGAAGTCGTGTCCAGCCCGGAGGGACCGTGCAATGCGTCAAATTCTCGGACTGGTCCTGAGCCTGTTCGCGGCTCTGCCCGTCACGGCGCAGGTGCAGGATCAGACCGCTTTCGATGTGCGGTTCCGGGGATTGACCGTCGCCGAAATCCGCGTTGCAGCCCGGGAAACGGACACAGCCTACGCCGTGGCAGGACGCGTAGAAGCAACGGGATTGGTCGCCGTGTTCGCCCGTGTCCGACTTCATCTCGCCGCCCAGGGCCATCGGGCAGGACCGGCGCACGTGCCTGTGGCCTACAGTGAAGACATCGATACGGGCCAACGCCAGAGCCAGGTGTCCCTGTCCTGGGCCGGGCCCATAGCGACCGTTCTTGAACAATCCCCGCCGCCCGGCCCCGGCCATGTTTCCCCGGACGACGCGGCCGGCGCGATTGATCCGCTCACGGCCCTTTGGCGGATCATGCGTTCACGGCCGCAGACGCCCACCTGCGACGAAGCGATGTCCGTGTATGATGGCGTGCGCCAATCCGAGTTGCGGCTCTTCGCGCCGGTTGCGTCCGATCGCGGGATGACCTGTTCAGGCCAATACAGCCGCGTCGCCGGGTTCACACCCGACGAAATGAACGAACGGCGTCACTTTCCCTTCACCGCACACTACAGCCGCACCGACTCGGGTTGGCTGTTGACAGAGGTTCAAACGGCGTCCCTTTTGGGGCCCATTCGGATCGTCAGACGGAACTAGATACGGCCTTGCCCCTTCCCATCACCGATGCAGTGCCCGCGTTGAAGCGCGCGTTGGCGGACCACGGGCGTGCCGTGCTGCAGGCGCCCCCGGGCGCGGGCAAGACGACCGGCGTGCCCTTGGCCGTATTGGAGGATATCGACGGCAAGATCATCATGCTCGAACCGCGGAGGCTGGCCGCGCGGGCGGCGGCGGACCGCATGGCAAAGACCCTCGGCGAAGAGGTCGGTCAAACCGTGGGCTATCGGGTGCGCGGAGATACCGCCGTGTCCGGCCACACCCGCATCGAAGTCGTGACCGAAGGCATCCTGACCCGAATGCTCCAGAATGACCCCGACCTTCCGGGGGTCGGTCTGGTGATTTTCGACGAGTTTCACGAGCGGTCGCTGAATGCCGATCTGGGATTGGCCCTGGCTTGGGAAGTCCGACAGGCCCTTCGACCGGACCTGCACTTGCTTGTCATGTCCGCGACCCTCGACGCCGCCCCGGTGGCGGCCCTGCTGGACGACGCGCCGTTGATCACGTCGGAGGGCCGTGCGTTTCCAGTGGAAACAATTCATTTGAAGCGCCCGATCCCGAAGGACACGCGCTTGGAATTGGCCGTGTCGGATGCCGTGCAGACGGCCCTGTCCGAGGCACGGGGAGATGTCCTGGTCTTCTTGCCCGGGGAGGGTGAAATTCGCCGGACCGCCAAGGCGTTGGAGGGTCGTTTGGGGAGCAACGTCGCGCTTCACATGCTGTTTGGCGCCATGAAGCTCGCCGATCAGCGGGCCGCCATCGCCCCGGCCCGGTCCGGCCGCAAGGTCGTGTTGGCCACCGCCATCGCCGAAACCTCGCTGACAATCGAGGGGGTGCGCGTTGTCATAGACGCGGGCAAATCTCGGCGGGCGCGGTTCGATCCCGCCTCGGGGATGAGCCGCCTGGTGACCGAGCCTGTCAGCCGGGCCGAGGCCGATCAGCGCCGGGGACGCGCCGGTCGCGTGGCGCCGGGCCTGTGCTACCGGCTGTGGACCAAGGGGGCCGAAGGGGCGCTCCCGGCCTTTCCTCCGCCCGAAATCGCGGCGGCCGACCTGGCCGTCTTGGCGTTGGAACTGGCGCTCTGGGGCAGCGACGACGGCCTTGCCTTTCTCACACCACCCCCCGACGGCGCGCTGGCCGAAGCCCGCGACCTGTTGGGTGGATTGGACGCCCTCGACCCCGCGGGCCGGATCACGCCGCATGGACGCGCCATGGCGCGGCTGCCCCTGCACCCGCGTTTGGCCCACATGCTGATCCAAAGCGACGAAAGTGCCGCGAGTTTGGCCGCACTTTTGGGCGAACGTGATCCTCTGCGGAGTGCCGGAACGGATCTGCAACGGCGCTTGCGCGCCCTGAACGGACCGCCGCCGGCTGACGCGGATCGTGGCGCGCTCGGCCGGATCATCGCCGAGGCGCGTCGCCTCGCCCGCTACGCCAAGGGCCCGAACCGCAGTTTGGGCGAACAGGCCGCCCTCGCCTACCCGGACCGGATCGGCCTCCGCCGCCCCGGCGACGCGCCACGCTACATTCTGTCCGGCGGCAAAGGTGCCGTTTTCCAAGCCGGGGACAGCCTCGCAGGGTCGCGCCTGATCGTGGCAACGGACCTTGATGGCGATCAACGCGAGGCTCGGGTGCGCCAGGCCGTGGCCCTGACCGAGGCCGAATTGCGCGGCCTGTTCGGCGATCAGATTGCCTGGACCGAGCGCTGCCACTGGTCCAAGCGACACCGCCGGGTCGAAACCCGGCGGCAGGAAACCTTCGGTGCGCTGGTTCTGGACGATCGGGCTTGGAAAGATCCACCAGCCGACGCCGTCGCGGCCGCGGCGCTGGACGGTCTCAGGGATCTGGGCCTGTCCGCGCTGAACTGGACCAAGCGCGCACGGCTCTTGCGGGCGCGGATCGCTGTCGCCGGTGTGATGGACATGTCGGACGACCATCTTCTGTCCGAGGCCGAGACCTGGCTTGCCCCATACGTGGCCGATGTCCGCAGCGCCGACGACATCGCCCGGCTCGACCCCACCGACGCCCTGACGGCGTGGATCGGATGGGACAGGATGCAACAGGTGAATGCGCAAGCCCCCGAAGCTTGGACCACCCCATTGGGACGGGCCTTGGCCATCGACTATTCCGGCGAGACACCCGAAGTCGCAGTAAGGCTTCAGGAGGTTTTGGGCACAGCGATCCATCCCGTGGTCGGACCGGATCGGACACCCCTGCGGGTCGTTTTGTTGTCACCGGCAAGCCGGCCCATTCAGGTCACGACAGATTTACCGGGCTTCTGGGCGGGCTCTTACGCCGATGTGCGCAAGGACATGCGGGCGCGCTACCCGAAACATCCGTGGCCCGAAGATCCGCTAGAGGCCGATCCGACCTTGCGCGCCAAGCCGCGCGGTGGGTAGGGCTGATGCGATGATTGATATACCCATCGTGAAAGAGCTGGTCCTGATCGGCGGCGGGCACACCCACGCGCTGGTGCTGCGCATGTTTGGCATGCGGCCTGTGCCGGGGGTCCGCCTGACGCTCATCAATCCCGGCCCGACCGCGCCCTATTCCGGCATGTTGCCGGGCTTCATCGCCGGGCACTACGCGCGCGATGCGCTGGACATCGACCTTGTGAAGCTCGCCCGGTTCGCAGGGGCCCGGCTGATCCTGGGCGCAGCGGAGGGCATCGACCCGGTTGCGAAAACGGTCGCCGTTCCAGGGCGGCCGCCCATCGCCTATGACCTTTTGTCGATCGACATCGGCATCACGTCCCGCATGGACGATTTGCCCGGTTTCACCCAGTTCGGTGTCCCGGCCAAACCGCTGGCAGGTTTCGCCGACAGGTGGACCACCTTTTGCCAAGGCACTGGCCCGGCCCGCATCGCCGTCATCGGCGGTGGAATTGCCGGGGTCGAAGTGGTGCTCGCCTGCGCACACCGCATGAAGGGCCTCGGGCGCCCGGCACAGATCACACTCATCGACCGGAGCGACATCCTCGCCCGGAGTGCTGCGGGGGCACGGCGGCACCTGATGGCCGCGCTGGCCGATGCCAGCATTCAATTGAGGCCCGACACCCCCGTCTCGGAAGTCGACGCCGAGGGGGTTCTTTCGGACATGGGCGACCGCGTCGCGGCAGATTTCGTTCTGGGCGCGGCGGGGGCGGTGCCACACGCTTGGGTGGCGCGCTGTGGTCTGGACCATCAGGATGGATTCGTGACCGTCGACGCCCAGTTGCGATCAACCTCGCACCCCGAGATCTACGGCGCAGGGGATTGCGTCCACCTGACCGCAAGTCCGCGACCAAAGGCCGGGGTCTTCGCCGTGCGGGCCGCACCGATCCTGGCCCATAACCTTCGGGCCGACCTTGTCGGTCTGCAGCGAAAAGCCTTCACCCCACAGCGCGACTTCCTCAAGCTGGTCTCGCTCGGTGGCAAATCGGCCCTGGCGGAAAAGGCCGGCCTCACATTGGCCGGGCCGATGATGTGGCGCTGGAAGGATCGCATCGACCAGAAATTCATGGACAAGTTCCGCGCCCTGCCCGCCATGCCCGCGCCAATCGTGCCCAAATCCGCGGCACGGGGGGTGGCCCGGGCGCTCGCAGGGCCCGCGCCCTGTGGCGGCTGCGGAGCCAAACTGGGATCAACGGCCCTTGGGCCTGTCTTTGCGCCCGGACTGTCGCGCCCGGATGTCGAAACGACTGTGGGGGATGACGCCGCCGTTTTGCGGTTGGGCGATCAGCGGATGGTGCTGTCCACCGACCACCTGCGGGCCTTCGCCGAAGATCCCGTTCTGGTGACGCGAGCCGCGGCCCTGCACGCGTTGGGCGATGTCTGGGCCATGGGGGCGACGCCGCAGGTCGGGCTCGCCACCGTGATCCTGCCAAGGCTGGACCCGGCGCTCCAGGCCGGTTGGATGGCCGAGGTGATGGACACCGCGCGCACCGTGTTTGCCGAGCACGGGGCCGAGATCGCAGGCGGGCATTCGTCGATGGGCCGTGAACTGACCATAGGCTTCACCGTGACCGGGGTTCTGGACCGTCCTGCAATCACACTGGCGGGCGCGCAGGCGGGTGACGATCTGATCCTGACTCGAGGCTTGGGCAGTGGCACGCTCATGGCCGCTGAAATGCAGGGGCGCGCCCCGGGCGCGGACATCGCCGCCCTGTGGACCCTGCTTGGCCGGTCTCAGGCACAGGCCGCCGCCTGCCTTGCGGAAACCGCCCATGCCATGACGGATGTCACGGGCTTTGGTCTCGCGGGGCATCTGCTGAACATCTGTGACGCGTCGCGGGTTGCAGCCGAGCTTGACCTCGATGCCGTGCCCCTTCTGGCCGGGGCCGAAGCGATGACCACTGCCGGGGTGCGCGCCACGCTGTGGGCCGAAAACGTTCAGGCGACCGCGGCGCGCATGTCCCCACACGACAGCGCCCGGGCCGCCCTCCTGAACGATCCGCAAACCTGTGGCGGGTTCCTCGCGGCTGTGCCACCCGATCAAACCCAGGGTATTCTGGACCGCACCGCAACCGGCGGGCAGACCGCATTCCGGATCGGGCGCCTCAAGGCGGGCGCCCCCTTTGTCGACATCATCGACTGATATCCACCGCTTTGCCGCTGTTCCGATCTGGACAGCGCCGCCAACACGCCTAGTGTCGCGTTCCAAAGGGACCGCGAACCAAAAGGGGTGCGACGCATGACCAAATTCGGCAGCAGTCAACCGATCCGCCGGCTGGAAGACAGCCGCTTTTTGACCGGCCAGGGACGCTACATTGACGACATCGCACCGGCGGATGCACTCCATGCGTTCGTCATGCGCAGCACCATGGCGCATGGCACGATCGACGCCCTGAACACGGCCGATGCTGCGGACATGCCGGGGGTCCACCTGATCCTGACCGCGGCCGATCTGGCCGAGCGCGGGCTGCGCAACAAGATGCGTGCCTCGATCATGGACAACCGCGACGGGTCCCGCGGGGCATCGCCCGACCGTCCGATCTTGGCCGAAGGCCGCGTGCGCTTTGTCGGCGAAGCTGTGGCCTTCATCGTTGCAGACAGCCTCGCTGCGGCGAAGGACGCGGCGGAGATGATCGAACTCGACATCGACGACCTGCCCGCCAAGACGGATATCGCCCCCGGCGGCGAGGTGCTGCACGCGGCGGCCCCCGACAACGTGGCCTACGATTGGGCCATCGGCGACGAAGACGCCGCCCGCGCCGCGATGGCGGCTGCGGCACATGTCGTCGAACTGACGACCTACGACAACCGGGTCATCGTCAACAGCACGGAACCGCGCGGCTGTTTCGCCGAACTTGAAGACGGGCGCATCCATCTGGCCTTCAACGGACAAGGCGTGTGGGACATGAAAAAGGACCTCGCCCGTTGGCTTGGGGTCGATCCCGCCGAAATTCGCACCACCAACCCCGATGTGGGCGGTGGCTTTGGCATGAAGGCGATGGGCTACCCCGAATACCTTCTGACCGCGCTCGCCGCCAAAACCCAGGGCCGGCCGGTGCGGTGGATGTCGGACCGGACCGAGGCCATGCTGTCGGACAATGCGGGCCGCGATCTGCATGTCACCACGCGTCTGGGGTTCGATGCGGCCCACAAGATGGTGGCCTTTGAATGCGACAGCGTCTCGAACATGGGTGCTTACAATTCGCAATTCGGTCAGAACATCCAATCGTCCCTGTTCTCGAAGGTTTTGACCGGCACCTATGACGTGCAGGATGCCTATTTCCGCAACCGGGGCGTCTATACCAATACAACGCAGGTGGATGCCTACCGTGGTGCCGGGCGCCCCGAAGCCATCTATGCGCTGGAACGGGCGATGGACCACGCCGCGCGTCAACTGGGCGTCGACCCGTTGGATCTGCGGCGCAAAAGTTTCATTCCCTCCGACCAGTTCCCTTATCGCAGCGCAACGGGCGAACTTTACGATGTGGGCGATTTCCACCGGGTGCTCGACCGGGCCGAGGCCGAAGCCGACATGGCCGGCTTCCCGGCGCGCCGTAGCGCTGCCGAAGCCGACGGCAAGCTGCGCGGCCTGGGGGTGTGCTACTATATCGAAAGCATCCTCGGCAGCGCCGATGAAACCGCCACGATCGAGATCACGGCAACGGGTGCGACGCTCTATGTCGGCACGCAGTCCAACGGCCAGGGCCACGAGACGGTCTATGCCCAACTGCTGCACGATCAGACCGGCCTGCCGCTGGAGGATATCACCATCGTCCAAGGCGACAGCGACCAGATCGCAACCGGCGGCGGCACGGGTGGATCACGCTCGGTCACAGTTCAGGGAATGGCGATGCGGGAAACCGGTGAGGTGCTTATGTCTCAGCTGACCGCCTTCCTTGAGGACGACATGGACACGCGCGACATCAGCTTTGATCCCGAAGAGGGCGTGTTCCGCGCCCCCGGATCGAATGTCGTGATCACCCTGCTTGAAGCTGCCGCGAAGGCGCGTGAGGCCGGCAAGCCAGAGCTCTGCAAGGCCACCAAGTCGATCACGCTGCCCGGGCGCTCCTACCCGAATGGTTGCCATGTGGCCGAGATTGAAATCGACCGCGCCACGGGCGCAACCTCGGTCGTGCGCTACACGGTCGTGGATGATTTCGGCAACCTGATGAACCCGATGCTGGCCGAAGGCCAGGTCCATGGAGGTGTGGTGCAAGGGATCGGCCAAGCCATCACCGAGCACACGGTCTATGACGCGGACGGTCAGCTTCTGACCGCGACCTTCATGGATTACGGGATGCCGCGGGCCGATGACACACCGTTCGTTGCCTTCTACACCGAGCCTGTGCCGTCCACGGCCAATCCGCTTGGGATGAAGGGGTGCGGCGAGGCCGGCACGGTCGGCGCCTTGGCCGCCGTGGCGAACGCGGTACAGGATGCGCTTTGGCCGCTCGGCATTCAGTCGGTCGACATGCCATTCACCCCGTCCCGTGTGTGGACGATGTTGCAACAGGCCGAGGCCATTGCCGCGGAATAGCGGCTTCTGGACCTGGCTTGCCGGGTTTCGGTCGCCGCGCCCTGCGCCGCGGCCAACCCCACAAACGATTGAAACGCATATTGTGCTGCTTGACGGCACAATGTCGTCGCTCAAGCCCGGGTGCGAAACGAATATCGGGCTGACCTATCGCCTGTTGCTGGACCTGCCGCCGGACGCCCCGGTCTGTGTCTACTACGAACCCGGCATTCAATGGCAGGGCGTTCGGCGCGCGCCCGAGGTGTTGGCCGGTGTGGGGATCAACCGGCAGATCAAACGCGCCTACAGCTTTCTGGCCCGGAACTACCAACCCGGCGACAGGATCGTCCTGTTGGGCTATTCGCGCGGCGCGTATGCGGTCCGATCTCTGGCCGGTCTGATCGACCGGATGGGGCTTCTGCGGGATCAGCATCTTGACGCCGGGCGGTTGGAAACGGTGTACGAGCACTACCGCAACGCCCCGCACAGTCCCGCCGCGCAAAGCCTGCGACAATCGTATTGCCACACCGATGTCCCGATCCATTTCCTCGGCGTGTTCGACACGGTGCGTGCGCTTGGCATTCGGTGGCCGGGGATCTGGCGCTTCATGCCCGAGGTGCACCCGTATCACGACCACACGCTCGGTGCGGCGACGACCACGGCCCGCCAAGCGCTTGCGCTGAACGAAACGCGCGCCGCCTTCGCGCCTGTGTTGCGGAACACGGAGCCTGAGGATGCCGCCACCGGTCGTGTCGTCCAGATGTGGTTCAAAGGCACGCACGGGGATATCGGCGGGCACCTGAACGGCTTTTTCGCGCCACGGCCACTGGCCAACGTGTCGCTCAACTGGATGCTGGCAGAACTTCGCGGTGCCGGGATCGCGCTGCCGCAGGGGTGGGACAGCCGCTTCCCGGCGGATGCATCGGCCCCTTCGGTGGGGAATTACAGGGGCTGGCAAAAGCTGTTCCTGATGCGGCGCCGGCGCCGGGTGGGCTCGGACCCATCGGAGCGCCTGCATATCACGGCCCAAAACACCCCCCGCGGCAAGGCCCTCTCCCAACCCGCCGACGACAGGGATGATCCCGTGCCGACAGTCTAGGCTGTGCCGCCCGCAAAGACATCCTCGGGGTAGCCAACCCCTGTCAGATACAACCCCTCGGGCGGCGCCACCGGCCCGCAGGCCGCACGGTCGGCGGCGGCCAGCGCGTCGCGCACATCTTCGGGCGACCACGCTCCGGCGCCTACACGCTCGAGCGTGCCGACGATCGACCGCACCTGGTTGTGCAGAAAGGACCGCGCCCGCAGATGAAAGCGGAACTCGGTCCCGTGGGGCAGGTCAACCTGTTCGACGTCCACCGCGTCCAGGGTCTTGATGGGACTGTTGGCCTGGCAGATCGAGGCGCGAAACGTGGTAAAGTCGTGCCGCCCGACCAGATGGGCCGCTGCCGCCCGCATCGGCGCAAGCTGCAAATCTCCGCGCACCTGCCACGCAAGCCCTGCCGCGTGCACGAGCGGCGCGCGGCGACAGATCACCCGGTAGGTATAACGTCGCTCAATCGCTGAAAACCGGGCGTGCCATGCATCGGGCACGGCAGCGCAGGCCACCACGGCAACCGGCTCAGGCTTCAAATGCCAGTTCACCGCCTCGGACAGGCGAAACGGGCTCCAGGTCTTGGCCATGTCGCAATGGGCCACCTGCCCGGTGGCATGAACGCCCGCATCTGTGCGCCCCGCGGCGGCGATCGAGGGCACGTCATCCTCGAGCGCGGCAAGCGCCGCCTCGACCGCGCCTTGAACCGAAGGCTGGTCGGCCTGGCGCTGCCACCCGGCGAAGGGCGCGCCGTGGTATTCAAGCTGCATGGCATAACGGGGCATGGTCCGCGCCTAGCGCAATGGGAAAGCTGGTGCAATCGCCCCCTCGCAATGTGGCGGCGGGATGCTTACCCTTAGGGGGCACCACAACGGCAGAGGTCCGCAACTTTGGTCATTGGTACGGTCGCGGACGCGCTTGGCCGCAGTCTCGAAACAGTCTCCCAAGGGGTCAGTGAGACCCTGTTCGAACCCGTGATCCGCCTTGGGGTGACGGGCCTGTCGCGCGCGGGAAAGACCGTGTTCATCACCTCGCTTGTGGCCAACCTTCTGGATCGGGGTCGGATGCCCGGGCTCGAGGCCGCCCGCGCTGGCCGGATCGAAGCCGCCTATCTGCAACCGCAGCCTGACGACACCGTCCCCCGGTTTGATTTCGAAAGCCACCTCGCCGCCATGACCGGCCCGACCCCGCACTGGCCCGAGTCGACCCGTGCGGTATCAGAGTTGCGCCTGTCTCTCCGGGTGCGACCCAAGGGGCTTTTGTCCGGGATCAGCGGGCCGCGCACCATCCATCTGGACATCGTGGACTACCCCGGCGAATGGTTGCTGGATCTCGCCCTGCTGGACCTGAGTTTTGCCGCATGGTCCGAGCGCGCCCTCGCCCGCGCCGAAAGCCGGTCCGAGGCGCAACCGTATCTCGCCGCGCTGGCCGATCTCGACCCAAGCGACAAGCTGGATGAAGGCACGGCCAGCAAACTGGCCAAGCTTTGGACCCAGTACCTGCATGCCGCCCGCGCAGCCGGCTATTCCGATTGCACGCCGGGCCGCTTTCTCCTGCCCGGGGATCTGGATGGCAGTCCCGCCCTGACCTTTGCGCCCTTGCCGCCGTCGGACAGCCCACGCGGCTCCCTTGCGCGGGAATTCGCGCGGCGCTTTGATGCCTACGGGACGAAGGTCGTGAAACCCTTCTTCCGCGCCCATTTCGCCCGGATCGACCGACAGATCGTCCTGGTCGATGCCCTCGGTGCGATCCACGCGGGCCCGCGCGCCATGGAGGATCTGCGCCAGACGATGGCGGCGATCCTCGGGGCGTTCCGGCCGGGTCGAAACGCCTTTCTCAGCGCCATTCTGGGCAAGCGCGTCGACAAGATCCTGTTTGCGGCGACCAAGGCCGATCACCTGCATCACAGCCAGCATGACCGGCTGGCCGGCATCATGGCGGCCTTGGTCTCCGAAGCCCGCCGCCGTGCCGATTTTGCCGGGGCCACGACGGACGCGATGGCACTGGCCGCCCTGCGTGCCACGGTGGAGGAAACCCGCACGGTGAAAGGCGTTGAGCGCGATCTGGTGCGCGGCGCGCTTCTGGACACCGGGGCGCAGGCCGCACTGCATCCGGGCGACCTGCCCGAAGATCCGTCCGCCCTGATCGCGCCGGCCCAATCCGGGGCCACAGACTGGCTGGACGGCGATTATGGCATCATGCGGTTTGCCCCCGCGCCGCTGTCGCTGCGCCCCGGGGAAGGCCCCCCGCATATCCGCCTCGACCGGGCCGCAGAATTCCTGATCGGAGACAAGCTGAGATGACAGACCGCAAAGGGCCGGTTCTGATCGAACTGGATGACGCGCCCGCACAAGGGCCGGATGCCGCGCCGCCGGTGGCGGATGTCAACACGCCCCTCCCGCAGGGCCACGCGATGCAGGTCGCCGCAACCCTGGGGGCCGCCAAGCCCAACCGGGTGGCCCGCCTGTTCTGGGCGGCGCTGGTGGCGCTGATCGGGTTTGCCACCTCGCTTGCGGCCTGGAACTTCGTCACGGGGCTTCTTGCGGCCAACCCAACGCTTGGGTGGATCGCCACGGGCCTTGTTGGTGTGGTGCTGGCAACCCTCCTCATCCTTGCGCTGCGGGAGGCCGCGGCCATCTCGCGGCTGTCCCGCATCGACGATCTGCGCCAGCGGGCCGAGGCCGCCCAAAGCAGCGGCGATGTCACCGCCGCGCGCGACGTGGCGCTGCGGCTCGACGCGCTCTACAAAACCCGCCCCCAGTTGGCCTCCGGGCGACAGGCCTTGGCCCGCCGCCGCGCCGAAGCGTTCGAGGCCGACAGCCTTTTTGCCCTTGCGGAAACCGAATTGCTGAGCCCGCTTGATGCCGCCGCCGCCCGCGAGGTTGAAGCCGCCGCCCGGCAGGTTGCGACCGTGACCGCCCTTGTGCCCATCGCCCTGGCCGACATCGTCACGGCCCTTTTTGCCAACCTCCGCATGATCCGTCGCATTGCCGAGATCTATGGCGGACGGTCCGGCACCTTGGGATCGTGGCGTCTGACGCGAGCGGTGATGACGCATTTGGTGGCCACAGGCGCGGTGGCGGTGGGCGATGATCTGATCGGCTCGGTTCTGGGCGGCTCGGTCCTGTCCAAGATTTCCCGGCGGTTTGGCGAAGGCGTGGTCAACGGCGCGCTAACCGCGCGCGTCGGCGTCGCGACAATGGAGGTCTGTCGCCCCCTGCCCTTCAGCGCAGACCACAAACCAAGCGTGACCGGCATGGTGCGCCGTGCCCTGACGGGTCTGTTCGGCGGAGAGGACAAGGGATGACTGACGCACGCGCCGGTGCGGCGGACCCGTTTGCCCATCACCCCGACCTGCGGGACAAGATCACGCCCGCCGACACCTCGTTCTTCCGGGAGTTCACCAAGGACCGGCTGCGCGTGATCCTGGCGGAACACGGGCTTGAAGAATTCCCGTTTCACGACGACGCCACGCGTGAAGCCCTGCGCCGCGGGGCCCTCACCGGTCGGGACGGACAGGACATCTGGGTGTTCGGCTACGGCTCGCTCATCTGGGATCCGGCCCTCCTGTTCGCGGACGTGCGCCGCGCCTTTGCGCCCGACCATGCCCGGCGCTTTATCCTGAAGGACATTTACGGCGGACGGGGCACACGGGAAGCCCCCGGCCTCATGGCGGCGCTGGATGACGGCGATGGCTGTCACGGCCTGGCCTTTCGCCTGACGGCCAAGACCGTCGACCGTGAGACCGAGATCCTGTGCCGCCGCGAACTGCTCGGCCCCGGTTACCACATTCGGTTCATCCCGATCGAGATCGACGGGATGCGCACCGAGGCACTGACCTTTGTGGCCGATCATGACGCCGAACTCATCGCGCACGACATCACCCGATCCGAACAGATCGCCTATGCGGCGACCGGCACGGGTTTTCTTGGGCACAGCTATGACTATTTGACCAACGTGGTCGACCACCTTCACGATATGTCGATCCCAGACCCGGACCTGGATGCGCTCTTGGCCGATGTCGATGCGTACCGCGCCCGCAGAAAGGAGCAATGAGCCATGGAATCTCTTGCCGAAGACCTTCGCACGATGGTGCGAACCCCGCTCCATGACGAGCACATCACCGCGATGCGCCGCATCGGCACGATCGAAGACGTGCCCGCGGGCGGCGTGATCTACAAGCCCGGCGAAGCGATGGACCGGTTTTGCTACGTTCTCGAGGGCGAGGTCGAGGCCGTCGATCCGCAAACCGGTGGCCGGTATGGCGAGGGCGCGACCCTGGGGCCAACGCAGTTCTTTGGCGAGATTTCGTTCCTGTCCGGGGCGCGGCTGCACATCGGCGCGCGGGCGGTGCAGGACACCAAGCTGCTGTGCGTGCCGCGGCCGGCGATGCTGGATCTGATGTCCCAAATCCCCGAGATGTCGGACATCATCATCACCGTTCTATCCGCCCGGCGCCGCCGACTGCTCGAGGTCGGCAATTCGGGCCTGACGCTGATCGGGGCCGAGGTTGACCGCAATATCCGCGCCATCGCCAGCTTTGCCGGGCGCAACCGAATTCCAGTACGCAGCCTGACGCTGGACGAACACGAGGCCGAAGCCGTCGCGCATCAATGCAACATCGGCAAGGCCCAACCCGCCGTGATCTTCGGCAAGACCGAGGTCGTCCCGGACCCGACACCCCGCAAGATCGCCAACCGGCTTGGGCTGGACCTGTCGATTGGCGAAGATGAGGTGTTTGACGTTCTCATCGTGGGGGGAGGACCGGCCGGTGTCGCCGCCGCGGTCTATGCCGGCTCCGAAGGCATGTCGGCGCTGGTGTTGGAAGACATGGCGATCGGCGGACAGGCCGGCACCTCCAGCCGCATCGAAAACTACATGGGCTTCCCCACCGGCATTTCCGGGGCCGACCTGTGCTGGCGCGGCGAAGTGCAGGCCATGAAATTCGGCACCAAGTTTGCCGTCCCGCGCCGCGCGGTGGTCCTCGACAAACGCGAGGACGGGCTGTTCTGCGTCACGCTGGACGATGGCACGTTGGTGTGCGCCCGCGCGCTCGTCGTGGCCACCGGGGTGCAGTATCGCAAGCTGCCGATCGACCGGCTGGAGCATTTTGAAAGCGCCGGGCTTTACTACGCGGCCACCGATGTCGAGGCGCGCTATTGCCGCCAAACCGAGGTCGCCGTGATCGGCGGCGGCAACTCGGCCGGGCAAGCCGCGATGTTCATGGCCCGCACCTCGAAGCATGTGCATGTGCTGGTCCGGGGCGACTCGCTTGCGGCCTCCATGTCCTCCTACCTCAGTTCACGGCTCGAGGCGCATCCCCGCATCACGATCCACTACCGGACCGAGATGACGGCGCTGCATGGCGACGATCAGCTTTCGGGCATCACGATCCGAAACAAGATCGAAGGTCAGGAATGGCATCTGAACACCCGCGCGGTGTTCATCATGGTCGGCGCCGCCCCGAACACCGAGTGGCTGTCTGGCTACGTGCAGTTGGACGGAAAGGGCTTTGTTGAAACCGGAGAGACCGCCGGGGCGCATTCGGCCTACGCCACCTCTTATCCCGGGATCTTCGCCGTGGGCGATGTCCGGGCCGGGTCGGTCAAGCGCGTGGCCAGTGCGGTGGGCGAAGGCTCGGTTGTCATCAGCCGCGTGTGGGAGTTCCTGAACGACTGACCGCCCCGCCTCAGGCGGCCTGAGCCATGCCGGGCCGGTCGCGCCGCGGGGTCGAACGGAACAGGATCATCAGCATGATCGCGATGTTGAGCAGGTTGAAGGCGATCCCATTCAGGAAGGCCCACTGGTAGCTGCCGGTCAGATCGTAGATCCAGCCCGACATCCACCCGCCAAGCGCCATGCCGACAATCGTCGCCATGATGACCAGCCCGACACGTGCGCCGGCCTCCTTCGCGGGCATGTATTCGCGCACGATCACGGCGTAGGAGGGCACGATCCCCCCTTGGCTCAGGCCGAAAACCAGGCTGACCATATACAGCGAGGTCAGCCCGCTGGTCGGCAGGTAGAGCACAAGCGCCAGCATTTGCAGGGTCGAGCCGATCAGCAATGTCCAGACCCCGCCGATCTTGTCGGCCAGAAGACCGGACACCACCCGCGACGCCACCCCGCCCATCAGCATCAGCGACAGCATCTCGGCCCCGACAGCGGGCCCGTAGCCCAGATCCACACAGAGCGCCACGATATGGACCTGCGGCATGGACATGGCCACGCAGCAGCCGATCCCGGCCAACGCCAGGAGAAGGGTCAGGGTCCGGGGCGACAGGTTCACGCTGCGCGCCCGCAGGCTGGCGGCGACTTCCGAGGCCTGCAGCGCATCCGCGGGCAACGGCCGGCGCAGCAGCAGCGCCAGCGGGATCATCACGAAGGCCGCCGCCCCCGCGAGGATCAGGAACGCGACGAGCCAGCCGGGACCGGCCAGAATATCGGCCAGGATCAGCGGCCAGATGGCCCCGGCGAGGTAGTTTCCCGACGCGATGATGGCCACCGCGATCCCGCGGCGTTTCAGGAACCACTGGCTGACATCGGCGATGAGGGGGCCGAAACTGGCCGCTGTCCCGAAGCCCACGAAGAACTGGAGCGCGGCCAGAACCGCGATGTTGGGGGCATAGGCCGATCCGACGAAGCCGAGGGCGATCAGGACGGCCGAGGCAACGAGGGAAATCGCCACCCCGAACCGGTCGACCGCCCGCCCGATGAAGTAGTTCCCAAGCGCGAAGCC
Source organism: Paracoccaceae bacterium (assembly GCA_963921255.3). Lineage (GTDB taxonomy): Bacteria > Pseudomonadota > Alphaproteobacteria > Rhodobacterales > Rhodobacteraceae > JANSYL01. Next base: position 128,767 of record CAWUEW020000003.1, on the reverse strand, counting down.
TGCCATCGTCGCGGTGTAGGGCAGGCTGGCATCGGCGCGGTCGGTTCCGAACTCGGCCTGGATCGCTGGCAGCACAACGATGATCGCCCACATCCCGACATTCCCGATCAGGGACACGGTCAGGGACAGGGCGAGGCGCTGCCAGGAAACGCGACTGTCGAGCACGGCGGAGGTCATGGCGCGACGCTAGTGGGTCGCGGGGGGCCTGTATAGGGGCGGCGGGGCTGCTCACAGGTGAGCATGGCTCTAAGCCGTTGGTTTCGCCAATGGACCCCGACGCGCTAACCTTTGGGTGGGGACTTGGCGCAGGCATGACTCAGCACGGACAGCCAGACGCGCGATCCTCAGCACCCATGGTCAATGCAAGCGCGCCGAGTCGAGTGTGAAATGGCGTCGATGCAGTCGACCGGGCGACCCGGACGCGGTTGCGCCCGACGCCAACCGTCGACGTCCGCCACGCGGGACAAAGCTGCCGTTCATGTATTATTTTGAACGGCAGCTTCTGGGGTGAACTAGATCTGGGACGCAAAGTCGGCCCAAATCAATGCTTGAAAATGCTTCAACGCCCGCTGAGAGGATGACTGGCGGATACAGAGATCGCCGCCGGTTCACAGGAACGCTCGGATTAGCGGGCTTGATCGGCTACTGTGGAACAGTTGCGTGATAGAGCAGCGTCTCGATTGTGCCTTGGAACGCACCCATCTCAGGCTGCTGTGACAAGGTCCCAAGGGTCGCTTGATAAGCGGCGGCGCTGTCCCACCCTATCAATACAGCCGTCCAGCCACTTCCTTCGCCGATCAACTCGGCTGCCCCTTCCGGCATCACAAACTCTCGCGAAAACAAATGTCCCGGTTGCTCGGCTACGGAGTTGAAGAACGCTTCCCGAGTTTCCAGAAAGGTGTCTTCCATGCCTTCTCTGGGACGGCGGACCGCGAATTCGACAACTGTGTTTGGGTCAGTAAGATACTGGTCCAAATCAAAGTCTTCGCCGTCTTCGGTCATCAATGCCAACAACGCCTGCATCTCGACCGTTTGCATGTATGCCCCTGCGGCCGGATTGCTCATGACGTTCCCTTGTGCGTTGGCAAGTGCCGCACCGTTTTCCCATTCAGTGAAGCCAACGATGACAGATTGGGGCGACGGCTGGGGAAAGGTGAAGAACGACAAGAAATTGTTGTCGCCTTGCAGGCCGTCTTGGTCATAGATCAGGTCCAAAAAGCCAGCGCGCGTCACGGCCGTTTGGCTCGCGGCACCGTCCGGAACGGTTTGAACGCTCAATGTGTACACTGCATCGGAATCTGCCGTCGCCATCGACGCGGACAAGGCCCCTGCGGCCACGGTAAGCCCAAGAATTCGAAGCATGAAAAGTCTCCCTGTGTCGGTATGCATTACCACCTAGCCACGGAGGAAAGAGCCGACTATACCGGCTTACCAAACGAAATTGTTTGGAAAACAATGTCTATACCTCGAAAAATGCGTCTCGCAACGGTATTCACAACCGTCGCCGATGAAGGGGGATTTCGAGCGGCCGGGCGCAAGCTTGGACTATCACCAGCGCAAGTCAGCCAAGGCGTTACCGACCTCGAGTCTGAGCTTGGTACTGCATTACTGTACCGGTCCACGCGCAAGCTCCAGCTCACAAAAGCAGCAGAGGCGATTCTTCCTCATTTTCGCGATATGGTCGAGAGTTTCGACCGCGGAATATCTCTTCTCGACAAAAGCCACCCGTCGGAAATCAGGGTGAGCCTACCGTCTGCACTTGTGACGTCTTTCTTCGCGAAAGCCATGATGGATTGGCAGGCCCAAAACGACAAGACGCGTCTCGTCCTCGAAGTGCGGGACGATCACCAAATTCGCGCAGAGACAAATGCGGACCTGTTTATCAGAATTGGCGGTCCCGAACAGGACATGCGAATTGCGCGTCTGCTATGCGAAGTCACGGGCTATCTGGCGATGGTTTCCGGCGCGTTCCCGCGCGCGCAAACGGCCGAAGATTTGCGAAACCTTCCACTCGTAGTTCCATTTGCCATGCAGAGGGGGTTCCCTTGGACACATAAGAAGAGCGGGGAAGTTGTGACGCTTGGTTCCGAGGCGTCGATCATCGTTAATAACACCCAGCTGCTCAATGGACTACTGCTGACTGGCCGTGCCGTTGCTCCGGTCTTCGATTTCGAACGTCGACCGCCAGTCAATGATGCTGAACTGGTAAATGCCGCCCCAGACTGGCAAGCCAGCTCGCTTCCAGTGCGAGCGATATATGCAAGCGACCGGCCGACTCTGAGTCCGGCGCGCGACCTTGTCGAATTTCTTTCGGAAAGGCTCCCAGTCGATTTGCGGAAACAGCAGGATCAATCGTGAAACTTCCACTTTGGAAGAAGCGAATGGGTCAATGACATTGAATGCGGTAGAATTCGCCGAGATTGTTTGATGAGCACAAGCGGTCATATGTGTAGTGTACAGCATCTGGTACTTTGGCCTCAATGTCGCGCTTCGCTGCACCTCGATCCAATTGACCGCTTTGGGCCGTGCGTGCTGGTGGGGCGGCGATGCGATCGGGCGCTGGTGTTGGCGCTGCGTCCCGTCCGCCATGCGCGCCGTCACGGCTGGTGCGGCCGGTCGGAATCTGTGGCGTACCCGGGCGGTTTGCCCGGGGCGCGCAACCCTTGCTATGCTCGCCTCAGATCAGCAGGGGGCATTGGGATGGCTGGCACGCAGCAGGGGGTCACGATCACACACGCCAAGCGCCGGCGCGCGCGGCACTGGTGGGCAGGCCTTTGGGCGCTTTTGGTGCTGTGTCTTTTCCTCGGCCTTCAGGCGGGCACGGCGGTGGCGCAGGCGGATCCGACGACGGACGAGGCGCGCCTGCGGGCCGAGATTGATCGCTACGGCGCCCTTTTTGACTACATTGATGTCTTCGACATGCGCGCGCTTCGGGCCAGCATGGTCGGGGTGCGGCAGTCCGCCGAGGAGTGCAGGGCGGGGGCCTGCCCGGATTTCGATTGCGCTGCCGCCGCCCGGTCCGCGCGGGAGCTGGCCGAGTTCATCACGCGGATGGATGTGTTCGCCTCGGGGATGGATCACCTGCACGGTCTTTCGATCGACCTGATGACGCGGTTTCACGAGGAGGCGAACATCGCCCAGGACACCGTCGACCAGGCCGCGAACATTGCGTTCTGGCAATCCAGCGTGCTGCGCATCAGCGCCCTTGTCATCCAGATGAACATCCTGCTGCTGGACGTGCGGGACGGGATGAGCATTGACGCGGGTCGTTTCAGGGTCCTTCGACAGGTCAGTGCCGCTGACGAGATTGCGCGGGATCTTCTGGGGCTGTTGCAGGACAGCGATGTCTACTATCGCACCGCCGCCGAAAGTGTCGCCTTCCGCGAGACGGTCAGTCTGACGCCGGTGGTCGGAACCTACGACCGGATCGGAACGACCAAGTCGAACCTCAACAATATCGGCGAGGCACTGGAGGCCCAGAACCGCCTCGCAGATCTGGCGCCAGAAAATCTAAGTGAGATCAGAGCGCAGCGGGCGAAGCTCTCGGCCAACCTCGTTGCCCTCCTTGGTCGAGAATTGCGGGATGTGGCGTTGCGGGAGATGGCCCGACGCGAGGCCGAGGTGCAGGCGCTGCGGGAGGTCGCCGGTCGCGAGCGAACGGAGGCCGACGCGTTTTTCGAGCGGGTGTTGGCCATGCGTGTGCAGGCCGACGCGGCGCGGGACATCGTGCGTCAGGGCTACGAGGCCCTTATCATGCTTGATAATTGCGTCTGGACGCGCTGCGCACTCACGCCGCTCAACGTGCCCGAGGTCCCGCAGGTGATCGTATCGCCCAGTCCGAGGGACGTGATACAGCGTCCCATCCTTGATGGCGAGGAAATGCGCAGAAACGCGGACCGCGCCTTGTTTCTTGGGCTGGGGCTGGATGTGCGGTGGGTGCGGCCGGTGTGCACCCCCGAGGACGCGCCGGAGGCGCCGCGGGTTTCCTCGGTCACGGACCCCGAACCGGCCGGTCCGCCCGCACAGGGCGCCTTCGCTTTCACCGAGCAGGACCGCGCGGTGCATGGATGCACCAACCTGTTGCCAGAGCTTCGCGCCGCCTGTTTTGACGCCTTCCTGCAGATCAGGGTCATGGAGGCGGAATTGCAAAGTGTAGGGGCCGTGGGGGCGGGGCTGAGGCCGGACACTCCCGCGTTCAACAAATGGGGGGTGTCGCTTTGCCAATCGATTTGTCGCATGCAATCCACCCTCGACACCGCGCTTGACACATACCGGGCGCAGGCCGCGCGCCACGTGGCGCTGGTGGTGGCGGAGACCGCCGTCGCAACATCGGGCGGCGCGGACCTGCTGGACGGGGATGCCGAGCTTCAACAAATGGTGCAGGCCCTTCGGGAACGCCGCTATGCAACGGCGCGGAACGGGGACGACGTCTATTATGTTCCCGGGATGGACGCGAATGTCGCTGTCACTTCGGGAAGCGGTCCGCCCAGTCCGGAGTCCATCTTCCTGGCGTCCCGGATCGGGGAAGCGACCGGTGCCGAGGCGGAAGAACAAGAGGAGATGCGCCGCGCGATCGCGGACCGCATCGCCGTGCTGGCCGAAGCCCGTCGCGGGATGGCGGGCACATGGGGGCAGGAGGCCCTCGATTTCTGGCAGCGCTACGGTGACCACCAGATGATGCGCTGCGGGGGGGAGACCCTCGTGGAACGGCGGACCAGCTGCGAGTTTCTCTGCGGGTCCACCCCGTTTTCGGCGGGGAATTACCGCATGTGCTCGGTCGATGCGACGCAATGGAGCTTCATCGCCGCCGACTACCTGTACCCACCGGGCGACAGCAGGCGGGACAGCGTTATTGATCTGCGCGTCGCCCTGCCGCCAACCGGACGGTGACAGCCCCCCGTCCAGGGTGGACCACGCACCCGTCTTCACGACGGCGCGGACGCGCGTGCCGCTTAGCACGTGGGTCGCCTTTGGCGTCGAATGAAGCGCGGTCGTTGACGGGCAGAACGCGGAAAACGTAGCGTTACTGCGCAGCACACGGGAAGGTTGGAACATGCGATTGGCCCTCGTTCTGGCGATCGCCCTCGGCTTGGCCAGGGCAACCACTGCGCAGGAGGTCGGACCGGGCGACGTTATTCCGCCGGCGCTCCAGTCGGAGATCGGATTATGTTTGCAACAGAACCGGACCGGGCCGGTCGGGGACCTGGCCTGTTTCGACAGACCCGGCGTGACACGGGGCGCGCGAGACCTGGCGGCGGCCCTGATCTTTCGGGACGTCGGCAGCACCCCGGCGCTTCTGGTCGGGTTTCAGGAAGCCGGGGCCATGGATGTGGCGGAAATCTTCATCCCAACCCTCGCGAACACCAATTATCAGTTCGCCTTGGTCAACGGACCGGAGGGTCCGCGCCTTGCCACGGAACTGAACTTCAGGCGGACGGCCCCGCGTGATCCGTCGGTGACCGCGATCCTGCGCCGTCACCCCACAGCATTTGAATCCGGACGGGTGAGCATTGCAGTGGTGCGTGCCTTGCCGGGCGGGGTGCAGCGTTTCGTTTTCACCGACATCGTGACCGACGGGTGCCGCGCCTGTGCGCCCGTCGCGACGAGTGTCAATTATATCGACCTGGGACCGGGCACATACGGCTTCCAACACGTTGGCTGGCTGCCTTTGACAGATCGAAACGCGGCCCAATCGGCCCGTTTGCTGCGGGCCGCGGATGTTGCATCACTTCAACGGCAGCTGAACCTGATGGGCTACGGCGCGGGTCCAGTCGATGGCGCGGCAGGGCCCCGAACGATGGAGGCCCTTCGAAGCTTTCAGCGTGAGCATTGTCTGCCGGAGAGCAACCGGATGTCTGACCCCCTTGTGCGGGCACTGGCCCCGGAAGAGGTGAGCTACGCACCGGCGCCATGTGGCCCCGGCGCCGGTCGATCGCCCGTGGAGCTGCCATTTCCCGACGGCGTCTATGCAACCGACGTACTGTGGTGCCCGCCCATGTCCGATGCGACCTTTGCCCGACTGATCGAGGCAGGCGAAGAGATATTCTTGCATACAACCACCGTTCGAGACGGGGAATGGAGTTGGGGGGAAAGCACGTGCGACATCACACGTGCGACGCCAGAAGGTCGGGGATTGTCACTTGAGATGGATTGCCTTGCAGAAGGCCACCCACAGCGATCGACGGTCCTTCTGCAGCAGGTCGATGGCTCCGGGTTTGCGGGACCTGCGGGACAGCGGTTTGAGCTGTGTGCTCCATCTGCGGCGGTCTTGCCGCTTGCGGACGGGGTATATGCCCATGATCGGCGTCTTTGCCCGGGCTATTCTGGCGCGGTTCCCGATAATGTCGCGGTGGCGGCGGGTGTGCGTCCTTTGACGATTGATGGTGGCACGCTGTCTTGGGATCACGCATCCTGCGACATTGACGCAGTGCGGCAAGCGGGGCGCGATCTGGCCGCAGACCTGTCCTGCATCAGCGAAAACATCCGCGTTCAAACGACCGAGGTTGTGACCATGTTGTCCGAAACCTCGGTCTTCTTCGATGGGTTCGAGCGCCAACTGTGCGCCCCGGTCGACGCGCCGCCCGTTGCGCACTCGGCAAACGCGACCCTTCCTGTCGACCTTGTGGAAGGGGTCTATGCAACAGACCCCGCAGGCTGCCCGACCTTCGACGGAAGCGCACGCGGCGCAGATGCGGACCAAGCGGCGGTGTCACGTGTTGTCCTGCGGGACGGCGTATTCTCTCAGGCGGGGCAGACCTGCCCAATCGATACGTTCGACGTTGTGAACGGCACCCCGCATCTTATCATGGACTGCCTTTATGGAGAGACGCCCGTCTCGTATCTGTTCGAGATGGTGCCGGATGGGCGGGAAAGCTTTCGTCGGAACGACCAGACCTTCCGTTTGTGCCGCGCCGACGCCACACCGGCTGCGACGCCCTCCGCGCCGATTTTCCCGGTGCCGAGTGGTTGGATCAGCGCCAACTACGGCGCCCACGGTGAAGGGCCAGACTCGGACCCGGATGCCTATTTCGCCGGACGGTTCCACGCGGCGACCGACATCGCTGCCGTCGTCGGCACGCCTGTCCTGGCCCCTGTTTCCGGTGATCTGATCTACTATCGGCAGGGCATCACCGCCGCGGCGGCACCAGATCCGGTTCAGACCTTTGCGGTTCTCAGAGACCGGGAGGGGCGCGATTGGATCCTTGCCCACATGACCTGCACGATCTGCCCGGAAGGCCCGTTGGTCGGAGACGTCGACACATATGACGAGGCGCGGTGGGTGCGGAATATTCAGGCCGGAACCCAGATCGGTCTCGTGATGGATTATCCGCCGCGGGGATCGCCGAGGGGGGATCACCTGCATTTGGGCCTCGTGACCGGGCCAATTGTGGAAGATGGGCGACTGTTGCCCGCCTATCACCGGTCGCGTTGGGCTTTGGTCGTCTATGAGGACGGGGAACCCGGCGCCGTCGATGTAGCGGCTGCCACCGCCCGTGGCCTTGGCTTCATCGACCCAATGGACGTGTTGCCCGCGCCGTAGGGACGTCCCGGATGGGAGCAGGCCGCGATACGCTGTCTTGCGATGGGCGCGCGCGGCAAAGGTGTTGTGCGGGCTGGCCGCAATGCCGATGGTGCATCCATGGTATCCGACACCGCGTATTCCTTTGCCACGCTGCCCGCGCCGGCCCGACGACACATCCGGGTGTTTCAGGTTCACCAGTTTCTCGATCGGTTTGCGATGGGGTTGACGGTTGCCGTTGTCGCCTTGGCGCTGACCGACCGGGACATGGACCTTTTTCAGATCGCGCTTCTGTTCGGGGTCTACGCCGTAACGACCATGGCGATGGAGCTTCCCTTCGGCGGATTGGCTGACACCGTCGGGCGCAAGCCGGTCTTTCTGGCGGCGGTGGTGGCGAGCCTGATGTCCATTGGTCTGTTTCTGGTGACCCGGAATTTCTACGTGCTCGCGCTGTCGTTTGCCTTCATCGGATTTGGACGGGCCTTGCGGTCGGGCACGCTGGATGCCTGGTTCGTTGAAACCTTCAGAGCGGCCGCACCCGGCGTGGACGTGCAGCCCGCCCTTGCGCAGGCCCAGTGGGCCAACGCGATGGGTCTGGCCGTGGGGGCGGTTCTGGGCGGGCTGTTGCCAGACCTGTTCGGCGCAGCGGCCGCACGTCGGGGTCTCAGCGTCTATGACGTGTCCTACGTGGCGAGTTTTGCCGTGATGCTCGGGGTGTTCGGCTATACCCTTGTTGCCATCCAGGAAGACGCCCGCCCCCGCGCGCCCGGTGCGCTTGCCCGGGGATTTGCCCGGGTGCCCTCGGTGATCAAGGAGGCGGGGCTTCTTGCGCTCCGGCATCCTGAATTGTCCCTCCTCCTGGCGGCGCTGGCCTTGTTCCTGATGGCGACCAACCCGGTCGAGGTGATCTGGCCGACCCATGCCAAGCCCATGTTGGCGGCGGGGTATGCAAACACGGTCATCGGTCTCCTGACGGCGACCTATTTCTTTTCCATCGCGTTGGGGGCCTGGCTGTCCCCCCGTTTCAGCCGGGTGTTCAAGCGGCGGCATGCGGTGACGCTGGCGGTGACGTTTGCCGCCATGGCGGGCGTGCAGATCGCCCTGGCTTTGCAGGGCAACATCGTGGGCTTTGTGGTGGTGTTCATCGCGTTTTCCGTGCTCCTCGGTGTGTCTGAAACCCCCGCCAGCAGCATTCTGCACAGCTGCGTGGACGACGGCCAACGGTCCACCATGTTGTCGCTGCGGTCGCTGGTTCAGCAACTCGGCGCGGCCCTGGGCCTGATCGTGGCGGGGGCGGTCGCCGATCTCTATGGCGCACCTGCGGCGTGGATCGCCGGTGCCGTGTGCCTGGTGGCCGCCGCGGTCTTGATCGGCGTCCTAGCCGGACGGCGCGCGGATCGATGACAGGGACCTCTCGTGCGCGGTCCTGAGCCACTCGGCGCTGGCCGCGTCGGCAGGATAAAACAACTCGACCTTCAGGTCGGCGAGTGTTTCGTCGTTGACCGTGCTGAACTGCGTGATCGTCCCGAACAGGGACAGCCGGGTGTCGCCAAACCGATAAATCGTCGAAATCGTCGGCGCGTTCGTTGCCGGTTGGGCGGTCTGCGCGACCTTGGACAGGCGCGTTGCCGCCTCATCGAGGCGGGGCAGCCCCCCGGACGCAAGGCTTTCGGCCCGCAGCCGTAACATGGTGTGATGCGCCACCTCGGCCCAGTTTTCGATCACCTCGGGCATGACAGGGTGGGTGACGAGATCCAGAAAACAATCCCCTTCCGCAAGCCCCAAAGGCGCAAACAAAGACTGTGCCGGAGCGTTGAGTTTCACGGCATTCCAATGGCGGTCCAGAACCAGCCCGGGATAGGGCGCGTGCCGGTCGAGCATATGGTCGATGGCCTGTCGGATGGGGGCCATCGCCGCATCGTCCAGCGGGGTGCTGGCGTAGCGGGGCGCAAAGCCCGCCGCTGTCATCATCTGATTGCGCGCATCGACCGGCATATCGAGCACCTCGCAGAGATGGACGACCATCTCCACACTGGGGCGGGCGCGACCGGTCTCCAGAAACGAGATGTGGCGCGCGCTCACATCTGCCTCCAGCGCAAAGCTGAGCTGGCTCAGCCGCCTGTGCTTGCGCCAATCCTTGAGTAAGTTTGCATAGTCCAACATGGACCCACCCTACCCCGCCGCGACAACGGCTTCACCTACCTCCAAGGTAATTGTTTTGGGGTGGTGCGTCGCGCATCTGCGTCCTGTCAAGAACAGGAGTTGGACATGACAGATCAACAAACAGCCCTGAAGCGGGCCGCGTGGGCCACCATTGCGATCGGCCTGATCTTCGCCGCGTCGGCACTTCCGGCGCTTCACCCCGCCGTGCATCTGTTCCTGCAGATCGCGCATTGGCCATTTCAGGACGTGCCGTCAGATCTTGGCGTTCCCGTGCCCTTGCTGGTCGCGATCGGGGGCGGATTGACGACGGGGTTCGGTGGGATGCTCTGGGCGCTCGGCCATTGTGTTTCGCCAATCTCGCAGGAGGCCGCAGCGCGCGTCACGCGCATCGCGGCGTGGTCGTGGTTCTGCACGGATTCAACCATGTCCGTTCTGGTCGGTGCGCCCATGAATGTCGCCCTCAACGCAGCCTTCCTGGCGCTGATGCTTGTGGCCAGCCGACCGCGCAACGTGCAGGGCGATGCAAGCTTGCCTGCACAGTGAACTTTGCGCGTTTCCATTCGAGATCAAGGACAGGGTCAGGACGGACACATGTCAGCAATATCGTTGATTTTACTTACAAAGATCTTGGTGACCGCGGTGTTGGTTGCGGCCCCGTTCTTGATCTTGCCACGGCGCAGGCTTGAGACCCTCACAGGTGTCACGGCTGCGTCTTCCACGCTGTTTCGGCTGTACGGGATGGCCGTCGCAGCCTTGCTGGTGGGCTACGGCATTGGGTTCTGGCACAGCATGGACGGCGTGTTTCCATGGGCCGCGGCGCTGATGGGCATCGTGTCAAATGCCGGTGCGGCGGGAATTCTGGTGGTCGCGCCCTCCGGGCCGTCGCGGGCGGCCGCCGCCATTTTCGGCACAATTGGCCTGCTTCTGGTCTGGGCTGCGCTGTATCCCACAGTCGCGGTTCAGCCCCTTCTACCCGGGTAGCCAACGGGCCCGCGCACCGCACGGTCCGACGCACTCCAACCGTCAGCCCGTTCGGTCATGCGCGTATACCTGATGTCCGAATTTGGGTGATCGACCGATTGTCGGCGCGCCACGATAAGCCCTCGGGTGACTGCGGAGCCCCGTGCTTTGCCCCTGTGATCAACGCCCCCCAAAAGGGCTGAAGAAAGACTGCCGACATGCATTCTCTGGACATTCCCCTCAAACTCTCGGCCCTGTGGCTGTTCCTCTTGCTCAACATCATTTTTCGCGACCTGCACCAATTCGTCATGCCCGGGTTTCTCGAAACGATCATGACCGGCCAGTTCAACGGCATGGAGATCACGCCGGAGTTGATGCTGATTGGCGGTATCGTCGTTTCGGTTCCGATTTCGATGGTGCCGTTGTCCCTGCTTCTTGAGCGTCGCTTTGCCCGGCCCCTGACCTTCGTCGCGGCGTTGGTCACGGCGGTCACCATGATCCCGTCCTGGCGCATGGATCTGGACGATGCCTACCACCTTGCGCTGCAAACCATCGCGCTGGCGGCCATCGTGTGGATGGCGTGGCGGTGGGCGCCGGCGCGTGCAGGCCGCAACCCCAGAGGGGACCTGTCGTGACCGGCGAGATCACATTTGCCCGGTTGACGGACGTCGATCCGGGCGAGATCGCGGCCCATATGTCCGACCCCCGGGTCGCCGAGCATATGCCCCTATTGACGACGGGTTGGGATGCCGAGGTGGCCGCCCGGTTTGTCGCGGCGAAGGAACACTACTGGATGCGCGACGGATTGGGCCACTGGGCATTTCTGGTTGACGGTGCGTATGTCGGGTGGGGCGGCTTTCAGAAGGAAGGCGCCGAGTGGGATTTCGGGCTTGTCCTGCGGCCGGGCGTGTTCGGCCTTGGCCCGCGCATCGCGACAAAAGCCATCGCTTTTGCGGTCGCCGATGATCGCATTCCGTTCGTGACGGTTCTGCTGCCACCCTCGCGCACGGCGCTTGGCCCGCTCCGCAGGCTTGGCGCACAGCAGTTGGGCGAGATCACGTATGACGGCGAGACGTTCCTCAAGTTCCGCCTGGAAACCCAATAACGGCCCCGTCCGTCCCTGCCCGCCCTCCCGCCGCTTGCGTGCCGCTTCGACGGATTGGCCCCCTGTCAGACAGGGTGCACGGTGCCGGGCGGACAGGTTTTGCGGTGCCCGGCCCCGTGCGTGTGTTGCGCCCGGACACCTCAGGTGTTCAGCACCGCGTGCGGGGTTCCGTCGGAAGTGCGTTCCCTCGATTGCCCATTGGGGCCAACGACAATGCGGATCTGTTTGCGCAGGTTCGAGAAGCTCTCGAATTGCACCACGTCCACCGCTTCGTCGAGATTGAGGGTCAGCCGAACCCACCCCGGTTGCAGCGGCTCGGCCGATAGAACCGTCGCCGTGAAGGGCTGCGACAGGTAGGTGCCCGCCACCCGTCCGCCGGCATTCCACGCCTTGGGCGTCCGGTCACGGATGGCCGCATGCGCTGCGTTCCAATCGCGAAAGCCGTAGCGATGCGCGACGATCTCAAGCGCCTGGGCATGGGTGATCTGGGCACCGTCCGCCGCGCGTTCTGCGCGCAGGCGCTTGGCCTCGGCCTTGGCCTCTGCGCGTGTCGGTAAGTCGCGTGTCATACCTCAACCTCCCCGCTGGTTTGAAACAGACCCCACCGCAGGGACCGATGGCGCGCCAGGTGCATCAAGACCCCACCCGTCAGGCAAAGCAACAACAGCTCTGCGACGGGGGCCGCCAACCACACGCCCACCTCTCCGACCGTGCCCGCAAGACCGAAGGTCAGGGGGATGGCAAAGAGATACGGTTTGGACAGGCCAAGGATCGCGGCCCGTCCGGCATCGCCGATGGCTTGGAAATGCATGGCGATCATCATCATGGGGCCGGCCAGAAAGAACCCCGCCGACATGACCGGCAAGATGCGCGCAACTTCGGCCACCAACACTTGATCGTCGACGAATGCCGCCCCGATCGCGGCTGCGAAGACCGTCATGATGATCTGCAACGCCAGGCAGTAGACAAACGCGGCGCAGACGGCGGTCCGGAGGCTGGTGTCGCTCCGGCGGAACGCGCCCGCGCCGAAATTTTGTCCCGTGATGGTTTGCATCGCATGGGCAAGTCCCAGGAGCGGCAGGAATGCGAAGGTGATCAGGCGCGTGATGATGCCATAGGCAGAGACCGTCGCGTCGTAATGCGCCGCATCCACAAGCTGCAACGCCCCAAGGATCGCAGCCGACCCAAGCGCCAGACCGATGAAGTTCAGGCTTTGGGGCGCACCAAGGGCCAGGATCTGGCCCCACCCCGTCACGGCCGACTGCCGCCAAACCACGGAGGGGCGCAGCGCCGTCCGCCCGCACATGCGGAACAGGAAAATGACCAAAAGCGCCACGGCCTGTGCCAACGCAGTGCCATATGCAGACCCCGCAACCCCCATCTCCAAAAGTCCAATCAGAACATAGTTCAAGCCGATATTGGTGAGGGATGTCAGCAGGCTCATCGCGGCCATGAAGGCAACCAAGCCTTCGTTCCGCAATGCATCGGAATTGACGGACAGCACAAACACCATGGGCGCGGCCATGACCGTGATGCGCAAATAGACGAGGCCCAATTCCGCCAGGTCTTCCATCCCTCCGGCCGCCAGTACCGCGACCGGTTCACCAAAGAGCCAGAACAGCAGACCCAACAAGAGCCCGAGCGCCACGGCCAAACCGTGTGCGCCTGCGAAAATGCCACGCGCCGCGTGCAGGCGCGCCGCGCCGAGATGCCGGGCCAGGATGCTTGACATCCCGGAGGACACCAGCGTCGCAAGCGCGACCACCAGCATGTAGAGCGGAAACATCAGCGTCACCGCAGCCAGCGCGTCTGGGCCCGCGAAGTGCCCGAGGAAAAGCGCATCGGCCACAGCAAGCAGACCGTTCATGCCCATCACGAAAATGATGGGCAGCGCCGTTTTGACGTAGATCGGGCCGAGTGGCCCAGTTGTGAATGAATGTGTTTGGGACGACATGACCCCGTGATCCTTCTGGCTCAGGTCGCGCAAGGATTGGACGGGGCCCGCATTACCATCCGCGCGACAGGTGCCGTGGATGACGAAGATCGTATCTGATCCAGAACTTCACCGGGACAATGTGTCAGCGGGCGGCAGGCGTCCGGGGCCTGTCGCGCCTCTAGTCCGCGCACCGCAGCAGCGTCAAGAGGATTTTTTACGAACGGCGTCCGCCAGCCCGCGCGCAAGCAGGTCGAACACAACGCGAATGCGGCGGCTGGTCTGAAGTTCCCGATGAGTCACGAGCCAGATGGGAAACTCGAGCGAGGGAAGGTCGGGTAGAACCTTTTCCACACCCGGTTCGGCATCACCGAGCACCTCGGGTTGCATCGACACACCGTAACCTGACTTCATCAATTCCCACGCGACCACGCCGCTGGCGCTGGACATGACAAAGCTTTCCGCGCGCGCAGGGATTCCCATGTTGTGGAGCGGCGCCATCAGGCGCTCCGGATCGGCGTTCCCCACAAAATCCAACTCGGCCACGTCGCGGGGCGTGGTTGGGCGTCCGGCGCGATCCAGATAGCTTGATGTTGCGTAGAGGCTCGCACGGAAATCGCCGACATGGCGGGCGATCAGGTCGGGCTGATCGGGGCGCACATGCCGGATCGCAATATCGGCTTCGCGCTTCGTCAGGTTCTGCGTGTCGGCCGATGCGACGATGCGGACGCGAATTCCCGGCGCGATATCCCGGACCGGCCCAAGGAGACCCGGAAGCACCGATGCCGACAAGAGATCGGTGGCGGTCACCGTGACCTCTCCGGTCACGTCCTGCGACTTGCCCGTGGCCACCATGGAAATCAGCGTTGCCGCCTCGCCCATCACATGCACGTGGTCCAGAAGATCGCGGCCCGCTTCCGTGAGTGTCGGGCCGCGCACGCTGCGTTCAACCAACGTGACCGCCAGTTTTGCCTCGAGCTCCGAAATCTGCCGACCGATCGTCGGTTGGGTTGTCTTGAGCGCCCGAGCAGCCCCACTGAACGAGCCCTCCTCGATCGTCGCAAGGAACGCCCGAACCTGGTTCCAATCAAAGGAAATCGCATCCCAGTTCATGCATCTGCGTATATCAAATGTAGGAAATTGGGCAATCGCCTGTTTGCAGGCGAACATCTAAATCGGCGGCACCCAAGGAGACCCCATCATGACCGCCGCACTCACGCAGACCCATCCCACCCCATTCTGGGACAAGATCGCCCCGAAATATGCAAAGAAACCCGTCGCCGATCCGGCGGCTTACGACGCAAAGCTGACCCGCATGCGCGCGCTTCTTCGCGCTGAAGACCGGATGCTCGAGATTGGGTGCGGCACGGGCAGCACCGCGCTTCACCTCGCGCCGAAGGTCGCTGAGGTGACGGCAACGGATATCTCGCGCGAGATGATCGCCATCGCCGAGCAGAAGCGCGTCGAAGCGAAGGCAAACAACGTCATCTTCCGACAGGCGGGCGCAGATTTTCACCACGACGCGGCACCGTTCGATGTGGTGACCGCGTTCAGCCTTCTGCATCTGGCTGAAGACGTGCCGGCCGTTCTGAGGGCGGTGTACGCCCAGACCCGTCCCGGCGGGCTTTTTGTGTCCAAGACCGTCTGCCTGAGCGATGCGAACGTGGCGCTTCGCCTCTTTGTTCGGGGGTTGCACCTCGTTGGCCTTGCGCCGCACGTCACCATGCTGAGCAAAGCGAGCCTGCGCACGGCCCTGATTGATGCAGGCTTTGACATTCTCGAAAGCCAGCACTTCGGCAAGGGCCAGCTAAACCCCTTCATCATCGCGCAGCGCCCGAACTGAGCGCCGCATCCGACGTGAAAGCCCACACCATGCAAGACCAGTCTTTCCCCCGTGACCCGCGGACCGTGCTGTCTGTCCTTTGGGTCTTCCTGCTGATGAACATCATCATTCGGGACATCCACCAGTTCCTGTCGCCGGGGTACATGAACTGGGTCATCGCTGGCGAAATGTTCGGCCGACCCATCACAGATGCGTTGCTGCTTTACGGTGGCTTTGCCGTCGAGGTGATGATTGCGATGGTCCTGCTGCCCCATGTCCTGCCGCGTCGGGCGCTCCGGATCGTCAACATGTTCGCCGCGCTTTTCACGACGGCGCTGGTTCTGTTCACGCCCCCGATTGATCCCGACGATGTGTTCTTTCTCGTCATCGTATTGATGACCCTTCTGGCCATCCTCTGGTTCGGATGGACAAAGTTCGCACCCGCGGCCTCGTCTGCGCCGCACCCTGCGCCCGGTCACGCCTGATCTGCGTGGCCGGCACCTGTCCCAATCCTTGATCGCCCCCCCTTCGCAGATTGCACCGCATGTCCTTGGCCCCGCCA
The DNA here is from genome assembly GCA_963921255.3 of Paracoccaceae bacterium. Taxonomy (GTDB): domain Bacteria; phylum Pseudomonadota; class Alphaproteobacteria; order Rhodobacterales; family Rhodobacteraceae; genus JANSYL01. Next base: position 112,703 of record CAWUEW020000003.1, on the reverse strand, counting down.
TTTCCAGATTTGGCCGATTTCTACGACCGTCTCGCACCAGACTATGACCGTCTGCACGGGCGCTGGTTGAGGAATGCCGGCGGTGAAGCGCAAGCGGCGCTGGAGGCGACAGTCCGTGCTGTGGCATCGCCAGAGACCGAGTTGCTTGACGTCGACTGTGGCACCGGCGCATTCGCACGCCGCCTCCTTTCAGAGGGGCAGGTGACGCCCCGGGTCACGCTTCTGGATCCCTCGAGCGCCATGTTGGCCCGCTGCACAGACATACCGGCCGAGCGTGTGCAGGGGCGTCTCGAACAACTTCAGCGCCCAGTTCGACATCGTCACCTGCGCCTGGGCCCTGGAAACCGCCACCTGCGTTGACACGGCGCTTGGCGAATTGTGCCGAATGGTGCGCCCCGGTGGCTTGTTGTGTCTGGCGTTCTGTGCGCGGACGGCGTCACTTGGCCTGACGGGACGGGCAATGACCATAGCCCTGTCCCTGCGCGGGTCGGGCCGTTTCCTGAAGCTGAGCCGCATCGTTTCACGTCTGGAGGGTCACGGCGGTTTCGACGTGCGCATCTTGCCCTGCAACGGGCCGGCCGCTGCGCTGATGGCGCGCCGGGGCGTTTGATCCTGTTCACGCAGGTGCCGGCGACCCATGTCGGGCGGGACCGCGCAGGTCGCTAGGTTTGAAGTGTGTGCGGCAGTACTTCGGTTGCACGCTCGATCACGGCGGCGACCCGTGCAATGCGGCGTGCGCCCGGGCGAAACGTCAGATAGACCGGGTTCAGGCCCTGCGACCAGTCCGGCAAACACCGTATCAGTGCGCCCTCCGCGAGCGCGTCACCCAGCATGAAGTCAGGAAGTTTGGCCACGCCTTGGCCCGCGAGGGCCAGCTGGAGCAGAATGCCAAAACTTCTGACGGCGATCGGGCCATCGACCTCCACCTGCGCGTGGTCCTGCCCTTTTTCAAAGCGCCAGGTCGCCCCGGGGCGATCCCCTCGGAAGGTCAGGCACGGCGCGGCGGCGAGATCGCGCGGTTCGCGGATGTCGGTGCCGTCAAGACAGCGGGGCGCCGCGACCAGAATGCGCCGGAACCCACCGAGTTCAACGGCCACCAACCGGTCGTCCTGAAAGCTGCCGACCCGAAAGGCGAGATCGGTTCCCGGGTCCTGCATATCCTCGAACGCATAGTCGGGGCGCATCACCAATGTCAGGTCAGGGTGCCGGGCTCTGATCTTGGGAAAGAGTTCGGTCGCGACAAGGCCACCGAACTCGGGCGTCGCCGCGATCGTGACCTGCCCGGAGACGCCAACGCTTTCTTCGCGGGCGATGTCCTGCAGCAAATCGAGCTCGGCAAGGATGGACCGAATGCGGGTGTCGAGACGTTCCCCGACTGGGGTCAGGCGGACGGACCGGGCGCCCCGTTCCAGAAGGCGGACCCCAAAGTGATCTTCAAGCTGCGCGACATGGCGGCTGACACCGGACTTGGCCAATCCCAGACGGGCGGCGGCCGCGCTGATCCCGCCTTCGCGGGCGACGGTGTGGAAACTGAGCAATGCTGGCAGACCCAGCGTTCTAATATCCTGAACCATGGGTTCATACTTATCTATCTGTTCTGAATTTTGCGCAAGGGCTAGGTCATTTGAATGACAACGGCTCATCCGGTGTGAGCCTCAATTCGGAGAAAGATCATGAACATTCTGATCACAGGCGCAGCCAGCGGTTTTGGCAAACTGATCGTCACGGACCTGATCAAGGCAGGCCATAAGGTTGTGGGTTCGATGCGTGACATCGACGGCCGCAATGCCCCGGCGAAAGCGGAATTTGCCGCCATGGGGGTCGAGGTCGTTGAAATCGACGTCACCGACGACAGCTCGGTGGAGCACGGCGTGACCGCTGCCATCGCCACGCTCGGCCGGATCGACGCGCTGATCAACAATGCAGGCGTCGGTGCGCACGGGTTGCAGGAAAACTTTTCAGCGGCTGACTTCCAAAATCTGTTCAATATCAACGTTTTTGGTGTCCAAAGGATGATCCGTGCGGTGCTTCCCGGGATGCGGGATCGGGGTGACGGCCTGATCCTCAACATCTCGAGTCTTTTGGGCCGGGTGGCTCTGCCCTTCTACGGACCCTACAACGCCAGCAAATGGGCGCTTGAGGCCATGAGCGAAAACTATCGCGCTGAATTGAGCCAGTTCGGGGTGGATATCGCGATTGTCGAGCCCGGCGGGTGCCCCACGCGGTTCATCGACAATCTCATGCAGCCGACGTCGCGCGACCGCGACGTAGGCTACGGAGACATGGCAGGGGCGCCCAAAGCGTCGTTGGACGGATTTGAAGGGGAATTATATCGCAAAGTAACACTGCTCTGGATTATTCCTGTTCCAGCTTTGGCCTCCCGGCTTTGAGCGGATTAAAGAACGCGCCGCCCAAGTCTTCCATATCCGCACCCGGCATGTCGTATTCAGTTTCCATCTCGGCCTTGGTTGGCTGGAAGTGAGAATCGGCCAGCTTTTCTTTAAGCGTTTTGGGTTTGTTGGTCATGTTTGGCGCTCGCGTTTAGTTGTTTGATTTTCGGCGGTTACAGTACTTGCAAAGCATTTGGCAGTTATCCGCCACGGTCTTTCCACCTTGTGACCAAGGCTTGATATGGTCACCTTCCATCTGACTTATGTCAAATTGCTCGTTACAGATCGGGCAAACACCGTCTTGACGCTCAAACGCCTCAAGCTTCATCGCGCCTGTGAACGCCCTAATGCTCAGGTGCCGCTCATCGCCGTCCAGCACGTAAGGATAGACGCCCGCTTTCCGTGTCACGTCATCATCCATGAGCAGACGCTTGATCTCTGCCTCAAGCGTGTCAGGGTCCAGATCGGTCTCTTTGAATTGGTTGTAGAGCGGCCCCCATGCAACGCCTTTCATCTCTTTGCGATACTTGGGAAACGTCGCGTGCACCCAATCGATGACAGAGCGGAAGTGGTTCCATAGCGTAACGGCGCTGTTGTCGCGCTGATGCGCCGACATGTAGCTTTCAACATCACCGTCATTGATCCACCTGATCGCAGTTTCAAGGTAGTCCTGACGGATGGAATGGCCTTTCAGGTACTTGCTGCCGATGCTGTAAGCTGGGCAGTTTGGTCGGCTGAAATACCTCTTTGCATCCGACACCCAAAGCCCGTGATAGACGGCGTTTCGCAATTCCTGGTCGGTCAGAATCTCGCCCGCAATGTTGATCACCTCGAACCACTCCAGTCTCTCGCTGTCCGTCCCGGAGCAGGTGTAGATCATGAGATCATAGTTCAGGATTTGCTCTTGATGGTCAGCTTGCAGGTTGTGGAAAGCCAGCCCGTCAATGGAAAAAGCACCCTTCACGTATTGGCAAACCGAGATGGTGCGCTGCTGGCCGTCAATGATCTCGAACCTGTCATTGCCAATATCGGCCCAATACATGGTGTTGAGGGGAAGCCCGTTGCGGATCGTGTTGATCACGGCGTCACGCTGCTTGTCGCCATAGACAAATTCGCGTTGATAGGCAGGCCGTATATCAAGCTTGCCGCCATATCCCCGGACACCGCCGTCCCCGCCGTCGCAGTAGCCTTCAACCAGTTCCCGGACGGTCACTGTACGCAAGTCAATTTTCATGACTGGAACTTACGGGATTTTATAAAAATTCGTCTATAAATACAATGAACTACGTCGTTTCCACTTTCATCCTCCAGATAGTTTCCCCGGGAAGGCTTCCCTTTGAGCATAGGGTATCCATTCGCCTTTTGGCCTGACAATCCGGTTTTCCTTCCCCCATCCAGCCTCTTTTCAACGTAGTCGTCATAGAACTTATGGCTTTTGAAGCCATGGTCCCACAAAGACGAAAACCCCAATATCTCGAACTGATCGGGATTGTACTTGTCCAGAAAGGTGATCGGCACACCCATCGCTCCGGCCCAATCCATCGGAATATCATTGGTCTTGCTGACCTCGATAGCGTCGTAATTGTCGTAAGTCGGGTAATCCTCAGGCGCATACCTGCGGTACAGGATCAGTTCCTCGTGCCGCTTGTCATGGTCGAGGTTCGTGAACCAGCGAACGCCTTTGACCTTGATAAACCTGTTTCCACCTTCATCAATCCATGCCGTCGCAGCATCAAGTGGATAGTGATCCGGAACTCCAAACGTCCGATCCCCGCTCTTGATGCTGGGGCCGAACCAGACCTTGTTATCCTTGATCAGTGGGAAAAAGTCCTTGTAGGTGACAGCGTTCATGTTTCCGATAATCAGAAATTTTTTGTCGTATTTCATCAACTGCGCGACGTATTCGCGGAACAATGAAAAGGGCGGGTTCGTCACCACGATGTCCGCTTGCTTGAGAATGTCGATGCATTCCTGAGTGCGAAAATCGCCGTCACCATCCAGATGGGTAATGCCGATATCCTCGGCCCTTGGTACAACATCCCCGTCCCGGAAACCGTCATATTCCAGTTTGATCGCCCGCTCGCAGTCATGCCGCGAAAAAAGGTCCGGATTCTGGTTCTTGTAGCAGGTGGTGATCAGTTTCCTGAGACCCAGAAACTCGAAGTTGTGACTGAAATAGTGAAAGAAGTTGCTGACGCGCGGATCGTCGCAGTTGCAATAGACAACCTTGCCTTTGAAATGCTTCTTATAGTGACGCAGTTCGTTTTCTATGTCTGACAGTTGCGTGTAGAACTCATCGTTCTTGGCCTTTCTGGCCGAGATAAGGTTTTGTGCCATGATCACGCACCATTGCGCGTGATTGGCTTTGCTCCGCTGCTCAACCCGTTATCGGCAATCAGGTCCACGTAGCGCAGCCGCTTTCCGTCCATCCCCGAGACCAAGCTGCCCATCTGGTCGATGGTATCTTTTGGGCGGTTGTTGTGGCGCCCCGAGAACTCGTCCACGTAGCGTTGCAGGTGTTTGGGCGACATTTTGTGATACACGCCATCAACGCCGCGCTTCATGGGTGCCCAGAAGCTTTCCAGCCCGTTTGTATGAGCCATATCGCGGACGTACTCGCCCGCTGAATGGTTTACCGCCTCATGGGGCCTGTCGATGCCCTTATACGCCTTGGCCTCATCCGTGTAGACTTGTGCGCCATCGGCGGTGTGATCGGTCACGAAACCCTGCAACGTCTCCGCGTCGGTCCTCTCAACCACCTTGGCATGAACCTTTCCCGTCGCACGGTCGCGGACACCAGAAACGGCGCTCTTGCCCACCGCCCCGCGCCCGGCTCTCAACTTCTTCTTCGCGTGCTTGTTCTTCTCCTTGCCACCCATATAGGTCTCATCGGCCTCAACCGGGCCGTCAAAGATCGGCGTCTTGGTCGCATAGGCTTCCCGAAGGCGATGCAGCATGAACCAAGCAGCCTTCTGGCCGATCCCAAGTTCCCGGTGCAACTTCATCGAAGACACACCCTTGAGGCTGGTTGTAAACAGGTAAATTCCAACGGCCCAAACCCGGTAAGACAGTTTGGAACTCTGCATGACACTGCCAATCCGAACTGTGAACATCGGCTTGTTGGGGCAATCCCGGCAACGGTGGGTCATGCTCTTGTGGTTAACGCCAACCCGAACATTGTCCGATCCGCAATGCGGGCAATAAGGACCATCCGGCCAACGTTGTTCCTCGATCCACTCTCGCGCTTTGGTCTCATCGCTGAACATGTCCGCGATTTGCAGAAGCGTCAAACCTTTGCGCTGATGCTTGCCGGGTGCTTTCTGTGTCATAGCTCACCTCTTGAAGTGACTATATGTTATATCACAGAGTCACTAGGGGCAAGGAAAATGTTACTTTGCGATATAATTCCCATTTGAAGGGTTCCTGGCCGCCAATCCGCAGCAGAACCCGCAGCTTGTCGCCGATGCCGTTGTGGATGTCATCGCAACAGCCCCGGGCGCGCGTCCCTTCCGCACCGAAGTTGACCGGATCGGGATGGCGGAACCGCTCAAGGCCTATAACGATCATCTCACGCAGGTTACGGCAGGTCTGTTCACGAACCTCGGCATGGAAGGCATGCTGACGCTCAAGACCACACACGACAAAGCTGCCTGAAGAAAACCCTCGCCCGGTCCTGCATCGCCAGGACCGGGGACGCCGTCAGAAAGGATCAGGACATGAAGTACGCAGTTCTTGGAACCGGCATGGTCGGACATTCGCTTGCCGGAAAACTTATTGCCCTGGGCCACGAAGTCCGCATGGGCGCGCGGTCAGCGGACAACCCCAAAGCGGTCGCCTGGGCCGATGAACATGGCGACCGGGCCGGCCACGGCACCTATGCAGATGTGGCGGATTGGGCGGAACGCGTCGTCGTCGCGGTCAACGGCGCGCGACTGCTGGAGGTGGCCGACGCCGTGGGCGCGGCACCGGTGGCGGGCAAGACCGTCATCGACGTGACGAACCCGTTGGACATGTCCAAGGGCATGCCGCCCACACTGATCCCAGAGCTGTCGAACACGACCTCGGCGGGAGAAGAGCTCCAACGCGCGCTTCCCGGTGCACGCGTGGTCAAGACGCTGAACACCATGAACCATCAACTGATGGTCGAGCCCGCGCGCCTGACGGGTGCGCATGATGTCTTTCTCTGTGGAGACGACGCGGATGCGAAAGCCGATGTGTTAGGCCTTCTCAAAGAATTCGGATGGCCCGCGCCCATCGACCTTGGCGGTTTGGCGGCTGCGCGCGGGATGGAGGGCATGATGCCGTTCTGGCTGAGGCTGTGGGGCGTTCAGGGGAACGCCAACTTCAACTACCGCATCGTGTCAGAGTAAAGCGGCAGGATCGAATGGGGCTGCGCGCAGGACGCGCAGCTACATCTCTTCGACCATCACCACGCCGTCGAGGCTGTTGAGGGCGCTTTTGATCTGCGGGTTGACTGGGAAGTCGTCGCCGAGCAGCACGTCGACCTCGCCGGGCAGATCCTGGGCCATCAGGCACAGCGAGACGGGGGCGCGGGCTTTGGGGCCCGCTTCGCCCTTGAACCGCTCCAACAGCGACTGGACCGAGGTCACGCCCAGAGGGTCATCGACGAAAACGCGTATACCAGCGGCGGCGTCCCCGGCGACGGCGGCGTCGATGGGCTGCACGCCGCGCGCCAGAAGCTTCAATTGATCCGCCTCAAGCGTCGCCTCGACCTGCAGGATGATGTTCGAGCCGGTTTCGAGGTGGTCGCGCGTGGCCTCCAGCACGTCCGAGAACATCGTGACCTCATACAGCCCGGTCGGGTCGGACATCTGGACAAAGGCGAACCGGTTGCCGCGCTGGCTTTTGCGCTCCTGCCGGGACGACACCGAGCCCGCCAGTTTCGCCACGAAGGGGCCGCCCTGGACGCGGTCTTCGACCTCTTTCAGGGTGAGGCAGCCCTTGCGCTTGAGCGCGGGCAGGCAATCGTCCAGCGGATGCCCGGACAGGTAAAAGCCCACCGCCTGATGTTCATTGGCAAGGCGTTCGTTCGGCATCCAGTCTTCGGGATTGGGCAGGCGCGGTTCGGGCAGATCATCGCCCGCCTCGCCAAAAAGCGAAACCTGATCCGAGGCCGCCGCGTCATGAACCGCGCCCGAATAGGCCGACAGTTGGTCAAGCGCCGCAAAGACCCGCGCGCGGTTGCGGTCCAGCGTGTCGAAGGCACCCGCACGGGCCAGCATTTCGAGGCTGCGCTTGCCGACGCGCTTGAGATCCACGCGCCGCACGAAATCGAACAGGGTCGCAAAGGGTTTGTCGCCGCGCCCTTCATAGATCAGGCGCATCGCATCGACGCCCACGTTCTTGAGGGCGCCCAGGGCATAGAGGATCTTGCCGTCCTCGACGGTGAAGGTCGGGGCCGAGCGGTTGACGCAGGGTGGCACGGTTTCAATCTCTAGGCGGTCGACCTCCTGCTTGTAGACGCCAAGCTTATCGGTGAGATGGATGTCGCAGTTCATCACGGCGGCCATGAATTCGACCGGGTGGTTCGCCTTCAGCCACGCGGTTTGGTAGCTGACCACCGCATAGGCAGCGGCGTGGGATTTGTTGAAGCCGTAGTTCGCGAACTTGTCGAGCAGGTTCCAGACCTCGAGCGCCTTTTGTTCGTCCACCCCGTTTTCGGCCGCGCCCTTCAGGAATTTCGGGCGTTCGGCATCCATCGCCTCCTGAATTTTTTTGCCCATGGCGCGACGCAGAAGGTCGGCGCCGCCCAGCGAATAGCCCGCCATCTCCTGCGCGATCTGCATCACCTGTTCCTGGTAGACGATGATGCCTTGGGTCTCATCGAGGATGTGGTCGATGGTGGGGTGCAGAAGCTCGCGCTCGGAAGTGCCGTTCTTCACCTCGCAGAATTTCGGGATGTTCTCCATCGGGCCGGGGCGATACAGCGCCACCAGCGCGATGATGTCCTCGATACAGTCGGGTTTCATGCGCCTGAGCGCATCCATCATGCCCGAGCTTTCCACCTGGAACACCGCCACGGTCTTGGCCGAGGCGTAGAGATCATAGCTGGCCTTGTCGTCAAGCGGGATGGCGTTGATCTGGTTCTCGGTCCCCTCTTCGGGTTCGTAAAGGCGGCGTCCATCCGGGGCTTCGTGCAATTGCCGCCCCGAGGCGTGGATCAGTTCAATCGCGTTTTGCACCACGGTCAGGGTCTTGAGGCCGAGGAAGTCAAACTTCACCAGACCGGCCGGTTCGACCCATTTCATGTTGAACTGGGAGGCGGGCATGTCCGAGCGCGGATCGCGGTAGAGCGGCACGAGGTGATCCAGCGGTCGGTCGCCGATCACGACACCGGCGGCATGGGTCGAGGCGTTGCGCAGAAGCCCCTCCAGCTTTTCGGCATAGTCAAAGAGCCGCTTGACCGGGTTCGTCCGGCCCTCGCGCTTGTCCTGTTCGCTTTCGCGCATTTCGTCGCGAATGCGTTCTTCCTGCGCAACGGCCTGTGTGATGCTGACCGGTTTGACCCCTTCGACCGGGATCATCTTCGACAACCGGTCGACCTGGCCAAAGGGCATTTGCAGCACGCGACCCACATCCCGCACCGCGGCCTTGGACAGGAGCGCGCCGAAGGTGATGATCTGGCCGACCCGGTCCCGCCCGTATTTTTCCTGAACGTAGCGGATGACCTCTTCACGGCGGTCCATGCAGAAGTCGATGTCGAAATCCGGCATCGAGACCCGTTCGGGGTTCAGAAAGCGTTCAAAGAGCAGGCTGTAGCGCAAGGGATCGAGGTCAGTAATCGTCAGCGCATAAGCCACGAGCGAGCCCGCCCCGGAGCCCCGTCCCGGCCCGACGGGAATATCATGATCCTTGGCCCATTTGATGAAGTCGGCCACGATCAGGAAGTAGCCGGGAAAGCCCATGCCCTCGATGATCCCAAGCTCGAACTCAAGCCGCTTTTCGTAGTCCTCGACGGACGCCGCGTGGGGGATGACGGCCAGGCGCGCCTTCAGCCCTTCCTGAGACTGGCGGCGGAGTTCCTCGACCTCGTCATCGGCGAATTTGGGCAGGATCGGATCATGGGTGCGCGCGCGGAAGGCGCAACGCTTGGCAATCTCGATGGTGTTTTCCAGCGCCTCGGGCAGGTCTGCGAACAGAGCTGCCATTTCCTCGGGCGATTTGAAGGAATGATGCGGCGTCAGCCGGCGCCGGGGTTCGGACTGGTCGACATAGGCGCCTTGGGCGATGCAGATCAGCGCATCATGCGCCTCGTACATGCCTTCCTTCGGGAAATAGACATCGTTGGTGGCGACAAGCGGCAGATCGCGCGCATAGGCGGTTTCGACGAACCACTGCTCGGTCTGCGGGCCCGCCGTCTCGCCCGGATGGCGCTGCAACTCGATATACAGTCGGTCGCCAAAGGCCTGCTGCAAATCCTGAAGCAGCGCGTCGGCCTTGGCCGTTTGTCCGTTCTGGATCAAACGCCCCAGCGGTCCGTCCGGACCACCCGTCAGGCAGATCAGCCCGTCGGAATGGGCCTTGAGCTCCTCACGTGTCACATGCGGCAGGCTACCGTCGCCCCGCAGATAGAGCGCCGAGTTCAGCGCCATGAGGTTCTCATAGCCGGTACGGTTTTGCGCCAAGAGCACAAGCGCGGCGGGTTCGGTCGGTCGATCGCCCGGGCGGACCGGATCGTAGTCGAGGTCCAGTTGGCATCCGATGATCGGCTGCACCCCGGCCTTGGCCGCCATCTCGGAAAACTCGAGCGCGCAGAACATGTTGTTCGTGTCGGTGACCGCGATGGCCGGCATGCCGGCCTCAGCCGCCAATCCGGGCAGCTTCTTGACCCGCATCGCCCCTTCCAGAAGCGAATATTCGGTATGGACGCGGAGATGGGTGAATCGGGGATCGCTGCTCATGTGTCTGACGCTACCGCAAGGGATGGCAGGGGGGAAGCAGCCCGCCACCTGATCTTGTGGATTTCAGAGTTCTGCAAATAGTTAGCCACACGGCTATCCTTTTCGACGGTCGCATGTTAGTTAGCCATATGGCTTACCAACTTGATTCGATCTTCTCCGCCCTCTCCGACCCGACACGCCGCGCCGTGGTGGCCCGGCTTGGGCAAGGTGAGGCCGCGGTCAAGGATCTGGCCGCGCCCCATGACATGGCCTTGCCCAGTTTCCTCAAGCATCTCGACGCCTTGGAGCGCGCAGGCCTCGTGCGATCCCGCAAGGAGGGGCGCGTGCGGGTCTGCACGCTGCACCCCGAGGCGCTTGGCGCCGTGGAAACCTGGATCGACCAGCAAAAGCGCCTTTGGGATGGCCGTCTGGACCGATTGGCCGCGCTTGCCGAAGCGCTTGAACACGAAGAAGGGACAACCCCATGACCGATGCCCAAGTTCTGACCTTTCGCCGCCAGATCGCGGCGTCCCCAACACGGATTGCCGCGTGCCTGACGGACGCTGAACACCGCGCGATTTGGGGGCCACCCGGACCCGACCAGGTGGTTCTGATCGAAAACCAACCGGAGCCTGTGCCGGGTGGGCGCGAACAGTCGCGCTGCGGGCCTGCCGACAACCCGTATGTGGATGTGACGACGGATTGGATTTGCCGTGAGCCCGAGCGCATCATTTATGTCGAAACACTGGCGGCGGAAGGCACGATGCTTGGGACGACGCTGGCCACCTACGACCTGGAGGCGGACGGCGAGGGAACCGCGTTGACGGTGACGCTGTGCCTGCAAAGCTTCATCGGGGCCGAGATGTTTTCCGAGTTCGAAGCCGGCTGGACCCACGCGATGGACAATTTCGTGGCCTATGCCGCCGCCAAACCCCAGTAATCCTTTTTGCGGAGCCCATCATGTTTGATTTTGACCCCGAGCTTGATCTGACCATCGAGCGGATGATGCCCTGCCGGCCCGAAACGATCTGGCGGTGTTGGGCCGAGCCGGACCTGTTCAAGCAATGGTTCACCCCCCCGGCGTCGAGGTGGTTGAGGCGCAGAACGAGCTGCGCCCGGGCGGGCGGGCCTTCAACGTGATGCGCCTGCCCGACGGAGGCATGATGCCCAACGACGGCAGCTGCATTCTTGCCGAGCCCTATAGCCGGCTGGTCTATACCGACGCCTTGCTTGCAGGGTTCCGGCCAGCCCCGTCCGAGCCCTTCATGACCGTCGACCTGCGCCTCGAACGGACAGGCGACCGGCAAACACTGTATTCGGCGCACATCATGCACAGCACGGCGGCCAAGCGGGCCCACCATCTGGAGATGGGGTTCGAAGGGGGTTGGGGCACGACACTGGAACAACTTGCGGGTCTCGTCGCCACGCTGGACTAGGCCTGCCACGCCCGAAATTCGGGCAGACGCCTGAATAATTTGCAGCCGCGCCGCCGTTTCCCTTGAAATTCGACCCTCAGCCCGCTTTTCTTGGCGCGGTCAAACAGGGAAACGGGGCCGCCTTCTACGCCGCATCGAAGGCCGGACGACCCCCCGAACTACGGTAACGCGGCGGGCTGATTTTCATGAGCATCCGGTTTCTTTTGAACGGGGAACCGCAGGACGTTTCGGTCGAGCCGACCGTCACTCTGCTGGATTGGCTGCGCGAAACGCGCCGTCTGACGGGCACCAAGGAGGGCTGCAACGAAGGCGATTGTGGCGCCTGCACCGTGATGGTGACAGATGCCGACGGATCCCGCGCCCTGAACGCCTGCATCCTGTTCCTGCCGCAACTGGCGGGAAAGGCGGTGCGCACGGTTGAAGGGATGTCCGGGCCGGATGGGCAGATGCATCCGGTTCAGGCGGCCATGGTCACCCACCACGGCAGTCAATGCGGCTTTTGCACACCGGGCTTCGTGGTTTCGATGGCGGTGGCGCATCTGAACGGGGCCACGGACCACGACGATCAACTCGCCGGGAACCTGTGCCGTTGCACCGGATACGCCCCGATCATCCGTGCCGCAGAGGCCGCAGAGGCCGTGCCTGTGCCGGACTGGATGCTGGAGGACGCCGAGGCGGTGGAAGTTCTGGCGCAGGACACCCCGCCTAGCGACCAGATCGTGGCGCCGCGGGACACCGACGCGCTTGCGGAGTGGTACGCCGCACATCCGGACGCGACGCTTGTGGCCGGTGCGACGGATGTGGGCCTGTGGGCCACGAAAGGGTTGCGGGACTTGGCTCCGGTGGCATTCCTGAATCGATGCGCAGACCTGCGGGGGATTGTTTCCGATGGAGAAACAATCCGCGTGGGGGCGATGACGACACTGACCGACCTTTTGCCGGTGATGGCCGCGCGTCACCCAAGCTTCGCCGAGATGATCCGCCGCTATGGCTCGGTTCAGGTGCGCAACGCGGCGACGGTCGGCGGGAACATTGCAAACGGGTCACCCATCGGGGACAGCCCCCCGGCCCTGATTGCCTTGGGCGCGACACTGGTCCTGCGCCACGGGGATGCCCGCCGGGAAATCCCATTGGAGTCCTTCTTCCTGGACTATGGCCAACAGGACCGCGCAGCGGGGGAATTCGTCGAGGCGATCTCGATCCCTGTGCAGGAGGACCGGCTGCGCTGCTACAAGATCTCGAAGCGGTTTGACCAAGATATCTCGGCCGTGTGTGGGTGCTTCAACGTCACGGTTGAAGACGGCGCGGTGACCGAGGCGCGCATCGCGTTTGGCGGCATGGCCGGGGTCCCGAAACGCGCCAGCGCGGTCGAGGAGGCCCTGATCGGACAGGCCTGGACGCTGGCCACGATTGATGCCGCCCGTCCCAAATTCGCCGAGGATTTTGCCCCGCTGAGCGACATGCGCGCCTCGGCCGACTATCGCCTTCGGGCGGCGGAGGGTTTGTTGCAACGGTACTTCCTGGACCTGTCCGGCGCGCCGGTCAGCGTGTTGGAGGTGCGCCCATGAGTGTGCACAAGCCCCTGCCCCACGACACCGCCCCGCTGCATGTCACCGGGGCCGCGCGCTATGTCGACGACATCCCAACCCCGGCGGACTGCCTGCACCTCGCCTTTGGGACCAGCGCGATCGCCGCCGGGCGCTTAACAGCGATGGACCTGTCCGCCGTGCGGGCCGCACCCGGTGTGGTCGATGTGATTGCGGGCACAGACCTTGCGGTGATCCCCGATTGCTCGCCCTCGGCCCATGATGAGCCGCTTTTGTCAGATGGCAGCGTGCACTATGCGGGCCAGCCCCTGTTTGTCGTTGCGGCCAGCTCGCATCTGGCGGCGCGCAAGGCGGCGGCCTTGGCCCAGATCACCTATGACGACGCCCCCGCGATCCTGACCATCGACGACGCAATGGCCGCCGGGTCGATCTTTGAAGAGGGGCCGCGCGTCTATGGGAAGGGCGATGTCGATGCCGCGCTGTCGACGGCGCGCCATGTGATCGACGGCCAAATCGACATTGGAGGACAGGAGCATTTCTATCTGGAGGGGCAATCCGCGCTGGCCGTGCCGCAGGAAGGCTGCGATATGGTGGTGCATTCGTCGAGCCAGCATCCCACCGAAATCCAGCACAAGGTGGCCGATGCCCTAGGCCAACCGATGCACAGTGTGCGGGTGGAAGTGCGCCGGATGGGCGGTGGATTTGGCGGCAAGGAGAGCCAGGGCAATCACCTGGCCATTGCCTGCGCCCTTGTCGCCGCACGCACCGGACGACCCGCCAAGATGCGCTATGACCGCGACGATGATTTCATCATCACCGGCAAGCGCCATGATGCGCGGATCGCCTATAGGGTCGGGTTCGACGACGAAGGGCGGATTGCAGGCGTTGATTTCACGCAGTTGATCCGCTGTGGCTGGTCGATGGACCTGTCTCTGCCCGTGGCCGACCGGGCGATGCTGCATGCCGACAACGCCTATGACCTGCCTGCGTGCCGCATCACCTCGCACCGGCTGAAAACGAACACGCAGAGCGCGACGGCCTTCCGGGGCTTTGGCGGGCCGCAAGGCATGGTGGGAATCGAGCGCGTGCTGGATCACGTCGCGCATCATCTGGGCCGCGACCCGTTGGAGGTGCGCCGCCTGAATTACTATGCCGAAGCGCCCTGGGCGGGTGTCGGCGCCTCCGGCGGGGATATTTTTGAAACAGAGACCGGGGGGCGGCTGTCTGACACCGGGCTGAGCGGGCAAGGGTCAGTTCAGGTGGAGACCGGCACGGGCCGTGGGACGCGCTTTGGCGGCCAGCATTCGCCCGAGCCTGTGGCCGCGCGCGACGGGGTGACGCCCTATGGCATGGCGGTCGAAGATTTCATCCTGCATGGCCTGACCGCGCGCTTGGCCGAGACCAGCGACTACGCCGCGCGCCGCGCCGCCGTGGCCACTTGGAACGCCGCAAATCCGGTGCTGAAAAGGGGGATTGCGCTCACGCCGGTCAAGTTCGGCATTTCCTTCACCCTGACCCACCTGAACCAGGCCGGCGCCTTGGTGCATGTCTACCAGGATGGCTCGATCCACATGAACCATGGTGGTACCGAAATGGGGCAGGGTCTGTTCCAGAAGGTCGCGCAGGTTGCCGCCGACCGGTTCGGTGTCCCGCTGGACCGGGTCAAGATCACCGCAACCGACACCGGCAAAGTGCCCAACACCTCGGCCACGGCGGCCTCGTCCGGGTCGGATCTGAACGGCATGGCGGTCAAGGCGGCCTGCGACGAGATCCGCGACCGGATCGCGGCGGTGGTGGCGCCGGACCTGCAGGCCGAGGCGCATCAGATCACCTTCGAGGACGGGATGCTGCGGGCCGGCGGGGCCGAGATGCCGTTCGAGGCGGCGGTCCAGAAGACCTACATGGCGCGCGTATCGCTTAGCGCGACGGGCTTTTACAAAACCCCCAAGATCGAATGGGACCGGATCGCGGGCCAGGGCCGCCCGTTTTTCTATTTCGCCTATGGCGCGGCCTGCACCGAGGTGGTGATCGACACCCTGACCGGCGAGAACCGCATTCTGCGCACCGACATCCTGCATGATTGCGGCGCATCCCTGAACCCGGCGTTGGATATCGGCCAGATCGAAGGTGGCTATGTGCAGGGCGCAGGTTGGTTGACCACGGAAGAATTGGTTTGGGACGGCAAGGGACATCTGAAGACCCATGCGCCGTCGACCTACAAGATCCCCGCCTGCTCGGACCGCCCGGACATCTTTAATGTCGCCTTGTGGGAAGGGGCCAATCGCGAAGACACGATTTATCGCTCCAAGGCAGTGGGCGAGCCGCCGCTGATGTTGGGGATCAGCGCGCTTTTGGCCTTGAGCGACGCCTGCGCGGCTTGCGGCCCCGGCTATCCCGACCTGCAGGCCCCGGCCACGGCCGAGGCGGTTCTGGCGGCCATTGGACGTGCACGCGGATGACCGGGATTGCCGCGATCCGGGTCACCATCGCGCGGGCCCAGGGCTCGACCCCCCGGGCGGCGGGAACTGCGATGCTGGTCTATGCGGACCGGATTGAAGGCACCATCGGGGGCGGCGCCCTGGAATGGGAGGCGATGCGGCAGGCCCGGGCCATGCTGGCCGACGGCACAACCGAGGCCGAACGCGTGCTGCCCCTTGGCCCGGCGCTTGGGCAATGTTGCGGCGGCGCGGTCACCTTGCGCTTTGACGCCGCCGCCGGGATGGACCACCCGCAAGGCACCCCCCTTTGGATCTGGGGCGCAGGCCATGTCGGGCGGGCCCTGGTGGACACCCTATCGCCCCTGCCCGCGTTTGCGCTGACTTGGGTGGATACCAGCGCCGACCGGTTTCCCGACCTGCGGCCCGATAGCGTCGCCGTCACCCTGGCCGCCGATCCGCCGCGCCTGATGACCCATGCGCCGAAAACGGCCCATCACCTCATCCTGACCTACAGCCATGATCTGGACCTTGCGCTGTGCCACGCGGCGCTGAGCCATGGGTTCGACAGTTGCGGCGTGATCGGGTCCGCCACGAAATGGGCCCGCTTTCGCAAACGCCTGCGGGCATTGGGGCATGAGGATGCCCAAATTTCGCGCATCGACTGCCCGATTGGGGACCCGAGCCTGGGGAAACACCCGCAAGCCATTGCGATTGGCGTGGCCGCGCGGCTACTCAGTGGGCAGATGCTTAAAGATTCGGCACATACGGCGCGGACAGGACGGGGATGACCGCGCTTTTGGACCTCCAAGGCCTGACCAAGGCCTATCCGGGTGTTGTCGCCAATGACGACGTGTCGTTCGCGATCCAGCCCGGGGAAGTGCATGCGCTTCTGGGCGAAAACGGTGCGGGCAAGTCCACGCTTGTGAAAATGATCTACGGGCTGGTGAAGCCGGACACCGGCCAGATGACCTTGAATGGCGCGCCCTACACCCCCAGTGAACCGCGGGCCGCACGCGCCTCGGGCGTGGCGATGGTGTTTCAGCATTTCTCACTCTTCGAGGCCTTGTCGGTGGCCGAGAACATCGCGCTTGGCATGGAAAACCCGCCCAAGCCGCGTGATCTGGCCGAACGCATCCGGGACGTGTCCGAGCAATACGGCCTGCCGCTGGACCCGGACCGTCTGGTGGGGGATCTGTCAGCGGGGGAGCGGCAAAGGGTCGAGATCATCCGTTGTCTGTTGCAGGATCCGAAGCTGCTGATCATGGACGAACCGACCAGCGTCCTGACCCCGCAGGAGGTGGAGATCCTGTTCCACACGCTGCGCCAACTGAGCGCCGAGGGCACGGCGATCCTGTATATCTCCCACAAGTTGGAAGAGATCCGGGCGCTGTGCGACGAAGCGACCATTCTGCGCTTGGGCAAGAAGGTGGCGACCTGCACGCCAAGCGAAGTTTCGGCGGCCGAAATGGCGGAACTTATGGTCGGCAAATCGCTGAGCCAACCGGCGCGAGACGCGACCGAACCCGGGGACATTCTGCTGCATGTGTCGGGCCTGTCGGTGACGCCGGCCACGCCGTTCGGCACACCGCTGCGCCATATCGGGCTGGAGGTGCGCGCGGGCGAAGTGCTGGGCATTGGCGGTGTTGCCGGCAATGGGCAGGACGAGCTTCTGGCAGCCTTGTCGGGCGAAACCCGCGTCGCCCCGGGCGCCATTGAATTGGAAGGCCAGCCCGTGGGGGCCCTTGGCCCGAATGCACGGCGCAGACTTGGGTTGCTCTGCGCGCCCGAAGAGCGTCTTGGCCATGCGGCCGCCCCGGATATGAGCCTGACCGAAAACGCGGTTCTGACGGCCCGGTTGCGGCAAGGGCTGGATACGAACGGGTTCGTGAATTGGCGCGGTGCGCGCGGGTTTGCGCAAAGCGTGATCGAGCGGTTCGATGTGCGCACCCCCGGCACCGAAGTGGCCGCACGAGCGCTGTCGGGCGGCAATTTGCAGAAATACGTGATCGGTCGGGAGATCCTCCAGGATCCCAAGGTGCTGGTGGTCAACCAGCCCACATGGGGCGTGGATGCCAGCGCGGCGGCCGCTATTCGGCAGGCCTTGCTCGATCTGGCCCAGAACGGCGCGGCAGTGATCGTGATCAGCCAGGATCTGGACGAGCTTCTGGAAATCTCGGACCGGTTCTGCGCCCTGAACGAGGGGCGCCTCGGCGCGCCGCGCCCGGCCCGCGGGCTGAGCATGGAAGAGATTGGCCTGATGCTGGGCGGCGCGCATGACATGCATGACGCGGCGGAGGCAGCGTCATGATGCGGCTTGAAAAACGCCCCACCCCATCCCGCGCCTGGATTGCCGGGGCCCCGGTTCTGGCCGTGTTCCTGACAATGGTCGCGGGCGGCATTATGTTCGCGGCCCTCGGGCAGGCCCCGCTTGAGGCGATCCGGACCATCTTCTGGGATCCCCTGTTCAGCGAGACCTTTGCCAGCTATTCGCGCCCGCAGCTTCTGCTGAAGGCCGGGCCGCTGATCCTGATCGCGATTGGCCTGTCACTGGGCTTTCGGGCGGGGATCTGGAACATCGGCGCGGAAGGCCAGTACATCATGGGCGCGATCTGCGGCGCAGCCTTTGGACTGGCGCTTTACCCCTCTGAAAACCCGCTGATTTTTCCCGGCATGATCGTGGCGGGCGCGCTTGGCGGTTGGGCCTGGGCGATGATCCCCGCGGTGCTGCGGGCGCGGTTCCGGACCAATGAAATCCTCGTATCGCTCTTGCTGGTCTACGTGGCGGAGGCGATCCTGGCTTCTGCCGCAACCAACTGGCTGCGCAATCCCGAAGGATCGGGCTTTCCGGGCAGTCGGAACCTGTCGCGCCATCCGGGCACCGACAACCCAGAGCTGATCGCAGGCACCGGCATGCATTGGGGTGTCGTCGCCGCCTTCATCGCGGTGATCCTAGGCTACATCCTCCTGAACCGGCACATCCTGGGCTACCAGATCAAGCTGGCCGGTCAGGCCCCGCGCGCCGCACGCTTCGCCGGGGTGAACCCCGGACGGCTGATTTTTCTATGTCTTGGTGTGTCGGGCGCGCTTGCCGGTATGGCGGGCCTGTTCGAGGTGGCGGGGCCCGCCGGGCAGATCAGCATCGACTTCAATGTCGGATATGGCTTTACCGCGATCATCGTGGCGTTCCTGGGGCGGCTGCACCCGGTCGGCATCCTGTTTGCGGGGCTGCTGATGGCGCTGACCTACATCGGCGGTGAACTGGCGCAACTCATGATGGGCGTGCCCGCCCCGGCCATCCAGGCCTTCCAGGGCATGTTGCTGTTCTTCCTGTTGGCTTTGGACGTGTTGGCCAACTACCGCATCAAATGGGGACGGGAGGCCGCGGCCTGATGTTGATTGATCCCGTCACCCTGATCGCCGCCTTGATCGGCGCGTCGACCCCGATCCTCCTGGCCGCAATCGGCGAGTTGGTCGTCGAAAAATCCGGCGTCCTGAACCTGGGCGTCGAAGGCATGATGATCATCGGCGCGGTTTTCGGCTTCATGGTCGCCGTGAATACCGGCTCGCCCACATTGGGGTTCATCATGGGGGCGGTGGGCGGCGCCGGCCTGTCGCTGATCTTTGGCGTGCTGACGCAAATCCTGTTGTCAAACCAGGTGGCGACGGGCCTTGCGCTGACGCTGTTCGGCCTCGGCCTCGCCGCGCTGTTGGGGGAGCCCTACGCCGGGATCAACCCGCCGCTGACGGGCAACCTGTTCCCTTCCACGATGGCGGATATTCCCGTGGTTGGACCGATCTTCTTCAGCCATGACATCATCGTTTACCTGTCGGTTCTTCTGGTCGCCGCGGTGTGGTCCGTTCTGACCAAGACGCGCGCGGGGCTGATCCTGCGCGCCGTGGGGGAAAGCCACGATGCCGCCCACGCCCTTGGATACAAGGTTGTCCGCATCCGGCTGATGGCCATTGCCTTCGGGGGGGCCTGCGCCGGGCTAGGCGGCGCCTATCTGAGCCTTGTGCGTGTGCCCTCCTGGACCGAAGGCATGACCGCAGGGGCCGGCTGGATTGCGCTTGCACTGGTCGTGTTTGCCTCGTGGAAACCGTGGCGGGCCCTGATCGGGGCGTATCTGTTTGGTGGGATCGCGGCCTTGCAGCTGCGCCTTCAGGCCGCCGAGGTCGGCGTGCCGGTCGCGCTTCTGGATGCGTCGCCCTACCTCATCACGATCCTGGTCCTTGTCCTGATCTCATCGGACCGCACGCGCGCTGCCTTGAATGCGCCCGCCGCGCTCGGCAAGGTGTTCCATGCCAGTGGGTAGAGGGTTGATCCGTGATGACACGCAGCGACGTCTTGGACTTGCTCGACGGCACGCACCCGACCTTTGGGCGGGGGCCGGCGCTGATCTTGCATGGCATCATCATCGCCTCGGCCTTTGCTATCGCGGTGGAAACCATGCCGAACCTGCCGCCGGGTCTGGCGCATGGGCTGGAGTGGTTCGAGCTGGCCATCCTGCTTGTCTTCACGGCGGAATACGCCACCCGCGTGATCTGCGCGCCCAAGCCCCTGCGCTACATCTTCAGCTTTTGGGGTCTGGTGGACCTGCTGGCGATCCTGCCGCTGCTGGCGCTGATCAACCCAAGCTGGACGGCCGTGCGGATATTTCGGCTGTTGCGCCTCGTGCGGCTTCTCAAGCTCTTCCGCACCTCGCGGGCGCTGGACCGGCTGGATCGCGCGCTCCTGTCGGTTCGGGGCGAGTTGATCGTGTTCGGGGTCCTGGCGCTGATGGTGCTCTACGTGGCGGCGGTGGGGATTTACGTGTTCGAACACCCCGCCCAACCCGAGGCATTTTCCTCAATTCCCATGTCGATGTGGTGGGCCGTCGCCTCGCTCACCACGGTCGGATATGGCGATCTGGTGCTCATCACCGTGGGGGGCGCCTCTTCACCACTTTGGTGCTCTTTGTCGGGCTTGGCGTTGTGGCCGGCCCCGCGGCGATCATCACCACCGCCCTGCTGGAGGCGGACAAATACGAGACCAAGCCGGTCTCGGACACTGACGGCGACGACAATTCCAACCTGGAGGATGACACATGAAAAAATTCACAAGCCTGATGACCGGCGCCGCCCTGGCGCTTGGGCTGACCGGGGGCGCGATGGCCGATGGCCATGAGCCGTTCCAGGTCGGCTTTGTCTACGTGGGCCCGGTCGGCGACTACGGCTGGACCTGGACCCACGACCAGGGCCGGCAAGCCGTCGAGGCCACCTATGGCGATGCGGTCGAGACGGTCTTTGCCGAAAGCGTGCCGGAAGGCGCGGACGCCGAGCGCGTGATCACCCAGATGATCCTGGGTGGGGCCGATATGATCTTCACCACGTCCTTCGGCTATGGGGAAGCCACCAACGCCGTCGCCGAGCGCTTTCCGGATGTGTATTTCGAACATGCCACGGGCTACCTGCGCGAGCATTCGAATGTCTCGACCTATTCTGCGCGCTTCTATGAAGGCCGCGCCGTCATGGGCCACATCGCGGGCCATATGACCGAGTCGAACATCGTCGGCTACATCGCGTCTTACCCGATCCCGGAAGTGATCCGCGGCATCAACTCGGCCTATCTGCACGCCGCCGAAGTGAACCCGGATGTCGAGTTCCGCGTGGTCTGGGTCTACACCTGGTTCGACCCAGCCGTCGAAGCCGAAGCCGCTCAAGCGCTTGTCGATGCAGGCGCGGACGTCGTTCTGCAGCACACCGACTCGACCGCACCGATGACCGTGCTTGCCGAAGCCGGCGCCATCGGCTTTGGTCAGGCCTCGGACATGTTGCAATTCGCCCCGGCGCCGCGCGTCTCGGCCATCCTCGACCAGTGGAGCAACTACTACGTGCGCCGCGTTGGGGAAGCCATGGAAGGCACTTGGGAACAGGCCGACACCTGGGAAGGCATCAATGACGGCATGGTGGGTATCGGTGAAATGACCGACGCCATCCCCAAAGAGGTCCGCGCCAGCGCCATGGCCCTGCGCGACAGCATCGCCTCGGGCGAATACCACCCGTTCACCGGCCCGATCAACGCCCAGGACGGCACGCTCTGGCTGGCCGAAGGCGAAACGCCGGAAGACGGCCCGCTGGCCGGCATGGACTTCTATGTCGAGGGGATCACCGGCGACATTCCGAACTGATCCACGCCAATCTGCACAGTGCAAAGGCCCGCCCCATGGCGGGCCTTTCGCGTTCCCCCGTCTCTGTTTCCCAAATATCCCGGCGGGGCGCCGCAGGCGCGGGGGGCAGCGCCCCCGCAAGGCCGCGCGCGCGGCCTTGCCCCCGCCCGGGCCACATGCCATCCCTAGCCCATGCAGATCGATTTTCTTGTCATCGGCGGCGGCATTGCCGGCATTTCGGTTGGGGCCCGGCTCAGCGCCCATGGCCATGTCCATGTTCTGGAGGCCGAAGATGCGTTGGCCTACCACGCCTCGGGCCGATCTGCCGCGCTGTACGAACAGTTCTACGGTCTGCCCACGACGGTGGCGCTGAATGCAGCCTCCTACGATCACCACGCCCATGCAAACGGTGGTGTCCTCAGCCCGCGGGGCTTGATGATCCTCGGCGGTCCGACCGAGCGGGCCCAGTTCGAGCATGACAGAACCCTCATGCAACTGGACGAACTGACGGTGGCCGAGGCGCAATCAATTGTCCCGATCCTGAAGCCAGAGGCGATCAGCGGGGTCGCCTACGCCACCGGCGCGTCCGACATCGACACCGATAAACTTATACAAGATTTCGCACGCACCATCCGCAGCAATGGCGGCCATGTCGAAACGGGTGCGCCCGTGACATCGATCACGAAAGAAGCCGCCGGATGGCGCGTTGCGGCCAAGACAGGCAGCTATATCGCAAAAACGCTCGTCAATGCCGCGGGCGCCTGGGCCGACGAGATTGCGAAACTGGCGGGCATAGACCCGATCGGACTGCGCCCCTTGCGCCGCTCGGTGGCGCGCATCCCGGCCCCGGGCGGCCGTGACCTGAGCGGTTGGCCCCTGATGCTTGGTGCCGGTGAAAGCTGGTACGCCAAACCGGATGCGGGCGCCTTGATCGTCTCCCCGGCCGAAGAGGATCCGGTCGACGCCCCGCATGATGCCTGGCCCGAGGATATGCGCCTGGCCGAGGGGATCGACCGCTACCAGGCCTTCGTCACAGAGGAGGTGACCCGCATGATCGCGTCCTGGGCGGGCCTGCGCACCTTTTCGCCGGACCGTTCTCTGGTGCTCGGACCGGATCCGACAGACGCGTCCTTTGTCTGGATGGCAGGGCAAGGTGGCTATGGGTTCCAGACCGCACCGGCAGCCAGCCAGTTGGTCGCCGATCTCGTTGCGGGCAACGCCCCGATCCTGGACGCGGAAACGGTCGCGGGCCTGTCGCCCGCGCGGTTTCGCGGCACGTCCTGAGCTTACCCGTAGCGCGGTCCGAAAAGTTGACGTAGCGTTATCTTAACCTGTTGTTAACGATTCGAGTTGGCCCCGATGCCCCTGAGTACCCGCGCGCTGGTTTGCAGACGATCCCCCCAAAGGTCCAAGCCCCTGGACGATGTTAGCGAAGCACCGCCCCTTCGGATCCCCGCCCCGTCGTTGGACGCGAACCAGATGACCAGAATGAACAGATAGGCGGGACACCGATGCAGACCTTTTCCATGCCCACCCTGCCGGCCGCCAATCCCGATGCGATGATGTCGGCCCCGGCCGCCCTGCGCAATCGAGACGTTATCCGGGAACACGTGCTGCGCTTTGCGCCCGAAAGCGGCCGTGCGCTGGAAATCGCCTCTGGCACCGGCGAACACGTCGTGCATATCGCGGCGGCCACGCCCGGCCTGCTGTGGCACCCCACCGATCCAGACCCCGACCGTCGGGCGTCTATCGCGGCGTGGCAGGCGGACGCGCGCGTGCCGAATATCCAAGCCCCCGTCGCGCTCGATGCGACCCAGGCGGGATGGTCAGACACCTACCGACCGATGGACATCATCCTGCTGGTCAATCTGTTGCATCTGATCTCTGCGCCGCAGGCTGAAACGGTCCTGACCGAGATCGCTTCTGCGCTTGCCCCCGGGGGAACGGCGCTGATCTACGGACCCTTCCTGCGGGAGGGGCAGACAACCAGCGATGGGGACGCGGCATTTGACACGCGCCTGCGCGCCCAGAACCCCGAGATTGGCTACAAGGACGCCGCTGAAATCCTGCAGATCCTGCGCGGCGCCGGCCTTGGTCCCGTGGCCACCTTGGATATGCCTGCAAACAACCTTCTGTTCGCAGCGCAGAAAGCGCAGACCGCCGTCAAAGCCGGATAGCCTCTCGCCATTTGGGATCAGTTCCGTATCTTGCAGAAAACCCGGAGGTGGTCCGGGGCTCTCGGCGGAAGGACATCACATGGCGGGCTCTGTGCCCTTTGAACGTCAGGGGTTGTTCCACCTGCTGCAAAGCGCGGCGCTGGCGCGGCTCGACCGCGCGCAGGTCACGCGGGGCACGACGCTGATCGCACAAGGCAGCCCGGCCGATGCGCTTTACCTTGTCGAGACCGGCCGGTTTCGCGTGGAACGCGATGGCGTGGTGCTGGACGAAATCGGGGCCGGCTCGGTCATTGGCGAGATTGCCTTTCTGACCGACCGCCCGCGGACGGCCGATGTCATCGCGGCCCGAGACGCCATGGTGTACCGGATTTCAAAGTCGGATTTTGAGGCGCTGTGTGTCGATGAACCCGGGTTGCCGGCTGCGATTGCAGCGGAGTTGGCAGATCGGCTGGCCCGCACCAGCGCACGCGTGCCCGCCGATCCCACCCGCCCGCCGGCGCGGACCTTCTGCATCCTGCCGTCGGCAGGCGCCCCGTTGCCCGGGCAGTTCGTGGACCACCTGACCGCCGCGATCACCCCGCACCGGCACACGCGGGTGATCACGGAAGACACGTTCGAGGCGCAATTGGGCCGCGGTGCCGACCCGATCAGCCCCGAAGCCCTAAGCTGGTTCAGCGCGATGGAGCGTGACGCCGACATCGTCCTGTTCGTGGCCAACCCCGATGCCGGACCTTGGTCCCAAGCGGCCTTGCGCCAGGCCGATCAGGCGGTGTTCGTGGCGCAATCGGTACGCTTCGCGGCCCCGTCCGAGTTGGAACGCTTAGCACTCGACATGGTGCCGGAGGCGCAGCGCCGATTGGTGCTGTTGCACCCGCACCGGATGCAGCGCGCCGCCAAAACCGGGCTCTGGCTCGACAGCCGACCGGTCTTCATGCACCACCACGTGGCGCTCAGCGCCGATGGCGAGGACATCGCCCGGCTCGGCCGTTTTATCGCCGGGCGCGCGATCGGGATGGTCCTGTCCGGCGGCGGGGCCTTCGGGGTCGCCCATGTCGGCGTCTGGCGGGCCATGCGAGAGCATGGCTTGCCCGTGGATATCGTTGGCGGCACCTCGATTGGCTCGGCCATGGCTGGGGCCATCGCCCTGGGCGTGGCGCCCGAAGACATCGGCCCCCGGGTCGAGCAGATCTTTGTGCGCTCGGGCGCGATGCGGCGCGTTACGGTGCCAAAATACGCCTTCCTCGACCACAAGACTCTCGACGCGGCGTTGGAAGAGCACTTTGGAACCGACCCCATCGAAGATCTGTGGCTGCCCTACTATGCCGTGGCTGCCGATCTCTCGACCATGTCCAAGACCGTCCTGCGCCGCGGCCCGTTGTGGCACGCGATCCGCGCGTCCTCGGCGATCCCAGGGGTGCTGCCAGCGTTTTTCACCGACGGCGCGGAGATGCTCGTGGACGGGGGGTGCATCGACAACATGCCCTTTGCCGACATGCACGCGTTGAAAACCGGACCAAACGTCGTCGTAAACGTGCAAAAGGCCACCGAAACCATCCCGCGGGTCGATTATGCGGCGTTGCCGGGACGGGCCGATCTGATCAAGCGATCCGTTCTGCCCTTCGGCAAGGGCGCCCCGCGCGCGCCCGGTGTCATCTCGACGGTGATGCGCAGCTTGCTGGTGGGGCAGGCCGACGCGCTATCCGGTCTGGCGCCCGAAGATCTGCACATCCGCCCGCCCGGGCTGAGTGGAGCCGGGTTCCTCGCCTGGAACCAGCACCGCCTGTTCTACGAGATGGCGTATCAGCACGCCGCCGAGCTGTTCGCGGCGCAGGACGCGGACGGCGCCCTGCACGCCCTGCGGGACGCCGCACATCCGTCGTGACGGGGCGCTGCCAAATTCGTCGACGAATTTGGACCAGAGTTTTCGAAAACTCTGGCCCCGCCCCGCAGCGCGCCCGCTGGTCGAGACCAATCCTGAAACGCCTACCGCCGCGTTCAGCCGTCCTTGCGGATCACCGCATTCGTTGGGTCATAGGGGCTGTCTTCCGTGACTTCGACATCCCACAGCTGGTTCAGCATCTTGACCTTCAACGTCTGCCCCGGCACCGCCAGGTCGGGGCTGACATAGCCCATCCCGATCTGCTTGCCGAACGCCACCGAATAGCCACCCGAGGTCAGGCGCCCGACCTTGGTGTCGCCGTCATAGAGCGCCTCTCGGCCCCAGGGATCCGTGTCCTCGGGCCCGTCGATCAGCACCGTCACACATTTGAAGCGCACACCCGTTTCGATGAGCTTGTCCTTGCCGAAGAAGTCTTTCTCAAGGTCCACAAACCGGTCGAGACCGGCCTCCAACGGCGTCGCATCCCGGCCCAGTTCGGTCCCGAAGGCGCGATAGCTTTTCTCCTGGCGCAGCCAGTTCTGCGCACGCGCGCCCACCAGCTTCATCCCGTGCTTTTCGCCCGCGGCCAGAAGCTGATCCCACAGGTAAGTCGACATTTCGATCGGGTGGTGGAGTTCCCAGCCAAGCTCGCCCGTATAGGCGACGCGGATCGCGCGGACGGGGCACATGCCCAGTTCGATGTTGCGCATCGACAGCCACGGGAACCGTTTGTTGCCCAGAACCGTCTCGGGATCGGCATCCTTGACGATCTCTTTCAACACGTCGCGTGACGTCGGACCGGCAATGGCGAACACGCCCCATTGGCTGGTCACGTCGTGGATGTCGATATAGCCGCCGCCGGCCGCCATGAAATCCTCGGCCGATTTCGTCAGGTAGTCGGCGTCATAGGCCGTCCAGGCCCCGGCTGAGACGAGGTAGTATTCGTTCTCGGCCAACCGGACGATCGTGTATTCGGTGCGGGTCGTGCCGTGGCTGGTCAGGGCGTAGGTCAGGTTGATCCGCCCCAACTTGGGCAGTTTGTTACAGGTGAAGTGGTCCAGGAACGCCGTCGCGCCCGGGCCGCGGACCAGATGCTTGGTGAAGGCCGTCGCATCAATCAGACCGGCGGTGGTGCGGATCGCCTCGGCCTCGGCCTTGGCATGCTCCCACCAGCCGCCCCGCCGGAACGAGCGGGCATCGTGATCAAAACTCTCCGGGGCATCCAGCGGACCGTAGTAATTCGGACGCTCCCATCCGTTCACCTGCCCAAACTGCGCCCCAAGCGCCTTCTGTCGGTCATAGACCGGCGCCGTGCGCAGCGGTCGGCAGGCTTCACGCTCTTCATCGGGGTGGTGCAGGATGAAGACGTGCGAATAGCATTCCTCGTTCTTGCGGGCTGCGTACTCGGTTGTCATCCACGAGCCGTAGCGCTTGGGATCGAGGCTGGCCATGTCGATCTCGGCCTCGCCTTCGACCATCATCTGCGCGAGGTAATACCCTGTCCCGCCCGCCGCG
Organism: Paracoccaceae bacterium; assembly: GCA_963921255.3. GTDB lineage: Bacteria > Pseudomonadota > Alphaproteobacteria > Rhodobacterales > Rhodobacteraceae > JANSYL01. Next base: position 85,274 of record CAWUEW020000003.1, on the reverse strand, counting down.
GTGATGCCGAAACTGAAGCCTTCGGCAAGCCACATGTTGCGCAGGCCCGGGGCCGGCCCCACCAGCGGGTTGCCATCGGGGGTGTAGCAGATCGGACCGTTGTAGTCGTCCTTGAGCCCGACCGTTTCCGAAGTTGGGATCCGGTGGATCATCGACATGTATTCTTCTTCGATCCGCTCCAGATCCAGGGGAAAGAGATCGGCCCGGAAGCTTTCCGGCACATCGTATAGGAACCGGGCCGGAGCGCCTTCCTCATAGGGGCCAAGGATCCAGCCGCCGCGTTCTTCCCGGACATACCACTTGGCATCCGCATCCCGCAGAACCGGGTGTTCGCCGTGCGTTTTGCGCCACTCCACCAGGGCCGGGTCCGGCTCGGTCACGATGTACTGATGTTCCACCGGAATGGCCGGGATCTTGATGCCCAAAAGCTTTGCCGTGCGCTGCGCATGGTTGCCGGTGGCGGTCACGACATGCTCGGCGTGGATGACGACTTGTTCGTCTGACGGGATTAGGTTGCCGCCCTTTTCAACCATCTTGGTGCAGGTGACATCCCAGTGATCCCCCGTCCAGGCGTACCCGTCGACCTGCCATTTCCGTTCGATCGTGACACCGCGCTGGCGGGCCCCCTTGGCCATGGCCATCGTGACGTCGGCGGGATTGATGTAGCCATCGGTCGGATGAAAAATCGCGCCCTTCAAATCGTCCGTACGCACAAGCGGCCACCGGTCCTTGATCTGTGCCGGCGTCATCCATTCATAGGGAATGCCCACAGTCTCGGCGGTCGAGGCGTAGAGCATGTATTCGTCCATTCGATCCTGGGTCTGCGCCATGCGCAGGTTGCCCACCACCGAGAAGCCCGCGTTCAGCCCGGTCTCTTCCTCGAGGGTCTTGTAGTACTTGACCGAGTAGTCGTGGATGTGGCTGGTCGCGTAACCCATATTGAACAGCGGCAGAAGACCAGCGGCGTGCCAGGTCGAGCCACTGGTCAATTCGTCCCGCTCCAGCAGCATGACGTCGTCCCAACCGGCAGCCGCCAGATGATAGGCAATCCCGGTCCCGACGGCACCGCCGCCGACAACAAGCGCTTTGACATGGGTTTTCATCGAGGCCTCCACCGGACAGGGCAATTCTTGATCAAACCCTACCTGCCCCAAGGCCGCGTGCAACGCCTCGCCCACCCGACGCAATCTCGCGCGATTGCGACATCACGGGCGAATGGCCTACCAAGCGGCGGTTTTTTGATGCAAAAAACGGCGCGGAAAACACGTGTTTTCCGCCACCGTGCGGGGCTGACTTAGCAATACTGCTCGACGCTGACCCATTGAGAGGGGCTGTAGCGCTCACCATGGGCGAACCCTACGGGCAACAGCCGCGCAATCTCAGCCCGGTCGGCATCGGAGAACGCGATCGCGTCAGCCTGCAGCAACATCTGAAGATTGCCGGCACTGCGCGTGCCCGGGATGGGCAACACATGGTCCCCTTGATCCAGGGTCCACGCGACCGCCGCCGCCGCGACCGGCCAGCCCTTTTCGGCGCAGAACGCCTGAAACGGTGCGATGGCCGCTTTGTTGGCGCTGAAATGGGGTTCCATGAAGCGCGGATTGACGCTGCGAAAATCGCCGTCCGGAAACTGCGCCGGGTCGGGGAACCGGTCCGCAAAGATGCCGCGGCCGACGGGCGAAAAGGCCACGAAGCACACGTTCAAGTCCGCGCAGGTCTGCAGGAGCCCCAATTCGGGCTGACGTGTCCAGAGCGAGTATTCGTTCTGAACCGCCGCAACCGGGTGCACCGCATGGGCCCGGCGCAGGGTGGATGGTGCCACTTCGCTGAGCCCGATGGACCCGATCAAGCCTTCCTCGATGAAGCCCACCAGGGTTTCCATCACCTCTTCAATCGGGCGGGCGGCCTCGCGGCGGTGAATATAGAACAGCTCCACACGGTCGCGGCCAAGACGTTCGAGCGAGCCTTCCAAAGACCGCCTTAGGGCCGCTTCGTCATTGCGGAAATGGCGTTCTGGCTTAGGGTAAATTCCAGCTTTGGTCGCGATCGACACATCAACGCCGGTTTCCCGCAAAAAGCGCCCCATGATGCGCTCGCTGGTGCCCATGCCGTAGATTTCGGCCACATCCCAGTGATCCACGCCCAATGCGACCGCCTCGGCCAGGCAGGCCAGGCTTTCGTCCTCGTCGGTCGCACCGTAGATCCCACCGAAGCTCATGCAGCCCAGACCGATGGCACCGACTTCACGCCCGGCCAGCATCCGTTTCTGTTTCACGCGAACGCCGCCTCCAAGGCAATCTCGACCATGTCCGAAAAGCTGGATTGCCGATCCGAGGAGGGCAGTTCTTCTTTGGTGAGCAGGTGATCGGAGACGGTCAGGACCGCCAAGGCCCGACGGCCATACCGCGCGGCCAATGTGTAAAGCTCGGCGGCCTCCATTTCGACGGCCAGCACCCCGTGGCGCACCATCTGTTCGTTCAGGTCCGGGCGTTCGTCATAGAAGACGTCCGACGAATAAATGCCGCCGACATGCACGGCGGTGCCCTTGGCGACAGCCGCCGCGTGGGCCGCGCTGAGCAAACCGAAATCCGCGCACGGCGCATAGTTCAGTTCCTTGAACATGCCTTTCGACGGGGTCGACAGGCTGGACGACGTCATCGCAAGGATCACATCGCGCAGGTTCACATGATCCTGCATCGCGCCGGTTGAGCCGATCCGGATGAGCGTCTGCGCGCCGTAATCCCGGATCAGTTCGTTTGCATAGATCGACAGGCTTGGCATCCCCATGCCGGAGCCGTGGATGGTCACACGGTTGCGCTTCCAGGTTCCCGTGAACCCCAACATCCCGCGCACTTCGTTCACGCAAACCGGATCGTCCAGAAACGTTTCGGCTGCCCATTTCGCACGCAGGGGGTCACCCGGCATCAACACCGTTTCGGCAATGTCACCGGGCGCGGCTCCGATATGGATCGTCATGGATCAGATCGCCAAATCGTCGAGAGATTGACCAGCCGCGAACGCATCCTTCACCCATTGCGGCTGGCGGCCACGGCCCGTCCAGGTTTGATCCGGATTTGCGGGGTTCGCGTATTTCGGCGCGCCTTTGGTCGCGGATTTTGCACCCAAAATCTCATCCAGCGAAAACCCGAACTCCTGGGCTGCCTTCTGAGCGGCGATCAATGCTTCTTTTTTCTTCCGTTTCTCAAAAGTTTTGATCGCAGCCGCGACATCTTTTTCCAACGCTTTCAACTCGTCCAAACTCATACCGTCCAAGTCGTGGGGCATCTTGTTTTCCCTTATTGTGCCGTCGCGCGTTAAGGTTAACGCAATGGGCGCTTTTCCCCAAATTCAATGAGGATGCAACAAGGAAAGGCCGGCCCGGAGCGAAACCGAAGGGCTTGAGGGCGCTTATTCCGCGGCCATTGGCGCCGGATCGGCCAGACCGACAATATCCATCATGATGCGGTTCAGCTCAAAATCTTTGGGTGTATAAACCCTTGCTACTCCGTAGCTTTTCAAGATCTCGGCATCCTCATCCGAAATAATGCCGCCCACCATGACAGGCACATCATCCAACCCTTCGGCGCGCAGTTTATCCATGACATCACGAATAAGTGGCACATGGCTTCCCGACAGGATGGACAGGCCAATCACGTGGACATTTTCGGATCGGGCGGCGGCGACAATCTCCTCCGGGGTCAGGCGAATGCCTTCATAGCTGATATCCATCCCGCAATCCCGCGCCCGTACGGCAATCTGTTCTGCGCCATTCGAATGACCGTCCAACCCGGGCTTTCCGACGAGGAATTTCAACCGGCGGCCCAAACGATCGCTGACGGCATCGACCGAGGCGCGGATATCGTCCAGCCCTTCGGTCTTGTTCGACACCGATTTCGAAACGCCCGTCGGGCCGCGATATTCGCCGTGCACCGCGCGCATCACGCCGGCCCATTCGCCGGTCGTGACACCGGCCTTGGCCGCCGCGATTGAGGCCGGCATGACGTTATCGCCCGCACGCGCGGCCGCCTGCAACGCGTCCAATGCGGCTTGGACGGCCTCGGCATCGCGGTCGGATTTCCAGGCATCGAGGCGCGCGATCTGATCGGCCTCGACCGCCGGATCGACCACCATGATACCGCCTTCTTCGTCAACAAGAGGTGACGGTTCGGATTGCGTGAACTTGTTCACGCCGACCACCGTGGTGTTGCCGCTTTCGATCCCGCCCACGCGGTCGGCATTGCTTTCGACCAGGCGGGATTTCATGTAGTCAATCGCCGCGATCGCCCCGCCCATGGCATCCAGGTTCGCCAGTTCGGCGCGGGCGCCATCCTTCAATTCATCCACTTTCGCGGCCACAACGGGATTTCCGTCGAAAAGATCCCCGTATTCCAGCAGGTCGGTCTCAAAGGCCATGATCTGCTGCATGCGCATGGACCATTGCTGATCCCAGGGGCGCGGGAGGCCCAGGGCTTCGTTCCAGGCGGGCAATTGCACAGCGCGGGCGCGCGCATTCTTGGACAGCGTTACAGCCAGCATCTCGATGAGAATGCGATAAACGTTGTTTTCCGGCTGCTGTTCGGTCAGCCCGAGCGAATTCACCTGCACCCCATAGCGGAAGCGCCGGTATTTCGGGTCGGTCACGCCGTAGCGGGTTTCGCAGATCTCATCCCACAACTCGACAAAGGCCCGCATCTTGCACATCTCGGTGACAAACCGGATGCCCGCGTTCACGAAGAACGAAATCCGACCGACAAGGGCCGGGAAATCCTCTTCGGCCACCCGCGGACGGAGCGCATCCAGAACCGCCTGCGCGGTCGCAAGGGCGAAGGCCAGTTCCTGCTCGGGCGTCGCGCCGGCCTCTTGCAGGTGGTAGGAACACACGTTCATCGGGTTCCATTTCGGGACGTTGGCATAGCAATACTCGGCCACATCCGCGATCATCTTCAGGCTTGGCTTCGGCGGACAAATATAGGTGCCGCGGCTAAGGTATTCCTTGATCAGGTCGTTCTGGACCGTGCCCTGCAGTTTGCTGACATCGGCCCCCTGCTCTTCCGCCACGGCGATATAGAGCGCCAGAAGCCAAGGCGCGGTCGCGTTGATCGTCATCGAGGTGTTCATCTGTTCGAGCGGGATCTCGTCGAACAGGGTCCGCATGTCGCCCAGATGGCAGACCGGCACGCCAACTTTGCCCACCTCGCCCCGGCTGAGCACATGGTCGCTGTCATACCCCGTCTGGGTCGGAAGATCGAACGCCACCGAGAGGCCGGTCTGACCCTTCGCAAGGTTCCCGCGATACAGCGCGTTCGAGGCTTTGGCCGTGGAATGCCCGGCATATGTTCGAATCAACCAAGGGCGGTCTTTTTGCGTCTGAGGCTGGCTCATAAGGGGCTCCGGGCGGCAAGTTCAAAGCAATATTATTCCGTTCTGGTGGGTATATGAATAATTTTATGTCGATGTCAATTCGCTGCATCGCGGCAAAGCCACTCGGCCGTTACAGGTTGTTTGCTGCAGGTGCGATCTTGCCGTCCCAAAGCGCAGCCGCGTTTGTGGCGCAGCCTGTTCCAATGACACGGCGGGAACATGCGCGTTGCACCGTCAATTTCGGGCGGTGGGCGTGGTGCGAACGGCGATATGCGTGCGGCCCGAGCACCATTGTCGAATAGGCCTGAACCTGCCAATTTGGCCTGCAAATGACTGCGACTGTGACGCTTCCCCTTTGGCTCTTCCTGCTGATCCTGGTCTTTGCCGGGGTCACGTTTGCGTCGCACTTTCTATTCCCGTCGGTCCGGTGGTTCCTGCGCCGTCGCCTGGAATATGCCGTTGAACGCCTGAACCGTCGCCTCAAGCGCCCGATCGAGCCATTCAAGCTGGCCCGTCGCCCAGATACGATCCGGCAGCTTGTCCATGACCCCGAGGTCGCCAAAGCCATTGCGGCCCACGCCGAAGACACCGGCCTGCGCCCCGACGTCGCCTTCGAAAAGGCAGAGGACTACGCCCGCGAGATCGTGCCCGGCTTTTCTGCCTTCACCTATTTCGGGTTCGCGATCCGCGCGGCGCGCCTCCTCAGCCAATCGCTCTATCGCGTGCGCCTTGCCCAGGCGAACGATGCCGCGCTGGAGGCCATCCCGTCCGAGTCGACGGTGATCTTCGTCATGAACCACCGCTCGAACATGGATTATGTGCTGGTCACCTGGTTGGTGGCGGAGCGTTCGGCGCTGGCCTATGCCGTCGGGGAATGGGCGCGCGTCTGGCCCCTGCGCCAGTTGGTTCGCGCCATGGGCGGGTATTTCATCCGGCGGCGCCACAATAACGCGCTCTACCGAAAGGTTCTGGCCCGCTACGTGCAGATGGCGACCGAGGCGGGTGTGACCCAGGCGGTCTTTCCCGAGGGTGGCCTGAGCCAGACGGGCCATCTGGGCAAACCGAAGCTTGGGTTGATCTCGTACATTCTGGATGGCTTCGTACCCGGTCAAAGCCGGGATGTCGTCTTTGTCCCCGTGGCCATCAACTATGACCGGGTGATGGAAGACCGGACCCTGATCGATGCCCATGCCAAAGGCTCGCGTCGGTTCCGCTTCTCGCTCTGGCCCATCTATCGCTACCTGCGTCGCCAGACATGGCTGCGGCTGACGCGGCGCTTCCATCGGTATGGATATGCTGCCGTCAGTTTTGGCGATCCGATGAGCCTGACCACCTTTCTGGAGGACCCTCGCGTCGACGCCGCCGCCGACCTGGGACAGGACCTTATGGCGCGGATCGCCAAGGTCATGCCCGTCACGCCCGTGCCGCTGGTGTGCCACGCCCTGGACGATGGGGCACGCAGCGTGGTGGCCCTGGATGCGCTCGTGCGGCGCCACATCGCGGCCGCCCGCGAGCGCGACGTGACGGTCCATATCCCCCGTGACGACATTGCCTACGCGATTGAAGCCGGCCTGCGCGCGCTGATCGAACGGCGCCTGATCAGCCGGACGGGTGACCGCATCGAGGTGGCAGAGGGCGGGGATGATTTGATCGCCTACTATGCCGCCTCGGTGGATCATTTGCTGGACGGGAACGGCGCAGCGGACGGCGACGTTCAGCCCGAGACCGCACCCACAGCCGCGCAATAGACGCGAAACCGGGGCGCCAAACAGTCCTTGCGACATAATATTTCGCAAAACACGGTTTTCCTATTTGCAATGTTGCGCAAGCCAGCCTATGTCTCGCTGCAATCGCACGATGCGATTCCGCAGCGCGGCATCGTATCCAGCACACGACCAACGCTTGAGGAGGCCCCCTATGGCACTCGACTCCGAACACCCGATCGCCGCCTACGACGCGCCCGAGAAAGAGCTGTACGAGATGGGAGAAATCCCGCCGCTCGGCTTCGTGCCGCCGAAGATGTATGCGTGGACCATCCGCCGCGAACGCCACGGTGAGCCTGACAAGGCGTTCGAGGTTGAAGTCGTGGATGTGCCCGAGATCGACAGCCACGACGTTCTGGTGCTCGTGATGGCAGCTGGCGTGAACTACAACGGTGTCTGGGCCGGTCTCGGTCAGCCGATCAGCCCCTTCGATGGCCATGGCGCCCCCTACCACATTGCGGGGTCTGACGCGTCCGGCATCGTGTGGGCCGTCGGCTCCAAGGTGAAGAACTGGAAGGTCGGGGACGAGGTCGTCATCCACTGCAACCAGGACGACGGCGACGACGAGGAATGCAACGGTGGCGACCCGATGTTCTCGCCCACGCAGCGGATCTGGGGCTATGAGACGCCCGATGGCTCGTTCGGGCAGTTCACCCGCGTTCAGGCGCAGCAACTCATGCCGCGCCCCAAGCACCTGACCTGGGAAGAAAGCGCGTGCTACACCCTGACACTCGCCACGGCCTACCGGATGCTCTTTGGACATCACCCGCATGAACTGAAGCCGGGTCAGAACGTGCTGATCTGGGGCGCGTCGGGCGGCTTGGGCGTCTACGCGATCCAATTGGCGACGACGGCAGGCGCCAACGCCATCGCCGTGATCTCGGACGAGGACAAGCGCAATTACGTCATGGGCCTGGGCGCCAAGGGCGTGATCAACCGCAAGGAATTCAAGTGTTGGGGCCAACTGCCCAAAGTGGGCACGCCGGAATACAAGGAGTGGTTCACCGAGGCCCGCAAGTTCGGCAAAGCCATCTGGGACATCACCGGCAAAGGCGTGAATGTCGACATGGTCTTCGAGCACCCGGGCGAGTCGACCTTCCCCGTCTCGACCCTGGTCTGCAAGAAGGGTGGCATGGTCGTGATCTGCGCGGGCACCACCGGCTTCAACTGCACCTTTGACGTCCGCTATATGTGGATGCACCAAAAGCGCCTGCAGGGCAGCCACTTCGCCCATCTGAAACAGGCGGCCGCCGCCAACAACCTGATGGTGGAACGCCGTCTCGACCCCTGCATGTCCGAGGTGTTTTCCTGGGCGGAACTGCCCGAGGCGCACATGAAAATGCTGCGCAATGAGCACAAGCCCGGCAACATGTCCGTCCTCGTTCAGGCCCCTCGCACCGGTCTGCGTACGCTGGAAGACGTTCTAGAAGCCGGGCCCACGGCCTGAACCGTGATTGAGGGATCGCCAATGGCCACGCGACCAACTTTGCCGCGTGGCCACGGCAGCGCGACCCCATCCCGACGCGGCGCACGTGTGATGCCACCCCTTGCCTGGGCGTTTCTTTGTGCTCTGTTCTGGGCGCCTACGGCTCCAGCGAACGCACAAGGCATTGACGTCACGCCCACCATCCCCAACCCCGCCGTACCGGTGCTGGATCTTCAGAACGAAAACTGCCGGGGGACGCAGGGCTTCGGGCTTTTGACGTACGGAACCGGCTCATTGTCGCATCATCTGGCGGACGTTTGCTTTGTGGAGGCCTCCGGATTGGCCGTCGCAGGCGAGGTTTTACGCAACCTCACGCTCGCGGGCGACGGTCCAAATGGTCGGCGCTACGAAGACCTGTCAATGGGAAGTGACCAATACGATCGAAACGCTATTAGCTTTTTCCCGGATGCGAACGCGCCTGGATGCGTGAACGGATTGGAAACGATCGAGATGGTGTCGCACACGGCGACGGGGTACGACGGGTACAGTGGACAGGGCTTCGGCGGGTTCGCATATCTGGTCGGTTACACGTTGCCTGTACTGGCAGCTCATCCACCGATGGCAGCAACCGAAGTGCTGGTCGGAATACGCGACAGCGTTCACGCTCAAACGGGCGAGCCCCTCGACCTATTTGGAGATTTTTACGCTCAGGGGGATTTTAGTGGCCAAAGTGGTCGGCTGTCGGGGCTTGTCGGCGGAGGATATGTCTTCGGCACATCCGGCGGTGAATTCGCGATCGAATTTGATGGTCTCGGTGGGTTCCGCATGTCTGGACTGTTTGAGACACAAAGCCAACGTATCGCCGGGCATCGTAACGATGAGATGGTCCAACTCTCAGGTCAGGTTGCACACTTCCGAGGCCATGTCATAGGCGAGAACGGGCAGCAGTTGCTCGGCTTTGGAAGCAGCTTCGGTACGTTCATCACGTCATCAGGTGAGGCCGTCCCGTTCCGTGCGAGTATGTATCTGATCGCCTGCTTCGACTGAATTACAAATCAACTCGAGCATTCCATCAGACTGCGCCTCGGTTCGTCGTGCGTGAATCCGATACCCCGACTTAAGTCACCGGCGCCCCCGCTAGGGTTGCGGGGGCGCCAGATCATCCGTCGATCAGACTCGGCGCCTGATATGGGGAGCCACCGAGCCTTGCGACCCTATGGACCGACGGAAACGGAGATCGACACAGTCGCCATACCCTGCGCAAAGCGGCTTTGGACGATCGCAAAGTAGCGCCCGGCGCTGAGGCGCGCGCCAATGACACTGGCCCGCCAATTCGGATAGCTTTGTCCGCCGCACAGGCCGGTGTTGCTGCCCGGCCCCGACCGGCCCGCAGCCCGCCAGATACAGAAGTCTGATCCATCAAGCCGCACGTCGGTGATCACACCGGGCCGCGCGAGCGTGGTGACAGGATTGGTCAGCGTGCCCAATCCTGACAGGCGCGCGAAAATTGACTCGGTCGTCGCCCTGCCACCAGCACCGGGACCGGCGTAGCCCGACCCAGAGCCATAGTTCGAATTCGGATTGGAGCAGTCGGTGACATCCGTGCCCCAATCGCAGTAGCCCAACCCGTTCGGCTCATCGCAGTCGCCGTCGTTGGTGTAGGGGCACGGGTTCATCAGGCCCGTGCTGCTGCTTCCGCCAGAGCTGCCGCCACCCGTGTTGCCACCGCCGGCATAGCCGGAGCCCGAGCCGTAGTTCGAGTTGGGGTTGGAACAGTCGGCCACGTCCGTGCCCCAGTCACAGTAGCCCAAGCCGTTCGGCTCATCGCAGTCGCCGTCATTGGTGTAGGGGCACGGGTTCATCAGGCCCGTGCTGCTGCTTCCCCCAGAGCTGCCGCCGCCCGTGCTGCCACCGCCCGCATAGCCGGAGCCCGAGCCGTAGTAGGAGTTCGGATCCGAACAATCCGCGACGTCTGTGCCCCAAGCACACAGGTTAAGGCCATTTGGCTCGTCGCAATCCCCGTCGTTGGTGTACGGACATGGATTGTGCAGTTGTGCCCATGCAGGACCGGATGAGAAGCCGCCCGCCGCCAAGGCCAATCCAATGACCAGAATCGTATTGCCGAGTTTGCGCATGAATCCTCCCCTCTTTTGGTCCGGAGCTTGGACCACCCGAGCGAAGGGTAGAATCGATTGACCGCGTCAAATATGATCTAGATCAATTCATTTCACTTCCAACGAAATCAAGTCGTGTCGGCGAACCTGCCCGCCGGTGGGGGCCCGGCTATCCGAGGGACGCCCGGATCGCCGCCATATTCGCCCCGTAAACCTCGGGCGCCTCCACGGACCCCCCCTTGAACACAGCGGATCCGGCCACCAGGACATCGGCCCCGGCGTCCACGACCAAGGGTGCCGTTGTGGGATCGACGCCGCCATCGACTTCAATGTGCACCGGCCGATCACCGATCATCGCGCGCAACGTCCGAATTTTCGCTGTCATATCAATGAATTTCTGGCCGCCAAATCCCGGATTGACGGTCATCACACAGATCAGGTCCGTCAGGTCCAAAAGGTGGCTCACCGCCTCGGCCGGTGTTCCGGGGTTCAGCGCGACACCCGCCTTCATCCCGGCGGCGCGGATGGCTTGCAGCGTCCGGTGGATGTGCGGGCCAGCTTCGACATGGGCGGTCAGCACATCGGCGCCGGCTTCGGCATAGGCATCGATATAGGGATCAACAGGCGTGATCATCAGATGGACATCCATCACGGTTTTCACGTGCTTTTTGAACGCTTTAACCGCAGGGGGGCCAAAGGTCAGGTTCGGAACGAAATGCCCGTCCATGACATCGACATGGACCCAATCGGCACCCTGATCCTCGATGGCGCGGATCTCGGCCCCGAAATTGGCAAAGTCCGCCGACAGAATGGATGGTGCGATTTTTACCGAACGATCGAACGCCATTTGTGTGCCCCCAAGCTACTGCGCCGCCCTGTTAGCGGCTTGGGACGGGGCTGTCACCACCCCTTGGCGGCGCGCCTTCGGGTCAAGCTTGCCTTCACAGTCGGGCCATGAGAGGTTTCGCGCATACCCCGAACAGACGTGGTTTTCCCCGATGTCGCAGACCGATACCGCCCCAACCAGCTTGGCCACCGAACAGCTTCCGCAGCTGCACACGCCACGCAATCCCGGCATGCCCCTGGACCTGAAATGGGCGCTTGGCGCACAGGCGAACACCTCGGCGATTGAACGCAGGGCCGCGACCCTGCCCGGGCGCCGTACCGTCAAGAAAGCGTTTCAGGCCGCGTGGTTGGCACGTGCGATCACCTTGATTGACCTGACCACGCTGGCCGGTGACGACACGCCGGGGCGGGTGCGCCGACTGTGCGCAAAGGCGCGCCAACCGGTTCGCAAGGACATTCTGGACGCGCTCGGACTGCCCGCCATCACGACGGGCGCTGTTTGCGTCTACCACGACATGGTTCCCACAGCGGTCGAAGCTTTGGCCGGAAGTGGCATCCCTGTCGCGGCGGTCTCGACCGGCTTTCCCGCGGGCCTGTCGCCCTATCACCTGCGGGTCAAAGAGATTGAAGAAAGCGTCGCGGCGGGGGCAGAGGAAATCGACATCGTCATCTCGCGCCGTCATGTGCTGACCGGCAATTGGCAGGCGCTCTACGATGAAATGAAGGAGTTCCGCGCCGCCTGCGGGGACGCCCATGTCAAAGCAATCCTGGCAACGGGTGAACTTGGGACTTTGCGAAACGTCGCCCGTGCCTCGCTGATCTGCATGATGGCCGGGGCGGATTTCATCAAAACCTCGACCGGAAAGGAAAGCGTCAACGCAACGATCCCGGTCAGCCTGACCATGATCCGCGCCATACGCGCCTATGAAGCGGAAACCGGCATCAAGGTCGGGTACAAGCCCGCTGGCGGCATTTCAAGGGCCAAGGACGCGCTCGTGTACCTGGCCCTGATGAAGGAGGAATTGGGCGATGCATGGCTGCGGCCCGACCTGTTCCGCTTTGGGGCGTCCAGCCTTTTGGGCGATATCGAACGGCAGCTCGAACATCACGTGACCGGGGCCTATTCGGCCAGCTACCGGCACCCGATGGCGTGAGCGGACCATGTTCCTGGACTGGCAGTGGATCACTTTGGTTGTCCTCGCCCTGCTCGGCGGGGCGGTGGCCATCTACTATCAGCGTCTGGCCGAGCGCGTGGCGGCGACCTTGTCCGCCGAAGACCGCCAAACCTTTTACACCCGCTACCACAACAGCGATGACCGGGCAGAGATGCCAGCGCGCTTCACCGAACTGGCCGCAGCCGCGGACCGCGTGAAGGGCGCGCGGACGGGGGCGACCCTGATCCTGGCCATCGCCGTTCTGTTCTTTTTCATCTGAGGGGGCCACAGCACATGACGACCCGCGAAATCTTCGACAGCATGGAGTACGGACCGGCCCCCGAAAGCGCCACGGAAGCGCGGGCTTGGATCGCCAAGCGCGGCCCGGCTTTCGGGCACTTCATTGGCGGGGTCTTTACACCACCCGGCGACACGTTCTTGTCGAAGAACCCGGCCTCGGGCGAAACCCTGGCCGAAATCACCCAAGGAACATCAGCAGACGTGGCGACGGCCGTGGAGGCCGCAACCAAAGCGTTCAAATCCTGGTCCAAGCTGAGCAACCACAAAAGGGCGACATATCTTTACGCCCTGGCGCGCCTGCTGCAAAAGCACAGCCGCCTCTTTGCCGTGTTGGAAACACTGGACAACGGGAAACCGGTCCGCGAAAGCCGCGACATCGACATCCCCCTGGCGCAGCGGCATTTCTACCATCACGCAGGCCTTGCACAGTTGCGCGACGCAGAGATGCCCGGCCACGCCCCGTTGGGTGTATGCGGCCAGATCATTCCGTGGAACTTCCCGCTTTTGATGCTGGCCTGGAAGATCGCGCCCGCGCTGGCGGCCGGCAACACGGTTGTCCTGAAACCGGCCGAATACACCTCGCTGACCGCGTTGCTCTTCGCGGACATCTGCCGCGAGGCAGGGTTGCCCAAAGGCGTGGTGAACATCGTGACGGGCGATGGCGCGACGGGTCAGCAGATTGTCGAGAACCCCGGCATCGCCAAGATTGCCTTTACCGGGTCGACCGGTGTCGGGCGACGTATTCAAGAGACCACCGCCGGCACCGGGAAGTCGCTCACCTTGGAGCTTGGCGGCAAATCCACGTACATCGTGTTTGACGACGCAGACATCGACAGCGCGATCGAAGGATTGGTTGACGCGATCTGGTTCAACCAGGGCCAGGTCTGCTGCGCGGGGTCTCGACTTCTTGTGCAAGAAGGGATCGCCGAGGATTTCTATGCCCGCCTCAAAGCCCGCATGGGCAAGTTGCGTCTGGGCGACCCGCTGGACAAATGCATCGACGTCGGCGCGGTTGTGGATCCCATCCAACATCAGCGCATCTCCACGATGGTGGACGCCAACACCGAAGGCGAGGTGTATCACGCCCCCCTGCCCTTGCCGGACGCCGGTTGCTTCTATCCCCCGACGCTGATCACCGGGCTCTCGCCCGCAGCGCCCTTGATGCAGGAAGAAATCTTTGGCCCGGTGCTGGTCGCGACCACGTTCCGCACCCCGGACGAAGCCGTATCGATCGCCAACAACACGCGCTACGGGTTGGCCGCAACCGTCTGGACCGAGAACATCAATCTGGCGCTCGATATCGCCCCGAAACTGGCGGCGGGCGTGGTTTGGGTGAATGCCACCAACCTGTTCGACGCCGCCGCACCGTTTGGCGGGGTCCGCGAAAGCGGGTTTGGCCGTGAAGGCGGATGGGAGGGTCTGTCCGCCTATCTCAAGCCCACGGCGACGCTGCTGCCGGCCAAACCAATTGCCGCCGTGCCAGCACCGCGGGACCCGGACGCCCCCGGTTTGGATCGCACCGCAAAGATGTATGTCGGCGGCAAGCAGGCCCGGCCGGACAGCGGCTATTCCGAACCGGTATGGTCGAAGAAGGGGGCCCTGTTGGGCCATGTCGGGACGGGAAACCGCAAGGACATCCGCAACGCCGTCGAAGCGGCGCGCGGGGCCGCAGGATGGGCCAAGACCACCGGACATCTGCGTGCGCAGATCCTGTACTACATCGCAGAGAACCTGTCGGCGCGCGGGGACGAATTCGCCAGACGCCTGCGCGATCTGACCGGAACATCGGCGGCGAAAGCCGAAGCGGAGGTCGCGGCAGCCGTCGACCGGTTCTTCAGCTATGGCGCCTGGGCGGACAAGTTCGACGGATCCGCGAAATCGGTGCCCATCCGCGGCATCGCGCTGGCCATGCGCGAACCGGTCGGCATCATCGGCGCCTTGGCGCCGGATGAGGCGCCGCTTCTGGGCGCGGTGTCCCTGATTGCGCCCACGATCGCGATGGGCAACCGCGTGGTTCTGGTTCCGTCCGAGGCGCACCCGTTGGCGGCCACGGACCTGTACCAGGTGCTGGATACGTCGGATGTGCCGGGCGGCGTGGTCAATATCGTGACCGGCAGCGCAGCAGACCTGGGCGGCACACTCGCCGCGCATCAGGAGGTCGACGCGCTCTGGTCCTTTGCCGCTGGCGCCGATCGGGCGGCCATGGACCGCGCGGCCAGTGGGAACCTGAAACGCTGCTGGCTGAACCACGCCGGCAATCCGAACTGGTTCAGCCCGGATGCCGAAGGCCGCCGCTTCCTGGAGGCCGCGACCGAGATCAAAACCATCTGGGTGCCCTACGGCGAATAAGGGATTGCACTGGCTGCGCCATCGCCCGGGGGGAGGCGCCCCCTTGGGCACCCCTGACGGGGCGCCGTCGGGCGCGCCTTGGGTGCAAGGGGGGAACGTGAGGGCGCGAAAGACCTAACCGCGACCGGCAACCCGATCCTTGATCTTCGCCCACCGGACACTGACCGCGTCGACAATCGGGTCGATCACGCGGTCTTCAAAGCGTTCCCAAATGCGCCAGGCCATGAACAGCACGAACGCGATGAACAGCAGGATCGCAATGTTCAGCCACGGGAAATAGGCGGCATCCGGCCCGGCCACCGGGCGGATGGCCACAGCATTGGGATAGATGGAAAAGAAATTCGACCGCCATCCGTAATGGGTCACGGCCACCCATTGCGGTTCGGCAGCCGTGGACGCGAGATTGCTGGCCTCGGTCTGCAAATCCTGGCTGTCGAACTTGAAATAGGGCGGCCAAAGCACGCCGGTGTCTTCGTTGCGATACACCATCGGCCGATCATCGGCCCGGACGGTGTTGATGAACCGCACATCCCGCGTGGTCGCGGTGCCCGCCGATCCACTGTCGGCCTGCGCATAAAAGAACCGGTTCCAACCGTCGAGTTCGGTCAACACCGGTTCGGCATTCACGATGCGCACCACGTCGCGCTGCGGCAGGGTGTAGTGCAGGAACCCCGCCACCAAGAGGGCAATGATCAAGATGAAAATGATGCGAACCCAACGCATGATGCCGTCCTCAGTTGGTCACATACACAAAGACGCTCAAACCAACCAAAGGCAAGACGTAGACCACGAAAACCAGCCAATTGCGGATTCGCCGCGCCCGCGGGGCCAATCTTTCATCAACCCAGGCGTCCCGTTCCCCCGGTCGTCCTTCCAACACCCAATCCTCTTCGAGCCGCATCTTGGCGCCGGACCGGTAGTAGAAGAACAAGCAAACATAGACCACAGTCAGTCCAATCAGCATGATAAAGGCCATGCGGCTAAAGCCTAGCATGTGGAACGCTCCTCAGATGTTTGCCCATACATAGGGCATCGCATCGTGCTTTGGCAGGGTGTGTCCGAGGGGAATTCACGCGGGCCTCTCCCGCCCCGAGCTGATTGTGCTGACGACAACCGGGGACCACGTCCGGCGCGGACACACACCTGCCGGGCGTAGTGATCGGAAGCGTGCTGCGCCCTAAGGGTCGACCTGAAACCCGAGATGGGCCAACGCCCGACCGGCCATTTCGCTGGCTGTGGTATCGCCCGACATCAGATCGTCATTGAGTTGACGCATCATGCCGCTTAGCGTCTTTGCACTGGCCTGTTCTTGAATGAACGCGGCAACACTATCAGCGCTTAGCGCCAAAACGTCAGTCGCTTTTGGTACTGTCATTGTGTCCCCAACAGATGCCCCTCACGAACCCGGAAAACGGTACAGCGATTCTCGGATTGGGCCGAAAGAAAAATGACGGTTCTGCGACAGCTTTAAACACTTGCTCAATTTCTGGTCGGCAAAGTCAAACATGGACGACGCCCAATTTCCCCAAGACATCTGCATGACCAAGCATCGAACACCGGCCGATATGGCACCACGACAGCGCCAGCAAAATACTGTTTTCCATAATCTTTTTCTCAGCGTCGGCGCAATGAAGGCCGGCACAACCTGGCTCTACGATGTTCTTGGCCGGCATCCGCAGGTGCAGGTGGCCCCGGAAAAGGAGGTACACTATTGCTTCGCTGCGGCACAGCGCCCCGGCTTGTTGTCACCCAAGGCCCGCCTGCAGCGCGCGCGAGGCCATCTTGCCTTCGACCCGGGGAGTTCAGCGATCAGCCGGGTCCAGGCACGGGCCGATTGGACGGCGCGCTGGTTGTCAGAACCGGTCGACGACGCATGGTTCAATGCGTTGTTCCAGCACAGGCCGGACGGGGCCTGGATGGCCGATTTCTCAAACCTGAATGCACTGCTGTCGCCCAGGGATTGGAGGGCCTTACGGGCGAAATGCGATGGGCTACGCGTGCTCTACACCTTGCGCCATCCGCTCGAGCGGTTGTGGAGCCACGTGCGATTCCATCTGCACTGGCGGGGCGAGTCGGCGGCCTTGGACGCTTGGTCTTTGGAGGAGCTCGTCGACCATATCGAGGCGGGTGACTACCTCGAACACGGCGACTACGTCGCGGCCATTGATCGGATGCGCGCGGCGCTGGCCCCCGAAATGGTGCATATCGACCAGTTCGACAGGATTTCGGACGATCCGGTCGGGTATGTCCGGGATATCGAACAGTTCCTTGGGATCAGCGCGCAACCGCTTCCTGACACGGTGGTCAATCGCGTCGTAAACGCCGCCCCCCGGCGCGCCATGCCGCCAGGGTTGTCCGAGCGACTGCGCCCATTTGTCGACGCGCAGCTCGATGGATTGCGCGCCCGCGGCATTGCGTTTCCCGCAACCTGGACGTGATCCGGCACAGCGACGGCACAGCTTGCGGCAAAATAATACGGGATTTTTCGGCCAGTGGGCGGCATGATGGGGAAAACAACCGTCCTAAGGGAGGACCGACATGACCCGACATCTCCGCCTGAGCGCGGCGGTTCTGGCGCTGAGCGCGACCGCCGGCTTCGCCCAACAAGCCGATATCAGCATCGGCATGGCGCTTGAGCCGCCAAATCTGGACCCCACCGGTGGCGCAGCCGCAGCCATCGACGAAGTGGTCTATGCCAATGTGTTCGAGGGCCTGACCCGCTTCGGGCCAGACGGCTCCGTCAACCCGGGTCTTGCCGCGTCATGGGATATTTCGGACGACGGCACGGTCTACACCTTTACGCTGCGCGAGGGCGTGACCTTCCATGACGGCAGCGCCATGACGTCGGACGACGTCGTGTTCTCGCTGGACCGGGCCCGCGCAGAAGGCTCGACCAATGCGCAGCCCGCGCTTTTCGCCAATATCGTCAGCGTTGAAGCCATGGGCGATACCATGGTCCAAGTCACCCTTGATGGACCGGATGGGGCATTCCTGTTCGACATGGCATGGGGCGACGCCGTGATCGTCGCACCCGAAAGCGCCGACGGCAACGCGACGAACCCGATCGGCACCGGCCCGTTCCGCTTTGCCGAATGGGTCGAAGGCGACCGTGTCGAGCTGGTGCGCAACGACGCCTATTGGGGGGAGGCCGTGGCACTGGAGGCCGCGACCTTCCGGTTCATCAGCGATCCGAACGCGGCCTTTGCCGCCCTGATGGCGGGCGACGTGGACGCGTTCCCGAACTTCCCGGCCCCGGAAACCCTGGCCCAGTTTGAGGCCGATCCACGCTTCACTGTCATCGTCGGCTCGACCGAGGGCGAAACCATCCTGGCAATGAACAACGCGCAGGAGCCACTGACTGACATTCGCATTCGCCAGGCGATCAGCCACGCGATCAACCGGCAGGACATTATTGACGGCGCGATGTTCGGATATGGCACGCCAATTGGCACCCATTTCGCACCGCACCACCCCGCCTATGTCGATCTTACGGGCAACTCGGCCTATGACCCGGACCAGGCCCGGGCGCTTCTGGCCGAAGCCGGGGCCGAAGACCTGACCCTTCGCCTGATGTTGCCGCCGCCGTCTTACGCCCGACGCGGGGGTGAAATCATCGCCGCCCAATTGCGTGAGGTCGGGATCGAAACCGAGATCAGCAACCTGGAATGGGCCCAGTGGTTGGAGCAAGTGTTCCGCGGCAAGGACTATGACCTGACCATCGTCAGCCACACCGAACCGGTCGACATCAACATCTACGCACGTCCGGATTACTACTTCCAGTACGACAACCCGCTGTTCCAGGAATTGATGGTGACCCTCGACAACACCAGCGTCCCAGAAACGCGCGATGCGCTGTTCGCGCGGGCACAGAACATGATTGCCGACGACTATGTGAACGGGTTCCTGTTCCAGTTGGCAAAAACCGGTGTTGCCAATGCCAACATCGAAGGTCTGTGGGAAAATTCGCCCACGCAGGCGAACGATCTGACCGCAGTGCGCTGGACCAACTGACGGGTCCGCACAGCGCCCCCAACATAAGGCCCCGCCGGCATCCGGCGGGGCCTTCTTCTGTGTCCAGCGGCATCGCCAACGTCGCCGCAGCAACGGGCGCATGAAAACGCTGCAAAATCAGCCGCAAGGATGGCGCGTAGCGTTACTGTCATAAAAGCCCCCTAGACCTGTGCGGACGACCACAATCCCAAACCGACAAACGGGGGAGTATTCATGCCAGTTCATCATCGCCGCGTTACATCCACAGCGCTGGCCGCGCTTGTTGCAGGTGGGCTCGCCGCCGCACCCGCGCTGGCCGCGCCGCTTCTCGTCACCAGCACCGCCGACAGCGGCGCTGGCAGCTTGCGCGCTGCATTGGAAACCGCCGCCGCTGCAAGCGAGGCGCAAACGATCGTAGTCGCCACGGACAGCGATATCATGATCGAAACCACGCTCAGCTATTCGGGCGCCGCGCCGCTCGCCGTGATCGGCAGCGGGCAGATCATCTCCTCGGCGAACAACGTGACGATCTTTGCCGTCACCCAGGGCGCCGACCTGACCATGTCCAACCTCGGGTTGGTGGGCCCGGGCGGCTTTGACATCGAAAACCGCGGTGACGCGGATGGCCCGGCGGTCAAAGGCCTCTTCGTGGACGTGCGCGATGACCAGGAAGGGGTCGTCTTCGTATCGCTGAACAGCGTTCTGGTCAGCGGCGTCGCCGGTCATGGCATCCACATTTCCGACTGTACGCTGGCCGATGACTGCGGCGGCGGGTCGGGTGGCGCAGGTGAAGGATCGCCGGCCTCCATCGAACTGGCCCTCGTTGACGTTGTCGTGGAAGACGCCGCGTATGGCCGTTTCGACGCAGACGGCTTGCGCGTCGATGAGCGCGGCGAAGGCGATATCATCTTCTCCGCCGTGGGTTCCGTTTTTGCCGGTGTCGGCGCAGATGGAGTCGAGTTGGACGAAGGTCAGGCCGGCCATGTGATCGCGACGGTCACCGACAGTGTCTTCGAAGACAATGGCGGGTATTGCGACCCCGAAATGCTGGCCGCCTACATGCCGGACGTGGACGAAGCCGAGTTCGAAGAAGGCGCGGTTCAGGAAGACGCGATCCCCGGCCCGATCACCGGATCGCCCGACGACGGGTGCTTCGAGCGCGAGGTTGACCTGTATGACGACGGCAGCGTGGAAGCCTACGAATTCGCCATCGACGTTGACGACGGGTTCGACATCGACGAAGCCGGCCCCGGTGATCTGGATGTGACCGTGATTGACAGCCTGATGCTCAACAACCTCGACGAAGGGTTCGACTTTGACGAGGAAGACGGCGGTGACATCATCGCGGTTTACTTGGGCACCGAGGCCGCAGAAAACACCGATGACGGCTACAAGATGAGCGAAGAGGGCGATGGCGGCGTTTACGGCACCGCGATGTATTCGCTTGCCATGGACAATGGCGGTGTCGGTTTCGTCTTCGAGGAAGAAGACGGCGGCGATGTCGAGGTTGTGGTGCTGTACACCGAGACCAGCGGCAATGACGATGGCGAGTTGGGCCTTGAGGTCGTGCAAGACGATGACGGCGCGGGCATTGCCAGCGTGATGGCGTCGGACATCGCCGATGGCATCGAGGCCGAGGGCATCACACTGACCTCGCAGTAAGACGCACGAGACGACAGTTCGGAAGGCCGGATGCACTGTGCGTCCGGCCTTCCCTTATTCTGGCGACCGTCACCACAAATCGCCTCTGGCCCATCCCAGACCCGCCGATTAGGCTCGGTCCATGTTGTCCTACCTGCTCACCCGGGCGCTGTCCTTGGCGCTGTCGCTTGTGATTGCAAGCCTGGTGATTTTCGCCCTGATCGAGGTGATCCCGGGCGACCCGGCGTCGTTCATGTTGGGGCTGAATGCGACCGAGGACAACCTGGCCGCATTGCGGGCGGAACTGGGCCTGGATGGCAGCAAGTTTCAGCGATACCTGGCGTGGATCGGTGGTATGCTGACCGGGGATTTCGGGGTGTCTTACACCTACCGGGTGCCAGTCTCCGAGTTGGTGCTGGACCGGTTGTGGGTGTCGCTTCCACTGGCCATCTACGCCCTGACCCTGTCGACCCTGATCGCGCTGCCCATCGGGATCATCGCCGCGGCGCGCCGTGGAACGGCGGCGGACTACGGCATCATGGGCGCCACGCAATTGGGCATCGCCATTCCGAATTTCTGGTTCGCGATGCTTTTGGTTCTGGTCTTTGCCGTCACGCTGCGCTGGTTTTCGGCAGGCGGATTCCCGGGGTGGGATGACCCCGGCGCCGCAATCAAGGCCCTGACCTTGCCCGCGATTGCATTGGCCTTGCCGCAGGCGTCGATCCTGGCCCGCGTCATGCGGTCTGCGCTTCTGGACACGTTGAACCAGGACTATATCCGCACGGCCCGCGCCAAGGGTCTGTCCCAGCGACAGGCCATCCTGCGTCACGGCGTCAAAAACGCGTTGATCCCGGTTCTGACCATCCTCGGGTTGCAGTTTTCGTTCCTTTTGGCCGGCGGCATCATCATCGAGAACGTGTTCTTCCTGCCGGGGCTTGGGCGCCTGATTTTCCAGGGCATTACGCAGCGCGACCTGATCGTTGTGGAGTCGGTGACGATGTTATTGGTCTTTGCGGTGATCCTGGTGACGTTCCTTGTCGACGTGGCCTATGCACTGGTCGACCCGAGGCTGCGCCGCTCATGACCCGTTTGCCCAAAGCCCTCTGGATCGGCGCCATCCTCAGTGCGGTCTTTCTGGCCATCGCGCTGCTGAGCCTGATCTGGACGCCGCATGACGTTGAAACCCTGACCATCGCCGACCGGCTTCAACCGGCCTCGGCCACCTATCTGTTGGGGACGGACCAGTTCGGGCGGGACACGCTGTCGATGCTGATGGTCGGCAGCCAAACGTCGATCGCGGTTGCGGTCGTCGCCGTCGGGATCGGGGTCGCAGTCGGGGTGCCCCTGGGTCTGGCGGCGGCCGCCAGTCGGGGCAGTCTGCTGGATGAGGTCATCATGCGCGGCAACGATCTGATCTTTGCCTTCCCGTCGTTGGTGATCGCCATCCTGATTACCGCGCGTTACGGGCCGTCCGCGACGAATGCCATTCTCGCCATCGGCATCTTCAACATTCCCGTTTTCGCCCGGGTCGCGCGCGGCGGGGCGCTGCCCCTCTGGACGCTTGACTACATCCTCGCGGCGCGCACGGCCGGCAAAGGGGCCGTTCGGATCAGCGCCGAGCATATCCTACCGAACATCCTGAACCTGCTGATCGTGCAGGCAACCATCCAATTTTCTCTCGGCATCCTTGCAGAGGCCGCTTTGAGCTACGTCGGATTGGGGGCGCAACCGCCGACGCCCTCTTGGGGCCGCACGCTGGCCGAGGCGCAAACCATGATCTACACGCACCCGATGCTGGCCGTGCTGCCGGGGCTTGCCATCGTCTTGATGGTTCTGGGCCTGAACCTGCTTGGGGACGGGTTGCGCGATGCGCTCGATCCGCGCCTGCGGAGGGCACGGACATGAATTGGGGCCAAAGCACCCCGCGCCCAGAGCGCCGCAGCGAGGTGCCGTTCAACCGGGGCGGTCCAGACCGATGATCGAGATTTCGAACCTCGATCTCGCGATCCACGGCCAGCCCATCCTGCGCGATGTGTCCCTGTCCATCGGCGAGCAAGAGATCTTCGGGCTTGTGGGGGAAAGTGGTTCGGGCAAATCGATGACGGCACTTGCCTTGATGGGCCTGTTGCCGGGTGGCGCGGACGTGTCGGGACGACTGGCCTTGGACGGGACCGACTTGCGCAACCTGTCGGAGGCCGAGATGTGCGCCTTGCGGGGCAATGACATCGGCATGATCTTTCAGGAGCCGATGACGGCCCTCAATCCGGTGCAAACAATCGGCGATCAGGTGGCCGAAACCCTGACGATCCACGGCAAAGCGAGCCGCCAGGACGCGCTTGTCATCGCGCGGGACCGGCTTGACCGGGTCGGCCTCGGGCACCTGCCGCTGGACCGCTATCCGCACCAGCTATCGGGCGGGCAACGGCAAAGGGTTTGCATCGCCGCCGCCATTGCGCTTCACCCGCGTCTCCTGATCGCGGACGAACCGACCACGGCCCTCGACGTCACGACACAGGCGCAAATCCTCGACCTGCTGAAAGAGCTGGTGGCCGAAGAGAACATGTCGCTTTTGCTGATCACCCACGATTTGGCCGTGGTATCCGACATGGCCGACCGGATCGCCGTGATGCAACTGGGGCAGATCGTCGAACAAGGCCTCACCCATCAGGTTCTGGAAGAACAGGCCCATCCCTATACCCGCGCCCTATTTGCCGCCTCCGAGCACCAACCGGAGCGCACAGATGGGCAGGACGACGACGTGCTGCTCGACGTGCGGGACGTTCAACGAACCTATCCGGGGGCCCGGCGCGGTGTGTTCAGCCGCGGGGAACCGCATGTCGCCGTCAACGGTGTGAGCTTTCAACTCAAACGCGGCGAAAGCCTTGGCCTTGTCGGGGAGAGCGGCTGCGGAAAGTCGACGCTGGCGCGCGCCATTCTGGGTCTGGAACCCGTGCAGGCGGGCAGCATCACGGCGTTTGGCAAACCGGTCGGTCCGGACATGCCGAATGCGCTTCGCTCCGGCATTCAGGTGGTGTTCCAGGACCCCTACGGCAGCTTCAATCCACGCTGGCGGGTCGAACGCCTGATCGCAGAGCCGTTCCACCTGATGTCCCGCCCGCCACAAGGCGCTGATCGGACGGATCGGGTGGCCGACGCGCTAAAGGCCGTCCATCTGTCGCCCGACGATATGCACAAATACCCGCACGAATTCTCTGGCGGACAGCGGCAGCGCATCGCCATCGCCCGCGCGCTGATTACGCGACCCGATATCATCGTGTTGGACGAAGCCGTATCGGCGCTGGACGTGTCGGTTCGGGCGCGTATCCTGGATCTTCTGTCCGAGCTGCAGACGAACCTGACGCTGTCCTACCTGTTCATCAGCCACGACCTGTCCGTTGTGCGGACGATCACCGATCGCGTTCTGGTCATGCAGACCGGCAAAGTGGTCGAGGCGGGCGATACGGAACAGGTGTTCACCGACCCCCAACATCCCTACACTCAAGCACTGCTCGCGGCGGCGCCCAAGCTGCCCGAAACACTCAGCGGAGGTTCCCATGCAACTCTGGTTTGATCCCACTCAGGTCTTCATCGGCGGGCAGTGGCGCGCCGCCGCCACGGGGCAGACCCTTCCCTTGACCGACCCGTCCAGCGGGGCTGAGATTGGTGCGATAGCACGCGGTGGGGCCGCCGATATCGACGCCGCGGTCGAGGCCGCGGAATCCGCCCTGTCAGGCGACTGGGGCAAGCTGGTCGCGGTCGACCGGGGCCGTATTCTTGCGCGGCTTGGCGCCCTCGTGTTGGAGCATGCGGACGCGCTCGCGGACATGGAGGCCACGGACGTCGGCAAACCGCTGAGCCAGGCCCGCAATGATGTGGTCGCGCTTGCACGGTATTGCGAATTCTATGGTGGCGCCGCCGACAAAGTCATGGGCGAAACCATCCCGTTTCAGGATGGGTTCACGGTCTACACCTTGCGCGAGCCTCATGGTGTCACGGGGCATATCGTTCCCTGGAACTACCCGATGCAGATCATCGGTCGCTCCATCGGTGCCGCGCTGGCGATGGGGAATGCCTGCGTTTTGAAACCGGCCGAAGAGGCGTGTCTGACCGCACTGGCATTTGCCGATCTCGCCCGGCAGGCGGGCCTTCCCGACGGGGCGCTGAACGTGGTGCCCGGCCTGGGTGCGGAAGCGGGGGCCGCCCTGACGGCGCATCCTGGTGTGCATCACCTGTCATTCACGGGCTCGGTCCGCACGGGGCGCATGGTGCAGGCGGCGGCCTCGGAGAACACTGTGCCCGTCACGCTGGAATTGGGTGGAAAATCCCCGCAGGTGGTCTTTGCCGACGCGGATCTGGACGCGGCATTGCCGTTCCTTGTCAATGCGGGCATCCAGAATGCCGGGCAGACCTGTTCAGCCTCCTCGCGTATTTTGGTTGAACGCCCGATCTATGACGAGGTGTGCAAACGGATGGCAGACGCCTACCAAGCCCTGAAGGTCGGTCCCGCAATGGACGACTTGAACGTCGGCCCCCTGATCTCTGCCCGCCAGAAGGAGATTGTGGAAGGCTACCTCGCGCAAGCGCCCGCCGGCAGCATCCTCGCGGAAGGGGAGCTGACCAACATCGTCTCGGGCGGACACTACGTGCGCCCGACCCTGATTGGCGGACTTGGGCCCGATCACACCTTGGCGCAGGAGGAAATCTTCGGCCCGGTTCAGGTGGTGCTGCCCTTCGAGGGCGAGGACGAGGCCGTATCAATTGCCAATGGCACGCCGTATGGGTTGGTCGCTTCGGTCTGGACGGCCAATGGCGGGCGTCAGATGCGCATGGCCAAACGCCTGCGCGCCGGGCAGGTGTTCATCAACAACTACGGCGCCGCCGGCGGGGTGGAGCTGCCGTTTGGCGGGTTCGGGCAATCCGGGCACGGGCGGGAGAAAGGGTTCGAAGCGCTCTACGGGTTTTCCGCCCTGAAGACGGTCGCCGCCCATCACGGATAAAGGAAGTCGGGCCAATGACACGACTGGGCAAGTTCCCCATTTTCATACTGTTGCTGGCGATTGCAGCCTGTGCTGCAGCCCTGTTTGGCGCCGTGCACAACCAACTGAGCTATACTGTCGGACCGACCTATTTCACCGCGTTGAAGTTCCAGCAATTCGGCATCCCAGACGATATGGCGCCGCGCCTCGCGGCATCCTGGGTTGGGGTTCAGGCCAGCTGGTGGATGGGAATCCTCGTGGGCCTTCCGGCTTTTGTCATCGGCCTTCTGATCGTGCCGAAATCCGACAGCTACTTCGCTGCCGGGATCGGAGCGATCGGTCTGGTCGTCTTCCTTTCCCTGTTCGCGGCGCTGGCAGGGCTGCTCGGTGGGATTGCCGCCGATGCGTCCGGCATTCTGGATGGGTGGCTGACCCTGCCAGACGGCCCGACGCGCAGCGATCTGTTGCGCGCGGGATTCATGCATGACGCAAGCTACCTGGCCGGGGCCCTGGGCGCGCTTGTGGCCATTTTCCCCATGCGGCGCGCGCGGCAGATCGATATCGCGCGCATCGACGCCGAACTGAAAGGCTGACACATGCAAACCTTGCGCCGGCCCGTCGCGCTTCGCGACTGCGATATTCTGGGCCACATGAACATTGCCGCCTATGTCGACGCCGTATCCGACGCCATGTTCTCGGTCCAGGGGGCCATCGGGCTTCGGCGCAGGGACATAGAGGTCGGACAAATCAGCTTTGTCCGCGCCCGGATCGAGGCAGATTACAAATCCGAGTTGCTGGCCGGGGATGTGGTCGAGATGGACAGCCAGATCCTTCATATCGGGACCAAGTCGATCCGGGTTCGGCATCGCCTGACCCGCCTGGACGACGGGGTTCTCGCATTCGAGGCCGTCACGACCTCGGTGTTGTTCGACCTCAAATCGCGCAGCGCGCTGGCGATACCGGACGAGATGCGGCAAGCTTTGGACGCGTTGAGGGAGGACCAGGATGAGACTTGAAGGCAAAACCGCGATCGTAACCGGCGGCGGATCGGGCTTTGGCCAAGGCATTGCCGAGGTCTTCGCCCGCGAGGGCGCGACGGTCATGGTCGCTGACATCAACGGGGCCGCTGCCGGGGATGTGGCCGCCGGAATTGGCGGTCTGGCCGAGGCCGTGGACGTGTCCGACGGGGCCTCCGTCGCCGCCATGACCGAGGCCGCGCTGTCCGCCTGGGGACGGATCGACATCCTGGTCAACAATGCCGGCATCACCCATATGCCCGCCCCGATGGAGGAGGTGAGCGAAGAGGATTTCGATCGGGTGTTCGCCGTGAACGCCAAGTCGGTGTATCTGACCGCGCGCGAAATCGTACCGCGTATGAAGGCGACCGGAGGGGGGGCAATCCTGAATGTGGCCTCGACCGCCGGTCTCAGCCCGCGCCCGCGCCTGAATTGGTACAATGCATCCAAGGGTTGGATGATCACCGCGACCAAGACCATGGCGGTGGAATTGGCCCCATCCGGTATCCGCGTGAACGCAATCTGTCCGGTGGCGGGGGAAACGCCGCTTCTGGCCAGCTTCATGGGGGAAGACACCCCGGAAACGCGGGCCAAGTTCCTGTCGACGATCCCGATTGGACGGTTCAGCCAACCCGAAGATATGGGAGAAGCGGCCGCGTTCCTGTGTTCCGACGCCGCCTCGATGATCACGGGCGTCGCCATGGAAGTCGATGGGGGACGCTGCATTTGACCCAGTTCACGCGCCACGATTTGCCAGCGGACCTCATGGTATTCTCGGGCACGTTTGACAGCCAGCCACGGGTCTTTACGCACCTGCTGACCGCCTGCCCCGAGCTTGACTTGGGCCATGTGGAGGTCATCCAGGAAGACGACCCGCTGCTGCGCCTCGGGCCTTATTTCGACGCCGCGACGGCTGATCAGATCATCGCGGCGCGGGGTGCGGACGACACGTTGGCGCTTGTTCTGCCCGCCGCCTATTCCACCTTGGACTGTCCGTTCGACGGCAGTGACCGGCTGCGCCCGCTTGGGGCCTATCGCGGCACGGTGCCCCGCATGGTCGCCACGGAGAAGCCGCGGTGATCCGCCCGGGCCCCCGGAACCTCATTACGGATGTGCCCGGCATTCTGGTCGGGCAGGCCCAGGATGATCAGATCAAGACGGGCACAACCGTCGTGACGGCAGACCGGCCGTTCACAGCGGCGGTTCACGTCATGGGCGGCGCCCCCGGCACGCGCGAGACCGAACTTCTGGACCCGGAAAAGACCGTCGAGCACGTCGACGCCATTTTCCTGTCGGGGGGCTCGGCCTTTGGGTTGGACGCGGCACAAGGCGTAAGCGACGGTCTCCGTGCGCAATCCCGCGGGTTCGCGGTCGGCGATGTAACGATCCCGATTGTCCCCGGGGCCATCGTCTTTGACCTTGCCAATGGCGGCGACAAATCCTGGACCACGTCACCCTACCCCGCGCTTGGCCGTGCCGCATTCGAGGCCGCTGGCCCCCAATTCGACCTTGGCACAGCAGGGGCCGGGACCGGCGCGATGATCGCGGACCTCAAGGGCGGGGTCGGTTCGGCCTCGGCCACGTGGCAGGGCGGCACGATCGGTGCCTTGGTCATCGCGAACCCCATTGGCCAGGTAACCCAAGGCGATGGCCCCCATTTCCACGCGGCCCCCTACGAGATCGACGGGGAATTCGGGGGATCGGGCGTTGGGACGGGGTTTGACCCGGCGGCCTTACCCCCGACCAAGGCCACCAGTTCCGAACGGGAAGCCACCGCGATCGCGATTGTGGCCACAGACTTCACACTCACGAAATCCCAGGCCAAGCGCGTTGCGACGATGGCCCATGACGGCATGGCACGGGCCATCTGGCCATCGCACAGCCCCTTTGACGGCGACGTGGTCTTTGCGGCCTCAACGGGTCGGCAGCCTCTGCCCGTCCCCGATGTGCCGCCGGTGGCCATCATGTGGATCGGACATGTGGCAAGTCTCTGCCTCTCGCGCGCCATCGCGCGGGCGATCTACCACGCCAGCCCCGCCCCCGGCGATGTGAAGCCGACCTACCGCCAGAAGTTCGGCTGACACGGGCAGGTGGGGAAAGAAAAACGCCCCGGCATCGGGCGATGCGGGGCGTTTGAATGTCGCAGACCCGGTAGGGGTCAGTGCAATTGCTTGGCCACTTCGTCGATCGAGCTGTCGATCAGCTTGTTGGCATCCGCGGCGGCCATCTGTCCGGCAATCGTCTGTGCAGCGGCGGCAATCGCAACCTCGACAGCTTGATCCCGAACGGCACGCACGGCTTTGTCTTCCGCGCTTGCGATCTGGTCTTCGGCGGCGGCGAGACGGCGTTCGATCGACTTTTCCAGGTCAACCTTGGCTTGCTCGGCGGCGGCTTGGGCATCCGCTTTGGCCGCGGCGACGATCCGCTCGGACTGCTCGGCCACTTCGCGCTGCTTGCGCTCGTAGGAGGCCAGAAGGGTCTGAGCTTCTTCGCGCAGCGCCCGCGCTTCGTCCAACTCGGATTTGATGTCGGCTGCACGCTTGTCGAGCAGACCCATCAGCATCGACGGGACGTTGAAGTAGAAGATAATCGCCAGGAACAGCAGGAAGCCGATCAGCACCACGAAGTCGGTGTTGCCAAGCGACGGCTGGAACAGCCCGTGGGGTTTGTCGTCGCCTGCCGCAAACGCGGGGGCGGCAAGGATCAAGGCCAAGGCGGATGTGGTAAAGGTCTTCATCAACTTACCCCCGCACTCGGTTGGAGACAGCCTGCGCCAGAGCGTCGGCATCAATCTTCTGACCCGGGGCGACCGCACCGACAATGTCGGCGGCCACATCGCGGGCGACCTCTTCGACGCTGTCCATCGCACCGGCCTGAATCTCGGCGATCCGGGCTTCGCTTTCGGCTGCCTTTGCCGCGATCTCGGCATCGGCTTTGGCAATCGCGTCGTTCAGCTCGGCCTGGATTTCCGCCCGCGCCTCATCGGCGATCTTGTGGGCTTCGGTCCGGGCATCGGCCAGAGCTTTGTTATAGGCCTCTTCCGCTTCGACGGCCTGACGCTTCAGGTCCTCGGCGGCGGCCAAGTCATTCGTAAGTGTCCCTTGTCGCTCGGCCAGAACGGCTGCGATCCGCGGCAGGGCCACGCGGCTCAGGATGAAGTAGATCGCGACAAGCGCGACAATGAGCCAGAAAATCTGGTTCGGGAACGTCCCGAAGTCGAGCTGCGGCATACCCGGGCCCGCCGCTTCCGCGGCGCCGTGTGCTGCATCATGTGTGGCGTCTTCGGCCATGTCGTCCTCCTGGAACCGGGTTTACACCGAGGTGCCGACCTTAAGGGCCGACACCCCGGACGTAAGGATGGTGTCTCAGGTGTCTTAGACTGCGAACATCAGCAGCAGAGCGACGAGGAACGAGAAGATCCCCAGAGCTTCTGCGAATGCGATGCCGATGAAGAGCGTTGCGGTCTGGCCGGCTGCTGCCGACGGGTTGCGCAGAGCGCCAGCCAGGAAGTTACCGGCCACGTGGCCCACACCGATTGCGGCTGCGCCGGAACCGATAGCGGCCAAGCCTGCGCCGATGAACTGACCCATTTGTGCGATATCGCCTTCCATTGTCCTATCTCCTTACGTTGGAAGTTCGAGAGTACGGGGGCGCGGCCCGATCAGGCCGCAACCGTCGTTAGTGATGCGGATGCAATGCGTCCTTCAGGTAGACGCAGGTGAGGATGGTGAACACGTAGGCCTGAATGGCCGACACCAGCACCTCGAGTGCGTAGATGGCAACGACGCCCAGGATCGGGGCGATGCCTGCCAGACCCATGGCGCCCGCGAAGCCGGCGAACACTTTCAAAACCGCGTGGCCGGCCATCATCGCGCCGGCCAAACGCACCGAGTGGCTGACCGGGCGCACGAAGTACGAGATCAACTCGATGATCGCGAGGACCGGGCGCAGCACCAGCGGGGCCGACGACACCCAGAACAGGCTCAGGAAGCCCGCACCGTTCTTGATGAAGCCAAGCGCGGTAACCGTGATGAACACGGCCGCAGCGAGGATTGCGGTCACCGCGATGTGCGAAGTTGTCGTGAAACTGGTCGGGATCAGACCCAGGAAATTTGCCGACAGAATGAATAGGAACGCGGTGAAGATGTAGGGGAAGTACGGCAGTGCGTCCTTGCCGGCCACGTCTTCAACCATCTTGCGGACAAAACCATAGGCCAGTTCCGCAACCGATTGGCCGCGGCTTGGGATGACGGCGCGGCCGCGTGTCCCCATGACCATCAGGGCCGTGACGGCCAGGATCGACAGCCCAAGCCACAGGGTCACGTTGGTCGGCGTATACCAATGGATCGTGTCGCCCCCGAAAAGCGGCTTCACTTCGAATTGGTCCATCGGGTGGATCGCCAGGCTACCATAGCCGTCGAGCCACGCCAGAATGAAGAGGATTGCTGCAATCGCGATCAAACCGTAGGCGATCGGCTTCCCGTTGCCTTTGGGTGCGCTGTCGGTGGTGTTGGTGCTTTCGCTGGCCACGCTAGTCTTCCCTCGTCGTTTCATCCTGGGCGGCGTCGTCCGCCCGTTCGTTTTGCACCTGTATTTCGCGGGCCGAGCGGATCATCGTCTGAACGCCCGCGGCAAAACCAAGCAATGTGAACACGACCATGAGCCACGGCGTAGTGCCAAGGAGCCAGTCGAGCCCGTATCCGATGCCAAACCCGATACCCAGGCCTGCCACCAATTCCACCACCATTCGCCAGGCCATCTGCGCCTGAGAATAGTGTTCCTCCATATGTGGTTTCGGCGCTTGAGCCGATTTCGCCGCTGCGATCCGTGCCTCCAGAGCCTTCAATCGCTCAGTTTCGGATGGCTCAGTCATCGCTTTGGACACCCCATACGGAAGTCGGGCGGACGATATGCCGGGAGGGGGGCGGAGTCAACGCGCTGCAAAGCAGCGAAGATCTAACGTAAGATCATGATATTATTCAACTTTCAAAAGGTGCGACAAACACAACCACGGCCCAATGCACGCCAAACGGCCAAATCCCATATTCAACCATTTGGTTGACGATTGGACCTGGACCTGCCCCTATCCCGATATGGATCGCAGCCTCGATACCGTTTTTGCCGCGCTGGCCGACCCGACACGCCGGGCCATCCTGACCATGTTGCTGGAAGACGACATGGCGGTGACAGATGTGGCCGAACCGTTCGAGATGTCTCTGGCGGCGATCTCCAAGCACCTGTCGATCCTGGCCGCAGCCGGGTTGATCGCACAGGAAAAGCGCGGACGTGTAAAGTGGTGCAAGCTCGAGCCCGACGCCCTGAAGGCCGCGTCGGTCTGGATGCAGGGATTCGGCCAGTTCGAGCCGGTGAACCTTGATGCGTTCGAACGGTTCCTCGAAATCGAGCTGGATCAGCTGGACGACAGCGCGCGCAGATAACCACGAATAGCTTTCGCTGCCGACCGGTAGTGGCTTGGGCCGGATGCTTCCGCGTAGCGCCCCGTCGTCCACTTGCCGTTTCCCCCGGGCATGGGTGCGCCATAGATGGCCTGCGCGTCGCTTGCCTCCATCCACGCCAACAGTCTTTCGTGTTGCAGCGCCAGCTGCTTCTGGGCGTCAGGCCACGACACCTCGGCATACCGGTCACGAAGACCTGCGTTGTAGGGCTTGAGTTCGGACCACTTCACGCCATGATCCGGCATGGCGGCCGCATCCCCTTCGTCCAGCCATTGGAAGAACAACCCAATCCAATGCGCACGATGGGTGAGGATATCTTTGATCGACGTATCCTCCTCCAATTTCACCTCAGCGGCGGACGCGGGAACATCGGCAAGAACTTTGGATAGTCTCTGCCACTCCTTCTCCGTCGCGGCGATCAAATCGGATTTGGTTGTGGCGGCGGGCATGGTGCGTCTCCTTCACGGAAGAAGGGTCGCATGCGAACCGCCGTGCGCCCTTGACCTGCCTCAATCCTTGAGCAGCAACAGCAGCGCGACGATCGTCAGCCCAACGCCCCCAAGAACCAGAGCGGGCGGCACGGGCTGACCGAGGGAGATTTCCCAGATCAAAACCCAACTGGGCACAAGATACGTGTACGCCATGACCTTCGAGGCCGGCAGTCGCATGGCGGCAACCTGAACCAGAAAGACCGTCCAGGCCGAGGCCATGAGCGAGACGTACAAGATCGCAATCCACACCAGGGGGCGCAGGGTCAACCAATCGGTGTCGAGTATGTCGCGCCACCCCCAGACGAGAAGCACAAGCGCACAGGCGCACAAGGTAAAGAAGGTGAAGATCAGGCCCGATTCACCGCGGTTGAAGAACTTGAACCCAGGGGTATAGGCCGCGTGCGCCATGCAGCCCCAAAAAAAGATGGCCTCGCCCACACCAATCTCGAACGCGAGAAACGCCTGGAAATCAGCCCGGAAGATCACCCAGAGCGCGCCGGCGGCCCCGATGCTCAGGGCCAGGGCAATGCGGCCCGTCATAACCTGACGCAGTAAAAGATACCCAAACCCCGCGCTCATCACGGGTGTCAGGGTGAAAACCGCCGCCGCGGAAACGGGCGCTGCTGTCTTCAGCCCCTCGAACATTGTCACCATGTAAATGGCAAAGAGACCACCCAGAATGAAATAGCGCCAGGGTGCCCGCGCCGCCGCACGAACCGGATCACCGCGCCACCAGACCACGAGGCCAACGACAGCGGCCGCGATGCAGAACCGAACCGCGTTCAGCGCGGCGGGCTCAATGTCATTGGCCACCTGCCCCCCAAGCGAAAACGACCCTGCGACCAGGGCCGAAAATGCCAACATCGACAGATGCCCAATGCGCGCCTCGGGCGAAGGAAGGGTTACGTCACGGGCCAGGTTTTGACCTCTTCCTTCAGGTGACGCACGAAGGTTTGCACCTTGGCCGTACGGTGCAGATCCATATGGGTCACCAACCAGATCTTGGCCGACCACTCTTCCAGCGGGGGCAGCATTTCGACAAGGCCATCGGTCCGGTTTTGATCCCATTTCGCGATGAACCCAATGCCGATCCCAGCCAGGATGGCCTCTTTGACGGCTGACATATTGGAGACCCGGAAATAAATGGCATCTGGCGGCACAATATCCGTCAGCCACCGGTAGAAGGGCGCCCGCGGCGTGTCTTCGGTGGCTCCGATGAAGCGATGTGCGCCAACGTTGTCTTCGGTCAACATGCCGTAGCGATCAACATACTCCTTACTGGCCACCAAGCGTACCGACTGGTCGAAGAACGGCTGCACAATATTGTCAGGTTGATCGGGCAGCTTGCCCGCGCGAATGGCGACATGCGCTTCGCCGTATTCCAGGCGGAACAGGCGCGCATCGCTGATCAACCGAACCCTCAGATCGGGGTGTTTGTCTTGAAACTTCGCGATGCTTGGCACCAACAGGGGGCCAAGTGATGCGAGCGACGTGACGATCAATTCGCCAGTCACTTCCTCTCCGCGCCCTTTGATCCGGCCAGCCAGTTGCGTGAATTGGTCGTCGGCGGCGCCCGCAATTTTCAGCAGGTCCTGGCCTGCTTCGGTCGGGGTGTAGCCGCGGGCGTGACGCTGGAACAGCTTCGCCCCCAATCGCCCCTCCAGCGCATCGATGTGCCGGATCACAGTGGCGTGGTGAACACCCAGAATTTCCGCTGCCCCCGAGACCGTCCCCATTCGGGCGACCTGAAAGGCCGTACGGATTTCATCCCAGTTGTCCATTCTTACCTCTGTGCACGAAAACACATAACGGCTGCATTTGGGCAGATTGCGTTCACGGATGCAAGGGACAATTTGCCTGTCATCGACATCACATCCTCTGAAAAGGACCCGACCCATGGCACATTCCATCCTGCGCATCGACGCATCCGCCCGCCGCGAAGGCTCGGTCTCGCGCGATCTGTCCGACAAGATCATCGCCCGTTTCGGCGCTGACGCCCATGTCGTCCAGCGCGACCTTGCCGGCGGCCTTCCCCTCATCAATGAAGAATGGGTGGGCGCGAACTTTACCCCGGCAGACCAACGCTCCGACGACCAGAAAGCCACTTTGGCGCTGTCGGACACCCTCGTGGCTGAGGTGAAGGCCGCTGACACACTGGTCATTGGCTTGCCGATCTACAATTTCGGCGTCCCCGCTGCGCTGAAGGCCTGGGTGGACCAAGTCGCCCGTGCCGGCGTGACGTTCCAATACACCGAGTACGGCCCCAAAGGCCTTCTGGAAGGCAAGCGCGCGATCGTGGCTGTGGCCTCCGGCGGCACCGAAGCCGGCTCGGACATCGACTTTGCAACCGGCTACATCCGGCACGTTCTGGCGTTCATCGGCATCACGGACGTTGATTTTGTCACCGCCGACCGCCTGATGATCGACGCCGACGCAACCATGAAAGCCGCGAACGCACAGGTTGCCGACCTGTCGATCGCGGCCTGATCCGTCACACGAACAGGGAGAAGCGCGGATGAGCACTTGGACAAAGTACGCGATCTCGGGGGTCAAGGGCCTCTTGACCCTGGCCTTCTTGGCGGCGGGGGGCAGCATACTCCTCGGCGCCGAGATGATGGTGATGACCTTTGAGGCCATCGGTTGGGGCCAATGGTTCCGATACGTGACCGGGGGCATCGAGGTTGCCGCGGCGGTCCTGCTCTGGGTGCCCGGTCTGGCCGCCCTCGGCGCGGCGCTGCTGGTGGCAACGATGGTCGGCGCGATCATTGCGCATGTCGCCGTGCTTGGGCCATCCTTTGTGCCCGCGCTTGTCCTGGGCGTGCTCGCCGCCCTGATCCTCTACGCCCATCGCGACCAGATCGGTCGCAACGCCTAGTCCCTGCTCGGGTTGGTTCGCCCCGGTCTCGCTCCGTCGAGATCGGGGCGTTCATCTTTCTCAAACCGCCCCGTTGCGTTGCGGCCCGGCAATGATAGCCTGCTGGCATGATACTCCGGTTCTTGTTTGCCCTTGCCTTGATCATGCCCGGCGTCGCGACAGCACAAAGCTGTACGCTCAATTTCACGATCTCGGTCACGCAAGGCGTCGGTCCAATCCGCCCCGGAACGGAACTGTCGGGATCGGCAAGCTACACGATGCTTGGTCAGAGTTTTCGCCAGGAAGGGGGCTCAACAGCGCATTTAGCGTCAGGCGAGATGCAATTGGGCGACGAAATCCGCGGCCCGATCTGGACCCTGATCGTCACATCGCAAGGCCCCGCCGCAGATCTGATCGGCGTCTACGCCCATAACGTCGAAGGGTTCACCTTTGCCGGGGTGGAATTCGGCGGCCCAATGGCCATCACGCTGTTCGGGCCTTCGGGGTCGCGCCCCGACAGTGCGCCACCGACACGTCAGGAAGACTGGGACCGACTGGACCTTCGGCGTGCGTTTTCCCTCCAGGCGCCGCAAGGGCGCGATATGTTGGCGGGCGACGTCCTTTCGCTTGAGGTCGACTGCGCCTGAGGGGCGGATCCGGGGCGTTCCCGATCCATTCATGCCCGCACCGGACCCGCTGCGCCTCTTGACTCCACAGCGCCCGCGCGCGTAAGGGCAGCGCAACATACCCGGACAGCGCCAGCTTTCCGGTCCTGGAGCGGCTTCAGGATCGCCCCCCGTCAGCGAGGTTTCGCCCACGGGGGCAATTCGCGTTTTGCCGGTGCCTTTGCGGCGCAGGACTTGGTGATGCCCGGGCGCCCCCTTAAGTTTCGGGGGATTGCGAATGATGAAGAGGGGCCTGGCCCATGTTTGAAAATCTGTCCGAACGGCTGTCTGGTGTCTTTGACCGGCTGACCAAACAGGGCGCGCTGACGGAAGACGATGTGCGCACCGCCATGCGGGAGGTGCGCGTCGCCCTTCTGGAAGCGGACGTTTCGCTGCCCGTGGCCCGCAGCTTCATCAAGGCGGTTGAGAAGAAAGCGACCGGAGCAGCCGTTACAAAGTCGGTGACGCCCGGCCAGCAGGTTATCAAGATTGTCCATGACGAACTGATCGGCGTTCTGGCAGGTGACGAAGACCCGGGCGCCCTGAAGATCGACAACCCGCCTGCACCGATCCTGATGGTCGGTCTGCAAGGGTCCGGTAAAACCACCACCACGGCAAAACTGGCCCGCCGCTTGAAAGAGCGTGACGGGAAAAAGGTGCTGATGGCCTCGCTCGACACCAACCGCCCGGCAGCAATGGAGCAGTTGGCGATCCTTGGCTCGCAGATTGGTGTCGACACGCTGCCCATCGTGAAAGGCGAAGACCCGGTTACCATCGCGAAGCGTGCCAAGACGCAAGCCAGTCTTGGAGGCTACGACGTCTATATGCTCGACACCGCGGGCCGATTGCACATCGACCAAGAGTTGATCGCCCAGGCGGCTGCTGTGCGCGACGTCGCGAACCCGCGCGAAACGCTGCTGGTGGTCGATGGCCTGACCGGCCAGGACGCGGTGAATGTCGCCCAGGAGTTTGACGACAAGATCGGCGTTTCGGGCGTTGTGCTGACCCGCATGGACGGCGACGGCCGCGGGGGTGCGGCGTTGTCGATGCGGGCGATCACGGGCAAGCCCATCCGCTTCGTCGGCCTCGGCGAAAAGATGGACGCGCTCGAGACCTTCGAGCCCGAGCGTATCGCAGGCCGCATTCTTGGCATGGGCGACATCGTGGCCCTCGTCGAGAAGGCGCAGGAAGTGCTCGAAGCCGAACAGGCCGAGCGCATGATGAAGCGGTTCCAGAAGGGGATGTTCAACATGAACGACCTCAAGGGCCAGCTGGAACAGATGATGAAGATGGGCGGCATGCAGGGCATGATGGGAATGATGCCGGGCATGGCCAAGATGCAGAAGCAGCTGGACGACGCAGGCTTTGACGACACGGTGATCAAACGTCAGATCGCCCTGATCAATTCCATGACCAAGCGCGAACGCGCCAACCCGCAGCTCTTGCAGGCGTCCCGGAAGAAGCGGATCGCGGCGGGTGCAGGTCAAGAGGTGAGCGACCTCAACAAGCTGCTGAAAATGCAACGCCAGATGGCCGACGCAATGAAGAAGCTCGGCAAAATGGGCAAGAAAGGCATGATGCGCGGCGGATTGGGCGCGCTCATGGGCAAAGGCACGCCCGACGCGCTCAAAGGCATGGATCCCGGCCAGATGGATGCCAAGGCGCTGGAAGCAGCGGCCCGGCAGATGGGCAGCCCCGGCGGTCTGCCCGGTTTGGGCGGCGGCGCCCTGCCCCCGGGCCTCAGCGGGTTCGGAAAGAAAAAGTAATGTCGGTTGGGGTGCATATCCCAACGCTCGAAACCGAGCGTCTGATCCTGCGCGGGCCCACCCGCGCGGACCTTTCCGCATGGGCGGCGTTTTTGTCCACGCCGCGCTCCGGTTTCACGGATCCGACGCCGCGCAGCACTTGGCAGGCCTTTGCATCCGAGTTTGTCGGGTGGGTGTTCGACGAGCCCGGCCACTGGATGATCCAACGCCGCGACGGCACGGTGATAGGCCTGACCGGGTTCAGCCAACCCACGACTTATCCGGAGCCCGAAATGGGGTGGGTGCTGTACGACGGGTTTGAAGGCCAAGGCTACGCGACCGAGGCCGCACGCGCCGCGAAGGCGTGGGCCCGGGATCGTTTTGCCTCGCTGGTCAGCTACATCGCCCCCGACAACGCCAAATCCGTCGCGGTGGCGGAGCGGTTGGGCGCGAAAGCCGACGCGGCAGCCCCCCTGCCCCACGAAACCACGCGCGCCACATGCTTGGTGTATCGACACTGGGGGGCCGCATGACCACCCCACGCTGTGCACAAGCCCCCACCGGCGCGGCCAAGACGGCCGCCCAGATGCACCAGGGGACGGTCCCGGTTCTGCAGACCGAGCGGCTGTTCCTGCGGTCCCCGCGGATCGAGGACCTGTCGCTTTGGACCGAGATTTTCACAGGCCCCGAGGCGGAGGGCTTTGGCGGCCCATACTCGGCCGAAGATGCCTGGACGGAGTTCAGCTACTACACCGCCGGCTGGCTGCTGCACGGCCATGGGCTTTGGGCGGTCGAGCGGCGCGCCGATGGGGCATTGTTGGGCTTTGTGCATCTGGGCTTGGAATGGGACGATCCCGAACCCGAACTCGGGTATCTGTTCGGGGCCCACGCCCGTGGCCAGGGCTATGCCCTCGAGGCGGCCGACGCCGCCCGGACTTTTGGCCTGGGCCTGTTGGGCAAAGACCAATTCGTCAGCTACATCGACCCCGGCAATGCGGCCTCGAACGCCCTGGCTGCCCGCCTGGGGGCACGGCGCGACGCGACGGCCGAGGCTGCGATCCTGGAGCAGGACGGCGAGCTGACCCACGTGTGGCGACACGGAGGGGCAGCATGACGCGCTTTACGATCTCCGTGAAACCCACAGGCTTATCCACTGGTCACAGCCGTATTTCGCGTGATTTTGCGATCGGCGCATTTGGGGGAATGGCATGATTTCCCTCACCGGCTGCCCCGTACTCGAGACCGAGCGCCTGACTCTGCGCGCGCCGGAGGCTGCGGATTTCCCGCACCTCGCGCCCTTCGTCATGTCGGATCGCGCACGCTTCGTCGGCGGCGGGGCGGACAAGGACATCACCCATGCCTGGCGGGTGCACGCGATCCTGACCGGGCACTGGGCGCTGCGCGGAGCCGGCGTCTTTGTGTGCGTGCGCAAGGACACAGGCGCACCTGTCGGTTCCATGGGTCCGTGGTACCCGGAAGGCTGGCCCGAGAAAGAATTGAGCTGGACGGTTTGGGATGAGGCGGCCGAAGGACAGGGCTTTGCCACCGAAGCCATGCGCCGCATCCGCCGCTATGCCTATGACGACCTCGGTTGGACGACCGCCGTCAGCTATATTGACGCGGCGAACGCACGGTCCATCGCCTTGGCCGAACGGCTTGGCTGCGTCTTGGATGGCACGGCCCATGGCCCCCACCCCGACGATCTGGTCTACCGCCATCCGTCGCCATCGGAGGTCGCGCAATGATCCCGACGCTTCACACCAAACGGCTGACCTTGCGCGCGCCCGCGCTGCGCGATTTCGACGCCTACGCCACCTTCCGCGCCTCGGACCGGGCCAGTTTTGTCGGCGGGCCGAACAGCCGCAGCGAGGCCTGGCACCAGTTCTGCGCGCTGTTGGGTCAATGGCCGCTGCGGGGATATGGGCGCTGGATCATCGCGGACACGGAAACCGACGCCGCCTTGGGGACCACTGGCCTTTTCCACCCCGAGGGATGGCCCGAATGCGAGATCGCCTGGAGCCTGTTTGCCGAGGGCGAAGGGCGCGGGATCGCGTTCGAAGCTGCGACCGCCGCGCGGGCCTATGCCTACGAGACGCTCGGCTGGTCCAGCGTCATCAGTTGTGTGGCCCCGGACAATGCACGCTCCATTGCCTTGGCTCAGCGTCTCGGCTGCCAGTTCGAGGCCCCGTTTGAGCACACGGAATATGGTCGCCTCGATATTTGGCGCCACCCCTCAGCCGAGGAGGTCACGCAATGATCCCGACGCTGACCACCGACCGGTTGGTTTTGCGCGCGCCAGAGGCCGCGGACTTTCCGGAGTTCCGCGATTACTTCCTGTCGAACCGCGCACAATACACCGGCGGGCCCTACGCCGATGCCCGGCAGGCCTGGATCCTTTTTGCCGCCGAGATCGGACATTGGGCGCTGCATGGGTTCGGGATGTGGACGGTCACCTTGAACGATGCCACGCCAATCGGGCTGGTTGGGTGCTGGTACCCGGACGGGTGGCCAGAGAAAGAACTCGGATGGCTGATCTGGGCCGGCTATGAGGGTCAGGGCTATGCGTCGGAAGCCGCAACTGCCGCCCGTGCACACGCCTATGGCGCCTTCGGCTGGCCAACCGCTGTCAGCTACATTCACCCCGACAATGCCCGGTCAATTGCCCTGGCCGAACGCCTCGGTTGCCGCCGGGACGCTCAGGCGCAGCCCCCTAAGCCCGACACGCTTGTCTATCGCCACCCCGCCCCATCGGAGATTGCCGCATGAGTGACGCCGTTGCCCGCGCCGCCGAAGTGCTCAAAGAGCACCGCGAATCCATCGACCGGCTCGATGCGATCCTTGTTTACACGCTTGGCGAACGCTTCAAGCACACCCAAGCCGTTGGCCGGCTCAAGGCCAACCACGACCTTCCCCCGTCCGATCCCGCCCGCGAGGCAGCGCAGATCGCACGGCTAGAAGACCTGGCAAAACGGGCCGATCTGGACCCGGAATTCGCCAAGAAGTTTCTGAACTTCATCATCGCTGAGGTCATTCAGCACCATAAACAACACCAGGAAAACGGGGCCTGATCGGCCCCAATCGCCAGTTTTAAGGAGAACACCCCATGGCAATGAAAATCCGTTTGGCCCGCGGCGGCTCGAAAAAACGCCCCTTCTACTCGATCGTGGCCGCCGACAGCCGCATGCCGCGTGACGGCCGCTTCATCGAGAAGCTTGGCACCTACAACCCGCTTCTTCCCAAAGACAGCGAAGAGCGCGTGAAGATGAAGATGGAGCGCGTTCAGTACTGGCTCGACCAGGGCGCACAGCCGACCGACCGCGTGAGCCGCTTCCTCGAAGCCGCCGGCGTTCTTGAAGCCAAGACCCGCAACAACCCCCAGAAGGCAGAGCCGGGCAAAAAAGCGCAGGAACGCGCTGAAGAGAAAGCCGCCAAGGCCGCTGAAGCAGCCGAAGCCGCAGCTGCTGAAGCGGAAGCTCCGGCAGAAGCAGAGGCCGACGCGGCCGAAGAAACCGCTGAAAGCTGAGCGGTTTGACCATGGCCGAGCGGGTCTGTGTCGGAGCAATTGCGGGCGCCTTTGGCGTCCGCGGCGAGGTGCGGCTGAAAAGCTTCTGCGCCGAGCCGTCTGATATTGCCACCTACGGCCCGCTCACCCTGGGCGACACGGATACGGCGGTGACGGTCACACTGACCCGCCCCGTCAAGGCGGGATTCGCCGCCCGCCTG
The DNA here is from genome assembly GCA_963921255.3 of Paracoccaceae bacterium. Lineage (GTDB taxonomy): Bacteria > Pseudomonadota > Alphaproteobacteria > Rhodobacterales > Rhodobacteraceae > JANSYL01. Next base: position 43,404 of record CAWUEW020000003.1, on the reverse strand, counting down.
TCCGGCATCGCCACCAAAGAGGGCGCAGATCGCCTGCGCGGCACCCGGCTTTACGCCCCGCGCACGGCCCTGCCCTCGTTGCCGGACGACGAATTTTATCATGCAGACCTGATCGGCCTTGCGGTCGTCGACACCGGTGGAAGCGCTATCGGAAAAGTCGCGGCGGTGCTCAACCATGGGGCCAGCGATCTGCTGGATGTCCGTGGTCCCGGGATCAAGGGCTCGGCGCTGATACCATTCACCAAGGACATTGTTCCGACCGTGGATCTGTCCGCAGGACGGATCGTCGTCGATCCGCCTGAGGGCCTCCTGAGCTGACGCGCGCCTGCCGCCCGCGGGACGCCGGGTTCCCTATGCCCGCAGCCGCCACCCCGTGCGGAAAATCCATCCGATGGTCAGAACGCAGGCAAGCGTGAAGCCGACAATCGCCAGCACCGACCATCCCAACGCCACATCCGCCGTGTCGAAGAACGACCAACGGAAACCCGACACCAGATACACGACCGGGTTGAACAGGCTGATGGATTGCCACGCCGGCGGTAGCATCGAAATCGAGTAGAACGCGCCCCCCAAGAACACCAAGGGCGTCACCGCCAGAAGCGGGATCAGCTGAAGCTGTTCAAAGTTCTGGGCCCAGATGCCAATGATAAAGCCAAACAGGCTGAAGCTCAGGCAGGTCAGGACCAGAAACGCCAACATCCATCCGGGATGGGCAATCGTGATATCGACGAAGAAGAACGCCGTCGCCAGAATGATCAACCCGATCATCAGGGCCTTGGTTGCAGCCGCCAGCACGTATCCCGCGGTGATCTCCAGAAACGAGGCCGGGGCCGACAGCAGCTCGTAAACCGTGCCAATGAACTTGGGAAAGTAGATCCCGAAGCTGGCATTTGAGATCGACTGGGTCAGAACCGTCAGCATGATGAGGCCGGGAACAATGAACGCCCCGTAGCTGACACCTTCGACCTGTTCGATCCGGCTGCCGATGGCTGTGCCGAACACGATGAAATAGAGCGCCGTCGACAAGACAGGCGAGATGATCGATTGCGCGATGGTGCGGAACGTGCGGGCCATCTCAAAGCGATAGATGGCAAGAATCGCTGTGAAATTCATGCCGCTTCCCCCTTGGCAACCAGTCCGACAAAAATGTCCTCAAGCGAGCTTTGCTTGGTTTCCACATCTGCGACATGCAGGTCAGCGTCCTGCATATCGCGCAAGAGACGGCCAATGCCCGTGCGCGCGGCCTGCCGATCGTAGGAATACACCAGCCGGCACCCTTCGCCTTCAAGGCGCAGGTTGTAGGCCGACAGGGACTCCGGCACAGACGCAATCGGATTGCGCAACTCGATGCGCATTTCCTTCTGGCCCATCCGCTTCATGAGCGCAGCCGTTTCCTCGACCAACAAGATCTTGCCCTTGTCGATCACCCCGACGCGATCCGCGATCGCCTCGGCCTCTTCCAGGTAGTGGGTCGTCAGAATGATCGTCACACCATCCTCTTTCAGCGTGCGCACCACGTCCCACATGTCGCGGCGCAATTCGACATCCACGCCCGCCGTCGGCTCATCGAGAAACAGCACGCGCGGCTCGTGGCTCAACGCCTTGGCAATCAGGACACGCCGCTTCATGCCACCCGACAGCGTCATGATCCGATTGTCTTTTTTGTCCCAAAGCGACAGTTGACGCAGGATTTTCTCCAAGAACGCATCATCGCGGCGCTTCCCGAACAGACCGCGCGAGAACCGGACGGTGTTGATCACCTTCTCGAACGGCTCAAGATTGATCTCCTGCGGGACGAGGCCGATCAACTCGCGCGCCTTGCGATAGTCCCGGACCGTATCGAAGCCGCCCACGGACACATGGCCCGATGTCGGCTGCGTGATCCCACAGACCGTCGAGATTAGCGTCGTTTTACCCGCGCCGTTCGGTCCGAGCAGCGCGAGGATCTCACCCTGCGCAATGTCCAATGACACGCTGTCGAGCGCGGTGAACCCGCCCGCATATGTCTTGCTGAGCGCGTCGATCTCCAAAATCGGTTGCATGGTGTCGTCCTCCAAGGGGGCAGACATGGACCCGAAACTGCCCCGCAGCAAGGGGGGAGACGGCGGAGATGCGCAGAAACCTGAAGCATATGCGCACAAGGGGATGTGCAGCGCGGCCTCAGATCGCTAAATCTGCGCGCATGTCGTCGATCCTGACCATTCTCGCCTTGCTGGCCGTCGCGGTTGTTGCAGCCTATGGGTTTCGGATGGCGATGCCCAATCGCGCCGCAAAGCCCAAGGGCGCATCCAATCGCACGACTGGCCAATCGGTCGATTTGAAGGAACGGCTCGCCCGCAGCGCAAGCCACCTCGATCAGGTCGACACGATCGCGGACGGTGTGACACTTTCCGAGTTGCTTCAGAACCGCCCGGACCCGGTTCCGCTGCCACAAGGGTTGCTCCGCCGGGCCGAGCGGCTGCAACTGCGCCACCGGGAGACCAGTACGCCAGAGCCGATGCGGGTCTTGGCGAAGCTCCTGATTGACACCGTCGACGCCGGATTGCCGGATGTTTATGCGTTCCACGACGCTGCGCGCATCCTGTTGTCCTGCGCCGACGACGGCGTTCTGCACGAATTCGCGGCCGAGGCCGAACAGCGGTTGATGGCACTAACCCCATGGCTGGATCTGAACCTGAGCGCCGCAGCGTTGGAGGCCGCACAACAACGGGTGCCCGGCGCGCTGGACCGCCTCGTGGATCGGATGGATTCCGTCCGACAGCAAATCTGGACGGACCGGGTGGACGAGCTTTTGTCCTCGATCGGCCAATGTGCGCAACAGGGACGGCCGGCCTCGGGCGATAGCCTCGCGCTGGCGAACTACATCGCCAAACGGCCCGAGCTTGCCCCGCGCGCTGTGTCCGAAATGGCCGTCCATCCCGAAAGCGCCGTGTGGTTGACCGCATGGTTGATGCTGGAAGGGCGCCTGTTGGCCTCTGACCATCCTGTGACCGTTCCCGCCTTTCGGGGGCGCGTTTTGTCGGCCTTCTCACAGAACGATGCGCCTTTGGTGGCCACTGCGGCCGACGCGGCGCAGGTTTTGCTGGACCACAGCGCGTTCGCAGATGTTAGCGGCCTGACGGTCCAGGTGTCTGACGCCATGGCGCGGGTTCAACCGGCGCCAAAGGCCTTGATGGACCTGGCCGAGCGGCTTGGGATTGTCCCGGAGGCCGAAGCCCAATAAAGCAAGGCCATGTCAGAAGACAGCGGCAAATCCCATGGGCGTCTGGCCATATCGGCGAGCCTCAAGCCCCGCGAAGTGATGAGCGACACGCCGCGCCTGAAAGGGGCGTGGTGCGCGAAGATCATCACCCTGTTTCCCGATCTGTTTCCCGGCGTGCTTGGCGGATCGCTGACCGGCAAGGCCCTTCAGCAGGGCCTTTGGGCGTTGGAGCCGATTGATTTGCGCACCTTTGGCACCGGCAAACACCGGCAGGTGGACGACACGCCCGCCGGGGGCGGCGCGGGTTTGGTCCTGCGGCCGGATGTGGTGGGACGTGCCGTTCAGATGGCCAGCATCGGCACGCCTGACGATCCCAACAGGTGGCCCCGCGTCTACCTTAGCCCGCGGGGGACACCGTTCACGCAAGCCCATGCACAGCGCTTCGCCAAGGCGGACGGGATGACCCTGCTCTGCGGTCGGTTCGAAGGCGTGGACCAGCGCGTGATCGACCACTACGGGATGGAGGAAATCTCAATCGGTGATTTCGTCCTGACCGGTGGCGAGATTGCAGCCCAGGCCGTGATCGATGCCACCGTCCGCCTGATCCCCGGCGTTTTGGGCAATGCCGCGTCCACTGAGGAAGAAAGCTTTTCCGACGGTTTGTTGGAGCATCCGCAATTCACCAAACCCGCCGAGTGGAAAGGCCGCGCCATCCCCGATGTCCTGCTGTCTGGCCACCATGGCGAGATCGCGAAATGGCGGCGCACCGAGGCGGAGCGCCTGACGCAGGATCGTCGCCCGGATTTGTGGACCAAGCACATCTCGAAGGGCGACAGTTAACGCCAAGATGGCATGGTGGGGCATGCTGGCCACCGCGCCCGAGCGCAAAGGGCAGCGATTGGCCTTGATCCTGGGGGCCATCGTGATGCGGCAGATGGGGGACCGGTTCGGGTTTGAACAGTTTTTCACAGGGGTTCAGCCCGGAAACGCCCCGTCCGAGGCGGTGTGCCGAAAATCCGGTCTGGCCCCGGATGGGACAGCCACAATCACGGTCGTCGACCCCACCATGCTGGCTGGCGGGAAACTGACACGATAAGGGCGCGTTCGGGGTTGATTGCCCCGTCCCACAGGCTTATACGCCCCTCAGCCCCGCCGGAGTCCCTCCTGCGGGCTTCCTGTTTTGTGCGTTTTCTTCGACGCGGCATCAAACAGGGGCATGGCGAAGAAACGGTCACGTGACCTCTGACGGGCGCCCCGCGAAGCGGACCCAGGCGGACCCGGTTGAAGATCAGAGCTCTCGCGGAAGGCAAACACCTCCATGGGCAAACCATGGGCAGATAGGAGTAGATCAGATGGACCTGATCGCAGAACTGGAGGCGGAACAAATCGCCGCCCTGGGGAAAAGCATCCCCGACTTCAAAGCGGGTGACACCGTGCGCGTTGGTTACAAAGTGACCGAAGGCAGCCGGACCCGTGTTCAGAATTACGAAGGCGTGTGCATCGCGCGCAAGAACGGCGACGGCATTGCCGGTTCGTTCACCGTTCGCAAAATCAGCTTCGGCGAAGGCGTGGAGCGTGTGTTCCCGCTGCACTCGACCAATATCGAGTCGATCGAAGTTGTGCGCCGTGGCCGCGTGCGCCGTGCAAAACTGTACTACCTGCGCTCGCGTCGCGGGAAATCCGCACGGATTGCCGAAGACACCCACTACAAGCCCAAATCGGGCGCCGAAGCATAAGGAATGGCGTGATGAAAAAAGACATCCATCCCGACTTTCACGTCATCGACGTCAAGATGACCAACGGCGACATCGTCCAGATGCGCTCGACCTGGGGCGCCGAGGGCGAAACCCTGTCGCTGGACATTGATCCGACCGTCCACCCGGCCTGGACCGGCGGCGGAACCCGCCTGATGGACACCGGCGGCCGCGTGTCGAAGTTCAAGAAGAAATACGAAGGCCTGGGCTTCTGATCCCACCTTCGCTTTCAGTGTGTCGAAAACGCCGCCCCAACCGGGGCGGCGTTTTTGCTTTCTGGCTGTCGCTTGCGCCGATCCGTTACTTCGACAGTGAGCCGGTCATACTTTCCAAAACGCCATCCCGCCGGATGAACTTGTGCCAGAGCGCCCCAAGGATGTGCGCCACAAGGAACGCAGGCAGGGCCACAAGGGCAAATTCGTGCACGGCAAGCATAGCAGCCGCGAACACACCGCCCAGCAGTGGAAGTGCACCGCCCAACGCGATGCCCAATCCGGACAGCACGATCAAGAACACGCTGGCGTAAAGGCCCACGTGAACACCGCGCGACGCCAAATGTTCCCACTTGGGGGCGGCCTCGGGCAGGCGTGTGGCCCCGGCGATACGCTTGGTCCAGTAGAGTCGGGCCAGAAACAGGGCGCCGAGGAGCAGAGCGAAGATCACTTCGATCTGCATGGGCCCGGGATGGGCCATCTGCGCCAGATCCTCGGACGCTTTGAGGTAGCCGTAGGCCAGAAGACCTGCGGCGACCCAGTGAATTCCGCGCGTGACGAACCCGTGTGGTTGCGCCGTTGTTTCCATCGCGTCGCTCATATCAGGCTGCGGCGGCGGTATCGGCCGGCGCATCCTTCTCAGGCTGTTCAATGGCCGATGCCACGAAGGGGGAGGCCAGCAAGGCCAAACCAACCGCCATCAGTCCGAAGAGGGCGAGAAAGCCGGCGACCAGCAGGCCCAGTCCAGCCATGGCGAGGCCAATGCAGAACAGAACTGCGTTCGAGATGGCTTGGCCGGTTTTGGTGATCAGGTTCGACATGTTTGGGTCCTCCAGTTGCGTCGTTGTTTCGATGAGACTGATATGAGGCGCCGGTTTCGCACCCACCTGACCGGCAGTTTACAAATCTGTAAGCCGGTCATTTTCCGGCAGAAGGGGTGTTCCGGGCCGAGGGTCATCTGGGGCCGTCACCGTGTCGCACCCGCAGCCCTTGCCGCTTCGACTGCAAGAGATACTTAAGTTTCAGAAATTTCTGAAATCACTGCGCGAACAGGATATCGGACCATGACACTTACACCCCTCCAGCAGGAGTTTGTTATGCATTTCGGAGAAATGGGCAGCCGATGGGGCATCAACCGCACTGTCGGTCAGATCTATGCCCTGCTTTTCTTGTCTTCAGAACCGCTCAACGCCGAACAGATCACCGACGGGCTGTCGATCAGCCGCTCAAACACGTCGATGGGTTTGAAGGAGTTGCAATCCTGGAACCTCGTGCGCCTCAAGCATTTTCAGGGCGACCGCCGCGACTACTTCACGACGCCTGAGGATCTTTGGGAAATCGTCCGCATCCTGATCGCCGAGCGGAAGAAGCGCGAGATCGACCCGACCCTGACCAAACTGCGCCAGTTGGAGATGCAGGGCCCGGCAGGCGATGATTATGCCGAAGCCCGGATCGCCGAATTGCGCGAACTGATCGAGATGATGACCGGCTTTTACGACGAGATGGAAAAGCTAGAGACCGAGCGCCTTGTCAAACTGATGACCTTCGGAAGCAAGATTGCGGGCCTGATCGACAAGGCGGGCGGCGCCCTCCCCACGCTGACGAAACGTTCATAAAGAGGACAGACACATGGAAGCCCTCGACACATTGCTGCTGAGCCGCATTCAATTCGCGGCCAACATTTCCTTTCACATCCTGTTTCCGACGATCACGATCGCCTTGGGGTGGGTGCTCTTTTTCTTTCGGGTCCGGTTTGCGCAAACCGGCGACGACAAATGGATGAACGCCTATCGGTTCTGGGTGAAGATCTTCGCCCTCAGTTTCGCGATGGGCGTCGTTTCGGGCATCACGATGTCATTCCAGTTCGGCACCAATTGGCCCGGCTTCATGGAAGCCGTGGGCAATATCGCCGGCCCGCCCTTGGCCTACGAAGTCCTGACCGCCTTTTTCCTTGAGGCCGTCTTTATCGGCATCATGCTCTTCGGGTTTTCGCGTGTGCCGGGCTGGCTCCACATGCTGGCGACAGGTCTGGTGGCCTTTGGGACCACGATGTCGGCCTTCTGGATCATTGTGCTGAACTCCTGGATGCATACCCCGCAAGGCTTTGAAATGATTGACGGCGTGGCCCATGCCACCAATTGGGCCGAGATCATCTTCAACCCGTCCATGCCCTATCGCTTTGCCCATATGATGCTGGCCAGCGGCCTGACGGTCGCGTTCCTGATTGCAGGCGTCTCCGCCTTCCGGTGGCTGCTTGGCGAACGGTCGCGCGAGGTGCGGACCATGCTCAAGGTCGGCGTCGCGATGGGCGCCATCCTGATCCCGGTGCAGATCTTCATGGGGGATCTGCATGGTCTCAACACGAAAGAATACCAACCCGCGAAGGTGGCGGCGATGGAAGGCAATTGGGAAACCCAGGCAGGGGCGCCGCTTGTCCTGTTCGGTCTTCCGAACGAAGACACGCGCAGCAACGACCTCGAAATTGCGATCCCCGGCCTTGCCTCGCTGATCCTGACCCATGAATGGGATGGCGTTGTCCAGGGTCTCAACGATTTCGTGGCTGAGGACGGCACCGTTCTTCACCCACCGGTGGCCCCCGTCTTCTGGTCCTTCCGGGTCATGGTTGGCACGGGCGTGGCGATGCTGCTGCTGTCGTGGTCGGCCATGGTTTTCATGTGGCGGCGCCGGCATCTTCACGAGGGGCGGATCGCAGGGCATTGGCTGGCCGTCGAAGGCCTCCCGAAACCGTATATGTATGCCTTTGTCGCCATGGCGTTCTCGGGTTGGATCGCCACCCTTGCCGGGTGGTACACGACCGAAATCGGCCGCCAACCGTGGCTGGTGCAAGGCGTCATGACGACGGAAATGGCCGTGGCGGACGTCCCCGCCCCGATGGTGGCCGGAACGCTCTTTGGCTATCTGACCGCCTACGCCCTTCTGATGCTGGCGTATATGAGTGTCATCACCTACCTCGCGCGCAAAGCCGCGAAAGGGGGTGACGACACCGGGTTCACCCGTTCCGGCGAGGCTCAGGTCCGCGCCCTCAGCCCGGCGGAGTAAGCCTTATGTTGCCTGATTTCGCGAATCCCGCCGATTGGTTGCCCTGGGCCTTTGCGTCGCTCATGGGTCTTTCGATCCTGTTCTACGTGGTGCTCGACGGGTTTGACCTGGGTGTCGGCATCCTGTTTCCGCTCGCCTCACCCGCAGAGCAGGACAAGATGATCGGGTCCATCGGACCGTTTTGGGACGCAAACGAAACGTGGCTGGTACTAGCGGTTGGCCTGCTCTTGGTGGCCTTCCCACAAGCGCACGGCCTGATCCTGTCCACACTCTATCTGCCCGTTTTCGTGATGTTGATGGGGCTGATCCTGCGCGGGGTCGCGTTCGAGTTCCGCGCAAAGGCCCAAGCGCAATTCAAGGCGCTCTGGAACAGGCTGTTCTTCATCGGCTCGCTGCTGACAGCGCTGGCACAAGGGTTCATGCTTGGCATTTACGTCATGGGCCTGGACATGACCTGGGCGACTGTCGGGTTCGCCTTCCTGACCGCCATTTTCCTGGCCGTGGGATACAGCTTCATTGGCGCGACCTGGTTGATCCACAAGACCGAAGGCGCCTTGCAGCACAAATCCATAAGGTGGGCCCGCGAAAGCCTTTGGGGTGTGATCCTCGGGATCGGGGCCGTGTCGATCGCGACGCCCCTTGTGTCCACACGCCTGTTCGACAAATGGCTGAGCGTCCCCGAAGTGTTCTACCTCGCCCCGCTTCCGGTCCTATCGGGCCTTCTGGTTGTTTGGCTGTGGCGCATGGTCCGGCAAATGCCCTTTGCGGGGGACCAATGGTCGTGGTTGCCCTTTGCCGCGGCCACCGCGCTTTTCGCGCTGGCGTATCTGGGCATGGCCTACAGCTTTTATCCCTATGTCGTGCCGGAACAGTTGACGATCTACGAAGCCGCCGCGGCGCCGGAGAGCCTGTTCATCATCCTCGTGGGCGCCTGTTTCGTGGTGCCTGTCATTCTTGGATACTCTGTGCTCGCCTATACGATCTTCCGCGGGAAGGCGACGGAGCTGCGCTACGATTGAGCGACGTCAGAAATCCACGCTGACCCCGGGCAGGTTCAACGCCTTGACCAAGTCGCGCAGCTCTTGCCGCGCGGCGAGGTTCGAGATGTTGAGCCGCTCGACCCCAAGCTCGCGCAAATCCAGCAGCGTCATTCCCGTCGGGAACAATTCACGGAAGATCACCCGCTCGGAAAAGCCGGGTGCCACGCGGAAGCCGATGCGCTCGGACAACGTCTGCAACGCCGCCCCGACCTTGCGTTTGTTGTGCATCTCCTGCGCGCCCAGTCGGTTGCGGACCACGATCCAGTCAATGGGGGGCAATTCCGCGCGCGCGCGCAACTGGCGCGCATGCCAAACCATCTCGGAATAGACACTCGGCCCCTTTACCTCGTAGGTCTCTGCATCAATCCGTGCCAGCAAGTCGAAATCGACGAAGCTGTCGTTCATGGGCGTGATCAACGTGTCCGCCAGCGAATGCGCGACCTGGCTGAGCCGGGTGTGGCTGCCCGGGCAGTCGATGACGATGAAATCGCACCGCATTTCTAGATCGGCAACCGCCGCCGCCAATCGCCGGTCGAGGATGTTCTCTTCGGGGTCAACATCGGCCGGGTCCACATGCGGGAGATCGAGCAAGATGGGACAGGCTGCATCCAGGCCGCGTTGTTCGATGGTGGCCTGTCGGTTTTCGATGTAGCGCCCGAAACTGCGCTGCCGCAGATCCAGGTCCAGCGCACCGGTGACGTGACCCATGCGCGCGAGGGCCGTCGCCACATGCATCGACGTGGTGGATTTGCCCGATCCACCCTTTTCATTGCCCAGGACGATAATATGCGCCACGGCTCGGACCCCCAACATATGGGCGCCCTCATTCGGCGGGGCGCGAATTATGGGAAAGTATACGCCACAGCCGGGCGGCTGTTAAGCATTAAGCAACCAACCTAGTCGGCAGTGTGTTCGGCAGAAAACAACGCGGCAAGCTGCGCGACTGTGCAAAGACAGGCCCCTTGTGATCCACGGCCAGAACCAGCTGACGTGCAGGGGCCCTCGCCTCGGTCTCGACCACGATCGACGTATCCCCCAGGTGACGCCGGATATCAGGCTCGGGCAACAGCGTGAATCCCAGCCCTGCATTCACGCACTCCATGATCGCTTCGACGCTGTCCAGGTAAACGCTGCGCGCCGGCCGCCTGTCCCCGGTCTGGACATGGGTGGCGATCAGTTTTCCGATGCCAGAGTCGGGCAGGAAGTGAAAAAACGGCAAATCGGCGAACAGCCCGCTGAGCGTTTGAGCCCGCGCCGCAACGGGCGCGACGTAGACCAACCGCTCCGTCCGCAAGACGTGGTAGTGGATGCGCGGTGCAGGGCTTGTCGTCGCCGTGACGACCGCGCAGTCCAAGGCCCCTGATCGAATACGGTCTTCCAACGCCTCCGACAGCCCTGTTTCGATCTCGAACGTGGCGTCTGGAACAATGGTCTGACTGCGTTTCAAGAACCCCGGCAACAGGCGAATGCTCGCGGTTGGCACAAACCCGACGCGAAAACGCCCCGTCAGCCGATCTGTCGGTCGGCATAGTGCAACCAGATCGGCCTCGGCGCCCACCACGCGGGCCGAGGCCTGCGCAACGGCCTTGCCCATCGGCGTCATTTTTGGGGGACGATGACGACGGTCAAACAAATCCACCCCAAGCTCGGCTTCCAAGGATTTCATCTGCATCGAAACCGCCGACAGGGTCATGTTCAGGTTCGATGCCGCGGCCGCAAACGACCCGACACGATCGACTTCCAACAGGGTTCTCAGGGCCCGGGTCTGCATATCTTCACCATACGTGAATTTAATATCAAATTAAATTCGATTGTTCGAGATTTACACGACGCTAGAGTTCACGGAACCGTGAAGATGAGGATTCCGATGACCGCAGAGAACCGCTTTCAATCCGTTGCCCGCGACCTGGCCGCAGACTTTGCCCCACGCGCCGCGAAATGGGACAAAACGCGTGACTACTGCTGGGACAATGTCCGTGATCTGACGGATGCGGGCCTGATGGGGATGACCATTCCGACCACCTATGGCGGCCAGGGCGCCTCTTTTCACGACGTGGTTCTGGTCATCGAGGAAATCGCCAAGGCCTGCACGCTGTCCGCACGGATCGTGGTCGAGGCCAATATGGGCGGCATCAGCGCCGTGATGGCCTACGGGACGGACGAACAAAAGCGTCTTTGCGCGCCGCTGGTTTTGGCCGGCGACAAACCCGCCATCTGCATCACCGAGCCCGACGCCGGAAGTGCCGCCACCGAGATGCGCACCACGGCACAGCGGTCGGGCGACCACTATGTGCTGAACGGCAGCAAACACTGGATCACAGGTGGTGGCGTGTCCCGGGTTCACCTGATTTTTGCCCGGGTTCTGGATGAGCGCGGTCAGGAAGAAGGCATTGGCGGTTTTCTCGTGATCTGCGACCCGGCAAACGGCGATCTGCCCGACGGGTTCGAGATTGTCCGGCGCGAACACACGTTGGGCCTGTGCGGGATGCCCGAAGCAGAATTGCGGTTCACCGATCTGGAGGTGCCCGCTGCGATGGCGGTCGTTCCGCCGTCCGGCTTCCGCCGCGGGTTCGCCGATCTGATGAACGCCTATAACAGCCAGCGGGTGGGCGCCGGGACCATCGCCATGGGCGTTGCCGCCGGCGCGCTTGAACACGCAAAGCGCTATCTGACCGAACGCCACCAGTTTGGGCGTCCCCTGGCCGAGTTTCAGGGTTTGCAATGGATGATCGCCGACATGGACACCGGGGTGCATGCATCCCGGCTGATGCTGCATGAAGCCGCCCGATCGCGTGGCCCGAACAACAGCCGCTTCCCGGACATGATGATGGCAGCGCGAGCCAAGCTCTTCGCGTCAGAAACCGCGATCAAGGTGGTCAACGACGCCCTGCAGATGTTCGGTGCCCGCGGCTACGGCGACCAGGAACCCCTCGAACGGATGTACCGCGACGTGCGCATGTTCACGATCGGGGGCGGAACGGCCCAAATCCTGCGGACGCAGGTGGCGGGTCACGCTTTGGGCATCAAAACCCCGCAGACGCGCGATGGGTATATACCGACGGACCTGCGCGTCGCCGCTGAATAGGCGCGCAGCCGGATTTTTCTGGTCAGAAAGAGATGAATGGCGCGCTGGGGAGGATTCGAACCCCCGACCCCTTGATTCGTAGTCAAGTACTCTATCCAGCTGAGCTACCAGCGCGTGACGCCGGGGTTTAGCGCTGCCGCTGTCCCGGCGCAAGGGCAAAAGGTGCAGGTTTCAGGCTGCAATGCCGGATGGCAGGAACAACGCGAATGTCGTGCCCTCCGGTCCGGTCTGGCTCAACTCCAGACGCCCGCCATGGCCCCGCATCAATTCAGCGCAAATCGCCAGTCCAAGCCCCGTGCCGCCCTTGCGCGCACCGCCATGGAAGGGCTTGAACAGGTGATCTAGCGCTTTTTGCGGCAGGCCCGGGCCGCTGTCGCACACCTCGATGCACCAGCCATCGTCACAGGTCCGCCCCTTGATGTGGATGGTGCCGTCGCCCTGATGGGCCAGAATGGCCTGGCGCGCGTTGCGGACAAGGTTCGACAGGACGCGATGCAGTTGCTCGGCATCCGCCCGCACGATCAGGTCCTTCGGAATACTGCAATCATAGGTGATGGCCTCGCCGCCCTCGGCATAGCGGTCGTTCTCGACCACATCGACCGCCAATTCGTGCACGGCCACCCGATCCAGCTTGGGGGCCGGTTCCTCGGCGCGTCCGAACGCGAGCGTCGCCTCGGTCAGATTGATGGCGCGGTTGAGCGAGTTGATGAGCTTGGGCGCGATGCGCTGCACAGTCGGATCCTTGCTCATCTCGAGCCGATCCGCGACCAGCGTCGCGACCGACAGCATGTTGCGCAGATCATGGCTGATCTTGGCGACGGCCTCCCCCAATTGGGCCAGGCGTTCCCGCTGCTTCAGCGCCGCCGTCAGCTGCGTCTGCAACGATTGCAGGGCTGTTTCAGCCTCGCGCAGTTCGCGCACACTGCCCTGGGGCTCAATGATCTTCGAGGCATCGTCCGGCGCTTCGGCATATTCGGTCATATGCGTGGCCACCCGTTTGATCGGACTGACCAGAAGCCGCCGCACCGCGAAGAAGAGCAGCGCGGCAGTAAAGATCGAAATGAAGGTCGACAGCCACAAGATGCGCAGCCCGTAATCGATCAAAGCTGCCCGCAGGGGGCCGGTCGGCATTGTCACTTCGATCAAGAGACCTGCGTCGCGCACAGGTTCCCCGATCACGCGGATGGTTTGATCCTCGGGCGTTGCAATGCGGATCAACGCATCGCGGATCAACACCCAGGCCGTCGCGTCGCGCATGTCGTAGCTGCCCGCGACGGGCGGGATGCCCTCGGTCGTCAACACCAGCTGGCGCACGGCATCGCGGCGCAGCACGACGTTCAGAACCTCGGCATTCTCCAGCAGTTCGTATTGCAGGTCATCGTCCAGCATCATGCCGTCAGTGGCCAATTGCGCGAGCGACGCGATCTGCGCCCGTTCAAGACGGGCCATGAGATAGTCCTCGCGGAACCGCGCGACGGATGGGACGAAGATAAACACCTCTGCCAACATCACGAAGATGATGGTCAGCATCAGGAAACGACCTGAAAGAGAATTTACCACGACCCCTCCCTACTTAATGCGGGTGCCGTTCCTTATCGTCCAAAGCGTTGAACAAGGCGAACAAAACGCTTCAGCGTCGGATTATCGAACAACTTGGGTGAGAAATAGGCACCCGCGGCGCGTTTGTTAATCTCTCCGAGTGTCGGATAGGGCGCAACCATGCCGCTGATCGCACTCATCTTCAGGTTCGAGGCAATGGCGAGGGCCCAGAGCTGGATCAAATCTCCGGCTTGCGGGCCAACGATTGTGGCCCCCACGGGGCGACCTTTCACGACCATGACCTTCACGAACCCTTCGGTCTGCCCGGTCGCAATGGCGCGGTCGTTGTGATGAAACTCGGCCCGCGCGATGAACACCTTGTCGCCGTACTTTTCCCGCGCCTGCGCCTCCGTCAGCCCGACCTGGGCCAGCTCGGGGTCGGTATAAGTGGCCCACGGGATATGGTCAGTCTTTGCCTTCGCGGGCAATCCAAGCACGATGGGTCGGACGATCACACCCGCATGGTAGCCCGCAACATGGGTGAATTGCAGCCCACCGGCCGCGTCGCCCACCGCGTAGACGCGCTTGTTGGTTGAACGCAGGCCCTGGTCGACCGTCACGCCCCGGCGGTCGAAATCGACGCCCGCTTTGTCGAGGTCCAGCTTGTCAACATTCACCTGCCGGCCGACAGCAACCAACACGTGTGACCCGGCAAAGCGGCGCCCGTCTTCGGTAGTGATCTCGACGGTGGTTCCCTGCCCCGCGACCGTAGCCACCTGCGCGCCTTCGACGATCTCGATGCCTTCGCCCCGCAGCTTGCCAAGGACAAGCGCGGCGGCTTCGGGGTCATCCTTGCCAAGTGCGGTCTGGCCTTCCAATACGGTCACCTTCGACCCCAGGCGGCGGTGCGCCTGTGCCATCTCCATACCGATGGGGCCGCCGCCAATGATCAACAGGTGATCCGGGCGCTCGCGCAGATCGAAGATGGTTTCGTTCGTATAGTACGGCACATCGGCCAGCCCCGGAATCGGGGGCACAAAGGGCCGCGACCCGGTGGCAATCACGAAGCGACGGGCCTTGATCGTGTAGGGACCGGCTTGCACCTCGGTTTCCGAGATGAATCGTCCGAACTCCCGGATGACATGCACGCCAAATCCCTCGAACCGTTCCTGGCTGTCGACCGGCGCAATCTGATCGATCACCGCGCGGACGTGATCCTTGGCTGCGCCAAAATCCGCCTCGGGCGCGAAGCCCGGCACGCCAAACTGGCTGATCGAGGTCTCGTGGGCCTTGTGCCCCGCGGCCAGCAGCGCCTTCGAAGGCACACAGCCAAAATTCAGACAATCCCCGCCCATCAGGTGCCCTTCGAGCAGAACAACCTTGGTCCCCATTTGCGATGCTCCGGCCGCGACGGACAACCCGCCGGAGCCAGCGCCGATGACACAGATGTCGGTTTCAATGCGGGTCATGGTGGCGGGGCTTTCTGCTTGGATATCGGGATCAAGACGGCTCATCGGTCACAGCCCTTTCTTGCCGCGCACGGCCTTGAGCGCCAAGGGCAACAGCGCCAGCGCGGCGAGGCCCAGGATCGGGAACAGGATGTGAGGCTCAAAGATGATGCCAAGATTGGGGCTCTCGCCACGGGCAAAGACCTCGCCCAAGCCTGCGCCGACCGACGTGTAGACGACCGCCCCGGGCATAATGCCGAAGAAGGTGGAAATCACGAACCGGCGCAACGGCACCTCCAGGATCGAGGGCACAAGATTTGCCACAAAGAACGGAACGATCGGCAGAAGGCGCATCAGGAACAGCATCGACCATTGGTTTTCATCGATCCCGTCCTTGATCTTCTTGACGACCCCTTCCGAGCCTTCAAGACGTGCGCCCAGGCGGTCGCCAAAGCTTGTGCGGGCGGCCAGGAAAATCAGCGTCGCGCCGACGGTGGCGCCAACGATGTTGAACAGGGCCCCCGGAAACGTCTCGAACAGGAACCCACCCGTCAGCGTCGCAATCGTGGCACCCGGCAGCGAAAAGGCGACGATCAGCGTGTAGGCCAGGATAAACGCCCCAACGGTCAGGGCGTAGTTTGCATCCCGGAAGGCCAGCAACGTTTCGCGGTTCTGGGCCAGGGCCTCAAAACTCAGGTAGTCGCGCAACAGCCACCACCCGGCAGCGGCACCGATGGCGACGATCGCGATGGGCACGTATCGCCCGAAGGGGGATTTCTGGCTTTGGTTCACGGTATCGGCCATAACAAACGCTTTCTTTCGGTTTGGCCAGCATGCTGACCGTTGGGCCGTCAGGTTCGGCGGGTCTGCATGGTACATGCGGCAGATCGGGCCCCGCGCATAGGCCGATCACAGGCGCTTGATCCGGCGTGAGAGCTGCCGTGATTTCCGTGACCAAACACCCCGAAAACGGTAACAACTCGCGTGGTGGTATTTCATGTCTGTTGCAGGTCAGTGCGATGTTGACACCGCGCGCGCGAATCCGTATTGCCCGGGCTTCATACGAATATCCCTGCTGTCGAGTGGCGATCCGCGCCCTCCGGCATGAGAACGGAGCGAAGACATGTCGAAACGTACGTTTCAGCCGTCGAACCTGGTGCGCAAGCGCCGTCACGGGTTCCGCGCACGCATGGCCACCAAAGCCGGCCGCAAGATTCTGAACGCCCGCCGCGCGCGTGGCCGCAAGAGCCTCAGCGCCTAATCGGCGCCACAAGCCTTATGACATCTGCTGAGGCCCTGCCGACCACGCCGTCGCCGGGGCCTTTTGCTGTGTCGGTCCTGACGAAGCGGGCGGATTTCCTGCGGGCGGCCCGCGCCGCCCGTGCCCCGATGCCGGGCTTCCTCGTGCAGGCCCGCAAGCGCCGCGCGGACGAGATCAGCGAAACGCCGATCCGCGTCGGGTTCACCTGTTCGAAAAAGGTCGGCAACGCTGTTGCCCGCAACCGGGCGAAACGGCGGCTGCGCGCCATCGCGCGCCAGGTCCTGCCTTTTGAAGGTCAGGCCGGGTGGGACTATGTCTTGATCGGGCGGGCCGGTGCGACGGCGGACCTGCCCTTCGATCAACTCGCCGCCGACCTGAGCCGCGCCTTGAGGAAGCTGCACCGATGAGCCCCTTGGCTTTTCTCATTTCTCTCCCGGTCCGGGCCTATCGCCTGATCCTGAGCCCGTGGGTCGGGGCCAACTGCCGCTATCACCCGACCTGTTCGGCCTACGCGATGGAAGCGCTGAAAAAGCACGGCGGGATCAAGGGCAGCTGGCTCGCCGCGAAACGGATCGCGCGGTGCCACCCGTGGGGCGGCTCGGGCGTCGACAACGTTCCGGATTAGCGCCGTCCCCACGATATCGTGCGACAGCAGCCAATCGACGCTTTGACCGTCGATGATGCAGACCCAGCAAGGTCCGAACATCGTGCCAACCAAGGAGCGCCAGCGGATTTATTGATCAGGCCGCGGAATCGGGACCAGCGACGTCTTGATGTCCCGGGGCGGCAACGGTCGTCCGCTATCTCGGAGCAGATCAAAGATGGGTTCCTGCATTCCTTGGTAGACGGCGGGAACGCGCGTTTGATTTGTCAGACGCTCAGCCGAAAGCCCCCGCCAAACCCCAACGACGTCGCGCACAAATGCCGTATCGGCATAGTACCAGCTGTGCGACACCAACGCTTGTCGGATGGCCTTTCCACCTCGCTTCAAAAGTATCCCGAACCGCTCTGCGCATGTGACGTCCGCGCCACCACGATCCAAGATCGGAAGGCCCATGCGGCCCAGCCGCTCCTCTGGCTCGTTGGATTCGGACAGCACTTGTTTCTGGATGTTGGACAGCGACAGGACACTGTCCGCGGCCGAGAAGTAATTCACAAGACGGTCAGCATGGGCGAAGACATCCCGGCTGTGAGGATGGTTGCGCCCCATCCATTCGCGACTGACGTCGGCTGCAAAAAGCATGACGGCGTCCACACGATGCAACTCGGGGTCGATCAGCCCCGCCTCTGCTGCCAATCGATACGCCGAAACCGTCAGATAGGCGCCCATGGAATGCGCGATTATCGATATTGGCAGGTTTGGTTTGGCTTCGCGAAGCTTTGCAATCACATCTGTAAAAAGACGCGGTGCAACGTCCCCAACACGCGCGCGGTCTTCGCTGTATGCAGAGGCTCGACCTGCAGCAGGCCAATCAAATGTGACGAAGGATCCGCGGAATCCGGCCGCACGCAGATACGTTTCGAATTTTTCGTGCCGCGGGATCACCTCCTCCTGCTTCAGATTGAACCCGTGGACATGGATAAGAACGCCCAAGCGTCCTTCCTCGTCGAGCACGGCGTCGCGCCACTCATCCAGATCGACGCTGTGGAAGGCTTCAATGTCAGACCATTGCATGTAGCGGGTCGGACCCGGATCCTCCGATCCGATCGTATGCGAGCGGCTTGAAACGAGAAATCTCATATTGCCAGGACCTTAAAGAAAATGGGGAAAATATGCTCAGGTTCGCCAATTCAGGCAAGGCCATTGTCTGTGGCAGGCCGTCCGATTAGAGGGGGACGCATGTTGGACGAAAGCACAGAAATCCATCCGCTCTTTCACGGTGCGCCCAAGACCACCGAGTTCAAGAAGCTGCGCAAGCGCCTGATCAAGGACGCACGCGAAGCGATTGAACGCTACGGCATGGTCGAGCGGCGCGATCCGTCGGCCCCGCGCGAGAAATGGCTGGTGTGTTTGTCCGGGGGCAAGGACAGCTACACACTGTTGGCCGTCCTGACCGAGTTGCAGTGGCGGGGCCTGCTGCCGGTCGACATCCTGGCCTGCAATCTGGATCAAGGCCAACCTGGCTTTCCGGCGACCGTGCTCCCGGAATTCCTGGAACGGATGGGCGTGCCCCACCGCATTGAGTACGCCGACACCTACTCAATCGTGGTCGACAAAGTGCCCCAGGGCCGGACGTATTGCGCCCTGTGTTCGCGCCTGCGCCGCGGCAACCTGTATCGCATAGCCCGAGAGGAAGGCTGTTCGGCCGTCGTGTTGGGCCACCACCGGGATGATATTCTCGAGACCTTCTTCCTGAACCTCTTTCACGGCGGAAAGCTGGCGACCATGCCGCCGAAGCTGGTGAATGACGAGGGCGACCTTTTCGTTCTGCGTCCGTTGGCCCATGTGGCCGAGGCAGATTGCGACGCGTTCTCCCGCGCCATGGATTACCCGATCATCCCCTGCGATCTGTGCGGCAGCCAGGACGGACTGCAGCGTCAGGTGATCAAGCGCATGCTGGACGACTGGGAAACCAAAGCGCCCGGGCGGCGGCAAAAGGTCTTTTCGGCGCTGATGTCCGCGCGCCCCTCGCATCTGCTTGACTCCGGGCTTTTCGACTATGCCGGTTTGACCCGCGAGGGTTCAGAAGAAATCGTTAACGAATGATCGGTCGCCAAGGGGCCCGCAGGGCGCCTTGGGGGTTTGAGCATCACCCATCCGAGGGCGCGCGGAAAACGCCCCTTGACCTTTGGCGGTCCAATCTGTTGAACCGCTCTGACATCAATAGCGGGGTCCAAGAAAACATGGACGATCAGAACAGAAACCTGATCCTGGCAACAGCACTCAGTATTGCTGTGATCATCGTGTGGTTCTTCTTGTTCCCGCCGCCCGAACCGCCTGTCGACGAGGGCGGCTCGGCCGTCATCGTAAACGGCGAAACGACCGCAACCACGGGCGCCGACATGGCCGTCCTGCCGCCCTCGGCTGACACGGTTGCCGACCCACAGGCAACCGACCCGGAAGCGACCACCGAGGTTGCGCTGAGCGAGGCGGCCCGTATCTCGATTGATACCCCGACGCTCGAAGGCTCGATCTCGCTGATCGGGGGGCGCATCGATGACCTGTCTCTGCGCAACTACAACGAAACGTTGGCCGAAGATTCCCCCATCGTGCGTGTCCTGTCCCCAGTCGGCGGCAACGAGCCGTACTACGCGCTGTACGGGTGGGCGCCAGGCGGCGAGTTGGGCTTCGAAGATGTGCCAACCGCCAACACCGAGTGGACGCTGGAAAGCGGTGAAACCCTGGCCGTAGACAGCCCGATCACGCTGGTCTGGGACAACGGCAACGGTCTCGTCTTCCGCCGCACCGTGGCGATTGACGAGAACTTCATGTTCACGGTCACACAATCCGTCGAGAACACCGGAACCGAAGCCGCCCGCCTTGCCCCTTATGGCATGGTCGCCCGCCACGGCTTGCCCGACGACCTGCAGAACTTCTTCATCCTGCACGAAGGCGTGGTCCGCAAAGTCGACGGGCAGCTGGACGAGATTGCCTATAACGACCTGCCCGATCTGGACTTCCTCGAGCGCGAGGCCGCACTGGCCGAAGTTGTTGAAGTCGAAGCCAATGGCTGGATCGGGTTTACCGACAAGTATTGGATGACCACGCTGATCCCCGGCGCGGATCAGCCCTTCACCTCGGTCACCAAGTATGTTGCCAGCGCAGACATCTACCAGACTGAAGCGCGCCTGCCCGCCGTCACCGTTGCCCCGGGCGAGACGCAGCAGGTCACAACGCAGCTGTTCGCCGGCGCGAAGGAATGGGAAACCATCCGCGACTATCAGAACGAAGGCGGGATTGACCGGTTCATCGACTCGATCGACTGGGGCTGGTTCTACTTCCTGACCAAGCCGATGTTCTGGCTGCTGCACAACCTGAATATCCTGATCGGCAATATGGGGCTGGCCATCATCGCCCTGACGATAACGGTCAAGGCGGTGCTTTTCCCACTGGCCTACAAGTCCTATGCCTCGATGGCCCGCATGCGCGAGTTGCAGCCCGAGATGGAGAAGCTCAAGGAACGTCACGGCGACAACCGCGAGGCGCTACAGAAGGGCATGATGGAGCTTTACAAGAAGGAAAAGGTGAACCCGGCCTCGGGCTGTTTGCCGATCCTTCTGCAAATCCCGATCTTCTTCTCGCTCTACAAGGTGATCTTCGTCACCCTGGAATTGCGTCACGCGCCGTTCTTCGGCTGGCTGAATGACCTGTCGGCCCCGGACGCCTCGTCGATCTTCAACGGGTTTGGCCTGTTCCCCTGGCCGGCCCCCGATCCGACCTCGTTCATGGCGCTGATCTTCATCGGGATCCTGCCGATTCTCCTGGGTGTGTCGATGTGGCTGCAGCAGAAGCTGAATCCGCAGCCCACCGACCCCACGCAGGCGGCGATCTTCGCGTGGTTGCCATGGGTGTTCATGTTCATGCTTGGCGGCTTCGCCAGCGGGCTGCTGATCTACTGGATCGCCAACAACATGATCACCTTCGCGCAGCAGTACATCATTATGAAGCGGCATGGGTATACGCCGGACCTGTTCGGAAACATCAAGCAGAGCTTCCAGCGTAAGAAACCGGACGCGAAGTGACCTGGTCCGTCGATCAGATCTGGCGCTATCCGATCAATGGGATCGGGGCCGAAGCGCTGACCAAGGTCGATCTGACGGTTGGTCGGCCCTTTCCGCTGGACCGTGCCTGGGCCGTGTTGGAAGAAGGCGGCGATCGCAGCGAAGGGTGGCGGTCTTGTCGCAACTTCCTGCGCGGCGCCAAAGGCCCGTCGCTGATGGCGATCCGGGCGCGCGTTGACGGCACGGTGATCCATCTGACCCACCCCGACCGGCCCGAGATCTCCATTGATCCCACCGTCGCGGCCGATGCGGATCGCTTGTTCGAATGGATCACGCCGATCTACCCGGAAGAGCGCCGCGCCCCCGTGGCGCTGGTCACGTCGCCGCCCGAAGGCATGGCAGACGCCGATTTCGCCTCGATCTCGATCCTGAACCACGCCTCGCTGCGGGCCTTGTCGCAGAAACTCGGCCAAGATCTGGACCCGCGCCGGTTCCGGGGCAACATCTGGGTCAACGGCATGGCGCTCTGGGAAGAGTTCGACCTGGTCGGCAAGACGCTCAACATCGGTGGCGTGACGTTGGAGGTCGTGGACCGCATCACCCGCTGTCGCGCGACCGAAGCCAACCCCGAAACGGGCCGGCGTGACGCGAACACGTTGCGCGCGCTCGAGGATGGGTGGGGCCATCAGGATTTCGGTGTGTACGCCAAGGTGCGGACACCCGGCACCCTCCAGGCCGGCGATACGGTCACGGTCGTATGACCGCCCTGCCCTTTCCCATCGCACCCGAACCGGACGACGCCAGCCGCGAGGCCGGACGCAAGCTCTTTGCAACCGGCACCGACTTTCTGAAAGGCGTCGTCGCCATGGACGGGCTGCCCCCGGCCGATCGGACCGAGGTGTGTTTTGCAGGCCGGTCCAATGTGGGCAAGTCCACCCTGATCAACGCGATCACGGGGCGGCGGGCCTTGGCGCGGGCGTCGAACACACCGGGCCGTACGCAGGAAATCAACTATTTCACCCTGGCCGACAGCCACTATCTGGTCGACCTGCCGGGCTATGGCTACGCCGAGGCGCCGGTTGCCGTGGTCAAAAAATGGCAGGCGCTGCTGAAATCCTACCTGCAGGGCCGCGCGACGCTGCGACGGGCCTTCGTGCTGGTCGATCATCGCCACGGGGTCAAACCCGTGGACGAAGAAATCATGACGCTGCTCGACAGCGCCGCGGTTCCGTTTCAGGTCGTCCTGACAAAGGCGGACAAGGTGAAGGATAAGGACAAGCAAAAGGCGCTAGATGTCACCCGACAAAAACTGGCCCAACATCCTGCCGCCTTCCCCGAGTTGGTCGTCACCTCCTCGGAAAAGGGCGACGGCATCGCCACGCTGCGCAGCATCATTGCCGGATTGGCCTAGGGCGGGGCCGCCCGCGCACCGCTTGGGCCGAAAAATAAACGCGTGTTGCGCCTTCACAGGACCGCATCCCTCGCCTATCCAAGCGCAACATTCAAAACAGACCTGACCCATGAAGCCACAGATGACCCGCGACTACCTGGCCACAGCCCGCACTTTGAGTGAAGCGCTTCCCTATCTCCAACGCTATGACGACGCGATTGTCGTCGTGAAGTTTGGCGGCAATGCGATGGGGGACGATGATGCGATGGACAGTTTCGCACGCGATATCGTCCTGCTGCGCCAGGTCGGTGTGAACCCCGTGGTCGTCCACGGCGGCGGTCCAATGATCAACGACATGCTGGCCAAACTCGGCGTGAAGTCCGAGTTTGTGAACGGCAAGCGTGTGACCGATGCCGCGACCGTGGAAGTGGTCGAGATGGTTCTGTCGGGCCGGGTGAACAAGCGCATCGTTCAGGCCATCAACGGCCAGGGCGGCCAGGCCGTTGGCCTGTCGGGCAAGGATGCCAACCTCATCACCTGTGATCCGGCCGACCCGGCCCTGGGTTTTGTCGGCGAGCCGAAGAAGGTCGACACCAGCGTCCTGCGGAACCTCTTTGCCGATGACATGATCCCGGTCGTGGCCCCCTTGGGCGCGGGCCGCAATCGCGAGACATTCAACATCAACGGCGACACCGCCGCTGGCGCCATCGCCGCAGCGCTCGAGGCGGATCGCCTGCTGCTTCTGACGGATGTCGCCGGCGTGAAAAATGCGGACGGTCAGGTCGTCACGGCGCTCAGCGCCGCCGAGGTCGAAGAGATGACGGCCAGCGGCGTGATTGCGGGGGGCATGATCCCCAAGACAGAAACCGCGCTCCTTGCCGTGCGCAGCGGCGTCCGCGCCTGCACCATTGTCGATGGGCGCGTCCCCAACGCCGTGTTGCTCGAGCTGTTCACGGATCACGGCGCCGGGTCGATGATCCGGGCCTGACCGGTTTTGCTCGCCCCCTTCTGCACAAGCCTCTAGGCTGACCCCATGTGGACGTACGACCAGATCGCGGCCCGGGCCGCGCGGGATCACCTCTCCATTATGGGGGGCTTTCGGGTGTCCCCCGACGACGCGCTGCCCGACGGCGCGCAAACGCTGCTGCTGCTTGGTCCACGCGAACCCGGCTTCTGGTCTCACGTGACGCAAGACCCCGTGTTTCGCGCGGCCGACGCCGATCCAATGGACACGTGGTCCACAGACCGCATCAGCCAGATCGCCCAGGATGTCGGCGGCCAGGCGGTGTTTCCCTTTGGCGGTCCGCCCTGGCACCCGTTCATCGCCTGGGCCAAGCGCAGCGGGCGCGCCTGGGAAAGCCCCGTCGCGCTTCTGGTGCATGACACGGCGGGTCTGATGATCTCCTATCGGGGTGCGCTTGTGCTGAACCACTCGGTCGCTCTTCCTCCACCGCCCGCGCACATCCCGTGTGAGACCTGCGCGCGTCCCTGCCTGTCGGCCTGCCCCGCCGGCGCCCTGGGGGCCAAGGGCTATGACACCACGGCCTGCCACAGCTATCTCGACACGGCCGACGGGGCTTCCTGCATGACGGGCGGGTGCCACGTCCGACGGGCCTGCCCGGTCAGCCAGTCATCCGGTCGGCTGCCCGACCAATCAGCCTTCCACATGCGGAGCTTCCATCCATGACCCTGACGCTGATCCTGATCCGCCATGCGAAATCCGATTGGGGCGATGCCGGGCTCCCGGATCACGACCGGCCTCTGAACGACCGCGGCCTTCGGGCCGCGCCCCGGATCGGGCATCACCTGCACGCCCAAGGATGGATGCCACGGACCGTGCTGTGCTCGACCGCGCGCCGGACGCAGGAAACCTGGGCCGGGCTTGCCTCGCAGTTCGACACGCCCCCGGATCCCATCCTGACGCGCTCGATCTACGAGGCGATGCCACAGCAAATCCTGACGCTTATCCAAGGCTCGTCGGGATCACCGCTGGCCGTGATCGGCCATAACCCAGGCATCGGCAGCCTGGCGTGGTCTCTGGCCGCCGATCCGCCCGCACATGAAAAGTTCGGCTTCTATCCCACCGGCGCGACAACGGTTCTGTCCTTCGATGCAAAACGGTGGTCCGACATCGGACCGGGACAGGGCACCGTGTTGGATTTTGCCGTGCCCCGCGAACTGCCTGACCCCGCCTAGACCGATCGTCGCCGACACAGGGCGCACCGCGTATGCGGAAGGGCCGCGCGGGGGTCGATCCCCTGCGCGGCCCTTGCCCGGTCGCCCCGACGGGACGAAACACCGATCTGTTCAGTGACCCAGGATCTGGCTCAGGAACAGCTTTGTCCGATCGCTTTGCGGATTGTTGAAGAACTCTTCCGGTTCGTTCTGTTCCACGATCTGGCCCTGGTCCATGAAGATCACGCGGTTGGCGACCTGACGGGCAAAGCCCATCTCGTGGGTCACGCACAGCATGGTCATCCCCTCTTCCGCGAGGCTAATCATGGTGTCGAGCACCTCCTTGATCATCTCGGGGTCAAGGGCCGAGGTCGGCTCGTCGAACAGCATGATCCGCGGCCGCATGCACAGCGAACGGGCGATCGCCACGCGCTGCTGCTGACCACCCGACAGCTGGCCCGGATACTTCAGTGCCTGCTCGGGGATCTTCACCTTTTCCAAGAAGTACATCGCCGTTTCTTCGGCTTCCTTCTTGGGCGTCTTGCGGACCCAGATGGGGGCCAGGGTGCAGTTCTCCAGGATCGACAGATGCGGGAAGAGGTTGAAATGCTGGAACACCATCCCAACCTCGGACCGGATCTTGTCGATGTTCTTCAGGTCATTGGACAGAAGCGTCCCATCCACCGTGATCGAGCCTTTCTGGTGCTCTTCCAGGGCGTTGATGCACCGGATCAGGGTCGATTTCCCGGAGCCCGACGGGCCACAGATCACGATCCGTTCGCCCCTCTGGACGGTCAGGTTGATATCCCGGAGCACGTGGAACGTTCCGTACCACTTGTTCATCCCGTTGATCTCAATGGCCACCTCATCGGAAACCTTCATTTGAGAACGGTCAATCTCACGATCTTCTGCGATTGCAGCGTCAGTCATGTCGGCACCTCCTTAGCGGTGATCTTTTGCGAGCTTCCGCTCGAGCCATTGCGAATATTGGGACATGCCAAAGCAGCAAATGAAGAAGCAAAGCCCAATGAAGATGAAAAGTTCCCAGTAGATCCCGTTCCAATCGGTATCTGCCCGGATCGCGTTGGAGAACCCGATCGGATCGAACAGACCGATGAACACAACCAGCGTGGTGTCCTTGAACAGACCGATGAAGGACGAAACGATACCCGGGATCGAGATTTTCAGCGCCTGCGGCAGGATGATCAGCTGCATCGATTGCCAGTAGTTCAGGCCGAGACTGTCTGCGCCTTCATACTGACCTTTTGGCAACGCGGCCAAACCGCCCCGGATCACCTCCGCGATATAGGCGGCGGAAAACAGCGTCACCATGATGATCACCCGCACCATCAGGTCGAAATTCGTCCCCGGTGGCAGGAAGTAGTTCAGCAACAACTGGGCTGTGAACAGCCACACGATTAGCGGCACACCGCGGATCACCTCGATGAAGATCACCGAAAACTTGTTGATGATGAACAGATCCGATTGGCGCCCCAAGGCAAGCGCCACACCAAGCGGCATCGACAGGATGATGCCGGATGCGCCGATGACGAAGGCCAAAAGGAACCCGCCGAACTCCCGCGATTGAACCGACTGGATGCCAATCGGCAGGATGGAGTCCAGGCCATTCACAAGCGGCCCCAGCAGGAACAGCCAGTAGACAATCGGGGCGACGATCGCGGCAATCGTTGAACCCGGGTTGCCGAGCACGGGTGTAGCGACCTTCAGAACGCCCCATGCGACACCGAACCCTGCCGCCACAAGCAGCGGGGTCCAGATGGTGCCACCCCACAGCAGCCAGGCGCACACGAACGGTGCAGCGGCCGTCAGAATAAGAAGCTTCCGGGGCAGGCTATCGTACAGGATCGGCAAGATCGCGGCGAAGAACAGAATGAACGACAGGATCGGGCGCCAGTACAGCTCTGACGGGTAGAACCCGAACATCAGCTGGTCCCAACGATCGACCAGAACGGCCCAACACGCGACGCCATGGCCGTGTTCGGCACTGCCACCGCGCGCGTCGCGAATTTCACGACATTCATTCAGCGACCCGGCGTCCCAGATGCCGTTCAGCATCCATGGCAGGACCCCCGCCAGTACGACATAGATCAGATAGAGCGACACCAGCGTCATCGCTGCGTTCAATGGGGTCGAGAACAGGTTCTCGCGCACCCATTTGATCACGCCCGTTTGTGTTGCCGGCGGCGTCTGCGCCGGCAACATCTCGGTCCGGACGAAGGATCCCTGTGCAGTTGCGTTGCTCATGCTCAGCGCTCCTTCAACTTAACGGAATTGTTGTAGACGTTCATCACCGCTGAAATGATGAGCGAGGTCGTCAGGTAGAACAGACCAAGCAACAGCATGCCTTCCAATTCTCGACCGGTCTGGTTGATCGTGATCCCGCCCAGTGTCGACCGCACGTCCATGTAGCCCACAGCCAAAGCGAGCGACGAGTTTTTGGTCAGGTTCAGGAATTGCGAGATCAGCGGCGGAATGATGACGCGCAGCGCCTGCGGCAGGATCACCAGGTTCATCGTCCAGGACGGGCGCATGCCCAGCGCCGACGAGGCCTCGGTCTGCCCTTTGCTGACCGACATGATACCGGCGCGCACGATCTCTGCGATAAAGGCCCCGGTATAAAGCGACAATGCGAACCACAGCGCGATCAACGCGTTGCGCAGGTGGATGCCCCCGCTGAAGTTGAAGCCCCGCAACTCGGGATAGTCCAGCGTCGCCCCCAGGATCACCATAACAATCGCAGGGGGGAGAATGATGGCCGCGGCCCTCATCCAAAACACCCCTGGTGGCCTTATCCCGGTGCGTTCCTGTTTCGCTTTTGCCCACCGTCCGATTGCGCCAGATGCCAGAACACCGCCGATCAGCACCGCCAGGATCAAGGCCCAGTCGCCAAAACTGGCGGCCGCAACAACGGCTTCGGTTTCGGCGTCCACCTCGTTGCCACCGATAGACCGCGTGAACAGGACGTTGGGGATGTAGATACCGCGGTTCGTGACAGCCACAGAGCCAAAGACACTCATCGTGGCTTCGGGCTCGTCACCGCGGAAATCTCGGGGTTGCGGCATGCTTTCGGTCATCACCGCGAAGATGACGATGATCCACAGCAGCAGCGGAATGTTGCGGAAGCCTTCGACGTAAACCGACATCAGGCGCGCAACGATCCAGTTGTTGGACAGGCGCAAGACCCCTGCGAAAACCCCAAGGATCGTCGCGGTGATACAGCCCAAGAGGGCGACGAGCAGCGTGTTGAGAATGCCGACAAGGGCGGCACGGCCATGGCTGCTGTCGTTCGAGTATTCGATGAGACGCTGGTTGATATCGTAGCCAGCGCGATTGCCGAGGAAGCCGAAATCGAAGTCCTTCCCAAGCGCGGCAAGGTTTTGAACGGCGTTGTTCGCCAACCAAATGAGGCCCGCCATGATGAGAAATAAAGCAACCACCTGGATCGTCATCGCGCGGTATCGCGTGTCATAGATCAGCTGGCTGATGCGAAACGCCTCGCGTGGCGGATCGGTTATCGTCGCCATATCTCAGGCCCCCTGTCGTTCTTGATTTTGCCGTCGCCCCCACCTCTTGCAGCGAGGGTCAGAGTTCAGCGCGCGCGCCAAATCTCGATGTGAAAAGGGCGCGATCTTGCGACCGCGCCCTCCCCAAAATTGCCTTACCGGAACGGCGGCGAGTACAGCAGACCACCGTCGGTCCACTGGGCGTTCAGACCACGTGCCAGGCCGATCGGGGTTGCTTCACCGATGTTGCCTTCGAACACTTCGCCGTAGTTGCCCACGGTTGCGATCACGTTGGCGGCCCAGTCAGCTTCCAGACCCAGCATCGCGCCCAGTTCACCTTCGGTGCCCAGGATACGGTTGATTTCCGGGTTGTTGGTGCCACCAGACAGTTCGGCGACGTTTGCCGAGGTGATGCCCAGTTCTTCTGCCGAGATCAGCGCGTTCAGCGTCCAGCGGACGATGTCGCCCCACTCATGGTCGCCGTGGCGGACCAGCGGGCCGAGCGGCTCTTTCGAGACGATTTCGGGCAGAACGACGTGTGCCGACGGATCTTCGAAGGTGGCGCGGGTTGCGGCCAAGCCCGAAGCGTCCGTGGTGTAAACGTCACATGCACCAGCCAGGTACTGCTGCTGTGCTTCTGCGTTGGTCTCGATCGGCACGGGCTCGTAGCTCATGTTGTTCGAGGCGAAGAAGTCAGCCAGGTTCAGTTCGGTGGTGGTACCGGTCTGGATGCAGACGGTTGCGCCGTCCAGTTCCATCGCCGACGAGACACCCAGTTCACGCGGGACCATGAAGCCCTGACCGTCGTAGTAGTTCACACCGACGAATTCGAACGACAGGTCGACGTCACGCGAGAAGGTCCAGGTGGTGTTACGAGCCAGCATGTCGACTTCGCCCGAAGCCAGCGCGGTAAAGCGGGTCTGGCCGGTGGTCGGAACGAATTCAACAGCGCTCGGGTCACCCAGAACAGCGGTTGCAACAGCACGGCAGACAGCAACGTCAAAGCCCTGCCATTCGCCTTCGGCGTCAGGCGCTGCGAACCCGGTCAGACCGGTGGACACACCACAGTTCAGCGTGCCGCGCTCACGCACTTCATCGAGCGTTTGAGCAGACGCGAACCCTGCGGCAAGACCAGCAACGGCCATAGTGCCGAAAAGTACGGATTTTTTCATGATTACCTCTTCCTGATGGACCGCCCTTAGGGACGAGTTTTTTTTGGTGCCCTTTGGGCAATGGCATAGTCCGTGAAGGGTTTTCACCCCTCAACGATGCATAACTGTGCAAAACGCAGGCGATAGGTCAAGGGTTGCGCATGGGGTTTCCGCAGGGGAAGCCCGTCCTGTTTGCCGATTCCTTGAGCGAGCGCCCTTTTTTTGTTCAATGGGCACTGGATGCTGACCAAGACGGTATCACCCGTCGGAACACAGGCCCAAGAATCGGTGCGCATGAAGGAATTGATCGAGTCGCGCCTGCGCCGCGGCGTCGGCCTCTTCGTCCCGCCCCCAAAGTTCGGCCTGATACTCTTCGTCGATTCGGGACATCGCGAATGCATCCTCTGGCGTCAAACGGCCCTCGGACACCGCCAGGCCAAGCACGCAGGACCCCGAGAGGGTGATCAGATCGTGCAGCGCCGTCATCGGGAAAACATCAACGACGGCAACTGCCGCGCGCAGGGCGGTGACGGCCGTGTCGGACTGGGCGATCGGCAGCACCCCCTCTGTGGGGATCAATCGCGCACCATAGTGATCCGCCGCCCAATCCAGCATCGGATCCCAGGCCTTCGCCTGACGCTCGGCAAGGTCCGACGGCCCCTCGGCGCGGTAGCACAACAGGTCGGTCTCGGCGTAGTCGCCGAGCATCGCGCTGACTTCGTGCCGAAAGACCGTCACGCGCTCAATCGCCGAATTGGCGGATCGGGTGACCGGCATCGTCAGCGGCTTGATCTCATCCTCCTGTGCGTCCCATTCGGCGGCGATGGCCTCGGCCATGGGCCGTGTCGGCAGGACCAGCAGCGCCTTGCCGGGGGTTTTGACCGGTCGCCCGTCGAGTTGAACCTGAAAGCCACCTTCGGCCTCGGCCACGGCGGCGGATGTCCAAAATCGTTTCGCCTTCCACTCGGTCATGCGTGCTCCCAAATCTCTTGCAGGGCGGCGGGCAAGGCGGCGAAGGACGCGATCACGTCATGGGCCCCCGCCTGCCTCAGATCCTCAACACCGTGGTAGCCCCAAGACACGCCCAAGGCGGTGATCCCTGCGGCGCGGCCCATCTCGATGTCATAGGTGGTGTCCCCCAGGATGACCGCGCGGTGGGCCTCGACACCCGTCTCCGCAAGGCAGGCCTCGATCATGGAGGGGTGGGGTTTCGATGGATGATCGTCCGCGCATTGCACCGTTTGGAACAGTGGACCGAGCTGGTGGGTCGCGAAAATGTGGTCCAACCCGCGGCGTGATTTGCCCGTGGCGATCCCCAACAGAAGATCATCCTCTGCCGCCAAACGCGCCAGCGCCGTTTCGGCCCCCTCAAAAAAGGGGGACAGCGCGTGCCCGTCTTGTGCCTGGCGCATCGTGGCAAAGCTGTGCTTGTAGGCCGCCACAAGCGCGTCGGTCTGTTCGGGGTGATCGGGCGCCAAGCGATACATCGCAACCGGAAGCGACAGGCCCACGATCGACAACGTGTCCTCACGCGCAGGGGCGGGCAATCCGACGGCCGCAAACGCCGCATTCATGGCCGCCACGATATGCGCCTGGCTGTCGATCAGCGTGCCATCGACATCAAAGATCACGAGACGCAGATCGGTCATTCCAAATCCTCGAACGGATCGACCGGAACGTCCGCCGCGTGCCAATCCAGCGTGTCCCAGGTGCGGTCCATATGCTCGGGCATCGGGGCAGTCAGAACCAACCGCGCGCCAGACACCGGGTGGGTCAACGACAGCGATCGCGCATGCAGGTGCAGCTTGCGGCTCAACCCGCCGCCCAGTTGCGCGCCCCATCCGTCGCCCAGGTTTTCCTGACCCGACCCGCCGTATTTTCCGTCACCCACGATCGGATGCCCCATCGCGGCCATATGGGCCCGCAGTTGGTGCGTCCGACCGGTGACCGGCACCAGAGCGCACCAGGACACCCGCGTTCCAAGGGCCGACAGGACGGCATAATCCGTGACGGCGCGCTTGGCGCCCGGTGTATCGTCCACATGGTTGGGATGGACGGTGTGCATCTTCTCGCCCTCGCCGCCACGTCCGTGACCCGGGGCTTTGACAAGGCCGTAGCGGATCGTGCCAAGGCGCGGCTGCGGAACCCCGGCAACCGCGGCCCAGTAGATCTTGCGCGTATCCTTTGACCGAAACGCCTCGGTCAGGCTTTGCGCGGACCGGCGCGACCGCGCCAGCATCAGAACGCCCGAGGTGTCCTTGTCCAGCCGGTGAACCAGTCGCGGTTTTTCGTCGGCGCCGAACCTGAGCGCCTCGGCCAGCCCATCGACATGGCGCGTCTGTTTGGAGCCACCTTGCGTCGGCAGACCGGGTGGTTTGTTCAGCGCAATGATATGATCATCGCGGTAGATCACCGCGCGCTGGATCATCTTTTCGTCCGCGTCCGAGATTCGGGGGGCCGAAAAAACCGCGGGCGCGGCCGTGTCGGGTAGCGGCGGAATGCGGACGGTCTGCCCGGACACCAAGCGCGTCGATGCTTTGGCCCGCGCGCCGTCCACGCGAATTTCGCCCTTGCGGCACATCTTTTCGATGCGCCCCTGCGACACCTGCGGGAAATGACGCCGGAACCAGCGGTCGAGGCGCTGATCCCCTTCGTCCTGAGACACCTGGCGCTGTTGGACCCCACTCATGCGAAGATCCCCCTTGCAACCCACAGCCCAACCATCAACCCAAGGATCGAGAAGACCACCGATGCGGCCACGTACAATGCTGCCTGGCCGAGATCGCCGCGTTCATACAACGTGACGGCCTCCAGCGAAAACGCCGAGAAGGTCGTGAACCCACCCAAAAGGCCCGTCATGACCAGCGGCGACAGATGGGTCAGCCCGCGATGCGCGGCGGCAACCACAAAGACCCCCATCAGGAAAGACCCCACGATGTTCACTGTCAGGATCGAGATCGGGAAACTCGTCGGGCCCACCAAACGCATGAGACCAACACCGGTCAGGTATCGGAGCACGGCGCCAATGGCACCGCCGAGGGCAACTTGGAGAACGGGGGCAAACATGGCGCCGGTGATGGGTCGCCGCGCCCGTGCTGTCAATGCGATAGCGTGCGATTCCAGCGGCAATCGGCCGGTCGCGGGGCCGGTCAGCCGCGGTTGCGCTTGGCGCGCAGCCCTTCGAACCAGTCCAACCGCCTTTTCAACTCGCGTTCATATCCGCGCTCCACCGGGTCGTAGAAGGACGGACGCGACATCTGGTCGGGAAAGTAGGACTGCCCCGAAAACCCATCCTTGGCATCGTGATCGTATTCGTAGCCTTTCCCGTATCCCTGGTCCTTCATCATCTGGGTCGGGGCGTTGAGGATATGCTTGGGCGGCGGGTGAGATCCGGTCGATCGGGCGCTGGCCCGCGCATCCTTGTAGGCCGTGTAGGAGGCGTTCGATTTTGGCGCCAGAGCCAGATACAGCACCGCCTGCGCGAGGGCCAACTCGCCCTCGGGTGACCCAAGGCGTTCATAGGTGGCCCAGGAATCCAGGCACAGGCGCTGCGCCTGCGGGTCCGCCAACCCGATATCCTCCACGCTCATGCGGGTGATACGCCGGGCGAGGTATCGGGGGTCTTCGCCGCCTTCCAGCATCCGCGCCAACCAATAGAGCGCGGCATCAGGGTCCGAGCCGCGCACCGATTTATGCAGCGCGGAGATGAGGTTGTAATGGGCCTCACCGGATTTGTCATATTGGGCCGCGCGCCGCTGCAAGCGACTGGCCAATTCCTTGGGCCCAAGCTGGCCGGTCACAGTCCACGCAGCGACCTGTTCCACGAGGTTCAAAAGCGCGCGGCCATCCCCATCGGCCATATCACACAGCGATTGGCGTCCCTCCGGCGTCAGCGGCAGGGGATGGTGCAGGTCCAGTTCGGCATGGGCCACGATCTGATCCAATGCGGCGTCATCCAGACGGTTCAGCACGAGGACCTGCGCCCGGCTCAGAAGCGCGGCATTCAACTCGAAGCTCGGGTTTTCGGTCGTCGCGCCCACCAGAAGGATCGTCCCGTCCTCCATATGCGGCAGGAACCCGTCCTGCTGCGCCTTGTTGAAGCGGTGAATTTCATCCACGAACAAAAGCGTGCCCTGCCCGTTCGCATGCCGGATCTTGGCGGCCTCGAACACTTTGCGCAGGTCCGGAACACCGGTGAAGATGGCGCTGATCTGCACGAAATGCAGGGCGGTTTCATCCGCCAGAAGCCGCGCAATTGTTGTCTTTCCGACGCCCGGCGGCCCCCACAGCACCAGCGAGGTCAACGCCCCGCTGTCCAGCATGACGCGCAAGGCCCCCTCGGGACCCAACAGGTGATCCTGCCCGATGACCTCACTCAGGGATTTTGGCCGCAGACGATCCGCCAAGGGGCGTGGACCCGCCTGGGCGGGAGGCGCATCGGCCGGGGCGGTGTCGAACAGATCGGGCATAGGCTGAAGCTAAGGTCCGGCGACGGCAACCGCAACTCTTCGCCCCAAAGCAAAAGCCCCCACCGATCCCGGCAGGGGCTTTCGAAAACTTGGGTGTGTCGGGCGCTTATTCCGCCTCGAACACGGCCTCTTCAGCCTCGAGACGCGCACGATCGGCGGCGCCTTTGGCGTCGACGTCGCGATCGACGAACTCGATGATCGCCATCGGCGCCATGTCGCCATAGCGGAAGCCGGCCTTCATGACGCGGACATAGCCGCCCTGACGTTCGGCGTAGCGGGGGCCGAGGACGTCAAACAGCTTTTGCACATGCATGTCCTGCTTCAGCTGAGCGGCGGCCTGACGACGGGCGTGCAGATCGCCCCGTTTGGCCAGCGTGATCAGCTTTTCAACGACGCGGCGCAGTTCTTTAGCCTTGGGCAGCGTGGTCTTGATCTGTTCGTGCTCAATCAGCGAGCCCGACATGTTGGCGAACAGCGCTTTGCGGTGTTCGTGGGTGCGGTTCAGGCGGCGGTATCCGCGAGCGTGACGCATTGTTCTATCTCCATCTCATTTTGCTTTGTCTGGGGCCCCATGCGTGCGGGGCCCTCTCCTTGGGGTGTGCTGCACCCGAATAGTCCCCGGCTCTCCCGGGCATTTTTCTGCGGCTCAGAAGTTGTCTTCGAACTTCTTGGCCAGTTCTTCGATGTTGTCGGGCGGCCAATCGATGATGTCCATGCCCAGGTGCAACCCCATGCCGGAAAGCACCTCTTTGATTTCGTTCAACGACTTGCGGCCGAAGTTCGGGGTGCGGAGCATCTCGGCTTCGGTCTTCTGGATCAGATCGCCGATATAGACGATGTTGTCGTTCTTCAGGCAGTTGGCCGAACGCACCGACAGTTCCAACTCGTCCACTTTCTTCAGCAGAAGCGGGTTGAATTCCAGATCGTCTTCGTCGTCCTGACGGCTGTCGCTTTCCGGTTCGTCGAAGTTGACGAAGATCGAAAGCTGATCCTGGATAATGCGGGCGGCATAGGCCACGGCGTCGTCCGGGGTGACCGAGCCATCGGTTTCCAGCTTCAGCGTCAGCTTGTCGTAATCCAGAACCTGACCTTCACGGGTCGGCTGCACGTCATAGGACACTTTCTTGACCGGCGAGTAGATCGCGTCGATCGGCATCAGGCCGATGGGGGCATCCTCGGGGCGGTTCTTGTCGGCCGAGACATAGCCCTTACCGGTGTTGACGGTCAGTTCCATGTACAGGTCCGCGCCGTCATCGAGGTGACAGATCACGTGTTCCTTGTTCAGGATTTCGATGCCTGCGCTTTCCGAGATGTCACCGGCGGTCACAACTTTCGGGCCTTTGGCCGAAATCGAAACGCGCTTGGGGCCGTCGGCATCCATACGGATCGCAACGCCTTTGAGGTTCAGGACGATGTCGGTGACGTCTTCGCGCACACCGGCGACCGACGAAAACTCGTGCAGCACGCCGTCAATCTGAACGCTGGTGACCGCGGCGCCTTGCAGCGACGACATCAGCACGCGGCGCAGCGCGTTGCCGAGCGTCAGGCCAAAGCCGCGCTCGAGCGGTTCGGCGACAACCGTCGCCTTGCGTGCCGGATCGGTGCCCGGGTTCACGACCAGTTGCGTGGGCTTAATAAGCTCTTGCCAATTCTTATGGATCATGCGTCGCCTCCATTCTTGTCTTCAGGCCGATCCAAGGCCCAAGACGCTCGAGGATCAAAATGACGAAGACGGACCACGCGCAAAGGGTTGCGCGGGCCCGTCGCATAGCGGTTGTCGCTCAGACGCGGCGGCGTTTGGGCGGACGGCAACCATTGTGCGCCATCGGGGTCACGTCACGGATCGACGTGATCGAGAACCCGATCGCGGCCAGGGCGCGCAGGGCGCTTTCGCGACCCGAACCCGGGCCCTGCACTTCGACCTCAAGCGTTTTCACGCCGTGATCCTGTGCCTTGCGGCCCGCGTCTTCGGCGGCCATCTGCGCGGCATAGGGGGTCGATTTGCGGCTGCCCTTGAACCCCATCGTGCCGGCGGACGACCAGGAAATGGCGTTGCCCTGCACGTCGGAGATCAGGATTTTGGTGTTGTTGAACGAAGAGTTCACATGCGCAACGCCAGCGGCGATGTTCTTGGAAACCTTCTTCTTCGCGGGACGACGATCGCGTGCCATGGATCAGTGCCTCCCTTATTTCTTCTTACCGGCAATGGCCTTTGTTGGGCCTTTGCGGGTACGGGCGTTGGTGTGGGTGCGCTGACCGCGAACCGGCAGGTTGCGGCGGTGACGCAGACCGCGGTAGCAGCCCAGGTCCATCAGACGCTTGATGTTCATCTGGGTTTCGCGACGCAGGTCGCCTTCGACGGTGTAGTTCGCGTCGATGTGCTCGCGGATCTGAAGCACTTCTGCGTCGCTCAGTTCGTTGACGCGACGGGTCGGGTCGATGCCGACGGCTTCACAGATGTTCTTTGCGGAGGTGTGGCCGATGCCGGTCACATAGGTCAGCGCGATGGGTACGCGCTTGGCGGTGGGGATGTTGACCCCTGCGATACGTGCCAAGGTAATCTCGTCCTTTTTCGTCGCGAGCCCGTAATACCAGGCCCTTTTTTCACAACAGAGGGTCCCAGGCGAACGCCAAAGGACCCTGTATTTCAGGTCGAAGGGTGGGGCCTAGAATCGCCACACCGTCCATGATCCCCGGAGGGAAGCCGCCGCATAGGCGCTTTTGTCCCATGCGTCAAGGGTTTGGGGTCGGCAAACGGTCGAGGGCCAAAGCCCTGTTCCGATCAGCTCAGTTCAGCCGCGATTTCGCGCGCAACCTCGTCGATCTCTCCAAGGCCGTTCACGCCCCGCAGGA
This sequence comes from Paracoccaceae bacterium, assembly GCA_963921255.3. GTDB lineage: Bacteria > Pseudomonadota > Alphaproteobacteria > Rhodobacterales > Rhodobacteraceae > JANSYL01. Next base: position 6,579 of record CAWUEW020000003.1, on the reverse strand, counting down.
GGCCCTTGGCATAGTAGTACCCGATCAAGGGCGAGGTTTGCTTGTAATAGGCCATCAGACGGGTCTTCAGGCTGTCTTCGTTGTCGTCGGCGCGGCGCTTGAAGTCGCTGGCGCCACAGTTCGAACATTTGCCGTCCGCCGGGATGGGTTTGGTGATGTCGTTGTACACCTCGCCACAGGACCCACAGGTCGAGCGCGCCGTGATGCGGCTGACAAGGACATCGTCATCCACCTGCATCTCGATCACGGCATCCAGCGATTGGCCCATTTCCATCAGCAGTTCGCCAAGCGCATCTGCCTGCGGCAGGGTGCGGGGGAAGCCGTCGAAGATGAACCCGGTGCCGCCGCCCTCGAGCTTTTCGCGGATCAAACCGATCACGATCTCATCGGTAACCAGTTCGCCACGCGCCATGACATCGGCCACGCGCTTGCCCATCTCGGTCCCGCTGTCCTTGGCCTCGCGCAGCATGTCGCCGGTGCTCAGTTGCACCATGCCGCGCTCCTCGGTCAGGATGCGGGCCTGCGTGCCTTTGCCGGCCCCGGGCGGGCCCAAGAGAATGATGTTCATCGACGTGCTGGTCCCTTACGCGGCTTGCGCGCCGCTCCTCCACCTTTGCGCCCACGAAGCTGCGATTTCTCGATCAGGCCTTCGTACTGGTGCGCCAGGAGATGAGACTGGATTTGTTGCACGGTGTCCATACCCACCGACACGATGATCAGGATCGACGTGCCGCCGAAATAGGCCGTGATCGACAGGTTCGTCCGAACGATCTCGGGCATCAGACAGACAAGCGCCAGATACCCCGAGCCCAGAACCAGAACCCGCGTCACCACGTATTCCAGGTATTCCGAGGTCTTCTTGCCCGGGCGGACGCCGGGGATGAAGCCGTTCTGGTTCTTCAGGTTGTCGGCGACATCGTCGGTCTTGAAGGACACGTTCAGCGTATAGAAATACGTGAAGAAGATGATCATCGACGCAAAGAACAGCAGGTAAAGCGGCTGGCCGGGGCCAAAGTTCGCCAGAATCCAGCCCATGATCGGTCCGCTGGCCTGTCCCCCTCCAAAGGTCGTCAGGGTCGTCGGCAACAGCAACAGGGACGATGCGAAGATCGCCGGGATCACGCCCGCCGGGTTCACCTTGACCGGCAGGTGACTGGACCCGCCATCATAGACCTTCATCCCGACCTGACGACGCGGGTACTGAATGTGGATCTTGCGCAGGCTGCGCTCCATAAAGACCACGAAGAACAGCGTGCCGATCAGCATGGCGATCACACCAAGGGTGGCGGTGGTGGTCAACGCGCCCGAGCGGCCGCTTTCAAAGAACTGGGCCAGCGCCGCGGGGATCTCGGCGATGATGCCGACGAAGATGATCAGCGAAATACCGTTGCCGATGCCGCGCTGCGTGATCTGCTCACCCAACCACATCAGGAACATCGTGCCACCAACCAGCGTGATGACGCAGGACGCACGGAAGAACCAACCGGGATCGGTCACAAGACCCCCGGACTCCATGGAAACCGCCAGGCCATAGGCCTGGGCCGTCGCCAGAACCACCGTGCCATAGCGCGTGTATTGGTTCAGCTTCTTGCGGCCCTGTTCGCCTTCTTTCTTCAGCTGCTCCAGCTTCGGCACCATGGCCGCCATGAGCTGCACGATAATCGAGGCGGAGATGTAGGGCATGATGCCGAGGGCAAAGACACCCATGCGGCTCAGCGCGCCGCCGGTGAACATGTTCAGAACGCCGCCGAGGCCCGCTGCGGCCTGATCGAAAAACGCCCGAAGTTCGACACCGTCAATCCCGGGCACCGGGATATAGGTCCCGACACGATAAATGATCAGAAGGCCAAGCGTGAACAGGATACGCTGGCGCAGTTCGGTCGCTTTGCCGAACGCTCTCCAGCTCATGTTCGCGGCCATTTGCTCCGCTGCTGATGCCATGCCGCCTCTCTTGATGGGCTAATGGGGCGAAACCCCTCCCAAGGACCCACCGCCACGCAATTCTGAAACGGTATGTAAGCGGCCCTTGGGCCGCTCACAAGCCATGCAGGGGTCGCACCCCCGTGATCGGGTTATTCAGCCGCAGCCGGTGCTGCGACGGTCAGGCTGCCACCGGCCTTTTCGACGGCGTCGATCGCCGACTTCGAGGCACCGGTCACGGTCAGCGTGACTTTGGTCGAAATCTCGCCTTTGGCCAGAATACGCACGCCATCAAGCTTGCGGCGCACGAGGCCGGACGCAACCAGCGCGTCCTCGGTGATCTCGGCCGATGCGTCCAGCTTGCCCGCCTCGACGAACTTCTGGATCAGGCCCAGGTTCACGACGGCGTATTGCTTGCGGTTCGGCTTGTTGAAGCCACGCTTGGGCAAACGCTGGTAGAGCGGCATCTGGCCACCCTCGTAGCCGTTGATCGCCACACCCGAACGGGATTTCTGACCTTTGATACCACGGCCAGCGGTTTTACCTTTGCCCGAACCCGGGCCGCGGCCAACGCGCTTGGCTTTCTTGGTTGCGCCAGGATTGTCGCGCAATTCATGCAATTTCATATCGCTTCTCCTTTGCCGGAACCGCCCCCGAAGCGAATGGGACGAACACGGCGTTTCTTGATTGTTGGAATCGGGCCCAGATGGACCACCGGGGGCGTATAGACGGGTGTGCGCCGGGGATCAATAGGGGCGTCTAGCCATGATCGACAGGTGGATTAACCCAGGCCGAGGGGGCAAAGGGCCGTGCCGCAGCGCGGTCCAGCAACTCGAGCCGGTCCTGGCCGTAAAACATCTCGCCCTCCAGAACATAGGTGGGCGATCCCATCACATGGGCGGCGATGGCTTCTTCGGCATTGCGGGCATAGGCACCGCCCATATCGGCGGCACGTGCCAAAAGATCATCGGGATCATGGCCCATGCGTTCCGCCACCTGCGCCAGCGCGGCCCGGTCGGACAGGTCAAGGTCGTCGCGCCAATGCCCTTCCAGCAGCGCATGCGCCATGGCGTCCACCGCCGCGCCCCGATCGCCAAGCGCCAGGATCATCCCGGATGCAAGGCCATAGTCAGCGTCGTGATGGGTCGGCCGATGCGATATGACCGGCACATCGCGCCATTCGGCCCACCGTTCGATCTCGCGGCCGAAGAAATAGTCGACATGGGCCTGCGTCCGGGCCCGAAACGGGAGGCTGCCTTGCCGCTCGACCACCGGCGACAACGGGATTGGGCGGTGCACCAAGGTCAGATCATGGGCCTTCACGATCTCCATCAGGCGCTGTGAGCCGAGATAAGCAAAGGCCGAATGGGCGGAGTAGTAGTAGATCAGGTCACGCATGGCCCCACGCTAGGCCATCGCCCCGCGCGCGCAAAGAAAAAGCCCCGGCCGACGAACGACCGGGGCTTCTGCATGTCGTGCAACAAAGGGCGGGTTTAGTCGCGCTCTTCCACGATCTCGACCAGATGCGGGATCTTGCGGATCATGCCGCGGACCGAGGGGGTGTCCTCCAGTTCGCGGGTCTTGTGCATTTTGTTCAGGCCCAGGCCGATCAGCGTGGCACGCTGGTCCTGCGGGCGGCGGATCGGGCTGCCGATCTGCTTGACAACGATGGTTTTCGCCATGTCTCTCAGGCCTCCTCGGTTGCGGCTTCAGCCGCGGGCGCTTCGTCACGCTTGGGCAGAATGTCGGCGACCTTCTTGCCGCGGCGGGCTGCGACGTGACGCGGGCTGGCCTGCTTCTTCAGACCGTCCAGCGTGGCGCGGATCATGTTGTACGGGTTCTGCGAGCCGTTCGACTTCGACACAACGTCCTTGATGCCCAACATCTCGAACACGGCGCGCATCGGACCACCGGCGATGATCCCCGTGCCTTCCGGCGCGGTGCGCATGATGACCTTACCGGCGCCATGACGACCTTCGATGTCGTGGTGCAGGGTGCGGCCCTCTTTCAGCGGCACGCGGATCAGCTGCCGCTTGGCCTGCTCGGTTGCCTTGCGGATCGCCTCGGGCACCTCTTTGGCCTTGCCCTTGCCGAAGCCGACGCGGCCCCGCTGATCGCCCACAACCACCAGAGCGGCAAAACCGAAGCGCTTACCACCTTTGACGGTTTTGGAGACCCGGTTGATCGCGACCAGGCGGTCGGCAAATTCCGGGGTTTCTTCGCGCTCTTCGCGGCGACGGCCGCGGCGCTGTTCACGTTCTGCCATGGGTGGCATCCTTCATGTCGGTGGCGCGCAGGGCGCCGATCACACTCAATCGCAGTGGCGGGCCACGCCCACCCTCGATCATCGAGGGCGCCCCGTAAGGCGCCCTACAATCGTCTTAGAACTTCAGTCCACCTTCCCGGGCGGCGTCGGCCAAAGCCTTCACACGACCATGGAACAAGAAACCGCCGCGGTCGAAGTAGCATTCTTCCACGCCCGCCTTCTTGGCCCGCTCGGCAATCGCGGCGCCCACTTTCGCGGAGGCCTCGACGTTGTTCTTGCCGACCACGCCAAGCGACGCTTCCAGCGACGAGGCCGAAGCCAGCGTCACGCCGTTCACGTCGTCGATCAGCTGAACGCTGATGTTCTTGTTGGACCGATGAACCGACAAGCGCGGACGCCCGCCAGCCATCTTCTTCATTTTGTTCCGGTTGCGCAGGCGGCGCTTCTGGAACAGCTCTCGTTTGCTCAGTGCCATTGTGCCAGCCCTTACTTCTTCTTGCCTTCCTTGCGGAAGATGTACTCACCCTTGTAGCGGATGCCTTTGCCCTTGTAGGGCTCGGGCGCACGCCACTCGCGAATGTTTGCCGCAACTTGGCCGACCAGTTGCTGATCCGACCCTTCGACCACCACTTCGGTGTTCTTCGGAACGGTCACGGTCACGCCTTGCGGCACTTCGAAATCCACATCGTGGCTGTAGCCAAGCGACAGCTTCAGGGTGTTGCCCTGCATCTGTGCCCGGTAACCCACGCCCTGGATCTCAAGCTCTTTCTTGAAACCGTCGGTCACGCCGGTGACGCAGTTCTGCACCATGGTGCGGGACATGCCCCACTGCTGACGCGCGCGCTTGGATTTGCCACGCGGCGTCACGGTTACGGCGTTGTCCGCCACTTCCAGCGACACGTCGTCGGTTGCGGTGAAGGAGCGGGTGCCCTTCGGACCTTTGATTTCGACGGTCTGACCCGAGATTTTCGCCTCAACGCCCGAGGGCAGGTCGACCGGCTTTTTGCCAATACGAGACATCAGTCATGCCCTCCTTAGAAGATGGTGCACAGCACTTCGCCACCAACATTGTGGCTCCGTGCGTTGGCATCAGACATCACGCCCTTCGAGGTGGAGACAATCGCAACACCCAGACCCTGACGGACCTGCGGGATGTCGCCCACGCTCATGTAGACGCGGCGGCCGGGTTTCGACACGCGCTTCAGCTCCCGGATGACCGGGGTGCCTTCGAAGTATTTCAGGCTGATTTCGAAAACCGGGTGACCGTCTTTGCCGGTCGTGGCTTCGTAGCCGCGGATGTAGCCTTCGTCCGCCAGCACATCCAGAACACGCGCACGTGCCTTGGAGGCCGGGGTCTCGACCGTGGACTTCCCGCGCATCTGGCTGTTGCGGATGCGGGTCAGCATATCACCGATAGGATCGTTCATCGTCTACTCTCCTTACCAGCTCGACTTGACCATGCCGGGGATCTGACCCTTAGAGGCCAGATCGCGCAGCTTGATCCGCGACATTTTCAGCTTGCGGTAGTAGGCCTTCGGACGGCCGGTCAGCTCGCAGCGGTTGTGAAGACGGGTTGCCGAGCTGTTGCGCGGCAGTTTCGCCAGCTTCAGGCGCGCCTTGAAGCGCTCTTCCATCGGCTTGCTCTCGTCGTTGGCGATCTCTTTCAGCGCGGCGCGCTTGGCGGCGTATTTCTCCACCAGACGCTGACGCTTGAGTTCGCGTTGAACCATGGAAACTTTTGCCATGTGTCTATTCCTCTCGCGTCACGCGTTGAACGGCAGGTTGAAACCTTTGAGAAGCGATTTCGCTTCAGCGTCGGTTTCGGCCGTTGTGACCATGATGATGTCCATGCCCCAAACCTCATCGACTTTGTCGAAGTTGATTTCGGGGAAGACGATGTGCTCCTTCAGGCCCATGGCAAAGTTGCCACGACCGTCGAAGGACGGCTTGAGACCGCGGAAGTCACGCACGCGCGGCAGCGCGATGGTCACCAGGCGGTCCAAGAAGTCGTACATCCGATCACCGCGCAGCGTGACTTTGGTGCCCAGCGGCATGCCTTCACGAACGCGGAAACCTGCGATGGATTTCTTGGCTTTGGTGATGACGGCCAGCTGACCGGCGATGGCGGTCAGGTCTTCCTGTGCCGATTTCGCCTTCTTGCTGTCCTTCACCGATTCAGCACCGGCCCCGATGTTCAGCACGATTTTCTCGAGCTTCGGGATCATCATTTCGTTTTTGTAGCCGAATTCCTCTTTCATCGCGGGACGGATGGTCTCGCGATAAACGGTCTTCATACGCGGGGTGTAGGTGGCGTTGTCCAACATTAGATCACGTCCCCCGTGGTCTTGGCGAACCGGACCTTCTGACCGTCTTCCATGCGGAAGCCGACGCGG